>NZ_LMEK01000012.1:0-1214711 GCF_001426595.1 Variovorax sp. Root434
CGGCGGCGAGCCAGCTGCCAGATGGGATCGCAGGCCGGGTCAACGGTGTGATCACGCAGATGCTGGACTTCAAGCGGCTGCTGAGGGGGCAGCTGTCGCGGCTGGCGGACAAGGAGGCGCAGGCCAGCATCATGTGGCTGCTGCACAAGCTGCGGGATGCGTTGCTGCACAAGAAGGGCAAGCGCGCGGCGATCGTGCCGCCGCAAGCGGGGGCCAAGGCGGAGAAAGAGAATCCCGGTACGCCGCTCGGGCACATCAACAAGCAGGCGCCCGGTCGGAAAGACGGCGGATGCAAGAATTGCCCGGCACCTGTCTCACTGGGAGGATCCATCAGCCTCGTCACCGGCTGCGAGAGCTTCACGCACACCGACTTCGTGCTCGTTGCGCCGCTGCCGATCGAATGGGCGCGCACCTATCGCAGCCAGCTCGATGCCTATGACCACGGCATGCTGGGCGCGCGGTGGATCACCGCCTACAGCACATGCGTGGAACTGGTGACGCCTGTCAAGGGCGAGCGCCAGGGGCAGCCAAGTCTGGTCTATCACGCAGCAGATGGCCGCAGCCATGCCTATCCGGTGCTGGAGGTGGGGCAGACCTGGTTCGACCGCATAGAGGAAGTGACTGTCTCGCGCCTGAGCGAGACCTTGCTGGTCCTGGACTTCGGCAAGCCGCTGCCCGTAGGCGAGCAAAGCAACTGGCGCGAGATCTACGAGCTGGTCGAAGGCGGCCACCATTACCGGCTCGTGACCCTGCAGGCGAGAGATGGTGCCTCCATCGGCTTGCGCTACGACCACGTGATCGCAGGCACCGGCGAACAGGTGCTGAGCGACATCATCAGCAAGCAGGGCGAAGCCGTCATGGCGCATGTCGGCACGCAGCCCGATGCGCGTACAGGTCTGATCAAGTCGCTATGGGTGCTGAAGGACGGCCAGGTCGTTCGACAGCTGGCCGCCTACACGCACGACGATGAACGCGACCTAGTGGCTGCGCAGGACGAGAACGGTGCCGGCTGGAGCTACACCTACAGCCATCACCTCGTGACCCGCTACACCGACCGCACGGACCGGGGTACGAACCTCGAATACGACAGCACCGGCCCCGATGCCAAGGCCGTGCGAGAGTGGTCCGACGATGGCAGTTTCGCGTTGAAGTTCGAGTGGGATCGGAACATCCGCCTGACCTACGTGACCGACGCGCTGGGCGGCGAGACATGGTTCTACTATGACATCGAGGGCTACACCTATCGCATCATCCACCCGGACAAGCTGCAGGAGTGGTTCTTCCGCGACGATGCGAAGAACGTCACTCGCCACGTGCACACGGATGGCAGTACCGACGACTACACCTACGATGCCGACGGAAACCTGCAGGCGCACACCAGGGCCGATGGCAGCCGCATTCATTTCGAGTACGACCGGCTGAATCGCCAGACGGGTTTGCGCGACGCCGAAGGCGGTGTCTGGAAGCGCGACTACGACGCACAGGGGCATCTCGTCGAGGAGGTCGACCCGCTGGGCCATAAGACAGAGTACGCCTACGACAAGGCAGGCCGACCCGTGTGCGTGACGGATGCCAAGGGTGGGGCGAAGCTGCTCACATACGCCTCGAACGGCCAACTCGCCAGCTACACCGACTGTTCCGGAAAGACCAGCCGCTGGGAGCACGACAGCCGTGGGCACTTGATTGGCACCATCGACGCGATGGGGCGGGTGACGAGGTATCGCTACACCGCCGGCCAGCTCGAGGAAATCGTGCAACCGGACCAGACGATCGAGCAGTTCGAGCACGACGCCGAAGGCAGATTGCTGAAGCACACGGATGCGCTTGGCCGTGCCACGCGCTACAGCTACACGCGTGCCGGCCTGATCGCCGGCCGAACCGACGCCGCAGGCCGCTCACTCAAGTACTACTGGGACCTGCTGGGCCGGCTGACCGAACTGCACAACGAGAACGGTAGCCGCTACGACTTCCGCTACGACCCCGTGGGCCGCCTGCTGGAGGAGACCGGCTTCGACCGCAAGGCCACGCAGTACGTCCATGAAGAGACGACTGGCATCCTCGCTGAAGTGGTCGAAGCAGGCCATCGCACCGAACTCGAATTCGATCCGCTGGGCCGCCTGAGCGAACGCCGAGCCGGCGAGCAGTCCGAGCGCTTCGCCTACGACCGCAACGGCCGCCTGCTCGAAGCGACCAACAGCGACGCGCGCCTTCAGTGGTACTACGACCCGGCCGGCAACCTGACCCGCGAACACCACCACTACCTGGAGCGCAAGCGCACGGCAGTCTGGCAGCACCGCTACGACGAACTCAACCAGCGTATCGCCACCGTGCGGCCCGACGGGCACGTCACCCAGTGGCTGACCTACGGCTCCGGCCATGTGCACGGCTTGATGGTTGACGGGCAGGACATCCTGGGCTTCGAGCGGGACGACCTGCACCGGGAGATTGCGCGGGAGCAGGGCAATGGCCTGAGCCAGCGGCAGAAGTACGACCCGGCCGGGCGGTTGCTCGAACAGCAGGTCTCGCGGACCAGGCCCAGAGCCATCGAATCGACCACCGGCATCCAGCGCCGTTACAGCTACGACAAGGCGGGCCAGCTGGTGGGTATCGGCGACAGCCGGCGCGGCAACCTGAGCTACCGCTACGATCCGGTGGGCCGACTGCTCGAAGCCAACAGTCGCTTGGGGCGCGAGACGTTCGCATTCGATCCGGCCGGAAATATCGGTGCTCCTGTCGACGAGCATCCGGACCCGCATGCGGCGGGTCGCATTACCAATCGCGTTGCCGTTCGCCTAGACGGGGATGGCCGCAGCATGGCCGGGCGGTTGATGGACAACCTTCTGAAGGACTATGCGGGAACTCACTACAGATGGGATGAGCGCGGCAATCTGATCGAGCGCGCCTGCAACGGCGAGAAGACCGTGTTCGCGTGGGACGGCTACAACCGGATGCGCAGCGCGACCACCGACGGCAAGACAACCATCTTCAGCTATGACGCGCTGGGGCGCCGGCTGTCGAAGAGTTCGGGCGAGACCACGACATTGTTCGGCTGGGATGCAGACGTGCTCGCATTCGAGAGTACGCAGAGCAGGTCAGCGATAGAGGATGGCGGCGAGCACGGCTGGAGCGTGCACTACATCCACGAGGCGAACTCGTTCGTGCCGCTGGTGCAGGTCCGGCAATCAAGCGCTATGGCTCTGAGCGAGACGACGGATGCGAAGGCGCTGATGGAAGCCAACGGCGGCGTCTACGACATCGAGCAGGATCCGTTGTGGAACGGCGAGCAGAGGCATGTGCCTCGGGCGTTCGAAAGGAAGGAGATGGCGTTCTACCAGTGCGATCACCTGGGCACGCCGCAGGAACTGACGGACCACGAAGGCAGTGTGGCCTGGTCGGCGCAGTACAAGGCGTGGGGAGAGGCGCGGGAGGCGATCAGCGAGACTGGGAGAAGGGCGGGGTTCAGGAATCCGATCCGGTTCCAGGGGCAGTACTGGGATGAGGAGACGGGGCTGCACTACAACCGCTATCGATATTTCGATCCGCGCAGCGGCAGGTTTGTGTCGCAAGATCCCATCGGGCTGGCGGGGGGAATTCACACGATGGCCTACGCGCCTAATCCAGCTGGATTCATCGACCCGCTGGGACTGAGGAAATACGTGATCGTCGGCGAAGGCCAGGCTGCGGTGGAAGCCTATGCTGCGGCAATGCGACTCAAGTTCCCGTGCGACGAATTCAGGACCATCAAGAAGGATTGGAGTTCCGTGACCAAGGCTTCCGGTGCATCGCGCGAAGAATTCGGAAGCAAGGAGTGGGAGCAGAAGGCGGTCGCTGGCAATGCTGTCTGGATCAGGCAGCGTGCTGCAGAGGGTTACGAATTCATCGATATCGGGATTGACGGAGCAACCAACCGTAGCCCGTTCTACGCGGCCGAGAAGAAGGCATTGGGCCGGACAGGTGCAAAGACATACAAGGCCAACCAGTGCGCAACCGTGGCTGCGAGGGACGGCTCAAAGGAAAGCTCTCGACCCAAGGCAAAAGGACGATACGGGAAATGACGAAGCCATTCACCATTCATATACCGATGCTTCGAAAGAAGGGGATGCTCGAGGAAATGAATGCTTTCTATGAAGGCATTCTGGGGTACGAGCGAGATGCGGAGCTGGATGTCCTGCGGGTACCGGGGCACCGGGACTTGGCGGTCTGCTTCAAGTACTTCAACTCGACCGGAAAGAAGAATGAAAGAGATGGAAGGGCGCTCTATGAGTTCTTTATCGAGAGAAATTTTCCGAGCTTCTGCCAGGGGCTGAAGGAGAAGGGCGTCGAGTTCACCATGCTCGCGCGCACCCCGGCTTCTTATTTCGCGAGGGTTCTGGATCCGTCTGGCAACTTGATAGAAGTAATTTCAGAGAGCTTCGAGGATGACTTCGGTGTCGATGTTTCGGGCTGGGGTATCTATCAAGACATCGGTTGAGGCGTTGTGCCTGCAATTGCGTCTGCGTATCAAAGATCTGCATGCCTTCCGGTTTCTCTGGCGCTGCGATCTTCGAAGTCGAACCGCAGGGTCAGCTGCGGCTCGATGCGTCGGCGGTTATTGCCCTGAGCAGCGCGTACAGGTTGTTCGAGAAGACCGGGCAAGACCTGAACAACTTCGATCTTCACGTCATCGACAGGAAGAAGGAAAACGTCGAAGACGAGGGTGGAGCCGACACCATCGGAATCGTTTTCTCAGCCAAGCTCGCTCCGGGACAGAAGGGGCTTGGCAACGCCAGCAAACTGGGGCGGTCAGTCATGTACATCGCCTCGAGGGCGACGGGCGAAATACTCCGGGAACAAGGGAGCCGGTAACGGTGCCCGGACCCGGTGCTTTCAATTTTGCAAAGGGAGGAAAAGATGAACAAAACCATCGAAGTGGATGGCTTGGCGGTCCAAGCGATTGCTATCGCCTGTGACGATGCAAAGTCTTCAGGCCTGCATCTCGAAAACTACAAACTCGTCATGGTCGAAGGGCCCGACGAGTACAGCGTCTCGTGGGAGGCGAAGAGCAAGCCGCAAGGCCATCGCGGTGCCTTGCCCGGCCTTGCGGAGCTCTGCCTGCGGATCGGCAAGAGCGGTGGCGGAACCTTCCAGAAGCATTGGTCCCGCTGAACCAGCGACGTCTCCAAGGATTCCGAATGTCTTCCCAAATCATCATCCTCGCCCACGACATGTGGCGCAAAGGCGCAGGCGGCGCACCCGCCGGGCTCGTGGGCCAAGCCGACAGCTTCGCCTATGCGGGACTCGACCTGGGACTCGCCCAGTTCGCCGCAACCACTTTCACGGGCACCAGCTTCACCGCCACCAGCTTCAAGCAGGCGGGCTGGAGCGGCTGCCAGTTCACCGGCTGCAGCTTCACGCAGTGCGACTTCAGCGGCATCTCGATCACCGGCTGCACTTTCGTCAACTGCAGCTTCACGCGTGCGAACTTCGATGGCGGCGGCATCGGCAACAGCACCTTCTCGCAGTGCCAGTGGGACGACATCAGTTTCGCCGGCGGAAGCTGGAACGACGTCGGCGTGCTGAACTGCAGCGGCACCGTGGTGCATGCACAAGGGCTGCAAGGGCGCAGCGTCGACTTCACCGGCAGCACGTTCGAGCAACTCGAATTCCAAGGCGCGAACATCAACTGAGGGAAACCAGAAAATGTCAGGGACGGAAGGAAGCAAGGCGCCAACGGAGCGCGAACCGCAGACGGCAGTAGCGCCACTGAACACGATCGTGAAGGAAGACATCGCCGCGGCAAGCAAGGCGGTGGACGACTGGCTGCGCTCCTTCAGCGGCGGCTACGTNACGGCAGTAGCGCCACTGAACACGATCGTGAAGGAAGACATCGCCGCGGCAAGCAAGGCGGTGGACGACTGGCTGCGCTCCTTCAGCGGCGGCTACGTGACGCTGGAGCGCCTGACGATGGTGCTGGGCAGCATCCCGATCGTCGGGAACATCATGGCGCTGGTGGATGTGTTCCTGGACATCATCAACATCGTGGAGAAGAAGGCCAAGGACGGGGTCGATGCGTTCCTGAACTGGGTGAGCCTGGGCATCAACCTGATCGGGCTGATCCCGATACCGCCGAGCATGGCGGCGGCACGCATGAGCCTGCGGCCCACGCTGCACCTGGTGAAGCAGGAGCTGAAGACCGCAGCCTCGAACCTGGGCGAGGCGATCGTCACGACGCTGGTGGGGCACCTGAACGCCACCATCATGGGCGAACTCGACAAGTTCATCGAGGGAGCCATTGCCAAGCTCGACGGCATCCTGAAGGACTGCGCAGATCTTGCCGACAAGATCATCGACAACCTGGTGGATNGATACCGCCGAGCATGGCGGCGGCACGCATGAGCCTGCGGCCCACGCTGCACCTGGTGAAGCAGGAGCTGAAGACCGCAGCCTCGAACCTGGGCGAGGCCATCGTGACGACGCTGGTGGGGCACCTGAACGCCACCATCATGGGCGAACTCGACAAGTTCATCGAGGGAGCCATTGCCAAGCTCGACGGCATCCTGAAGGACTGCGCAGATCTTGCCGACAAGATCATCGACAACCTGGTGGACATCCTGCGGCGGGTGCTCGGGCAGAAGGACCTGTTCACGGTGGGCACGCCAGCGGCGGCGGAAACGAAGGTGCACGACCCCAAGACGCAAAGCACGTGGAACCGGATGTGGGGCGCGGCGGTGCGTTATTCGAAGCAGTCGGCGAACTACGTGGCCAAGACGGCGGCGAGCCAGCTGCCAGATGGGATCGCAGGCCGGGTCAACGGTGTGATCACGCAGATGCTGGACTTCAAGCGGCTGCTGAGGGGGCAGCTGTCGMGGCTGCGGACAAGGAGGCGCAGNGAACTCGACAAGTTCATCGAGGGAGCCATTGCCAAGCTCGACGGCATCCTGAAGGACTGCGCAGATCTTGCCGACAAGATCATCGACAACCTGGTGGATATCCTGCGGCGAGTGCTGGGACAGAAGGACCTGTTCACGGTGGGCACGCCCGCGGCGGCGGAGACCAAGGTGCACGACCCGAAGACGCAAAGCACCTGGAACCGGATGTGGGGCGCGGCGGTGCGCTACTCGAAGCAATCGGCAAACTACGTGGCCAAGACGGCGGCGAGCCAGCTGCCAGATGGGATCGCAGGCCGGGTCAACGGTGTGATCACGCAGATGCTGGACTTCAAGCGGCTGCTNAAACTACGTGGCCAAGACGGCGGCGAGCCAGCTGCCAGATGGGATCGCAGGCCGGGTCAACGGTGTGATCACGCAGATGCTGGACTTCAAGCGGCTGCTGAGGGGGCAGCTGTCGAGGCTGGCGGACAAGGAGGCGCAGGCCAGCATCATGTGGCTGCTGTACAAGCTGCGGGATGCGTTGCTGCACAAGAAGGGCAAACGCGCGGCGATCGTGCCGCCGCAGGCGGGGGCCAAGGCGGAGAAAGAGAATCCCGGTACGCCGCTCGGGCACATCAACAAGCAGGCCGACGCCCAGGGAACCGGGGGCTGCAAGAACTGCCCCGCACCAGCACGCAAGGGCGCTTCCATCAGCCTCAGCACCGGCAATGAGAGCTTCACTCACACCGACTTCGTTCTCGCAGCCCCGCTGCCCATCGAATGGGCACGCACCTACGCCAGCGACCTCGATGCCTTCGATCGGGGCAGCCTGGGCGCACGCTGGATCACGCCCTACAGCATGCGCGTGGACGTCACCACGCCGACGCGTGGCGCACGCCAGGGCCAGGCCAGTCTGGTGTACCACGCGGCCGATGGCCGCAGCCACGCCTATCCGGTCTTGGCCGTGGGCCAGACGTACTTCGACCCGATCGAGGAAGTCCGTGTCTCGCGCCTGAGCGAGAGCCTGCTGGCATTGGACTTCGGCAAACCCTTGCCCGAGGGCGAGCAGAGCGAGTGGCGCGAAATCTACGAGCACGTCGACAGCAAGCAGCCCCACTTCCGGCTCGTGGCGCAGCAGGCAAAAGACGGCATGTCCATCGGCCTGCGCTACGACCATGTGATCGCGGCAACGGGCGAGCGCGTGCTGAGCGACATCATCAGCAAGCACGGCGAAGCCGTCATGGCACACGTGGGCACGAAACCCGATGCGCAAACCGGCCTCGTCCAGTCGCTGTGGGAGCTGAAGGACGGCCAGGTCGTGCGCCAGCTGGCGGCTTATACGCACGATGCCGAGCACGACCTCGTCGCCGCACAAGACGAAGACGGTGCGAGCTGGAGCTACAGCTACACGCATCATCTCGTGACCCGCTACACCGACCGCACCGGCCGGGGCATGAACCTCGAGTACGACGGCACCGGCCCCGATGCCAAGGCCGTGCGCGAGTGGTCCGACGACGGCAGCTTCGCGCTGAAGCTGGAGTGGGACCGGAACATCCGCCTGACCTACGTGACCGATGCGCTGGGCGGCGAGACCTGGCACTACTACGACATCCAGGGCTACACCTACCGCATCATCCATCCGGACAAGCTGCAGGAATGGTTCTTCCGCGACGACGCGAAGAACATCACGCGCCACGTGCACACCGACGGCACGACCGACGACTACACCTACGACGAAGACGGCAACCTTCAGACGCACACGCGCGCAGACGGCAGCCGCGTGCATTTCGAATACGACAGGCAGCATCGGCTGACGGGCATCCTCGACGCAGAGGGCGGCGTGTGGAAGCGCGACTACGACGCGCAGGGCCACCTGACGGAAGAGATCGACCCGCTGGGCCACAAGACCGAATACGCCTACGACAAGGCCGGCAGGCCCGTGCGCATCACCGATGCGAAGGGTGGCGTCAAGGTGCTTGCCTATTCACCGTCGGGGCAGCTGCTCAGCTACACCGACTGTTCCGCCAAGACCAGCCGCTGGGAATACGATGAACGCGGCCGCCTGGCCAAGGCCACCGATGCCGCCGGCAATGCCACCAGCTATCGCTACGCAGCTGGCCAGCTGGAAGAGATCGAACAGCCCGACAGGACGAGCGAGCATTTCGTGCACGACGCCGAAGGCCGTCTGCTGACGCACACCGACGCACTGGGTCGCGCCACACGCTACAGCTACACGCGCGCGGGCCTGATCTCTGGCCGTACCGACGCCGCAGGCCGCTCACTCAAGTACTACTGGGACTTGCTGGGCCGCCTCACCGAGTTGCACAACGAGAACGGCAGCCGCTACGACTTCCGCTATGACCCCGTGGGTCGCTTGCTGGAGGAGACCGGCTTCGACCGCAAGACCACGCAGTACATCCACGAAGAGACCACCGGCGTGCTGGCTGAAGTGGTCGAAGCGGGCCACCGCACCGAACTCGAATTCGACCCGCTGGGCCGTTTGAGCGAACGCCGCGCCGGTGGGCAGTCCGAACGCTTCGCCTACGACCGCAACGGCCGCCTGTTCGAGGCGACCAACAGCGACGCACGCCTGCAGTGGTTTTACGACCCGGCCGGCAACCTGACGCGCGAGCACCACCACTACCTGGAGCGCAAGCGCACGGCAGTCTGGCAGCACCGCTACGACGAACTCAACCAGCGCATTGCCACGGTGCGGCCTGATGGCCATGTGACCCAGTGGCTCACGTACGGCTCAGGCCATGTGCACGGGTTGATGCTCGACGGCCAGGACATCCTCGGCTTCGAACGCGACGACCTGCACCGCGAGGTCGCGCGCGAGCAGGGCAATGGGCTGAGCCAGCGCCAGAAGTACGACCCCGCGGGACGCCTGCTCGAACAGCAGATCTCGCGCACCAGGCCCGGCGCCATCGAGGCAGTGGGCATCCAGCGCAGCTACAGCTACGACAAGGCCGGCCAACTCGTGGCCATCGGCGACAGCCGGCGCGGCAACCTGAGCTACCGCTACGACCCGGTGGGGCGTCTGCTGGAAGCCAACAGCCGGGTGGGGCGCGAAGTGTTCGCCTTCGATCCGGCTGGCAACATCGTCGACCCATCGAAGGCCGAGGACCCGCTCAGGCACCCGGCGAACAAGCTGCTGGACAACTTGCTGAGGAACTACGCGGGCACCAGCTACCGCTACGACGAGCGCGGCAACATGACCGAACGCGTGCGCAACGGCTGGCGCACCGTCTTCGTATGGGACGGCTTCAACCGCATGACGGCGGCGACCGACCAGAGCGGCATCACGACCACCTTCAGCTACGACGCGCTGGGGCGTCGGCTGTCCAAACGTTCGGGCGAGAGCACGACGCTGTTCGGCTGGGATGGGGACGTGCTTTCGTTCGAGAGCACGCAGAGCAAGTCAGCGATCGACGAGGGCGCCGAGCACGGCTGGAGCGTGCACTACATCCATGAGGCGAACTCGTTTGTGCCGCTGGTGCAGGTGCGCCAGGCACAGGCGGTGGGGTTGAGCGAGACGACGGATGCGAAGGCGCTGATGGAAGCCAATGGCGGCGTCTACGACATCGAGCAGGATCCGCTGTGGAACGGCGAGGGACGCAGCGCGCCGCGCGCGTTCGACAGGAAGGAAATGGCGTTCTATCAATGCGATCACCTGGGCACGCCGCAGGAGCTGACGGACCATGAAGGCAGCGTGGCCTGGTCGGCGCAGTACAAAGCCTGGGGGGAGGCGCGGGAGGCGATCAGCGAGGCTGGGAGAAGGGCGGGGTTCAGGAATCCGATTCGGTTCCAGGGGCAGTATTTCGATGATGAAACGGGGCTGCATTACAACGAGCATCGGTACTATGACCCTCAGACGGGGCGTTTTGTCTCTAAAGATCCGATCGGGCTGCTGGGGGGGATCAATCCTTGGCAGTACGCACCGAATCCGGTGGAGTGGATCGACCCCTTAGGGCTGAGTGCAAGAAAACCTCAGTGCCCGATTAACGGCGCCGCAATTTACGCCGAAAAGCGCGCCCGGATCGAAGCACTTGTCGCTCAGCACGACTATGCGGATGCAGGACATAGCAATGCCAACCCGCAAATTCCCGGCGGTGTATCTGGCGCAATTGCGAATGAAAGAGCGACTGGATTGCCAACCGGAGGCAAATGGCACACCCAAAAAGGCAGCGACATATTGGGTCGTCTCAAGAAAGAACTCAAGAGTGCCGATAATTCTTACGACATGTCGGATTGCGATAAGAAGAAATTGCACGATCTTGGTGATCCTTATGTGAGAAGCTTGCAAAATGCTCTAAATACCCCAATGAAGACGACGTAAATGAAAAATGAGTACGGGTTTCTTTTTGTGGCTCAGTCGATTCGAATTTCCATCGAAGAATTAGTGGCGCGAGACGAGGGCGCTGGGCCGTTTGTATGGGTGCGGCCTCAAGATGTGATAGGCATAGACGCGTCGAAGATTCTTGCTAGAAATTTGAAATCAAGAAAGAGTTCGAATTCTTATTTTGATGATGAGGATATTTCACCCGAGGCATCTGTCTGCAGTTACCTCGAGTCTTGTGTAAGACACAGGTCGGAGCATTCGGAAATCACTGTCGATGATGTCGTTGGCGCTTGTGTTTATCTCATGGTGAAATGGGGGAGTTCACTTCCTGCACACGGATTTTACGGCGACCTGGATTTGCTTTCATCTGACAATGCATCCAGAATTTTGAAGATTCTTCGGACTGTTTATGATGGGTTAAGTAACGAAGTTCTGCGGCAGAATATTCGTTATTTCGTAGGAGAGCACTACCAAACAAACGGCGTGTGGGCGTTGAATGGGGCGCCTAGATTTTCTGATGTACTGGATTCAGAGGACCTCGAATGCATATCGAAAATGAATCTAGATGAAATTAATTCGAATTTGAATTTTCGTGACAACTGAATTGCCCGAGTCGCACGATTTAGATTGAATCAGGTATGACCCGGTGGGACGCTTGGTGAAAATGAACAGTCGCGTCGGCCGCGAGATATCCGCTTTTCATCTGGCGACCAGCATCATTGACCCTCGGGCAACCAACGACGCTCTTAAGCACCCGCCTGCAAGCTGCTGAGCAACCGCGGGCACCAGCTACCGCTACGACGAACGCGGCAACATGACCGAACGCGTGCGCAACGGCTGGCGCACCGTCTTTGCCTGGGATGGTTTCAACCGCATGAAGGCGGCGACCGATCACAGCGGCATCACCACCACCTTCACCTACGACGCGCTGGGGTGTCGCATCGCCAAGAGATCGGAAGACAAGACTACGTTGTTCGGCTGGGACGGCGACGTGCTCGCCTTCGACCAGAACTAGTGAGCCCATGCCTTGCTGCGGAAACTGTCGCGTGACATTCAAGTATGACAAAGTGAGAACCAGATGATTGATCTTACGAAAATTAGCAATAACGCTCTTCTCGTTCTAGAGAGTGCCGGGTGGTTTTCTGAACGATTGATAAGTACAAACTCCTGTGAGGCGGCTTGGAGATTGGAAAAATATGAAATATTTCAAGAGGCATCGGATTTTGTTGCTTCATTTAATGGAATGAAAATTCTTCATCAATCTTACTCTGGGGGTGGAAAAGACATTAGTGCATTTGATGCAATCGACGCGACCAGAAGATTGGATCCAGCCTGGGTTGTGGATGTTTATGGGCCCGGGGCTGGAGAGAAATTGCTTCCAATAGGGCAGGGTAATTCTGAACATCTTACATATTTTATTGGAGAGGGTGGAGGGATTTATGGAGGGTTCGATGATTACTTTTGTTTGATCGGGAAATCGGTGAGTGAGGCCTTTGAGAATATATTCTTCAAGCATCAATACGTTCAAATTTAATTGTCAGAATTAAGGGCGCCAGACGAGGCGCAGACGCTGTTCGGCTGGGACGGCGACACGCTGGCCTTCGAGAGCACGCAGAGCACTGAGGGGCAGCAGGAGTGGGCCTGGCGCGGCGACAGCGTGSACTACATCCACGRGCCYGGCTCGTTCGTGCCGCTGTTGCAGATCCGGCAGGCTCATGCGGTCGAACTGAGCGAGACGACGGACGTGAAGGCGCTGATGGCCGGCAACGGCGGGCGCTACGACATCGAGCAGGACCCGCTATGGAACGGGCAGCAGCAGAGAACGCCGGAGGCCTTCGCGAAGGAAGAGATCGCGTTCTACCAGTGCGACCACCTGGGCACGCCGCAGGAGCTGACGGACCATGAGGGGCGCATTGCCTGGTCGGCGCAGTACAAAGCCTGAGGGAAGCGAGGGGGGCGATCAGCGAGGCCTTCGCACTGATCTGAGCCGTCCCGCCCCTCGTCGCAACCCCGGGTTTCCGATAACTAAATCCACTTGATTTAGTCTCTCCGCTGGCCGATAGTCTCCCTGCGCCCGGACACCGAGCCCTCAAGGCCCGAGCGATCCGGTTCCACAAGACCGCAGGCGCTTCGCCGCCTGCCCACGGAGACAAACCATGTTCAGCTCCCGCTCTATCCTGGCCATGGCGGCCATGTCCCTCACCGCAGTGGCCGCATCCAGCGCCTTCGCCGCCGACCAGCCCGTTATCGGCCTCGTCACCAAGACCGAAACCAACCCCTTCTTCGTCAAGATGAAGGAAGGCGCGCAGGAAGAGGCCAAGAAGCTCGGTGCCAAGCTGCTCTCGGGCGCTGGCAAGGCCGACGGCGACAACGCGGGCCAGATCACGGCGATGGAAAACATGATTGCCGCCGGCGCCAAGACCATCCTGATCACGCCGAGCGACGCCAAGGCCATCGTGCCGGCCATCAAGAAGGCGCGCGACAAGGGCGTGATGGTGATCGCGCTCGACAGCCCGGCCGATCCGCCGGACGCGACCGATGCGCTCTTCGCCACCAACAACTACACGGCCGGCGTGCTGATCGGCGAATACGCCAAGGCCGCGATGGCCGGCAAGCCGGCGAAGATCATCGCGCTCGATCTGCTGCCGGGCCACCCGGTGGGCGCGCAGCGCCACAACGGCTTCATGAAGGGCTTCGGGCTTGCCGCCAACGACGCCAAGTCCAACGAGCTGTCGAAGACGCCCGAGATCGTCTGCATGGCCGACAGCTACGGCGACCAGGCCAAGGCGCAGACGGTGATGGAAAACTGCCTGCAGAAGGCACCTGACGTGAACCTGGTCTACACCATCAACGAGCCCGCCGCGGCCGGTGCCTACAACGCGCTGAAGCGCGCGGGCAAGGAGAAGGGCGTGATGATCGTCTCGGTCGACGGCGGCTGCCAGGGCATCAAGGACACGGCCGCCGGCATCATCGCCGCGACCTCGCAGCAGTACCCGCTGAAGATGGCCGCCATGGGCGTGGCCGCGGGCGTGGAGTTCGCCAAGACCGGCAAGAAGGCCTCGGGCTACGTCGACACGGGCGTGACGCTGATCGCCGGCAAGAGCGTGGCCGGCGTCGACAGCAAGGACACCAAGACCGGCACCGAGCTGTGCTGGGGCAAGAAGTAATCGGAAACATCAGGACGAAGCCATGGCGAAGTCTCCAACGCACCACATTCCGTGGGGCGCCCTCGGGCCGTGGCTGGCTCTTCTCGGCGCGTGCATCTTCTTTGCGACCCAGTCGGATCGCTTTCTCACCGGCGGCAATCTCTCGCTGATCCTGCAGCAGGTGATGGTGGTCGGCGTGATCGCCATCGGCCAGACGCTGATCATCCTCACGGCGGGCATCGACCTGTCGTGCGGCATGGTGATGGCGCTGGGCGGGATCATCATGAGCAAGTTCGCGACCGAACTGGGCATGCCCGCGCCGGTGGCCATCCTCTGCGGCGTCGGCGTGACGACGCTGTTCGGCCTGCTCAACGGGCTGCTGGTCACGCGCATCAAGTTGCCGCCTTTCATCGTGACACTGGGCACGCTGAACATCGCCTTTGCGATCACGCAGCTGTATTCGTCGTCGCAGACCATCACCGATTTGCCCGGCGGCCTCACGGGCCTGGGCACCACCTTCGCCATCGGCAATGCCGAAGTGGCGTGGGGTTCGGTGCTGATGCTCGTGCTGTACCTGCTTGCCTGGTTCGTGCTGCGCGAGACGGGTGCCGGCCGGCACATCTATGCGGTGGGCAACAACGCCGAGGCCACGCGGCTGGTCGGCATTCCGACGCAGCGCGTGCTGCTGGGCGTGTACGTGGCGGCGGGCGTGCTGTACGGCGTTGCCTCGCTGTTGTCGGTGGCACGCACCGGCGTGGGCGACCCGAACGCGGGGCAGACCGAGAACCTCGACGCCATCACGGCCGTCGTGCTCGGTGGCACCAGCCTGTTCGGTGGCCGCGGCATCGTGCTGGGCTCGCTCATCGGCGTGCTGATCGTGGGCGTGTTCCGCAACGGGCTCACGCTGATGGGCGTGTCGTCGATCTACCAGGTGCTGGTGACGGGCGTGCTCGTGATTCTTGCCGTCGCAGCCGACCAACTCTCGCGCAGGGGAGCCCGCTGATGAACATCATCGCCAACCCCAAGATCGTGATGCAGGCCAAGGGCCTGGTGAAGCGCTACGGCCAGGTCACGGCGCTCGACGGTGTCGACTTCGAGCTGCGCGAAGGAGAAATCCTTGCGGTGATCGGCGACAACGGCGCGGGCAAGTCGTCGCTCATCAAGGCGCTGTCGGGCGCGGTGGTGCCCGACGAAGGGCAGATCCTGCTCGACGGCAAGGCAGTGCATTTCCGCAATCCGCTGGATGCGCGCCGCGCCGGCATCGAGACCGTCTATCAAGATCTCGCCGTGGCCCCGGCCATGACCATCTACGAGAACCTGTTCCTCGGCCGCGAGCTGCGCCGCCCCGGCTTCCTGGGCAACGTGCTGCGCATGCTCGACAAGAAGCAGATGCTGAAGGAAAGCACCGCCCGCATGGCCGACCTGAAGGTCGGCATCCAGTCGATGACGCAGGCGGTCGAGACGCTCTCGGGCGGGCAGCGCCAGTGCGTGGCCGTGGCGCGCAGCGCGGCCTTCGCGCGGCACGTGGTCATCATGGACGAACCCACCGCCGCCCTCGGCGTGAAGGAGGGCAACATGGTGCTGGAGCTGATCCGCCGCGTGCGCGATCGCGGCCTGCCCGTGGTGCTCATCAGCCACAACATGCCGCACGTGTTCGAGGTGGCCGACCGCATCCACGTGGCGCGCCTTGGCCGTCGCGCGGCCGTGCTCAACCCGAAGAAGATCAGCATGAGCGACACGGTCGCCGTGATGACCGGCGCCATGACGGCCGACCAGTTGCCCGCGGAGGCGCATGCCTGATGCGGACATGCCTGCACGCACGCCTGACCTGTTGCGGCCCCGCGGCTCCAACCAGGTCGGCATGCGCCAGTTCAACGAGCGCACGGTGCTGCAGGCGCTGCGCGTCCACGGCAGCCTGCCCAAGGCCGACCTCGCGCGGCTGACGGGGCTCAGCGCGCAGACCATCGGGCTCATCACCGCGCGGCTCGAGGAAGACGGGCTCATCGTCAAGCAGAGCCGCGTGCGCGGGCGCATCGGGCAGCCGTCGGTGCCGCTGGCGCTGAACCCCGACGGCGCCTTCGCCATCGGCATCAAGGTGGGGCGGCGCGGCGCCGAATGGCTGCTGATCGACTTCGCCGCGCAGGTGCGCGAGCGCCACGCGATCAGCTACGACTTTCCCGATGCGGACGAGCTGCTGCCCGCCATCGCGCAGCACATCCACCGGCTGCGCGACGGGCTGGGGCCGCTGGCCGCGCGCAACGTGGGCGCGGGGCTGGCCGCGCCGTTCCAGCTCGGCGGCTGGCACCGCACGCTGGGGTTGTCGAAGGCGCAGTCCGACCTGTGGAACCAGATGGACCTGGCGGCCGAGGTGCGTGCGCGCACCGACGTGCCGGTGAGCTTCGCGCGCGACACCGTCGCGGCCTGCGTGGCCGAACTGGTCGGTGGGCGAGGGCACGACCTGAAGAGCTTCCTCTACATCTTCGTCGACACCTTCGTGGGCGGCGGACTGGTCATCAACTCGCACCTGCACACCGGTGCGCACGGCAACGCAGGCGCGCTCGCTTCATTGCCGATGCAGCCTCCGGGTAGCCGCGGTGCGCTGCCGCCGCAGCTGGTTGCGCAGGCGTCGCTCTGGGAGCTGGAGCAGCGCCTGGCCGGCGAGGGCCTCGACGCCATGGCCGCCTACGACGACCGCGCCCTGCAGCCGCCCTATGCCGCCACCACGCAAGCCTGGCTGGAAAGCGCATCGCAGGCGCTGGCGCATGCCATCGTGAGCGGCACCGCCATGCTGGACCTGCCCGACGTGGTGGTGGACGGCTCGATGTCGCGCCCGCTGCTGCAGGCGCTGCTCGACCAGACCCGCGCCGCGCTGGACGGCTGCAACTGGGAAGGCCTCTGGCAGCCCCGGCTGCATGGCGGCAAGGCAGGTGCGCAAGCGTGTGCGCTGGGCGGCGCGATGCTGCCGCTGCACGCCAACTTCGCGCCCGACCACGACGTGTTCCTGAAGGCGGCCTGACAGGACTGCTTGGCGTTCAGGAAGGCCAGCGCCGCAGGCCCAGTTCGTCCGCCAGCCGCCGATAACTCTTGATCTGCGCCTGCACGTAGTCGTCGAGCGCGGCGCCGGTGAGCGCAAAGGGGTACAGGCCGTGCTGCTCGCGCAAGGCAGCAAAGCCGGGCGCCGCGCTCGCCTCGCGAAAGGCCGCGGTCCACGCGCGCACGGCCGATTCCGGCACGGCAGCGCTCAGGTAAAGGCCGCGCACGGTGGGCCACACCACGTCGACGCCTTGTTCGCGCGCGGTCGGCACGCCGGTGAGCGCGCCGCCGAGCCGGTTCTCCGACAGCACGGCGAGCAGGCGCACGGCCGCACCGCCCGCGATGGCCTGCAGCGCCTCGGCCGCATCGCCCGGAAAGGCGTCGACATGCTTGCCCTGCAGCGCGCCGAGCGCATCGCCGCCGCCCTCGAAAGACACGAAGCGCATGGCCTTGTGGTCGCGCCCCGCGGCGCGCACCAGCAGCGCGGCCTTCACCCAGTCCTGGCTGCCGACCGTGCCACCGGCGCCGAAGGCGATGCGCGACGGGTCCTGCCGCAGCGCCGCGACGAGGTCCTGCAGGCGTTTGTAGGGCGAATCGCGATGCACGGCGATCACGCCATAGTCGGTTCCGAGCGTCGCGATCCAGCGCACGGCCGAGGGCGAATGCGGTCCGAAGCGGCCCTGCGCGAGGTTGAGCAGCGAGCCGCTCGAGAACGCCACCAGCGTGCTCGGCCCGCCGAGCTTGCCGGTGGCGATTCGGTCGAAGGCCACGGCGCCGATGCCGCCCGGCAGGTAGCGCTGGGCGAGCGGCGGGCGTGCGGGGCGCACGGCCTGCAGCGCATCGCGCGCGAGCGCACAGGTCAGTGCGAAGCCGCCGCCGGCCTTGGCGGGGATCACGCAGTCGGCAGCGTCTTCGGAGGGATCGTTGGCAGCAGCCTTTGCGCCCGCGCCCAAAGGCATCAGCAGCGCGGACAGCGCGCGAAGTGCGTGGCGGCGGGTAGGTCGCATGGGCATGGCGGCGGACTTGTCAGGTGGCCGCCGCAGCTTGGGTGCGGGGCCACCAGATGATCGCATGCAGCCCCGTGCCCGCCTCGCGCGCTTCGAGCCGCAGCTCGCCCCGGTGCCGCTGCGCGATGGAGCGCGCAATGGCCAGCCCAAGCCCGAAGCCGCCCTTGCCGGCGCGTGCGCCGCGCCGGAAGCGCTGGCCGAGTGCGGCGCGCTCCTCGTCGCCGATACCGGGCCCGTTGTCCTCCACGTTCAGGCTCCAGCCCGCCGCGTCGCTTGCGGCAAAGAGCGTGATCGTGCCTTCTGCGGGCGTATAGGTGATCGCGTTGGCCACCAGGTTGCCCAGCGCCTCGCGCATCAGCGATCGGTCAGCCACCGCAACGAACTCCGGCGTCGGCGAATGAATGCCCAGGTCGATGCGCTTGGCGCGCGCCAGCGGCAGCAGGTCGACCGCCACCTCGCGCAGCAATGCCGCCACGTCGAACTCGGCAGGCTCCACCGACACCGTGTCGCTGCGGCCCAGCGCCAGCAGCTGCTGCGCGCTGCGCGTCGCGCGGCCGATCTCGGTGCCGAGCGCGTCGAGCGCCACCTGCACCTGCGCCGGGTCCTGCTCGCGCCGCGCGTAGTCGGCCTGCATCTGCAGCGTGGTCAGGTGCGTGCGCAGCTGGTGCGAGGCGTCGTCCAGGAACTGGCGCTGCTGCGTCACGAGCTCTTGCGTGCGCGACATCTGCTGGTTGACCGCGGCGACCAGTGGGCGCACTTCGGCGGGCAAATCCGTTTCTGCGATGCGCGTGAGGTTGTCCGGTGTGCGCGCCTGGACTTCGCGCGCCAGCCGCGACAGCGGCCGCAGCGCCGCCGCCAGCGCAATGGCGGTGCCGCACAGCAGGATCGCAAGCACCAGCGCGTCGCGCAGCGCCGCGCTGCGCACGAAGCGTGCGCTGAACTCCTGCCGCGAGCGCGTGCTCTCGCCCACCTGGATCAGCACGCTGCGCCCGGTGCTGCCGGCCGGCGCGCGATCGAGGTCGCGCCGGTAGGCCGCGAGCCGTACCGATTCTCCGAAGTAGGCCGCGTCGTAGAAGGCCGGCACGCCCATTGCCAGTTCGGCCGGCGGCGCGGGCAGGTCCGCGCTGCCGAGCTCGACCAGCCCGTCGGAGGTGGATACGCGAAAGAACACCTGCCCGCTCGCCGTGAGCTCGAAGAACTCGAACATCGTGTACGGCAGCTCGACCGACAGGCCGCCCGAGGCGGTCGAGATGTTGGCATCGATGGATTTGAGCGCGCCCAGCAGCGAGCGGTCGTAGGCCGCGTTGGCGGCGGCGAGCGCGTCGTGCCGGGTCATCCACAGCTCGATGCCCGTCACGATGAGGAGGGCGGGGAACAGCAGCAACGCGAGCCGCTGCCACAGGCTCGCGCGCCGCAGGCGGTTTGCCAGGCCGGACACCACGCTCACTCAGTCCGCTTCCAGTACATAGCCCAGCCCGCGCAGCGTGACGATGCGAACCCCGGTGCCGTCGAGCCGCTTGCGCAACCGGTAGATGAAAACCTCTACCGCCTCGGGATGCACGTCTTCGTCATCGGAGAACACGCGCTCGAGGATCTGCTGCTTCGACAGCGGCTCGCCGCTGCGCTGCACCAGCACGCGCAGCACGGCCAGTTCGCGCGGCGAGAGCGCCAGCGCCTCGCCGTTCAGCGTGAAGTGCCGGCGCGCGCCGTCGTACACCAGCGGGCCGCAGGCCAGCCGCGGATGCTCGATGCCGCGCGCACGCCGCACCAGTGCGTGCAGCCGTGCTTCGAGCTCGGCCAGCGCAAAGGGCTTGGCGAGGAAGTCGTCGGCGCCCGCGTTGAGCGAGGCGACGCGTTCATTCAGCGAGTCGCGCGCCGTGAGGATCAGCGCCGGCAGCCGCTGGTCGCGTTCGCGCAGCCGCTGCAGCACCGTGTGCCCGTCGAGCCCGGGCAGGCCCAGGTCGAGCACCAGCGCGTCGTGGTCGCGCTGCTGCAGCGCCCGGTCGGCCAGGCGCCCGTCGTCCACCCATTCGACCTGGATGCCCGCGTGCTCCAGCGCCTTGCACAGCCAGGTGCCCAGGGTGTGTTCGTCTTCGGCCAGGAGGATGCGCATGGGCCGATGCTAGGGCCGGCAGGGCTCAATCCGGCTTGATGTTTGCCCTTGCAATCACCTTCTGCCAACGAGCCTGCTCGGAGGCGATGAACTGCGCGAACTGCTCGGGCGTGCCGCCGATGGCCTCAGCGGCATCGGCCGTCAGGCGCTGCATCGAATCGGGCGACTTCACGGCCTTCATCGTCTCGGCGGAAAGCTTGGCCAGGTTGGCAGGCGCGATGTTGGCCGGCGCCAGCATGCCGTACCACTGCGTCATCTCGAAACCCGGAAAGCCCTGCTCGGCCACGGTCGGCACATCGGGCAGCTGCGCGAGGCGCTTGGCCGAGCCGGTCGCGATGCAGCGCACCTTGCCCGCCTTGATGAACGGAATGATCGCCGCGGCACCGATGGCCGAGGCGTCGAGCCGGCCCGAGAGCAGGTCGGTCACCATCGGGCCAGTGCCGCGGTAGGGCACGTGCAGCATGAACACCTCGGCCGTCATCTTCAAATACTCGAAGGCCAGGTGGCCCGCGCTGCCGTTGCCCGCCGAGCCGTAGCTGAGCTTGCCGGGCTTCGACTTGGCATACGCAATGAACTCCTTGAGGTTCTTGGCCGGCACATCGGGGTGCACCACGTAGAGGCTGGGCACCTTGGCCAGCAGGCTCACGGGCTTGAAGTCCTTGTTCGCGTCGTAGGGCAGCTTGGCGAAGATGTACGGGTTGACCGCCAGCGTGCCGATGTGGCCCAGGATGATCGTGTGCTGGTCGGTGCTGCGCGCCACCTCGCTCATGGCGATGTTGCCGGCCGCGCCCGGCTTGTTGTCGACGAACACGCTCTGGCCCAGTGTGCGCGAGAGTTCGGCGGCGGTCGAGCGCGCGACGATTTCCGAGCTGCCGCCCGGCGCGAAGGGCACGACGAAGCGGATCGACTTGCTGGGCCAGGTGTCCTGCGCCGAGGCCAGGGAAGGGAGCAGGCCGCCGAGGGCCGCGGCCCCGCCGGCTTGCAGCAGGCCGCGGCGGTTCAGGCGGGCGTCGTCGGGAACGAAGAGGTTGGACATGGTTTGTCTCCAGCGCTTTTGGATTGAAAGCGCACATCGTGCCCGACGGTTGCTGTCGGAATGCTGTCAGTCAGATCAGGTTGCGCATCGCCTGCGCCGTCTCGCGCAGCACCGGCAGCACGCGCGCCACAGCGTCTTCCGAGCTTTCATGCCCCATCGGCATGGTGATGTTCAGCGCCCCGACCAGCGTGCCGTGCCGGTCGCGCAGCGGCACCGCGATGCCGCGCGAGTTCAGGTCGAGCTGCTGCTCGGAAAGGGCCCAGCCTTGGGCCCGGATGCGGGCGAGTTCGAGCTTCATGCGCTCCATGCTCGCAATCGTGTGCGAGGTGAACACCGTGAGCTGCCGCGTGGTCAGCCATTCGTTCAGCTCGGCATCGCTGCGCAGAGACAGCATCAGCATGCCCGAGGCCGTGACCTGCGCCGGCACGCGTGCGCCGAGCACGTAGCCCGTGCTCATGCTGCGGTTGGGGCCGTTGCGCGCGATGTAGACCACCTCGTCGCCGTCCATCACGCTGAGGTAGGCGATCTCGTTGGTGCCGGCGGCCACCCGCTGCAGAAAGGGCTGCACCACGCGCGGCAGCCGCGCTGACTCCAGGTACGACTGGCCCAGACGCAGCACGCGCGGCGTGAGCCAGAACAGCTTGCCGTCGCTGGCCACGTAGCCCATGTGCTGCAGGGTCAGCAGGTAGCGCCGCGCGGCGGTGCGGGTCATGTTCGTGCGCTGGCCGGCCTGGCTGGCGGTGAGGCGCGGGTTGGCGTCGTCGAAGGCCTCGATGATGCTCACGCCGCGCTCCAGGCCGGCGATCCAGTCGCGCTTGTCCAGGCCGGGCGGGGGCGCGGAGTCGTCCTTGCTGTCCTTGCTCATGGCGGGAAGTGTGCCTTCGTGGGAGGGTTCGGGGACTGGATCAAATGCAGGTGAAAACCCTTGAATTGAACGATAAACGATTTTTCAAGTTCGATGATCGCTCGTTTGGCAGGTGAAAGAGATGCGAGACTTCGGTGAAGCGACTATAAAGCTCGGCATCCGGCCTCGAAAAGAGCGATTGACGAACGGAAGCATGCACATGAGCCATTCCATCCGCGGCAGCACCCAGGTTTACCTGATTCCCGGCGACCCGGTTCGCAACGTGCGGCTGCCGCGCATGTTCAATGCCGCCTTCGAGCGTTTCGGCATCGATGCCGTGCTGCTGCCCATGCAGGTGCCGGTGCGCGACTTCGCGGTGTTCTTCAAGTCGGCCTTTCTCGCGCGCAACTTGCGCGGCATGGTGATCGCGCCGCCGCACAAGCCGCTGGTGGTCGACCTGCTCGACGGCTGCGGCCTCTTCGGCCGCGTGGCCGGCTCGGTCAACGTGGTGCGCCGCACCGAGGGCGATCAGCTCGAAGGCGACCTGTTCGACGGCGAAGGCCTGATCGGCGCGCTCGACCACTGCAACATCCCGTTCCGCGGCAAGCGCGTGCTGATCCTCGGTGCGGGCGTGAGCGCCGCGGCCATCGGCGTGGCGCTGGCCGAGGGCGGCACGGTGAACGGCGCGGAGTACATCGCGTTCTACGACAGCGCCGCAGGCAAGGCGGCCGGCGTGGCGGCCAAGCTCGATGCATTCTTCGACGCGACTGTCGCCGCGGTGGACAGCAACGCCCCCGAAGGCTTCGACCTCGTGATCAATGCCACGCAGCTCGGGCTGGTCGATGGCGATGCATTGCCGGTCGATGTGGCGCGTATGGAAAGCCATGCGGCGTTGTTCGACATTCTTCTGCGCAACCAGCCCACGCCGCTGGTGCGCGCGGCCCGCGACCGCGGGCTCAACGCGCAGGCGGGCTTCGAGATGCTGATCCAGCAGATGCCCCACTACTTCCGCTACTTCGGCCATCTGGATGCGGCCGCCGCGATGCAGGCCGACTCGAACTTCCTGCGCGAAATCATCTATCCGCCGGCGATGCACGCCGAAATCGCGCAGCCGCTGCGCTACCACTCCCCCAGCGTGGCCTGACCGCGCCTTCCCACAGAAACACGAACGACATGATTTCCGGCAAGACCACTCTCATCGCCCACATCGGCTATCCCACTGAAGCCTTCAAGGCTCCGATGATCTACAACCCCTGGTTCGACAAGCACGGCATCGACGCCGTGGTCGTGCCCATGGGCGTGAAGCCCGAGGACTACGCGGCCTCGCTGCCTCAGATATTCAGGTTCAGCAACATCCGCGGCGCGCTGGTGACCATGCCGCACAAGGTCACGACGATGGCGCTGGTCGACGAGGTGACGCCCACGGCGCGCGTCGCGGGCGCCTGCAACGCGATCCTCAAGCGGCCCGACGGCACGCTGCTGGGCGACCAGTTCGACGGCGCGGGCTTCGTGCGCGGCGTGGAACGCAAGGGGCGCCTCTTCAAGGGCACGCGCGTGCTGGTGTCGGGCACGGGCGGCGTGGGCTCGGCCATTGCGGCATCGATTGCCGCGGCAGGCGCTGCCGAACTGATGCTGTTCGACATGAGCGAGGCTTCGGCCGGCGCACTGGCCGCGCGGCTACGCGAGCACTACCCGCAGATGAAGGTGACCACCGGTTCGAAGGACCCGGCCGGCTACGACGTGGTCGTCAACGCCACGCCGCTCGGCATGAAGGAGGGCGATCCGCTGCCCTTCGATGTGGACCGCATCGACCCGAACACCTTCGTCGGCGAGGTCGTCATGAAGACCGAGTTCACGCCGCTGCTGCAGGCGGCCAAGGCCAAAGGTTGCCAGGTGCAGGTCGGCACCGACATGCTGTTCGAGATGATTCCCGCGTACCTCGAGTTCTTCGGCTTCGGCACAGCCTCGCCGGAAGAGCTGCGCGCCGTGGCCCAACTGAAGTACTGAAAGGCCGGGTCACCCCATGAGTATTTTCGAAGGTTTCCTCTCCACGTCCGAAACGCTCGGAGCCTTCAGCGACCGCGCTTTCGTCGACGCCATGCTGCGCTTCGAGGCCGCGCTTGCGCGTGCGCAGGCGGCCGAAGGGCTGATCCCCGAGAGCGCCGCGCATTCGATCGTCAGCAGCTGCAAGGTCGAGCTGTTCGACGTTGCCAAGATCGTGCGCGAGAGCGGCCGCGCGGGCAGCGTCGCGATTCCGCTGGTAAAGGCGCTGCGTGAAGCCGTGGGCCTCTTCAATGCCGAGGCCGCGCCCTTCGTGCACTTCGGCAGCACCAGCCAGGACGTGATCGACAGCGCGATGGCGCTGGTCACGCGCGAGGCGGTCGCGCTCGTCGAAACCGATCTCGCCAAGGCCGCCGATGCGCTGCTGCGCCTGGCCGTCACGCACGCCGAAACACCGATGCTCGCGCGCACGCTGATGCAGCCGGCCTCGGTCACCAGCTTCGGCTTCAAGTGCGCGGGCTGGGCCGCGCCGCTGGTGCGCAGCCGCATCCGCCTGCGCGACGCCGCGAAGCACGCGCTGCAGCTGCAGCTCGGCGGCGCCGTCGGCACGCTGGCGCAGATGAAGGGGCAGGGCGCGGCCGTGCGTAAGCGCATGGCCAAGGAACTGGGCCTGGGCGATCCCGGCGCGACATGGCACACGCAGCGCGACGAATGGGTGGCGCTCGGCTGCGAGCTGGGCCTCGTTACCGGCAGCCTCGGCAAGATCGCGGTCGACATCGCGCTGCTCGGGCAGTACGAAGTCGGCGAAGTTGCAGAACCCAGCGAGCCCGGCCGCGGCGGCTCGTCGGCCATGCCGCACAAGCGCAACCCGGTGGCCTCGATGGTCGCCATTGCCGCCGCGCACCGCGCGCCGCAGCGCGTGGCTGCACTGCTCGGCGCCATGCCGCAACAGCACGAGCGCGCGCTCGGCGCCTGGCAGGCCGAGCTGGCCGAATGGCCGCAGCTGCTGATGTCGGCGCACGGCAGCGTGCGCGCAATGGCGGGCGCCTTGCCCGGCCTGCAGGTCGACGCCGCGCGCATGCGCGCCAACATCGACCGGCTGCGCGCCGAACTCCCGCGCGACGCGGCCGACGAATGGTTCGACCCCGCGCTCGCCCACAACGCCGGACAGACCGCACTCGCCGAAGTGAAGGCGCTGCACGCCCGGCTCAACGACAAGGAACTCCCGCAATGACCGCCCCCGAAACTCCCGCCGAAGGCTACGAAGCCGGCCTCGTCAACCGCCGCCGCGTGCTCGGCGATGCCTGGGTCGACAAGTCGCTCGCCAACCGCAACGGCTTCAACGCCGAGTTCCAGGAACTGATCACGCGCCACGCCTGGAACGACATCTGGGGCCGCCCCGCGCTGGGCGACAAGACGCGCCGCTACATGGTGCTGTCGATGATGCTGGGCATCCATGCGTACGAAGAATTCGCCATGCACGTGCGCGCCGCGCTCGACGGCCCGCCCGAGTCGCGCCTCACGCCCGAGGACATCAAGGAAGTGATCATGATGGCCGCCATCTACTGCGGCGTGCCGGTGGCCAACCATGCCTTCGGTATCGCGGCCGGCATCCTGCGCGAGAAGGGCTTGCTGCCTGCGCTGCCCCAGTGAGCACGCCGGTTGCCCGCAGGCAGGGACGGTTCGACGCCAGCTTCACCTTGCTGCTGCCGCTGCTGCTGGCGGCGCAGCCGATGGCCACTGACAGCTACCTGCCGGCGCTGCCGGCCATTGCGAAGGAACTCGGCTCCGCCAGCACCAGCCTCACGCTGTTCGTGCTGGCCTTCGGCTTCGCGCAGCTGCTGTGCGGCCCGCTGGCCGACCGCTTCGGGCGCCGACCGGTGCTGCTGGCGGGGCTCGGCTGCTACGTGCTCGCGGCATTGGGTGGCGCGCTCGCAGGCAGCGTGACGCTGCTGGCAGGCTGGCGCGCGCTGCAGGGCTTCTCGATGGCGGCGATCCTCGTGTGCTCGCGCGCGGCGGTGCGCGACCTGTACCCCGCGCACGAAGGTCCGCATGTGATGGCGCGCGGCCTGACCGGGCTGGGCGTGGTCGGCCTGACGGCGCCGCTGCTCGGCGCGTGGCTGGTGCAGGGTGCGGGCTGGCGCTGGGTGATGGTCGCGATGGCGGTGTATGCCTCGGTGCTGTTCGCGCTGTGCTGGCGCTCGTTCGGCGAAACGCGCAAGCCGACGGGCGAGGGCGAGTCGTCCGCGCCGCGCGGCAGCACGCGTGCCGTGTTCGCGAGCCGGTCCTTCCGCGCCTGGGCCTCGCTGGCCGCGGCGACGTGGGGCGGGCTGTTCTGCTTCCTGCTGCTGTCGCCGATGGTCTATATCGGCTACCTGGGCTGGTCGCCCGCGTGGTACGGATGGATCCCGGCCGGCGGCTCGCTGGTCTACATCTTCAGCACCACCATGTGCCGCACGCTGCTCCGGCGCTACGGACCGGTGCGCACCGTGCGGCTGGGCGCTTCGCTGAGCCTGGCGGGGGCGCTCGTCCAGGCGCTCGGCTGCTGGCTGATGCCGCTGAGCGCCGTGCCGCTGCTGCTCGGCCATGCCGTGTATTGCCTCGGCCATGGCATCCACCAGCCCTGCGGACAGGCGGGCGCGGTGGGCGATTTGCCGCATCTGGCGGGCCGGGCCGTGTCGTGGTCCGGCTTCGGCATGATGATGGTCGCGTTCTGCGTGGGCCAGGCGGCCTCGCAATTCGTCGACGCCGATTTTTCCCATGGCGCCTGGCCGATGGTCGTGCCCATGCTGCTGGCCGGCAGCGTGCTGGTGGCCATCGCGTTCTTCTGGCTGCCGCGTCTTCAACACCCGAAAAAGGAAACCACACCATGACCCGTCTGAATGTCGTCCGCGAAGGCGATGGTCCCATCGTCGTGCTCAGCCATGCGCTCGGCTGCGACCTGAGCATGTGGAACGGCGTGGCCGCCCAGCTCGCGCGCGCCCACACGGTGCTGCGCTACGACCACCGCAACCACGGCGCGTCGGAAGTGGTGCGCGGCGCGCTGCGCGTCGAGACGCTGGCGCAGGACGTGGCCGAGCTCATCGAGCGCGAGGCGGGCGGCGAGCCGGTGCACTTCGTCGGCCTCTCGATGGGCGGCATGACGGCGCAGGCGCTGGCGGTGCGGCACCCCGAACTGCTGAAGACGGTGGTGATCGCCAATTCGGCCGCGCACTACCCCGATCAGTCCCCCTGGCGCGCGCGCGTCGAGACGGTGGCCGCCAAGGGCGTGGCCGCCATCGCCCCGGGCGCCGTGGCGCGCTGGCTCACGCCGGCCTACGTGGGCACGCCGGAGGGCGCGGCCGCTGCGAAGACGCTGCACGACGTGCTGGTGCACACCGACGCACAGGGCTACATCGAGAGCTGCAACGCCGTCGCGGCCATCGATTTTCGCGAGAGCAACCACCGCATGGCGGTGCCCACGCTGGTGATCGGCGGGCTGCAGGACGAGGCCACGCCGATGGCGATGTCGCAGGCCATGGCTGGGGCCATTCCGGGCGCGCGCCTCGTCACCATCGACGCCGCGCACCTGAGCGCGGTCGAACGCCCGGTGGAGTTCACGCAGCTGCTGATCGATTTCTGGCGCAGCCTTTGAAGGCTGCCGGCGAGGCCGGGAGCCTAGGTGTATCCCGTATTTCGTGCGAATGATGAACGCATGTGATCGATCATCGATCAACCGACCTCGGAATTGATTGTGGCGAGGGCTGGGGATTCCTAAAGTCCACCCCATGCACCGCTCCATCGCCACCGTCTCGCTCAGCGGCACGCTCCGCCAGAAGCTCGAAGCCGTCGCCGCCGCCGGCTTCGACGGCATCGAGCTGTTCGAGGCCGACTTCATCAACTTCAAGGGCACGGCGGCAGAACTGGGCCGCATTGCAGGCGATCTTGGCTTGAGCATCGACCTGTACCAGCCGTTCCGCGATTTCGAGGGCATGCCCGAGCCGCAGTTCCGCCGCAGCCTGGAGCGCGCCGAGCGCAAGTTCGACCTGATGGAAGCCATGGGCGCACCGACGGTGCTGTGCTGCTCGAACACCTCGCCGCTGTCGGTGAACGACCCGGCGCTTGCCGCCGCGCAGCTGCATGAACTGGCCGAGCGCGCCGCGCGCCGCAACCTGCGCGTGGGCTTCGAGGCACTGGCCTGGGGCCGCCACACCTCGCTGTACGGCCAGGCCTGGGACATCGTGCAGCGCGCCGATCATCCGCACCTGGGCCTGATCCTCGACAGCTTCCACACGCTCTCGCTGAAGGACGACCCGACCGGCATCGCCAGGATTCCGGGCGACAAGATCTTCTTCCTGCAGATGGCCGACGCGCCGCTGCTGTCGATGGACGTGCTGCAGTGGGCGCGGCACCACCGCTCGTTCCCGGGGCAGGGCGACTTCGACGTGATCGGCTTCTTCGAGCAGGTGCTGCGCGCGGGCTACACCGGTCCGCTGTCGCTCGAGATCTTCAACGACATCTTCCGCGAGACACCGAACCGCCGCACCGCGGTGGACGCCATGCGCTCGCTGCTGTACCTCGAAAGCGAAGCGCGCGGGCGGCTGGTTGCCGAAGCCCCGATGCAGCCACTGCAGGTGGAGCTGTTCAACCCGCCGCCGGTGTCCGCGCTGTCGGGCCTGTCGTTCATCGAGTTCGCGGCCGACGAGGCTTCGGCCGCAACGCTGGACACGCTGGTGAAGCAGCTCGGCTTCCGCCGCATCGGCAAGCATCGCTCCAAGGCCGTGACGCTGTACCGCCAGGGCGAGATCAACCTGATCGTCAACGCACAGCCCGATTCGTTCGCGCGCAGCCGCTTCGAGGCGCACGGCACCTCCGTGTGCGCGCTGGGCGTGCGTTGCGGCGACCCGCTCGCGGCCGTGGACCGTGCCACCGCCATGCGTTCGCAGCGGCACGACAGTCCGGTCGGCCCTCACGAGCTGCACGTGCCCGCCATCGTCGCGCCGGGCGGCAACCTCATTCACTTCGTGCCCGAGGCGCTGGGCGCCAACGGCCTGTACGAGGCCGACTTCGTCCTGCAGGACGAGGGCGCCCAAGCCGGGGACGACAACGACGCCGGCCTGCAGCGCATCGACCACGTGGCCCTGGGCCTGGCGGTCGATCAGCTCGACACCTGGGTGCTGTTCACGCGCGCCGTGCTCGGCCTGGAACCCGGCGAGAGCCTGGAGCTGGCCGATCCCTTCGGCCTGATCCGCAGCCGCGGCGTCGCCAACGCAGACCGCAGTGTGCGCCTGGTGCTCAACGTGTCGCTGAGCCAGCGCACCCGCACCGCGCGCACGCTGAGCGTGACCGGCGGCGGCGCGGTGCACCACATCGCGCTGGGCTGCGCGGACATCTTCGACTCGGCCGCGAAACTGCGCGCCAACGGCACGCGCTTCGTGCCCATCTCCGACAACTACTACGACGACCTGGCCACGCGCATCGACATCGCGCCCGAACTGCTGGCGCGCATGCGCGAAGCGGGCGTGCTGTTCGACCGTTCGCCGGCCGGCGACTACCTGCACATCTACACCGAGAACATCGAAGGCGGACTGTTCTTCGAACTGGCACAGCGCACCGCGGGCTACGACGCCTACGGCGCGCTCAACGCACCCGCGCGCATGGCATCGCAGGCGCAGGAATAGATTTTTTTCGTCAACCCGGAGACAAACCATGGCAACCACCACGGCCCACGAGCCGAAAGGCAAGCACCAGTCGAAGAAGGCCACCGCGAGCGGCTGGATCGGCTCGGCGCTGGAGTACTACGACTTCTTCATCTACGCCACCGCGGCGGCGCTGATCTTTCCGCAGATCTTCTTTCCGAAGGGCGATCCGCAGATCGCGATCATCGCGTCGCTCGCGACGTACGGCGTGGGCTACGTCGCACGACCGATCGGCGCAGTGCTGCTGGGCCACTGGGGCGACACGCACGGCCGCAAGAACGTGCTGATCCTGTGCATGTTCCTGATGGGCCTTTCCACCGTTGCCGTCGGCCTGCTGCCGACATATGACCAGGTCGGCCTGTGGGCGCCCGCGCTGCTGGTGCTGCTGCGCCTGATCCAGGGCTTCGCGGTGGCCGGCGAGATTTCCGGCGCGAGTTCGATGATCCTGGAGCACGCGCCATTCGGGCGCCGCGGCTTCTTCGCGAGCTTCACGCTGCAGGGCGTGCAGGCCGGCCAGATCATGGCGGCCGCCGTGTTCCTGCCGCTCGCGCACTACATGGACAAGGAGTCCTTCAACTCCTGGGGCTGGCGCATTCCGTTCCTGCTGAGCTTCATCGTCATCGTGGCCGGCTACATCATCCGCAAGGAAGTGGACGAGACACCCGCCTTCGCCGAAGTCGACAAGAGCGCGGCTGTGCCGAAGGCGCCGGTGATCCAGGCCGTGACCGAAAGCTGGCCCGACATGGTGCGCGTGCTGCTGTGCTCGCTGATGAACGTGATCCCGGTGGTCGCGACCATCTTCGGCGCCGCCTACGCGGTGCAGCCCGGCTACGGCATCAACTTCGAGAAAGACATCTACCTCTGGATTCCGGTGATGGGCAACATCCTGGCCGTGATCGTGATCCCGTACGTCGGCACCCTGTCGGACAAGTTCGGCCGCCGCCTGCCGATCGTTGTCGGAGCCCTCGGTTCGGGCCTGCTGTCGTTCGGCTACCTGTACGCCATCAGCATCCACAACGTGCCGCTGGCTATCGTGATGTCGCTCCTGATGTGGGGCGTGGTCTACCAGGGCTACAACGCCGTGTTCCCGAGCTTCTATCCGGAGATGTTCCCCACGCGCACCCGCGTCTCGGGCATGGCGATCTCGCAGAACATCGGCACCGCGATCACCGCGCTGCTGCCGGCGCTGTTCGTGGCGGTCGCGCCCCCCGGCGCCACCAACATCCCGCTGACCGTCGGCGCCATCACGCTGGCGATCTGCGCCATCGCCGCGATCTCGGCCTGGAGTGCCCGCGAAACCTACCGCGTGCACATGAACGACCTGGGCAAGCCCGACGCGGTGCCGGTCGACAAGGTCGAGTACGACCTCCTGCGCGAGAAAACGCTGGCGGAAGCGCGCATGGCCAAGGCCGCGGCCTGAAGACCTTTCGCATGCCAAGGGTTGTGGCGCCGTGAAGAATGGCGCCATGACTACCTCTTCTTCCCACCTCAAGATCGACTTCGTCTCCGATGTGTCCTGTCCCTGGTGCGCCGTCGGCCTGAGTTCGCTCGAGGCGGCGCTCAGGAACGTGGCGCCAGAGGTCACCGCGGAGCTGCACTTCCAGCCCTTCGAGCTGAACCCGCAGATGCCGCCCGAAGGCCAGGACACCTTCGAGCACCTCAATCAGAAGTACGGCTCCACGCGCGAGCAACAAGCCCAGTCGCGCGAGATGATCCGCCAGCGCGGCGCTGCCGTCGGGTTCGAGTTCAGCCCCGAAGGCCGGCCGCGCGTCTACAACACCTTCAACGCACACCGGCTGCTGCACTGGGCCGAGCTCGAGAGCCCGGCCCGGCAGGCGGCACTCAAGAAGCTGCTGCTGAAGGCCTACTTCACCGACAGCCAGAACCCGTCCGACCCCGAAGTGCTGGTGCGCGCGGCGACCGAAGCGGGGCTCGACCCGGTGCGTGCGCGCCAGATCCTGGACAGCGACGAATTCGCGCAGGAAACGCGCGAACGCGAGCGCATGTACACCGACGCCGGCATCCACTCGGTGCCCGCGATCATCATCAACGACCAGCACCTGATTTCCGGCGGCCAGCCCGTCGAGGTGTTCGAGCGCGCGTTGCGGCAGATTGCCGGCGCCGCGCCGCCGAGCGTGTCGGTAGCCTGACTTAGCTGACGCTTAGGCGCCTCCTGGCGCAGCGCTGCACAGGTAAAGAGTGTCAACGCGCAGCGCGGAGCGGTGGTTGAGAGGAGCATTCTCTTCACGCTCACGCCCAGGAGTTCCGATGAATAAGAAAAGCCTACTCGGCGCCTGTGTGGTGGCGCTGCTCGCGGCCTGCGCGAGCGCGCCGGGAGACCATCGGCCACTGGTATCGGTATCGCTGCCCTCTGCCCCGGTGAACGAAGCCACGCGCCTGCGCTGGCTCGACCGCGTGAGCTGGGGCGCCAACGCGAGCAGCGATGCGCAACTGGCGAAGCGCGGCCTCTCGCTGTGGATGCGCGACCAGCTCAACCCGCGGCCCGCACCGCTGCCGCCGGCGGCGCAGGCGCAGATCGATGCGATGGCCATCTCGCGCACGCCGCTCGACCAGCTCGTCTCCGAACTCGACGCGCAGCGCAAGGCCGCCGACGCGCTGCCCGACGAAGAACAGAAGAAGGCCGCGCGGCAGGCCTACCAGCAGCAACTCAACCAGCTCGCTCGCGAGGCGCAGCAGCGCTTCGTGCTGCGCGCGCTGTACTCGCCCAACCAGCTGCAGGAGCAGATGACGTGGTTCTGGATGAATCACTTCAACGTCAACCTGCGCAAGGACAACATCCGCGCGATGGTGGGCGACTACGAAGAGAACGCCATCCGCCCGCACGCGCTCGGCAAGTTCCGCGACCTGCTCGGTGCCACGCTGCACCACCCCGCGATGCTGCGCTACCTCGACAACGCGCAGAACGGCGCCAACCGCATCAACGAGAACTACGCGCGCGAGCTGATGGAGCTGCACACGCTGGGCGTGGGGGGCGGCTATTCGCAGGCCGACGTGCAGGAGCTGGCGCGCGTGCTCACCGGCGTGGGCGTGAGCTACCAGCCGCTCGATGCGCCACCGCCCAATGTGCGGCCGGCCGTGCGTGCCGACTACGTGCGCAAGGGCCTGTTCGAGTTCAACCCGAACCGGCACGACTACGGGCCGAAGACGCTGCTGGGCCAACCCATCCAGAGCCATGGATTGGCCGAGGCCGACGAGGCGCTCGACCGCCTCGCGCGCGCGCCGGCCACCGCGCGCTTCATCTCGCGCAAGCTCGCCGTGTACTTCGTGTCGGACGATCCACCGCCCGCGCTGGTCGACCGCATGGCCGCGGCCTTCACGCGCAGTGACGGCGACATCGCCATCACACTGAAGTCGCTGTTCGAATCGCCCGAGTTCGCTGCATCGCTGGGCCGCAAGTTCCGCGACCCGGTGCACTACGTGATGGCCGGCGTGCGGCTTGCATACGACGACCGCGTGGCGTTGAACGCGAACCCCGTGCTCAACTGGATCAACCGCATGGGCGAGCAGCTGTACGGCCACGAGACGCCCGATGGCTATCCGCTCAATGAAGCCGCATGGGCCAGCGCGGGGCAGATGAACACGCGCTTCGAAATCGCGCGTGCCATCGGTGCGAACGGTGCGGTGCTGTTCCGCGTGGACGACAAGGCGCCGCTGGAGAAGCCCGCCTTTCCGCCACTGGCCGAATCGCCAGCGGTTCGCGCGATGCAGGTCGGCCTGAGTGCGGATACGCGCGAGGCGCTGGCGCAGGCGAAGAATCCGCAGGAATGGAATACCTTCCTGCTGGCGTCGCCCGAGCTGATGCGCCGCTGATGTTTTTCTCCCTCCCCCGCTGGGGGAGGGCAGGGGTGGGGGCAAGCGGCGTTGGTTCCGCCTCGGGGCCTGATCGAGCGCCGCTTGCCCCCATCCCAACCTTCCCCCAGAGGGGGAAGGAGCAAGGCAAAAGAAAGGACACCCGTCATGCAACGTCGAGAACTCTTGAAGCTCATGGCCGCCGCCCCGTTCGCAGGCGCCGCCGGCCAGTTGATGGCCGCGCCCGCCGCCGAAGGCACCAAGCTCCTGGTCGTGTTCCTGCGCGGCGCGTACGACTGCAGCAACCTGCTCGTGCCGACCAGCAGCGACTTCTACTACGCCTCGCGCCCCAACATCGCCATCGCGCGCCCCGGCACACCCGACGGCGCGCTGCCGATCGATGGCAACTGGGGCCTGCACCCGGCGCTCGCGCAAACCGTGATGCCGCTGTTCCAGCAGAAGCAGGCGTCCTTCATCGCCTTCGCGGGCACCGACGACCTCACGCGCAGCCACTTCGAGACGCAGGACTCCATCGAACTCGGCCAGGCGCTCGACAAGCGTCGCGACTACCGCTCGGGCTTTCTCAACCGGCTGGCCGGCGTGCTCGGCGCGGGGCCCGTCACCGACGTGTCGCCCATCGCCTTCACCGACCAGCTACCGATCTCGCTGCGCGGCAACGCCAAGGCCGCCAACATGGCGCTCGCGGGCAATGCGCGCTCGGCCCTCGACGCGCGGCAGAGCCAGGTCATCGCGGCCATGTACCGCAACACCGCACTCGCGCAGCCCGTGGCCGAAGGTTTCCAGGTGCGCGACGAAGTCATGCGCGCCGTGCAGGCGGAGATGGACGCGGCCAGCCGCAACGCCATGAGCGCCAAGGGCTTCGAACTGGTCGCGCGCCGCATGGCGCTGCTGATGCGCGACCGCTTCGACCTGGGCTTCGTCGACATCGGCGGCTGGGACACGCACGTGGGGCAGGGCGGTGCCACCGGCTACCTTGCCAACCGTTTTGAAGAACTGGGCCGCGGCGTGGCCGGCTTCGCGCAGGAGATGGGCGAGGACGCATGGCGCCAGACCGTGGTGGTCGTCATCAGCGAGTTCGGCCGCACCTTCCGCGAGAACGGCAATCGCGGCACCGACCATGGGCACGGCACCGTGTACTGGGTGCTCGGCGGCGGGCTGTCGGCGCAGGCGGGTGGGCGCGTCGTGGGCGAGCAGCAGGCGCTGACGCAGGCGACGCTGTTCGAGAACCGGGACTATCCGGTGCTCAATGAATACCGGGCGGTGTTCGGCGGATTGTTCCGGCGGATGTATGGCTTGTCGTCGGCGCAGCTTGCGAAGGTGTTCGACGGGGTGGCGCCGAAGGATCTGCAGCTGGTCTGACGGGCGGATCGGCCATGGGGCCTTCGAGTGGACAATCGAGCAAGCTCCATTCGAAACCACAGCCAAGACCATCATGCCCCGCCTCGACGACCCCCTCCACGACGCCGAAGTCGGCTCCCGAGACAGCACGCTCGACACCACGCGCATCGACGACGTGCGCATTGGTGCCGTTCGCCCGCTCATCACCCCCGCGCTGCTGCAAGAGCGTGTGCCCGTGCGCGACAACACGCTGGCGCTGGTCGAGCGCAGCCGTGCGGAGATCGCCGACGTGCTGCACGGCCGCGACGACCGGCTGGTGGTCGTGGTCGGCCCGTGTTCCATCCATGACCACGACCAGGCCATCGAATACGCACAGCGCCTGAAGACCGTTGCCGATTCGCTGCAGGACGACCTGCTCATCGTGATGCGCGCCTACTTCGAGAAGCCGCGCACCACCGTGGGCTGGAAGGGCTACATCAACGACCCGCACCTGGACGGCAGCTTCGCGATCAACGAAGGGCTGGAGCGCGCGCGGCGCCTGCTGCTCGAACTGACCACCCTGGGCCTGCCGACCGGCACCGAGTTCCTCGACCTGCTGAGCCCGCAGTTCATTGCCGACCTGATCGCCTGGGGTGCCATCGGTGCCCGCACCACCGAGAGCCAGAGCCACCGGCAGCTGGCGTCGGGCCTGAGCTGCCCGGTCGGCTTCAAGAACGGCACCGACGGCAGCGTCAAGGTCGCGGCCGACGCCATCCTCGCGGCCCGCGCGCCGCATGCCTTCATGGGCATGACCAAGATGGGCATGGCGGCGATCTTCGAGACCCGCGGCAACGACGACTGCCACGTGATCCTGCGCGGCGGCAAGGCCCCCAACTATTCGGCGGCCGATGTCGCGGCCAGCTGCGAGGCGCTGCTGGCGAACGGCCTGCGGCCGCAGGTGATGATCGATGTCTCGCATGGCAACAGCAGCAAGCAGCACCAGCGGCAGATCGTGGTCGCTGAAGACGTGGCGGCGCAGATCGCAGCGGGCGAGCGGCGCATCACGGGCATCATGATCGAGAGCCATCTGGAGGAAGGACGGCAAGACCTGAAGCCTGGGGTTGCGCTGAAGCGCGGTGTCTCGATCACCGATGCCTGCATTGGGTTTGCGCAGACGGTGCCGGTGCTCGAGGGGTTGGCTTCGGCTGTGAAGGCGCGGCGGCGGGTGTTGAAGGGGTGAGGCTGGAGGGGCTTGCTTGCTTGCTTGCTTGCTTGCTCGCGAGTGCTACTCACGCGACCGAGGCGCGTCGGGCAGCTTCCGGCCAAGACCGGACGGTCGACCCTGCCTCACGAAGCGCGAGCGCGCTGACCAGGTCTCGGGCAACAATCTCCCCAGTCGTCGCCGGTTTGGAACGGGGCACGAAGTTCATATCACTTTCTAAAATGCTGTCCAACCAGACGCTCCGTTTTCTCGACGCACTCTGCCAGACCTCGCATGAGGCGCACCCCGAAGGGGGAACGCTGTGGACGTACGTCGAGGGCGCCAACCAGGCTCACTCCAAGTTTCGTGACCCTAGGCGAACTACTGCCGCTGGGCCGCTTAATTTTGAGGAGCTTGGAACGTGGCTTCAATGGGCACAGGGCGACAAAGGTACAACTACTGACGTGTCCATCGACATGGCGAAGAGATTGCTCGCACTTCTTCGCGAGGACCTTTCGCCGGATGAAGTACTTTGGTCTTTTGAGGACGCGGGGTCGGACATGCACGCCAACATCTACATGGCACGTGCGTCTGACAATCGATACTTCGCATTAGAGCTCTGGTGGTCGGAGGATTGATGTGCGGCTCAGGACATCAGGCAACAATCGGCCAGGAACGGTCTGCCGGGAGAGGCGGCTGCGCGAAGCCATGGGGATCAAAGGCATGACTGAGGTAGCTGAGTTCTCGGTGTGGGCCAAGATTCGCCAAGACGACAAGCGAGAATTTCGGAAGTGGATGGCCGCCCAGACCGGGTGGAGAGAAATCGACGTTCACCGACTGCTAGGTGCAGCGGTGGATGCGGGCCGGCCAATCGAACTCTTCCACCTCCTGGGATGGGAGGACGTGCACGTCGAGCTTGGAAGGCTACCGGCATTCGTCGAAGCCGGAACCGAGCAAGTGACGGTGACTTCATTCGCTCCAATCGAGCAAGCGCCATACTGCGCCGTTCATTCGCTGTACACGTGGAACGGGGGATGTCCTGTTTGTGAGAACAACTATGTCCATAGAGGCCGCAGAAGCAAGCCAGGGCCTTTCCATGAGTGACCGCTTCGGAGCGATGCGTACATCCGCTTCGGTTAAGGCTTGTCCAACACCTGCCCGCAGGCCGTTGTCGGGCTTGACGCTGTCGTGTCGCACGGGCAGGTGTCGGACAACCCTTAACCGTAGCCGACATGCGCTCGGCTCGAAACCGGTCGTTTAGGAGCTGGCTCCGCTTGTCGCCCCCCAAAGCGAACCTAGCGGCTGGTTCTACCAGAAGAACGCTCTCGCCTCGGGGACGAAAAGGCCAAGCACGAACCAAAGTGTGTGGCCAAGCCAAATCAGCAGTGTGTAGAGGGCAATCTGCTCAGACGTCCACCATGCTGCTGGCAGCCAATCGACGATGAAAACCGCGCGCCATCCCTCGAATTTCGCAGCACCGTCACCCCAAACGACCCAGTACACGAACAGCGAATTCGCAGCGTAAAGAAGAAGCCACAGACCGACGTTCATAGCAACCCAGGTATGTCGCAAAGGATTGAAACCGTACCAGTTTATCCATCGCGCGTCGAAATCGAAGCAGCTCGCGTGAACGACTGCTCGTGGCCGAATTCTGCCTTCGCCTACGCGTGCCCCAAGTCATCGAGCCGACGAAGCTCCTGGGCCTCCTCCTCTGACGCTTGGAAGATGTTTCGCAAGGTCTGCGGCGTGATTGGCCTACCAGCCTCCCTGACAAGAGGTTGATGCCCGCCCTGCTCCAGGGCCGAAAGCAGCGCCCGCGCTTTTGCAAAGACGTCTTCTGTTCGGTTGCCAAAAAGCTCCTGGTCGAATACGGGATCCCCGTTGGAAAGACGGTCACGCACTTCGAGAATACCGAGATTCGTAATGCGGCGAACGGCTCTCACCAGCGAGGCGGACGCATCGCACGGCGCTGTCGAAATGGTCACACGGCTCATCTTCGTCGGTAGCTGACAGTGAATGACTGGTGTTGGCCGGATTGCGTCATGGTAGCTTCGGCATGATGAATCCCACGTCCCGCGAGCTCATTTCGAAGCTGTGGCTGGCTCGACTCGAGGAAATTCGATACGTGCCCGCCACGGACCGCGCCCTCGGCTCCTTCGAGACGGAGTTCGGACCGATTCCAGACGACTTTCGCTGGTTCCTCGCCGCGTGTGGCGGCGGAGTCGTTGGAAGCGAATGGGTCGATGGAATTCAGCAGCTTGCCAGCTCGCACCGAAAGCATCAGCGAGAGAGGACCCGCAACGGATGGAAAGCGAATTTCTTTCTCATCGGGTGGGATTGCGCTGGACAACCCTTTGGCATCGACCGAGCGACAGGCGAGGTTGTTATCGAGCCTGAGGGAAGCGATGGAGAGGTGCGGCGGCTTTCGCCTTCGATTGAAGCCTACTTGTTGGCGGGCCTGATCGATTGACCCTCTGCGTGCGGCCGCTTTTGGCCGATAGTACCTATTCGCGTGCGGCTGTCGAGCGACTGCAACCGTTGCAAAACCGCCTCTCACCCAGCCGTCACGAAACCTCATCCTCGGGCTCTCGACTTGACGGACTCTCCAAAGAACACGTACATTGCCCCTGCTTCGTGATGAGCGAAGCCGGGTTTGGAAGCCCGTCGACATCCTGCGACGAAAGCCGCAGTCACCGCACATGGTCTGCGGCTTTTTCGTTCGTGCCTCTTTTTGGCGGCTCGAGCGGGAGGGCTCGCGCCCTGCCGGTTTCCGCAAGGATGTCCCGGTCTTCCAACCCGTTCGAGCTGCCGCCTTCGTTTGGAAGCGAGGGCGTCGGTTGTTGCAAATCGACATCCTTGGAGGCCCCATGGCCCATGCTTCAAACGCCGGCTGCTCCTGCACGCCATATCGTCCTACCGCCCAATTCAAATCCTTCGAATGGGTACAAGCCGAGCGGCTCGGCCCCTCGCAACAAAGCCAAGCCGCATTCCTCAATGACGCACGCGACGCCGTGCAGGGCGCACACACGCTGGTCCAACTGCTCGCCTGGGACGAAGACCGCCGCGATGCCGCCTTGTCCGACGCAGACCCCGCGCCGCTCTTCGACGCATGCCAGCGCAGCGCGCTGCAGCGGTTTCTCTCGGTGTCGCTGGGCCTGCTTCATGCCCGCATCGAAAGCCAATGCGAGGCGCTGACGCAGGAGGGTACCCTCCGCGCCGCCTGACAGCTTGTGCCCCCTCCATGCGGCGCGCAGAATCATTGGCCCGCGTTGGAGGAATTGACCATGACGATTCCGTACTTTGTCCTGACGCCCGGCCAGCGTGAAGTTCCTCTGAACGTGCTCGGCACGCAGGTGACCGTGCTGGCGTCGAATGCGACGACGCAGAGCTATGGCATCACCTTCCAACGGGGTGACGAAGGCACGGGGCCACCGCCGCACAGCCACGACTGGGACGAAGCCTTCTACGTCCTCGGAGGCGAGGTCGAGTTTCTCTGCGACGGCCACGCGCACATGTGCCAGCCCGGCACGCTCGTCCATGTACCGCGTGGAACGGTGCATGGCTTTCACTACGGCAAGGGCGGCGGGCAGATGCTCGAGATCACCGGGGAGGGCGCCTTGGCCGCCCAGATGTTCACCGCGATCGATCGCGAGATTCCGGCGGGGCCGCCTGATATTCCGAAGCTGCTGGAGGTGCTCGAGCGGAATGGGGTTGCCGTCACAGCCTGATCGGGAGGCGGCCGCAGCCGGGCGGTCGCTGGCCGAGGCCAAACCGTGCCGCAGTGCGCATGGCATACGAATGTTGTATGATGCACGTCATGCGAAATATCAGGCCCAACACCAGAGCTGCCGCCAAGGATGCAACGCACGAGCGCATCGTGTCCGTAGCCGCCCGCGCGATCCGTCGCAGCGGCTACGACGGCACCGGGGTCTCGGACATCATGAAGGAAGCCGGCCTGACGCATGGCGCCTTCTATGCCCACTTCGCGTCGCGCGAGACCATGCTGGCCGAAGCGGCGGGGAGGGCGTGCGCGGAGTCCGCTGCCGCCGCGGCCGACGTCGTGGCCGGCGTGCCCCCCGGCACGGCGCTCGCATCCATGCTGAGCGCCTATCTCTCCAGGGAGCATCTCGAGAATGTCGACATAGGCTGCCCCCTGGCCGCGCTGGGTTCCGAGACCTCGCGGCAGGCTCCCGAAGTGCGCCGTGTAGCGACCCGGCACATCAAGGAAATGATCGACCTCGTCGCCCGCCAGTTGCCGGACTGGGGACAGCCTGGAGCCCACGAACGGGCACTCGTGACCCTCTCCACCATGGTGGGCGCCTTGTTGCTGGCGCGTGCAGTCGACGAGCCTGCGCTGTCTGACAGCCTGCGCGAGTCCGCGCTCAAGCACCTGACCTCCGTCGGCAACTGAATCCGTTGATGGATGGATGCCGCCCTTTTGTTCGCCTTTAAGTATGATGATCATCATGCCAAATGCAGTGTTTATTGACGGAGAAACAAGGAAGACCATGAAAGCATTTGTGCTGGAGCGCTACGGGAAAAAGCGCGCGTTGCGGTCGGCGGAAATGCCGATCCTCGAACTGGGCGACGACGAAGTCCTGGTCGAGGTTCATGCCGCCGGCGTGAACCTGCTGGACGCCAAGATCAGGGACGGAGAGTTCAAGCTCATCCTGCCCTATCGCCTGCCGCTGGTCCTGGGCCACGACGTGGCTGGCGTGGTGGTCGAGGTGGGCCGGCGCGTGCAGCAGTTCAGGCCCGGCGACGAGGTGTATGCGCGGCCGGATGATTTCCGGATCGGCACCTTCGCCGAATTCGTTGCGGTCAAGGAGGCATCGCTCGCGCTCCGGCCCAAGGGCCTCACGATGGTCGAAGCCGCCTCCATCCCCCTGGTGGGCCTGACGGCATGGCAGGCGCTGGTCGAGAAGGCCAAGCTGAAGAAGGGGCAGAAGGTCTTCATTCAGGCGGGCTCCGGCGGCGTGGGCACTTTCGCCATCCAGTTGGCCAAGCATCTGGGCGCAACCGTCGCCACGACGACGAGCGCAGGCAACGTCGCGCTTGTGAAGAGCCTGGGCGCAGACGTGGTCATCGACTACAAGACGCAGGACTTCGAGGATGTGCTGCGCGACTACGACGTGGTCCTGAACAGCCAGGATGGCAAGACGCTCGAGAAGTCTCTTCGCGTGCTCAAGCCCGGCGGAAAGCTCATTTCCATCTCCGGGCCGCCGGACCCCGAATTCAGCAAGGAAGTCTCGGCACCCGGGTTCGTGAAACTGGTCATGCGGCTGCTGAGCTCGGGCATCAGGCGAAGGGCGAAAAGCCGAGGCATTGGCTACTCGTTCCTCTTCATGAGGGCGAACGGAGGCCAACTGCGCGAGATCACCCGGCTCATCGAGGCCGGGGCCATCCGCCCCGTGATGGACCGGGTCTTTCCTTTCGAGGCGACCAACGAGGCCCTGGCCTATGTCGAGTCTGGCCGCGCGAAGGGCAAGGTCGTCATCAAAGTCAAGTGAACCCGATTCCCAACCAACTCATTTTTTGGAGTCTCCCATGAAGATCGAAAACGCTGTCGTCCTCGTTACCGGGGCCAATCGCGGCATTGGCCTGGCCTTTGCGCGCGAGTTGCTCGCCCGTGGCGCCCGCAAGGTCTACGCCGGTGCGCGCGACCCCGTCACCGTCATGCAAGCCGGTGTGCAGCCCTTGCGGCTCGACGTCAACAAGCCGGAGGACGTGGCGGCCGCCGCGGAGCTGGCGTCGGATGTGACGCTCGTGATCAACAACGCCGGCATTGCACAGCCCGGCGGCTTTCTCGCAGCCGATAGCGAAGACGTGGCACGGCGCATCTTCGAGACCAACTTCTTCGCCGTGCTGCGCATGAGCAAGGCTTTTGCGCCGATCCTCAAGGCCAACGGCGGCGGCGCGTTGCTCAACGTGTTGTCGGTCGCCTCGTGGGTGAACGGCGGCGAACTGGCCGCCTATTCGGCCAGCAAGTCTGCGGCCTGGTCGCTTACCAATGCACTGCGCAACGAACTGGCGCAGCAGAAGACGCAGGTGCTGGGGCTGCACATGGCCTACGTCGATACCGATCTGACGCGCGGGTTCGAGGTGCCGAAGTCCAGCCCGGAGGAAATCGTCAAGCGCGCGCTCGACGGACTCGAATCGGGCCTCGACGAAGTGCTGGCCGATGAGCTCACTCAGCAGGTCAAACAAGGGATGACGGCGGCCCGGCCGAGCTACCTGCCGCAGGCGTCCTGAGGCAGGCATTCCTCGAACAACCCATCCATCCAAAGGATTCCCATGCTTTTCGAACCCCTGGCTACCGCTTCTCTCCAACTCGCCAATCGCATCGTCATGGCACCAATGACGCGCAGCCGCGCCGTCGAAGCCAACACCCCCAACGCGTTGATGGCCGAGTACTATGCCCAGCGCGCCTCGGCGGGCCTGATCGTCACCGAGGGCGTTTCGCCGTCGCCCAACGGCCTGGGCTACGCACGCATCCCCGGACTCTTCAACGATACGCAGGTGCGCGGCTGGAAAGCGGTCACGGACGCGGTCCACGCCCGGGGCGGCAAGATCTTCGTGCAGCTCATGCACACCGGCCGCGTGACCCACGCGGCCAACTTGCCGGCAGGGGCGGAAGTGCTCGGGCCAACGGCAGACGCCTGCCCCGGCGAGATGCACACCGACGCACAAGGCATGCAGCCGCACAGCGCGCCGCGAGCGATGTCTGCGGCCGACATCGACCACGCTGTAGGCGAATACGCGAAATCGGCGCAACTGGCCATCGAAGCGGGATTCGACGGCGTCGAGCTGCACGCCGCGAACGGCTACCTGATCGAGCAGTTCCTCAACGCCAATGTGAACCAGCGCACCGACGCCTATGGCGGCAGCATCGAAGGCCGCAATCGCTTTGCGCTCGAAGTTGCCCGAGCGACGGCGGCGGCCATCGGCGCCCATCGCGTCGGGATCCGGCTGTCGCCCCATGGCGTGTTCAACAGCACGGGCGCCTTTGCCGATGTGCAAGCCCAATACCTGGCGCTCACCCAGGCGCTGTCGGAGCTGGGCCTGCAATACCTGCACCTGCTCGACCATTCGGCCATGGGTGCGCCGCCGGTGCCCGCCGAGTTGAAGTCGCAGCTTCGCACTGCGTTCCGGGGGCTGTTCATCCTTGCGGGCGGTTTCGACCGCGCAAGCGCCGCCAGTGCGCTCAAGGCCGGCCAGGCCGATCTCATCGCCTTCGCCCGCCCGTTCCTCGCCAACCCCGATCTGGTGGAGCGGCTGCGGGCCGATGCGGCGTTGAATGCCGTGGACATGGCGACGTTCTATACGCCCGGCCCGAAGGGCTATACCGACTATCCGGCTCTTGCAGCCTGATGGCGGCATCATGACTACGCCGCAGACATCGAAAGTCACCTGGAAAGACGTTCCAACGCGGACGGTCACTGCAGGTGGCGTGGAGTTCGCCTACCGGGAGCTCGGTGCGGACAACCCTGGTACGCCGCTCGTGTGCCTGATCCACCTGGCGGCTGTCCTGGACAACTGGGACCCTCGGGTCGTCGACGGACTCGCGGCAAGGCATCGCGTGATCACGTTCGACAACCGGGGCGTTGGCGCATCCAGCGGCAAGCCGGCGTCTTCGATGGAAGAGATGGCCAGGGACGCCATTACCTTCATCAAGGCCATGGGGCTCGAACAGGTCGACCTCTTCGGGTTCTCGATGGGCGGAATGATCGCGCAGGAAATCGTGCTGATGGAGCCGGGGCTCGTGCGCAGGATGATCATCACGGGCACAGGCCCCGCCGGCGGCGAAGGCATCGGCAAGGTGGCCCGCGTGACTTACCTCGACATGCTCCGAGGCTTGCTCACGCGCCAGGATCCGAAGCAGTTCCTGTTCTTCACCAGGACCCCCGCCGGCATCCGTGCCGGCAAGGAGTTCCTGCAGCGCTTGAAGGAACGCTCCGCGAACCGTGACAAGGAAATCACCGTGGCCGCGCTGCAGGCGCAGCTGAAGGCGCTGCGCCGGTGGGGCGCGAAGAAGCCCGTGGACCTGTCGAAGATCCACCATCCCGTTCTCGTCGCCAACGGCGACAGCGATCGCATGGTTCCGAGCAAGAACACGTACGATCTGGCGCAGCGGCTTCCGAACAGCGAGCTCGTCATCTATCCGGATTCGGGCCACGGCGCGGTGTTCCAGTTCCACGTCGACTTCCTGAGCAAGGCGCTTGCGTTCCTTGCCCGATGACCGGCGGCGGACCGGCTGCCGTGCACAATCTGCCCCAGCATGCGAATCCACGAACTGAAACGCCGACTGCGCGAAGCCGGAGCCGGCCCCAGCCACGAACAACGCATCCTGCGGCTGTGGTCCCATGCGCTGCCCCGGGACAGCGGCAGGCGCCTGCCGGGGACCTTCTTCCCGTCGTCGTTGCTGGCCGCCTTGCCGTCCATCGAAGCCGAGCTTGCGGGGCTGGCGCGCATCCACGCGGTGCATCCCGGTGCCGATGGTTCCGAGCGGCTGCTCGTTGCCCTCGCGGACGGCCAGACCGTGGAGAGCGTGTTGCTGCCCCGCGATGGCCTGTGCGTCTCCTCGCAGGTCGGTTGCGCCGTCGGGTGCCAGTTCTGCATGACCGGCCGCGAAGGCTTGCTGCGCCAGGTGGGAAGCGCCGAGATCATTGCCCAGGTCGCCCTCGCGCGCATGCGGCGGCCGGTGCGCAAGGTGGTGTTCATGGGCATGGGCGAACCGGCCCACAACCTCGACAACGTGATGGAGGCGATCGACCTGCTCGGCACGGTGGGCAACGTCGGCCACAAGAACCTGGTGTTCTCCACCGTGGGCGATCCACGCGCGTTCGAAAGGCTGCACCAGGAACGCGTGAAGCCTGCGCTGGCGCTCTCGTTGCACACGACCAAGGCCGAACTGCGCCGCAAGCTCCTGCCACGCGCGCCGAACATGACGCCCGAAGAGCTGGTCGCCGCGGGCGAGCGCTATGCGCGGGCCACCGGCTACCCGATCCAGTACCAGTGGACGCTGCTGGAAGGCGTCAATGACGGGCAGGATGAGATCGAAGGCATCGTCCAGCTGCTCTCCGGCAAGTACGGGGTGCTGAACATGATTCCCTTCAACGCGGTCGATGGCGTGGCGTTCAGCCGCCCGTCGTGGGAGCGTTGCGAACAGATGGCCCGCACGCTGCACGAGCGGGGCATCCTGACGAAGCTGCGTAACTCAGCCGGCCAGGATGTCGACGGCGGATGCGGCCAGTTGAGGGCGCGCGCAGCCGAAGTGCAGGTGCTGTTTCGAAAGACCGAAGACCGGCGCTAGGCCGACCCGCCTGCGTCCGGGTGCTGCAGCTTCGTCGAGATTCCGTAAAGAGCCAGCATGCCGAGCACATGCCCGATGGCGACGCCTGGCTCGCCCGATTCGATCCGTGCGATGGTCTGTACGTGAACGCCCAGGCGTGCGGCAGCGGCGGCCTGGCCCTCGCCGGCACTCGTGCGCGCCAGCTTGGCGGCAGCGCCCAGCTCCTTGATCGCTTGAATAGCGTCGCCCCCGATCTCTGCGGAAATTCGTTTGCCTTTGGCCATTCCCGCATTGTCACCGCAGAGAATCCCCGCATGCCCCACGCCGTTTCCCTCCTTCGTGCCGCGCGCCTGGCGCGAAGCGCCAAACCCTTTCTGGCCCGCGGGGGCTTCAAGCGCGAGCGCTGCGCCGGCTGCCGGCTGGTGCCCAGCCACTGCATGTGCGCAGTGCGCCCGTCGGTGGCAACACGCGCGGGAGTGTGCCTGCTCATGGCCGACATCGAGCCGCTCAAGCCGACCAACACGGGTTGGCTGATTGCAGACGTGGTGGCCGATACCTTCGCCTTCGGCTGGATGCGCACCGACACCGACCCCGCGCTGCTGGCCTTGCTGAGCGATCCGCAATGGCAACCGTACGTGGTGTTCCCGGGGCAGTACGCGGCGCCCGAGCGGGTGGTCGCCAGTGTCTCGTCGCCCGATCCAACCCGTGGCGGCACCGCAAAACGCCCGCTCTTCATCCTGTTCGACGGGACCTGGGCCGAGGCGCGCAAGATGTTCAGCAGGAGCCCTTACCTCGACCTGCTGCCCGTGCTGAGCCTACAGCCGGAGCAGATCACGCAATACAAGCTGCGCCGCTCCGGCCGCGACGATCATTTCTGCACGAGCGAGGTGGCCGCGCTGTGCATGAACCTGGCGGGTGAATACGCCGCCGAGCAAACGCTGGAGGCCTACCTCGCGGTCTTCACGCACCACTACCTGAGTGCGAAGAACCAGCAGCCCATTGCATGGGATGGTGCTGCGCATCAGCGGCTGCGCGAGCTGTCCACTCTCCCGCTTTCATGAATCGCGCCGGCCGCTGATGGGCGCATGCAGCGCCATCAGCCCGGCCACCCAATCGATGAACACGCGCAGCTTGGCGCTGACGTGCCGGTTCGGCGGAAACGCGATGTACAGCGGCATCGGGTCGAGCTGCCAGCCCTCGAACAGAGGTACCAGTTCGCCGTTCGCCAGGTGCGCCTTGGCCAAGTAGTCCGGCAGCCAAAGGATGCCGAGTCCGGCCAGACCTGCCGCGAGGTAGGCATTGCCGTCGTCGACCGACAGCACGTAGCGGCCCTGCACCCCGATGTGCTCGCCATCGCGGCGCATGGTGTACGGAAAGGTCTTGCCGTTGCGCGACCATAGGAAGCCCACGATGCGGTGATGCGTGTCTTCCAGCTCCCGAGGGTGCGAGGGCGTGCCGGCGAGTTCAAGGTAGCTCGGCGCCGCATACACGCCGAGCTGCAGGTCGCCCACGCGGCGCGCCATGAGCGACTGGTCGGTGAGTTCGCCGCCGCGCACCACGCAGTCCACGTTCTCGCCGATCAGGTCCACCATGCGATCGCTCACGCCCATGTCGAGCTGGATGTCGGGGTAGCGCGCGTGGAAGGCGGGCAGCGCCGGCACCAGGATCGTGCGCGCCAGCGGGCTGGGCACGTCCACGCGCAACCGGCCCCTGGGCGATGCCGAGGCGCCCGAGAGGCTGGTCTCGGCATCGTCCATGTCGGCCAGCAGGCGCACTACGCGCTCGTAGTAGGCCGCGCCGTCGGCAGTGACGTTGACCTTGCGCGTCGTGCGGTTGAGCAGCTTCACGCGCAGCCTCGCTTCGAGCTGCTGAACCAACTGAGTCACGCTGGTCTTGCTCATGTGAAGCGTCTCGGCCGCCTTGGTGAAGCTGCCTGCTTCCACCACGCGGGCGAAAGCCTGCATTGCATCGAAACGGTCCATGGGTGCTGCTCCTGCGGATTCGCGGATTGTTTGGGTTCTGCAAACAGTGATTGTTGGCCTTGCCCGTTTATCCGGAAGGCGCGGCTCCCTAAAGTCCCTTCCTCGTTATTTCTTCGAGAAGGCCATCCATCCATGACTCAGCGCGACGTCGTTTTTCCGCCCGGGCGCCAGGCGCTCTACGAAAAGAATCGCTACTCGCCGGCGATCCGGTCCAACGGTTTCCTGTTCGTGTCGGGGCAGGTCGGCAGCCGCCCCGATGGCTCGCCGGAGCCCGATCTGGAGGCGCAGGTCCGGCTGGCGTTCGAGAACCTGAATGCGATCCTTGCGGCGGCGAACTGCACGTTCGACGACGTGGTCGACGTCACGGTGTTCATCGTCAATCCGGAGTCGAACTTCGAGACGGTCTGGAAGGTGGTGCCGGAGTACTGGGGCAGTGCGCCGCACCCGACGCTGACGGGGATCGGGGTGACCTGGCTCTACGGATTCAAGTTCGAGATCAAGGTGATTGCGAGGCTGCCGGAAAACGGTGAGGGCTGAGCCTGGCGCTCGCCATGGGCCGCACGGTTTCTGGAGACAATGGCCCCGCTCGAAGCCAAGCATGAGGGAATCAAGATGTCAGCTGACGACTGGTGGAAGTGCGGAATCGTCTATCAGGTCTACCCGCGTTCGTTCCAGGACAGCAACGGCGATGGCATCGGAGACCTCGACGGAATCCGCGCCCGGCTGGATCATCTGGTCTCGCTCGGCGTCGATGCCGTCTGGATCTCGCCGATCTATCCCTCGCCGATGGCCGACTTCGGCTACGACATCTCAGATTTCTGCGACATCGATCCGTGCTTCGGCACGCTCGATGGCTTCGATGCACTGGTGCAGGAGGCCAACGCGAAGGGGCTCAAGCTCATCCTGGACTTCGTGCCCAACCACACGTCGGACCGCCATCCGTGGTTCGTGCAAAGCCGCAGCGCACGCAGTGATGCGCGGCGCGACTGGTACATCTGGCGCGACCCGGCGCCCGACGGCGGGCCACCCAACAACTGGCTCGGCAATTTCGGCGGTCCGGCCTGGAGCTTCGATGCGACCACCGGCCAGTACTACGCCCATTCGTTCCTGAAGGAGCAGCCCGACCTCAACTGGCGCAACCCCGAAGTGCGCGCCGCGATGTACGAGGTGCTGCGTTTCTGGCTTCGGCGCGGCGTCGACGGATTCCGCGTCGACGTGCTCTCGCAGATCGTCAAGGACGAGCAGTTCCGCGACAACCCGCCGAATCCGGATTTCGTCGAAGGGCAGGACCCGTTTCTGCGCTTGACGATGCTCTACAACACGGACCTGCCGGAGGTGCAGCCCATCGTTGCTGAGATGCGCCGCGTGGTCGACGAGTTCAGCGATGCGCGCTCGTCGCGCGTGCTCATCGGCGAGCTCTACCTGCCGCTCGCGCGCCTGGTCGCCTACTACGGCCTCAACGCCAAGGGCGTGCTCGAGGGCGTGCAGCTGCCCTTCAACTTCCAGCTGATCGGGACCGAGTGGCAGGCCGCGCGCATCGACCGCGTGGTGCGCGACTACGAAGCCGCCTTGCCCGCCGGCGCCCAGCCGAATTGGGTGCTGGGCAATCACGACAGGTCCCGCATTGCAAGCCGCGTCGGGCCACGGATGGCGCGGCTCGCGGCCATGCTGCTGCTCACGCTGCGCGGCACGCCGACGCTCTACTACGGCGACGAGATCGGCATGACGGACGTCCCCATTCCTGCCGACGAAGTGCAGGACCCGTTCGAGAAGAACAAGCCCGGCATGGGCCTGGGCCGCGACCCGGAGAGAACGCCCATGCAGTGGAGCGCCGCAGCGCACGCCGGCTTCACGACGGGAATCCCGTGGCTGCGCCTCGCATCCGATTGGCGCATGCACAACGTCGAAGCGCAGTCGCACGATCCGGGCTCCATGCTGACGCTCTACAGGCGCCTCATCGCATTGCGCCGCGCGCAGCCTGCGCTGCACCGAGGTACCTATGAAGCGCTCGAAGCCGGGGACGAGATGCTCGCTTACGCGCGCGAGAGCGAAGGACAGCGGCTGGTGGTGATACTGAACTTCGGCGCCACTCCGGCGCCAGTGCCGCCCGCGCTGGTGCCGCGCCAGCCGATCGTGCTGGCATCGACCGATCCTGTGCGCGCCGAATCGATCGAAGGGCCGCTGGTGCTGGCGCCCTGCGAAGGCGTGGTCATCGGCTCGGCGAACGACAAGGGCCCGACGACACGATGAAAAATCAAGGCTTGCCGGTCGGGATCTCGACGTAGCTGCGCGCATGCCAGCGCACGCGCACGGGCCACTTCGCGTCGGCAATGGTTTCCGAGTTCACGTCCTTGCCGCTGCCGTAGTTAACCTGCCGGTCGGGGCGCCTGTTGAGGGCGATCACCAGCACGATGCGGCTGCCCGCCGCAAGCCTGCAAGCGGTGACACGCTCGGTGGTGAAGGCCAGCAGCTGACGCTCGCCGGCCCGAAGTAGCCGGCGGCGCACGCGATGGCCGGCGTAGCTGGCGCGGAAGTCGTAGGGGTCGAACAGCAGCTGGTATTCGCCGCTCGCCGTCTGCTCGTACAGCGAGATGTTGAAGTCCACGTCCTGCCGCGAGGGCGTAATGTCGAACACGCCACGCAGGCTGCCGGCGATCTCGGTGTCCGCAGGCAGCGGGTCACTGACAAAGCTGATGCCGTTGCGCGTCGGCACTTCCTTCACGCGCAGCGCGTCGGGCCACGGCATGCTTACATCTCGCCGATCGGCGAGATCAACGGCGAGCCGCGCGCTGCCACCGCCTTCGGACGGCGACGGCAACAGGCGGTGCGGGTCGTCGCGCCCATCGGTGTCGAGATAGAGGCGCAGCCGGGTGCGCTCCGGCGCGTCCAGCGTCGGCACATGGCGCCACTGGTCCGCGCCCATCAGCTGGTAGTTGATGCGATCCAGCAGCAGAGCAGGCTTGTTCGCGCCCTTCAGGATGTGGTCGAGCCATTGATAGCGCAGTTCGGGCAGGTCGATGCGCGCGACGGGGTCCAGCGTGTAGCCGCGCAGCGCCGGCGCCGTGCCGCGGCGGATCGAGGTCGCGTCGTAGGGGCCGAGCAGCAGCGTCGTGTCGGCCTGCGGCCGGTTGCGAAGATGCTCGTGGTGGAAGTAGAGCGCGCCGGCGTCGGCGCCGTAGTAGCCGGCGAAGCTGAGCACCGGGATGTCGATGCGCGCGAACTGCTCCGCCGACGGCAGGAACTTCTGCCAGTAGCGGTCGTGGCTCGGGTGCGTCAGCCAGGCTCGGATCAGCCTGCTGCGCTTGCCCAGCAGGACGCGGTCGATGTCCCAGTAGGGGCGATTGCCGCGATACCAGCGCGCGTCGAGTGCCTGCCATACCGCGTCCGGGCCGGCGTCGGCATCGATGCCGGCCTGCAGGGGCTCGGCATCCGCGTGCTCCTGCGCCCATCGGACCATGGCGTTGCGAAAGATCTGTCCGGCCATCGGGAAGTCGATGCCCGGTGCCATCGGCGCGATGGTGGCGATGGCCTTGAGTGCCGCCGGTCTCCTGCGCGCGGCGGCCCACGCGGCGTAGCCGGAGTAGCCATCGCCGAGCATGGCAACGCGGCCGTCGCTCCACGCCTGCCGAGCGATCCATTCGATGACGGCGGCGGCATCTTCGCCGTCGCGAATGAAGGGCCACACGGCACCCTTGCCGTCGGGCGTGCGTCCGCGCACGTAGGCCGTGACGCCGACGTAGCCTCCGGCGGCGCTGCGCCTGGCGTCGTCCTCGGCCGGGTCGAGCGTGAAGCGCAGCAGCGTCGACAGCGCGCCATCCATGCGGCCGGGCCGGACCACGCTGGCATGGATGACGCCGCCCCGCACGGGAATCCTGACGTCGGCCTCCGCCACGTAGCGGCTGCCGTTTTGCGCGGCGAACAATTCGGGCAGCAGCGCACTGAAGCTGCGGCGCGACTGGTACGAGAGCCAGGTTCGCACAAGCGCCAGGGCCTCGGCCTCCGGGAGGCTGCCCTTCGCGCGCCAGAGATCGAAGGCCTGGCGCAGCGGCTCCCTGTACGTGGCCGGCGGAATCTCGAGCCGCGCCATGATGGCCTGGGCCTGCGCGTTGTCGAGCGGCGACACCAGCTCATGGAACGAGCGCGCGTAGGCTTCGGCGAAGCCGAGGCGCCCGTCCGCCTCGAGCATGCGCGCATTCGCATAGATGCCATCGAGGATCGCACGCTCGACCAGGCCGTCGAAGGGCTTGCCCTGGCGCCGATCGCGCAGGGCGCGGCTGCTGTCGTAGGCCGCACGGTAGGCGCCGCTGACGATCTGCAGGGCGGTGACGTTGGCCAGGAAGGAGTCGGTGTCCGCGTCCTGGTACACCGGCAGGATGCGCTCGGCCAAGTCCCGCATCAGGTCCGCCGCGGCGGCATCGTCCGGGTCGCGCGGCGGCCGGAAGCCGAAATCAGCCGCCCGCGACCCGGTGGGCCAGGCGGGCAGCGCAAGAGCCAGCCGCATGAGGGCGCGGCGCGCACGGCTGACGGTTGACACGGGGCGTCTCATGGTCGCTGCTCCTCGGGCACGGCGTGCGGCGCTTTGACCAGATGAACCACCTGCGTGAACAGCCGGTCGTGCGCCTCGCCGGCCGAGCCTATGTGAATGATGCCCGTGTGGGTGAGCTTGCCCAGCACGCTGATGATGAGTTCGAGCGTGTCGTCGTCGAATGCGCCGAAGGCCTCGTCCATCACCAGCCAGGGCGGCGCCTGCAGCACCACGCGGGCGAAGCCCAGCCGCAACTGCTCGTCCATGCTGAGCTCGCTTTCCCAGCGGCCCGTCCTGTCGAGCAAGGGTTCCAGGCGCTGGAGTCCCACGCTCGCCAGCGCGGCCGCCATGGCGTCTCTGGGATAGGTCGTCGGCTCCATCGCGTACGACAGCACCTCGGCCAGCGTGCCGCGGGGAATGTAGGGCGTGCCGCGCGGCATGTAGTGGATCGTCTCGCCGCCGGGCCGGCGCACGGTGCCGGAGCCCCAGGGCCAGAGGCCCGCGAGCGATCGGAACAGCAGGGTCTTCTCGGCGCCCGGCGTGCCGAGGATGAGCACGCGCTGGCCGCGCTGCACGACCAGGCCCGAGACGTCCAGCCGATCGTGGCCGCTCCAGGAGCGAACCTCCAGCGCTTCGACCGCGAGCGTCCCGCCTTCGCCCTCCTCATAGGCGATGCGACTGCCGCTCGCCCGTGCCTCCAGGTCGGACGCCAGCATCCGGCGCAGGTCGGTGACGCGCAGCAGCGTGGCGCGCCAGTCGGCAATGATGCTGAAGTTGTCGACGAACCAGCGCAGCGACGACTGCGCCTGCGTGAAGGCCGCGGCAGCCATCATCAGGCCGCCGAACGAAACCTTCCCCGAGAAATACAGCGGTGCGGCCACCAGCGTCGGCGCGATGATGGTGATCCAGCCGAAGCCCGCGGTGACCCAGGTCAGGTTGGTCAGCCCGAGCACCACGCGCGACGTGGCGCGCAGCACGTCGCCGAAATGCATGGCGACGCGACGCTTCTCATCGGCCTCGCCGCCGGCCAGGGAGATGCCGTCCAGATGCTCGTTGATGCGCGTCAGCGAGAAGCGCAGTTCGCCTTCACGCGCGTAGCGCTCGGCGTTGCGCGAGATCAGGCCGTTGCCGACCCAGTAGGTGACCAGCGAGCCGGCCACCGCATAGACAATCGCCGCCCACAACATGAAGCCCGGCAACACATGGTCCTGGCCGTCGAAGAAGATGCTGAAGTCCTTGGAGAGCACCCACAGCACGCTCGCGAAGCTGCCGAACAGCATCGTGGCCTGCAGCAGGCCCACGCCGAGGGTGACCGACAGATCGCACAGCTTCAGCGTGTCGTCGTGCATGCGCTGATCCGGATGGGCACCCATCGGGCCGCTGGCCTGGAGCCAGAACGCCCGGCGCGGCTGCAGCCACAGGCCCACGAGGTCACTGACTACCGCCTCGCGCAGCTTCAGCTGCAGGGTTTCGCCGAGCCACCGCTGCGCGACGTTCAGGACCAGCAGCACGCCCGCAATCACCGCGAAGACGCCGACCTGCACGATGAATTCGCTCAGGTCGCGGCGCGAGATCGCGTCGTAGAACGGCTTGTTCCAGCTGTTGAGCTCGATCTGCCCATACGCCGTGAGCGCGACGACCACGACGATCGCGCCCATCAGCGCCACAAGCGTTTTCGCGACCGGGGATACGCGCAAGGCGCCGAGCAACTCGCCGACCTGGCGGAAGACCCCGGCCCTTGCAGCCGGTTCGACAGGGTCGCCTGGCCTTGCGCTCATCGCTACCGCGGCGCCTGAGAGGCGGCGAGCGCGATGCGGCGCGCCGAGACACACGAAATGAATGCGGCGTGGCTCCAGGCCAGTTGCTTCGCCGAGGTCTGCGCGCCGCTGTTCTGATCGAACTGTTCCGACAGATCGCCGCCGGCCGGCGTGTATGCGCGCACGGTGGCGAGGTAGGCGTCGCCGCGCTCCATCCACTGGCTCCCATGGCTTGCATCGCCGTCCAGAGCCGCAGCGCGGAAACAGAACTCGGCGGCGCCGAGCGTCGAGAAGTAATACGCGCCGCCCGAGCAGTACACGTCGCCGGCGTACCGGCCCATCGCCGTGCCACGGCCCGCGGCACCGCCGTGGTTGATCGGATAGGCCGCATCGAACAGTGCGTCGAGCCGCGCCAGCGTGGCCTGCATGCGCACATCGGCCGGGCTGTGCGCGGCCTCGGTGCCGAGGCTGTGGATCACCGACAGAATCACCGCGATGTCTAGCGCCTTCGGACTGGGCCGGCCATCGGTCAGCTCGCGCGAACGGTAGTAGCCGCGCGTCGCGCCTCCCTCATCGACCCAGTAGCCATCGAGCAGGCGCAGCACGGCCTTCGATTCTTCCCGGCAGCGCCGCGCCTGCGCCGCGTCGCCCAGGCCCTCCAGCCATGCCGCGCCTTCGGCCAGCGCGGCTGCCGAGACGCGCAACGTGTAGTAGTGATGGCCGCTTTCCTCCTCCCAGATGTCGAACGACGGCTCGCGCCAGTGGCGCAGCGTGAAGCCGAGGTCGAAGCGGATCAGCGGCGCGACCTCGGCCAGCAGGGCCGCGTCGAGGTGCCCGCCGGCCACCCAGCGCAGCAGCGCCAGCGCACGCAGCGGTGGCCCGTCGTGCTGGGGGCGCGCCCAGCGCAGGACATCGAGTGTGCCGTCGGGGTTCACCCGCGTCTCGGCGGCGACTGCATCGCCGTGGACGCTCGCGAGCTCATGGTCCTCTCGCAGGTACTGCAGGAGTTCGGGGGGCACGCGCGCCCTGCGGTCCTGCACCGCGGCAATCGCGCGGCCGTCGAGTTCGTTCAAGGCAAGGCTGAAGCGGATGAAGTCGCGCAGATGCTGCAGGGCTTCGGCGCCGATGCGTCGCTCGACGTAGAGCAGGCGCAGCGCATCGATGACGACAGCGGAGTCCCGGAACCAATGGAAGAAGTAGTCCGGGTCAGGGTCGTAATTGCCGAGCACGGGCGAGGCGACGATGGCGCCGGCGACCGGCCGTATGGTCTGGCCGAAGCCTGGGCGGTGCTTGACGATCGGCACCGGCGAGATGCTGGACAGCATCGCGCTCGCCGAATGGGAGAGCTGCCCGTCGAGCCAGGACTCGAACGCCGGGTCTTGCCGACTCGCCATGCCGACAGTCACAGTGCGGACGACCCGAGATGCGGGCTGCTGAAGTCCAGGCGGCGCAGCCCGGCTTGCACTTCGGGCACGCTCATGAACAGCTTCCACAGAAGACCCGTGCGATGGTTCTCCATCATCACGACGATCGGGCCCTGGTCGATGGCAAGAAAGGTGTTTGCGAACCAGCCACGCGCCTCGCAGAACGCATCGACGAAGCCGTAGTCCCGCCACACGCGCGTGCCATGCACGGTGAGGAAATGCCTCAGCACCTGCATCGCCTCGGCCGGCGCATACGGCAGGCTGGCCAGTGCGGCCGTCGGCGAGATGGTGCCGTTGTCGTTGTTCGGATCGTGCGCGAGATAGCCGTCGGGGTCGTCGCTGGCGGTCAGGCCCCAGCACGATTCGCCGTAGCCCGGGTAGCCCTTGGGATTGGCGATGCAGTGCGCGCGGTTGATCCGTACGTGGCGGGTGTTCAGGTCCCAGTAGTCGGCGTAGCGATCTTTCAGGCCGTGCGGATCGAGGCCGCAGAACGAGTAATGCGTGAAGAACAGCGGGCCGCCGTACGCCGAGCCCAGCGGCATCTCGATGCCGTAGTACTGCTTGCCGTTGAGGAAGTCGGGCCCGGAAGCGTAGCCGCGGTGGTAGACCCGCGGATCGATCGCATGGCTCGGCGAGGCCGCGGCCAGGAAGTAGGTGATGAGGCACTCGTTCCAGCCATGCACCTCATGGTTCATCGCCCAGCCGTGGTTCGGGCTCCAGTGCCAGTACAGAACATCCTGCCCGCCATGGGTGAACCAGTCCCACTCGACCTCGTGCCACAGCGTGTCGAAGTCGGCGCGCAGCCGGCGCGCCATGGCCGTGTCGTCGTTGAAGTACTGGCGCGCACAGAGCAGACCCATGCAGAGGAACGAGGTCTCGACCAGATCGCCCGCGTCATCCTTCGGGCTCATCGGGATCGTCGCGCCGCTCGCCCCGTCCATGAAGTGCGGGAAGGCGCCGTGGTAACGCCTGGCGCGCAGGAGGGCGTCGCGCATGCGCCCCAGGCGCTCCAGCGCTGCGTCTCGCGTGACCCAGCCGCGCTCCACCGCGACGATCAGGGCCATGATGCCGAAGCCCGTGCCGCCGATCGCGACCCTCTCGTCGGCCAGGTCTTCGCCCGTGGCACCGACGAGCGTGCGGCGGTCAAGCGCCAGGCCGCTGGCGGCGTCCGCACCGTCCCAGAAATAGCGGAAGGTCTGCCGCTGCACGGCTTCGATCAAGGCTTCATCGGGCAGGGCAGCCAGTGCCCTCGGGTTCCTGTCATCCTTCTGCACGAACGGCTCCTTTCGTTGTCGCCCCGGGTGTCGCGTTTGGTTTTTACCGAATCATCGGCGCCACGCGGCCGACGGCTCCCCCGCAGCATGCCATCATTAGGGCCCCTGGGTTCTATTCGAAATCCCTGATGATGAGTCGCATCGATTCCCTCATGGCCCGGATGACGCTGGCCGAAAAACTGGGTCAACTGACGATGACCGCCTCCAGCTACACGGTCACCGGGCCGGTGCTCGCGGGAGACTCCACGGAGTCGATCATCGACGGCACCGTCGGCAATCTGCTGAACATGGTCGGTGCCGGCCCCACGCACGAGATGCAGCGGCTGGCCGTCGAGAAGTCCCGGCTCGGCATTCCGCTGCTGATCGGCCTGGACATCATCCATGGCCATCGCACGCTCTTTCCGATCCCGCTCGCGGAGGCCGGCACCTTCGACGACGAGCTATGGGAGCGCACGGCGCGCGAGGCCGCGCGCGAAGGCGCTGCCGAAGGCCTGGCGATGACCTTCGCGCCGATGCTCGACGTATCGCGCGATCCCCGCTGGGGCCGCACCGCGGAAGGACCCGGCGAAGACCCCTGGCTCAACGCGCGCATCGCGCAGGCCAAGGTGCGCGGCTTCCAGGGCACGGACCTGTCGTCGGCCGAATCGCTGGCCGCCTGTGCGAAGCATTTCGTCGCGTACGGCGGCGTCGCCGCGGGGCGGGAGTACGCCGCCGTGGACATCTCCGAGCGCACCTTGCGCGAAGTGCATCTGCCGGGCTTCGCGGCGGCCGTACGCGCCGGCGTCGCGACGCTGATGCCCGCCTTCACCGATCTCAACGGCGTGCCGATGACGGCGCACATTCCCTTGCTGCGCGACTGGCTGCGCGGCGAGATGGGCTTCGACGGCGTCATCGTCAGCGACTACAACGCGATCGCGGAATTGATCAAGCACGGTGTTGCCGCCGATCTCGTCGATGCCGCGGTGCTCGCGCTGAAGGCCGGCGTTGACATCGACATGATGGCCGACGCGTACCGCAAGGGCCTGCCGGTCGCACTCGAGCAGGGGCGGGTGACGATCGAGGAGATCGACGCCAGCGTGCGCCGCGTGTTGCGGCTCAAGGAGCAGCTCGGACTGTTCGACGACCCCTACCGCCGCGGCGCGACACCGGAGCCCGCGGCGGTTGTCGCCGAGCGGCGCGCGGTGGCGCGCGACGCCGCGCGCAGGGCCATCGTCATGCTGAAGAACGAGCGTGACACCTTGCCCTTGCCCGCGGCGGCCAAGGCGCTGTGTGTCATCGGCCCGCTGGCTGACGCAAGCACCGAGATGAAAGGCCCGTGGTGGGGTGCCGGCGAACACGAGCCGGCCGTCAGCGTGCTTGCCGGCTTGCGCGCCGCGCTGCCGCAGACCGACATACGCCACGCACCGGGCGTTGCCATCGAGAGCGACGACGACAGCGGCGTCGAAGCTGCGGTCGCGCTGTGCGAGGGCGCCGACGCCGTTTTGCTGTGCCTGGGCGAGCGCGCCACGATGAGTGGCGAGGCGGCCAGCCGCGCCACGCCCGCGCTTCCCGGTCGGCAGCAGGCTCTGGCCGAAGCGGTGACGGCCCGTGCACACGCGCTCGGCATTCCCGTCGTCGCGATCCTGTTTTCGGGGCGTCCGCTCGTTGTCCCGTGGCTGTCCGAACACGTCGATGCGCTGCTGGCTGCGTGGTTCCTCGGCGTCGAAGCCGGCCATGCGATCGCCGATGTGGTCACAGGCCGGGCATCGCCCGGCGGCCGCACGCCGATGAGCTGGCCGCGCGCCGTCGGGCAGGTGCCGATCCACTTCGGCCAGCGACCCACCGGCCGGCCGATGAATCCCGCCGACTACTTCACGAGCAAGTACCAGGACGTCGACAACACGCCGCTGTATGCCTTTGGCCACGGCCTGACCTACGGCCGGTTCAGCTACGACGAGCTCCAGATCGAGCCGCGGCGCGTGCGCGAGCAGGACGCGTTGAAGATCAGCGTCAGGCTGAGCAACGTCGGCGCGCGCGAGGCTGAAGAGACCGTCTTCCTGTTCGTGCGCGGCAAGGTGAGCCGTGTCACCCGGCCGCTGCAGGAACTCAGGGGCTACGCGAAGCTGCGATTGATGCCCGGCGAAGCCGGCGCGGTCGAACTGGAGTTGCCGGCGGCCGAGTTGCGCTACCTCGGGCCGGACCTGCAGCCCTTGTTCGAGGCGGGCGAGGTGGAGATCCTTGTCGGGCCGAGTGCCGAGCAAGCGGGGTTGCTGCGCCGGACCATTGAATTGGGTTGAAACCTCCGCCGTTCCACAAGGAGTTTCGATGAACTCGATGCCATCAAAGTCTGCACGAGCCTTGCCGGCGACCGCAACGGGCGCACACGCCATCGGTACGGCCGCATTGGGCTCCATCCTGATTGGTGCTGTGGCCCTCGGTGCCCTGGCCGTCGGAGCCCTGTCCATCGGTCGACTCTTTGTGGGCCGTGCTCGAATCCGCCGGCTGGAGATTGACGAGCTTGTGGTGCGCCGCATTCGAGTTATTGAACAGCTCACGCCGCCGCCTACGTCGAAGCCCGATAGCGTCCTCAACGATTCGAAGGCAATTGTCGAGTTCGTGAAGACGCGGGCCGAGACGTCAAAGTCAAAATAGCCACGAGGCGGCTACCGGCCAGAACCTGACACTCACAACTTCGCCACCCTTCGCCCATCAACAGCCATATGGGCAAGCCACATATGTTCGGTGCGAAGGTCATTGCTAGAGACATCGGTAGTCGGACAACGGCCGCCTAGTTGACCCAGAACTACTGACCTCACTTTCGCATCATGAGGCTTTGTCTTTTCCGGCGAAGGATCCAGCCCGGCCACTATCTTTTGACCATGCTCACTAAGCCCTTATGCGCCGCCGTGCTATTCGCCTGTCATCTGTTCCTGCTGGGTAGCGTCACACAATCCCGGGACCCGTGCGCCGCTACTCAAGACTTCGTTTACCCCCTAGCCACTCCTTTATTGATCCTGGGATCAATCGGGTGGCTGGGGGTGTCCTCTTGGTGCCTTCCCTTTTGCGGGCGCTGGCCAAGTCGCCTTGCCTATGTCGTCCTGTATGCGATCACTTCGATATTGCTAGCAATCGGCGTCTTGATTGGGGCATTACATATCGTTTTGAGATATGAACACCTGATGTCGTTTCTGTTGGAACGAGATTGCTATGGTGATGCCATCCCGTCAATGCTGAGCATGACCGTGGTGAGCGCGATCGCGATGTTTCTTGGATTGTTGAGCATCGACCGTGCGGTGTTGGCTCTTCAAATCCGTCGTCGTAAATCTGTCAGAGCAGATTGATATTAAGGCCGTCCAACGTCGGTCGCGCCGAACGCGAGGGTGCTTGATTGAAGTCTTATAGACAAGAAGATCGTATTGGGCTCACTCACGACCGCAGAGGGACAGCCTACAGTCGGTCACTTACAGACGTTGACGACGGTTGCTCCGGCTGCCTAGTAGGATTTTGATGAAAGTTTTCGACCTTTATGCTCGCGTCTATGTGGCTGCCAGCGGCGGCTGGAAGGCCACCTTCCTGGGGACCATCTGTAGTGAAGCGGAACCGGTTCAGACGGTGATGGGGCCAGAGAACTACTACTGGGTCGAGTTCGATGAACCTCAGGAAGATGTATCGGGGCCTGACCTTTATCGGAAGGCCCAAATTCTGAGCTGCTATCTGGAGTCGGTGTAGTGTCGGTGCAGGGCCGCATCCGGCCATCAGGAGACATTGCTTGAGTGAATCGTTTCTTATCCTCAGTCGCCGATTTGGCGGCGACATTCGCGACCCATCTGACGGCGACTTGGAAGACGCCCTCAAACAGGTCTTCATCGAAGACCATCCTCAGCTGACAGAAGCCGACTACGAGGAGCTTCGTGGCGCCTTCCTTCGCTTCGGAAGCGACGAGGGGCCGATGTTCGTTGTCTACGTCTACCGCCACGGAGATGTCGTGCTCGAACAGTGGACTGATGCGGACTACGAGGACGAGCTTGTCCCCGCTTTGCACCTGCATCGCGTGACCTTTGACGATGCGCTGCGACTCTGGAAACTGGCACGGGACAAGAACATTTCAGGCCTGCGTCAAGAACCGTGGGTTCAGAGTTGAAGCAACCGTGAACGTCGGCTTTGGAGAAAGCTCAATGTCTCTTGTGGGCCCACAAGAGACATAGCAGCATCTCTGAAGAAGTCATTCAATTTGCGGAGGCCTCCGCCTGACACTGGCTGCCCGCCTGAAGAAGGCGGCGATGGCCAGCAGTCCCGCAAAGGCACCTCCTTCGAGCCATGCCTCGCCCAGACGGCCATCGATCGCCGCCTCCGCAGGGCTTGCCTGTCCTGACCTGTAGGTCACCCAGACATCGTCAGCCAAGAAACCCACACAGAAGTCCCTGACCTCTTTCGCGCATTCCGTGTGCAAGGAGTACCCGAGCCCATCGAGACGTGTCCCTTGCTGTTTGTCAGTGGCGACCACCCAATTTTGGTACTCGTCGAGGTCCGGGAGCCTCTTGTTCTGATCGATGAAAGTCCGTGCGTAACGGGACACGATTTCGATGTGATCTTGCTCAGAAGGGCTGATTCGATGCGTCAGGTGCGTGGCATCAAAAAACGCGATGACAAAAATCGGTGCCGCGAGGATCAGAGCGGACCAAGAGATCGCCACGCAAAGGGGCTCCAGCAGGCGTGCCAAGATCGGCGTTCGGTTGCCCTCAACTTGTCGAGCTTTTGCCATTTGGGTTGTGCCTACGTGCAAAGTGCGAAATTGCTGCCGCAGGCTATCGCGGGCGGATTCGCGCTTGATGAAGTCCGAATGAAGTCTTGCGGCGCATCCGACCCGTTTGGGTGGCTTTGCGACCCAAACGGATTCACACACTTGGATGCCCGCACTTGGCCGGATTCTGCCGCACAGCGGTCGCGCCGACGCGTCCAAGGCGCTCAACAACCCAGTCCATTTCCGATCGCTACCCAGCGCGGCATGGCAGGCGGGATTCAGTTAATGATCTCTCCCATGCCTACGCGTACACGCTCCCTGAGCTGCTGGATGTACTCCGCGTCAAAGAGCTCCCAGGTCTCCAGTTCGCCCACGATCCGAAGCGGATCCCGGCTGCGGTACGAGCGTGTGGGATTGCCCGGAAACTTCTTGTCGGTGACGTTGGGGTCGTCCTCGAAGGAGCCCGTGGGTTCGACGATGTAGACGCGGCGACGGCCGTCGCCCCTCGCCATTTCGGCGGCCAGCCCGGCACCTTTTGGCGTGGCGGTGAAGTAGATGTGGTTCATGACGACGCGGCCGTCGTAGTTTGAACGGAAGCCTGCGGTGAGCAAGCCGCCCACCTGGAGGTCCGCTCGCGTGCCGTGGAAGTAAGGGCCGGTGTCCAAGACAGCCATCGCGGGTCGCTCCTCTGCAGAACGGAAAGCCGCAGAGTCTACTCGGGTCGATTTTCACGTGAGCCGTCATGAGTGAAGACCCCGTGTGGATGTTTCGCCTCCGCCGTCGCATGCAGGCGTCCCTTCACCCGTTCGAAGAGCAGGAAGCCCAGCCGGCTCTCGGTATGCGAGAGCAGCCGGCTGACGGCGGGAATGGAGACGTGGAGCAGTCGCGCCGCACCGCTCACCGAGCCGGTGACCATCACCGCGCGGAATACCTCGATCTGTCGCAGGTTCATGCTTGAATTTGCAGTCCAAGGTTGAACCGAACTACGCGCCCCGGCCCCCCTTGCCGTTTCGGGTGCTGGTCAAGCGTGGCCGGCATGTTCGAAAACTTGATTCCCGAAGGCATGGCGATAGCGGTTGCGGACGGTGAGTACAAAGATATTCAGAATTATCCCCGCCTGACTGGGTATTCAGGCTTCAGAGAGCGCTCCAGGTTGTCCCGAGAAACCCGAGCAGCCGTTGCCGGGAATCATGAACTGCGAGCTGCAGGGCAGGCCGGGGCGGGTTGTGCCGCGGCAGGGGTTGAGGCGATGCGTGCGACGGCCTCCTTGAACGTCGGCACATCGGGCGGTCAGCTCAGCCGCCAGCTGAACCCTTTTCAGGCAACAAGGCGTCCATGACGAAACGCGTCGGTCCGCTGGCGCCCCGGTCGCTGACCGCGAGACCGAGCTGCCGCCATAGAGCCGGGCTGAGCGGACGCATGGCGATGCGAGGGTCGCGCGCCTGCTCGTGCGACTCCTCCGGGAGCAGAGCCGCTCCGTAGCCCGCGGCGACCAGTGTCCTGATCGCGTCGTTGTAGTTGAGCTCGATGCGCGGCCGGCAATGGACGCCAGCCGCGGAGAACCATTCCGCGGTCAGCCTGTAGAGACGCGTGGAGGAGTCGTTCATGATCAACGGCTGCTGGGCCAGCCACTGCGGAGTCAGCCGCCTCGGTGCCTTCCAGTCCGCCGGCAGGAAGGCGACGACAGCCTCGCGCCGCAGGGGCGTGACATGGACGCCCCGCACGGGTGTCTGCGGTAGCGCCACGACCGCCAGGTCCAGGCTGCCTGCGGCGAGCCGGGTCATGCTTTCGTTGGAGGTCAGCACCTGTACGTTCACGTCGATGCCGGGATGGTTGCGGGCAAGGCGCCCGAGCGCGGGCGGCTGCAGATGCGCAATGGCACCCGTCGAGGCACCAACCCGGACGCGGCCCGTTTGGCCGGCGAGCTGGCGTCGGACGTCCTCCACCGCGTCGTCCGCGTCGGCCAGCAGCCTGCGGGCACGCGCGATGAACCGCTCTCCCAAGGCGGTCGCTTGCGCGGGCCCCCGCCCGCGAACGAGCAACTGGCCACCCAGGCGCGACTCCAGTTCCGCGATCTGGACGGTGACCGTGGGCGCCGCCAGGTGAAGGGCGCGCGCGGCATTGGCCAGGGAGCCGAGGTCGGCGATGGCGACAAGGGTGCGTAGATGGTCGAGGCTCAGTTCTCGCATGGCGCCAATTTAACTTTTCTTAATCCTGGGTTCCATATATTTAGCTGGAGCCATCGAGGTCGGATGCCTACGATCGCGCTCCATGGACCTCAATATCTTCATCGACGGCGATCAGGGCACCACCGGCCTTGACTTGCAGAACCGGCTCCGGGGTGGGGAATTCCGCATCCGCACATTGCCGACGAACCTGCGCAAGGACGCGGCTGCCCGACGGGTCGCTCTCAACGAGTGCGACATCGCCATCCTTTGCCTGCCCGATGCAGCGGCGCGCGACGCGGTGGCGATGATCGAGAACCCTTCGGTGCGCGTTATCGACGCCAGCTCGGCTCACCGCACCAGCCCGGGCTGGGTCTACGGCCTGCCCGAGCTCGATGCACGGCAAGGCGAACGCATTGCCTCGGCGGCGCGGGTCACGAATCCAGGCTGCTATCCCACCGCTGCGGTCGCCCTGCTGCGACCGTTGACGGATGCGGGCCTCTTGCCCGCCGACTATCCGCTTGTCATCCATGCCGTCTCAGGCTATTCGGGTCAGGGCAGGGCGGGGGCGGAAGCGCACGAGGCCGGGACGGGAGCGCATTCGTTGAAGGTTTACGGCCTTGCACTCGAGCACAAGCACGTGGCGGAAATCGAGGCCTACGCCGGCTTGGCGGAGCGGCCCATCTTCGTGCCGGCCTATGGCAGCTACCGGCAGGGCATCGTGCTCACCATCGGATTGCACGAGCGAATGCTTCCCTCTGATGCCTCGGGCATGCGCATCCACGAATGCCTTGCGCAGCGATACCGCGATGCGGCGCACGTTCACGTACAGCCGATGTCGTCTGCCGTGCCGATGACCGAACTGGACCCGCAAGTCCACAACGGCTCAAACGACCTGAGTCTGGCCGTTGCATGCAATGAGCGCACAGGTCAGATCGTCTTGGGCGCGGTTCTGGACAACCTGGGGAAGGGGCCGCGGGCGCGGCTGTGCAGAACCTGCGATTGATGGCCGCTATCGAACCCGCTTCGGAACATCGCCGATGACGGTCGCGCGCATCATGTGACGTTCCGAGGGGTAGTAGTCGGACACCGCGTAGTGCTGAACTGCCCGGTTGTCCCAGAAGACGATCGTGTCCGGCTCCCAGTGCACACGCACCTGGTATTCCGGAATCTTGGCCTGACGCACGAGCAAGTCGAACAGCTCGCGAATCTGGGTCGGTGTATCCATGCCCCAATCCGAGCCCAGAACTTCCCGGTAGTTGGCGATGTGCGTGGTGTGGATTTCGTTCACGTACAGGATCAGCTCCCCGGTTTCAGGATGCGTGATGACCACCGGATGTTCCACAGAACGATGTCGATCCCGATATGCGGCACGTTCGTTCGGATCCATCTTTTTGAACAACGCGACATTGATGTCGTTGACTGCCACCATGCTGTCGATCTTCCGCTTGACCTCCTCCGGCAACCCGGCGTAAGCCTGAACCATGTTGCAGAAGATGGTGTCTCCTCCAACTTCCGGGCACTTGATGCAACGAAGAATCGAACCCATCGAAGGTTTCTCGTAGAACGCGGTGTCGGAGTGAAAGAGGTTCTCGGCGCCCTTTCTTTCCCGGGAAGACTTGAGTTGAACAAGTTCGGGGAATTCCGCGTTGGCGGCCAGCAGCGGATTTTGCGTCTCGAGATGGCCGAACTTTCGAGCGAACGCCACATGCTGTGCGGCGGAGACAGGCTGACGCCGAATGACCAGCACTCGGAAAGCCAACAGCAGCGCGCGAATCCTGGCAATGCCGTCGTCATCGAGATCCGGCAGAAACAGATCCTGCAACTCCAGACCGAGCGACGGGGCCAATCGACGGGTCTTCCAGCCCGAAGGCAATCCTTCGAGAGCATGCTTCATGGCCGGGCTCGATTCGACAGGTGTCCACTGCGAAGCCATCTCATCTGCAATGCTTAATGACATTTTTGTCTCCATTCAATCTATTGATGCAATTCAACGAGCGGAATCTCGGCTCGATTCGCGCAGTCTTCTCTTATTCCGCAGTTACTCCCGAAACCTTGATGAATTCCTGCCAGCGCGGAACCTCCGCTTCGAGGAACTTGCGGAACTCCGAGGGTGATCGAACCGCTTGTCTCCCCCCAACCTGCTCGATCAAGGCCGTGTACTCGTCAGTTTGCAGGATGGCCTGCACTGCGTTCCAGATCTCCGCGATCTTGTCCGGCGCGACACCGCTTGGCGTCAGCAGGCCGACCCATGGCACGACATCGAATCCCGGAAGCCCCGATTCGGCAACCGTGGGAATCGATTCGTGCTTGGGCAGCCGCTTTGCGCTGCTGATTGCCAAGGCCTTGATGCGACCGCCTTGCAAGAGCGGCGTCGCAGCAGCCACCCCTTCGAAGGTCACCTGAACCTGGCCTGCGGCAAGGGCCGTCAGGGATGGCGCGGCTCCCTGATAGGGGACGTGCACAAACTTCAGCTTGGTACGCCGGAGGAACTCCGTCATGGCGAGATGCGAAACGCTTCCTACGCCCGGTGACGAAAAACTGATCTCCCCTGGATGGCTGTTCGCATAGCTGACCAGGGACTCAACCGAATCGATCGGCAGCCTGGAATTGACGAGCAGCAGCAGCGGGGTGTCGTAGAGCGTCGCGACCGGCTCGAAGTTCTTCAGTGTGTTGTATCTCACGGCCTTGAAGAGGATCGGATTGATCACCAGCGCCGAAGATGCGGAGAAGGTCAGGGTGTTCAGGTCGCCGGTCGATCTGGCAACGTTGCCCAGCGCGATGCTTCCGCTCTGACCCGAAACGTTCTCGACAAAGAAATTACGGTCCAGTTTTTTGCTCAAGGCGGATGCCAGGTATCGCCCCACCGTATCGACGGATTGACCCGGTGGATAGCCGATGACGATTCGCGCCGAGCGCTGAGAAGCGTCGCTCGCCTGCGTCTGCGCCTCTGCATGACCGGACATGCCGATAGAGAGCAGGCCCATCGACGCAGCAATCCACAAGAACAGGAATCGAACTTTCATCCGTTGTCTCCATCGTTGCTCAAAGAGATTGCGCCCGAATCACGTGCACGCACCGCGTGCGTCTGCGCTCAATTGCCCGAATGGCTTGTCACGGAACAATCATCGAACTGGGGTGAGGACTTCGTCCAATACCGTTTGACCGGGCAGGCATACGAGAATCGTATGGGGGCGCCCGAGGCTGTCGAAGCGGCGCCGCACCGCGTTCAGGACTGCACATGAGCCAGATCGATCCGAGGAGTCTTCGCCAGTTCGTCGCCGTCGCCGAGAAACGCAGCGTCAGCTGCCCAAGGGGCTGCCGGACATCGAGCTGCAGTACACCGAGCTCATCGCCTTCAGCGCGCTGAAGGCCGTGCTGGACGCCGGCGTGTCGGTGGCGCTCGGCATCCCGCCGATCGTGGCACTGCTGGTGAGCAGCCGCACAATCGGCTCCGGGCCGCTGATGGCTGTGCTGCACGAGGATTCGCCGCTCGCGCGCCAGCTTGTGGTGTCGCTGCGCAGCCTGGGCGGGTTGGCTCGCGCCGTCCAACTCGCTACGCGGCCTGCAGCGGCCCGGCGAGCTTGTAGGTATTGAGGAGGAGGCCGGACGGCGTCGTCTTGGTGCTGGCGAGTTCGAAGGAGCACCCCGGGGTTCCTTCCGCAAAGAGGCGCTTCCCCGTACCTACCAGCACCGGATAGACGATCAGCATGACTTCGTCCGCAAGCCCGTGTTCGAACAGCGTCGATGTCAGCGTTGAGCTGCCCCAGAGGACCAGGTCCGGGCCAGCCTGCGACTTGATGCGCCGCACGCCCTCGACCGGGTCCGGTCCGACGCCCTCGAACGGCCCCCACGCGAGGCTTTCCGGGCGATGGGTGACGACGAACTTGGTGGCCGCATTCAAGCCATCAGCCATCGGACTGGCCGGCACCTTCGGCCAGTAGTCCGACCACATGTCGTAAGTGCGCCGGCCCAGCAGCAGGTCGAAGCGCCCGCCGTGCGCGGCGAGCACCTCGTCCCGGCCGGCGGGAGTCCGGTAGGGCACCGTCCAGTCGGCATACGGGAAGCCGTCTTCGCCGGAGGACTGGATCACGCCGTCGAGCGACACGTGCTCCATGATCTTGAGCTTTCTCATTCGGGTCTCCGTGTTTGGTTGTTGGGCTTGGAGGGGATGAGGATGCTGAACCGTCATCGGCCTTCGCGCAACTCCATCGGCATGGAGGGTTCAGGCATCGCTCGCGCGCGCCATCTGTGGCGCATCGAAGCGCTCGGGAGTCTGAGGCGAGCCGGCCAGGTCCGCCCGGGCAAGCTGGAAGCAGTCTGTTCCGTCAGGAAGCACCACGCCCGTCTGCGCCGAGCTGGTCCAGATGTGCGAGCTGATCGCCCTTCACATCGGCGGCATCCTGTCGAACTTGGGCAATGCCGGGTCCAGAAAATCCCATCGATGTCCGCGCACGGCATACGTGACCGCCTGCGGCTTGTACCGGTCAGGGTCGTCGAGGCTCGCGGCGTGCACGGTGAAGATGTCGGGCATCGCCGCAAAGGTCATGTACACGGGCGACCCGCAGGCGGGGCAGAAGGCCCGGGTCTTGACGTTGCCGCTGTCGCCGACCATGTCCCACAGCGTGGCCTGGCCGCTGTGCTTCACGCCGCCGCGCGGGAAGGTGAGGTACGAGCCATGGCCGGTGCCGCTCTTGCGTTGGCAGTCGCGGCACTGGCAGTCGTTCTGGAAGATGGGCTCGGCTGAAATCTCGTAGCGGACTGCGCCGCATGCGCAGCCGCCGGTGTAGGGGTGGGTCATTTCCTGTTCCTTCGAGGTGTGTTTTTCGGCGGGTCTGGCCGGGTGCCGCCAATCTAGCGGGGGCACGCATGTCGCGGGGAGTAACAAGTTCGTCGCGAGTCGCTTCGCCGAGCCGGCTGGATGCCGGGGCCGCCATTTGAAGTGCTTACAACTTTGGCGCCGTTCACGCTGCTGCCAGACGGTAAAGTTCTGGCCCCGGGTTTCGGATCGTCCGCGGCCCTTTTTTCCACCGCCTCCCGCTTTCCCGCTCGCCCCCATGTCCAACCTCATCGTGCACGGCGGAACGCCGCTGCGTGGCCGCGTCACCCCCTCCGCCAACAAGAACGCCGTGCTGCCGGTGCTCTGTGCCACGCTTCTCACCTGGGAGCCGTTGCGCCTGCACGGCGTGCCCGACATCACCGACGTGCGCAAGATCCTCGACATCTTCCGCACCCTGGGCAGCGACGTGCGCATGGACCACGACACCGGCACGCTCGAGTTGCACCACCGCGAGACCGCCTTCGATGCATCGCGCCACCGCCTGCCCGAGGAGATGCGCTCGTCGATCATGCTGGTGCCGCCGCTGCTGGCGCGCTTCGGCGTGGCGCGGCTCGAGGACAACGTGAAGGGCTGCACGCTGGGCGTGCGCGAGATCGATCCGCACGTGGAGGTGTTCCAGCGCTTCGGCGGCGAGGTGGAGCGCACCGAAGGCTCGCTGCTGGTGCGCAGCGCGGGCCGCCTCACGCCCACGGACCACTGGCTGGACTACGCCTCCGTCACGACCACCGAGAACTTCGTGCTGTGCGCGGCGGCTGCGGGCGGCACTTCCACGTTGACCAATGCGGCATCGGAGCCGCACGTGCAGGAATTCTGCCGCTTCATGGCCATGATCGGCGTGCGCATCGAGGGCATGGGCACCTCGCGGCTCACTGTGCACGGCGGCGGCACGCTCAAGGGCGGGGAGTTCCGCTTCGACGAAGACTTCCACGAGATCACGACCTTCCTGGCGCTGGGCGCCATCACCGGCGGCGACGTGGTCGTGCGCAACAGCGCACCTGAAAACTTTCCGCTGCTCGACCGCACGTTCGCGAAGTTCGGCGTGCAGATCGTGCATGAAGACGGCTGGTCGCGCGCCATCCGCACCGGTCCGCTGAAGGTGCAGACGCCATTCACGAGCAACGTGCTGACGAAGGTGGAGGCGGCGCCGTGGCCTTACTTTCCGGTGGACCTGCTGCCAATCTTCATCGCGCTGGGCGTGCGCGCGCAGGGCAATGCGATGTTCTGGAACAAGGTGTACGACGGGGCGCTGGGCTGGACGGGCGAGCTTTCGAAGTTCGGCGCGCACGTGTTCTCGTCTGACCCGCACCGGCTCATTACCTTCGGTGGCAATCCGCTGACGCCCGCGGTGGTCGAGAGCCCCTACATCATTCGCGTGGCGATCGCGCTGTTCATGGTGGCGGCGAGTATCGAAGGGCGTTCCGAGATCCGCAACGCCACGCCCATTCGCCGAGCCCATCCGCGCTTCGTGGAAAACCTGCGCAGCCTTGGCGTGCAGGTGGAGTGGACGAGCGAGGAATAACTGGCGGGGTTGGTGCCGCAGTGCCCGCCCGTCAGAACGACGGAACGGGGTTGTGCCCTTCGGTCGGCACATAGGCGCCATTGCGCCAGGCATAGACCAGCGTGCTGTCGATGGTGAGCACGCGGCGGTTTTTGGTGCCGCTCGTTTTTTCGCCCTTGAACGCGATGCGCATCTCACCCGGCTCCTCGTCGGTGCCCAGCGTAAAGCTCGGCGTGCCGCTGACGTCGAAGCACGCGCCGCGTGGCGGCTCTTCCGGCTTGCCGGGCCTGGGCACTTTCTCGCAGGACTCGTCGGCGCCTTCATTGGTGGCCGACAGCGCAATGCCCCTTGCCAGCACGCGCACCTTGCCCGCTTCGAGCCCATACACCGACAGCCACTGCCCGCAGTAGCCCTGCCAGCAACTGCCGTGGGCAATGGTCAGCGCAAAGCGCTGGGGCGCGATGCGCTCGACCTTGGTGGTGCCGAGGTTGCCCATGAAGCCGAGGTAGTCGACAGCGTCGCTGCGGCTCGCGAGCTTCCAGCCCTCGGCGCTCTGCTCGAAGAAGTAGGCGCCGAGCCATGCGCCGTTCACGTGGCCGTTCATCGGCTCGCCCCGGTCGTCGAGCGGCACGGTCTCGGTCAGCATGACGGCGTGCGTATCGTCCAGCCGCACCACTTCGCGCGGCGACACCTGAGCCTGTTGATCGGCCTCGCTGCCGGGCACTGTCTTGCCCTCGTTGGCCCTCTCGGGCAGCGAGACGGTGTCGGGCTGTCGGGGCGAGGCGCCCGGGCCCTGGGAGTCGGGGAACACCAGCGCCATGAGTTCGGCTCGCTTGAGCGTGGCAGATGCGGTGGGGCGAGGCACTGGTGGTGCAGGTGATGCTGGCGGTGCCGCGGGGGCAACGGCCTCGGCGGTTGCCACGGCCGCTGCGGCTTCGCCCGGCTGCGCGTCGGCGGTGGCAGCGGGGGCTTCTTCTTTCTGCGGGCAGCCGCCGAGCATGACGAGGCTGGCGGTGGCAATGGCCGCAGCAATGGTGCGCTGCAGCGGCCGCGAGTGAGCGGGCCGCGTCGGGTTCAGGATGGGCATGCGCGCGATTGTGCCGAAGTCATTTGGCGATGATGACCCCGCCGCCGCCGCAACCTCCGGCTTGGCAGGAGAATGGCCGGCAACCGGCGACACACGAACAAGGAGCGCTCCAAATGACCACGCTGCAACAACTCATCGGAACGGACCTTCCGCTCATTCAGGCTCCCATGGCCGGCGTGCAGGGCAGCGCGCTGGCCATCGCTGTCAGCAATGCCGGTGGCCTGGGCTCGCTGCCTGGAGCCATGCTGAGCCCCGACGTCATGCGCAGCGAACTCGCCGCCATTCGCGCGGGCACCAGCAAGCCCTACAACGTCAATTTCTTCTGCCACACGGCGCCGGTGCCGAGCGATCGCGAAGCGGCCTGGCGTACCGCGCTGATGCCGTACTACGCCGAGTTCGGCATCGACGCGGCGAACATTCCCACCGGCCCGGGGCGCAACCCTTTCAGCGTCGAAGTGGCCGATTTGCTGGCCGAATTCCGTCCGCCGGTGGTGAGCTTTCATTTCGGGTTGCCGTCCGAAGCGCTGATGGCGCAGGTGCACGGTTGGGGTGCGAAGGTGCTGGCATCGGCCACCACGGTCGAAGAGGCGCAGTGGCTCGAAGCGCGCGGCGTGGATGCGGTCATCGCGCAAGGGCTGGAGGCCGGCGGGCACCGCGGCCATTTCCTGTCGCACGACCTGACGCGGCAGCTCGGCACTTTTGCGCTGGTGCCGCAGGTGGTGCATGCGGTGAAGGTGCCGGTGATCGCGGCCGGTGGCATTGCCGATGCAGCCGGCGTGGCCGCGGCCATGGCGATGGGCGCGGCGGGCGTGCAGATTGGCACGGCCTACCTGCTGACGCCCGAGGCGACCACCAGCGCGCTCCATCGCGAGGCGCTCAAGAGCAGGGCCTCGCGGCACACGGCGCTGACCAATCTCTTTACTGGCCGACCGGCCCGCGGCATCGTGAACCGCGTGATGCGCGACCTGGGGCCCATCGGCGAGGTCGTGCCGGAGTTTCCGCTGGCCACCTCGGGCATTGCGCCGCTGCGGGCCAAGGCCGAAGCGCAGGGCAGCGGCGATTTCTCTCCGCTGTGGTCGGGGCAGAACGCAACCGGCTGCCGCGAGGTGCCGGCGGCCGAAGTTACCCGCGCGCTCGCGCAAGGCTTTCACGCAACCGTCTGAAGAACCATTGATGCCTCAACTTCACTTGCCCCTCAAATTCCTCGAACACGCGGCCCGGCCGGAGGCCCGCGAACCCTGGCTGCTGGTGCTCATGCATGGCGTCGGCAGCAACGAGCAGGACCTGTTCGGCCTCGCGCGGCTGATGCCGCCGCAGTTCCACGTGCTGAGCCTGCGCGCACCGTATGTGCTGTCGCCCGGCGCCTACGCGTGGTTCGAGTTCCAGGTACTGCCGAACGGCGAGCGGCAGATCAACGAAGAGCAGGAGCGCGAAAGCCGCTTCCTCGTCGGCGAGATGATCGCCTCGGCCTCGCAGCAGCTCGGCGTGCCGGCCGAACGCGTGGTGGTCGGCGGCTTCAGCCAGGGCGGCATCATGTCGCTGTCGCAGCTGCTCACCAAGCCGCAGAGCGTGCGTGCCGCGATGGTGTGGCACAGCCGGCTGCTCTCGCAGGTGGTGCCGCACATCGCGCCGCCGGAGGCCTTCGAGGGCAAGGCGCTGTGGGTGAGCCATGGCAGCGCCGACAACGTGATTCCGCCGAGCGCCGCGCAGGCCACGCGCGAGCTGGCGCGCGGCCTGCCGCTGGCGCTGTCGGGCTCGGACTTTCCGGGCGCGCACGAGATCCGCCCGGCCGAGCTGCAGGGGTCGATTGCCTGGCTGCAATCGCTGAGCGGGCCCGCGGACGCGGCCTGACCGCGCGGCCTGCACGGCACGGGGCGACACAGGGCGTTACGCGGCCGCGGTGCCATGGAGCGCCCGATTGGTGCAACATGACCGGTCTCTCCGCATCACACACAGCCTTAGCAGAAGGAAAGTGCCGCCATGTCCGACCGAGATACCCCCGGCTCCGGGGACGATTCCCCCGAATTCCGGCCACGCCGCGAAATGCCCATAGGCGCCATCGTCGCCTTCATGCTGGTGTTGCTCGGGACGGCCTTCGTCGGCTGGCGCTGGTATCAGCAGCAGCAACAGCTACCCGAGGCTCCGCCGGTGGCCGCGGCGCCGAACGACGGGCTCGCGCCCGCACCGGCACCCGCACCCGCGCCCGAGTCCCTGGAGCCGCGCAACCCCATCGACGCGATTGCCGTGCCCGACACGGGGCTGCCGACCGTCACCGATTCCGATACGCGCGTGATGAAGGCGCTCGTGGACCTGCTCGGCAGCAAGAACGTGGCCGACTTCCTGAAGTTCGACGGCGTCGTGCGCCGCTTCGTGGCAACGGTCGACAACCTCGCGCGCGAGCAGGCGCCCGCGAGCGCTTGGCCGGTGCAGCCGGCCAGGCAGCGCTTCATCACCGCAGGGCAGGGCGAGAAACAGGTCATCGCGCCCAACAACGCCGCGCGCTACAACGCCATCGTGCTGTTTGCCGAATCGGTCGATCCTGCGAAGGCGGCCAAGACGTATGCCCGGCTCTACCCGCTGTTCCAGCAAGCCTATGAAGAACTGGGCTATCCGGGGCGCTACTTCAACGACCGGCTCATTGCCGTGATCGACCACCTGCTGCAGGCGCCGGAGCCCGCCGGCCCGGTGCAGGTGCGGTTGGTCGAGGTGAAGGGCAATGTTCCTTCGCAGCGGCCCTGGGTGCGCTACGAATACGCCGATTCGCAGTTGGAGTCGCTCTCTTCCGGCCAGAAGATCATGGTGCGCGTGGGGCTCGAAAACGAACGCAGGCTGAAGGCCAGCCTGCGCGGTTTTCGCGAGCAAATTGCCACGGCGGGCCTGGCGAAGAAGAAACAACCCTGACCCGCACGGTGCGCCGTGTAGGCGCGGACCGATTGCATGCCGCGCGGATGCCGCAGATGATTTGTTCCCAAGACCAAGATCTCGAGGACAAACGTATGAACCCGATGAGCGTCGACCTCTACCAGAGTGCCACCGATCCGGAGAAATTCCTCGCGCTTCCCGCGGGCACTGATCCTGCCGAACTCATGGGCCCGATGACCTTCGACCAGGACTACGCGCAGGTCAAGCGATACCAGGAGGCATTCCAGTTCAACCCGTCCGAGGCCTATGCGGGCGTCAATGCGGCCAAGATCGCCGCGGACATCCTGACCGTGAAGTGGGCCATCTATCGCCGCGAATCCCCACCGAAGAAGGGCGCCGCGGCGCGGCGCGGCTGACCCCGCCTGCGGGCCTTCTCAGGCCTCTTCGGTTTCCTGGTATTCGCCCACCGGCACGCAGCTGCAGAACAGGTTGCGGTCGCCGTACACGTTGTCGACGCGACCGATCGGCGGCCAGTACTTGGCCTGCTTGAGCTCGGCCAGCGGGAACGCGCCCAGTTCGCGCGAGTAGGGATGCGGCCACTCGGTGCCGAGCAGGCTCGCAGCCGTGTGCGGCGCGTGCTTGAGCGGGTTGTCGTCCTTCGGCCAGACGCCTTCCTCGATGCGGCGGATCTCGCCGCGGATGGCGATCATCGCATCGACGAAGCGGTCGAGCTCGGCCAGCGGCTCGCTCTCGGTCGGCTCGACCATCAGCGTGCCCGGCACCGGGAAGCTCAGCGTGGGCGCGTGGAAGCCGTAGTCGATCAGGCGCTTGGCCACGTCCTCGGCGGTGACGCCGCTGGTGTCCTTGAGCGGGCGCAGGTCGAGGATGCACTCGTGCGCGACGTGGCCGTTGGGGCTCGCGTACAGCGTCGGGTAGTGGTCCTTCAGGCGCGCGCTGATGTAGTTGGCGCTGAGGATGGCCGTTTCGGTCGCGGCCTGCAGGCCCTTCGCGCCCATCATGCGGCAGTACATCCAGCTGATCGGTAGCACCGCCGCATTGCCGAGCGGCGCTGCGGAAACCGCACCGACGCCGTTCGATGCGACGCCGGCCGTCGCATGGCCCGGCAGGTACGGCACGAGGTCTTCGACCACGCAGACCGGGCCCACGCCCGGGCCGCCGCCACCGTGTGGAATGCAGAAGGTCTTGTGCAGGTTCAGGTGGCTCACATCGCCGCCGAACTCGCCCGGCGCGGCCACGCCGACCAGTGCGTTCATGTTGGCGCCGTCGACGTACACGCGCCCGCCGTGCTCGTGCACGAGCTCGCACAGTTCCTTCACGCGCGTTTCGAACACGCCGTGCGTGCTGGGGTAGGTGATCATCACGGCGGCCAGGTTGGCGCTGTGCTTCTCGCAGGCGCGCTTCAGGTCGTCCATGTCGACGTTGCCCTGCGCGTCGCAGGCCGTCACCACCACCTGCAGGCCCACCATCTGCGCGCTGGCCGGGTTGGTGCCGTGCGCCGACGACGGAATCAGGCAGATGTTGCGGTGGCCTTGGCCCTTGGCCTCATGGAAGGACTTGATGGCCAGCAGGCCCGCGTACTCGCCCTGCGAGCCGGCGTTGGGCTGCAGGCTGATGCCGGCGTAGCCGGTGGCTTCGCACAGCCATGCGCGCAGCTGCGCGTCGAGCTGCGCATAGCCCTGCTGCTGCTCGGCCGGTGCGAAGGGGTGGATGTTGGCGAACTCGGGCCAGGTGATGGGGATCATCTCGCTGGTCGCGTTGAGCTTCATGGTGCAGCTGCCCAGCGGGATCATGCTGCGGTCGAGCGCCAGGTCCTTGTCCGACAGGCTGCGGATGTAGCGCAGCATCGCGGTCTCGCTCTTGTGGGTGTTGAACACCGGGTGCGTGAGAAAGGCGCTGGTGCGGCGCAGGTCTTCGGGAATGAGCGGCACGGTGTTGGCGGCCAGGTCGTCGAAGCGCGGCATCGGCGTGCCGGCGGGCACGAACAGCGCCCACAGCGTCTCGATGTCGGTGCGCGTGGTGGTCTCGTCGAGCGAGATGCCCAGGTGCTGCTGCAGGCGCTGGCGCAGGTTGACGCCGCCGGCCTGTGCGCGCTCGATGATCGCGGCCGTGTCGTCGCCGGTGCGGATGGTCAGCGAGTCGAAGGCGGTGCTGTTGACCGGCTCGCGGCCCATCTGCGACAGGCCCCGGGCGAGGATGGCCGTGAGCGCCGCCACGCGCTGCGCGATGCGCGTGAGCCCGTCGGGCCCGTGATACACGGCGTACATGCTGGCCACCACAGCCGGCAGCACTTGCGCGGTGCAGATGTTGGAGGTGGCCTTCTCGCGGCGGATGTGCTGCTCGCGCGTCTGCAGCGCGAGTCGGTAGGCGGGCTGGCCGTGCGTGTCGACGCTCACGCCGACCAGGCGGCCCGGCAGCGAGCGCTTGAACGAATCGCGGCAGGCCAGGTACGCGGCGTGCGGGCCGCCGTTGCACAGCGGCATGCCGAAGCGCTGCGTGGTGCCGCAGACGATGTCGGCGTCGAACTCGCCGGGCGCGACCAGCAGCGTCAGCGCCAGCAGGTCGGCCGCGACGATCAGGGCGGCGTCGCACTGGTGCGCGTGGCCCGCGAGCGGGCGCAGGTCGTGCACGTGGCCGGTGGTGGCGGGGTATTGCGCAAGCACGCCGAAGAATTCGCCGCTCACCATCAGGTGCGGCAGCGTTTCCGACACGGTGCTCACCTTCACCTCGATGCCCAGCGGCGCGGCGCGAGTCCTGATGACTTCGATGGTCTGCGGATGGCAGTCGCCCGACACCAGGAACACGTTGCTCTTGCTCTTGACGCTGCGCTTGGCGAGCGTCATGGCTTCGGCCGCGGCCGTGGCTTCGTCGAGCATCGACGCGTTGGCGATGGCCATGCCCGTGAGGTCGCACACCATCGTCTGGAAGTTGAGCAGGGCTTCCATGCGGCCCTGCGAAATCTCGGCCTGGTAGGGCGTGTAGGCGGTGTACCAGGCGGGGTTCTCGAGCACGTTGCGCAAGATGACGCCCGGCGTGTGCGTGCCGTAGTAGCCCTGGCCGATGAAGTTGCGGAACACCTTGTTCTTCGACGCCATCACCTTCAGCTCGGCCAGCGCATCGGCTTCGGTCGCCGGTGCGGGCAGCCGCATCGGCTTCGCGCGGCGAATGGCCGCGGGCACGATGCCGTCGATGAGCTCAGCCCGCGTCTCCGAGCCGATCACGGGCAGCATGCGCGCCTCGTCCGCCGCATCGATGCCGATGTGGCGGGCGAGGAATTCTTCGGCGTTCTCTAGTTGTTGCAGGGAGGGGAGGGCGTGGCTTGACATGGCGGGGAAGTAGGGCGGAAGGGGCGGGAGCGGTGGTCCGTATTCAGCAGCGCATCAAGACTCGGCGGCGAACTTGTCGTACGAGGCCGCATCGAGCAGCGCGTCGAGCTGCGCCGGCTCGCTCAGCTTGACCTTGAAGAACCAGCCGCCGGCCAGCGGGTCGCTGTTGGCGAGCGAGGGGTCGGCGCGCAGCGCTTCGTTCACTTCGGTGATCTCGCCCGACACGGGCATGAACACGTCGGCCGCGGCCTTGACCGATTCGACGACGCCGGCGACTTCGCCCTGGGCAAAGGTCTTGCCGACTTCGGGCAGGTCGACGAACACCACATCGCCCAGCGCGTCCTGCGCGTGCACGGTGATGCCGACGGTGGCCGCGCCGCCTTCGGCCGAGACCCATTCATGGTCCTTGGTGTACTTGATGCTCATGTGAAAAACTCCTCGTGGAAAAAATGATGATCGGGGTGCGTAGCCTAGCCGCGGTAGTAGCGGGTGGGCACGAAAGGCATGGTCGAGACTTCCATCGGCACCGGCTTTCCGCGCACGATGGCCTGGATGCGCGTGCCCGGCTCGGCGAAGGCGGTGGCCACGTAGCCCATGGCGATGCAGCGGTCGGCGGTGGGGCCGAGCAGGCCGCTGGTGACGAGGCCGATGTCCTGGCCTTCGAACGATTGCAGCACCGTGCCGTCGCGCACCGGAATGCGTTCGAGGGCAACGAGGCCCACGCGCTTGCGCTTCAGCGTGTCGTGGTCGGTGTGGCCTGCCGCGCCCACGGTGGATGCGGTGAGCTGCGCCAGGATCTTCGCGGCGCCCGGAAAGCCGCCTTCGCGCGCGCCGCCGGTGCGACGCACCTTCTGCATCGCCCAGTTGAGCGAGGCCTCGACCGGCGTGGTGGTGGTGTCGATGTCGTGGCCGTACAGGCAAAGGCCGGCCTCGAGCCGCAGCGAATTGCGCGCGCCCAGGCCGATGGGCTTGACCTCGGGCTGGGCCAGCAGCAGGCGGGCGAGGGCGTCGGCGTCCTTGGCGGCCACCGAGATCTCGAAGCCGTCCTCGCCGGTATAGCCGCTGCGGGTGACGAAGGCGGGAATGCCGCCGATCTGCACCGCTCCGCCCGTCATGAACACGAAGCGCTCGACGCCGGGCGACAGCCGCGCCAGCGTGGCGGCGGCCTGCGGGCCTTGCAGTGCGAGCAGGGCGTGATCGGGCAGGGGCTGCACGTCGCAGCGGGCGCCGATCTTCTGCTGGATGTGCGCGATGTCGGCCACCTTGCAGGCCCCATTCACGATCACGAAGATCGAGTCGTGGCCTTCGTTGAAGAACATCAGGTCGTCGAGGATGCCGCCCTCGTCGTTGATCAGCAGGCCGTAGCGCTGCTTGCCGGCTGGCAGGTCGATCACGTCGACGGGCATCAGGGTTTCGAAGGCGGCTGCCGCATCGGGCCCGACGAGGCGCAGCTGTCCCATGTGGGAAATGTCGAACAGGCCGGCCGCATCGCGCGTGTGCTTGTGCTCGGCCATCAGGCCGGCGGGGTATTGCACGGGCATCGAATAGCCGGCGAAAGGCACCATGCGGGCGCCGAGCTCCAGATGGAGGTCGTACAGCGGCGTCTTGAGAAGAGGGGCGTCGGAGGGAGCGGAAGAAGCAGCCACGGGGCACTCCAAAGGGGCAGTCGAAATCCATGGCTGCAACGCCATGGGCCACCCCTGCTGTCCGCTTTACCTGAGAGATTCGCCCCACGATCGGGGTTTGCTCCTTCGGTGGGCCGTTGCTTGGCAACGGCCTCTCTCCAGCAAGGAAACACCGGTGTTCACCAGTGCCTTGTCAGTCCTTTTGCCTGAGCGTTCGGGAATCCCCTGCGCCTTCGGCGGCCCCGGCATGCGGGGCTCTCTCCTGACCCGGCGAGTGTAGTGGATCGCGCAGCCCGCAGCCCCGGACTTGCCCCTCGTCCCTATCGCGACCACAGGCGCCACGCCGCGACGCCGACCGCGATCCACACAGCCACGACAAGCGCGGCGCCATACCGGCTGGTCGGCCTGGCGCCCGACTTCTGCATCCAGTCGTCGGCTTGCCGGCGGCACTCCGCGAGCACCGGCGGCGGAATCATCCGGATCGCAAGCCAGATCAGCCCCGGCAGCAGGAGAACGTCGTCCAGGTAGCCCAGGACCGGGATGAAGTCGGGAATGAGATCGATCGGGCTGAGCGCGTAGGCGACCACGAACATGCCCAGTGCCTTGGCATACCACGGGGTGGATGCATGCCTGCCCGCGAACCACAGCGTGACGCCGTCGCGCTTGACGCGCCGGGCCCAGGCGCGAAGCCGTTCGGACAGGGGCGGTTTTTCAGGGGCGGAGTTCACCTCGCGATGGTGTCACAGGCTGCGTTCGCGCCCGTGGTGCGCTCTTCAATGAACGATTTCGGCCGGCGGCAGCAGCCGGTCGATGCGCTCGCGCAGCGATTCGGCCCGCTCCACACCGGCGGTTTTCTCGATCTCGGTCAGCATCAGCGCGGCGATGGTCAGCATCGCCTCGCGGTCGCGCGCCTCGCGCAGCGCGTCGCGCATCTGCAGCGCGAACTTCGGGTCGCGCCGCACGAACATGCGCTCGCAGATGTCGAACAGGAACATGCGCGTGGTGGCCAGCGAGCGCTTGCCGTCGAAGGTGTCGGCCGAGGTGGGGAGGCGGATCGGTTCGTCGGCGGGGATCGGCGCGGGCTGGGCGGGTGCCGGTGCGCCCGCGGCTTGCAGGCCCTGCAGATAGCCCCTCTGGATCAGCGCCCGGATCGCCAACTCGGCTTCATGCCGGTCGGGGAACAGCGCGCTGAAGTCGGTCAGCGAGCGCCGGCCGTCGGCCATCAGCAGCAGGGCGCGCTCGCGCTGGCTGAGCGTGCGCTGTCCGCCCTGGAGTTCGTCGCGCGCCTTGTCGGTCTTGGTGGGAAACATGGCAGCCACAGCTTTGGGGAATCGATGGGCACAGCATCGTTGCAAGCGGTGACATCTTTATTACCCGTTTTCCTCGCAGGGCCAATGGCCGCCCCGGCCGGCCCGCGTGTCCGCCGCACGCCTGGCGCGCTGCCCGGCGTGGACCGTGCCTCGGCTACTTGGTATAGACCAGGTCCCGCAGCGCGAGCGAGATCCACGGCACGTAGGTGATCACCATCAGGCAGGCCAGGATCACCAGCACGAAGGGCACCAGGTATTTCACGATCCGATCGAGCGAGATGCGGGCCACCGTACAGGCCGCGAACAGGTTCACGCCGAAGGGCGGCGTGATCATGCCCAGCGCGAGGTTGACCACCATGATCAGCCCGAAGTGCACCGGGTCGATGCCGAAGTGCACCGCCACCGGCGCCAGGATCGGCGCGAGCACGATGATGGCCGCACTGGTCTCGATGAACATGCCGATGACGAACAGCGCCGCATTCACGCCCAGCAGGAACATCGCCGGCGACTTCAGGACTTCCTGCAGCCAGTGGCCGATGGCGTCGGGTACGCCCGCGCGCGTGATCAGGAACGCGAACAACCCCGCGTTGGCGATGATGAACATGATCACCGCCGACGACAGCACCGACTTGCGCAGGACCGCGTACAGGTCCTGCAGCTTGATCTCGCGGTAGATCAGTATGCCCACCACCAGCGCGTAGAACACCGCCACCGCCGAGGCCTCGGTCGGCGTGAAGATGCCGCCGTAGATGCCGCCCAGGATGATGACGGGCATCAGCAGCGCCCAGCCGGCCTGCCACAGCGCGCGGCCGAAGGGCATGCGGCCGTCGCCGTCGTTCTTGCCCCAGCCCTTCCACTTGCAGAATGCCCAGACGAACAGCATCAGCGCCACGCTGATGAGAATGCCGGGGCCGAAACCCGCGATGAACAGCTCGCCGATGGACACCTCGGCGCTCACGCCGTAGAGGATCATCGGGATCGAGGGCGGGATGATCACGCCCAGCTCGGCGCTGGTGGCCTGCAGCGCCGCCGCGTACGCCGTGGGGTAGCCGTGCTTGATGAGCGCCGGGATCAGGATGGCGCCGATCGCGAAGGTGGTGGCCACCGACGAGCCCGACACCGCCGCGAAGATCATGCAGGTGAGCACGCAGGTCATGGGCAGGCCGCCCTGCACGCCGCCCACGATGCTCTTGGCGAACTCGACCAGCCGGCGGGAGATGCCGCCGGTTTCCATCAGGTTGCCGGCCAGGATGAAGAACGGGATGGCCGCCAGCGGAAACTTGTTGATCGCGTTGAACATCTCCTTCACGGAGATCAGCATGTTGGCGTTGGCCACCTGGATGCCCAGGATCGACGCCAGCCCGATGGACACCGCCACCGAGATCGACAGTGCGAAGCACACCACCATCGTTGCAACCATCACGACACTCATTGCGCGGTCTCCAGTTCGAGCCGCTTGGGATCGAGAAAATTGCCGACGATGCCGAACAGGCAGAACAGCGAGCCGACCGGCAGCGCCAGGTAGGACCACATCATGGAGAGGCTCTCGAGCCCGGCCATCGATTGCACGCGCCCGCGCATCGCATAGTCCCAGCCCCACCAGAGGATGACGAGCATGAGGGCCAGCGCCGCAATGCTCACCACCGCGTCGAGCACGCGGCGCACACGCGGCGGGCTCCAGCGGTAGAGCACGTCCACGCTCACCATCGCGCCCTGGCGGAACGCCATCGGAATGCCGAGGAACACCATCCAGATGAGGCTCACGCGGATCAAGATCTCGCTCCATTCGGCCGGCTGCTCAAGCACGAAGCGGGTGATGATCTGGAACACGCCCAGGGCCGATGCAATGACCAGCATCACGCAGGCCAGGACCATCGAGACGCCGGTGGTCCAGCGCTCGATGCCGAGGAATTTTTCTTTCACTTGTAGTCGCGGATCTTGTCGAGATTCGCCTTGCCGAATTCCTTCTCGAACTGGGCGTTCACCGGTGCCAGCGCGGCAACGAACTTGGCCTTGTCGACGTTGTCGATCACGGTCATGCCCTTGGCGCGCAGGTCGGCCACGCCTTTGGCGTCGTCCTCGTCGACACGCGCGCGGTTGGCCTTGGTGCCTTCCTTGGCGGCGTCGAGGAAGGCCTGCTTGTCGGCGGCGCTGAGCTTGTCGAAGCTCGCCTTGTTCATCAGGAAGATGCAGGGCGAGTAGACGTGGCCCGTGAGCGACAGGTGCTTCTGCACCTGGTCGAACTTGGCCGAGATGATGACCGGCAGCGGGTTTTCCTGGCCGTCGACCGTGCCCTGCTGCAGCGCGGTGAACACCTCGGGGAAGGCCATCGGCGTGGTGATGATGCCGAAGCCCTTGTAGGCCGCGATGTGCACCGGGTTCTCCATCGTGCGCATCTTCAGGCCCTTGAGGTCTTCGGGGGCCTTCACGTCGCGCTTGCTGTTGGTCATGTGGCGAAAGCCGTTCTCGGCCCAGGCCAGCGCCTTGAAGCCCTTGGCGTCGAACTTGGTCAGCAGGTCCTGTCCGATGGGGCCGTCGAGCACGGCGCGCGCATGGGCCTTGTCGCGGAACAGGAAGGGCACGTCGAGGATCTTGGTCTCGGGCACGAAGTTGGGCACCGGGCCGGTCGAGGAGAAGGCCAGTTCCTGCGTGCCCAGCTGCACCGCCTCGATCGACTCGCGCTCGCCGCCCAGCGAACCGTTGTAGAAGGTCTGCACCTTGTAGCGGCCCCCCGTGCGCTTCTCGACTTCCTTGGCGAAGGTGTCGATGGCCACGCCCTGGTGGGAGTTCTGTGCCGTCGAGATGCTGATCTTCATGGTCGTCTGCGCGAAGGCGACCGAACTCAGGGCGAGCGAAAGGCAGGCGGCGGCGATGGGGCCGAATTTCATGGTGTCTCCGGGGAGTTGGGGTCAGGAGCGCGTCAGGCGCGCTTGACCTCGACTATGCAACACCGGGGAGCTTCACCGCGTCGGGATTTTCACGGACGTACTCGCGGATGACGGTCTCGAAGCTCTGGTCCGCCGACAGGCCCAGCGCCTTCGCACGCGCCGTTTCGATGCGCCCGGGCCAGGTCTTCACGATGCGCATGATCGTCGGGTCGGGCGTGCGATCGAGCAGGGCGATGGCCGCCTTGCCGGCCACACGCTCCAGCGCCGCGGCCATCTCGCCGACGGTGGTGGACAGCGACGGCAGGTTGAGCGCGGTGCGCGGACCCCACTGCGCGTCGCTCGCCTCGGCGGCGCGGATGATGCCCTCGATGGTGCGCGCCGGTGACGCGATGGCGACAGGCGTCGAATCGGGCACGGGGCAGGCCGCGCGCAGGCCGGCCAGCGGCTCGCGGATCATGCCGCTGAAGAAGCCCGAGGCCGCGCCGTTGGGCTTGCCCGGGCGCACGCTCACCGTCATGAGCCGCACGCTGCGCCCGCGCACGAAGCCCTTGCGCGTGAAGTCGGCCACCAGCTGTTCGCCGATGAATTTCTGGATGCCGTAGCTGGTCTGCGGCGTGGGCAGCGTGTGGTCTTCGATGACCTTCGGCAGCGGCTGCTCAGGCGAGTCGCCGAACACCGCGAGCGAGCTGGCGAACACCAGCACCGGCTTCGTGCCGAGCGCACGCACCCGTTCGAGCAACGCGTGCGTGGCTGCGAAGTTGCTGCGCATGCCGAGGTCGAAGTCGGCCTCGCACTCGCCGCTCACGGCTGCGGCCAGGTGGAAGATGGCATCGGCTTCGCGCCAGACGGTCGCGTCTGCACTGGGCGAGAGTTGCGCGTTGAGATCGCCCGTCACGGTGGCGATGCGCGCATCGGACGCGAGGTCGGCGGGCGCGCCCACGCGGTCGACCAGCGTGATGCGCTCGATCGGCCGGGCCGGCGTGCCCGCTAGCGAAAGGCTGCCTTGCTTCAGCAGCGTGCGGGCGAGGCGAGCGCCCAGAAAACCGGCGCCGCCGGTAATGACGATGTGCATGGGTTTTGTCTCCTGTGAGCCGCCAGAATACGCGACGCTCCGGCAACACGAAGCGCAGCGGGGAGCGGAAATGAAAAAGCCCTCCGAAGAGGGCTCGCCGACAAGGCAAGGAGGCCTTACATCCCCACGTAGTTCGGCCCGCCGCCGCCCTCAGGCGTGACCCACACGATGTTCTGCGTCGGGTCCTTGATGTCGCAGGTCTTGCAGTGCACGCAGTTCTGCGCATTGATCTGCAGGCGCTGCTTGCCGTCCTCGGTGCCCACGAACTCGTACACGCCGGCCGGGCAGTAGCGGCTCTCGGGGCCGGCGAACTTGGCGAGGTTGATGTTGACCGGCACCGTCGCGTCCTTCAGCGTCAGGTGGGCCGGCTGCTGCTCTTCATGGTTGGTGTTGCTGATGAACACGCTGGAGAGGCGGTCGAAGGTGAGCTTGCCGTCCGGCTTCGGATAGACGATGGGCTTGCACTCCGAAGCGGGCTTCAGGTAGAGGTGGTCGGGCTTGTTGCGGCGCAGCGTCCATGGAATGTGGCCCTTGAGCAGCCATTGCTCGACGCCGTTCATGAAGGTCGCGATACCCAGGCCCTTCTTGAACCAGGCCTTGAAATTGCGCGCCTTGTTCAGCTCGGTGTAGAGCCAGCTCTTCTCGAACGCGGCCGGGTAGGCCGTGAGTTCGTCGTGCTGGCGGCCGGCCTGCACCGCCTCGAAAGCGGCTTCGGCGCACAGCATGCCGGTCTTGATGGCGGCATGGCTGCCCTTGATGCGGCTCACGTTGAGGTAGCCGGCTTCGCAGCCGACCAGCGCGCCGCCCGGGAACACCGTCTTGGGCAGCGACATCAGGCCGCCGGCCGTGATGGCGCGCGCGCCGTAGCCGATGCGCTTGGCCGGCTTGATGCCCTTGGCCTCGTCGCCTTCGAGGTACCAGCGGATGTTGGGGTGCAGCTTCCAGCGCTGCATTTCCTCAAAGGGGCTCAGGTAGGGGTTGCTGTAGTCCAGGCCCGTGATGAAGCCCATGGTGACCTTGTTGTCCTCCATGTGATAGAGGAAGGCGCCGCCGTAGGTGTCGCTCTTCATCGGCCAGCCGGCCGTGTGCAGCACGAAGCCGGGCTGGTGGCGCTTGGGGTCGATCTCCCACACTTCCTTCACGCCGAGGCCGTAGGTCTGCGGGTCCTTGCCGGCGTCGAGCTTGTACTTCGCGATGAGCTGGCGGCCGAGGTGGCCGCGCGCGCCTTCGGCGAACACGGTGTACTTGCCCAGCAGCTCCATGCCGAGCTGGAAGTTCTCGGTGGGCTCGCCATCTTTGCCTACGCCCATGTTGCCGGTGGCCACGCCGCGCACCGAACCGTCTTCGTTGTAGAGCACTTCCGCCGCGGGGAAGCCCGGGAAGATTTCGACGCCCATGTTCTCGGCCTGCTGCGCCAGCCACTTGGTGAAGGCGCCGAGGCTGATGATGTAGTTGCCGTGGTTCTGGAAGCAGGCCGGCAGGAACAGGTTAGGGGTGCGCAGTCCCGACTTCTCGCCGAGGAACACCATCGCGTCGTCGGTCACGGGCTGGTTGAGCGGCGCGCCGAGTTCCTCCCAGTCGGGCAGCAGCTCGTTGAGCGCGCGCGGGTCCATGATGGCGCCAGAGAGGATGTGCGCGCCGGGCTCCGAGCCCTTTTCGAGCACCACGACCGAGATCTCCTTCTCGTGCTGCGCGGCCAACTGCTTGAGCCGGATCGCGGTCGAGAGGCCGGCCGGGCCGCCGCCGACCACGACCACGTCGTATTCCATGGCTTCGCGAGGGCCGAACTGGGCGAGGATTTCGTCGTGGGTCATGTGGGTTGGGTCGATAATGATTTTTCGAGGCGCGGGGCATTTTATGCGGCGTCCACGGGCGGTCCGTGTCACTCGCGGCCGGGTCTGTTTCGTCACCTGCGCGACTCCACAGGATCCAGTTCATGGCTTACAGCATCGATCTTTCCGGCCGCGTGGCCTTCGTCACCGGCGCCTCCAGCGGGCTCGGCGCCCAGTTCGCGAAAACCCTCGCCCGTGCCGGTGCCGCCGTGGTGCTGGCCAGCCGCCGCGTCGAGAAGCTCAAGGAGCTGCGCGCACGCATCGAAGGCGAGGGCGGCGACGCCCACGTGGTCGAGCTCGACGTGACCGACATCGGCAGCATCAAGGCCGCGGTCGCACGCGCCGAAACCGAGGTCGGCCCCATCGACATCCTGGTCAACAACTCGGGCGTGAGCACCACGCAGCGCCTGCAGGACGTGACGACCGACGACTACGATTACATCTTCGACACCAACGTGAAGGGCTCCTTCTTCGTCGCGCAGGAAGTCGGCAAGCGCATGCTGGCGCGCGCCACGGGCACGGCACCGGGCACCTACATCGGCGGGCGGATCATCAACATCGCCTCGTCGGCGGCGCTCAAGGTCATGCCGCAGATCGGCACGTATTGCATGAGCAAGGCTGCGGTGGTGCAGATGACCAAGGCCATGGCGCTCGAGTGGGGCCGCTTCGGCATCAACGTGAACGCGCTGTGCCCAGGCTACATCGCGACCGAACTCAACGAGGAGCACTGGACCACCGAGGCAGGCGCCAGGCTGGTCAGCATGCTGCCGCGCAAGCGCGTGGGCAAGCCCGAGGACCTCGACGGCCTGATCGTGCTGCTGGCCAGCGGCGAGAGCCATTTCGTGAACGGTGCCGTCATTGCGGCCGACGACGGGTTCGCGCTCTGAGTCCGCGGGCCTGGACCGGCATTGCCGCCGGCCTGGGCGCGGGTGCGCTCTGGGGGCTGGTGTTCGTGGCGCCGCGCATGGTGGGCCACTTCGGCATGGTCGACATCACCGCTGCGCGCTTTCTTGTGTTCGGCGCGGTCTCGGGGCTTGCGGTGTTCGCGCGGCCGGCCGCCGTGCGCTGGCCGAACGGTCGGCAGGCGCTCGCGGCGCTGGGGCTCAGCGTGCTGGGCTTCAGCGGCTACTACCTGCTGCTGGCCTTCGGCATCGCGGCGGCCGGTACCGAGGTGCCGAGCCTCGTCATCGGCACGATCCCCGTCTGGATGATGCTGCTGGGCCGGCCCGCGGGCCTGCACATGCGGGCCTTGCTGCCCGGCCTGCTGCTCACGGGCGCGGGCATGGCACTCATGATCTGGGGCGCCTGGTCGGCGCACGGCGGCGCGGGCGGGGTCGATGGCGCGCGCTTCGGCGGGGGCATTGCGCTGGCGCTGTGCTCGATGGTGAGCTGGACGGTCTACGGCCTGCTCAACGCTGCCTGGCTGCAGCGGCACCGCGAGGTGCACGCGGCCGACTGGGCCAACTGGCTCGGCATTGCCACCGGCCTCGGGGCCTTGCTGCTGTGGGCGGCGGCGGGCAGCGATGTCGCCACGCTGCAGTCGCAGCCCGACGGCATGCTGTTCATCTGGATCGCGCTGGCGAGCGGCTTCGGTTCGTCGTGGCTCGCGACCATCCTTTGGAACGTCGCGAGCCAGCGGCTGTCTGCGAGCCTGTGCGGCCAGCTGATCGTGAGCGAGACGCTGTTCGCATTGCTCTATTCCTTCCTCTGGGACGGCCGCTGGCCGCTGGCCACCGAATGGCTGGCGGCCTTGCTGTTCGTCCTGGGCATCCTCGCATCCATCAAGGCCCACCGATGAGAATCGAAATCCCCGAAAAGAAGAAGCTCGTGTACGAAATGTCGATCCCCATCCGCTGGGGCGACATGGACGCCATGGGCCACCTGAACAACGGCACCTACTTTCGCTATCTCGAAACCGCGCGCATCGACTGGATCCGCTCGATCGGTGTCGAGCCCACGCCGGGCGGCGAGGGCATGGTGATCGTCAACGCCTTCTGCAACTTCTACCGGCAGATTGAATACCCGGGCAACGTGCGGATCAAGATGTACGTGAGCGACCCGGGGCGCACCACCTTCGAAAGCTGGGCCACCATGGTCCGCGAAGACGCGCCCGACGTGGTCTGCGCGGCCGGCGGCGCAACCACCATCTGGGTCGATTTCCCGAAGCAGAAGGCGCTGGCGCTGCCCGACTGGCTGCGCACGCTGGTGAGCGACTGAGCAGGAGCCGCTGACGCAACTCAGGCCGGCTGCAGCACGATGCGAGCCTCGAAGCCATGCGCCGCGGCCGCCGGCGGCGACGAGAGTTCGAGCCTCGCGCCGTGCTTCTCGACGATGGTGCCCACGATCGAGATGCCCAGGCCGTAGCCGGCGCGGTCGGAGCTGTGGCGCACATGGCGCTCGCGCAGGGTTTCGAGCTGCGCGGGGTTCACGCCGGGGCCGAAGTCCCGCACGGCTAGGGTGCAGGGCGCCGTCACCTCGACGACGACGCGGCCACCCCCGTAGCGCAGCGCGTTCTCCACCAGGTTGCGCAGCGCGATCGCGAGCGCGTCGACGTCGCCGAGGGCCAGCGGCGTGGCGCTGTCGGGCACCTTGAGCACGAGGCGCTCGGTGTTCTGCGGGTCTTGCCAGAAGTCCTGCGCCACGGCGCCGGCGAGCTGCACCAGGTCGACCCGCGTGCGTGTGAGCGAGGCGCCCGATTCCGCGCGCGACAGCTGCAGCAGCTTCTCGGTGCGGTGGCTGAGGGTGCGCAGCGCATCGAGCGCGGCCTGTACATCGTTGCGCTGCAGGTCGTGCTCGAGCGCGGTCTGCAGCCGCAGGCGGGCGGCGGCAAGCGGTGTTCGCAGTTCGTGCGCGGCGTTGGCCGCCAGGGCGCGCTCCACGTCGAGCGAGTGCGACAGGCGCTCCAGCAGCCGGTTGACGTGGTCGCCGACGGTGCGCAGCTCCCTCGGCAGGCCGGGCAGGGCGATCGGGCTCAGGTCGGCGCCGCTGCGTTTCTCGATCTCACCGGCCAGCTCCTGCAGCGCCCGCAGCTCGGCGCGCGCCACGTTGCGCAACACCAGCGCGAGCAGCGGCAGCACCGCGCCGAGCGGAATGATCAGGCCGAAGAGCGTGCGGTTCAGGGCGTGGCGGCGTTCGTCGAGCGGGTCCGCCACCTGGAAGAACAGGCCCAGTGTCGGATGGCGCACGGTGTAGATGCGCCAGCTCGGGTTGTTCGCGAAGCCGGCGGCCAGCGGCACGTCGAAGGTGTCCGCGGGCGCTTCGGCGGAGCGCAGCAACACGTGTTCGTGCAGGTCGACGATCTGGTAGATCACCGCGTCCTCGGAAAACAGCTGCTTGGGCGCGATCAGCGGTTCGCGCGGCGGCTCCTGGCTGGGTTGCTGCAGCTTTTCCAGTTCCTGCACGGCCATCGCGAACATGCGGTGCGAAACCTCGACCATTTCGTTGTCGAAGTTGTGGTTGATCTCGCGGTCCACATACCAGACCACGGCGAACACGCACAGCAGCCACACGCCGCCGACCCAGAGGATCAGCGTGCGGGTCAGCCGGCCCGCGAGCGTGTCGCGGCCGGCCACGAGCTTGTTCAGGCTCATTCGTCGTCGTCCGCCGAGAACGACAGGCGATAGCCGAGGCCGCGCAGCGTCTGGATGTGGTTGCGCCCGAGCTTGCGGCGCAGGCGGCTGATGAAGACCTCGAGCGTGTTGCTGTCGGCCTCGTCGCCGAAGCCGTAGAGCGCGTCGGCAAGGTTCTCGCGCGTGTGGATGCGCTCGGGGCGCGTGGCCATGACGCGCAGCAGCGCCCATTCCTTCTGCGTCAGCGTGATCGGCGAGCCGTCCTTGCGCACCATGTCGTGTGCCAGGTCGATCTCCAGCGTGCCCAGCTGCAGCACCGGCGCGCTGCTCGCGCTGCGGCGGCGCTCGACCGCGCGCAGGCGCGCCAGCAGCTCGGCCGGGTCGTAGGGCTTGATGAGGTAGTCGTCGGCGCCGGCATCCAGGCCGCGGATGCGGTCGGTCACCTGGTCGCGTGCCGTCAGCACGATGACGATGGGGCGCTCGGGCAGGGCGCGCACCTGCGGCAGCAGCGAGAGGCCGTCGCCGTCGCCCAGGTGCAGGTCGAGCAGCACAGCCGCGTATTGCACCGAAAGCAGGGCGCCGCGGGCGTCGGCCAGGCTCGAAGCCACGTCGACCACGAAGGCCTTGGCCAGCAGGTAGCTGCAGACGGCATCTGCCAACGCAGTGTCATCTTCGACCAGCAATATGCGCACGCCATGTCCTTCCAACAAAAAATGAAGTCTAGCGCTGCCCGGTTGCACGGGGCCTGCCAGTCAGGTTCGGTTCATCTTGCTTCAGGCTGGGTTCATTCCGCGAACGTAGGCTCGGGTCTGTTTTTCAGTCCTGCCTTTGTTCATGACACGTTTCCCGCTATTTCGCCTGGGGGTGCTGACCCTTTTTGCACTGGTTGCATTGATGGCATGGGACGCGACGGGGGCAGATCTGGCGCTGGCGCGCATGGCAGGTTCGCACGCGGGTTTTCCCTTGCGCGACAACCCTTTCATGGTTCACGTGATGCATGAGGGCGCCCGCAATCTGAGCTGGGCGCTCGTGGTCGCGCTGTTCGCCGCGATCCGGTGGCCGTTCGGCTTCCTGCGCCGCCTGAGCACCGGGGGGCGCGCCCAGCTGGCGCTCACGGTGCTGGCCTCTGTAATCGCCGTCAGCGTGCTCAAGCATGCCAGCCAGACCAGTTGCCCGTGGGACCTGCAGGAGTTCGGCGGCGTTGCACGGTATGTGTCGCACTGGTCGTGGGGCGTCAACGATGGCGGGCCGGGCGGGTGTTTCCCTGCCGGCCATGCGTCTGCGGCCTTTGCCTACGTGGGCGGGTACTTCGTGCTGCGCCGGGTGTCGCCCCGTGCGGCGGCGATCTGGCTGGGGGTGTCCTTGGTTGCGGGGTTCGTGCTGGGCGCGTCGCAGCAACTGCGCGGCGCCCACTACATGAGCCACACCCTCTGGACCGCATGGGTCTGCTGGGTGGTGGGCTTCGCCATCGAGGCGGCAGTGACTCGCTTCAAATCGCGCACGCTGAAGCCGGCGATGCCCGCACATGCAGGATCTTGATTTCGCACTGTTCAGGCTGATCAACGCGGACCCTTCGGTGCCGGCCTGGAGCCTGCGTGTCGCCGAGTTCTCCTCCAACCTGCTGCCGGCCCTGCTGACGCTCGCCATCGGGGTCTGCGCGCTGTTCAGCCGGCGCTGGCGCCATGCGCTGTTCACGGTGCTGGTGAGCGTGCTGGCCGTGTGGCTGATCGTGAACATGATCCGCACGCTGATGCCGGTTCCCCGGCCCGCGTTCTATGGCCTTGGCATCCAGTGGGTGCCGCAGGGCGTGCGGCCTGGCTTTCCGAGCCTGCATGCGGCCGGAACCTTTGCCGCCGCCTTTTCGCTCTGGTGCTTGCCTTCCCGCGCAGCCATGCTGGCGGCGCTGCTGGTGGCTGTGGTGGTGGCGTGGAGCCGGGTGTTCCTGGGCCTGCATTTCCCCTCCGATGTCGTCGTGGCGGCAGTGCTGGGCGCGGTGGTGTCGATCATCGTGGAGCGCGGCGTCAGCCGGCCGCTGGGCCAGGCCGCTTCCGGCGCGCTCGTGGCTCGCAGGCGCGCGAAGATGCGACTGCGCCGGGCCAGCCTGAACACCGACTGAAGGGGCAATTCAGGCTCGCTTCAGGCGGACTCGCTACATTCGCCGCATGTCTGTTTCGCGAATCGAGCCCGCACCCCTGCAGCGGGCGAGCACTTCTGAATCCAAAACGCCGCACTCACCCGCCTCCGGCTCGTCGTGGGAGCGCTTCAACCTGTGGTTGGAGCAGCCGCGTTCGGCCGCCGTGCTCGTCCTTTGGCTCAGCCTTTACCTCGTACTGACGACCAACTGGCCGCTGTGGAACGAACTGGCCCGCATCGGCGGTGCGCCGAGCACCTACATGTCCACCATCGTGGCCATGAGCCTGCTCACGCTGTGCGGGTCGGCGGCCATGCTGTCGCTGACCGCCTGGTCGCGCTGGATGAAGCCGCTGTGGCTCGCCGTGGTCGTGCTGGCCGCGGTGGTCCAGCACTACATGCTCCAGTACCGCGTGGTGATGGACCCGACCATGATCGCCAACGCGCTGCAGACCGATCCGAACGAAGCGCGCGACCTGCTGAGCTGGCGCATGGCCTTCAACGTCGGCGTGGTGGTCCTGCCCGCGGCCTGGCTGCTGTGGCGGGTGCGCGTCACGCCGATGCGCTTTCTGTCGAAGCTCTGGCGCAACGCCGCGCTGCTGCTGCTGTCGGTGCTCGTCGCGCTGGGCGCGGCGGTGTCCATGAACCGCGAACTGGCGCCGCTGATGCGCAACAACGTTCATCTGCGTTACATGATGAACCCCATCGCGACGCTCTATTCCACGGGCTCGCTGTTCATCAAGCCGCTGTTCAAGCGCAGCGGCAAGCTGATTCCGATCACCGCCGGCACGGCGCTGGGCGCCAGCTACGCGGCCCAGACCAAGCCACCGCTGTTCGTGGTGGTGGTGGGCGAAACCGCGCGCGCCGACCACTTCGCCTTGAATGGCTATGCGCGTGACACCACGCCCGAGCTCGCCAGGCGCGGTGTGCTGAGTTACCGCGAGGTGCGTTCCTGCGGCACCAACACGCTGGCCTCCGTGCCGTGCATGTTCTCGCCGCTGGGCAAGGAAGGCTACGAATCGCGCAAGGACGACTACGAGACGCTGGTCGACGTGCTGCAGGCTGCGGGCCTGGCGGTTTTCTGGCTGGACAACCAGGCCGGCTGCAAGGGTGTGTGCGTCCGCGTGCCGAACGCCTCGGCCTTCGAAGGCCTCGATGCCGCCACCAAGAAGGCGCTGTGCGACGGCGACGAATGCCTCGACGACGTGATGCTCAAGGGCCTCGACGAGCGCATTGCCGCGCTGCCGGCCGAGCGCCGCGCCAAGGGCGTCGTGCTGGTGATGCACCAGATGGGCAGCCACGGCCCGGCCTACTACAAGCGCTCGGCGCCTGACGTGAAGCGCTTCCTGCCCGAGTGCAAGACCAATGCGCTGGCCGAGTGCGGCCACGCCGAGCTCATGAACGTGTACGACAACTCGATCGTGCAGACCGACCGCTTCCTCGGCCAGACCATCGACTGGCTCAAGGCCCAATCGAAGCAGTACGACCCGGCGATGCTGTACGTGAGCGACCACGGCGAGTCGCTCGGCGAATATGGCCTGTTCCTGCACGGCGTGCCGTACAGCTTCGCGCCCGAGGCGCAGAAGCACGTGCCGATGGTCACGTGGTTCAGCGAAGGCATGAGCCAACGGCGCAAGCTCTCGCGTTCGTGCATGGAGGCGGGGCTCGACACGCCGCTCACGCACGACAACCTGTACCACACGGTGCTCGGCGTGATGGACGTTGCCACGCCTACCTACAAGCCGGCACTGGACGCGCTGGCTTCTTGCCGCGGGAAGGGCTGAGCTTTCTCGGGGCTTGCCTGCGGTTGATGTCGGGGGCATTCGGGGCGCGATCACGCCGACGGGGTACCTTGCTCCGCGAATGTCCCCCGGCCTTCGGCCTCCTCCTTTATTTCGCTGCGCAAGGCACCCCATCGGCGTGATCGTCAGGGCATCGGGTGCTCCCCGCAGCGAAATAAAGGAGGAGCCGAAGGCGGGGGACATTCGCGGAGGGGAGTACCCGGTGGCCTGTGCACGCGTCCCGAACAGACCCCGCATCAAATCAGGCTCCCTTCTTCTCCCGAGGCAACCGCCCCATCAGGAAGAACTCGTTGTTCGGCTGCATGCCGCTGAAGCTCGCCAGCCGGTTGCTCAGGCCGAAGAAGGCGGTGATGGCCGCGATGTCCCAGATGTCCTCGTCGTCGAAGCCGTGCGCGTGCAGCGGCGGGAAGTCGCTGTCGTCGATCTCGTGCGAGCGGTCGCAGACCTTCATCGCAAAGTCGAGCATCGCGCGCTGGCGCGGCGTGATGTCGGCCTTGCGGTAGTTCACGGCCACCTGGTCGGCCACCAGCGGCTTTTTCTCGTAGATGCGCAGCAGCGCCCCATGCGCCACCACGCAGTACAGGCACTTGTTGGCCGCGCTGGTGGTGGTGACGATCATCTCGCGGTCGCCCTTGGTGAGCGAGCCTTCTTCCTTGAGCATCAGCGCATCGTGGTACGCGAAGAAGGCGCGCCACTCGGCCGGCCGGCGCGCGAGGGCGAGGAACACGTTGGGCACGAAGCCCGCCTTTTCCTGCACGGCGAGGATCGCGGTGCGGATGTCTTCGGGCAAGTCTTTCAGTTCGGCGAGGGGGTAGCGCTCTGCGGCCATGTTGTCTCCGGTGCGGGTTGCTTTGATGGAGCCATCATAGGCAAGCCGCACCGCAGACGTGGAACCGCTCCTTCTCCTACTTGAGTGCCTTGCCCTGCGTCGCGCCCAGCGGCGTGTGCAATTGCGACGGCTCCCACTCGCCGGTGTTGTCGTTGCGCCCCTGCAGCAGGTAGCGCGTGTCGGCCTTGCCGTAGTTCTGCACCGCCATGGCCGAGAACTTGCCGATGTCGGTCTTCGGGTCGCGCAGGCGGTTCACGATCAGCACCTTCTTCGTGTCGGCGAAGTCGGCCATCATGTTCTGGTCGCCTTCGCTGTCGCCGGCCACGAAGCTCGGGCCGTAGCCGTACTTGGCGACGAGGAAGCGCTGGATGTTCTTCGTCTTGCCCGGGCCCTGCGTCTGGTCGTAGCCGCGGCGGAACTCGGGCTGGATCACGCCATTGGCATCGCGCTCCAGCTCCATCGCGAGCACGCGCTCGGGCGGGTTGTTGTAGCCGAAGGCGGGGTTCGACGAGATTTCCTTGATGACATCGACGAACGACGCCGAGCACACCCACACGTCGAAGCCCGCGTTGCGGAAGGCGGCGTACAGCGCCTGCATCTCGGGCTGCAGGCGCAGGCCGTTCTTCCAGCTCACCGACACCACGCCCGCGCGGCCCGGCAACGCGGCCGGTGAAGTCCACTTGACCTTGGCGACCGGCTCCTTCAGCTGCCATGCCACCGTGTCGGCCGTGAGCTTGCGCACCTGCGCCTCGGTCATGCCGGCGAAAAGGTAGGTCACCCACGGGTAGGCCGTGTCGTGGTCGAAGGTGTCGCCGATGGCTTCGTAGAGATAGCGCACCTTGGTGGTGAACGCGATGTAGTGCGGATTCAGCTTCACGGCCGCCAGCGGCTGGCTGCCCTTGAGGCCGGCGTAGTTCTGGTAGAGCCACGTGTAGCTGGCCACGATGTCGGGCACCACCAGGTCGATGTTGACCGACCCGCCGGCCGCGTTGTTGAACGGCGGGAGGAAGTCTTTCTTCGGGATGTTCTTGCGCAATGCCACCTCGAGCTGCGCGGGCGCGGCGCCGAACACCAGGTTCTCGAGCTGGTAGATCAGCGAGGCTTCCTCGATGTCGAGGAAGACGCTGGTGTTGTCCCAGTCGAACACGACGTAGGGCGGCTTGGCGGCGTTGTAGCAGGGGCTGTCCTTGCCGAGGCCGGCGATCAGGCCTTCGATCTGCGCGCGGTTGAAGGCGTCCCAGTGGCCGGGCGACAAGCCCTTGGCGGGCGAGAGGCTGGCGCAGCCGGTGGCGACGAGCGCGGTGGCGAGGGGGGTAAGGAGAATGAGGCGGCGTTGCATGCGTTCCCTGTTGTTGTGCGGTGTGGATGGGAGGCGCCGAGCGTATGCGGCGCCCGTGACACTTCCGCGTCGATCTACGCATCAGCCGTGCCAGCCCGGCGGTTCGCCTAGGCGCGGATGCGTGCGTGCTGCTGTTCGATGAACTCCGCCACCCGGCGCACGAGCTCGCGCTTGCCTCCTGCCGCCTCGACGCTCGCCGCGGCCTGCACGGCGACGATCTCCCCGATGGCACGGATCGTTTCGTCCGCCTGCGCCGCCGACAGGCCGAAATGCGAAGCCGCAGCGCGGGCCAGGTCGAGGCTCGAGGCGTGCTGCCCCGGAAGAATGGCGAGCTCCTGGTAGCCCGTGTGGCCGCCCAGTTGCATCACCAGATCGAAGGCAGGCGCCAAGCGCCACCGTCCGTCTTCGTCTCGCAGCGCGCCATGGTTCTTGACGTGATCGTCGCTGTTGCCCACCGCCAGGTTGAACACCAGGCGGCGGAACAGTTGGGCCAGGTCTTCTTGCGGCCGGCGGGAGATGCGCCGCAGCATCTGCGCCAGTTCGACGTAGCTGCCTCGGCTCGATTCATAGGGCACGTCGAGCAGTGCCGAAGCCGAGAGGTAGTGAAAGCGCCGCTCGCCGGTCACCGGCCCCGCCCGGTCGAAGCGCTCGACCAGCAAGGCGTGCCCCGAAGCGATGGGCTGCAGCCGGAAGGGCGGGACTTCGATGCCGCAGGCACCGGCGAGCCAGAGCGTGGCCGCTTCGATCACCTCCACGTCATGGTCGTCACCGCGCGATGCGAACTTGGCGATGCAGCGCCGGCCCTCGTTCGCAAAGGCTGCCTTGGGGCGCGCACCGCCCAGGCTCCCGCCGCGCAGCAGCCGGTGCATGTCGGGGCCGATCTCCATGCCGGCTTCGACACGCCGGGACGCTTCGGCGAGTTCCTCCAGGGACAGGAGTGTCGAAGGCGGCTCTTCGCTTTCGATGGGCAGCGATTCGGCGAAGACCATCGCGCCAATGCGGTCCTCGTTGGTCAGCAGCAATGCATCGATGTCGGAGAGGGGCTTGCCTTGGCGTATTTCAAGCACCTTGCGGCCCCAGCTGTCGGGCAGCGCATCGCGCAGCGTGAGCGGCATGGCCCCGCCCTCGCGGATGCGGCGCTCGGCCAACACGAAGGGAGCATCGCGCAGCGGCAGGTGCGCGGGGTTGAGCGGCGCGGCCGCCGCATCTTCGAGATAACGCCGGCCGTAGGCGAATTCCCCCGACTCCACCACGCCGCGGCGAACAACCTTCATCAAGCCGGCCGGCTGCACCCGTTCGCCGGTGTGGTGCGCGAGGCCGACGTAGATGCGCCGCTCGACGTCGGCGTTGTCAGAAGTCACGTTCACCTTCCGCAATCACACCCGCAGCGCCTTGCGTGGCCGGCCTGCGCACTCGGCGCTTCGCGGCCAGCCCGGCGGGGGCCGGGGCCACGCCGTCGAGCGAATCGATTTCGCCGAACAGCCAGAGCGCATGGGCCATCAGGCCGATGCTGGTGCCGGGCTTGCCGGATTCGAGCGCTCGCAGGGTGTTGGGTGAACACAGCAGCCGCTCGGCCATTTCGGCGACCGTCCATTCGCGATGGACCCTGTGCGCCCGCAGGCGCAGGCCAAGCCTTTCAAGGGGCTCGACGGTTTGCGAGGGCAGGGCCGAGAGGCTGAGGCTGCTTTTTGACATCAATAAAATGACTATTAAACGGCTTAAGAGTCATTTTATTGCGTATTTTTAGATATGGGAAGGCCGTCTATCCAGGCAGCCCCGGCCTCACCGCACCGGGTTGCTTCAGCACTGCGAGATCGCTCTCGTCCTTCAGCCCGACGCCGGTCAGCCCGCGGCGCAGGGATTCGCGCATCAGCCATGCCAGCTTGAACGCGGCGGTTTCATAGGACAGGCCTTCGGGCCGCACGTTGGAGATGCAGTTGCGCTCGGCGTCGTGCCGGCCGCGCTTGGGCGAATGCGTGAGGTAGATGCCGAGGCTGTCGGGCGAGCTCAGGCCGGGGCGCTCGCCGATCAGCATAACGGAGAGCGCCGCGCCGAACAGCTCGCCCACCTCGTCGGCCAGCGCCACGCGCGCCTGCGTGGCAATGACCACCGGGGCGAAGCTGGTGTCGGCCGGCAGCTGCGAGCGCAATGCGGCCAGCAGCGGAGCCGCATGGCGGGCGACGGCGAGCGAAGAGAGCCCGTCGCCGATCACGATGCAGGCGTCGCAGCCGTAACGCTGGTCGCCGAGCAGGCGCGTGGCGTCGTCCTCGTCGAGTTGCCGGCCGAGGTCGGGGCGGCGCAGGTATTCGGTGCGATCCGCTGCACGGCTGCGTGCGCGCGCCACCTCCCAGTGCTGCGAGCGCAAGGTGGCTTCGAGCGCGTCGACGTCGAGCGCGGCATGGATGGCATCGCGTGCCATCGCATGCGCCCAGCCGAAGCGCAGCGTCTCATCGGTCGGCATGCCGGCGCCGACGCGGCCCAGCGCCAGCCGCGCGGGCGTGGCCGAGCGCCATTGCGCCCAGGGGTTGGGTGTGACTGGTGAATCGCTCATGACGCAAGCGCGGACAGCCCGCTCATGTCGGCCAGCAGCCGGTTGGCAGCAGGCGGCGCCAGTTGCCCGGCCGCGTTGGTGATCTGCATGCGCTGCAGCCAGGCCTCGAATTCGGGCGCGCGCTTCAGGCCCAGTGTTTCGCGCAGGAAGAGCGCGTCGTGGAAGGAGGTGCTCTGGTAGTTGAGCATCACGTCGTCCGCGCCCGGAATGCCCATGATGAAGTTGATGCCCGCCGTGCCCAGCAGCACGAGCAGCGTGTCCATGTCGTCCTGGTCGGCCTCGGCGTGGTTGGTGTAGCAGATGTCGCAGCCGATGGGCAGGCCCAGCAGCTTGCCGCAGAAGTGGTCTTCCAGCCCGGCGCGGATGATCTGCTTGCCGTCGTACAGGTACTCCGGCCCGATGAAGCCGACCACCGTGTTGATGAGGAAGGGTTTGTAGCGCCGCGCCAGCGCGTAGGCGCGCGCCTCGCAGGTCTGCTGGTCGACACCGAAGTTGGCATTGGCCGAGAGCGCGCTGCCTTGGCCAGTCTCGAAGTACATGACGTTGTCGCCGATGGTGCCGCGCTTGAGCGACAACGCCGCGGCATAGGCCTCGTCGAGCAGCTCGGGCGTCACGCCGAACGATAGGTTGGCCTTCTCGGTGCCCGCGATCGACTGGAACACCAGGTCCACCGGCGCGCCGGCCTCGGCGAGCTTGAGCGTGTTGGTCACGTGCGTGAGCACGCAGCTCTGCGTGGGAATCTCGAAACGCTGGATCACCTCGTCGAGCATGCGAAGCAACTGGCCCAGCACGGGCATGCTGTCGGAAGCGGGGTTGAGGCCGATCACCGCATCGCCCGCACCGTAGAGCAGCCCGTCGAGCGTGGAGGCCGCCACGCCGCGAAGGTCGTCGGTCGGATGGTTGGGCTGCAGCCGCACAGCCAAGTGGCCGGGCAGCCCGATGGTGTCGCGAAAGCGCGTGACCACGCTGCACTTCTTCGCGACCGACACGAGGTCCTGGTTGCGCATGAGCTTGGACACGGCTGCGACCATCTCGGGCGTGAGGCCCGGCGCCAGCGCGGTGAGCGTGGCTGTGGTGGCCGCTTCGGACAGCAGCCAGTTGCGGAAGTCGCCGACCGTGAGATGCGCGACCGGCGCGAACGCCTGCGCATCGTGGCCGTCGATGATGAGGCGCGTGATGTTGTCGCTCTCGTACGGAATCAGCGCTTCGGTTAGGAACTGCTTGAGCGGCGTCTCGGCCAGCACGTGGCGCGCGGCCATGCGCTGCTGCGCGGTGGCCGCGCCGATGCCCGCGAGGTAGTCGCCCGAACGCGCCGGGCTCGCGAAGGCCATGACCTGCCGCAAGTCGTCGAAGGCGAAGACATGGCTGTCGATGGTGGTGCGGTACAGCATCTGTCAGGCGGCGGTCTTCGAGGAAGACAGCATCTCGTCGGGCGCGGCCGCTTTGCGCTGCGCCGAGGTCAGCAGGAAGTAGCCGTACGCCGCTGCCATCAGCACGATGAACAGCAGCGTGAGCATGCCGTTGAACCACACCATGGCGCCCAGGCACACAACGCCGAGCCCGAGCGCAATGGCCGGGAACACGGGGTAGAAGGGCGCGCGGTAGGTGCGCAGCAGGTTGGGCTCGGTGCGGCGCAGCTTGAACAGCGCTGCCATCGAGATCAGGTACATCACGATGGCGCCGAGCACGGCCATGGTCACGATGTTGGCGGTGAGCGTCTGGCCGCCGAACTGCACCCACTCGTCGCTGAAGATCGCGACCACGCCGATCACGCCGCCGGCCAGCAGCGCGCGGTGCGGCGTGTCGAAGCGCGGGCTCAGACCGGCGAAGTAGCGCGGCAGGTAGCCCGCGCGCGCCAGCGCGAAGATCTGGCGCGAGTAGCCCATGATGATTCCGTGGAACGAGGCAATCAGCCCGAACAGCCCGATCCACACCAGCATGTGCAGCCAGCCGCTGTTGTCGCCGACCACAGCCTTCATGGCCTGTGGCAGCGGATCGTTGATGTTGGCGAGCTTGCGCCAGTCGCCCACGCCGCCCGCGAAGATCATCACGCCGAAGGCCAGCACCACCAGCGTGACGATGCCCGTGGTGTACGCGATGGGAATGGTGCGGTGCGGATCGCGCGCCTCCTCGGCCGCCATGGCCGCGCCCTCGATGGCGAGGAAGAACCAGATCGCGAACGGAATGGAGGCGAAGATGCCCGAGATGGCCGCGCCGTTGAGCACGCTGCCGCCCGCCCAGCCGTTGGCCACGAAGTTGGCCATGGTCCAGCCCGGCGTGACCACGCCCATGAACACCAGCAGCTCGACGATGGCCAGGATGGTGACGAACAGCTCGAACGCCGCCGCGATGCCAACGCCGACCCAGTTGAGCCCGATGAAGATCACGTACGCGCCCAGCGCGAACCACTTCGGGTTGATGCCCGGGAACTGCACGTTGAGATACGCACCGATGGCCAGTGCGATGGCCGGCGGCGCGAAGACGAATTCGATCAGCGTGGCAAAGCCCGCGACGAAGCCACCGTTGGGACCGAAGGCGCGCCGTGCATAGGCGAAGGGCCCGCCCGCATGCGGAATAGCGGTGGAGAGCTCGGTGAAGCTGAAGATGAAGGTGGTGTACATCGTGGCCACCAGCACCGTGGCAACGAGAAAACCGAGCGTGCCGGCCGTGTTCCAGCCGTAGCTCCAACCAAAGTACTCACCCGAGATGACGAGGCCCACCGCGATGCCCCAGAGCTGGACGGGACCGAGCACTTTCTTCAGGTGACCGGTGCCTGAATGGGCGGGCGTCGTGCCCGTGCTGGTGGCTGCGGTGGAGTTCATGCGGCTTCCTCTCTTCGTGGATGTTGACAGTGCGCATTCCGCAAAGCAAGGGCTGTTCCAACGCGCGCATCGGTCCCGAATATCCCCTTACAGGCCTGGCCGGCCGCTGGCCATAATCGACGACTTTCAACCTCCGAGGTCTTTCGTGAAGTCTCTTCTCTGCGCCGCACTCGTGTCCGTTCTCGCCGCTCCCGCCGCCTTTGCGCAATCCGCGCCGGTGACCACGCCCAGCGGCCTCGTCTACCAGTCGCTCAAGGAAGGCACCGGTGCCTCGCCTGCCGCGACCGACACGGTCAAGGTGCACTACCGCGGCACCTTCCCCGATACCGGCAAGGAGTTCGACAGCTCTTACAAGCGCGGTGAGCCCACCGAGTTCCCGCTCAACGGCGTGATCCCGTGCTGGACCGAAGGCGTGCAGAAGATGAAGCCGGGTGGCAAGGCCAAGCTGACCTGCCCGCCGTCGATTGCCTACGGTTCGCGCGGCGCGGGCGGCGTGATTCCGCCGAACGCCACGCTCAACTTCGAAGTGGAACTGGTGTCGGTTACCAAGCGCTGATTCTCTTCAGGGCGTGATCGCTCAGAGCACTCGTTGATCGGTGGTACACCCGCAGAGTGCCCTGTGCGCAGGGCATCGGGTGCTCCCCGCAGCGAAATAAAGGAGGAGGGCGAAGCCCGGGGGACATTCGCGGAGGGGAGTACCCGGTGGCCTGCGCACGCGCCCCGAACGACAGCACTTAAAACAGAGGCCCCGCCCGCAGTCAGACGCCCGGCTGGTACTGATACAGCCAGGTCTCCGTAAGCGTCTTGTCCCCCGTCTTCAGGTAGAGCCGCATGTCGACCGGCTCGTTGCCTTCAGGCGTGAAGTCGAACTGTGCGCGCCAGTGCCCCGGCACGCCATTCGGCACGGCCTCGGCGAAGATGTACGAGAACTTGCCGCGCGCCGCCGTCAGCACCACCTCGGGCTTCACGCCGAAGGGCACGGTGGTCAATGGCTGGCCGACGAACTCGACCATGAACTTGCGCACGCCCTGCGGTCGCGGCTGGCCCGGCTGGCCGCCGCGGCCGATGCGCGTTGCCACGCAGCGCGCGAGCGGCGACGGAAACGGCTCCTGGTCGGTCCAGTGCAGCCGGTACTGCAGGCTGTAGCTCGCGCCCGCCTTGGCATCGGCCTTCGGCACCCAGAAGGCGACGACGTTGTCGTGGATCTCGTCGTCGGTCGGAATCTCGATGAGCTGCACCGAGCCTTCGCCCCAATCGCCCAGTGGCTCGATCCACAGGCTCGGGCGCTTCTCGTAGCCCACGCCGTCCTGGTAATGGTCGAACGCGCGGTCGCGCTGCAGCAGGCCGAAGCCGCGCGGCTTGGTGTCCGCGAACGCGGATGCGCGCGTCTGTGTCGGGTTGTTGAGCGGGCGCCAGATGCGCTCGCCCGCGCCGTTCCAGATCGCGAGGCCGTCGGAGTCGTGCACCTCGGGGCGCCAGTCGATGGCCGTGGGCTTGATGGTTTCCGAGTACCAGTACATCGACGTGAGCGGCACCAGGCCCAGGCGCGACACGTCGCGGCGCAGGAACATGCGCGCGTCGATGTCCATGATCACGGCCTTGGTGCGCTGCATGACGAACTTGAACACGCCCGTCACGCTCGGCCCTTCGAGCAGCGCGTAGACCGTCATCGAGGTGGTGTTGTTCGCGGCCGGCGTCTCGAAGTAGAAGCGCGTGAAGCTCGGGAATTCCTCGGGCTTGTCGGGCACCGCCACGTCGAGCGCAATGCCGCGCGCCGACAGCCCGTACTGGTAGAGCTCGCCGATGGCGCGGAAGTACGAGGCGCCGAGGAACGCGACCCAGTCGTTCTTTTGCCAGTCGAGCTTGGCCTGGTCGCCCAGCCGGCTCTCCTGCAGGCGAAAGCCCGCGAAGCCCGCGCCCGGCGGCAGCGCGCGCGCGGGGCTGTCGGGTGGCATCGAGAAGTAGGTGGGGCTGTAGAGCACCTCGCGGGCGAACGCATCGCCGTCGGTGTTCTCGAGCACGTGCATGCGCACCGGCGCCTGGAAGAAGCGGCCGAGGTGGAAGAAGGTGACCGGGAATGCGCCGGGCCCGTCGCGGAACAGGGCGTTGGCGGGGTCGAACTTGATCTTGCCGTGCGCGTCGTAGTCGATGCGATCGAGCACCTCGGGCGCCAGCGGCGCCGCGGCCGCATAGGGCCTTGCGGCGAGCGACTTCGCTTGCGCGACCAGCGCGTCGAAGGAGAAGGGCGCGGGCTGGCTCAGTTGCAGTCCGTTGGCGGCCAGTGCCTCTTCGGGCAGTCCGAGGGCGGCGAGTGCGGCAGCGGCTCCGCCGGCGGCAAGGAAGGATCGGCGATCAAGCATGTGGTTCTTGAGGGTTGCGAATCTTTGGGGGAAGAAGGGAAAGCGGCGGAACGACAGCGCATTTTCCGCGAATGGGAACGCCGGCAAGCTTCGCCCGGCGCGGGATCGAACCGCGTCAGCCATCCAGCGCAAGCCGGGCCGGACAAAGCCGGCAATTCACGAAATTGTGCGTTTATGTATCGGCCTCGTTCTCCGCCTTCAACGCGTAGAGCGCATACAGCGGTACGCCCAGGAACAGCATCACCATCGGCGCGAACAGCGTGTAGGGCAGGCCGATACCTTCCAGCACGCCGTAGGTGGCGGCCAGCCGCAGGCGCGGATGGGGTTGCGTCAGTTCGGCCGGCCGATGGATACCCCAGTGGAATTCCGCGCCGGTCGCGCGCACCGAAGGGTGCTGCTTCGCGTGGCCCACCGCGAGCCAGCACAGGGCGTCGAAGACCAGCATCGAGCCCGCAGGCGCGCGTTCGCCGAAGGTGGCGAGCACCGCCTGCACCTGCTCGGGCTTCAGGTACATCAGCACGCCTTCGGTGAACAGGAACACCGGCCGCGCATTGCGCCTGCGCGGCAGGCCCAGTCGCTCCCACCAGCCGGGCGCGGTCAGGTCGAGTTCGCGCAGGTCGTGGCGTTCGTTGGCTTCGGGGATCAGCTCGCGGCGCAGTTCGAGCACTTCGGGCAGGTCGGCGTCGGTCATGCGGGACTTGCCGTCGTCCAGCCACTGGAAGTAATGGCTCAGGCCGCAGCCCATGTTCACCACGCGTGCTCCGGGGTGCTCCTTGAGGAAGTCCTGGGCCAGGCTGCGGAAGCGCCGCGTGCGCGAGAGGATGCCGTAGATGGTCGCCCGGTCTTCCGGCAGCGCGCTGCCGTCGTCGCGGATCTGCTCCAGGATGCCGGCGGCGTAGGCGTCCCGCACGGCCATCTGCGGAAAGATGGCGTCGCCCGAGGCCCGCGCAGCGAGGGGAATCCGCAAGGTGGAAGGGACGGCCGAGAGGCGCTGCGCTTTTTTTCTGGTGGTCATGAATGCGAGGGCGAGGCCATGCGCAAAGTCTGGCCGCTGCGGGATCGCGGGGCAAGTCAGTCTTTGGTTGTGCGGGCAGGCTTCGCCGGCCGCCCTGTCAGTGCCCGGCAGGCTTGCCGCGCTGGCGTGCGAGATGGCGGTAGATGGTGCTGCGGTGAACGCCGAGGCGGCGCGCGGCCTTCGCCACGTCGTGCTCGCAGGCCTTCAACGCCTCGTCGATGGCGTGGCGTGTGATGGCCTGCAGCGGCTCGGCGTGTGCAGGGGCGCACTCGAGCGGGTCGTCGGGCAAGACGGTAGGCTGCGCGCCCAGCAGGTGCGCGGGCAATGCGCTCGCCGTCACCGAGTCGCCCGTATCGGCCAGTGCCACGATGGCGCGCAGCGTGCTGCGCAGCTCGCGCACGTTGCCCGGCCAGCGGTAGGCGGCCAGCACTTCGAGTGCATCGTTTCCCAACTGCAAGTGCTTGGCCGCGCCGCCCGCTTCGAGAAACAGCCGCGCGATCAGAGCGTGCCGGTCGTTGCGCCGGCTCAAGGGAGGCAGGGCGACGGTGAACCCCGCCACGCGGTACATCAGGTCGGCGCGAAAGCGTCCGGCTTCCACCAGCGCCGGCAGGTGGCCGTGCGTGGCGCAGACCAGGTCGAAGTCCACCGCCACGCCCTGGCCGCCGCCCAGCGGCGTGACCACGCGCTCCTCGAGCACGCGCAGCAGGCGCGTCTGCAGGGCCAGCGGGATCTCCGCGATCTCGTCGAGGAACAGCACCCCGCCATGCGCTTCGCGGATGCGGCCCCCCATGCCCTTGCGCTTCGCGCCGGTGAAGGCGCCTTCCTCGTAGCCGAACAGTTCGGACTCGATCAGCGTCTCGGGCAGCGAGGCGCAGTCCACCGCCACGAAGGGGCCCGCGCTGCGGCGACTCGCGGCGTGCAGCCGGCGCGAGAAAACTTCCTTGCCGCTGCCGGTCTCGCCGTTGACCAGCACGGAGACGCCTTCGTTCAGCACCCGCACGGCCTTGTGCAGCAGAGGCTGCACATCGTCGGTTTCGGGCTCGGCCACCGCGCGCCGCGTGGGCGTGCGCGAACCGCCGGCCGCATGCGAACGCTCCATCACCGTCGCGATCTGCCGGCCGCCCGGCAGCGTCAGCAGGCTGCGCCTGTGTTCCATGCGCGGCCAGTTCGCGCCGAGAAAGGCCTCGGCGTCCAGCTCGAGCAGGCCGTCCCACGAGCGCCCGAACAGTTCGAGCGCCACCCGGTTGGCCGCGACGATGCGCCCGCCCTCGATCACCATCAGCCCTTCGCGCGCGGTGCCGATCAGCGCCGGGCGCGCATGGAAGCGCAGCACGTGGCCGTTGGCCTCGGCCAGCATCATGCGGTGCTCGACCTGCTGCGCCGCCATGCGCACCAGGCCGAGCGCATGCGTGTTCACGCGCACCGTCTCGCCCGAGATGTCGAGCGCGCCCGCCAGTTCGCCGCGTCCGGTGAAGATGGGCGCCGCCGCGCATCCGAGCGTGCCGTTCTGCGCCAGGTAGTGTTCGGCGCCCAGCACCATCAGCGCCTCGCGCTCCGCCAGCGCCGTGCCGATGGCGTTGGTGCCCCGGTTGTGCTCCGACCATTCCACGCCGGGCTGCAGCGCGATGCGCTCGGCCTTGGGCAGGAAGTCGGCGCTGCCGACCTCCTCGAGGATCAGGCCGCTGGCGTCCGACAGGATCACCACGCAGCCGTTGCCGACCGCATGCTCGGCCAGGGCGTCGAGCTCGGGTTGCGCGCAGTTCAGCAGCCGCATGGCCTGCTCGCGCCGTTCGCGCAGCAGGGCCAGCGCCATCGGCTCGGGGTCCGTGGCCTGGTGACCGACCGGCCGGCAGCGCTGCCAGGAGCGCGAGATGTGCGGGGCGATCCACGGCGCGGGATCGCGGCCCTGTCCAAAGAACAGTTCGCGGGCCTGCGCCACTTTGATCGACGGCAACTGCGCTTCGCTCATGCGTGTCTCCGAGAGGTTTTCGCCTTGTGCGACATCCTAGTCGCCATGTTCGCGCGGACATGTCGCATATTGCGAATGAAAACCCCCTGCGGCATGCGATGCCCAGGAGGAAGTGCCCAGGGAATGTACCGATCCGGCCGGGTACGCGGCTTGCGATTGCTCAAGCAGGCCGCCGCATGTCGCGGCGCCACCAGCAGCAAATGGAGAAAGTCATGGACATGCTCGAACCGGGCAAATTCGGCACCGCGGTACCGTTCAAGAAGCGCTACGGCAACTACATCGGCGGCGAATGGGTTGCGCCGGCGGACAACCAGTATTTCGAGAACATCACGCCCGTCACCGGCAAGGTCTTCTGCGAAGTGCCGCGCTCCACCGCGGCCGACATCGAACGTGCGCTCGACGCCGCGCACAAGGCCAAGGACGCCTGGGGCCGCACCTCGACCACCGAGCGCGCCAACATCCTCAACAGGATTGCTGATCGCATGCAGGAGAACCTAGCCGTCCTCGCGGCCGCCGAGACCTGGGACAACGGCAAGCCCCTGCGCGAAACCACCGCGGCCGACCTGCCGCTGGCCATCGACCACTTCCGCTATTTCGCCTCGTGCGTGCGCTCGCAGGAAGGCGGCATCAGCGAGATCGACCACGAAACCTTCGCCTATCACTTCCATGAGCCCATCGGCGTGGTCGGCCAGATCATTCCGTGGAATTTCCCGATCCTGATGGCCGTGTGGAAGCTGGCGCCCGCGCTGGCTGCCGGCAACTGCGTGGTGCTGAAGCCGGCCGAGCAGACGCCGGTGTCGATCCTGGTGCTGCTGGAGGTCATCGGCGACCTGCTGCCGCCGGGCGTGCTGAACGTGGTCAACGGCTTCGGCGTGGAGGCGGGCAAGCCGCTGGCGTCGAGCAACCGCATCGGCAAGATCGCCTTCACCGGCGAAACCACCACCGGCCGGCTGATCTCGCAGTACGCGAGCCAGAACCTGATTCCGGTCACGCTGGAGCTGGGCGGCAAGTCGCCCAACATCTTCTTCGCCGACGTGATGGACAAGGACGACAGCTTCTTCGACAAGGCGCTCGAGGGCTTCGCGATGTTCGCGCTGAACCAGGGCGAGGTCTGCACCTGCCCGTCGCGCGCGCTCATCCAGGAGTCGATCTACGACCGCTTCATGGAGCGTGCGCTGAAGCGAGTGGCAGCCATCAAGCAGGGCAGCCCGCTCGACATGGCCACCATGATCGGCGCGCAGGCCTCCGGCGAGCAGCTCGAGAAGATCCTGTCGTACCTCGACATCGGCAGGCAGGAGGGGGCGAAGGTGCTGATCGGAGGCGAGCGCCAGCGGTTCGAGGGCGACCTGGCCGACGGCTACTACGTGAAGCCGACCGTGTTCCGGGGCCACAACAAGATGCGCATCTTCCAGGAGGAGATCTTCGGCCCGGTGGTGTCGGTCACCACTTTCAAGGACGAGGAAGAGGCGCTTTCCATCGCCAACGACACGCTCTACGGCCTGGGCGCAGGCGTGTGGAGCCGCGACATGAACCGCGCCTTCCGCATGGGCCGCGGCATCCAGGCCGGCCGCGTGTGGACCAACTGCTACCACCACTACCCGGCGCACGCGGCCTTCGGTGGCTACAAGCAGTCGGGCATCGGCCGCGAGAACCACAAGATGATGCTCGATCACTACCAGCAGACCAAGAACCTGCTGGTGAGCTACAGCGAGAACAAGCTGGGCTTCTTCTGATGGGCACCACCGGCGAAGTCCTGCGCGTCACCGCGACCGATCCCGCGCTCGCGCTGATCGACAGGCTCGCCGCAAAGCACGGCCCGCTGATGTTTCATCAGTCGGGCGGCTGCTGCGACGGCAGCGCGCCCATGTGCTATGCCCAGGGCGAGTTCATCGTGGGCGACTACGACCGGCTGCTGGGGTACATCGGCGGCATGCCGTTCTATATCAGCGGGCCGCAGTTCGAGTACTGGCAGCACACGCAGCTGATCATCGACGTGGTGCCGGGGCGCGGCGGCATGTTCTCGCTGGAAGGGCCGGAGGGCGTGCGGTTCCTGACGCGCTCGCGGCTGTTCACGCAAGAGGAGTGGGCGGTGCTGGAGGCCGAAGAGGCAAAGTGAAGCGGACAAGGGCGTCGCGCCTCATGGCCCGGCCTGGCGCAGGAGGTGTTCGGCCAGCAGCTGCGCAGCAGGCGAGAGGACGGCACTCGTCTTCGTCGCCATCAGCAGCCGCCGCGTGGCCCACGCGTCCTTGAGCCGAACCACCTTCAGGTCCAGCGCCGCCACCTGCGCCTTGCACGCCGCCAGCGGCACCACGCCGATGCCGAGGTTGGCTGCGATCATGTGGCACATCGCGTCGAAGCTGCGCACCTGCACGCGCAGGCGCATCGGGATGCCGGCCTGCTCGGCGGCGCGCGAGGTGAGTTCGAGCAGCGAGCTGCTGCGGTTCAGCCCCACGAATTCATGCGCGAGGCAGCTCTTGAAGTCGGTCTGCTTCACGCGGCTTCGCGCCAGTGGATGCTGCTTCGCGCACAGCACCACGAGTTCGTCGGTCTGGAAGGTCTGCACGTCGAGACCGTAGGCGGGCGTGTTCTCTGCGAACACGCCGACGTCGGCAAGCCCGTCGACGAGTGCGCGCACGATGTCGCCGCTCAGCTGCTCCTCGACCTCGACGCGGATGTCGGGGTGCTGCGCGAGAAAGGTCGCGAGCGTGGTGGGCAGGAACTCGGTCAGCGCCGACATGTTGGCCCACAACCGCACATGGCCGCGCACGCCACTCGAATAGTCGTTGATCTCGTTGCTGAACTGCTCGAAGCCCTGGAAGAGCCGCATCGCATGCTGCATTGCCACATGACCGGCGGGCGTGAGCGCGATGCCCTGGGAGCTGCGCTCCAGCAGCTTCGATCCCGTCGCCGCTTCGAAGTCCGAGAGCCGCCGGCTAGCGGCCGAGAGCGCGAGGTGGCATGCCTCCGCGCCCTTGGTGATGCTGCCTGACTGAGCCACTGCGCAGAACAGGCGCAGCGTCACGAAGTCGACGCGCGCGGGGTTGATGGGGTCGGGCATGGGCGGATTCTAGGAGAGGGCGGGTGCCCCTTCGCGTTTTGCGAAGGGGTGCTGCCGTCATGGCAATTCCGCTGGATGCGATCTGTTCCTAAAGTAGTTGCAACCCAACCTGGAGACAGACGCGAACATGAATGCACTCGAAGGCCTGAAGGTGCTGGAGCTCGGCCAGCTCATCGCCGGCCCCTTCGCCGGCAAGACGCTGGCGGAGTTCGGCGCCGACGTGATCAAGGTCGAGCCGGCCGGCGTCGGCGATCCGCTGCGCAAATGGCGGCTGCTGCGCGACGGCACCTCGGCGTGGTGGGAGGTCCAGTCGCGCAACAAGCGCTCGGTGTGCCTGGACCTGCGCAGCGCCGAAGGGCAGGAAGCCGTGCGTGCATTGGCGCTCGAAGCCGACGTGCTGATCGAGAACTTCAAGCCCGGCACGCTCGAAGGCTGGGGCCTGGGGTGGGAGCGGCTGCATGCGCTGAACCCTCGGCTGATCATGCTGCGCATCTCGGGCTACGGGCAGACCGGGCCCTACCGCGACAAGCCCGGCTTCGGCGTGCTCGGCGAATCGATGGGTGGGCTGCGCTACCTGAGCGGCGAGCCGGGCCGGGTGCCGGTGCGCGTGGGAGTGTCGCTGGGCGACACGCTGGCGGCGTTGCATGGCGTGATCGGCGTGCTGACGGCGCTGCATCACCGCACGGCCCACGGCGGGGAGGGCCAGTTCATAGACGTGGCGCTCTACGAGTCGGTGTTCAACGTGATGGAAAGCCTGCTGCCCGAGTACTACGCCTTCGGCGCCGTGCGCGAGCGCGCCGGCAGTGCGCTGCCCGGCATCGCGCCGACCAATGCCTACCGCTGCGAGGACGGGCACTACGTGCTGGTGGCCGGCAACGGCGACAGCATCTTCCGCCGGCTGATGCGCGCCATCGGCCGCGAGGATCTGGAGAACGACCCCGGGCTCGTGCACAACGATGGCCGCGTGCTGCGCGTGGAAGAGATCGATGCCGCCATCGAGGCATGGACGCTGAAGCGCAGCCGCGACGATGTGCTGGCCGCGCTCGATGCGGCGGGCGTGCCGGTCGGGCGCATCTACACGGTGGCCGACATCGCGAGCGACCCGCAGTACCAGGCGCGCGAAATGATCGTGGAGGCACCGACCTCCGACGGCTCGACGCTGAAGGTGCCTGGCGTGGTGCCCAAGCTCAGCGCCACGCCGGGGCGCATCGCGCACCCCGCGCCGCGGCTGGGCGAGCATGACGGCGATCTCCGTGGTGCTGGCTGGCCCGCGCGCCGCGTGAAAGGAGTGGCGGCATGAAGACGGGCAACGGCACGCGGCTGTTCATCAACGAGGTCGCCACACGCGACGGCTTCCAGATGGAGAGCCGCTTCATTCCCACCGACGACAAGATCGCGCTGATCGACCGACTGAGCGGGTTGGGCTACGCCAAGATCGAAGTCACGTCCTTCACTTCGGCGAAGGCGATTCCGGCGCTGCGCGACGGCGAGGAGGTGATGCAGCGCATCGTTCGCCGTCCCGACGTGGTCTACACCGCACTGGTGCCCAATGTGCGAGGCGCCGAGCGCGCGCTGGACAGCCGCATCGACGAGTTCAACATCGTCATGTCGGTGAGCGAGACGCACAACCTCGCCAACCTGCGCATGACGCGGGAGCAGTCGTTCGCGCAACTGGCCGGGGTCATCGCGCTGGCGAAGAAAGCCCAGGTGCCGGTGAACGTGTCGCTGTCGTGCGTGTTCGGCTGCCCGATGGAGGGCGAGGTGCCGCTGGCGACGGTGCAGGGCTGGATCGACCGCTTCGCCGCGCTGGAGGTGCAGGGCATCACGCTGTGCGACACGACCGGCATGGCCTATCCGACGCAGGTGCGTGAACTCTGCGAAGCCGTGACTGCGAGCCGGGCGGCGCTGGAGTGGACGGCCCATTTCCACAACACACGCGGCATGGGCCTCGTGAACACGGTGGCTGCCGTGGAGGCCGGCATCCGCCGGCTGGACATGTCGCTCGGCGGCATCGGCGGCTGCCCCTACGCGCCGGGCGCGACCGGCAACGTGGCGACAGAGGACGTGGTCCACATGCTGCAGTGCATGGGCTACGACACGGGCATGGACCTGGCGGGCCTGGTCGCCGCCGCGGCGGAGCTGGAAGCGCTGGTGCAGCACGAACTGCCGGCCCAGGTCTCGCGCGCCGGCCACCGGTTGACGCGGCATGCGCCGCCGCCCGATTTCAACGACATCGTGACCCGCGCCCGGGAACGCGAGCACGCAAGCAAGGAGCTTCAACCATGATCGACCACCTGGACCACCTCGTGCTGACCACCGCGCACGAGGAAGCCTGCATCAGCTTCTACGTCGATGTGATGGGCATGGCGCTGGAGAGCTTCGGCGCCGGGCGCAAGGTCTTCCGCTTCGGCAACCAGAAGATCAACCTGCATGTGAAGGGCCACGAGTTCGAGCCCAAGGCGCAGTTGCCGACGCCCGGCTCGCTGGACCTGTGTTTCATCGCCAGCGTGCCGCTCGACGAAGTCATCGCGCGGCTCGGCGAGAAGGACGTGCCGATCCTCGAAGGGCCGGTGATGCGCACTGGCGCCACCTCGCGCATCCGCTCGGTCTATGTGCGCGACCCGGACATGAACCTGATCGAAATCTCGGAGCTGTCGCCCTGAGGCGCCTTCCGAAGACAGCAGGCAAGCGAATACAAAACCACCGGAGACAAACCATGAAACCCATCCACCGCCTTCTCGCGGTCGGCCTTGCGCTGGGCGCTCTGACAGCTTCAGCCAGCGAAACCTGGCCCTCGAAACCGATCACCATGATCGTGCCGACCGCGCCGGCCGGCTCCACTGACATCATGGCGCGACTGGTCGGCGATCCGCTGCAGCGCGCACTGGGCCAGCCCGTGGTGGTCGACAACAAGCCCGGCGCCAGCGGCAACATCGGCACCGAGTTCGTGGCGCGCGCCGCGCCCGACGGCTACACGCTGCTGATGCAGTACTCGGGCTACCACGTCGGCAATCCCTCGCTCTACCCGAACATCCGGTGGAGCCCTACCAAGGACTTCGTGCCGGTGGCGATGGTGATGCGCGCGCCGCACGTCGTTGCGGTGAGTGGAAAGCTGCCGGTGAAGTCGATGAAGGAACTCATCGAGTACGGGAAGAAGAAGGAAGGCGGTCTCTTCTACGCCTCCTCGGGCAACGGCTCGATCCAGCACATCGCGGGCGAGCTGCTGTCGCGGCAGGCGAAGCAGGCGATGACGCACGTGCCCTACAAGGGCTCGGGACCGGCGATCAACGACCTGATCTCGGGCAACGTCGACATGTTCATCACCACGCCGCCCTCGGTCATCGGCCATTTCGCAGGCGGGCGCATCAAGCCGCTGGCGTACACGGGCAGCAAGCGGCATCCGTCGATGCCCGACGTGCCGACCTCGGCCGAGGCGGGGCTGCCGGGCTACGAGGTGGAGTCCTGGTTCGCGGTGTTCGCGCCGGCGAAGACGCCGCCGGAAGTCGTCAACAGGCTCAGCGCGGAACTCCGAAAGATCGTGGAGAGCGAAGCCTTCCGCAAGAAGGTGGACGAGCAGGGCGCCTTCGCAACCTACATGGACCCACCGACGCTCGCGAAATTCGTCGATCAGGAGCTGGCGACGTGGTCGAAGGTGATCAAGTCGGCGGACATCAAGCCCGATTGACGCGGACGGCCGGCAAACCTAGCCCGCGATCAGCTTCTGCACCAGCTCGGCAGTGGTCGCGGCTGCGTACTTGCGCATCAGCCGCGCCCGGTGCAGCTCCACCGTGCGGTGGCTGATGCCCAGCGCCTTGCCGATCTCCTTCGAGGTCAGCCCGCGCATCACCTGCGCCGCCACCTCGCGCTCGCGCGGCGTGAGCTCGGCTTTCACGGCGCGGCGCGAGCCCAGGTCCTCGAAGGTCCAGATGCCGGCCTCGTGCGGCGCGGCTCGGTTCAGCGCGTGGCCCGTGACGTGGCACCAGAAGGTCTCGCCGGCGATCGCGCCATGCAACCCGCCCAGCCGCCTCATCATGCGGTTGTCCGCGTAGTGCCCGCTGGCGTTCAGGAAGGGCTCCATGCGCTTGCCGATGCGCTCGAACTCGGCCACGCTCGGGTACAGGATGCTGAACGAATGCCCGACCAATGCGGAGGGCGTTGCGCCAAAAATCTCGCACACGCGAACGTTGCAGGCCACGATGGTGCGGTTGCTCGACACCACCATGCCGACGGGCGCGTGTTCAAAGGCCAGCCGGTAATCGATCTCGGGCATCGGGGGTCACCATTACGAAATACTACGTATGCGAGTAGGTAGTATCGTTCAGGGCTTTCCCACCTCTCTCCATTCACCCATCAAGGAGCCCGAGTGAACAAGATTTATCCCACCGCGGACGCGGCACTCAAGGGGGTCGTGGCCGACGGGCAGATGCTCGCGGTCGGCGGCTTCGGCCTGTGCGGCATTCCCGAAGCGCTGATCGACGCGCTGAAGGACTCCGGCGTGCAGAACCTCACCGTCGTGTCGAACAACGCGGGCGTCGACGGCTTCGGCCTCGGCAAGCTGCTGGAGACGCGCCAGATCAAGAAAATGATCGCGTCCTACGTCGGCGAGAACAAGGAGTTCGAGCGCCAGTACCTCGCGGGCGAACTGGCCCTCGAATTCACGCCCCAGGGCACGCTGGCCGAGAAGCTGCGCGCGGGCGGCGCGGGCATCCCGGCCTTCTTCACCAAGACCGGCGTGGGCACGCAGGTGGCCGAGGGCAAGGAGCTGCGCGAGTTCGACGGCGAAACCTACGTGATGGAACGCTCGCTGGTGCCCGACGTGGCACTCGTGAAGGCCCACGTGGCCGACAAGTCGGGCAACCTGCGCTTTCGCCTCACGGCGCGCAACTTCAACCCGGCCGCCGCCATGGCCGGCAAGATCTGCATCGTCGAGGTCGAGAAGATCGTCGAGGTGGGCGAGCTGGCTCCCGACGACATCCACCTGCCGGGCATCTACGTGCACCGCATCGTGCTCAACGCCAACCCCGAGAAGCGTATCGAGAAGCGCACCGTGAGCGCCTCGGTCGATGCCGTCGCCGCCAAGATCGAGGCCCAGACCGCCATCGCCCAGGCCGCCGCCGGCAGCGAAGTGCCAGCCAAGGTCGTCAACAAGAAAGAAGGAGCCTGAGATGCCCTGGACCCAAGACCAGATGGCGGCCCGCGCCGCGCAAGAACTCGAAGACGGCTTCTACGTCAACCTCGGCATCGGCATTCCGACGCTGGTGGCCAACCACACCGGCACCAAGGAAGTGTGGCTGCAGAGCGAGAACGGCATGCTCGGCATCGGCCCGTTCCCGACCGAGGACAACGTCGACGCCGACCTGATCAACGCTGGCAAGCAGACCGTCACCACGCTGCCCGGCTCGGCCATCTTCGGCAGCCATGACAGCTTCGCGATGATCCGCGGCGGCAAGATCAACCTGTCGATCCTCGGTGCCATGCAGGTGAGCGTGAAGGGCGACCTCGCCAACTGGATGATCCCCGGCAAGATGGTCAAGGGCATGGGCGGCGCGATGGACCTCGTGGCCGGCGTGAAGCGCGTGATCGTGCTGATGGAGCACGTGGCCAAGAAGAAGGACGGCACCGAGGACCTGAAGATCCTCGAACAGTGCACGCTGCCGCTGACCGGCGTGGCCGTGGTCGACCGCATCATCACCGACCTGGCCGTGATGGACGTCGTGCCCGAAGGCCTGAAGGTCGTCGAGCTGGCGCCGGGCGTGAGCTTCGATACGCTGCAGGCCAAGACGGGCGCGAAGCTGATCCAGTAACAAGGCTGCGAACGCAACGACGACGAAGGGCAGGGCCGCGCAAGCGGGCCCTGCTTTTTTTCCTGGAGAGACGGAATGAATGCAAGCGAAGTTCTGGGCGACATCTGGCAGCAGGCGGGCTTGCCCGCCGAAGCCTTGGTGTTTGCGCGATTGACGGGTGCCGACCCAGTGCTGCCGTCGTCCTTCGCGGTCGGCACAGCGGCGCAGAGCACCATCGCGGCGGCCGCGCTCGCGGCCTGCGAACTGGGGCACCGGCGCGGCACGGCGCGGCAGCAGGTCGGCGTCGACATGCAGCATGCGGCACTCGACTGCACCGGCTGGTTCAGCCTCGATGGCCGCGTGCCCGAGCTGTGGGACGCCTTCTCGGGCATGTACCGCTGCGCCGACGGCTGGGTGCGCATCCACGCGAACTTCAAGCACCACCGCGAAGGCGCGCTGCGCCTGATGCAGCTGGACCCGGCCACCGCCACCCGCGCCGACGCCGAGGCCGCGATGGCCGGCTGGCGCGCGGTCGATTTCGAAACGGCCGCCGCCGCGCAAGGCCTGGTGGCGACCGCGCTGCGCCGCTTCGACGAATGGGAGGCCTCGCCCCACGGGCAGGCGGTGGCGGCGCAACCGCTCTTCACCATCGAGCGCATCGGCGACGCACCGCCGCGCGCGCTGCCGCCGCTGCGGGGCGACCAGCGCCCGCTCGAAGGCCTGCGTGTGCTCGACCTCACGCGTATCCTCGCGGGACCGGTCGGCGGCCGCGCGCTCGCGGCCTATGGCGCCGACGTGATGCTGGTCAATTCGCCGCAACTGCCGAACATCGAAGCCATCGCCGACACCAGCCGTGGCAAGCTCTCGACGCACGTGGACCTGCGCACCGACGAAGGCCGCGCCGTGCTGCACGGCCTCGTCGCCGACGCACACGTCTTCGTGCAGGGCTACCGTCCCGGCGGCATCGCGGCGCTGGGCTTCGGCCCCGAGGCGCTGGCGCGCGAGCGGCCGGGCATCGTCTGCGTCTCGCTCACGGCCTACGGCACGCAGGGGCCGTGGGCTGATCGGCGCGGCTTCGATTCGCTGGTGCAGACCGCGATGGGCTTCAACCATGCCGAGGGCGAGGCTGCAGGCGACGGCAAGCCGCGCCCGATGCCGATGCAGATCCTCGATGAGGCCACCGGCTACCTGATCGCCTTCGGCGCCGCTGCGGCGCTCTGGCGCCAGCAGCGGGAAGGCGGCAGCTGGCATGTGCAGGTGTCGCTGGCGCAGACGGGGCAGTGGCTGCGCGGGCTGGGGCGCGTGCCGAATGGGCTGTCGATCGCGAGGCCCGATATCAAGCCGTACGTCGAGACCTCGGCTTCCGGCTTTGGTGAGCTGGCGGCGTTGCGCCACAGTGCGCAGCTCTCGCGAACGCCTGCGGCATGGCCACGGCCGTCGATGCCGCCGGGCAGCGATGCGCCAGTGTGGCCGGCCGTCACGACCGGGTAGGGCGCCGCGCATCGCTGGCCGGGGGGCGTGCGCCTATTCCCCGGCCTGCACTGGCGCGGGAATCGGCAGCCCCTCGAAGCCCTTGAATTCCTGGAGCGAGAAGCTTGTGCGCACCTGCCGCACGCCGGGCAGTCGATGCAGCCGGGTCTGCAGCAGCGTGGAGTAGTGGTCCAGGTCGCGTGCCACGACCACCAGCATGAAATCCTCGGGCCCGGAAATGCCGTGGAACATCACCACCTCGGGAATGGCGCGGACTGCCTCCTCGAACTCGGTGGAGCGGGCGTCGTTCTGGTGGTCGATGCCGATCATCACGAATGCCATGACCCCGTACCCCAGCGCGCGACGGCTGAGCCGGGCCTGGTAGCCGGCGATCAGCCCGCTTTCTTCCATGCGTTTGATGCGGCGCCAGCAGGGCGATTGCGACAGCTGCGTCATCTGTGCGAGCTCGCCCGTGGTGAGCCGTGCGTTGTCTTGCAACGCCTTCAACAGCTTCCGGTCGGTCAAATCGAGGTCGGTTTGCATAATTATTTCTCTGAATTGAAAAATTCGAATAAACATACCTCAAATGAAGGTATGTAGGGTTCAACACTACGTTATTTGTTGATTCGATGCATAGCATTGCGTGAAATTCAAAAAGCAAAACCGGTCACGGTCGCGCTTCTTCCTGCCCCCCCTCCAGAAGCTCCAGCCTCCACGACCATGTCCATGTCACCGCCCCTGTTCGCCCACGTTCCGTCCTATGCCGGCGACCCCATCCTGTCCCTGATGGAAGACTTCCAGAAAGATCCGCGGACGAACAAGGTCAGCCTCAGCATCGGCATCTACTTCGACGGCGCGGGCCGGCTGCCCGTCATGGAAGCCGTGCGCAAGGCCGAGACCGCATTGCTCGACGGCATCGGCCCGCGTCCTTACCTGCCGATCGAAGGCGTGGCGGACTACCGCCAGGCCGTGCAGCGCCTGCTCTTCGGTGCCGGGCACGAGGCCGTGGTCAGCGGCCGCATCGCCACGCTGCAGACCCTCGGCGGCTCGGGCGGGCTCAAGGTGGGAGCCGATTTCCTGCGCCGCTATTTCCCCGAGTCCCAGGTCTGGGTCAGCGACCCCACCTGGGAGAACCACCGCGCGCTGTTCGAAGGCGCGGGCCTGGCCGTCAACACCTACCCCTACTACGACCCGGCCACTGGAGGCCTGCGCTTCGCCGAGATGCTGGCCAGGCTCGAGACCCTGCCGCGCCACGGCATCGTGCTGCTGCACGCGAGCTGCCACAACCCGACCGGCGTCGACCTCTCGCCGGCCCAGTGGCAGGCGCTGATTCCGGTGCTGCGCGACCGCGGCCTGATCCCGTTCGTCGACATCGCCTACCAGGGCTTCGGCGACGGGTTGGACGAAGACGCCTTCGCGCTGCGCGCGCTCGCCGACGCGGGTCTGCAATTCTTCGTGGCCAATTCCTTCTCCAAGAACTTCTCGCTGTACGGCGAACGCTGCGGCGGCCTCAGCGTGGTGTGCGCCGACAGCGCCACGGCGCAGACGGTGCTTGGGCAGCTGAAAGCCACGGTGCGCGCCAACTACTCGACGCCGCCCACCCACGGGGCGCGCATCGTCGCCACGGTGCTGCGCAGCGCCGAGCTGTTCGCGCTGTGGACGCAGGAAACCGCGCAGATGCGCCAGCGCATCCGCGCCATGCGCGAGCGCCTGCACGCCGCGCTGGACGAAAGATTCCAGGGCCGGCGCAACTTCGACTACCTGCTCACGCAGCGCGGCATGTTCAGCTACACGGGCTTGAACGAAGCGCAGGTGACCCGCCTGCGCGACGAGCACGCGGTGTACCTGGTCCGCTCGGGCCGGATGTGCATCTCGGGCCTGACCGACGGCAACGTCGATCACGTGGCGGCGTCCATGGCCGCCGTGCTGGGCCGATGACGCACCCGGCGAGGAATGCCATGAAAGAGATCATCGACGTCGGCCTGCCTGCGCTGAGCCAGCCGTTTTCCTGGGCCGTGAAATCGGCTGGCCTGCTGTTCACCGCGCACGGCCCCGTGCGCTCCGACGGCAGCATCGACACCGGCGCCATCGACGATCAGGCTCGCCTGACCTTCGCCAACCTGCGCCGCGCGCTACATGCTGCCGGCGGCACGCTGCACGACGTGACCCAGGTGCTGATCTACATGACCGATGTGCAGGACATGAAGGCCATCGACGCGGTCTATCGCGAGTTCTTCGAGGCGCCTTACCCCAACCGGTCGAGCATGGGCGTCAACGGCCTCGTGGTGCCCGGCATGAAGCTCGAGATCGTGGCCTACGCCGTGATCCCCGAGCCTTCTGCATCCGCATGACTTTCCAAAATACGAGGAGATGACGATGTCCAGCAGCTTTCAGGAAATATCGAACAGGGAAAAGGGCCTGCAGAAGGAGCTTTCCGCTGGCCAGATGGCGATGATCGCGATCGGCGGCGCCATCGGCACTGGCCTGTTCCTCGGCAGCGGTTTCGCCATCGGCCTGGCCGGCCCCAGCGTGCTCGTGAGCTACGCGATCGGCGGCCTCATCGCGCTGCTGCTGATGGGCTGCCTCGCCGAGATGACCGTGGCGCATCCCACCTCGGGCTCGTTCGGCGCCTACGCCGAGCACTACATCGGCCCGTGGGCAGGCTTCATCGTGCGCTACGTCTATTGGGCCTGCGTGGTGCTGGCAGTGGGCACCGAGGTCACGGCCATCGGCGTGTACATGGCGTACTGGTTTCCCGGCTCGCCGCAGTGGCTCTGGGTGGTGCTGTTCTCGGCGCTGCTGATCATGGTCAACGCCATGAGCGTGAAGGCCTTCGGCTTCGTCGAGTACTGGTTCTCGATGGTCAAGATCGTGGCCATCGTGCTGTTCATCCTGATCGGTGCCTACGTGGTGTTCGGCTCGCGTCCCGCAGGCATCGGCCTGGACAACTACGCCGTGCAGGGCGGCTTCTTTCCCAAGGGCCTGTGGGGCACCTGGGTGGCGGTCGTGGTCGCCATCTTCAGCTACATGAGCGTTGAGACCATCGCCGTCGCCGCCGGCGAGGCCAAGGACCCGGAGCGCGCGGTGACCGGTGCCTTCCGCGCCACCATGCTGCGCCTGGCGGTGTTCTACCTCGCATCGATCGCGCTGATGCTGGCCATCGTGCCGTGGAACGCCACCAACGCCGACAAGAGCCCGTTCGTGAAGGTGATGGAAATCATCGGCATTCCCGGCGCCGCAGCGGTGATCAACTTCGTGGTGCTGATCGCCGCGCTGTCGGCTATGAACAGCCTGCTCTACATCGCCACGCGCATGATGTTCAGCCTGTCGCGCGCCGGTTATGCGCCCAGGCGCTTCGGCCGCATCCGCGGCAACGGCGTGCCGATCGACGCGCTGGCGATCTCCTGTGCCGGCATTGCCATCGCCACCGTGCTGAGCGTCGTCGCGCCCGAGCAGTCGTTCGCGCTGATGATGGCCATCGCCATGTTCGGCGGCCTGTTCACCTGGTTCATGATCTTCACGACCCACTGGTTCTTTCGCCGCCGCTGGGTGAAGGAAGGGCGTCCCGGCCCGGGCTTCCGCATGTGGGGCTTTCCGTGGCTCACGCTGCTGGGCGCGGGGCTGGTGCTGGCGATCTTGGTCACCACATACTTCACGCCGATGTTCAGGCTGACGCTGCTGGTGGGCCTTCCGTTCCTGGCCGTCCTGGTGGCGGTGTACCTGGTCTGGTACCGCCCGCTTTCCGGCGGTGCGGCGCTGCCGGCCCGCGCACGCCGCTAGGCTTCCAGCGCGGCGCGCACCTTCTCGCCCAGTCCGCGCAGCCGTTCGACCGGCTCGTTGGAAAACACGAAGCGCAGGTACTGCGCGCCATGCGTTTCGCCCCAGCCCTTCATCGCGGTGGCGCACACGCGATGCTTCAGCAGACGCTCCGACAGCGTCTGCCCGTCGATGCCGAAGTCGCTCGCACGCAGCAGCAACGACCAGCCGCCCGCGGGCACGCCGACCGGCAGTCCCTTGAGTTCATCGAGCACCGTGTCGCGACGCCGCTCCAGCTCGCCCACATACGGCGCGAGCGTGTGCGCCGATTGCGCCAGCGCCGTGGCCACCGCGTCCTGCGCAATGCCCACGGGTACCACCACGTTCGCGAGCGACACGGCCACGAGGTCCGGCATGTAGCTCTCGGGTGCCACGGTCCAGCCCACGCGCCAGCCGATCATGCGCAGCTCCTTGGCCGATGAACCCACCGTGATCGTGCGTTCGGCCATGCCGGGCAGGCCCGCGGGGTGGATGACCTCGCGGCCGTCGTACAGCAGGCGTTCCATGGCGGTGTCGAGGATCAGCGTCAGGTCGTGCCGCACGCACAGCGCGGCGATGGTGCGCCAGTCGTCCGCGTCGAAGTACCCGCCCGTCGGCATCGACGGCGACATCAGCAGCATCACGCGCACGCGGGGGCCGATGGCCGTTTGCAGCGCGGCGCGGTCCAGCTTCCATTCGCCGCCGGGGTTGAATGCAAAGGGCACGTACTTCGGCGTGCCGCCGGCGAGCCGGATGCGGTTGAGCAGGCCGGCGTAGGTCGGATCGGTCACCAGCACTTCGTCGCCCACCTCGACGGTTGCGAGCAGCGCGTTGAGGATGCCCGAGAGCCCGCCGGCCGAGATCACGCAGTTGCGTGCGTCGTAAGCAACGCCCGAGAGCGCCGACACATGCCGCGCCGCGATCTCGCGCAACCGGGACTGGCCGACGAATGGGAGGTAGCTGTTGTCGGCGTCTTCCGTGGCGGCACGCACGGTGCGCGCGATGGCTTCGGGGTCGGGCGGGATGTCGACGTCGAGGTTTTCCAGCCGCAGGAACGGTGGGCCGTCCGCGTCGTCGGCAATCGCGCCCATGCGGTCGACGCCGATGCCTGCGATGTGTTCGAGCCGTGCGGGGCGGTGGCGTGGCATGGGGCGAATCTCCGTGTCGGGGTTGGCTTGCTACGGGGCCGGCCTGCGCGAACGGGCCGGCCGCTGCTGCGACGCGCCATTCTCATCGCCGGGCGGGGCCAGGAGCAACAGCGCCTGCCGGGCCTGCGCCGTCTCGCGCAGGAAGCTCCACACCGCCTGCATACGTGCCAGGTGCTTGGTTTCCTCCGGCATCGACATCCAGAAGGTGCGCGTGAAGTTCGCCTGCCCCGGCAGCACGGGCCGCAGCGCGCTGTCGTTCTCGGCGATGAAGGCCGGCAGCACCGCGATGCCCGCGCCCGCCGCCACCGCACTGTGCTGCGCGAGCACGCTGGTGCTGCGCAGCGCGAAGCTGTCGGGGCGGTGCAGTTCGTCGAGGTACTGCAACTCCTTGCTGAACAGCAGGTCGTCCACGTAGCTGATGAAGGTGTGGCCGCGGAGGTCTTCGCGCGTCCTGATGGGCTTGTGCGCTGCCAGGTACTTCTTCGACGCATAGAGCCGCAGCGTGTAGTCGGTGAGCTTGGTGACGACCACCGGCCCGCGCGCCGGCCGTTCGAGCGAGATCACGATGTCGGCCTCGCGCCGCGACAGGTGCACGAGCCGCGGCATCGCGAGCAGGTCGATGGTGAGCTTCGGATGCTGCAGCGCGAACAGCGCGAGCTGCGGTGCCAGCACCACGGTGCCGAAGCCTTCGGTGGCGCCTATGCGCACCAGCCCCGACAGGCCTTCCTGCGAGGCCGGCGCGGTGCTCTCCACGGCCTGGAACGCGCTCTCCATCGCCTCGACCTGCGGCTGCAGCCGGCGGCCCGCTTCGGTGAGCCGGTGGCCGCCTGCCTCGCGCGAGAACAGCGGGGCGCCGACTTCCTTCTCCAGCGCCTGGATGCGGCGCGCGACCGTGGTGTGGTCGACCTCGAGGCGGCGCGCGGCGCTCATCAGCGTCCCGGAGCGGGCGAGTTCGAGGAAGTAGCGCAGGTTGTCCCAGTCCATGTGTGTTCGGGTTCTCGATGGAGGTTCGCATCCTCTGCGTCCTTTTCCGCATTCTGCATTTATGCAAAACCAAGGCGCAAATTTGTCTATTGTCATGGCAAATATGCAAAGCTAGGATGCACGCTGTACCGGCCCCCGACCGGCATCGCCTTCCCGAGATTCACAGGAGACAAACCCCATGGACGCCACCACCACCCCCTCGACGAAAGTCGCCACCGTCAAGCTGCTGATCGGCGGCAAGCTCGTCGAATCGAAAACCACCGAATGGCGCGATGTCGTCAACCCGGCCACGCAGCAGGTGCTGGCCCGTGTGCCCTTCGCCACGCAAGCCGAGCTCGACGCCGCCGTGGCCTCCGCCAAGGAAGCCTTCAAGACCTGGCGCAAGACCCCCATCGGCGCGCGCGCCCGCATCTTCCTGAAGCTGCAGCAGCTCATCCGCGAGAACATGGGCGAGCTGGCCGCCATCCTCACGGCCGAGCAGGGCAAGACGCTGCCAGATGCGGAGGGGGATGTGTTCCGCGGCCTCGAAGTGGTCGAGCATGCATCGAACATCGGCAACCTGCAGCTCGGCGAGCTGGCCAACAACGTGGCCAACGGCGTCGACACCTACACGCTGCTGCAGCCGCTGGGCGTGTGCGCCGGCATCACGCCTTTCAACTTCCCGGCCATGATCCCGCTGTGGATGTTCCCGATGGCCATCGTCACCGGCAACACCTTCGTGCTGAAGCCTTCCGAGCAGGACCCGATGGTCACCATGCGCCTGTGCGAACTGGCACTCGAAGCCGGCATTCCGCCCGGCGTGCTGAACGTGGTGCATGGCGGCGAAGCGGTGGTCAACGGCATCTGCGACCACAAGGACATCAAGGCGATCAGCTTCGTCGGTTCGACCAAGGTCGGCACGCATGTCTACAACCGCGCCACGCTGGCTGGCAAGCGCGCCCAATGCATGATGGGTGCGAAGAACCACGCCATCGTGATGCCCGACGCGAACAAGGAGCAGACGCTCAACGCACTGGCTGGCGCCAGCTTCGGTGCAGCCGGCCAGCGCTGCATGGCCGTGTCGGTCGCGGTGCTGGTGGGCGAGGCGCGCAACTGGGTGCCCGAACTCATCGAGAAGGCCAGGACGCTGAAGATCGGCGCGGGCACCGAAAAGGGCGTGGACGTGGGGCCTCTGGTGTCCTGCGCTGCCTACGACCGCGTGAACGGGCTCATCGAGCGCGGCGAGGCCGATGGCGCCAAGCTCGTGCTCGACGGCCGCAAGCCCACGGTGCCCGGCTACGAGAAGGGCAACTTCGTCGGCCCGACGATCTTCACCGGTGTGAAGCCCGGCATGACGATCTATGACCAGGAAGTGTTCGGCCCGGTGCTGTGCATTGCCGACGCCGAGGACATCGACGAAGCCATCGAGCTGATCAACAGCAATCCGAACGGCAACGGCACGGCGATCTTCACGCAGTCGGGTGCGGCCGCCCGCCGGTTCCAGGAAGACATCGACGTGGGCCAGGTCGGCATCAACGTGCCGATTCCGGTGCCGGTCCCGATGTTCTCGTTCACCGGCTCGCGCGCCTCGAAGCTCGGCGACCTGGGGCCGTACGGCAAGCAGGTCATCATGTTCTACACGCAGACCAAGACCGTGACCGCACGCTGGTTCGACGACAGCACCGTCTCGCACGGCGTCAACACCACGATCAGTCTCAAGTAAGAAGTCCGTCGGATGGACTTCGAACTTTCCGAAGAGCAGCGCGCTTTCGCGCAAAGCGCGCGCGACTTTGCGCAGGCCGAGTTCGCGCCGCATGCGGCGCAGTGGGACGCGGAGGCCGTCTTCCCGAAGGAGGCCATCGCCAAGGCCGGCGAGCTGGGCTTCTGCGGGCTCTATGCGCCCGAGCGCATCGGCGGCCTCGGGCTGCCGCGGCTCGATGCGGCGCTGGTGTTCGAGGAGATGGCCGCGGTCGATCCCTCGACCACGGCCTTCATCACGATCCACAACATGGCGACGTGGATGCTCGGCACCTGGGCCACCGATGCGGTGGCGCAGCAGTGGGGCGAAGAGCTCACGAGCGGGCGCAAGCTCGCTTCGTACTGCCTGACCGAACCGGGCGCGGGCTCCGATGCGGGTTCGCTCAAGACGCGCGCCGAGTTGCAGGGCGTCGAGTACGTCATCAACGGCGGCAAGGCCTTCATCTCGGGCGCCGGCTCGACCGATGTGCTGGTGCTGATGGCGCGCACGGGCGGCGCGGGCGCGAGCGGTATCTCGGCCTTCGCGGTGCCGGCCGACGCGCCCGGCGTCAGCTACGGCAAGAAGGAGCACAAGATGGGCTGGAACAGCCAGCCCACGCGAAGCATCAATTTCGACAACGTGCGCATTCCCGCGCAGAACCTGCTGGGCAAGGAGGGTGAGGGCTTTCGCATTGCCATGAAGGGGCTCGACGGCGGGCGCATCAACATCGCGACCTGCTCGGTGGGCGCGGCGCAGGGCGCGCTCGACGCGGCCCGCCGCTACCTGCACGAGCGCCAGCAGTTCGGCAAGCCGCTCGCGAGCTTCCAGGCGCTGCAGTTCAAGCTGGCAGACATGGCGACCGAGCTGGTGGCGGCGCGGCAGATGGTGCGGCTGGCGGCATCGAAGCTCGACGCCGGACATGCCGACGCCAGCACCTATTGCGCGATGGCCAAGCGCTTTGCGACCGATGCGGGCTTCAACGTCTGCAACGACGCGCTGCAGCTGCACGGCGGCTATGGCTACCTGAGCGAGTTTCCGCTGGAGCGGCTGGTGCGCGACGCGCGCGTGCACCAGATCCTCGAAGGCACCAACGAGATCATGCGTGTGATCGTTGCGCGAAAATTGCTGGAGGGCGACAGCGATATCCGCTGAAGTTCCGCATCCAGAACCTCTCAAGACAATGACCGACTCCGTAGTTCTCTTCGACGAAATCAAGACCGCCGGCGGCCAGCGCTTCGGCGTTGCCACCCTCAACGCGCCGGCTTCGCTCAACGCACTCTCCGTGGACATGGTTCGCCTGCTCACGCCCAAGCTGCGCGAATGGGCGAAGGACGAAGGCATCGTTGGCGTGCTGATGCAGGCCGCCGGTGAAAAAGCCTTCTGCGCAGGCGGCGATCTGCGCCAGCTCTACCAGACGCTGCTCGACTGCGGCCCCGAGCGCAACACCTACGCCGAAGACTTCTTCCGCGAAGAGTACGAACTGGACCACCTGATCCACACCTTCCCCAAGCCTTTCCTGTGCTGGGGTCACGGCATCGTGATGGGCGGCGGCGTGGGCTTGCTGGCCGGCGCTTCGCACCGCGTGTTGACGCTGCAAAGCCGCATCGCCATGCCCGAGATCAACATCGGCCTGTACCCCGACGTGGGCGGCAGCTGGTTCCTGCGCCGCACGCCGGGCCGCACGGGCCTGTTCCTGGCGCTCACGGCCGCCAACATCAACGCGGCCGACACCATCTTCTGCGGGCTGGCCGATGTGCTGGTCCCGCAGGAGCGCAAGGGCGAGGTGCTGGAAGCCATCGCTTCGACGAAATGGGCCGGCGAGAACAAGGCTGACCGCGCCACGCTGTCGCGCATCCTCGCCAAGGCGGGCGAGGGCACCGAGATGCCGCCATCGAAGGTGCGCGAGCACTACGACACCATCAATGCGCTGATGGCGGGCGACGACCTGCTCGACATCGCAAGGCGTTTGCGCGATCTGCAGAGCGACGACACATGGCTGCAGACCGCAGCCAAGACCTTCGCCAAAGGCGCGCCCAGCTCGGCCGCGCTGAGCTTCGAGCTGTGGCAGCGCGTTCTGCGCATGTCGCTGGCCGAGGTGTTCCGTCTCGAATACTGGGCCTCGCTCGGCTTCTGCGCACACAAGGACTTCGCCGAAGGCATCCGCGCGGTGCTGGTCGACAAGGACCGCAACCCGCGCTGGAGCCCGGCCACGCTCGAAGAGATCACGCCAGCCTTCATCGAAGATCATCTGCGCCCGCGCGGCGAGATGCCGGTCGAGCTGGCGTCGCTGGTCTGATCCACACGCATCGATTCCTGCACAGAACAACGGAGACAAGACATATGAAAATCGCATTCATCGGCCTCGGTAACATGGGCGGCCCGATGGCCATGAACCTGCTCAAGGCAGGTCATACGCTCAGCGCCTTCGACCTCTCGGCCGAGGCCTGCAAGAAATTCGGCGCCGAAGGCCTGCCCATTGCCAAGTCGGCGGCCGAGACGGTGGCCGATGCCGAGGTCGTCATCAGCATGCTGCCGGCCAGCGCGCACGTCGAGGGCCTGTTTCTCGGCGGTGGCGGCAAACCCGGGTTGCTCGACAGCATCCGCGCCGGCACATTGGTGATCGACAGCAGCACCATCGCCGCTGCCACTTCGCGCAAGGTGGCCGAAGCTGCTGCCGCCAAGGGCATTGCGATGATCGACGCGCCCGTGTCGGGCGGCACCGGCGGTGCGATTGCCGGCACGCTGACCTTCATGGTCGGTGGCGAGACGGGTGACCTAGAGCGCGCGCGCCCGGTGCTCGAAAAGATGGGCGCCAACATCTTCCACGCCGGCGCGGCCGGCGCGGGGCAGACCGCGAAGATCTGCAACAACATGCTGCTGGGCATCCTGATGATCGGCACCTCGGAAGCGCTGGCGCTGGGCGTGGCCAACGGGCTCGACCCCAAGGTGCTGTCGGAGATCATGCGCCGCAGTTCGGGCGGCAACTGGGCGCTGGAAAAGTACAACCCGATGCCGGGCGTGATGGAAACGTCACCCGCCTCGAAGAACTACGCGGGGGGCTTCGGCACCGACCTGATGCTCAAGGACCTGGGCCTGGCGCAAGAGAACGCGACCGCCGTGCGCGCGGCCACGCCGCTGGGTGGGCTGGCGCGCAGCCTGTATGCCGCACACAGCCTCGCCGGCCACGGCGCACTCGATTTCTCGAGCGTGCTGAAGCTGGTGCAGAAGGCTTCCTGAAGCGGGCTCTGTGTTCAGCCGTAGTGGGAGTGCAGGGCCCACAACAGGCCGATCACCACCACGAAGAGCACCGCGAAAAGCGCCCAGGCACGCATGACTGCCTGGTCCTCCGTGATTTCGGCGGGGGCTGCCTCTGGAGGCTGGCTAGGAGCGGCGGGCGACGGTTGGATCATTCCCGACTGTACCCCGCGTCGAGGCGGCCGGGGCGAGCTTTGCAGAAGCGTCCATCCGCGACATTGCCCACATGATGCCGGCCGCCACGAGGTTGGCGCCCACGCTGGACAGGATCGGCAGCATGTAGCTGCGGCTGATGTCGAAGGCAAAGCCCGCGGCGGCCGGGCCGATCAGCGTGCCGAAGGCCACGCTGGTGTACAGCACCCCGATGATCGCGCCGATGTTGCGGCCGCCGAAGTAGTCCATGACCAGCGCCGGCAGCAGCGCGACGAAACCGCCGTAGAACGCACCGTAGAAGAACGCGAACACGGCCAGCCCCGGGAAGCTGCTGGACGCCGCCCACACGAGCAGCGACAGGGCCATGCCCGTCGACATCAGCAGCATGGTTTGCGCACGCCCCATGCGGTCGGCCAGCCCACCGAGGAAGAATCGCCCGGCCGTGCTGCCGACGCCGATGGCGCCCAGCAGCAGCACCGCGGAGGCATTGGGCACGCCGTGGTCCAGCGCGTAGGGCACGAGGTGCACGAAAGGCACGAACAGGCCGAACGAACTGATGAGGCAGGCTGCGTACAGGCCGGCGAAGCGCCGTGAGCGCACTGCATCGCGCACCGTGAAGCCCTCGGGCTTGGCCGAAGCGGCCAGCGGCTGCGGCGGATCGCCATCGGGGCCGAGCCCCCGGTCGCGCGGGTCGTTTTCTATCAGCAGCGCCATGCCCACGCCCACCACCACCGCCAGCCCGCCGAGCGCCAGGTAGGCATGCCGCCAGCCCAGCGTTTCGATGAGCAACGACGCCAGCGGCGGCATCACCAGCGTGCCCACGCCGATGCCGCTCACCGCCAGCCCCGACGCGAAGCCGCGCCGCCTGACGAACCAGCGCTGCACCGCGCCCAGCACCGGCACATACGACGCGCCGACCCCGAGGCCGACGCCAAGCCCGTAGGCCAGGTAGATCTGCGTCAGGCTCTGCGCCTGCCCCGCAACCGCCAGCCCCAGCCCGACCAGCACCATGCCGGCGACGGTCAGCCGCCGCGAACCCCAGCGGTCGGCCAGCGGCCCGCTCAGCACGCCCAGGCCGAAGTAGAGAAAGCCCGCCAGCGAGAACACCAGCGAGACCGAGCCGCGCGAGGCGCCGAAGTCTTTCTGCAGCGATTCGAGAAAGGCGCTGAAGGTGTAGGCGCAGCCGAAGCCGACGAAGGTCACGGCAAAGGCGCCCGCGACGACCAGCCAGCCGCGGAAGAGGCCCTTGCCCTGCGATGGGGATGAGGTGGGATTCGAGGGAATGGTCTTCATCGTCTGGATCAGAATATCTAAATTCACGGTTTCGGATCTGCGTGTGCCGATGTTCGCGTTTCAAAGGACGAGCCGCAAACCAGAATTTCTGTCTCATTCGGATCAGATCGGCTAAATCATGGAACACCAGCTTCCACCACTCAACGCACTGCGCGCGTTCGAAGCCGCCGCACGCCACCTCTCGGTGAAGAACGCTGCGGACGAACTGTGCGTGACCCCGGGCGCCGTGAGCCAGCTCGTCAAGACGCTGGAGCTGCACCTCGGCGTGCAGCTGTTCCGCCGCGTCAACCGCGGCATCTTCCTGACCGATGCGGGCCAGGCCTACCTGCCGCCAGTGCGCAATGCCTTCAGGCAGATCAGCGACGCCACACAAAAGGTGGCCGTGCCTGCGGACACCGGCCTGCTCACCGTGAGCGCCACGCCGTTCTTCGCTGCCGCCTGGCTCGTGCCTCACCTCAAGTCATTCCAGAAAGCGCATCCCGGCATCGACCTGCAGGTGCGGGCCAGCAACACGCTGGCCGATTTCTCGCGCGACGGCGTCGACGTCGCCATCCGCCACGGCATGGGCCAGTACCCCGGGCTTGCCAGCCAGCGCGTGCTCACGGTCGAGATGGTTGCCGTCGCCGCGCCCGCGCTGGTTGCCGAGCACGGCAAGCCGAAGAAGCCGGTCGACCTGCTGCAGTGGCCGCGAGTGAACGACGCGGAACGCAAGGGCTGGCGCCTGTGGTTCGAGGCGCAGGGCGTTGCCGACACCGGCCCGGCCCGCGGGCCGTCGTTCGACGATGCAGGGCTGCTGGTGGGCGCGGTGCAGGCGGGGCAGGGCGTCGGCCTGCTGCCCGCGGCCCTGGTGGCGAACGAAGTCGCAGAGGGCCGGCTGGTGCGGCTCTTCAGAGCCGCATGGCTGGAAGACTTCGCCTATTACCTTGTGTACCCGCAGGCCAGCCACGATCGACCGAAGGTGGCGGCCTTCCGCGCCTGGATCGGCGAGGCGATGCGCCGCGATCAGACGGCGGCGAGAAAGTCGCCGGCGTCCCCACCTTCGCATTTCCAGTCGGCAAAGACACCGACGAGGCTGCAGCTGGTGCAGCGGCAGCCGAGGTAGTACCAGCGCACGTCGCTGCTGTCGGCGTAGAGTGCCACGCCCGAGAGCAGCTCGAAGGCTTCGGCGCCGCAGACGCATTCGTGGTTCTCGAACTCGGCTTCGTCCGCGTATTCGGCGCTGTCGCCCATCAGGTGAACGTTGCCGCAGGCCGTGCAGGTGCGCCGCGCCGCGCCCGTGTCCTCGTCGGTTTCGAGCTTGAAGACGCGTTGGCCGCAGTTGCATGCCGATGCTGCGAACCGCGTGGCCGGGTAGGCGTTGGCCTGGCTGTAGCGCTGCACTTCGGCCTGCGTGTCTTCCGGACCATCGCCGTACCAGTAGCGGCCTTTTTTCTTCAGGGCCATCGGGTCTTCCTGTCCTCGAGTGTGGATGCGAAGTTGCGATTCTGCAGTGCCATTGCTACAGCAGCTCGATCCCCGGCAGGCTCTTGAAGCAGCTCTCGCGCGTGATGCGCACGAAGTCCGCCAGCCATGGCTGCCCCGACGTGCCCTCCGTGCACGCCATGTAGAGCCGCCCAGTCAGTCCCTTGCTGCCCACGGGACGGGCCGTGACGTAGCCGCGGTCGAGGTAGTTCTGCACTGCCCACAGCGGCAGCGTCGCCACGCCGCGCCCGCTCGCCACCAGTTGCAGCATCGCCACCGTGAGCTCGGTGGTGCGGCGGTGCGCGGGCTCCACGCCCGCCGGCGCCAGCACCTGCCGCACGATGTCGAGCATGTCGTCGGGCACGGGGTAGGTGATGAGCGTCTGGTTGGCGAAGTGGCGCGCCGTGAGATACGCCTTGGCTGTCAGCGGATGGTCGTTGGCCAGCAGCGCCATGATCTCGAAGCGAAACAACGCGTGGTAGTCGACCGTTTCATCGGGGTCTTCCTCGGACACGATCGCCACCTCGGCGCGGTTCTGCATCACCAGCGCGATCGGGTCGGGGTGAAAGCCCGAGACGATGTCGAGCTCGATCTCGGGCCAGCGCTGGCGGAACGCGTCCATCGCCGGCATCAGCCAGTCGAAGCAGGTATGGCACTCGACCACGATGCGCAGCTGCCCGCTGCGCCCCAGCGCGAGCCGGGCCACGTCGCGCTCGGCTTCCTCGATGAGCGGCAGCGCGGTGTCGGCCAGCTGCAGCAGCCGCAGGCCGGTGGTGCTGAACTGCGGCGGCACCGACTTGCGCTCGAACAGCTGCGCGCCGTAGCGGTCCTCGAGCAGCTTGATCTGGTGCGACAGCGCCGATTGCGTGAGGTTGAGCAGCTGCGCTGCGCGCACCAGGCTGCCGGTGTCGCGCAGTGCGATGAGCGTGCGCAGGTGGCGTATTTCGAGGGGCGACTGCAACATGAAAATTATTCAATCGAATGGGCAAAAGGTTTCGTTTGAATCATATGCCTCAAACGCCGACCATTGCAGGCTCCCAAGATCAGCGATTACTACCTGCAAATGACCACCCGTATCCACACCCTCGGCTTTCCGCGCATGGGCGCCCACCGGGAACTCAAGTTCGCCCTCGAAAAGCACTGGCGCGGCGAGATCGATCGCGCCGCGCTCGAAGCGGTCGGCGAAGAACTGCGCGCGCGCCACTGGCAGGCCCAGCGCGATGCGGGACTCGACTTCGTGACGGTCGGCGACTTTGCATACTACGACCACGTGGCCAACCATATCCAGCTGCTCGGCTGCGAGCCGTCGCGCTTCGGCTTTCATGGCGGCGAACCCGAACTTTCGCGTTACTTCACGATGGCGCGCGGCGTGGAAAGCGAAGCCGGCCACGTGCACGACGACAGCTGCAACCACGGCGCCGACGGCACTTTCGCGCTGGAAATGACGAAGTGGTTCGACACCAACTACCACTACCTCGTGCCCGAGTTCGATGCGGCCACGCAGTTCAAGCTCGCGTCGACGCGCCTGTTCGACGAAGTGGCGCAGGCGCAGCAGGCCGGGCACGCGGTCAAGGCCGTGCTGCTCGGGCCGCTGAGCTTCCTGTACCTCGGCAAGGAAAAGGAAGCCGGCTTCGACCGCTTCTCGCTGCTCGACTCGCTGCTGCCCGTGTACGAACAGGTGCTCCGGCGGTTGAAGCAGCAGGGCGTGGAATGGATGCAGATCGACGAGCCCATCCTCGGCCTCGACCTGCCCGACGCGTGGCGCAACGCCTTCGAGCGCGCCTACTGGCAACTGGCCCGCAGCGCGCCGAAGCTGCTGCTGGCCACGTACTTCTCGCCGCTGTCGGACAACCTGCGCCTGGCCTGCCAGCTGCCTGTGGCGGGCCTGCACGTGGACGCCGTGCGTTCGCCGCAGGAGCTGACGGGCGTGGCCGACTGGCTGCCGGCGCACAAGGTGCTGTCTGTCGGCGTGGTCGATGGCCGCAACATCTGGCGTACCGACGTCGATGCCGCGCTGGCCAAGCTCAGGCCAGTGGCGGAGAAGCACAAGGGCGAGCTGTGGATCGCGCCTTCGTGCTCGCTGCTGCACGTGCCTTTCAACCTCGAGGCCGAGACGAAGCTCGACTCCGAGCTCAAGTCGTGGCTCGCCTTCGCCATCGAGAAGCTCGACGAGCTGCGCGTGCTGCGCGCGGCCATCGATGGCGATGAAGCCTCGGTCGCGACCGAACTGGCGGCCGCCCGCGCGGCAGTGTCGGCACGCCGCGCCAGCCCGCGCGTGCATCGCGCCGACGTGGCCCTGCGCCTGGCGCGCAGCGTGGCCGGCGACGACAGCCGCGTGTCGGTCTTTGCGCTGCGCCAACTGGTGCAGCGCACGCGCTTCGCCTTGCCGGCGCTGCCGACCACCACCATCGGCTCGTTCCCGCAGACGCCGGACATCCGCGCCGCGCGCGCCGCCTTCAAGCGCGGCGAGCTCGACGCCGCCGGCTACCGCGAGAAGATGCGCGCCGAGATCGCACTCGCCGTGCGCAAGCAGGAGGAACTGGGCATCGACGTGCTGGTGCATGGCGAAGCCGAGCGCAACGACATGGTCGAGTACTTCGGCGAGCAGCTCGACGGCTTCGCCTTCACCGCCAACGGCTGGGTGCAGTCGTACGGCTCGCGCTGCGTGAAGCCGCCGGTGATCTTCGGCGACGTGGCGCGCCCGGCGGCGATGACGGTCGAGTGGACCGCCTATGCGCAGAGCCTGACGAAGCTGCCGATGAAGGGCATGCTGACCGGCCCCGTCACCATCCTGCAGTGGTCCTTCGTGCGCGACGACCAGCCGCGCGCCACCACCTGCGAGCAGATTGCCTGGGCGATCCGCGACGAGGTGGTCGACCTCGAAGGCGCGGGCATCGGCATCATCCAGATCGACGAACCCGCGATTCGCGAAGGACTGCCGCTGCGCCGCGCCGGCTGGCCCGCGTACCTGAAGTCGGCCACGCGCGCCTTCCGCATCAGCGCTTCGGGCGTGCGCGACGAGACGCAGATCCACACGCACATGTGCTATTCGGAGTTCAACGACATTCTGCCGGAGATCGCGGCAATGGACGCCGACGTGATCACCATCGAGACCAGCCGTTCCGACATGGAACTCCTGCGAGGTTTCGGCGGCGAGAACGATGCGGGTGGCTTTCGCTATCCGAACGAGATCGGCCCGGGCGTGTACGACATCCACTCGCCGCGTGTGCCCTCGGTCGACGAGATCGTGCGCCTGATGCGCAAGGCTGCGGGCGTGGTGCCGCACGAGAACCTCTGGATCAACCCCGACTGCGGCCTCAAGACCCGCGGCTGGCCCGAGACCGAGGCGGCGCTGTCGAACATGGTGGCTGCAGCGAAGCTGCTGCGCAAGGAACTGGTCCCCGCTTGAGCTGAGGAGGGGCAATGCGGGCGCGCCAATAATGGAGGCATGCTTTGCCCAGACCGTCTCTTCCCGTTCCGTTTCTCCCTGCTGCTCCTGTTGCTCCTGGCCCCCTTGATGGGCTGGGCGCAGAACCGCGCGGAAGCGCTGCTGCAGTTCGAAGGCGTGCAGGCGCGCTATGAAGCGTCCTATGCGCCCGGTGCCGTCGCGCGGGGTGCGAGGGAACTGCTGGAGCCCGATGACCAGGCCATTGCAGACAAGGCACTCAAGGCGCTGGACACCGCCGCCGGCCGTGCGTTCAACACCAAGGCCTCCGTGGCCGCGATCCAGCAGGAAGTAGCGTTGGCCGGCAACGGCGGTGCTGCTCCCAGCCCGCAGGTGCTGGCCGCCGTGGCGCATTTCGTGAAACTGCGCACCGACTACGCCGCCATGACCGAGGCCGGCAAGGCCGAGTTCTTCAGCCGCGAACGCGCCAAGCCTGCCGATCCGGCGCGCACCGAGCTGCTCGAACGCATGGCCGTGGCAGAGGTGCGCGAGGTCGACTTCTCGAGCCAGTTGCTGATGAGCGCGGTGGTCAAGCAGCTCGCGCGTGGCAACGGCGGCCAGCTCAGCTCGCTGCCGGACCGCACACTGGACATGGCTCTCGACACACTGTGGTCGCGCGGCGTAACGTCGACGCGCCCACGCAACCTGATGATCGTGGCGCGCGAGTTCGAGAAGCAGGTGACGCAGGCACAGCTCGCCGCACTGCCCGATGCGGACGTGGCCGCCTTGCTGGCCTGGCGCAACGACCCGCAGGCGGCGGCCGAGCGCGAGGCCTTGGTGGGCACCTACCGCGCCGAGGTCAAGGGGAGCGGCGCGGTCGCGCTCCGGACACTGGTGCGCGCCTGGCCGCGCTCCTGATCGCGCCTGCCGCCGGTGCTGCCGCATAGGGCATGAACCGGCTCTGGTTCTCATCCACGGCCAGCGGCCGGCCCACGAACGGAAACGCGCGCTGCGGGCAGGTCTCGCGTTCGCACACCTTGCAGCCCGCGCCGATGGGCGTGGGCACGTCGGGGTCGCGCAGGTCCATGCCTTTCGAGTAGACCAGCCGCGTGGCATGGCTGATGTCGCAGCCCAGCCCGATCGAGAAGGTCTTGTTGGGCGAACCGTAGCCGCGGTAGCCGTGCGACACCGTGCGCGCGATCCAGAGGTAGGCGCGCCCGTCGGGCATGCGCGCGAGCTGCGTGAGTACGCGCCCGGGCTGTGCGAAGGCCTCGTACACGTTCCACAGCGGGCAGGTGCCGCCCGTCTTCGAGAAGTGGAAATGCGTGGCCGACTGCCGCTTCGAGATGTTGCCCGCGCGGTCGACGCGGATCAGGAAGAAGGGCACGCCGCGCGCATCGGGCCGCTGTAGCGAGCTCAGGCGATGGCAGATGGTCTCGAAGCCCACGCCGAAGCGGCGCGCTAACTGGTCGATGTCGTAGCGCAGCAGCTCGGCGGTTTCAAGGAACTCGCCGTAGGGCAGCAGAAGCGCCGCGGCGAAGTAGTTGGCCAGGCCGATGCGCGCGAGCGAACGGGCCGTGTCGCTGGACAGCGGCGCGGTCGCCACCAGCTCTTCGAGCATGTCGCCGAGCTCGAAAAACGCAAGCTGCGTGGCGAGCTGGAATGCATGCTGCCCGGGCTCCAGGTGAGGCGAGAGCCGCAGCACGCGCGAGGCTGGGTCGTAGCGCCGCAGCGCACCGGCTTCGCCATCTTCGGCGGGCACCACCTGCACGCCGTGCGCTTCGAGCAGCCGGCGCGCGAGGCGGTCGCCGGGGTTGCCTTCGCGCAGGCGCCATTGCGCAGCGAAGGCTTCGGCCGCATCGTCGAGCGGCGCGATGTGGTTCTGATGCGCGAAGAAGAAGTCGCGCACTTCCTCGAAGGGCACGGGCCGCGCCTGCGGCAAGCGCGCAAGGTCGCCGCGGCCGTCGCCAAGTTCGCCCGCCAGCGCCTCCAGCCGTTCCATCGCATCGCGGTGCCGCTGGTGCAGGGCCACCAGCGCGCGGCCCACGGCCGGCATCTGCGTGGCCACCTCGCGCAGTTCGGCCAGCGCGACCGCGTCGCCGCCCGGGTTGTCGGCCAGCGCCTCGCGCAGGCTGGCGATGAGCCGCGCTTCCTCGTCTTCCGAGAAGGCCTGGATGTCGACGCCCAGCGTGGCATGCAGGCGCAGCAGCACCGGTACCGTGAGCGGCCGCTGGTTCTGCTCGATCTGGTTCAGGTAGCTGGGCGACAGGCCCAGTTGCTGCGCAAGCGCGAGCTGGCTCAGGCCGCGCTCCTCGCGCAGGCTTCGCAGCCGCACGCCCATGAAGGTCTTCTTCATCGTCTGTGTCCGTTGTTCGCAAGATTCGCAAACTTGATCGCATTTCCTTCGCAATCATTCGCCAATTCAGGTCTTCATTATGAGCATGATCTTGCGTAAATTGCGAATCATGCAAGGCACTCGCGGTTCGGTCCGTCTCATCGAGGTGGTGTTCCCGGAACACACCAACCACTACGGCACGCTGTTCGGCGGCCAGGCGTTGCAGCTGATGTCGAAGGCCGCCTTCCTGGGCGGCCGCAGCTTCGTGCGCGGCGACGTGGTGATGGCGCGCTGCGGCGAGGTGCTGTTCCATGCGCCGGTGCCCCTGGGCAGCACGCTGGTGCTCAACACGCACGTCTCGCGCGCCGGCCGCAGCTCGCTCACAGTGCACGTGCGCGGCTGCGTGCAGGACGTGGCGACCGAGGCGCTTGCATACGTGCTCGAAGGCGAGTTCGAGATGGTGGCGGTCGACGCCGCCGGACGCCCGAGGCGCATGGCGCGCCTCGCCGAAGCAATTTCCGAGGAGACCGTATGACCACCGACACCGCAAGCCCCACCGGCTTCAAGCCGAAGAAATCCGTCGCGCTCTCGGGCGTGACCGCGGGCAACACCGCGCTGTGCACCGTGGGGCGCACGGGCAACGACCTGCACTACCGCGGCTACGACATCCTCGACATCGCCGACGTCTGCGAGTTCGAGGAAATCGCGCACCTGCTGGTGCACGGCAAGCTACCCAGCAGCGCCGAGCTGCGCGCCTACAAGGGCCGGCTGAAGGCGATGCGCGGCCTGCCCGCGAGCGTGAAGGAAGCGCTGGAACGCCTGCCCGCCAGCGCGCATCCGATGGACGTGATGCGCACCGGTGTGTCTGCGCTCGGCTGCGTGCTGCCCGAGAAGGACGACCACTCGCTGCCCGGCGCGCGCGACATCGCCGACCGGCTGATGGCCTCGCTCGGCTCGATGCTGCTGTACTGGTATCACTGGTCGACGCAGGGGCGGCGCATCGAGGTGGAGACCGACGACGAATCCATCGGCGCGCACTTCCTGCACCTGCTGCACGGCCGCGCGCCTTCGGCGAGTTGGGAGCGTGCGATGCACACCTCGCTCAACCTCTATGCGGAGCACGAGTTCAACGCCTCGACCTTCACCGCGCGCGTGGTGGCGGGCACGGGCTCCGACGTGTACTCGGCCATCACCGGCGCCATCGGCGCGCTGCGCGGGCCCAAACACGGCGGCGCCAACGAGGTCGCCTTCGAGATCCAGAAGCGCTACGACACGCCCGATGAGGCCGAGGCCGACATCCGTCGCCGCGTCGAGGCGAAGGAGGTGGTCATCGGCTTCGGCCACCCGGTCTACACCGTGTCGGACCCGCGCAACGTGGTCATCAAGCGCGTGGCGAAGCAGCTGTCGGACGAGGCCGGTTCCACCCGCATGTACGACATTGCCGAACGGCTCGAAGCGGTGATGTGGGACGCGAAGAAGATGTTCCCCAACCTCGACTGGTTCAGCGCCGTGAGCTATCACATGCTGGGCGTGCCGACGGCAATGTTCACGCCGCTGTTCGTCATTGCGCGCACCAGCGGCTGGGCCGCGCACATCATCGAGCAAAGGCAGGACAACAAGATCATCCGCCCGAGCGCCAACTACACCGGTCCCGAAGACCAGACCTTCGTTCCCATCGCCAACCGCTGAAAGCCTCTTTCTCCATGTCCGCACACATCAGCAACATCCGCCCCGAACCCGACCAGGTGCTGGTCGACATCGTCGACTACGTGCTTGCCCACCAGCAGATCACGAGCGCGCTGGCGTACGAAACCGCGCGCCACTGCCTGATCGACACGCTCGGCTGCGGCCTCGAGGCGCTCGAATACCCGGCCTGCACCAAGCTGCTCGGCCCGATCGTGCCGGGCACGGTGGTGCCGAACGGCGCGAAGGTGCCGGGCACGCCGTACCAGCTCGATCCGGTGCAGGCAGCCTTCAACATCGGCACGATGATCCGCTGGCTCGACTTCAACGATACGTGGCTCGCGGCGGAGTGGGGCCATCCGAGCGACAACCTGGGCGGCATCCTCGCCACGGCCGACTGGCTCAGCCGCAACGCCGTGGCTGCCGGGCGCAAGCCGCTGACCATGCGCGACGTGCTCACCGGCATGATCCAGGCGCACGAGATCCAGGGCTGCCTCGCGCTGGAGAATTCGTTCAACAAGGTCGGGCTCGATCACGTGGTGCTGGTCAAGGTGGCATCGACCGCCGTGGTGGCGCGCCTGCTGGGGCTGACGCGCGACGAGATCGTCAACGCCGTGTCGCTCGCATGGGTCGATGGCCAGAGCCTGCGCACGTACCGCCATGCGCCCAATACCGGCAGCCGCAAGAGCTGGGCGGCGGGCGACGCGACCAGCCGCGCGGTGCGTCTCGCGCTGATCGCGAAGACGGGCGAGATGGGCTACCCGAGCGTGCTCAGCGCCAAGACCTGGGGCTTCTACGACGTGCTGTTCAAGGGGCAACCCTTCAAGTTTCAACGCCCGTACGGCAGCTACGTGATGGAAAATGTGCTGTTCAAGATCAGCTTCCCGGCCGAGTTCCACAGCCAGACGGCGGTGGAGGCTGGCATGGCGCTGCATGCGCAGTTGAACAAGATCGGCAAGACCGTGGACGACATCGAGCGGGTGACCATCCGTACGCACGAGGCCTGCATCCGCATCATCGACAAGCAGGGTCCGCTGAACAACCCGGCCGACCGCGACCACTGCATCCAGTACATGGTGGCGGTGCCGATGATCTTCGGCCGCCTCACTGCCGGCGACTACGAGGACAGCGTGGCGAACGACCCGCGCATCGACGCGCTGCGCGACAGGATCGTGTGCGTGGAAGACCCGCGCTTCACGGCCGACTACCACGACCCTGAAAAGCGCAGCATCGCGAACGCGCTGACGGTGGCGTTCAAGGACGGCACGAGCCTTGCCGAAGTGGTGGTCGAGTACCCCATCGGCCACAAGCGCCGCCGCGGCGATGGCATTCCGCTGCTCGAAGCCAAGTTCCGCACCAACCTTGCACGCCGCTTCGCGCAGAAGCAGCAGCAGGCCATCCTCGATGTGTCGCTCGATGCGAAGAAACTCGAGGCGATGCCGGTGCACGAGTACGTCGACCTGTACGCGGCCTGAACCATGTGGGCGAACAACGAATCCCCGAAGAAGGTATTGCGCCGCCTGGCCGAGGCGCGCCGCGGCGTGCTGGTGCCGGGTGCGTTCAATGCGATGTCGGCCCGTGTGATCGAAGACCTCGGCTTCGAGGCGATCTACATCACCGGCGCGGGCGTCACCAACATGCACCTCGGCCTGCCCGACCAGGCCTTCATGGGCCTGCACGAGATCGCCGAGCACACGGCGTGCATCCGCGACGTTGTGAGCCTGCCGCTGCTGGTCGATGCCGACACCGGCTTCGGCAATGCGCTCAACGTGCGGCACACGGTGCGTGTGCTCGAGCGGGCAGGGGCCGACTGCATCCAGCTCGAAGACCAGGTGAGCCCCAAGCGCTGCGGCCATTTCGCGGGCAAGGCCGTGATCGGTACCGACGAGATGCTCGGCAAGATCAAGGCCGCGGTCGATGCGCGGCAGGACAGCGATCTGCTCGTCATGGCCCGCACCGATGCGGCGGCAGTGCATGGCTTCGAGGCCGCCATCGAGCGCGCGCAGAAGTTCGGCGAAGCCGGCGCCGACATCCTCTTCGTCGAGGCCGTGACGCTGGCCGAAGAAGTGCGCGCCATGCCGCAGCGCCTCGGCAAGCCGCAGCTCATGAACATGGTGATCGGCGGCAGGACGCCGACCTTCGGCGCGCAGGAACTGGGCGCGCTGGGCTATGGCTTCGTGCTCTACGCCAATGCCGCATTGCAGGGCGCGGTGGCTGGCATGCAACGTGCGTTGACCGTTCTGCGCGATACCCGCCGGCTGGATGAAGACCCGGCATTGGTAGCACCTTTTGCTGAAAGGCAGCGCCTGGTCGGCAAGCCATTGCTTGATGAGCTAGAGAAAAAGTACGCGAATTAGCCGCGTTTTTGATGGCGGAGAGGGCACTTGAGTTAGCCTCGTCAGAAGGTTCCTCGTCATTGTTTCGATTTCATGAACACTGCGATTCGGTTGTGTAGGGGTTTGCCCTAGTAATCGTGATGCACACTTGAGGCACCCAAAGGCCCAATGAATAAGGAATTGAAATGAAGACCTCGAACATCCTCGCCGCCGCTGCTCTGTCCCTGCTCGCCGCCGCTGGCGCCCATGCAGAAACCTACGAAGGCGTGCAGCCCCTGACTTCCGGCTACAGCCGCGCCGATGTGGCGCCCCAGGCAGTTGCCGCTGCCCGCGCCGGCAATGCATATGGCGACAACGATGGTGTTGCATCGACCGCAACGCCCGCGCTGACCGCTTCGGCTGACCGTGCCGCCGTCCGCAATGAAGCTGTTGCCGCTGCACACGCGCCGGGCCAGAACCTGCGCCCCGAAACCTTCGCCGGCAGCGTGATCCCCGCGCAAGCCAAGGGCCTGGCCTTCACGCGCCAAGCCGGCCTGTAATTTGTCGCGGCGCAAGCCGCTTCACTTAACAGCCAGACACAACCGGACCATGCGAAAGCACGGCCCGGTTTTTTTATTGCGTCAATTCAGCTTGGCCCCGTGCCGATGGCAGTCGTGCGCATGGTCGTCCACGATGCCCGTGGCCTGCATCCACGCGTAGACGATGACGGGGCCGACGAATTTGAAGCCGCGCTTCTTGAGCGCAGCCGAAATATCTTCCGACAGCGGCGTCTTCACCGGCACGCTGCCAGTGCGGTTGACGATGGGCTTGTCGCCAGCCATGCCCCAGATGAACTCCGAGAAGTCTTCGCCCGCCGCCTGCATCGCAAGGTAGGCGCGCGCATTGCCGATGGTGGCCTCGATCTTCGAGCGCGAGCGCACGATGCCGGCGTCCTGCATGAGCCGTTCGACATCGGCCTCGGTGAATTTGATGATCTTCTCCGGCACGAAGCCCTTGAAGGCCTTGCGGAACGCATCGCGCTTGCGCAGGATGGTGAGCCACGAGAGGCCGGCCTGGAAGCCGTCGAGCATCAGCTTTTCCCACAGCGCACGGCTGTCGCGCTCGGGAACGCCCCATTCGGCGTCGTGGTAGGCGGCCAGCAGCGGGTCGGTCTGGGCCCATGCGCAGCGGATCTTGGCGTTGCTGTCGTTCATCGTTCGGTATTTCGCTCGGCTATCGTCGGGAATGTTTTTCAGAATGAGGAGGTCACCCTGATGCAGCATTTTCGATTTTCATTGTCGGCCCTGTCGATGGTCGTGCTCGGCCTTGGTGCGAGCGCGCACGCCGAGGCACTCAGGAAGCCCCAGCTCGATCAGCTTGCCGCCGCATGGCAAGCCGGCAAGGCCCCGGCCGATTTCAATGCCTTCCTCGCGCAGGCAGCCAGGAGCAACCCCGCGCTGCAAGCCAGCGTGGCCGCCTATCGCGCGAAGAAACCGCTGGCCGGGGACGACCTCGTCAACATCGCGCGCCTGCTCGGCCTGTACAACCGCCTGCAGAACCAGCAGGCCGTGATCGCGAGCATCGGCACCATGGTGGCGATTCCGACGGTGCGCAACGTGCAGGTTCCGCCCCACGAGAGCGCGCCGATCATCGAGTTCGGCAAGCTGGTCGAGAAGATGGCGGGCGACTTCGGCCTTGCCTACCGCAATGTCGACAACCGCATTTTCGAAGTCAGCCTCAAGGGCAAGGGCACGGAGGAGTTCGGCATCCTCACGCATGCCGATGTGGTGCCCGCGGTGCTGTCCGAATGGGTGCTCGACGACGGCACGCGGCTCGACCCCTTCAAGATGACCCGCGTGGGCGACTTCCTCTACGGCCGCGGCACCATCGACGACAAGGGCTCCATCGCCGCCGTGCTCTACGCGATGAAGGCAGTGAAGGACAGCGGCCTGCCCATCGAGCGCAGCATCCGCCTGATGATCGAGACCACCGAGGAAACCGGTGGCGACGCCATGCAGTACTACCGCGCGAAGACGCAACTGCCGGCCTACAACATCGTGCTCGACAGCAAATATCCGGCCGTGGTGGCGGAGAAGGGTTCGGGCGCGCTGAAGGTGCTGTTCCCGGCGGAAACGGCCGATGGGGCATCGACGGCGATCACGGCCATGGCCGGCGCCGCATCGGCCAACGCGATCTCGCAGACGGCAACCGCCACGCTCAAAGGCGGCGACCTTGCAGCCGTGCTCGCAAAGCTCGAAGCAGCAAAGCCGGCCTTCCTGCAGAAGTACGAAGCGCAGGGCGGCAAGTTCGCCATCGACATCGCACGCGGCGCCGACAGCATCGAACTCAAGGTGACAGGCGTCTCGGCCCACGGCTCGCGCCCGGAGGAAGGCGTCAATCCGCTGCCGCGCCTTGCGCTGTTCCTGGAGGAGTCCGGCGTGCCGCTGGCCGCCAACCAGTACCTGAAGGCCGCGAAGTACATCGACGCGCTCTACGGCACCGGCTACCTCGGCGAGAAGATGGGCCTGGGCTACGCCGACGATTTCATGGGCCCGCTGACCTTGTCGCCGAACCTCGTGCGCATGGGCAACGACGGCAGGCTCGAGGTCACGGTCAACGTGCGCATGCCGCGCGGCCGCACGCCCGACGAACTGAAGGCGCAGGTCACCTCGAAGGTCAACGCCTGGGCGAGCGCGAACAACGTGAAGCTCGACGTGGTCTACGACCAGGGCAACTGGATGGCACGCGACCCCAAGGGCGCGTGGCTGTCGACGCTGCTCAACATCTACGGCGACACCACCGGCCTTGAAGCCAAGCCCGTGCCAACGGCCGGCAGCACCACTGCGAAGCTGATGCCCAACGCCATCAACTTCGGCCCCGCCATGCCAGGCAAGAAGTACACGGCGCACAACGCCAAGGAATACAAGGAAGTGCCCGACCTCGACGCCGACATGCAGATGTTCACCGAGATGCTGGTGCGCATCGGCAACCTGCAGCAGATGCAGTAGCGTCAGCGCAGGCCGTGTGCCTGCAGCACGGCCTTGAGCCGCCGGACTTCGTGCTCCAGGTCGAGGATCAGCGCGGCGGCATCGAGCCCCACGCCGAAGTCGCGCTCCAGCCGGCGCACTTCGAGCGCGTGCTGCAGGTCGGCACTGGAAAATTGCCAGCGCTCGGGCTGGGTCTCGGCCGTTTCGATCTGCAGGATGCCGACCTCGACCAGTTGCACGACCCACGCAGTGTCGGCGCCGACGGCGTGCGCGAGTTCGCTCGCCGCGAGCGGCTGCGAGGCGCTGATGGCGGTGGCGGTCGTAAGGGTGAAGTTCACCATGCTCAGACTCCCAGATGCTGGCGTGGGTGGAACGATGCCGTGGCTTGCGCCAGCTGCTCGTAGGCCTTGCGCACATCGTCGCTGTCGGCGGGCGGCAGGGCGATGTCGAGCAGCAGGTACAGGTCGCCGGGCGTCTTGCCCGCGAGGCCCCGGCCCTTGAGCCGCAGCTTCAGGCCGTTGCGCGCATTGCGCGGCACGGTCACCTCGACCACGCCGCCGGTCGGCGTCGGCACCTGCACCTGCGTGCCCAGTGCCGCCTCGGTGGGTGTGACGGGCAGCGTCATGTACAGGTCGCGCTCTTCCACGCGGTACAGCTTGTGCGGCGCAATGCGCACTTCGAGGTACAGGTCGCCCGGCGGCTCGCCGCCGTGGCCGGGCATGCCTTGCCCCGCGAGGCGGATGAACTGGCCCGGGTGCACGCCCGGCGGGATCTTCACGCTGAGCGTGCGGTTCTGCCACTGCGGGTGGCCCTGCGCGTCGACGGTCTGGGCGCGCAGCGTGATCTCGCGCTCGGCGCCGTTGAGCGCGTCTTCGAGGGCAATCTCGATGGCCGCATGGTGGTCTTCGCCGCGCGCCTTGTAGTTCTGCCGCGCCGCGTCGCGCCGCTCGGCCTCGCCGAACAGCGACGAGAAAAACTCGCTGAAGTCGGCGTGGTCGGCCGGGCCCTGGCGTGGGCCGCGGTGGAACTCGAAGCCCTGGTCCCAGCCCGGCGGCGGCTGGAAGCCGCCCTCGGGGTGGCCGCCGCGCGCGACACGGTCGGCCAGCGCGTCGTAGGCCGCGCGCTTTTCCTTGTCGCCCAGCACGTCCTTGGCCTCGTTGATGTCGCGCATGCGCTGCTCGGCGTCGGCCTCCTTGCTGACGTCGGGGTGGTACTTGCGGGCGAGCTTGCGGTAGGCCTTGCGCACTTCGTCGTCGGACGCGGTGCGGTCGACGCCCAGTGCGCTGTAGTAGTCCTTGAATTCCATGGTGTGTGGCAGTTCGTTGTGTGGACGGCATCGGGGCCCGGGGCGCCGGGGTTGGTCAGGCCAGGGCTGCGTTTCCGTCGGTTTGCCGCAGCAGCGGCGTTACGCCCCATGTGGGGCCTCTGCGCTCGAAACGCAATGGCTGTGCGTTGCCGAGCAGGCCGAGGTCGACGGGCACACCCAGCAGCGCGGCCAGCGCATAGAGCGTGCCGCCGTGCGCCACCACCAGCACCGGGGCGGGCAGCCGCAGGGCCTCGTCGAGGGCGGCGCGCGTGCGTGCGACGAACTGCGTGAGCGTCTCTCCGCCCTCGGGCTCGCAGGCCCAGTCGATGTTGGCGGACGAGGTGCCGATCAGCGCGCCGAAGTTGCGCTCGCGCAGCGCGGCCTGCGCGGCCGGCACCAGTTTCAGCGCCGTGCCAACGGCGTGGGCGGTGTCGTTCGCGCGCCGCGCATCGCTGCACACGACGGTGCGGATGGGCTCGCCCGCCAGCAGCCCGGCAGCGCGCGCGGCCTGCTGCAGGCCGAGCTCGCTCAGGGGTTCGTCCACCGCCTGGAAGATGCGCTGCGCATTGCGCCCGGTCTGGCCATGGCGCAGGAAGTAGAAGTGATCGCAGGCGGGCGACAGCGGTTGCGTCTCGGCGATGCGGACGAGCTGATCGAGGCCGCCGGTGCCGATGTGAACGGACGTGGTCTGTGACATGGCGTGTCGCTTTCAGCCGAACTTCATGCCCTTGGGGCGGCCCCGCAGCCGGTTGACGTAGGCGTCGAGCTTGGGCCGGTTCAGGATGCCGCCGAACGCGCGGTGCCAGATGAGCATCGAGCCGATCATCACGTCGGCCGCGGTGAACTGCGCGCCGAACAGGTACGGGCCATCGCCCAGTTCGCGCTCGACCGCGTCCTTGGCCGCCTCGAAGTCCGTCCAGCCGCGCGCTCTGTTGTTGCTGCGGATCTTCAGCAGGCAGTCGCCCATCGCGGGCTCCAGCTGCGAGGTCGAATAGACCATCAGCGACAGGTAGCGGCCGCGATCCGGCGAACCGGGGAAAGGCGCGAGCCGCTTGCCGGGAAACTTCTCGGCGACGTACATGCAGATGGCCGCGTTCTCGAAGACGCGCGTGCGGCCGTCGACCAGCGCCGGCAGCTTGCCCGCCGGGTTGATCTTCAGGAACTCGGGTGTCTTGTGGGCCTTGTCCTTGATGAGCGTGGTCACGATCTCGTAGTCCACGCCGGCTTCGTCAAGCATCCATTTGGCAACCTGCGAGCGGCTGTGCGGGTCGAAATACAGCTTCATCGTCATCGGTGGGTCTCCTTCGTCTTGAACGGTCAGAACTTGGGGATGCGCAGCGTCTTGCTGATCATGAGCGTGCCCGACAAGGCGAACAGCAACACCAGCGGATGCAGCTGCCACGGGCCGACGGCCCAGGCGGCGCCCCACAGGGCGTCGCCGATGCGGCCCTGCCAGGCCGCGTACGCCAGCACGCCCACCAGCACCACGCTGGTCGGGATGGGCGTGCCCTCGAAATACTTCACCTTGTCGGCGCCGGCCGACAGCGCTTCGGCCGTGACGTTGTAGCGCGCGAGCCGGCTCACGCCGCAGCCCACGAAATAGATCAGGATCACGCAGTCCCAGCCGCCGTTAAGCCCGGCCGCGAAGCCGAGCGCGGCGGGCGCCACGCCGAACGAGATCACATCGGCGAGCGAGTCGAGCTCGCGCCCGAGGGCCGATTGGGTCTGGCGCCAGCGCGCGATGCGGCCGTCGAGCACGTCGAAGATGAAGGCGGCCGGCGCGAGCGCTGCCGCCCACAGGAACTGCGCCAGCGAATGGCTCGCCATGAAGGCCATCGCCAGGAACACCGCACCCACTCCGCAGGCCGCATTGCCGAGCGTGAACGCATCGGCGAGGTGGAACCCCCGGATCATCGAAAAATGCTTGCGGGCTGGCGCGGTGGAAGGAGTGGTCATGAAGGAAGGGTTGGCAAACGGCGGATGGACCGCACCTTAACCGAAGCGCGCGGCGCTTCCTGTAGTCGCGGTCCGACGGACAGGCGGCGCTTTCGGGCCGCCGAAGCTCAGATGCCGTGGTGCGCTTCGACGATCCGCGCGAAGCGCCCGAGCAGCCCGGCCGCCGCGTCGGTAGGGCCTACGCGCTCGCGCAGCGCGGCCGGATCGACGCCGGCGGAAGCCAGGTCGTCGGCCAGCAGGTCGATGTAGCCGCGCATGGCCTCGGCGTCGAACTCGGGGTGGAACTGCACGCCCCAGGCGTGCTTGCCGATGCGGAAGGCGTGCACCGGCTCGTGGTCGTTGCCGGCCAGCCGTACCGCGCCTTCGGGCAGGCGAAGCGCGCTCTGCCAGTGCACCACGTGCGCCGGAAACTGCGCGGGCAGGCCGCGCAACAGCGGGTCGGTGGCGGCCGCCTCTTCGAGGGTGACCGTGACGGTGCCGACCTCCACGCCCGCCGGATGATTGCCTGCTTCGCCGCCGAGCGCATGCGCGAGCAGCTGGTGGCCGTAGCAGATGCCGAGCACCGGCGTGTCGTGCGCCACCAGCTGCGCGAGCCACGCGGCGGTGGTTTCGCTCCAGGGCTCGCGGTGCGACACCATCGCGTGCGAGCCCGTCACCACCACGCCCGACACCTGGGCCGGGTCGGGCAGGGCGTCGCCGCGGCGCGGGTCGATCACCAGGATCGGCAGCGCCTGCGTGTCCAGCCCGTCGGCAATCCAGTTCTCGAAGTCGCCGCGCTCTGCGCGAAGGACTTCGAAGGTGCTTCCAACCTTGACGATGACGAGCGGATTCGGGGGAGTCTTTTCCATGCCCGCGATCATGCCGCAGACCGAAAAGCGAGGTTTCGACGTGCGGTTTCAGCGCGAGGCTTCCCTGCTGTGCAGCAGGTCCATGAAGGCGCGGCCCACCGGCGAGGGCGACCGGCCCGCGCGCGTGATGAGCCCGATGGGCCGGGACATGGCCGGGCGCTGCAGCGGCACCGTCACCAGGTCGTCGTTGCGCGTGAGCTGCAGCGCCAGCCGCGGCAGCGCCGTGATGCCCAGGCCCGCGGCCACCAGCGCGCCGGCCGCGGCCACGCTCGGGTACTCCAGCGCCGGCACCACCTGCAGCCCGCGCTGGAGAAAGGCCGCGTCGGTGATCGGGCGGATGCTGCTGCGAAAGCCGCTGGCAATGAAGGGCCGCGTCGCGAACACCGACCAGGCCACCGTCGTCCGCGCCGCCAGCGGATCGTCGCGCCGGCACAGCAGCATGAACGGGTCGTCGATCAGGTGGCGGTACAGCATCGGTTCCTGAGGCCCGGGGCGCACGCTGATGCCGAAGTCGGCCCGGCCTTCGTCCACGGCCGAGCGCACCAGCTCCGCCGGCCCTTCGATCAGCGAGAACTCCACCTGCGGGTGGCTGCGGCGGAATTCCACGATCGCGTTCGGCAGCAGCGCCGCGCCCGTGGACGGCAGCGACGCAATGGTCAGGTGGCCGCTTCGGCCTTCGAGAAACTGCGACAGCTCGCTGAACGAGCTGTGGAAGTTCTCCAGGATGCGCAGCGCAATCGGCAGCAGCTCGCGCCCGGCGGGCGTGAGTTCCACGTGGCGCGTGTCGCGGTCGAACAGCCGCGCGCCGGCCAGGTCTTCGACGATGCGGATGGTGCGGCTCAGCGCGGGCTGCGACACATGCAGCGCCAGCGCGGCGGCGCGGAAGTTCGAGGTCTTCGCCACTTCGGCGAAGGCCTCCAGCTGCTGCAGCGTGATGTCGATTCGCACGGGTGCATCCCTTGTGGATTGATCCATCCAAGTTATCACAGATATAGAAATATTCGTCTTCCCAGATCAATGCGGGAAGCCCAGACTGGCGCCACTGAAACGAGACAACGGGGCTGGCAACAGGCGCGAGACATGAAAAAAATACTGGAAGGCATCCGGGTGCTCGAACTCGGACAGGTGCTGGCCGGGCCGTTCGCGGGTGCGATCCTTGCGGACCTGGGGGCCGACGTGGTCAAGCTCGAACGCACCGAGGGCGGCGACGACGCGCGCCATATGGGCCCGGCGTTCCGGCATGGCGACGCGCTCAACTTTCATGTGTTCAACCGCGGCAAGAAGTCGGTGGCCATCGACCTCAAGAGCGCCGATGGCATGGCGGTGTTCGAGCGGCTGGCGGGCGAGTCCGACATCCTGATCCACAACCTGCGCCCCGGCGTCACGCAATCGATGGGCATCGACGGACCGGCGTTGTGTGCGCGCCATCCGCGCCTCGTCTACTGCGAGATCTCCGCCTTCGGCCACGCCGGGCCGCTGGCCATGCAGCCGGGCTACGAGCCGCTGATACAGGCCTTCAGCGGGTTGTCGAGCATCAACGGCGGGCCCGAAGACCCGCCCCTGCGCACCGGCGCCTCGGTGTGCGACCAGGGCACCGGCATGTGGGCCGTGATCGGCGCGCTGGCGCTGCTGCAGCGGCGCCACGTCACCGGCAAGGGCGGCGTGGTGAGCGCCTCGCTGCTCGAGACGGCGCTGGTCTGGACCGGTCAGAAGGCCGACGCCTATGCCAACGAAGGTCGCCTGCCCGATCGACACCGCTCGGGCCACCCGGGCTTCGTGCCCTACGAATCCTTCGACACAGCCGACGCGCCGCTGCTCGTGTGCTGCGGCAACGACCGGCTGTTCGCCAAGTTCGCACACGAACTCGGCCGCGGCGACTGGATCGGCGACGAGCGCTTTGCCACCAACCGCCAGCGGCTGCGCCACAAGGCGGCACTGTTCGAGCAGATCGTGCCGCTGCTGCGCGCACGCACCCGCGACGACTGGGCTGCGCGCTTCGCCGCGGCCGGCGTGCCTTGCGCGCCGGTGCACACCGTGCCCGAGGCCATCGCGCACCCGCAGGTCGAGGCCCTGGGCATGCTGCAGGCCGTGCCGGGCGAAGACTTCAGGCTGACCGCGCTGCCGCTGTCGATCGACGGCGCGCGGCCGCGGCACCGCGCGGTGGCGCCGCGGCTGGGCCAGCACAACGCGGAGTTCGGCGCGCCCGCCATACCGCCACAGAAAGACCTGGGAGCCGCACATGTCTGACTTGCCACGCCGCGTTCACTTGCACGAGGAAGGCCCGCGCGAGGGCTTCCAGATCGAGGCCGGCCCCATCGCGTCGGCCGACAAGGTGCGCCTCATCGAGGCGCTGGCAGAGACCGGGCTCGAAGAAGTGCAATGCGTGTCCTTCGTCAACCCCGAGCGCGTGCCCGGCATGGCCGACGCCGAACTGGTCGCCCGGTCGATCCGCAAGCGCGACGGCGTGCGCTACTCGGGCCTGTGGCTCAACCTGCGCGGCATGCAGCGTGCGATGCGCACGCAGCTCGACATCGAAGGCACTATCGGCACCAGCGCGTCGGAGGCCTTTTCGGTGCGCAACAACGGCAAGGGCCTGGCCGCGCTGCGCGAGGCTCAGCGCGAAACGCTGGCGTTCTGCGTGGACCACGACATTGCGGTCACGCGCGGCATCGTCACCACGGCCTTCGGCTGCAACCTCGAAGGCGCGATCGCCCCGGCCACCGTGGTCGAGCGCGTGGCGCAGATGCTCGACACCATGGCCGAGTTCGGCCTGCGCCTGCCGATATTGCGGCTGGCCGACACCGTAGGCTGGGCGCAGCCCAACGCCATTGCCGCGGTGGTGGGCGCCGTGCGCGAGCGCTGGCCCGAGCTGCGGCTGGGCCTGCACCTGCACGACACGCGCGGCACCGCCATGGCCAATGCATTGATGGGCCTGCAGATGGGCATCGACACCTTCGACAGCGCCTGCGCCGGCCTGGGCGGCTGCCCGTTCGCAGGCCACACCGGTGCGGCCGGCAACATCTGCACCGAAGACCTGGCCTTCATGTGCGAGGAGATGGGCATCGAGACCGGCGTGGACCTCGACGCGCTCATCGGCTGCGCGCAGCTGGCCGAAGAAATCGTCGGCCATCCGCTGCCGGGCAAGCTCATGCGGGCCGGCACGCTGGGCCGGTTCCGGCACTGAGCGCTTGACGGCCCCCTTGCAAGCCGAAGAAAAAACATTCCACAGGAGACAACGACATGCCGACATTCTTCTCCCGACTCGGTGCCGCCTCGGCGCTCTGTGCGGCCGTGCTGGCTGCCGCCCCGGTGCACGCGCAGCCGTACCCGAGCAAGCCCATCACCATCGTCGTGCCCTTCGGCGCCGGCAGCGGCACCGACCAGCAGGCGCGCAGCATGGCGCAGGCGCTGGGCGCCGAGTACAAGGTGCCCGTCATCGTGGACAACCGGGCCGGTGCCAGCGGCTTCATTGCCGCGCAGTACGTGGCCAAGGCCGCGCCCGACGGCTACACCCTGCTCATGACCACCAACACCACCCACGCGGCCAACGAGCACCTGTTCAAGAAGCTGCCCTACGACCCGGTGAAGGACTTCACTCCGGTCACGCTGCTGTCCAAGGGCCACATGCTGCTGCTGGTGAATGCCGAGTCGCCCATCAAGTCGGTGGCAGACCTCGTGGCCGCGGCGAAGAAGTCGCCCGGCAAGCTCAACTTCGGCAGCGGCAGTTCGTCGAGCCGCGTGGCCAGCGAACTGCTCAAGCAGATGGCCGGCATCGACATGGTGAACGTGCCCTACAAGAGCAACCCGCTGGCCATCACCGACCTGCTGGGCGGGCAGGTCGACTTCATGTTCGCCGACGCGCCCACCGCGCTGCCGCAGGTCAAGAGCGGCAAGTTGCGCGCGTTGGCTGTCAGCGGCAACAAGCGACTTGCCTCCGTGCCGGCGCTGCCCACCGTGGAAGAAGCCGGCGTGAAGGGCTACGACATGTCGTACTGGACGGCCGTGTACCTGCCGCCGGGCGCGCCCGCGGCCGTGACGCACAAGGTCAACGAGATGATGATCAAGGTCTCCGCTGCGCCCGCCGTGGTCGCCTACCAGACCACCACCAGCGGCGAGGCCGTGACCAGCACGCCCGAGGGGCTCGCGCAGTTCCAGGCGGCCGAGTCGCAGAAGTGGGGCCAGGTGATTCACGCGGCCGGCATCCAGCCGGAATGACGACGCCGTGAGTGTGGGCGGGTGCCGGGGGCTCGCAAGGCGGGCAGGGTGCGGCTACAGTTGGTGCTTCTTTCGCAGCCGACCTGCAACCCGACCCGACCTCACCTCACTGGCCCATTCACCGATGCGTTCCCTGGCACTCTTCCTGTCGATCTTCGCCGCCGCGGCAGGCGCGCACGCGGAAGTGATTCGCTGCACCGATGCCAATGGGGCCATCTCGTACACCAACGTCGAATGCCCGGCGGGTAGCAAGCAGTCGCGCCAGGTGCAGATCCTGGAAGCGCCGGTGCCCGTCCCCAACCGCCGGCCCGACTACGCGCCACCGCAAGGTGCTGCGCCATCCGCCCCGCCGCCTGCCCAGGTGGCCGCCAACCCGCCGTCGGGCCCCGCCATCATTCCGCGCTACCCCGCCGGTATGCAGGAGCTGCAGCAACAGCAGCCGGCTGCCGACCCGCCCGTCGTCATCCTGAGCCCCGACCCGTACTACGACGGCGTGCGCCCCATCCGCCGGCCGCCGCCGCACGTGCGCGACCCCGGGCCGCCGCCGGGCCAGCGGCCTTGCCAGAACCTCGCGGGCATCAAGCGCAACAACTGCTGAATGAGCGCAGGGGAATCCAGCGGGCCCGACAGCCTTCTTCCGTGGACCGTCTACTGCGACGGCAGCGCCATGCCCAACCCGGGCTGCATGGGCATCGGTGCCGTCATCACCGCGCCGGACGGCGCGCGCCACACGCTGTCGCAGGCCACGCACACCACCGGCTGCAACAACGAAGCCGAGCTGCGGGCGCTGACGCTGGCCCTGCAGGAGCTGCGCGCACGCGGCGCGACGGCAGTGCGGGCCTACAGCGACAACAGCATCCTCGTCGAGCAGCTGGCCGCGTCCGAAGCAAAGCCGATCGCGCGCATGGCCGCGTTGTTCGACGATGCCCGCGCCTTGCTCGCAAGCTTCGACGACGCACGCGTGCATTGGATCCCGCGCCACCGAAACGGCGAGGCCGACGCACTGGCCCGTGCCGCGCTGGGCTTCGCGCCAAAGCCCCCGGCGCGGCACCCGAAGAAGAAGCGGCGCTAGGGCAGGGCGCGGAGCCCCTATCATCACGCGCCATGACAGAAGCCACTCCCCGCCCACCCCTTCCCGACCACCTCTCCATCGATCCGCGCAGCCCGCACCACGTGGCCGCCGCGTTCGAGCACGACATCGGCATCCGTTTCAACGGCAAGGACCGCCTCGACGTCGAGGAATACTGCATCAGCGAAGGCTGGGTCAAGGTGCCCGCCGGCAAGACCCTCGACCGCAAGGGCAAGCCCCTGCTGCTCAAGCTGAAAGGCAAGGTCGAGGCGTTCTACAAGTAAGCCGGTTCAGCGCCACTGCAGCAGCAGCGACCAGGGCTGGCGGCTCATGTGGCGATCGATACAGCCCGGCGCACCCAGGGTGCATCCCTCGGGCAGGTAGCTCGGGTCCAGCCACCGCGTGCCCGGCGCAAAGTCGAGCCGGCGCCGCGTGACCGACTGCAGCACGTTGCCGCCTACCGCGTCGAAGCCCGTGGCATCCACGGCCACCACCACGTCGCAGTGCATGGGCAGAGACTCGCCGCCCGTGTCGCGCGTGGCCAGCACTCCACCGATCTTGTCGAAGGTGTCGAGTTCGGCGCCCGTGCCGCGCGCCTGGCAGACGATGTCGCCGATGCGCGGCGGCGTGTGCCTCAGGTCGCAGGCTCGAAGGGCGTAGCGCGTGGGCCGGCCCGCGGCCTCGACGATGCCGGCTTGCCAGGCGGCGCCCGCATAGTCGACATGCGCTTCGGAGAAAACGAACTCGTCATCCGCCAGCCCGGCCTGTCGCGCCAGCCAGCTGATGAAGGCCGCGGACCAGGGCGTGTCGATCACCGCGACGCGGGCGAGGGCGACCTGCACCGCGCGCAGCTCTCCAGAATCAAGCCCCTCGTCGGGGCCTACGCCCATGCCTTGAAGCCGCCCGGCCGTCGCCTCGTTCAACGCCTGCATCAGCAGGTGCCGGTCGGCGGGGCGCAGCGCGCCGAAGCGCACGAGCGACGGCAGCCGCGGGTCGACCGCCTGCCAATAGCCGAGCACCCGCTGCCATGGCGCCAGGCCCGGCAGGGTGGGGCGCGTGTCTTCGGCCTCGGAGCTACCGGCTTCGGTCATGCGGCCTTCGGCGTCCATGGCTTGGCCGCCGAAGGCTTCGTGCTCCTGCAGCGCGAAGGTGGCCATGGCGAGTGCACGCGACGGCGAGGGGGCTTGCGTGGCGGTGTCGAGGCAGCCTTGCGCGGCCGACGCGGGACTTGCGAAGGCCAGCCACAGGACGCAGGCGAGCACGGCCAATGAGCAGCGAGGCGTGCGATGAATCGTGACGGGTGGCGGCATGTGGAGCGAGCATAGCTGCGGGCAGGATGCTCTGGATGCGCAGGTCTATCGCCGCGTCAAATCCGCTTTCCTTCGATGGGCCGTGGCGCCACCTGGAAGTTATTGCGGCCCGCCCCCTTGGCCTGGTAGAGCATCTCGTCGGCCTGCCTGACGAGCGCGGCAGCCGTTGCGGTGCCGCCTTGGTAGAACGCCACGCCGATGCTCGTGCTGATGGAGATCGTCCGCTGTTCGGTGGTGAACGGCACCTGCATGGCCTTGATCAACTTCGAGGCGGCGGAAACCGCTGCGTCCCCGTTGGGCAGGCCCTCCATGATCACCGTGAACTCGTCGCCGCCCAGGCGCGCGCGGACATCGCTGGAGCGCAGCGCCTGCGACAACCTGCCCGCGAAGCCCCGCAGCAGCTCGTCTCCCGTCTGATGCCCGAACCGATCGTTGATCTGCTTGAATCCATCGATGTCCAGGTACATCAGCGCCATCAATGCACCGGCGCCGCGCGCACGCTCCATCGCCTCCGCCAGGCGCACCTCGAACCCCGCGCGATTGGCAAGACCGGTGAGAGGATCGATCTGCGCCAGGTTCACCAGGCGCTTCTCCTCGAGCTTTTGCCGCGTGATATCGGTGATCACGGCATGGAAGCCGACGATGGCCTCGTCGTTCACTGCAGGCTGCGGGATGTACTGGGCCTCGTAGCAGTAGTAGGCGTCGCTCTTGTCGACCTCGCTCTGGAAAGTGACGACCTCGCCGGCCAGGGCCGCGCGTATGTGCGGTTGCACGGCCTCGTAGGCGGGCTCGCCCAGGAGCTCCTTCACGGTGTGCCCCTCGATCTGGTCGCGGGAGAGCCCGAACCCGCGCTCGTAGGCCAGGTTGTTGAATCGATAGCGCTCCTCCGCATCGATGTAGGCGACGCGCATCGGCAGTGCGTCGGCCACCGTGCGCAGGCGCGCCTCGCTTTCCTGGAGGGCTTCCTCCGCCTCGTGGTGCGCGGTGATGTCGCTGTCCAGCGTATAGAGGCCGATCACTTCGCCGCGTTCGTCGCGCTCGGGAACCAGCGTGGCCTGGATATCGCGGCGCCCGCCAGGCGTTGCCAGCCTGCGCTCGTAAGTGACCTGGCGCCCGGCCAGAGCGGCGCGCATGTGCGGCTCCATCTGTGCCCACGCTTCATTGCCGTAGAAGTCGCGCAGGCTCAGGCCGAGCAGTTGTTCGGGCTGGACGCCGAACCAGTCCTGGTAGGCCTTGTTGACGAAGCGCAACCGCAGGTCGCGGTCCAGATAGGAGACCAGCGCCGGCAGGTGGTCCGTCACCATGCGCAGGCGATGTTCGCTGTCGCGCAGCGCCCGCTCCGCGGCCTTGGCCGCCGAAATGTCGCGCATCAGCCCCGAGAAATACTCCACCTTGCCGTGCTTGTCGCGATGCGCGATCACCATGTGGCTGGCTGGAAACTCGTTGTGCTCGGCGTCCCACACCATCGATTCGCCGACCCAGACGCCGGTCTTGACCGCGGTGGGCACCACCTCCGAGCGGAACCTTTCCATCGTCTCCGGCGGATTGAAGTCGGCCGCGCTGAACTGTTCGATGGGGGCGTCGAGGGCCAGCCCCGTGCGGCGGCGCGCGGCCGGGTTCATGTAGATGAGCCGCCCCGCCGCATCGAGCTGGACGATGTAGTCGGTCGTCACGTCGAAGATGGCCGTCAATGTGCGAAGTGCCCGTTCGGCCCGCGTGCGCTCGGTGATGTCGGTCACCGTTCCGACGTGGCCGAGCACGCGGCCTTCGGCGAGCACGGGCCGGCTTCTCAATGCCACCAGCACCTGGGTTCCATCCCTGCGATGGAGCCGGCGTGTGGCGCTCAACGGCGCGGCCGTGCTGACGACGCGAACCCAGTCCTGGCGAACCGTCTCTCGAATCTCCTCGCGCACGAGCGTGAGCCAGCCTTCTTCCGCGTCCTTCCGCTCGAGCCCGTGGATCGCCAGGTACTCGTCGTTCACGTAGGTCATGCGCCCGTCGCTGTCGCAACGGAACAATCCCACGGGTGATGCATCGGTGACCGCCGCCATCTCGAGCCGCTGCTCGCGCAGGTCGGCCATCAGTGCGTCGAACTCGCGTGCCAGGTCCCCGCGCTCGTCGTTGGCGACGACATCGAGCCTTACCTCGCTGTCCGGCGAACGGCGCAGGGTACGGATCGCGCCGCTCAGCGCCTCCAGGGGGCGCATGACCCACGCAGTGCCCAGCCAGACCAGGAGCGCGCAGCCCAGGCCCAGCCCGATCAATTGCAGCAGCAGGTTGCGCCTTGCCTGCTCCAGCGGCGCGTAGGCGATGTGCGCAGGCACGATCAGGCGCAGTTCCCAGTCGGCACTGGGCACGGTGGCGCGCGTTGCCATGTCGCTTTCGGTACCGCCGTTGAAGGCGACGGCGGCCGCGGCTGCGGGCTTGAGCAGCAGGTTCGCATCGGGGTGCATGACGACCTGCGGAGACTGGCCGCGCGTGACGATCATGTAGTGGCCGCCCCGGCCGATGGTGGCGCGGCTGAGATCGCCAAGCACGTTGGCGCGCTGCAGGTTCAGCGCCGCGCCGAGCACACCGGCGAGGCGGCCGTCGGGGCCCTTGACGGGGACCGCCATGACGACCGCGGGCTGTTGGGTGGTCTTCGTGAGCAGGGGCGCCGAGATCGCGGGCTGGCCCATGTCGCGCACGCGCCGGAAGTAGTCGCGGTCGCCGACGTTCGAAGGCCGGCTGGTGGGCGGGTCGATGGCGACGATGGTGCCGTCCAGGGTCGCCAGCGCGGCGTTGTCGAACATCGTGCGCAGGTCCTGGTCTGCAAGGAAACGCTGTTGCGCCGCGGGGTCTGAAAAGCCGTGCAGGCTGAGCTCCCGGGCCGCACGCGCCAAGGCGGCCAGATGGATTTCGAGCTTGTAGTCGAGATCCGCCGCTGCGCTGTCGGTCAGTGCCTGCTGCTGCTCGCGCATCAGGTTGAGGTACTCGCTGGACAGGCTCCGGTACTGCCACCAGCCAGCCACACCGACCAGCGTGAGTACGAGCGATGTGACCAGCAGTGCTGTCTTCGTTCTTAGCTTGAGCCGCACTTGGTTTCCTCCGCCACCACGGTGCCGGTGGCCGCATTGCTCGATGATAGCAACGGCTTTTTTTTCACGGCCGCCGCAACGCCGCGCGCGCACACGCCAGAAACGGCTTGATGAGCGGACTGTCCCAATCGCTGCGCCAGCAGGCGGCGATGTCCATCGTCGCGTCGATGCCGCGAAAGGGGCGGAACACCACGCCCGGGGGCCGGCCGATCTGGGCGCAGGCAGGCAGGATGGCCACGCCCTTGCCCGCCAGGACAAGCGCCAACGCGGACACCATGGTCTCGACCCGCAGCGCAATCGGCATGTTGACTTCGTGCCTGCGCAGCATCGACGTAACGACGGATTTGTCGACGTCGCCTTCCGGAACAGGAAGGCCGATCAGGGGCATGCCGGAGAGGCGCGCCAGCGGAATGCTGGACATCCGTGCCAACGGCGAATCCGATCGCACGGCAAGCAGCAGCGGCTGGCTGCCGATGCGTTCGACCGCAATGCCTGGCTTGGCAATCGGTGGGATGCAGATCGCGACCGAAACGTCCGAGTCGGTGATGGCCTTTACGTTGTTGACGGCATTCAGCTCCACGTACTGGATCTCCACGTCCGGAAGCCTGAGCCGAAGCTCGTTTTCCAGCCGTGGCAGCACCAGGTAGGACAGCACGACCATGGTTCCGACCGCGAGTCGCCCTCTGCTGCCCGAGCCCACGGCGCGCGCGGCGTCGAATCCTTCGTTGGCGAGCAGCAACGCCTCCTTGGCGCGCTGGAAGAGGGCGTTTCCCGCGTCGGTGATTTCCATGCCGCGCGCCGCCCTGCGGAACAAGGGCGCGCCGATGGCCGCTTCCAGGTTCTTGATGTGAACCGACAGCGGCGGCTGGGCCATGTTGAGCCGCCGCGCCGCCTTGCCGACGCTGCGCTCCTCTGCAACGGCAACGAAGTAGCGAAGTGATCTGAGGTCGGGTGTAGCCATACGCTGTGCATATGCCTTTTCTAGAAAACAGTATTGGACGCAATGTTGCCGCGTATCAATCATCTACGCATGAAGAATTTTCCGCGCCTTCCAAGGTCCGAGATCTGCGAGATGTCCGCGTCGGCGATGCGCACGCTGGTCGCGCAGCGCGAACTCTCCCCGGTTGAGATCGTCGACGAGGTGCTGCGCCGCGCCGATGCGCTCCAGCCGCACCTGAACTGCTTCATCACTCTTTGCCACGAAGAGGCGACCGAACAAGCCCGGCAGGCCGAGCAGGCGATCATGAGAGGCGACACCGTGGGGGCGCTGCACGGCTTGCCGTTCACCGTGAAGGACATCGTCGACACCGCGAACGTCAGGACCACCTACGGATCGTTGCTGCATCGCGATCACGTGCCCGCGCACGACGCCGTGGCCGTGGCGCGCCTGCGCGAGGCGGGCGGCATCCTCATCGGCAAGACGACCTCGTCGGAGTTCGGTGCCAAGTGCATGACCGACGCGCCGCTCTTCGGCAGCACGCGCAATGCATGGGATCCGACGCGCACCAGCGGCGGCTCCAGCGGCGGAGCCGCCGCGTCGATGGCGGCAGGCATCGCTCCGCTTGCCATCGCGACCGACGGGGGCGGCTCCACCCGTATTCCCGCGGCGTGCAACGGCGTGGTCGGGCTGAAGCAGAGCCTGGGCGTGGTTCCGCACAGCCAGGTGCAGGACGCGTTCGGCAACTACACCTACGTGACGCCCACCACGCGCAACGTCGGCGACACGGCGCTCATGCTGCAGGCGATGACCGGCGCCCACGGTTCGGACCCCTGGTCGCTGGGCGTACCGGCCCGGGGCTACTTCGACGACCTGCAGCCCGGCGGCGACCTGCGAGGCAAGCGCGTCCTTTTCAGTGCGACCCCGGCGGGGCGGCCGATTGCCGCCGACGTCGCCGCCGCTTTCGAGGCCGCCCTCGCAACCCTGCGGTCGATGGGCGCGGACCTGGAGGAGATGACGGGCGAGGGCTATGACGTCGAGCCGGTGTGGCGCGTGATCAACCACACGAGCTGGCGCGGCCGGTTCGCTCCGCTGGCCGAGGCGCACGCCGACCAGTTGAGTCCGTCGCTGCTGCAGCAGCTGGCGCTGGCGGAGCACGTCGACGGGGTCGCCTTCCAGCAGGCCATGTTCGCGAGGACCGCGCTCTTTCGCAAAGTCCAGGCGCAACTGGAGACGCACGACTTCATCTTCACGCCGACTCTTTCGCGCACGGCGCTGCCGATCGACCAGGACCTCTTCGGAAGCATCGAGATCGACGGCAGGGAATTTGCGGAGCTGCGGCCCAACTGGTTCCCTTGGACGATGCCGTTCAACCTTACCGGGCACCCCGCCATCAGCCTGCCGTGCGGCGCGGGCCGCGACGGCCTGCCCATCGGCATGCAGCTCGTCGGCGGGTTCCGCGAAGACCTGCAGTTGCTGCAGGCCGCGGCGGCTTTCGAGGCCAGCCACCGGCCGGCCAATCCGCTGCCGGTCCTGGCCTTCTGAGCACGCCATTTCTCTTCCGGTTCTTCGTCAATCAACCTTGCAGGTATCTCACCATGACCTCGTTTCCAAAGACACTCGTGCTCAGTGCGTTGGTCGCCCTGGGCGGAAGCTTCGCGCATGCGGACAACAACGCGCCCATCAGGCTGATCGTGGGATTTCCACCGGGTGGCGCGCTCGACAACCTGGCACGCTCGGTGGCCGAGGACTTGCGCACGGCGCTCAAGGAACCGGTGCTGGTGGAGAACCGGCCTGGTGCGTCGACCCGCATTTCCATCGAAGCGGTCAAGACGTCGCGGCCTGACGGGCGCACGATCCTGATCGGCGCGACGCCGCCGTTCGTGTTCTTTCCGATGACCTATGCGCGACTGAACTACGACGTCGACAAGGACTTCATTCCCGTTGCCCACCTCGCCAACGTGCCCAGCGTCGTCTCCACCGGCGCGGGCCAGCCGTACAGGACGGTTCCCGAATACGTGGCATGGATCAGGAAGAACCCCGGCCAGGCCAGCGTGGGCATGACCAACCTCGGGGGCGGGCTTCACTTCAGCGTGCTGCAGCTGTCCAAGGCCATCGGCGTGCCTCTGACTGCGGTCACCTACAGGGGCGGGGCGCCGCTGGCGACCGACATCATCGGCGACCACGTGCCGGTCGGTACCGACGCGCTGGCCAGCCAGCTCGAGCTGCACCGTTCCGGAAAGCTGCGCATCCTGGGCGTCGCAGGAACGAAGCGGCTGAGCTGGCTGCCCGACGTCCCGACGATCAAGGAAGCGGGCTACGACGCCTTCGACCGGGCCAATGCCGCCTATGCCGCGTTCGTGCCGGCGGGCACGCCGAAGGACGTTGTGGCGAAGCTCGAAAGCGCGTTCCTGGCCGCGATTCGCAACCCGCGGGTGCGCGGGCAACTCGATCACATGGGCCTCGAGCCGACGGGGCTTCCCGGCGCGGAAGTGACCCGGGTGATGAACGAAGACCGCGAGTACTGGCGCCCCATCGTCAAGGCCTCGGGATTCAAGAGCGAAGACTGAACCGGTGGCGGCCGCATTCATCGCAGGCTCTTCGCGCGCAGAAGCGGCTGCCGACGACGAGGACAGGGCCGGATGGGCCGTGCTCGCCGCGGCATGCCTCGGTGCGCTGCTGTGCTTCCTGAACCTCAGCGCGCTCAACGTGGTGCTGCCCGCGGTGGGGCGCAGCCTGCAGGCCTCGCCCGCGCAGGCGAGCTGGATCCTGCTGTCCTACATGCTCGTAAGCACCGTGTGCATCCTCAGCTTCGGAAGGCTTGCCGACCTGTGGGGGCGGCGGCATCTGTTCCTGGCGGGGCTGGGCCTCTTCGTGATCGCCTGTGCAGCCTGTGCCGTCGCGACGAGCGCGGAAACGATGCTTGTCTTCCGCATCTGCCAGGCCGTGGGCGCTGCGGGCGTCATGGCCAACACCAGCGCCCTGGTGGGCGATGCGTTCGGCCGCCGCAGGATGGGGCTCGCCCTGGGCGTGCTCGCGATGGTGGCCGCGCTGGCCCAGGTCGCCGGCCCGCTGGCGGGCGGCTTCATCGTGTCGTGGTGGGGATGGCGGGTTCTCTTCATGCTCAATGTCCCGGTCGGCCTGTGCGTCCTGGCATGGTCGTGGCGGATCCTCCCGAAGACGGCGGCGGTCCGTGCCGAGCGCTTCGACATGGCCGGCGCCGCGTTGTCCCTGGCCGGGATCGGATGCGTCACCTATGCGCTCTCGCTGGCGGGGAGCCACGGCTGGGCCAGCATGTCGGTGTGGGGCTTCCTGCTCGCGGGCGGCGCGGGAATCCTGTCGTTCGCCCGGCTTCAGCGGCGCGTGGCCAGTCCGCTGGTCGACCCCGAACTCTTCGGCGACCTGCGACGCCGCACCGCCTACATCTGCATCCTGCTGCTGTCGATGACGCAGGCGGCGCCTCTTTTGCTCATTGCGCTGTATCTGCAGGCATGCACGGCCCTGTCTGCCTCGGATGTCGGGCTGCGCGTGGCGCCTGTCGCCCTCGGGATGCTGGTGGCCGCGCCCGTTGCCGGCGGCCTGCTGCAGCGCTTCAGGCCCGAATCGATCTGCACGGCCGCGATGCTGCTTGCCGCAGGCGCGCTGGCGCTGCTGGCCGCGCTGCTGCAGCCGTCGATCGGTGTCGGGCAGCTTGCCGTGTGCCTGCTGATGCTCGGCTGCGGCATAGGGAGTTTCGTGACGCCCAACAACGCGTCGATCCTGCAGAGCGTGCGTCCCCAGCGGCGGGGCATCGCCAACGGCGTGCGCTCGACGCTCCAGAACGCGGGAATCATGGTGGGCACAGCGTTGACGCTGGGCGTGGCGATGGCGCAACTGCCCGAGGACTCGCAGCGAATGATCCTGGGACACAGCGGCACAGGCCTTTCGGCCTTGGACGTTGCGCTGCTCACCCGGGGCGCGAGGTACGCGCTGCTCATGCTCGCGTTGTGCTGCGTGACGGGGGCAGTGCTGATCGCGAAAACATGCCTTCGGCCCGCGCCGCCGTCACCGGCCTGAAGTCGCTCGGCGCCGTTACAGCAGATACACCCGGGACGCGGAACGTCGCCGGGCGGCTGGATCGCCGGGAGGGGCGCTCCTAGGATTCGCTTCGTCCCATCCACTCGCCGAATGAAAGAGAAGACGAAATGAATCCTCCCGTCCAGCGCCGCAGCCTGTTGCTCGCGGCCTCCGTCCTGCCGCTCGCCAGCGCATGCACCGCGTGGTCCCGAACGGGATCGCCGTCTTCGGCCGAGGCACAGCTCGCCGAGCTCGAACGCGCTTCGGGCGGCCGCCTGGGCGTGGCCGGCTTCCATACCGGCAGCGGCGCGCGCATCCAGCACCGGGCGCACGAGCGCTTTCCGCTGTGCAGCACCTTCAAGCTGATGCTGGCGGCGGCCGTGCTCGAACGCAGCGCGAAAGACGTCAGCCTGCTCGCGCGGCACATCGGCTACGGCAAGGCCGACCTCGTCTCCTGGTCGCCCATCACCGAGAAGCACGTGGCCGACGGCATGACGGTCGCCGAGCTCTGCGCCGCCACCGTGCAGTACAGCGACAACGGCGCCGCCAACCTGCTGCTGAAGATGTTGGGCGGCCCGGCCACGGTCACTGCCTTTGCGCGCGGCATCGGCGACCAGGCCTTCAGGCTCGACCGCACGGAACCCGAGCTCAACACCGCAATTCCCGGCGACCTGCGCGACACCACCACGCCGGCGGCGATGTCCGACAGCGTGCAGCGGCTGGCACTGGGCGATGCGCTGGGTACGGCGCAGCGCGAACAGTTGAAGGACTGGCTGCTCGGCAACACCACGAGCACCGAGCGTTTCCTGGCGGGCGTGCCGGCCGGCTGGAAGGTGGGCGACAAGACCGGCTCGGGTTCCTACGGCAGCACCAACGACGTCGGCGTGCTGTGGCCGCCGGCCGGTGCCCCGGTGGTGCTGTCGGTGTACCTGACCTTTCCGCAGAAGGACGCGAAGGGCCGCAACGACGTCATTGCATCGGCAACGCGCATCGTGGTGGCTGCGCTGGCGGGCTGAGGCGCCCTCAGCTGCTTTGCCGCACCATCAGTTCGAACCCCATGTCCACCATCGGTTCGTTCACCGGCTCGCCGCGCATCAGCGCCAGCAGCATCGAGGCGGCGCGCTTGCCGATCTCCTTGCGCGGCGTGCGCACGCTGGTCAGGGGCGGCAGCATCTGGTCGCCGCCGTCGAGGTCGTTGAAGCCTGCGATCGCCACGCGCTGCGGTACCGCGACGCCGGTGCGCAGCGCGGCGAGCAGGCCTCCCTGCGCAAGGTCGTCGTTGCAATAGAAGATCGCGTCGATGTCCGGGTGGCGGGCGAGCAGGTCTTCGAACTGCCGTCCGCCGAGCGCCATGGACGTCGGACCCGGCGTGAGCAGTTCGAGCTGCGGGTCGTGGCAGCCCGCCGCACGCAGCGACTGCCGATAGCCTTCGAGCCGCTGCATCACGCGCGGATCGAGCTGGCCCGCCGCATAGGCGATGCGCCGGCGGCCGCGCCGCAGCAGGTGCTCGGTGAGCGCACGGGCCGCATCCTGCTGGGAGAGCCCCACGCTGTAGGTGCCCGGCGCCGGCGAGGTTTCCATGAGGTGCACGCAGGGCACGTCGCTTTCTTCCAGCATGCGCGATGCCGCCGCGCTGCGGTCGAGGCCGGTCAGCAGCAGCCCGGCGGGGCGCTGCGAGAGATAGCTGCGCAGCAGCGCTTCTTCTTGTGCGAGGTCGTAGTGCGTCACGCCGATCAGCGACTGGAAACCCGAAGGCGCCAGCGTGTCCTGCACCGCCTCGAGCAAATCGACGAACAGGGCGTTCGTCAGCGACGGGATCAGCACCGCGACATGGGAGCTGCGGGCCGAAGCCAGCGCGCGCGCGGCGACGTTGGGCACGTAGCCGAGCTCGTCCACCGCGGCCTGCACCCGGGCCTGCAGGTCCGGCGCCACGTTGCGTGCTCCGCGCAGCGCGCGGGACACGGTGATCGGGCTGACGCCGGACACCCGCGCCACGTCGTCGAGCGTGACGCGGCTGGAAGAACGGGAGCGGGGGCGTTCGGAGGTGTCGGCCATTTTTATTGGGGTTAATACCAGTATTTAATTGGACAGCGCAGTCCTAGGATAGCGCTATCCCAGCCCTTGGCCATCGGCACAAACCCGGTTCGATCGCCCTGCGGCTGATTTTTTCGATCTTTGAGGATAGCGCTATCCCAAAATACCTGGCCGCCCCCGTGCAGCCAGGATCCTGGAGACAACATGTTCGGTTTAAGCAAAGAGGTGTTCCTGCTGGTCGATGCCCTGGCAGCGATCCTCGGGCTCATCCTTCTGATCACGCGCTGGCGCGTGCATCCCTTCATCGCGTTGACGCTGGCCGCAGGCTTCCTGGGCCTGACCTCGGGCATGCCCGTGGCGCTGGTGATGAAATCCTTCCAGGACGGCTTCGGCGGCGTGCTGGGCTTCGTGGGCATCGTGCTGGGCCTGGGCACCATGCTCGGCAAGATGATGGCCGAGTCGGGCGGCGCCGACCGTATCGCGCGCACGCTGGTTGGCGCCTTCGGCCGCGAGCGGGTGCACTGGGCGATGATGTTCGCGGCCTTCCTGGTCGGCATTCCGCTGTTCTTCGAGATCGGCTTCGTGCTGCTGATCCCGCTGGTCTTCATCGTGGCGCGGCGTACCGGCGTATCGCTGATCCGCATCGGCATCCCGCTGCTGGCCGGCCTCTCGGTGGTGCACGGCCTCGTGCCGCCGCACCCGGGGCCGCTGCTGGCCATCGGCGTGTTCAACGCCGACATCGGCAAGACCATCTTCTACGGCCTGCTCGTCGGCCTGCCCACGGCGATGATCGCGGGCCCGATCTTCGGCAAGTTCATCTCGAAGTACGTGCCGGGCGAGGCTTCGCCCGAGCTGATGGCGCAACTGGCGCACGAGCCCGAGGCGCGCGAGCTGCCGGGCTTCGGCATCACGCTGCTCACCGTGCTGCTGCCGGTGGCGCTGATGTTGCTCAAGACCTTCGCCGACGTGGCGCTCGACGAGAAGAACGTCGTGCGGCAGTGGCTGGACTTCATCGGCCATCCGATCACGGCTCTGCTCGCCGCGCTGCTGCTGTCGCTCTACACCTTCGGCACCGCGCGCGGCTTCACGTCGAAGCAGATCATGAAGTTCGTCGACGACAGCCTGGCGCCCACGGCGGCCATCGTGCTCATCATCGGCGCGGGCGGCGGCTTCAAGCAGATGCTGGTGGCCAGCGGCGTGGGCAACGCGATCGGGCAGATGGCGCTGCATGCGCAGATATCGCCGATCCTGCTGGCGTGGCTCGTGGCGGGCCTGATCCGCATCGCCACCGGCTCGGCCACGGTGGCGACCATCACGGGCGCGGGCATCGTCGCGCCGCTCGCCACCATGGTGCCGGGCGTGAACCGCGAGCTGCTGGTGCTTGCCACCGGCGCGGGCTCGCTGATTCTTTCGCACGTGAACGACGCGGGCTTCTGGCTGGTCAAGCAATACTTCAACATGAGCGTGGCCGAGACTTTCAAGACCTGGACCGTGATGGAGACCCTGATCTCGGTTGTCGCGATCATCTTCATCATGCTGCTCAGCATGGTCGTCTAGGAGAAGGCATATGAACCGCATCGCCATCGGGGTCGACATCGGAACCACCAGCACCAAGGCGGTCGCCTTTTCCACGGCGGGGCGCGTGCTGGCGAACGATGCGGTGGAGTACCCCCTGCTGCAGCCCGAACCCGCGGCCGCGGAGCAGGACCCGGAGCAGATCTACCGGGCCGTGCTGTCGACCATTGCCTCGTGCGTGCGGCAGTGCAAGGCGGCGCCGGGCGATGTGCTGTGCGTGTCGTTCAGCGCGGCCATGCACAGCCTGATCCTGGTGGATGAGCACGGCGCGCCGCTGACACGCAGCATCACCTGGGCCGACCGCCGCAGCGCGGCCTGGGCCGGGCGCATTCGCGCGGAGTGGGAGGGCGACGCGATCTACCACCGCACGGGCACGCCGATCCATCCCATGTCGCCGCTGGCCAAGCTGGTGTGGCTGCGCCACGAGCGCCCGGAGCTTTTCGCGCAGGCCCGGCGCTTCGTCGGCATCAAGGAGTACGTGTTCTTCCGGCTGTTCGGCCGTTGGCTGGTGGACCATTCGATCGCCTCGGCCACCGGGCTCTTCAACATCGGGCAGCTCGACTGGGATGCCGGGGCGCTCGCGCTCGCGGGTGTGCGCGCCGAGCAGCTTTCGGATCTCGTGCCCACGACCTGGCACGTGGAGGGATTGGCGGGCGAGACGGCGGCGCAGCTCGGGCTGTCGAGCGACACGCCCTTCGTCGTCGGGGCCAACGACGGCGTGCTTTCCAACCTGGGCGTGAACGCGGTGGCGCCGGGCGAGGTGGCCGTGACCATCGGGACCAGCGGCGCGATGCGCACGGTGATCGACCGCCCGATGACCGACGCCGAAGGCCGCACCTTCTGCTATGCGCTGGCCGACCGGCGCTGGGTGGTCGGCGGGCCGGTGAACAACGGCGGCATCATCCTGCGCTGGGTGCGCGACGAGTTCGCCTCCGCCGAGGCAGAGACCGCCAAGCGCCTGGGCATCGACACCTACGAGGTGCTCACACGCATTGCCGAACGCGTCTCGGCCGGCTCCGAAGGGCTGGTGTTCCATCCCTTCCTGACCGGCGAACGTGCGCCGTACTGGAATGCGGATCTGCGCGGCTCCTTCTTCGGCCTGGGCATCCATCACCGCAAGGAGCACATGATCCGCGCCGTGCTCGAGGGCGTCATCTTCAATCTCTACAGCATCCTGCCGGCGGTCGAGTTGATTGCGGGCACGAGCACCAGCATCAAGGCCACGGGCGGTTTTGCGCGCTCGGGGCTGTGGCGCCAGATGATGGCCGACGTGTTCGACCGCGAAGTGGTGGTGCCGGAGAGCTTCGAGAGCTCCTGCCTCGGCGCGGCCGTCCTCGGGCTTTATGCGCTGGGGCACGTCGATTCCCTGGACGTGGTGTCGGGCATGGTGGGCGCCACGCACCGCCACACGCCCAATCCCAAGAATGCGGCGCTCTATCGGCAATTGCTGCCCGTGTACCTCTCCTTGCCGCGCAAGCTCGGCGACGAATACCGCACCCTTGCGAAATTCCAGCAGCAGACGGTGCAGCGCACCGGTGACTGAGGCCATTCCTTTCTCTTTCTAGTTGGAGATCCGGTCTTGTTGAACACGATCCCGCCAGCCATCGCTGCCCGACCGCACATGCCCGACACCCTGCGCCGCGCGATGCTCCAACGGCCCGGTGCCGACGTGTTCGACAAGAAAACCTCGATCCACTGCGCCGAGTACGCAGCGTACGCAGCGTACGCAGCCCGCGACCGACAGGCCGGCCTGCATGACTACGAACTCCATCTCACGGGGGCCTTGCCAGGGCGCATCCGCGTGAGCGACGGTGCGGACAGGGAGGTGCCCCCGGAAGCGGTCGTTCTTCTGGGCCCCAGGCTGCCGCACAGGCTGGCCATCGAATACCGCAGCGGCGGGGCGGCCGAACAGCCGCGTGGCCTGGTGCTGCGCTTCGGCGACGAACCGCTGCGCCGGGGCATGGAGCTGTTTCCCGAACTCAATGACGCAGGCCCGCTGCTGGCCCGCGCACGGCATGGCGTGCAATTTCTCGGCCTCGGCGAGGGCACGATTGGGCGCTTCAGGCGCATCCACGCGCTGCAGGGGCTCGCACGCTTCTCGGAATTCACCGCGCTGCTGAGCGAACTCGCGCAGTGGAACGACTACCGTCTTCTTTGCACGCCGTCGCTGCAGGAAGACGCGCATGACGAGAACGGCCGCGCGACGCGCATCCACACGGCGCTCGACCACATCCGGGAAAACTACGCGGAAGAACTCTCGCTCGCCGAAGTCAGCGCCGTGGTCGGCATGCGCGAGCACACCTTCTCGCGCTGCTTTCGCCGTGCCACGGGGCAAACCTTCACCGACGTGGTGATCGGCCTGCGCGTGGACAAGGCCTGCCGACTGCTGCTGTCCACGCGCCAGCACGTCAGCAGCATCTGCTACGAGGTGGGGTTCAACAACATCTCGAATTTCAACCGGCACTTCCGCAGGCTCAAGGGCATGGCGCCGGGTGAATTCCGTGCCATTGCGCGGGAGTAGGGCTTACAGCACGAACCACCCCACCGCCACATAGTGGCTCGCCGTCCCCGCCAGCACGAACAGGTGCCAGGCCCCGTGCGCATGCCGGAAGCCCTGGCGGTTGCGGTAGAACACCGTTCCCGCCGTATAGAGCACGCAGCCGATCAGCAGCCATGCCAGCCCCGCGCCTTCGAGTCGCGCGGCCAGCGGCACGGCGGCCAGCACGCCGAGCCAGCCCATGCCGATGTACAGCGCCAGTGATGGCTTTTCCAACGCCTTGCCTCCGGCCGGCATCAGCTCGCGCCAGATGCCGAAAAGCGCCGCGCCCCAGACCGTCGCCAGCAGCAGCCAGCCCCATGGGCCTTGCAGCGTGACCAGCGCGAAGGGCGTGTAGGTGCCCGCGATCAGCAGGTAGATCGCGCAATGGTCGGCGCGCTCCCACATGCGCTTGAGCCGGCCGCGCGTGCTGTGGAAGAGGGTGGAGGCCGCATACAGGGCCACGGCCGAGAGCGAGAACACCAGCGCTCCCGCGATGCGCGCGGGGTCGCCGGTGGGCAGGGTCTTGGCGAGCAGCAGGGCTGTCGCGAGCAATGCGAGCAGCAGGCCCAGCAGGTGGCTGTATCCGTTGAACCGTTCGCCGGGGTACATGCAGCTCGCTGCCGGCCTCAGCGGCCCGTTTCCTTCAGGTAGTTCGCGCGCGCCGCGAACGCCGTGTTCGCGAAATCGGAGAACACGCCGTCGATGCCCGCGCGGAAGTACGCGAGGTATTCAGCCGTCGGGTCGCCCTTGTAGAGGCCTGCCAGGTACTTGGCCTCGTTGCGGAAGGTGTAGCTGTGCACGAACAGGCCGGCCTTGTGCGCATCGGCGATCAGGCTGGTGGGCTTGATGGTGTTCACATCGGCCAGGCCCTTGCCTGCGACGAAGGGCACGATGGTGTGGGCCATGACCTGTGGCTTCCACGGGCCGATGCCGTCGGCATAGGTCTTCACGTCGGCCAGGCCCGCGGGCGTGAGCATCTCGCCGAACCACTTCGGGTTGCCGGCCGGCGTCCAGCTGTAGGGGCGGCCGTCGACGAAGGTGTAGACGTCCTTGGTGACGTAGATCATCTCGCCGGTCTGGTAGTTGACGTCGTTGCCGTCCACCAGTTGCACCGCACGGGCTTTCATGCCGGCCGAGCGCAGGTACTTCAGGCTCTCGGGCTCGAAGCTCTGCACGAAGATCGGCGCGTCCTTGCGGTTCAGGTCGTTGAAATTCATGATCTTCAGCAGCGCGTCTTCCAGCGGATGGCTGCCGGCCGGCCCGCAGCCATTGGCGATGGCCTGGGCGTTGTTCCAGATCGGGTTCTTGGTCTCCGGGTACACGGTGAGCGTGCGGCCGGTGGCTGCGCTCTTGGCCTTGGCGATGTCGATGATTTCCTGGAAGCTCAGGATCGGCAGCTTGCCGTTGAGGTCGGTCGGACGCTGGTCCCTGGCGTCGTAGGTGGTGCCGCGGATCCACTGGCGCAGCTCGTCCATCGTGAAGTCGGTGATGGACCAGTCGTTGGTGTGGTCCTCGCCATCGACGACGAGCGACTTGAGCACCGACTTCGGATCGCTCGGGTCGGTCAGGTCGCTCAGGTACTGGGCCGGGCCGTTGGCCTCGACGGGCGGGTACGTCACGTTCACCAGCACGCCCGGTACGGTGCGCTTGCGGCCCGCGACGGTGGTGTTGGTCTTGGCGACGTCGGCGATGTTGGTGTTGTCGCTGAGCCAGGGGTTGTGCCGCGCGACGAGCACGCAGTCTTTGGTGAGGTGCAGGTCGGTCTCGAGCGAATCGGCGCCGGCATCGGCCGCGGCTTCGTAGGCGACCTTGGTTTCCTCGGGGTACAGGCCCGGCAGTCCGCGATGGCCGATGACCAGCGGGACCGAGCCGTCGAGCGTGCCCAGGGGCGCGGGAGCCGGGGCAGGGGCCGGCGGTGCGGGGGCCGGTGCCGGCGCCGGCGCTGGCGGGAGAACCGGGAACGCGATGCCACCGCCGCTGCCGCCTCCGCAGGCTGCAATCAAGAGGCTGCCGCCGAAGGCTGCGAGGGCGGCGCGAACCGGGCGTGGCGCGGGAGCGGGAACGTTCTTTTTCATGTGAAATTTTCGAGTGCTTGTTGAAAGAGAAACGAAAGCCGCCGGATGCTAGGTAGGCTGCATGACGCGGCAGTGACCGAGGCCGAAGGCCCAGGCCTCGGGACAGCGGGCGCGGCGCGAACGAATGGCAGACGATGTTCCGAGCGCATCAGAAATAACTGAAACGCAGCGCGAGCCCGCGCCATCTAATGGGAAAAGCAGCACACCATGCCCCACACCGCCTCCACACCCGACGCCGCCCCCGCAACCGAGGGTGCATCCGACCGCGAGCTTGCGGCACGCTCCGCACAGGGCGACACACGGGCTTTCGAGGCCATCATGCGGCGCCACAACCAGCTGCTGTTCCGCACGGCGCGCAGCGTGCTCAAGAGCGACTCCGAGACGGAAGACGCCGTGCAGGAGGCTTATTTGCGCGCGTGGCGGGCCATCGGCACCTTCCGGGACGATGCGCTGCTTTCGACCTGGCTGGTGCGCATCGTCATCAACGAGGCCCTGGGGCGCCTGCGGCGCCGAGGGGCGCAGGTGATTCAGCTCGACGGGGCGCACGTTGCCGACGTGGATCCGGACCCGGCGTCGGCGGTGGCCGACGATCCCGACCTGCAACCCGAACGTCTGGCCATGCGTGAAGAACTCCGCCTTCTGATGGAGCGCCGCATCGACCGGCTGCCCGATGCCTATCGCACCGTGTTCATGCTGCGGGCGGTCGAGGAAATGAGCGTGGCGCAGACGGCGATTGCACTCGAACTGCCCGAGGCGACCGTGCGCACGCGCTTCTTTCGCGCACGCAGCCTGCTGCGCGAGGGCCTGTCTCGCGACATGGACGTCGCACTGGGCGACGCCTTCTCATTCGATGGCGCACGTTGCGATCGCATCGTGGCGGGTGTGCTGTCGAGCCTTGTCGACGCGCGGGAATCGCCCCGCTCGTGACGTTCACCCCTGCGAGGAAAACAAAATGTCCTTCTTTCAGATGACTTCCCCCATTGCCGCCCGGCGCATGTTCCTGGGCCGTTCGGGCCTGGTGCTGTCCGGCGCTGCGGTTGCGCTGCTGGCGGGCAAGGACGTGCTGGCCGCCAAGGCCGGCCGCGCGACCGGGAACGATGTGCAGATCCTCAATACCGCGCTGGGCGCGGAGCTGGAAGCCATTGCGGCGTACCAGCTCGGTGCCGAAAGCAAGCTGCTCGAGAAGCCGGTGCTCGACCTGGCGGTGACCTTCCAGGGGCACCACAAGGCGCATGCGGAGGTGCTGGCCCAGACGATCGCCAAGCTCGGCGGCAAGGCCGTTGCCGCAAAGCCGAAGTACGACTTTCCGGCGGACCAGCTGAAGTCGCAGGCGGACGTGCTGCGGTTCGCGGCCAAGCTCGAACAGGGCGCGGTGAGCGCCTACCTGGGGGCCGTGCCGCTGTTTGTGAACCGCGACCTGTCGAAGGCGGCAGCGAGCATCCTCGGGGACGAAGCCATGCATTGGGCCGTGCTGCGCCACGCGCTTGGCGAAGCACCGGTTCCTTCGGCCTTCGTGTCGTGACGCCCCTGCAGCTTCTGGCGGTTGCCGCGCTGTTCTCAGGCATGGCCGCATGGGGCGCCGCGCCCGATGCGGTGCGCGGCGAGCAGATCTACGCGCGCTGCCTGGCGTGCCATGCGCTGGCGACCGACCGGGTCGGGCCCAGGCACTGCGGCCTGTTCGGACGGCTGGCTGGCAGCGTGCCCGGTTTCAGCTATTCGCAGGCCATGAAGAATTCGAAGATCGTGTGGAACGACAAGACGCTCGACCGCTTCCTGGCGAAGCCCCTGGCCATGGTGCCCGGAAGCGCCATGACCTATGACGGCGTGCCGGACCCCATGGAGCGGGCGGACCTGATTGCGTACCTGCGGCAGGCGAACGACAAGCCTCCGTGCACGAACAGCCATTGAAGAAAAGCATCACGCGCGCGTACCCACGAGCACCGGCTGAAAGAACGCACCGCCGATGCGCCCAAATCGGCGCTCATGCCCGCGGCACCTTCCCCACCGTGTTCGGCGCGCGGAGAAAGTCGAAGTCCACGCCCTTGTCTGCCTGCATCACGGTTTGCAGGAACAGCTTCTTGTAGCCGCGCTCGGCGGTGGGTTCGACCACCGTCGCTTCCTTCGCGCGGCGCGCAAGTTCTTCGCCCGTCACCAGCAGCGAAATCTCGCGTTTCGCCACGCTGAGCCGGATGCGGTCGCCGCTGCGCACATACGCGAGAGGCCCGCCGATGGCCGATTCGGGCGTCACGTGCAGCACGATGGTGCCGAAGGCGGTGCCGCTCATGCGGCCGTCGGAGATGCGCACGATGTCCTTCACGCCGGCGCGCGCGAGCTTGCGCGGGATGGGGATGTAGCCCGCCTCGGGCATGCCCGGCGCGCCCTTGGGGCCGATGTTCTTGAGCACCAGCACGTCTTGCGGCGTGACGTCGAGGTCGTCGCTGTCGATGCGGGTCACCAGGTCTTCGGCGTTCTCGAACACCACCGCGCGGCCTTCGTGCTCCATCAGCGCCGGGTCGGCGGCCGATTGCTTGATGATCGCGCCGCCCGGCGCCAGGTTGCCCCACAGCACCGCGATGCCGCCCTGCGGATAGATCGGCCGGGCAGCTGGCCGCACCACGTCCTGCCGAAAGCCGGGGCCCGCGCGCTCGAGCTCCTCGCCCAGCGTGCGGCCCGTGACCGTGAGCGCATCGAGGTGCAGCAGCGGCTTGAGTTCGCGCAGCAGCGTGGCCATGCCGCCGGCGGCGTGGAAGTCTTCCATGTAGTGCTGGCCCGAGGGCTTCAGGTCGAGCAGCACCGGCGTCTCGCGGCCCATGCGGTCGAGCGCGTGCAGGTCGATGTCCAGGCCCATGCGCCCGGCAATGGCCGCGAGGTGCACGATGCCGTTGGTCGAGCCGCCGATGGCCAGCAGCACGCGCATCGCGTTCTCGAAGGCGGCGGGGGTCAGCACCTTGTCGATGGTGAGATGGTCGCGCGCCATCTGCACCGCCTGCGCGCCGGTCTGCTCGGCGATGCGGATGCGGTCGGCCGTGACGGCGGGCGGCGAGGCGCCGCCCGGCATCGTCATGCCCAGCGCCTCGGCGATGCAGGCCATGGTGCTGGCCGTGCCCATGACCGAGCAGGTGCCCACGCTGGCGACCAGCTGGTTGTTGACGTCGGCGGTTTCCTCGGCGTCGATCTCGCCCGCGCGGTACTTGCCCCAGTAGCGCCGGCAGTCGGTGCAGGCGCCCACGCGCTCGCCGCGGTGGCTGCCGGTGAGCATCGAACCGGTGATGAGCTGGATCGACGGCAGGCCCGCCGAGGCCGCGCCCATGAGCTGCGCAGGCACGGTCTTGTCGCAGCCGCCGATCAGCACCACGGCGTCCATGGGCTGCGCGCGCACCATTTCCTCGGTGTCCATCGACATCAGGTTGCGCAGGTACATGCTGGTGGGCGCGGCGAAGCTCTCGTGCACCGAGATGGTCGGAAAGTCCATCGGCAGGCCGCCCGCGAGCATCACGCCGCGCTTCACGGCCTCGACGAGCTGAGGCGCGTTGCCGTGGCAAGGGTTGTAGGCGCTGCCGGTGTTGGCGATGCCGACCACGGGGCGGTCGAGCGCCGCGTCGGTATAGCCCGCGCCCTTGATGAAGGCCTTGCGCAGAAACAGCGAGAAGCCGCGGTCGCCGTAGCTGGTCAGGCCCTTGCGCATGCCTGCACCGTCCGGGTCCGTGCTGTTGTCGTCGTCGGGTTCGAGGGGCAAGGGGGACATGGAAGAGCCTCTGTGTTGCTTGCGTGATCGTATGCCTGTGCTCGGGCAAACCCGATTACCACTTTTGTTTCAAATACTTACGATCGAGCCCGGGGGTGTTTCCGTGGCATCTCCTTGCGCTGGCGCGCAATTTGCACTGGTTTTGCCTTTTCTCATCGAGGGAGAGTTCATGAAAAGCTTCTTGCCGTGGCACCGGGCGGGCGTCCTGCTGATGGCATTGGGCGGCGTCATCGCTGTCCACGCCCAAGCCCAGGTGCTGCAATTCAAGTGGGGCCATGTCTACGAGCCCACGAGCATCTTCCACCAGCAGGCGGAGCTGGCGGCGCGCAAGATCGCCGAGCAGTCAGACGGCAAGATCAAGATCGAGGTCATTCCTTCCTCCAAGCTGGGGCAGGAAGGCGACTTTCCGTTGATGCTGGCGAACGACTCGGTGCAGATCGCCTACGTCGGGCAGGCCACGCTGGCCGAGGGCTATCCGCCGCTGAGCCTGGGAACCTACCCCTTCGCCTTCAAGGACCTCGACCACATGCGCAAGTACCTGGCGAGCCCGCTGCTGGCCGAGCTGATGAAGGGCTACAACGAGAAGAGCGGCAACCGCATGGTGGCCTCGGTGTACTACGGCGCGCGGCAGGTCACGTCGGCAAAGCCGCTGTCCAGGCCCGAGGACTTCCGCGACCTGCGCCTGTACGTGCCCGCCGCCGCGGCCTACCAGCTGTTCGCCACCGCGCTCGACGCCAAGCCGGTGACGCTGCCTTTCATGAGCCTCTACGGCTCGCTCAAGAAGAACGAGGTGGAGGCGCAGGAAAACCCGCTCGACATCGTCAAGTCGAAGAAGCTCTACGAAGTTCAGAAATACGTGCTGCTGACGGGGCACGTCTACGACACGCTGGGCATCGTCATCGGCAAGGCCGCCTGGGCAAAGCTCGCGCCGCCCCAGCAGGCGATGGTCGAGAAGGTGCTCGCGGAAACTGCGAAGTGGACCAACGTGGGCGTGATCGCCGGCGAGCTCGAGGACGAGAAGTTCCTGCGCGACAAGGGCATGACGGTGTCCCCGGCCAACCGGCAACTGTTCCTGGAGCGGATCGCGAAGCGTTCGACGCCCGAGCAGATGGGTGCGCGGCCCGGCGACTACGCCCGCCTGCAGGCGCTGGTGAACTGACGCGGCGGTTTCAGGCGGCTTCGAAGGCACGCAGCAGCGCGTGCGAGAGGTCTGCCACGAGTGCTTCGCGCTGGGGGGAAGGGCGCCAGAACGCGCGGCTGGCCACGCCCGTGGCTTCCCATTCGGGATGGTTTCGCGCCGGCTGGACGCCACGCACCGCGGCCGCGGCGGCACGCGTGGGGGCGTCGCCGTTCTCGGGCGCATCGGCGGCGATGCGCTGCGTGGCCGCATGGCCGCGCTGCTCCAGGGCCTGCGTGAGCTTGAGCTGCCATGCGGCCAGCGTGAACAGCACGCCGTCTTCCACGGTGAGTTCGTGCACGTCGCGCAGCTTGTTGGCCAGCTTGCGCCCGAGCGGGCCCCAGCCCTGCGACACCGCGCCGCCGATTGCGCCGCCCAGCGCCGCGCCCGCGCCGAGCGAGATGCCGGCCACCGCCAGGTCGGCCACCACGCCCACGGCCGCGCCGATGACCGCGCCCTTGCCGAGCCGCAGGCCCGCGTCCTTCATGGCTTCGGGGCTGAAGAAGTCGAGCGTCCAGCGGCCTTCGATCATCGGCAGCGGGGCCTCGTCGGCGTCACCCTGGCGGAAGCCGTAGAGCGCGAGCAGGTCGTCGGTGCAGCGCTGGGCCTTGTCGAACACCGCCTTCTGCAGCGTCGTGACGAGCGCCTGGCGGCGTGCCGCGTCGGCGAACTCGGTGGACGACACCGTGCGGCGCACCGCGGCCGCATCGACGAGCAGGCCGGCAATGCGCGCGCAGGCGGACTGGCGGCGCCGGGCCGCCTCGGCGTCCAGCGTGTCGACCACGGCGCGCAGCAGGTCGCGGCGCTCGCGCAGCAGCGTGGCAAGGTCGTTGTACAGGTCTTGTTCGGCGCCGACGAAGGGGGCCGCCGCGTCGAAGCGCACCTGCACGTGCAGGCCATAGGCCGAGAGCAGTTCCTTCCATGCCGGTTCGCGGCTGGCGGCGTCGCGCACGAAATTCAGCACCGGCAGCACGGGGCGCGCACAGGAGTTGAGCAGCTCGATCTCGTCGCGGAACTTGGGCAGCACCGGTTCGCGCACGTCGATGACCAGGAAGGCCGCGTCGATGTCGAGCATGGTGCGCAGCACCTTGGCCTCCTGCTCGAACACGCCATGGGCTTCGGGGCCCTGCAGGAACCGGCGGATGCGCTCGGGAGGCGTGGCCTGCTGGTCGAATCCGGCCAGGTGCTCGCGCAGCGCGACCGCGTCTTCCAGGCCCGGCGTGTCGAAGAAGCGCACGGCGGCTGCACCGTCCACGTCGAGGTCGACCGATTCGACATGGCGCGTGGTGCCGGGGCGCTGCGACACCTCGCCGAAGCCGACTTGGCGCGTGAGCGTGCGCAGCAGCGAGGTCTTGCCCGCGTTGGTGTGGCCGACGACGGCGATGCGGATAGGTGGCTGCGGCGTCATGGTGCGGCGACCCTGTCCTGCAAGGAGGCGTCGAGGCGGTCGCTGGCGGTTACGCGCTCCAGCCCGGTGTCGCGCAGCCAGTCGAGCCAGCGCTGCGTGGCGCCGGCATGGGGCGCATCGGCCAGCCAGATGCGGCACTCGCCGCAATGCGCGAGCAGCTCGCGCAGGAAGCGCTCGGTGCCGCGGTCGGGGCTCGATGCGGCGTGGCAGACCAGCAGCACGGTACGCGGATGGACGTGGGCCAACTGGTCGAGCAGGGCGCGGCGCGCGGGGGCGCTGCCGTCGATGCGCTGCACCTGCGTTGCCGTGCCGGCGGGCAGGGCGGTCGGGGGCCAGAGCATATCGGGCGGCAGTTCGAAGCCGACGACGAAGAGTGCGTCATGCAGTTCCGAGGCCGGCAGGCCCGTGGGCAGCGCACCGCGCGTGCGGCCCGGGTCGGCATCGACGATGGCCGCCGGGGCCATCGCGGCGAAGCGGGCCAGCAGCTTGCGGTAGTAGGGCTCGCTCCAGTCGGGCTGCAGCGCCTTGCGGCGGCTGCGCCACACGGCCGCGCTCCACAGCACGAGCGCCACGCGTGGCAGCAGGCCGTAGATCACGATGCAGCCGGTGAGCCACAGCGCCCAGGCGCGCTGGCCGCCAGCGTTTGCGGCACCGGGTGCCGCGGCCAGCACGGCGGCGGCATCGGGCACGGGAAAGCCGAGCTGCGCCGGCGCCCAGCCCAGCGCCTGCACGGCCCGCACGAAGAAGGCCGGCTCGAGAATCGTCGTCTCCCAGCTCAGCGTGTAGCTGCGGAACGCGAGCGCGAACAGCATCGCGGCCAGCACCACGGCGAACGACAGCGACCAGATGCCGTGGCTCACGAGCCCGAAGGCCCATGGCAGCAGCCTGGCGCGGGACAGCAGTCCGGTGGCGGCGCGCACCAGCAGCGGCGCCTGGCCCCGCCTGCCGCCGGCCACGCGGGCGGTGAGCGACAGCCAGATCCAGCCGAGCGATGTTGTACTGAAGGAAACGAAGGGCATCCACAGGCCCACGAGCCAGAGCAGCAGCGTGAGCGCATGCAGGCCCAGCAGGCTCGCGAGCGCGACGATCACGTTGATGTGGCGCTCGCCGCCGCCGACCACGTTGCCCGCCAGCCCGAGGCCGGCCATGACGATCAGCGCCACCAGCGCGAGCAGTACCCAGGGTGCCCAATGACGGGCGCGTGCGAGTTCAGCCTGAAGGCCGATGCGTTCGCCGAGCCGGAGTGCGCGTTCGACGATCTGCCCGTGGGCATCGGCTGTGTGCGAGGCTGCGGTGCGCAGGGCTTGCGCATCGTCGAGCGGACCGGTCTGCTCGGTCCATCGGATGGCCTCGGTGATCACCGCGTCCGGAAAAGCAGTTTCGCGCAGCGCGGTGTTGGTCAACAGGGTCCCTTCGCAGCCAATCGATCATCGCCCCGCCGGGTGCGGGGGCGCGCGAATTATGCCCGGCGCATCAGGGACGGCCACGAAGGAAACGGGGCCGCAAGCGGCCCCGTTCTGCATCTCGCGGGAGGCAATGGCGCGTGCCCGGTCTCAGCGAAGGCCGAAGAACGAAAGCACGGCTACGACCACCACGATCAGACCAACGATGTAAATGATGGAATTCACGCGAGGACTCCTCTGTGTTGAGACGGGTCCAGCATTGCGCTGCCTGAGTGGCACCACTGTCGGCAGGGGGCGGCGTGTGCTGTAGGCGCGGGTGAAGCGCTGCCCGGAGGTTTCTCCGGGGGCTCGGGGCGGCTCGCCTCATTTGTGACGATTGTTTGCAGGCGCAACCGGCGCCGTTCAGGCGCGCAGCGCCTCGTCTTCCTCGAGGTTGTCGCCCAGGAAGCCCCCGCTCTGATGCGCCCACAGCCGCGCATACAGCCCGCCCTGCGCCATCAGCGTGCGGTGGTCGCCTTCTTCCACTACGCGGCCTTCGTCGAGCACGATCAGGCGGTCCATGGCCGCGATGGTCGACAGCCGGTGCGCGATTGCGATCACGGTCTTGCCTTCCATCAGCGCGTAGAGGCTTTGCTGGATGGCGGCCTCGACCTCGGAGTCGAGCGCGCTGGTGGCTTCGTCGAGCAGCAGGATCGGCGCGTCCTTCAGCATCACGCGCGCAATCGCCACGCGCTGGCGCTGGCCGCCCGAGAGCTTCACGCCGCGCTCGCCGACGTGCGCCTCGTAGCCGCGCCGTCCGGTTGCGTCGCCGAGCGTCTGGATGAATTCGTGCGCCTCGGCCCGCTTCGCTGCCGCCTCGATCTGCCGGTGCGTGGCGTCGGGCCGCCCGTAGGCGATGTTGTCGGCCACCGAGCGGTGCATCAGCGAGGTGTCCTGCGTGACCATGCCGATGTGGCTGCGCAGCGAGTCCTGCGTGACGTGCGCGATGTCCTGCCCGTCGATCAGGATGCGGCCGCTCTCCAGGTCGTGGAAGCGCAGCAGCAGGTTCACCAGCGTCGACTTGCCGGCGCCCGAACGGCCCACCAGGCCGATCTTCTCGCCGGGCTTCACCACGAGGTTCAGGTCGTCGATCACGCGGCGGCCGGCGTCGGCGTAGCGGAAGCTCGCGTGCTCGAAGCGCACCTCGCCGCGCGGCACCTCCAGGGTCTTGGCACCGGGCGCGTCGAGCACGGTGCGCGGGCGCGACAGCGTCTTCATGCCGTCCTGCACCGTGCCGATGTTCTCGAACAGGCTGGTCATCTCCCACATGATCCAGTGCGACATGCCCTGCAGCCGCAGCGCCATCGCCGTGGCCGCAGCCACCGCACCCACGCCGACCGCGCCGTGCGACCACAGCCACAGCGCCATGCCCGCCATGCCGGCCGTGAGACCCATGCTCAGCGTGTGGTTGACGATCTCGAAGGCGCTCACGAGGCGCATCTGGCCGTAGCCCGTGTGCATGAATTCGCGCATCGCGTCGCGCGCGAAGCCGGCCTCGCGCTGCGTGTGCGAGAACAGCTTGACGGTCGCGATGTTGGTGTAGGCGTCGGTCACGCGGCCTGTCATGAGCGCGCGGGCGTCGGCTTGCGCCTTGCCGATCTTGCCCAGGCGCGGCACGAAGTAGGCCAGCGAGGCGATGTACAGCGCCAGCCAGATCAGGAAGGGCCATGCCAGTTGCGCGTCGAGCACGCCCACCAGCAGGATCATGGTGGCCACGTACACGCCCATGGCCACCAGTACGTCGGCCAGTACGAAGATGGTGTCGCGCACAGCCAGTGCGGTCTGCATCACCTTGGCCGTGATGCGGCCGGCGAACTCGTCCTGGTAGAAGGCCATGCTCTGGCCCAGCATCAGGCGGTGGAAGTTCCAGCGCAGGCGCATCGGCAGGTTCACCGCGAGCGTCTGGTGCTTCACGATGGTCTGCAGCGCGACCACGCCGATGCTGATCACCAGGAACGCGGCAAGCCACATGAGCGTGGTGCCGCGTTCTACCCAGAGGCGCGAAGGCTCGAGCCCGCCGAGCCAGTCGACGATGCGCCCGAGGATTGCGAACAGCGCCGCCTCGAAGATCGACATGGCGGCAGTGAGCGCGGCCATCGCAGCGATCTTGCCGCGCACGCCGTGCGTGCAGGCCCAGAGAAAGGCCACGAAGCCCTGCGGCGGCAACGCAGGTTCGGCGGCGGGGTAGGGGTGAAGGAGTTTTTCGAAGAGGCGGAACAAGGAAACAGTCTCCCGGAGAACTCAGGACTTTAGCCGCGCATGCATGACCTTGCCCCGCAAAGGTGCGCTCCGCGGCGCGTCCCTGCCGAGCCGCTCGCCCAGGAAGTCGATGAAAGTACGCAGCTTGGGCGACATGTACTGCCGGCTCGTGTACACCGCGAACAGCGTGACGGGCTCGGCTTCGAACTCCGGCAGCAGCCGCACCAGCCGGCCCTGCGCGATGTCCTCGTCGATTAGCCACAGCGGCATGAAGGCGATGCCCATGTCCGCGCGCACCGCGTGCAGCGTGAGCGTGGTGTCGTCGGAGCGCAGGGCCGGCGTGAGCCGCAGCGCAAACATGCGCCCGCCCGGTCCCTTGAGCGCGAGGTTCTCCAGGTTGACGTAGCTCGGCACGATGGCGCCGAGCTTCGCCAGATCGGCCGGCAAGGCGGGAGCGCCGCCCATGCGCTCCAGACAGGCCGGCGTGCCCGCGAGGTAGAAAGGCACGCGGCACAGCGGCCGGGCGATCAGCGCGGGCGAGGGCTCCTGCGTGGCGCGCAAGGCCAGGTCGTAGCCATCGGCGGCGAGATCGACCTTGCGGTTCTCCAGATGCATGTCGACCAGCACCTCGGGGTATTGCTCGCGATAGTCGGCCAGCACCCGTGCGAAGCGCGGCGTGGCGCACCACACGGGCGCGCTCACCTTGAGCTGGCCGCGCGGCGCGTCGTGGGCCTGGCCGATGGCGGCTTCGGCCGCATCGAGCAGGTCGAGGGCGCGTCGGCTCTGCTCGTACCAGGCGGTGCCGGCCTCGGTCAGGCTCAGGTGGCGGCTGGAGCGATGCAGCAGCCGCGCGCCGAGCGACTTCTCAAGCTGTGCCACGTGCTTGCTGGCCATCGGCGGCGACAGGCCCAGCCGCTCGGCCGCGGCCACGAAACTGCCGGCCTCGACGACTTCGCGGAACACTCGCAGGCTGGTCATCCGGTCCATGGCAATCTTTCCTGTGGAGAACTGATTCGATGCATCGTAGCCTGTCGATTTCCTTGCAGGAAATGTCTACAGTCGATGCAACGCCTTCAAGGAGCATCGACTTGACCCACGACAACGCCAGCGCTTCATCGCGCCTGCCCACCTACTTCATCTCGCACGGCGGCGGCCCCTGGCCCTGGATGAAAAAGGAAATGGGCCCGACCTACGACCAGCTCGCCGCCTCGCTGGCCGACATGCCGCGCCAGATCGGCCGCACGCCCAGCGCCATCCTGATGGTGTCGGCGCACTGGGAAGCGCCCGTCTTCACGGTGCAGGGCAACCCGAAGCCGCCGATGATCTACGACTACGGCGGCTTTCCGGCGCACACCTACGAAGTGCACTACGACTCGCCCGGTTCGCCTGAACTCGCGCAGCGCGTACAGTCGCTGATCGCCGCGGCGGGCCTGCCGGTGCAGATCGACCCCGAGCGTGGCTACGACCACGGCATGTTCTCGCCGATGGCCGCGATGTACCCGAAGGCCGACGTGCCGGTGGTGCAACTGTCGCTGCGCCGCGGGCTCGATCCGGCTGAGCACCTGGCGCTGGGCCGCGCGCTCGCACCGCTGCGCGACGAGAACGTGCTCATCGTCGGCAGCGGCCTGAGTTATCACAACCTGCGCAACTTCGGGCCGCAGGCGCACGGCGTGTCGAAGGCTTTCGACGACTGGCTCGACGAAGCGGTGGTGCAGGGCGCGCCGGCCGGGCGCAGCGCCCAACTGATCGACTGGGCTTCAGCTCCGGCGGCGCGCATGGCGCATCCGCGTGAAGAGCACCTGATTCCGCTGATGGTGGCCGTCGGTGCGGCAGAGGGCGAGGCCGGCGAGCGCGTGTACCACGAGGATGCCTTCATGGGCGGCCTGGTGGTGTCGAGCTTCCGTTTCGGCGCTTGATAGGAGCTCAGCCGACCGGGCTGGAGGCGCCCAGCGCCAGATAGCTGTCGTCGCCATTGAGGCTGCAGTCGAGCGTGTTCGGCGCCACGTCGCGCTCGAGCACTTCGAACATGCTGTCGACGAAATCCATCAGGCCATCCGAGGCGGCAATGGCGCCGTCGACGTTCCCGCTCGCCACGGCCTCGATCACCGCAATGTGCCCATCGATGGTGCCCTGCAGATCGACCTTCTCCGGCGCATGCATGTGATAGATCCAGCCGATGCGGCGAAAGATCGTGTGCAGCGGCCGCAGCGTGCCCTCCACGAAAGGCTCCTGCGCGGCTGCCAGGAAGAGCTGGTCGATCAGGCGGTCGGCCACGTTGAACTGCTCGATCGTCATGTTCGCGCCGTGCTCGACGAGCTGCCGCTTGATGTGCTGCATGCGGTTGCGCTCCGACGCGCCTGAGCGCTCGGTGGCGAGCCGGATGACAAAGCGCTCCATGTCCCGGCGCAGCCGCAGCAGAAGGCGGTCGCGCGTGAGGTCGATGGGGGCGATGCGGATGCCGTGCCGCGGCGTGATCTGCACCAGCGTGTCGGCCGCCAGGCGATTGAGCGCCTGGTGCACCGGCGTGCGGCCGTAGCCGACCATGGCTTGCAGCTCGTGCGTGGCCAGGAAGCGGCCGGGCGCCAGCTTGCAGCAAATCAGCAGTTCTTCGATGCGCTCGTAGGCCTGATCCGACTGGTTGGCGGGGCTCTTGTGCAAGGTGCCCGGCGCTGCGGTGTCGACGGAAACCAGCTTGGGCCTGGCAGGGGAACGGGTTGCCATGGAAATTCCTTGTTTCGAGGCCTCAGCATATCTGATATGCAAGCGAAATCACAGGGCTGAACGCCCAATCTCCAATGAGGACGGTGCAGCCTCCTTCTCCGAGGGAAGGCAGGGTAATCACGAATAAATATCGTGAAATATCACGATATTCTTGCGCACCTTTCACCGAAGAACTCGCGGCCACTGAGCTGCCTCCTGGAGACCTGCATGAAGAAACTCTCGAGCCTTCCTCGCCTACCCGCCAGCGCCGTCGCGCTTGGAGCCGCAGCCGTGTTCGCGTGGGCATTGCCCGGCGCTGCCCGCGCTCAGGCCAAGGAAACACTGAGCTTCGCCGGGGCGACCTTTGCGGAATCGGGGCGTGGCGACAAGCTCAAGCAGTGGGTCGACAAGTTCAACAAGAGCCAGACCGCCATTGAAGTGCAGCCGCTCGCGCTGCCTTTTTCCACGCTCGCCAAGACCGTGTTCACACAGATGGGCGGCGGCGCCGGGCCCGATCTCATCCGCTTCGACCTGATCGACTACTACGCCGCCGCGCAGGCGCAGCGCATCGTGGCCATCGACGGCGACATCAAGCCGGGCGACTACCGGCTGACCGACCCCAACAAATACCTGGTGATCGGCGGCAAGCGCTACGGCGTGCCCTTCGAGATCAGCAACTACCAGCTGATCTACAACCCGCAACTGCTCAAGGGCGGCAAGCCGCCGGCCACGTTCGACGAGTTCCTGGGCGCCGCCAAGGCGGCCACCGGTGAGAACGTGTTCGGCTTCGCCTACCGCGCCACCATGGCCGAGAGCAACGGCTTCTGGCAGGACCTGTGCAACTTCGTCTACGGCTTCGGCGGGCGCTGGAGCGACGACAAGGGCAACCTCACCATCAACAGCGCCAAGGTGGTGGAGGGTGTGGTCGCCTACAAGAAGATGTACGACCTGGGCGCCACGCCCAAGGGCGCTGACGCAGCCACCTATCGCCGCATGTTCTGGGAAAAGAAGCTGGCGATGGAGATCGACAACGGCGGCGTGGCCGGCATCTTCAACCAGCAGGCGCCCGACCTGCCGCTGGGTGCCGCGCCGTCGCCGTTCCCGACCCGGGCGCAGGGCCTGATCCTCGCGCCGCTGGCCATCAACGCCAACACGAAGCACAAGGCTGCTGCCGTCACCTTCATGAAGTGGATGATGCAGCCCGAGAACCAGAAGGAACTGCAGGCCATCCTCGGTGCGGCCAGCGTCGCCACGGTGATCGAGCGCACGCCCGAGGAGCTCAAGGCCAAGCCATGGCTCAAGGTGTATGACGACCAGTCGCCGCACAGCGTGCCCCAGCTTGTGCGGGGCTTTGAGGCACGCACGCCCGAGATCCAGCAGGTGATCCTGGAGCAGGTGCTGCGCGTGCTACAGGGCGGTGCCGATCCGCAGAAGGCCATGGACGACGCCCAGCGCCTCGTCAGCGCCCGCGTGCTGCGCAAGTAAGCGGCCCGGAACTGCCGAATGGCCATCAACAAGCAAGCCGCCTCGGGCGGGGTGGGGTGGGCGCCCTACCTGTTCTGCGCGCCCGTCATGCTGTACTTGCTGGTCTTTCAGGCCTATCCACTGGTGCAGGAGCTGTACCTGAGCTTCACGCAGACTTCGCTGCTGTCGCCAAGCCAGCACGGCTGGGTGGGGCTGCGCAACTACACGGACCTGTTCGGCCAGCCCGAGTTCGCCCAGGTGCTGGTGATTACCGGGGTCTACACGGTGGCCTGCGTGGTGTTCGCGATCGGCATCGGCCTGGGGACGGCGCTGCTGCTCAACATGCCGTTTCGCGGGCGCGGCATCGCGCGTTCGCTCATCACCATTCCGTGGGCGGCGCCGCCGGTCGCGGTCGCGTTGATCTTCATCTGGATGTTCAACGGGCAGTACGGCGTGCTGCAGCACGTCTTCCAGTTCCTCGGCCTGTCGTCGGGCATGGAAGGCTGGCTCGACAACCCCTCGCGAGCATTGCCCGCGGTGCTGCTCACCACCGTGTGGCAGATCTTTCCCTTCACCTCGGTGGTGATCCTCTCGGCGCTGCAGGGCGTGTCGAGCGACCTGCGCGAGGCGGCGATCATCGACGGCGCCGACCGCCTGAGCGTGTTCGGCGCGGTCGTGTGGCCCGCCATCCGGCCTACCGTGATGCTGCTGACACTGTTCATCACGATCTGGTCGCTGCGCCGCTTCGACCTGATCTGGCTCATGACGCAGGGCGGCCCCATCGGCTCCACCAACACGCTCGTCATCGAGCTGTACCGGCGGGCCTTCACCTACCGCGAACTGGGCGAGGCCGCCGCGGTCGGCATGGTCGGCCTGTCGCTGGCGCTCGTCGTCACGGTGGTCTATTTCCGGCTGACGGTGCGCGCCGAGCGCGCGGCGGGGCACTGATGAAAACAACGACCACAACCCTCGCCTGGCGCCAGGCGCTGCTGATGATCGTGATCCTCGGCATGCTGGGCGTCACGGCCTTTCCGATCTACTGGATGCTGGTCACCTCGACCACGTCGTCGGCCGATCTGTTCTCGACCTCGCCGCACCTGCTGCCGGGCCTGGCGCAGTGGCATGTGTTCCGCGACGTGTTCACCAGCACCGACGTCGGCACCTGGCTGCTCAACAGCGCCATCGTGGCGGTCGGCACCACGGTGCTGAGCCTGGCGCTCGCGGTGCTGCCGGCGTATGCGCTGTCGCGCTTCAAGTTCGCCGGCATTGCCATCGTGGGGCTCGCACTCTTCGTCACGCAGATGCTGCCCGAGGCGATGCTGGTGGTGCCGCTGTACGCGATCTTCGGGCAGCTCTCGCTGCTGAACACGCTCACCGGCCTGATCCTGGTGAACACCGCCTTCACGGTGCCGGTGATCACCTGGATATTGAAAGGCGCCATCGACGGCGTGCCGATCGACATCGAGGAGGCCGCCAGCATCGACGGCTGCTCGCGGCTGGGCACGGTGTTCATCGTCGTGATTCCGCTCATTGCGCCGACGCTCGCGGCCACTGCGGTGATCGCCTTCTTCCACGGCTGGAACGAGTACGTGTTCGCGCAGACGCTGGTCAGCGCGCCCGAGCTGCACACCGCGTCGGTGGGGTTGGCCGGCTTCGTCGGCGAACTCAGCACGCCGCTGCATTCGGTGATGGCCATCGGGCTGATGTACACGCTGCCCGCCGTCTTTTTCTATCTCCTCGTGCAGCGCTATGTCGTTGCCGGCATGACCGCCGGCAGCGTCAAGGGTTGACGGAACGCAAGGATCGCATCGTGTCATCCATCTCCCTGAAAAACGTCACCAAGACTTTCGGCGCAAAGACGGTGCTGGGCAACATCCACGTCGATGTGCCCGCCGGCGAATTCCTGGTGCTGCTGGGCCCCTCGGGCTGCGGCAAGTCGACTCTGCTGCGCATGCTGGCGGGTCTTGAAACCGTGAGCAGCGGCGAGATCCACCTCGGCCAGCGGCGCGTCGACACGCTGCCGCCCAGCGCGCGCGACATGGCCTTCGTGTTCCAGTCGTATGCGCTCTATCCGCACATGACGGTGCGGCGCAACATCACCTTCCCGCTGATCATGCGCAAGTTCCGGTGGTGGTTTCACATACCGGTTCTGGGGCATTTCGCCAAGCGCCGGATCGAAAGCTCGCCCGAAGTCCGGGAACTGGTCGATCGCACCGCGAAGATCCTGTCGCTCACCGAGATGATGGACCGCCACCCGCGCACGCTCTCGGGCGGGCAGCGCCAGCGCGTGGCGCTGGGCCGCGCCATGGTGCGCCAGCCCGAGGTGTTCCTGATGGACGAGCCGCTGTCGAACCTCGACGCCAAGCTGCGCTCGTCGATGCGCGCCGAGATCATCAAGCTGCACCGCGACCTGGGCGGCACCTTCGTCTACGTCACGCACGACCAGATCGAAGCCATGACCATGGGCACGCGCATCGTGCTGATGCATGCCGGCGAGGCGCAGCAGATCGGCACTCCGCGCGAGATCTACACCAACCCCGCCAACACCTTCGTTGCGCGCTTCATCGGCACGCCGGCCATGAACCTGGTGCACGCGCGCATCGACGGCGGCCGGCTGGCCATCGGCGAGCTGCGGATGCCGCTGCCGGCACACCTGGGCGTTCGCGGCGCCAGCAGCGGCGCGGAAGTACTGGTGGGCGTGCGGCCCAACGCGCTCGCCATCGGCACCGATCCGGCGCAACCCGGCATGGCCGGCACCGTGGCGCTGGTCGAGCACGTGGGGGCCGAATCGATCGTGACCGTTCGCCTCGATACGGCCCGCACCGCGCACGACCGTGACGACGGCGTGGGTGACGAGATCATGGTCACGCAGGCGGGCTACAGCACGCTGCAGGCCGGCGACAAGGTGCGTGTCTCGCTCGACCTGACGCAGGCCGTGCTGTTCTCGCCCGAGTCGGGCCGGCGCATCTCGAACGACATCCCTCTGCCCGCCGAGGCGCCGCATGCGGCCCCGGGCTTTTCCACCCAGCACTGACGAACCCGAAACATGGCAACACTCATCTCCGACGTGAAGGTCATCCTCACGGCGCCCGAGGGCATCAACCTCGTGGTCGTGAAGGTCGAGACCAACCAGCCCGGCCTGTACGGCCTCGGGTGCGCGACCTTCGCCTACCGTCACCTCGTCGTTCAATGCCTGGTCGAGCAGTACCTCAAGCCGCTGCTGGTCGGGCGCGACGTGAGCGCGATCGAAGAGCTCTGGCAGCTCATGCACCAGAACGCCTATTGGCGCAACGGCCCGGCCGAGAACAACGCGATCTCGGGTGTCGACATGGCGCTGTGGGACATCAAGGGAAAGATGGCAGGCATGCCGGTCTACCAGCTGTTTGGCGGCAAGGTGCGCGAAGGCGTGCCGATCTACCGGCATGCCGACGGCCGCGACCTGGCCGAGCTGTGCGACAACATCCAGGGCTACATGGCGCAGGGCATCACCCACATCCGCTGCCAGAGCGGCGGCTACGGCGGTGGCGGCTTCGGCGCCGCGCCCGCCAGCGCGCCGCGCGGCGCACCCGATGGCGTCTACCTCGACAGCCGAAGCTACATGCGCGACACGCTCAAGCTCTTCGAGGGCATCCGCAGCAAGGTGGGTTTCGACGTGGCGCTGTGCCACGACGTGCACGAGCGCCTGAGCCCGATCGAGGCGATCAGGTTCGCCTGCGAAATGGAGCGCTTCGACCTGTTCTTCCTGGAAGACGCGATCCCGCTGGAAGAGGGCAAGTGGCTGCGCCAGTTGCGCGAGAAGACGCGGATCCCGCTGGCGCAGGGCGAGCTCTTCAACAACCCTTATGAGTGGAAGACGCTCATCACCGAGCGGCTCATCGACTTCATCCGCGTCCACCTGAGCCAGATCGGCGGCATCACACCCGGGCGCAAGCTGCAGCTCTTTGCCGAGCAGTTCGGCGTCAAGACGGCCTGGCACGGGCCCGGCGACATGTCGCCGGTCGCGCATGCGGCCAACATCCACATCGACCTGGCCGCGCGCAATTTCGGTGTGCAGGAATGGTCGGGCGTGCAGCCGCCCAACTTCGTGATCCAGGACCTGAAGGGCCCGCCCGGCGCGCTGCTGGACGTGTTCCCCGGGTTGCCCGAGTTCAGGGACGGCTACGTCTACGCCAACGACAAGCCGGGCCTCGGCGTGGACATCGACGAGGAAGAGGCCCGCAAGTACCCCTGCGAGAACGTTGTGACCACCTGGACGCAGACGCGCCTGGTCGACGGCACACTGCAAACCCCCTGAGGAAATCCATCATGTCCACTCAACTCTTCAGCCTCGCGGGCAAGACCGCACTCGTCACCGGCTCCTCGCGCGGGCTCGGCCTTGCCATTGCGGATGGCCTTGCGGCCGCGGGCGCGCGCCTGGTGCTCAACGGCGTCGACGCCGCCCGGCTCGAGGCCTCTGCCGCCGCCTTGCGCGACAAGGGTTACACCGTCGATGCCCATGCGTTCGACGTATGTGATGAAGCCGCGGTCGTCGCGGCCTTCGGCAAGCTCGACGCGGCTGGCATTGCCGTCGACATCCTGGTCAACAACGCCGGCGTGCAGTACCGCAAACCGATGGTCGAGCTGGCCACCGAAGACTGGCGCCGCGTGATCGAGACCAACCTTACCAGCGCCTTCGTCGTCGGGCGCGAGGCGGCGAAGCGGATGATTCCGCGCGGCCGGGGCAAGGTGATCAACATCGGCTCGCTCACCAGCGAACTGGCGCGCGCCACGGTGGCGCCCTACACGGTCGCCAAGGGCGGCATCAAGATGCTGACCCGCGCCATGACCGCCGAGTGGGCGGCCCACAACATCCAGGCCAACGCCATCGGACCGGGCTACATGCTGACCGACATGAACCAGGCGCTCATCGACAACCCGAGCTTCGACGCCTGGGTCAAGGGGCGCACCCCGGCCGGGCGCTGGGGCAAGCCCGAGGAACTGATCGGCACCGCCATCTTCCTCGCGTCAGACGCATCCAACTACGTGAGCGGGCAGATCATCTATGTCGATGGCGGCATGGTGTCCGTGCTCTGACGATTACCCAAAAAAAGGAGACATCCATGAAGCGCTTTCGTCTTGCCTGCGCCGCCGCCGCGACTTTCGCGGGCATGCTGCTGACCTTGCCTGTTGTGCATGCAGCGGACTACCCCACGCGGCCGATCGAGGTGATCGTGCCTTCCTCGGCCGGCGGCGGCACCGACGTGATGGCCCGGCTCTTCGCCGATGCGGTGAAGAAAAGCGTGCCGCAGCCTCTGATCGTCGTCAACAAGCCCGGCGCGGGCGGCGGCATCGGCATGACCGAGGCGCAGCGCGCGCCGGCCGACGGCTACAAGATTGGCGTGCTCATTTCGGAGCTGGCGATCATTCCCCACCTCAACATGACGAAGGTGACGACCGCCGACTTCATTCCGATCGCGCGGCTCAACGGCGACCCGGGCGTGATCGCCGTGCGTGCCGAGTCGCCGTACAAGTCCATCGACGACCTGCTGGCAGCCGCGCGCAAGCAGGACGGCGCGGTGTCGATGGGCAATGCGGGTACCGGCACCATCTGGCACCTGGCGGCGGCTGCCGTCGAGCAGAAGACGCGGGTGCGCTTCAACCACGTTCCGTTCCAGGGTGCGGCACCGAGCGTGGGTGCGCTGGTCGGAGGGCACGTGGATGCAATCATGGTGAGCCCGGCCGAGATCGGCTCGCACGTCGCAGCGGGCAAGGTGCGCGTACTGGCCGCGTTGGCAGAGCGCCAACTGCCGGCACCCTACGAAAAGGTTCCGACGTTCAAGGAGAAGGGCGTTGATCTTGTCATCGGCACCTGGCGCGGTCTGGGCGTGCCGTTGAAGACGCCACCCGATGTCGTGAAGTACCTGCGGGATGTCACCCGCAAGGCGGCTGAAGACTCGGCATTCCGCGATGCGCTGCTCAGGGCCAACCTGCAGCCGGCCTACATGGAGGGCGAGCAGTTCCAGGCCTTCATGAACAGCCAGTCCGTCTACTTCAAGTCGCTGCTCGACAGCGTAGATCTCAAGAAATAAAGGGCCGTCACCATGGAAGCTCTTGTCATTCATGCCCCGGGCGATCTGCGCGTCGAGGAGTTCGAAACCGCCGAGTTGGGTGCCGGCCAACTGCAGGTGCGCGTGCGCTGCGGCGGCATCTGCGGGTCGGACCTGCACTACTACCAGCACGGTGGCTTCGGTGCCATCCGCATCAAGGAGCCGATGGTGCTCGGCCACGAGGTGGCGGGTGTGATCGAGGCGGTCGGCACCGGGGTCACGGATTTCAAGCTGGGCGAACGCATCGCGATCAGCCCGAGCCGTCCGTGCGGCCTTTGCACGTACTGCCAGCAGGGCCTGCAGAACCACTGCCTGGACATGCGCTACTACGGCAGCGCGATGCGCACGCCGCATGTGCAAGGTGCCTTTCGCCAGCAGATCGTGGTCGACACGCACCAGGCGCACCGGCTGGCCGGTTCGCTCAGCGATGCCGAGGGTTCGATGGCCGAGCCTTTCGCGGTGGCGCTGCACGCAGTGAGGCGCGCCGGGTCGCTGCTCGGCAAGCGCGTGCTGGTCACGGGCTGCGGGCCGATCGGTGCGCTGGCGATCATCGCGGCGCGACGTGCGGGGGCGGGCCACATCGTCGCGACCGACGTCGGCGCGCACACGCTGGGCAAGGCGCTCAAGGTCGGCGCGGACGAAGTCGTCAACGTGGCCGAGACTCCGGACGGTCTGGCGCGCTTCACAGCGGACAAGGGTAGTTTCGATGTGCTGTTCGAAGCGAGCGGCAATGCCCGCGCACTGGTCGGCGCCTTCGACGCGCTGCGGCCGCGCGGCGTCATCGTGCAACTGGGTTTGGGAGGCGACATGACACTGCCGATCAACACCATCGTGGCCAAGGAGTTCGACCTGCGCGGGGCATTCCGTTTCCACGAAGAGTTCGCGGTGGCGGTCGAGCTGCTCAACAAGGGCCTGGTCGACGTGAAGCCGCTGATCTCCGCGACCTTGTCCTACCGCGATTCGGCGCGGGCCTTCGCGTTGGCGGCCGACCGGTCGCAGTCCATGAAGGTGATCCTGAACTTCGATTGAGGCTTCAGCCTCGCCGTACACCCTCGGCATCCACCAGCCCGACGCGTGTTTGCCGCCCCCAGGTGCCACGCCCGGTCAGGAACATCCACCAGCCCCAGGCCGCGCCCGTGTGACGCAGGACCTGGAAGGTGAAGGGCTCGACCAGCGCGGCCAGGAGGGCCTGCACCATGTTGGCTTCGCTGCCGTGGCCGATCCAGCGCCGATACAGGTACACCGACCACAGGTGGAAGACGAGGTCGAGCACGATCTTCGCGCCGATCACGCCGGCCACCGGCGCGAGCACGCCGAAGTTGCCGCGCACCAGGTACACCAGCAGCAGCCCGAAGGCCGCAAGGCCGTAGAGCGGCTGCAGCGTGTCGATGGCCTTCACCGGCAGCATCGCAACGCCGAGCCAGCCGTAGCGCCGGTCGCCGACCATGGCGCGGTACCAGAACTGCGTCTGCAGGAAGCCGCCGAACCAGCGGCGGCGCTGGCGCAGGAAGGCGCCCGTGCTGCTGGGCGCATCGGTGTGGGCCTGCGCGTCGCCCAGCACGCGCACCGTCCATGGCAGGCCGTGGGCCTGGGCGTGGCGGTGCAGGCGGTGGATGAGCTCGTAGTCTTCCACCAGGCAGTCGGTGTCGAAGCCGCCCACGGCGCACACCGCGTCGGTGCGAAAGCCGGCGAAGGCGCCCGAGATCAGCAGCAGGCCGTTGACGCGCATCCACGCATAGCGCGAGAGGAAGTTGCGGATGTACTCGTAGGTCTGGAACCACTGGAAGCAGCGGCCGGCCAGCGTGCGGCTGCACACCGGGATGATGACGCCGGTGGCGGCCACCAGGTTGGGCTCTTCGGAGAACGCCCGGCGCACGGCGCCGATGGCCTGCGTGTCGAGCAGCGTGTCGCCATCGACCGTGAGCACGGTGTCGGTGTCGATGCACAGGACGGCCGCGTTCAGCGCGACCGCCTTGCCGCCGTGCGGCAGGCGCAGCCAGTAAAGAGAGGGATGCGTGGCGCTGGGCGCGCTCAGCTCGCCCGGGGCCGGCGCGACGAGCCCGTAGCGCGTGGTCAGCAGCTCGGCCGTGCCGTCGGTCGAGCCGTCGTCGGCGATCACGATGCGGTCGGGCACGTCGGCCTGGCCGAGCAGGGCGGCCAGCGTCACGGGCAGCACGGCGGCCTCGTTGTGCGAGGCGACGATCACGCCCAGCGTGTTGCGCCGGGTCGCGGATGTGACAGCGGGCAGGGGACGCGGCCGCAGGATCGGCAGCGTCATCCACGCCACGAACAGCAGCAGCACCGTGTCGTAAAGCACATAGGCCACGCCCACCGACCATGAGGCGACGTTGCCGAACTTGAAGGCCATGGCGAAGAGCAGCGCCCAAAGCACGAGCACGCCGCCATGGATGAGCCAGCTTCGCAGCGGAGTATTGGGGGGCGACAGGCGCGGCGATGCGGCCGCGAAGGCGCGTTGGAGAGAATCGTTCAAGTGAAGGTGCCCCGGGGCGACAGTCGGTCGTTCGTCGATACGCAAAAACTCGGCCTGCGGTTTCGAAAATCCCGGGCAAAGCCGGGACAATCGCACGCGCCTTCGACTGAGTCGCCTCACGCCCGAAAATTCCCCGCATGCTCGCACAAACCCGCTACACCCGAACCGCCATCGTGCTGCACTGGCTGGTCGCGGTGCTCATGATCGCCAACATCGTCCTGATCCTGCTGGTCGACCACTACCCCGACGACTGGGTGCGCCCGGCCGTCGACACCCACAAGTCGATCGGCATCACCGTGCTGGGCCTTGTGATCCTGCGGCTCCTCTGGCGCGCCACGCATAAACCGCCACCCATGCCGGGCTCGTACGGTGCACTCGAACGGTTCGCGGCGCATGCGGCCCATGGCGCGCTGTACCTGCTGATGGTTTTGCTGCCGCTGTCGGGCTGGATGCACGACTCGGCCTGGAAGGACGCGGCCACCCACCCGATGCAGCTCTTCGGCCTGTTCGAATGGCCGCGCATCGGCTGGATCATGGCCATCGAGCCTGCCGTGAAGGAAACCTGGCACACCGTGCTGGGCGGTGTGCACGCCTGGGCAGGCTATGTGCTGTACGTGCTCTTCGGGCTGCACGTGCTGGGTGCGCTCAAGCACCAGTTCCTCGATGGCGAGGCCGAACTACAGCGGATGCTGCCATGACGACACCGCAGACCGGGGCACGCGACCTCATCGCGCGCATCGACGCGCTCTCCACCCACCACGACCCGGTGCACGAGGGCGTGCGCGTGCGCTGGCGGCGCTTCGGCACCGACACGACGAAGCCTCCGCTGGTGCTGCTGCACGGCGGCCACGGCAGCTGGATGCATTGGCTGCGCAACGCCGAGGCGCTCTCGGCCGGCCGCACGCTGTGGCTGCCCGACATGCCGGGCTTCAACGAATCCGACGCGCTGCCCCGCGTGGCGCCCGGCGAAGACCCGCTGCAGCCGCTGCTCGCTGCGCTTGGCGGCACGCTCGACCAGCTCGTCGGCGCGGGCAGCGTCATCGACCTCGGCGGCTTCTCCTTCGGCGGGCTGACGGCCGCGCGCTTCGGGGCCGGGCGCGGGGCAGTGCGCCGCTTCGCGCTGATCGGCAGCGGCGGCCACGGCACGCTGCGGCGCATGACGGCGCAGATGATCAACTGGCGCGCCGCCCCCGACCGCGAAGCCGAACGCGCCGCGCTGCTACACAACCTGGGCGCGCTGATGCTGCACGAGAAGTCCGCCATCGATGCGCTGGCCTTCGAGATCCACGACATCTCCTGCCACGGCACGCGTTTTCGCAGCAAGGAGGTGTCGCAGTCGGGCGGGCTGCAGCAGGCGCTTGGCACTTTGGGCGTGCCGACGCTGCTGCTGTGGGGCGAGTTCGACGTCACAGCCGATCCGCGCCCGCTGGTGGCGCAGCTTGCCGCCGAAGGACCGGCGCGCGAAGGCGTGGTGATCGACGGCGCCGGGCACTGGGCGCAGTACGAGCGCGCCGACGAGGTCAACGCGCGGCTTTCGGAGTTCTTCCGCTGAGCCTGGCTTACTGGGACTGCTTCACCAGCCCGAGCTTGCGGATGATGTCGCCCCACTGGTCGTAGGTCGCGCGCGTCAGGTCGGCCAACTGCTGCGGGCTCGACGACTCGGCCTCGTACGCACCCTGGCGGAAGAAGTCTCGCGTGGCCGGCATCGCCAGCACTTGCGCCAGCGCGGCGTTGAGTTTCTCGACCACCGGCGCCGGCATGCGCGCCGGCCCGTAGAAGCCCAGCCAGCTAGGCATGTCCACGCCGCTCACGCCCTGTTCGCCCATGGTGGGCACGTCCGGCAGCATCGGGCTGCGCTTCGGTGCGGCCACCGCCAGCATACGCACCTTGCCGGTGGCGGTGTTCTGGATGGCGTTGGGCGCCGCGTCGAAGTAGTACTGGACGCGGCCCGCGAGGAAGTCCTTGGCGGCGTCGGCGCCGCCCTTGTACGGCACGTGCACCACGTCCAGCCCGGCCTGCCGCGCGAAGGCCTCGCCGTAGATGTGCGAGGAGGTGCCGGTGCCGAAGGAGGCGTAGCTCATCTTCCCCGGGTTGGCCTTGATGTACGCCACCAGCTCCTGCACCGTGCGCGCCGGCACGCTCGCGTGCACGGTCAGCACCAGCGGGCCGCGCGCGCCGAGCGAAATCGGCGTCAGGTCCTTGAACGGGTCGTAGCGCACCTGCGCCAGCGTCTGCGGGTTCTGCGCCACCACGGAGGAGGGCGCGTACATGAAGGTGTAGCCGTCGGGCGCGGCGCGGATCACTTCCTCCGTCGCGAGGATGAAGCTCGCGCCCGGCCGGTTTTCCACGATCACCGGCGTCTGCAGCACCTCGGCGAGCTTGTTGGCGATGAAGCGCGCCTGCGCGTCCGAGGCGCCGCCGGCCGCCAGGCCCAGCACGATGCGGATGGTGCGGCCCTTCTCCGGAAAGGGCGCGGCGGCATGCGCAAGCAGCGGAGGCACGGCTGCGCCGAGCGCGAGCCAGGCGGCAACGCGGCGGCGGCGAAGAGAAACAAGCCTGTCGTTCATTGCTTGACAAACCCCACCTGCTGCACCATCGCGCCCCAACTGTCGTAGGTCGAGCGCGTGATGCTGGCGAACTCCGCCGGTGTGGTGGAGCCGGCCTCGTAGCCGCCGCTGCGGTAGAACTCGCGCACCTGCGGCATCGCCAGCACCTTCGCCAGCGCGGCGTTGAGCTTCTCGACCACCGGCGCCGGCATGCGCGCCGGCCCGTAGAAGCCCAGCCAGCTCGGCAGGTCGAGCCCGGCATAGCCCTGCTCGGCGAAGGTGGGCACGTCGGGCAGCGCGGCAATGCGCGCATTGGCCGCCACCGCGAGGATCTTCACCTTGCCGGTGGAGGCGGTGATGATGGCCGAGGAGGCCGAGTCGAACATGTACTGCACGCGCCCGCCGATCAGGTCCTTCGCCGCGTCGGAGCCGCCCTTGTACGGGATGTGCACCGCGTCGATGCCGGTCTTCTTCACGAAGGCCTCGCCGTAGATGTGCGAGGAGGTGCCCGCGCCGAAGGAGGCGTAGCTCACCTTGCCCGGGTGCGCCTTCACGTAGGCCACCAGTTCCTTCACGTTGTTCACCGGCACGGTGGTGCTCAGCGACAGCACCAGCGGCCCGCGCCCGCCCATCGAGATGGCGGTGAAGTCCTTGAACGGGTCGTAGGGCACCTGCGCGAAGGTGTGCGGGTTCTGCGCCATGGTGGACGAGGGTGCGTACAGCAGCGTGTAGCCGTCGGGCTGGGCGCGCGACACCTCGTTGGCCGCCAGCATGGTGCTGGCGCCGGGCTTGTTGTCCACGATCACGCTGGTGTTCAGGACCTCGCCGAGCTTCTGCGCAACGATGCGCGCCTGCGCGTCGGTGCCGCCGCCGGCCGTGAAGCCCACGACGATGCGGATGGGCTTGCCGCGCACCGGAAAGTCCTGCGCCAGCGCCAATGGCGCGAGGCCCAGCAGGGCCGCGGCGCTGAGGGCCGAGCCGAAGGCACGGCGGGTGCCGTGAAGTTTTCTCATTGTTGTCTCCGTTGGATTGCTTTTTCAATATTGATCTTGAAATCCATAAAAATCCATATTTGTTAGGGAATACCCCAAATATTGACTCTTTGAGTTTGACAAAATGGAAAGTGAAATCAAAATACGACGAAACAAGCCAAGCCGAGAACGCATTCATGAAAACTGTCGTCCGTACCGACGAGCGCATCCTGTCCTCCGACATCTTCGACCGCGACAGCCGCGTCAAGCGGCCTGACCACGGCAGCTGGGCCGAGCCCGGCAAGAGCATCCCGGTCTATCACCGCTGCGGCGTGCTGGTGGTGGGCGGCGGCCCCTCGGGCACCGCGGCCGCCGCCGCCGCCGCTCGTGCGGGCGCCGACGTGGCGCTGCTGGAGCGCTACAACCACCTGGGCGGCCTTTCCACCGGTGGCCTGGTCATCTGGATCGACCGCATGACCGACTGGGAAGGCAAGCTGGTGATCCGCGGCTTCGCCGAAGAGCTGTTCGACCGCCTGCCGGCCGACGCCATCGCCGGCCCGGTGCGCGAGGACTGGGGCTCGCAGGACGCCGCCAAGGCCGCGCACTGGTCGCAGCGCACCGCGGCGTACCACGGCGTCGTCACCTGGTCGCCCACCATCGACCCCGAGCGGCTGAAGCTGCTCTCGCAGGAGATCGTGCTGGAGCGCAAGGTCAAGCTCATCTACCACTCATGGGCCGCCATTCCCATCGTGCAGGACGGCGCGGTGAAGGGCGTGGTGTTCGAGAGCAAGGAAGGCCGCATGGCCATCATGGCCGACGTGGTGGTCGACGCCACCGGCGACGGCGACCTGTTCGCCCGCGCCGGCGCCGAGTATGTGAACGACATCGAGGAGGCCGACGTGCATCACTGCATGAACACCTCCTGGCTCTTCGGCGGCGTGGACATGAACCGCTGGATCGAGTTCAAGGCCGGCAAGCCCGAGGCCTTCACCGCCTTCATGGCCGGCGGGCGCGAGCAGTGCGGCCTCTTCGAGCGGCCCTTCGTCTCCTGGCGCAACGACGTGGCGCTCTTCATGGGGCCGCGCCAATCGGGCTATTCGGCGCTCGACGTGGACGACCTCACCGCCGTGGAAGTGCGCTCGCACCGCGCCATGGCCGCGCACCTCGACTACTTTCGCGCCCATGCGCCGGGCTTCGAGAACGCCTACCTGATGCTGAGCGCGCCGCAGATCGGCGTGCGCCATGCGCGGCGCCTGAGCGGCGTGGGCTCGGTGCTGCGCAACCAGTGGCCTGACGGCGTGCCGCTGGCCGACGAGATCGGCGTGTCGCCCGCCGTCTCGCCCAAGTTCCCGAACATCTCCATTCCCTACGGCGCGTTGGTGCCGAAGCAGCTCGACGGACTGCTGGCCTGCGGGCGCCACATCTCGTGCGACCGCAACTCGCACGGCTTCATGCGCGAGATTCCGCAGTGCTGGATCACCGGCCAGGCCGCGGGCGTGGCGGCGGCGCTGGCCTCGCGCGGCGGCATCGCGCCGCGCTTCATCGACGTGGGCGCGCTGCAGTCCGGCCTGCTGGAGCAGGGCGTGTACCTGCGTGCCGGGGCGGGGCAGGACGCTGCGCCGCTGGCCACGGCCGAGGCCGGCGCCTGACGCACATGCAAGGCCATGAACCCGGCAGCCCTGCGTTCGCGAGCCTCTACATTGGAGAGTCTTGCGAAGGATTTCTCCATGTCCACTGAAAAAAACGACAGTTCCCTGTCCGCCGAGCCGGCCGACGCGCGCGGCGAGCGCTCCGACACCGTGAGCGCGCTGGAGCGTGGCATCTCTGTGCTGCGCTGCTTCAGCGAAGACCGCCCGGTGCTCGGGCATGCCGACCTGGCGCGCATGACCGGCATTCCGCGCGCCACCGTCAACCGGCTGGTCGCCACGCTGCTCTCGCTGGGCATGCTCAAGCCCGCGCAGGCGCCCGACCGCTTCATGCTCGGGCCGGGCGTGGTGTCGCTGTCGCGCGTGTTCCTCGGCAGCCTCGACGTGCGCGCCGCCGCGCGGCCCAGCATGCAGGCGATGGCGGAAGAAGTCGGCGCCTCGGTCTACCTGGCCATTCGCGACGGCATGGAGATGGTGCTGATCGAAGCCTGCCGCCCGCGCTCGTCGATGCTCTCGGCGCGGCTCGACGTGGGCTCGCGCGCGCCGCTGGCCAACTCGGCGCTCGGCCGCTCCTATCTTTCGGCGCTGCCCGAGGCGCAGCGCAACCAGCTCATCGATTCGATGCGCCTTCTGCGCGGCCCCGAGTGGGACAGCATCGCGCCCGGCATGAACCGCGCCATCGGCGAGTCGAAGCGGCTGGGCTATTGCCTCTCGCTCGGCGAGTTCCACCGCGAGATCAACTCGGTGTCGGTGCCTCTCATCGGGCCCGACGGCGAGGTGATGGCGCTCAACGGCGGCGGCGCCGCCTTCGTCTTCAGCGAGGAGCGCCTGCGCAACGAACTCGCGCCGCGCCTGCACGACATCGCGCTGAGCATCGCGCGCGACATCGGCGGCCACGTACCCACACCCTCGCCGGGCTAGCAGTCCCGGCCGGGGTTCATTCCCCACGACACAGAAGAACGGAGACACAGGTCATGCACCTGAGCGATGAAGAAAAAGCCATGTACGACGGGCGCGACGGCCCGGCGGTGCAGAAGGCGATGGACCTGCTGGTGCGCTACGGCGAAGCCCTCGGCGCCGAGCGACTGGTCGAGACGCGCAACGTCTGCGCCACCATCACCTCGACCACGCCCTTCCAGCGCGACTTCGCGCTCGCCAAGGGCGGCGGCATGGACGCGGTGTTCTCCGAATTCAGCCTCGACAGCCAGGAGACCGTCGAGATACCGAAGTTCAAGGTCTTCACCAGCCACCTGCAGCTGGGCTTCGACCCCGGCCAGCCCGAGCGCATGGGCGTGAGCGAGGAGATCGTGCGCTTCTACGAGAAGAGCGAACGCCACGCCGCCGGCCTCGGCGCGCAGATCATGAACACCTGCACGCCCTACCAGGTGGGCAACATCCCGACGCGCGGCGAGCACTGCGCGTGGATGGAGTCGTCGGCGGTGGTCTATTGCAATTCGGTGCTGGGCGCGCGCACCAACACCGAAGGCCGCGAGAGCACCGGCGCGGCCATGCTCACCGGGCGCATTCCGTACTGGGGATACCACCTCGACGAGAACCGCCATGCCACGCACGTGGTCGAGCTCGACATCGAGGTCGAGTCGGTGCAGGACTGGGGCCTGCTCGGCTACTACATCGGCGAACACGTGCAGGAGCGCGTGCCTGTGGTGCACAGCCGGCGCGGCATCTCGCGGGTGCCGAACCTGCCGAGGCTCAAGCACTTCGGCGCGGCGGCATCCTCCTCGGGCGGCGTGGAGATGTATCACATCGCGGGCGTCACGCCCGAGGCGCTCACGCTCGAACAGGCACTCGGCGGACGCGCGCCGGCGCAGGTGCTGCGCTACGGCGAGGCCGAGCGCCGCGCCACCTACGAGAAGATCAACATCACGGGCAAGGACGCCGAGGTGCAGTACGTGATGCTTGGTTGCCCGCACTACACCATCGAGCAGATCTGGGAGGCCGCGCAGCTCATCGAGGGCCGCAAGGTTCACGCCGACTGCGAGCTGTGGATCTTCACGCCGCGCGCCATCAAGTCGCTGGCCGACCGCAACGGCTACACGAAGATCATCGAGGACGCGGGCGGCATCATCATGGGCGACAGCTGCTCCGCCATGAGCCGCGCCGTGCCCAAGGGCACGAAGACCGTGGCGCTCGACTCGGCCAAGCAGGCCCACTACCTGCCCGCCATCCTCGGCGTGCAGGCCTGGTTCGGCAGCACCGCCGAATGCATCGATGCTGCCTGCACGGGGCGATGGAATGGAGGCATGCAATGAGGCTCGCTCTCCGGACTTTCTCCCTCCCCTCATGGGGGAGGGCTGGGGTGGGGGCATGCGGCGCACCCATCGAGCGCTCTGCCAGCCCCCATCCCAACCTTCCCCCAGAGGGGGAAGGAGCAAAACCATGAGCGCGATCGCACACAACATGGTTCCTCTGGTCATTCGCGGCCGCAAGGTGGTGGGCGGCATCGCGGAAGGCGAAGCGCTGGTCACGCGCGACCGCATCTCGGGCTGGGGCGGCATCGATCCGCGCACCGGCACCGTCATCGAGACGCGGCACGAGCTGCGCGGCCGGAGCTTCGCGGGCAAGGTGCTGGTGTTTCCGGGCGCCAAGGGCTCCTCGGGCTGGTCGGCCATGTTCCACATGACGCGGCTCATGAACTCGGCGCCCGCCGCGTTCCTGTTCAACGAGATGACGACCAAGATGGCGCTGGGCGCGGTGGTCACGCACGCGCCTTCGATGACCGACTTCGAGCGCGATCCGCTCGAATGCATCGAGACCGGCGACTGGGTGCGCGTGGATGCCGACCGTGGCGTGATCGAGATCACCAAGAAGAGGGGAGCCCAGCCATGACCCGCCCCCTGCGCAGCAACTTCCCGCGCGGCTCCTACCTCTGGTCGGTGCGCAACGCGCACTGGCGCGCGCTCGGCATTCCGGAGGAGGACTGTGAGAAGCCCAAGATCGCCATCGTCAACAGCTCCTCCGAGCTGGCCGCCTGCTTCAGCCACCTCGACCGCGTCGCGGCCGAGATCAAGGCCGCCATCCGCGCGGCCGGCGCCGTGCCCTTCGAGATCCGCACGGCCGCGCCCAGCGACTTCATCACCGGCGCGGGCGCGCGCGGCGCCTACATGCTGGCGGCGCGCGACCTCGTCACCAACGACATCGAGGTGGCCGTCGAAGGCGCGCAGCTCGACGGCATGGTGTGCCTCACCTCTTGCGACAAGACCGTGCCGGGCCAGCTCATGGCGGCCGCGCGGCTGAACATACCGACGCTGCTGGTGCCCTGCGGCTACCAGCCCAGCGGCGAGTACAAGGGCCACCACATGGACATCGAGGAGGTGTTCATCGGCGCGATGCACGCCGTCACGGGCAACCTGCCGGTGGAAGAGCTCGTGGGCATGAGCCGCGAGGCCATCCGCGGCCCGGGCGTGTGCTCGGGCCTGGGCACGGCGAACTCGATGCACATCGTCTGCGAAGCGCTCGGCATGGCGCTGCCGGGCAGCGCGCCGGTGGCCGCGCTGAGCCCGAAGATGATGGCCGACGTGCGCGCGGCCGGCACGCGCATCGTGCAGATGGTGTGGGACGACCTGAAGCCCCGCGACATCCTCACGCCAGGTGCCTTCGCCAACGCAGTGCGCGCGGTGCTTTCCATCGGCGGCTCGCTCAACACTGCCAAGCACCTGCAGGCGGTGGCGACCGAAGGCGAGTGCGGCGTCGACGTGTACGGCATGTTCGAGCGCCTCGGCCCTGAAACGCCGGTGCTGGCCGGTGTGCGGCCCATCGGCGCGCATTCGATCGAGGCTTTCGAGGCGGCGGGCGGCTGCCGCGCGCTGATGAAGCAGCTCGAGCCGTTGCTCGACACGGGCGCGCTCACCGTCACCGGTGGCACGGTCGCCGACAACCTGCGCGATGCCGAAGTGGCCGACGCCGAGGTGATTCGCCCCATCGGCCGCCCGGTGGCACCGCTGCCGGCCATCGTGCTGCTGCGCGGCAACCTCGCGCCCGAGTCGGGTCTCATCAAGACCGGCATCGCCGAGCGCAAGGTGCGCCGCTTCACCGGCCCGGCTGTGTGCTTCTGGACTTCGGACGCCGCCATCGCCGCGCTGAAGAAGGGCGAGATCGTGCCCGGTCAGGTCGTCGTGATGCGTGGCGCCGGTGCCTGCGGCGGCCCGGCCATGGGCGGCGGTGCGTCGCGCGTGGTCTTCGCCGTCGACGGCGCGGGGCTGGGCGACCAGGTGGCGCTGCTGACCGACGGGCATCTCTCGGGCCTGGTCTGCAAGGGGCTGGTGGTGGCCGAGGTGTCGCCCGAGGCCGCGCTCGGCGGACCGCTGGGACTGGTGCGCGACGGCGACACCATCACCATCGACCTCGATGCACGCCGCCTCGACATCGAACTGACAGACGCCGAACTGCAGGCGCGCCGCGACGACTGGCAGGCACCGCCGCCGGCGCATGACACCGGCTGGCTGCAGCAGTACCGGCGCAACGTGGGGCCGCTCTCGAAGGGCGCCGTGCTCGTGCGCGCCGAGCGGGCCGAGCCCTCGAGCTAGACCTTTTTCACCCCGGCCTTCGCCAACCGGTGCGCACACCCGAGCGCACCCGGTGGCGCAGCCCTGCGCGTGTTCCGAGTTTTTCAACCGAAGAGAAGAAGCAGGAGACAAGAAACCATGAAGAGAATCTTGATGTGGTCGGCGCTGGGACTGGCCGGCACCGGCGTGGCGCACGCGCAGTCGAGCGTCACGGTGTTCGGCGTGATGGACCTCGGCATCCAGTACACGAACGGCGTCGGTGGCGGCTCGGTGAAGGCGCTGTCGAACGGCGGGCTGTCCACCAGCCGGCTGGGCTTTCGCGGCACTGAGGACCTGGGCGGCGGCCTGCGCGCGGGCTTCTGGCTCGAAGGCAGCCTGAACCCCGACACCGGCACCGGCCGCCCGAGCAACAGCAACAACCAGACGAGCGGCGCGGGCACGGCGGGGCCGATCACCTTCGACCGCATGTCCTTCGTGAGCCTCTCGTCGGACACGCTGGGTGAAGTGCGGCTGGGCCACGACTTCATTCCCACGCACTACAACAGCATCTACTTCGACCCCTTCAACGCCAACGGCGTGGCGCGCGCGGGCAACCTCACCTTTGCCGGCGTGGGCACCGGGCCGCTGCCCACGGCCATCACCGGCAGCAACACCGTGAGCTACTGGCTGCCGCCCAACCTCGGCGGCTTCTACGGCATGGCGATGGCAGGCACGGGCGAGAACGATTCCACCGTGGCGAACCGCCACGACGGCAACTTCGCCGGTGCGCGCTTCGGCTTCGCCTCGGGCGTGTTCGACATCGCGGCGGCAGTCACGCGCTCCCATTTCGATGCCACCGCCACCATCGGCAACTACACGCACGCCAACATCGGCGGCTCGTGGGATGCGGGCTTTGCCAAGTTCTTCGCGCTCTACAACAAGGTGACGGTGAAGCTGGCGGCCGGCACGGTGCGCAAAAACACGGCCGAGATCGGCGCGCACATCCCGGCCTTCGAGGTGGGGCGCATCCGCATCAGCTACGCCTACCTCGACGACCGCAGCGACGAGAGCCTGCGCAACGCCAACGGCATGCCGCGCAACCGCAACGACGCGCGGCAGTTCGGCATCGGCTACGTGCACAACCTCTCCAAGCGCACCGCGCTCTACGGCACCTACGCGCGGCTCATGAACAGCGGGCAGGCGCGCTACGTGGTCAGCGGCGGCGTGGCGCCGGCGGCCGGGCAGCGCTCGACCGGATGGGAATTCGGCGTGCGTCATCTCTTTTGAAGCGGAGGGCCTTCATCATGCGACGCAGGACATTCACGCTGGCGGCCCTTGCCGCCGGTACGGCATTGCCGGGAACGGCGGCATGGAGCGCCGATGGGTTTCCCAACAAGCCGTTGAAGCTGATCGTGGGCTTCGCGGCCGGCGGCGGCGCCGACGTGCTCACGCGCATCATCGCGGAGGGGCTGGCCAAGCAGCTCGGCCAGCAGGTGATCGTGGAGAACCGGCCCGGCGCCGACGGCGTGCTGGCCGCGCAGGCCACCTCGTCGGCCAAACCCGACGGCTACACGCTCCTGATGGGCACCAACACCGCGATGGTGGCCGCGCCCACGCTGCGGCCGACGCCGCCCTACGACCCCTTCAAGGCCTTCACGCCGATCAGCTCGGCCGGGCAGTTCTCGATGTTCCTGGTGGTGCCCACCAGTCTGCCGGTGAAGAGCGTGAACGAGCTGCTCGCGCTGGTGGCCTCGAAGCCCGGCGCGCTCAACTCGGCGTCGAGCAACAGCGCCTCGGAACTCGCGATGCTGCAGCTGCTGGGCGACCGCAAGGTGGTCAACGCGCGTTACAAGGGCGACATGCAGGCCATGACCGACCTGCTGGGCGGGCAGATCCAGATGATGTTCACCACCGGCACGCTGGCGCCGGGCTTCGTGAAGGAAGGGCGCATCCGCGCGCTGGTGACGCTGCTGCCGCAGCGCAGCGCACTGTTGCCCGACGTGCCCACGGGCGGCGAGCTGGGGCTGGGCAAGCTCACCATCACGCCATGGGCCGGCTTCTTCGGGCCGCCCGGGCTGCCGCAGGCGATCACCGAAAGGCTCTCGCAGGAGCTGCAGAACACGTTGAAGCGCCCCGAGGTGCATGCGCAATTGGTGCAACAGGGCTTCGAGGGCTACGGCATGAGCCCCGCGAAGTTCGCCGAGTTCTTCCGCGCACTGTACGACGCCTTCGGCGCCACCGTGCGCGAGCACAACGTCAAGTTCGAATAGCGGCGGCTTCTCGCTGCCAGAAGGCCGCGTCGGGAAAACTGCCCGCGCCGGCTGCCGCGTTGTCGGCCATGTGTTCGGCGCGACTGGTGCCCGGTATGGCGCAGGTCACGGCCGGATGGCTCAGCACGAACTTCAGCAGCACCTGCGCCCAGCTCGTGCAGCCGATCTCGCCGGCCCAGGCGGGCAGGGGCCGGTCGCGCAGCCGGCGCAGCAGTCCGCCGCCGCCGAAGGGCATGTTGACGATCACCGCCACGCCGCGCTCGGCCGCCAGCGGCAGCAGGCGCTGCTCGGCCTCGCGCGCGTCGAGCGAGTAGTTGATCTGCAGGAAGTCGAGCTTCTCGGCCTTGAGCACCGCTTCGACCTCGCCGTAGGCCGAGGCGGTGTAGTGCGTGATGCCGATGTAGCGCACGCGGCCTTGCTCCTTCCAGCCGTGCAGCGTGGCGAGGTGCGTGCGCCAGTCGACGAGGTTGTGCACCTGCATCAGGTCCATGCGCTGCGTGCGCAGCCGCGCGAAGGACTGCTCCATCTGCGCGATGCCGGCCTCGCGGCCCGAGGTCCAGACCTTGGTGGCGAGAAAGGCCTTGCCTTGCAGCTTCGACGCGGCCAGCAGCTCGCCGGTGCTTTCCTCGGAGCGGCCGTACATCGGCGAGCTGTCGATCACCGTGCCGCCGGCCGCGAACAGTGCGTCGAGCACGCCGGGCAGGCGCGCGTATTCCTCGCTGCCGGGGCGCTGGTCGAAGCCGATCCAGGTGCCGCAGCCGATCACGGGCAGGGCCTCCTGGGTGGAGGGGATGGGGCGGGTGTTCATCTTCATCGCAGGCCTGCCTTGTTGCTGGGCGAAGGAGGGGAGCGCGGCGCCGGCGCAAAGTGCGACGCTCGCGCGCAGCAGCCGGGCGCGCGTGAGAGCGGGAAGGTGGGGCTCGTTCGTGAAAGGCGTCGTCACGGACGAAATTCTGCGCCGGCAGGTTCCGGCTTGGAACCTGTCGGGGCCAGCAGCAGGCAGGGCCCTCAGCGCAGGTAGCGCCCGTCGGCCTTCAGCATCGACAGCTCGGAGAAGGTGAGGCCGCGGTGCTCGCCGGGCCGGTACGACACCGCAATGCCGCCGATGTCGAGCGTCTTGAACGACTCCAGGCCCTTCTGCAGCGATTCCGGCGTCGGGTTCGCCCCGGCGCGCTTCAGGCCTTCGACCATGACCTTCGCAGCGACGTAGCCCTCGAGGCTGGCATAGCCGAACTCGGTCGCGCCGATCTTCTTCATGGCCGCCTGGTACTCGGCGATCACCGGCATCGCGTTGTTCCAGGGATAGGGAACGACCTGCGAGATGACCACCCCGGCCGCGTCCTTCTTGATGTCCTGGAACAGCTTCTGCCCGTTCAGGAAGGAGAACGAATAGAAGGCCGTCTCGTTGCCCGTCGCGCGATAGGCCGTGATGAACTTCGCCGCCACCTCGTTGGTGGCCGCCAGCACCACCGCCTTGGGCTTGAGCTTGGCCAGCTCCGCGGCGCGCTCGGCGGCGTCGGAGCCGTCGTTCTTGATCGCCACGCTGCCGGCCATCTTCTCGCCGCGCTCGGCAATGAACTTCTGCGTGCTTTCCAGCGCCGACCGTGCGCCCGGGTTGTCGTTGTGGGCGAAGGCGATGCGCGAGAGGCCGATCGTGAAGAGGTGGTTCACGATGCGGCTGTACTCCTCGTCGAAGCTGATGCGCACCGGGAAGCCGTATTCGGTGGGCTTCACCACCGGGCCAGAACCCGTGTAGGGCCCGACGATGGGAACCTTGAGTTCGTTGGCCGCCTTGATCGCGCCGATCGACGACGAAGTGCCGATGGGCATCAGCACGCCGATGGCGCCGTCCTTCACGAAGGTCTTGACGTTCTCGGCGCCCTTGGCGGGGTCGTAGGCATCGTCGAGCTGGCGCAGCTCGACCGGCCGGCCGTTGATGCCGCCGCTCGCGTTCACCGCGGCGAACATGGCACGGATGCCGAGCAGGGGCTCGGGCGACAGGGACGCCAGCGGCCCCGTCTGCACGTAGGTCTGGCCGATCAGGAGCGGCTTGGTCTGCGCCTGCACCGCAGACGGAAGCCCCAGGACAGTGGAGAGAGCGACAAAGGCCGAAGCCAGCAGATGAATCTTTTTGTGCATGTTGGTAACTTAGTGTTAGCGATGCCATCTTAAGGCGATGGCCCTGCCAGGTAAATCGGGTCTTTGGTTGCGGCCTGGAAGGTACTGTATAAAAATACAGTTAACAGTCTTCACCCATGGGCCTCCCTTTCCTCGACTCCTTTTCCGCTGCCGCGGGCCGTGGCGTCTGGCATGCCGACGAACTCGGCTTGGCCGACGCGCAGGTCGCCGCCACCGGTCACGCCGCGCTCGATGCGCAGCTGCCGGGCGGCGGCTGGCCGGTGGGTGCGATGACGGAACTGCTGCAAACCACACCTGAGGCCCATGTCTGGCGGCTGCTGCTGCCCGCGCTGGCGCAGGCGGTGCAGGCGCGCGGCGGGCCGGTGGTGCTGGTCGGTGCGCCTTATGAACCCTGCGGGCCGTCGCTCGCAGCGCAGGGGCTGCCGGTGGAGGCCCTGATGTGGGTCGGGAGCGAGGCTCCGGCCGCGCGGCTGTGGGCCTGCGAGCAGGCGCTGCGCTGCGCGGACATCGCCGCCGTCGTGGCGTGGCTGCCACAGGCGCGGGTGGGCGAATTGCGGCGGTTGCAACTGGCGGCCGCGCAGCACGAGGTGTTGCTGTTCGTATGCCGGCCCGAATCGGCCGCGCTGTCGGCCTCGCCGGCGCGGCTGCGCATCCGCGCCGGACGCTGCGAATCGGATGCGTCGCAGATCGAGCTGCACATCCTCAAGCGCCGCGGCCCGCCGCTGGCCGCGCCGGTGATGCTGCCGGCGCGCAATGAACGCATGGCCGCATTGCTGGCCGCCGCCCGGCTGCGGCGCAAGCTGCGGTTGCAGCAGTCGGGCACGGTGCCGGCCGGCGAGACGGCAGCGCCTTCGGCGACCGTGGTGCGCATCGACGCGTGGAAAGGAGGGGGCCCGGATGCACTGGATCGCCTTGCAGTGGTCGCTTGACGCCGACACGCCCGACGCTCCCGCGCTGCCCACGCCCGAATCGCTGGGCTGGTGGGCGCTGCAGTACACCCCGCACGTCGCCTGGCAGGACGAAGCGCTGATGCTCGAAGTCTCCGCCTGCGAGCGCCTGTGGGGCGGGCGGTTGCAGCTGATGCGCCAGTTGCTGGCCGCCAACCCCGCGCCCGATGTGCGCATGCTGGGCGCGCAGGGCGCCACGAGCCTGATCGCGCTGGCGCGGCTGCGCCTGTTCGAGCGCGACGAGAACAGGCCCCAGGACATTCCGGCCGGCCTGCCGCTCGACACCCTGAGCGCCGCGCGTGAGCACCTCGACCTGCTCGCGCGCCTGGGCTGCCGCACCTGGGGCGATGTGGCGGCACTGCCGCGCGGCGGCCTCACGCGGCGCTTCGGCACCGGCTTGCGCGAGGCGCTCGACGCCGCCTGGGGCCTGCGCCCCGAAAGCCATGCCTGGCTCACGCTGCCCGACGTGTTCGAACAGAAGCTCGAACTGCCCGCGCTGGCCGAGACCGCGCCCGAACTCATGTGGTCGGCCAACCGGCTGCTGTCGGCCCTGCAGATCTGGCTGCGCGCCCGTCAGCGCGGTGCGAGCGCGCTCGAGCTGCAATGGACGCTCGACCTCAAGCGCTTCAACGGCGTGAACCTGCCGCCGCACCAGCAGGTCACCGTGCGCACGGCCGAGCCCACGCAGGACATGGCGCACCTGCGCCGCCTGCTGTCGGAAAAGCTCGCCCTCACCACGCTCGCGGCGCCCGCGAGCTGGCTCAGGCTGCGCACGCTCGAAACCGATGCGTGGGCCGGCGCCAGCACCAGCTTCCTGCCCGAGGACAACCGCAAGGGCGACAGGCTGCACGAGATGGTCGAGCGGCTCAGCGTGCGGCTCGGAGCGCAGCAGGTGGTGGTGCCGTCGGCGCAGGCCGACCACCGGCCCGAGCGCAAGCAGGCGTGGCGGCCCGCGCTGCAAAAGGAGAACGCGCCCGCCAAGGCCCGCAAGGACGAAAAAACCGCAGCCTCGCAGCCCGATGCCATCTACCCGCCGTGGCTGTTGCCCGAGCCGCTGCTGCTCGAAATGGACGGCGAGCGCCCGTGCTACCGCGGCCCGCTGAGCAGGCTGATCGGGCCGCAGCGTGTCGAGGCCGGCTGGTGGGGCGACAAGGAAGACGGCGGCCAGCCCGCCATGCGCGACTACTACGTCGCCGAAAGCCCCGAAGCCGGCCTGGTGTGGATCTTCCGAGAGCGGCCCTCCGCGCGCTTTTCTGCCGGCGAGGTGCGCTGGTACCTGCAGGGGTTCTATGCCTGACCTGAGCGGCAAGCAACTGCGTGGACGCAACTCGGCGAAGGTGCATGCGCTGCCTTTGCCGCTGCGCGGGAAGCCCGCGTTCACGCTGCCCGACTACGCCGAGCTGCATTGCCTCACCCACTTCAGCTTCCAGCGTGGCGCCTCGACGCCGGAGGAAATGGTGGAGCGGGCCTATCAGCTCGGCTACACGGCGCTGGCGATCACCGACGAATGCTCGGTGGCGGGCATCGTGCGCGCGCATGTGGCCCTGCGCGACCTGCCTGCGAAGCTGGACGAGTACGAGCGCGAACATCCCGATGAGCCGCCGATTCCGCGCAATCCCGGTTTCCGCCTGCTGTTCGGCAGCGAGTTCCAGTTCGAGCGCTTCAGGCTCGTGGTGATCGCGAACGGCACCGAAGGCTGGGGCAATCTCTGCGAGTTCATCACCGCCGCGCGCAACACCGAACTGCCCAAGGGCGAGTACCGCGTGAGCTGGGAAGACAGCGACGTGGCCTCGCTGCAGGACTGCCAGGTTCTTTTCGTGCCGCAGCGCAACCCCGGCGGCGCGATGGACACGGCAACGCTGCATGAAGACCTGATGGCCGCCAAGGCGCTGTACGACGACAACCTCTGGCTGGCCGTGGAACTGTTCAACGAGCTCGACGACGACCTCTGGTTCGTCACGCTGATGCAGGCGGGCGAAGAGGCCGGCGTGCCGCTGGTGGCGGCCGGCGACGTGCACATGCATGCGCGTTCGTGCAAGCCGCTGCACGACGTGCTGACGGCCGTGCGCGAAGGAAGGACCGTGGCCGAATGCGGCTTTGCGCTGCAGTCGAATGCCGAACGGCACTTGCGCCCGCGCATGCGGCTGGCGGAGCTCTACCTGCCGCAGATGCTGGCGAACACGCTGGTGGCGGCCGGTCGGTGCAACTTCGATCCCGAGGTGATCCGCGAGAACTACAAGTACCCGCTGGAAAGCGTGGGCAGCCATGAAACACCGGCGCAGACGCTGGTGCGAAAGACGTGGGAGGGAGCGCAGGTCCGCTATCCCCAGGGCGTTCCCGACGTGGTGCGGGCGCAGGTGCAGAAAGAGCTCGACCTGATCCTCGAACTCGAATACGAGATGTTCTTCCTCACCGTGGAAGACATCGTGCGCTTCGCGCGCTCGGAGCACATCCTCTGCCAGGGGCGCGGATCGTCGGCCAATTCCGCAGTCTGCTATTGCCTGGGCATCACCGCGATCAACCCCGAAAAAGGCCACCTGCTGTTCGAGCGCTTCCTGAGCCGCCACCGCCGCGAACCGCCCGACATCGACGTCGACTTCGAGCATCAGAAGCGCGAAGACGTCATCCAGTACATCTACAGGAAGTACGGCCGCGAGCGCGCCGCCATCGCGGCCGTCGTCATCTGCTACCGCTCGCGCAGCGCGTTGCGCGATGTGGGCAAGGCCATCGGCATCGACGAGCGGCTGATCGACGAGTTCGCGAAAGACCACTACTGGTTCGACGACACCGTGCTCGGCGAACAGTTGTTCAAGGCGGCCGCGCGCGTGGGCGTGGAGGAAGACGAACTCAAGCTGGTGCAATGGATCGAGATGACGCAGCGGCTCAAGGGCTTTCCGCGCCACCTGAGCCAGCACGTGGGCGGCTTCGTGCTCACGCACACCAAGCTCACGCGGCTGGTGCCGGTCGAGAAGGCCTCGATGAAAGACCGCTCAGTCATCCAGTGGGAGAAGGACGACCTCGAGGCGATGGGCATGCTCAAGGTCGACGTGCTCGCGCTCGGCATGCTCAGCGCGATCCGCCGGGGACTCGACCACATGAACCGCTGGCGCAACTCGGCGATCGAGATGCATCACATCCCCAACGACGACCAGAAGGTGTTCGACATGATCTGCGATGCCGACACCATCGGCGTGTTCCAGATCGAGAGCCGGGCGCAGATGTCGATGCTGCCGCGCCTGAAGCCCCGGACTTATGAGGACCTCGTGATCGAGGTTGCCATCGTGCGGCCGGGGCCGATACAGGGCGGCATGGTGCATCCGTATCTCAAGCAGCGCGAGCGGGTGCGCAACAATCTGCCGATCCATTACGAGAAAGAAGAATTGCGCGAGGCGCTGGGGCGCACGCTGGGCATCCCGATCTTCCAGGAGCAGGTGATGCAGATCGCGATGATCGCGGCCAAGTTCACTGCCGACGAGGCCGATCAATTGCGCCGCGCCATGGCCGCGTGGAAGCGCAAGGGCGGCCTGGGCAAGTTCCACGACAAGCTCGTGCGGGGCATGGTCGATAACGGCTACAAGGCCAGCTTCGCCGAAGCCATCTTCAAGCAGGTCATGGGCTTCGGCGACTACGGCTTCCCCGAAAGCCACGCTGCCAGCTTCGCGCTCCTGGTCACGATCAGCAGCTGGCTCAAGAACTACGAGCCGGCCTGCTTCCTCGCGGCATTGCTCGATTCGCAGCCGATGGGCTTCTACAGCCCCTCGCAGCTCGTGCAGGACGCGCGGCGCCATGGCGTGGAAGTGCGCCCGGTCGACGTCACGAAGAGCGAGATGGACACCACGCTCGAAGCCCGCGCGCTCGATGCACCGCGCATGCCGCCGGGCACCGATGCGCGCTACGCCGATCGCCTGGGCAACGAGAACCAGCCTGCGGTGCGGCTCGGCCTGAAACGGATCTCGAGCCTCAGCAAACAGGGCGCCGAGCGCTTGCTCGAAGCGCGTGCGCAGGCGCCTTTCACCAGCACCGAAGACCTAGCCCTGCGCGCTGAACTCGACGGCAAGGACATGGCCGCGCTGGCCGCGGCCGATGCACTGATGTCGCTCTCGGGCCATCGCCGCCAGCAGGTGTGGGACGCCACTGCACAGCGCCGCGCACCGGCCCTGCTCAAGGGTGTGCCGATCCACGAACAGGCACTGCTGCTGCCGGCCGCGCCCGAGGGCGAGGAGATCGTCGGCGACTATGCGGCGCTCGGCCTCACGCTGCGCCGCCATCCGCTCGCGCTGCTGCGCCCGCGCCTCGCGCGCATGAAGCTCTTGAGCGCGGAGCAACTGCGTGCGCAGCCCAGCGGCCAGACCGTGCGCGCCTGCGGCATCGTCAAGGGGCGCCAGCGGCCCGGAACTGCCAACGGCACCATCTTTGTCACGCTGGAGGACGAGACCGGCAACGTCAACGTCATCGTCTGGAGCCATGTCATCGAGGCCTGGCGCGAGCCGCTGCTGAAGTCGCACCTGCTCGCGGTGCAGGGCACATGGCAGCGCGACGACGACAGCGGCGGCAAGGTGCAGCACCTGATCGCCACCGGTTTCAAGGACCTGACGCCGCTCATGGGCCGGCTCGCGCTGAGCAACACCAGCCGCGACTTCCATTGACGGGCAAGGGCGAATGCAACCGATCGTTCCATGCCTCGCGCACCCTTCGACTTTTCGCTAACCTGTTTCTCCCATGTCCGCACTCGCTCTTGACTCCGCCGTCGACACGCCGATCGGCCCGCCGCCGCCAGCGCCCGACGTGCCCATACCCGTGCCGCCCCCACCGCCGCCCGGACTTCCGCCCGAGGGCGATCCGCCACCCGTGGAGCCGCCGTTCACCGATCCCGGTTTTCCGCCGCCCGTGGTGGAGCCTCCGCCGCCTATACAGAGAACCGGCGAGGTGCCGTTCGGAAAACTGCATGCGCGGCGGCTGCGCGAGATCTACCGATCCGCGGGGTGGCCCTGCTGCGACGCCATCGAGGTCGAACTGCTCGCCGGCGGCTACCTGGAGCGCGTGCGCGCCGTGCATGGCCACGAGACGCTGCGCGTGACCGACGCCGGCATTGCGCGCATCGCCACCACGCTAACCATCAACCGCGCGGCGCTGTCGCCGCACGAGGCATTGGTCGAGCGCGTGGCGCGCGAGATGACGCGCGGCGGCCGCATCGCATGGCGCGGCCTGGGCCTGCGGGCCCGCTTGCCGCCGCTGGAAGAGGGCGGCAAGCCGCGCTGGTGCGTTGCGCGGCCCGATGTGTTCTCGATTCGCAATACCAGCGTCGAGGTCTATGCGCACCCCATCGTGCACGAGGTGAAGGTGAGCCGCGCCGACCTGCTGGGCGACCTGCGCAAGCCCGACAAGCGCGCGGCCTACCTCGACCTGGGCGGCGAGTGCTGGTACGTGCTGGGCAACGACGCGAAAGGCCGCTGCATCGCCACGCCCGAGGAGGTGCCGGCCGAGTGCGGCGTGATGGTGCTCGAGGGCGAGCGTCTCGTGGTGGCACGCGCGGCCGTGCATCGCGCGTTCGATCGCATTCCGTTTGCGGTGTGGCTTGCGCTGGCCAAGGCGCAGCCGGTCGAGGGCTTCGAGGACGACGCGCAGGACATGCTGATCTGAGCTGTTTTCTTGCGCAGTTCAGTGCAGGGGATAGGAGCCCAGCAGCTCGTGGCGGAACGGGGACGTGAAATGCGAGCGCACCAGGCGGAACTCGGTCGCTGTCCAGCGGATCGGGGTCCGCAATGTGGGCCCTGCGGCATGCTCCGAGTGCCGTGCGATCGTGATGTGCGGTGTCCACACGTGAACCAGAAGGGGAAAGCCGGCCCGCAGCAGCACGTGGGTGATGTCGCGCTGAAGGCGTCGCAATCCTTCGTGCTCGGACAGCTGCATCACCGAGACATTGTTCGGCCAGGTGCACGAGCGGTCGAGCGTGAGCTCCAGCGGCTGCGTCGACACTTCGGCGAGCGCGGCACGCAGGCGTTGCTCGGCGTCTTCCTGTTGGTCGTCGAGGTACTGAAGCGTCAGGTGCAGGCGCTCCAGGGGCGGAAAGGAGCAGCCGCGGGGCCACAACCATTCCTTGCGGTGAGTCTCGATTTTGGCCTGGACTTCCCTGGTAGGAAAAAGCCCGATGAGAAGCTGTCTGCGAGCAGCCATTGCGCACCTCCATCAGGATTCGGATGGCCACCAATTCTCGGCCGTCGTGCGGATCACGCGCGCCGCCTGGACGCGAATGTCGTCCCTGTCGCGGGCTACCTTGAAGGGCCAGGTCGAAATCCGGCCAGTGCGAGAGCGGGAGCGGGCCTGCAACGGGTGCAGCCGGGAGAAAAAAAGAACCTGCGCAGAGGGCGCAGGCGGATTGGCGGTGGTCATGGGCGTCGCCTTGAAGTTGTTCTTGGAGACGACGAATTCTAGGCAAACACTGTGTTTGTGTACAGTATGTTTCCGGGCTCGCGAACCCTGAGGAAAGCGGCTCCCTAGGGCTGGACGGGGGCGCCGAGCAGGGCGTCCAGGTCGATGGCCGCCGCCATCGCCTTGTAGCCGGCATCGCCCGGATGCAGGTGGTCGCCCGAGTCCATTGCCGCCTTCAACCGCGAAGGGCGGGCCGGGTCGCGCAGCAGCGCATCGAAATCGACCACCGCGTCGAACGCCTTGCTCTCGCGAATCCAGCGGTTCACGGTTTGGCGTACCTTGTCCTTGTCGGGCGAATAGTGGCCTTCGAGCGGCGTGCCTTCCAGCGCACGCTCGGTCGGCGCGATGGTGCCGGCCATGATGCGCACGTTGTGGGCATGGGCCATCTCGGCCAGTTGCCGCAGGCCCTGGATGACGGCTTGCGCGCTCACCGCGGGCTCGTTCGGTGCGAAGGGGCCGCCGGGCCAGCCGATGTCGTTGGTACCCAGCAGCACGACCATGGCGCGCACGCCGGGCTGACTGAACACGTCGCGGCCCGCGCGCTCCAGCCCGGCGCGGCCCATGCCGTCCTTCAGCAGGCGGCCGCCGGAGATGCCGGCGTTCAGCACCGCGACGTTGCGGCCCGCCAGCCGTTCGGCCAGCGCGTCGGGCCAGCGGGTGTTGGCGCCGGGCGTGGAGCCGTTGCCGTCGGTCAGCGAATCGCCGAGGGTGACGACGGTGATGGGTGGCCGCGGCGTCTCGACCATGAGGCCGCTCACGTAGACGCGGGTGCTCCACGCGGTGGCCGTGGCAGGCAAGCGCTGCGCCGCGCTCAGGTCGCCGTCGGCCACGTAGGCCGTCTGGCGTGCGTCGAAATGAAAACCCGCGGGCTGGCTGGGCTGCGGCAGGTAGAGCGACACGGCCACCTCGGCGATTGCAGGCAGGGCAATGTCCACCGGGTCGCTGACCAGCCGCGCGCCGGGCGGGATGGTGACTTCGGCCTGCCCGCCGAAGCGCAGCGGCCGGTCGCTGCCTTCGACGACCCCCGAGCCCTCGGCATGCCGCGCCACGCGCGCCGCGCCGATGTGCAGCGGCGTGGCGCCGCTTTCGTTGCTGATCGCCACGCGAAGCCGCGAGCCGCCGATGCTCAGCCGCGCGACCTGCCGCACGGTCTGCCGGTTGAACTGGAACGGCAGGCCGGTGGGCAGCACGAAGTCGCCGCTCCAGATCGGCTGCGTGCTGGACATCCAGCTGGGGCTCCAGTGCGCGGCAGCCGGTTCGGCCACCGAGCCGGCAGCCATGCCGGCCAGGGTGAGTGCGAGGGCGCCGTGGCGCAGGATCGATGCGAATTTCGGGGTTGTCATGGGAGTCCTTCGATGAGCGGTAAGGCCAGGACTCGACTTTCTTTCATGCGCATCCGGATGGGTAGAAGGCAGAATGGCATGCAGACCATTCCATATCCGAATAAATCATGGACACCCTGCGCGCCCTCGAAGCCTTCGTGCACAGCGTGGAGCTGGGCAGCCTGTCGGGCGCGGCCCGCGCGCTCGGCACCACGCAGCCGACCGTCAGCAAGCTGGTCGCGGGACTGGAACGCTCGCTCGGGGTGCGCCTGCTGCGGCGCACGGCGGCCGGCCTGAGCCTGACGGAGGAGGGGCAGCGCTTTCACGAGCGCGCACGGCGCATGCTGGAGGACTACGGCGACGCGGTGTCCGATGCACGCGAAGGCATCCAGCAGCCGCGCGGCCTGCTGCGCATGAGCGCGCCGGTGACGATGGGCCAGCGGCATCTCAATGCGATGGCGCTGGAGTTCCTGGGCCTGTATCCGGACATCGAACTGGAGCTGGTGCTCGACGACCGCTTCGTCGATCCGCTGGAGGAGCGCATCGACGTGTCGCTGCGCGTCGGCGGCGCCTTGCCGCCCGACCTCGTCGCTCGCCACCTGGGCACGTGGCCGCGCGTGCTGGTCGCCTCGCCCGAGTACATCGCGGCGCGCGGCAGGCCGCGCAAGCCGCAGGACCTGCTGGCGCACGACTACCTGCGCTACGCATCAGGCGACGACGGCGTGCTGCTGCAGGGCCCTGAAGGCTCCGTCACGGTGCCGGTGCGCAGCCGCTACCGCGTGAACAACGCGGTGGCTTTGCTCGACAGCGTGCTCGGCGGCGCAGGCATTTCGCTGCAGCCCACCTGGATGGTGGCCGACCTGCTCGCGCAAGGCCGGCTGGTGCGCGTGCTGGGCCGTCACACCGGTCCGCCGCAGGAGGCGCACCTGCTGTATGCCCCGCGCCGCCAACTGCCGCTGCGGGTGCGCGTGCTGGTGGACTTTCTGTCGGAGCGGGTGGCGAAGCTGCCGGGCGCCTCCCGCGCGGTTGTTTCTTCTGGGTCCAGCGGCAGCCGCAGGCCGGCTCCCGAGTCGTTGCGAAAGAAGACGGCAGGTCAGTCGAGGCGGATCTCGAAGTAGGCCTCGTCGGCTTCACCGAGCGCGCGGAAGCCCGCGGTCTTCGCGGCTTCGTAGGCCTTGGCCCAGGTGGCGGCCAGTGCGAGTTCGTCCTTGGTGAGTTCGTCGGCGCTGGACTCGCTGGCGTTCTCGAATGCCTTCAGCGCAGGTTCGACGCCGTCGCCCAGCAGCTTGTCGAGTTCACGGCGGAAGCGCGACTCCGCGGTGGCGATGACGTCGGCCGGGGCGTCGGGAAAGTCGACCAGTTTCACTGTGTAGCTCATGGCCGGATGCTACGTGATGCAGGTGCCGGGAGCGGCACCTTCGCTCAGACGACCGACACAGCGGCGGACCCTTCGGCGCGGCTGTCGAAAATCGGCGGCGTCTTGACGATCGACGTCAGCGCGGGCTCGGCCGCGCGCAACGAGGCCAGGTCGGGGCGCGGACGGCGCAGCTGCGCATCCGACGAGAACGCCGCCTCCATCGCATGCGCCGCACCCAGCACCTGGTGGTCGGCCCTGAACCCACCCACGATCTGCAGCCCGAACGGCATGCCCGCGTGGTCGAGGCCGCAAGGCAGCGAAATTGCCGGGTGCGTCGTCAGCGTGACCACGTAGGTCAGCGCGAGCCAGCGGTAGTAGTTGGCCTGCGTCTCGCCATTGATGGTGTCGGCGTACAGCTGCGTCCACGGGAAGGGCGAGACCGGTGTGGTTGGCGACAGCACCAGGTCGTAGTCGGCGAAGGTCGCCTGGAAGCGCTTGAGCAGCCGGGTCTGTTCGGCCTGCGCCCAGGCGCTGTCGAGCAGGCTCATGCGCGCGCCCATCTCGTAGTTGGCGCGCGGATTGGGGCCCAGGCTGTTCGGGTCGCGCTCGTAGGCTGCCTGCATGCCCGCCACGAAGGCCTCGGCGCGCAGCACATCGAAGCAGCGATGCGCTTCGCCCATGTCGAACTCGACCTTGTCGCAGCGGCCGAACAGATGCCGCATGGCTTCGATCTTGCGGCGGAAGGTGACGCGGATGCCGTCGTCGACCGCGCAAGTGCCGAAGTCTTCGGTCCATGCCACGCGCAGCTGGCCCAGGTCGACGGGCGGTGGCACGAGAAAGGACATCGGGTCCAGCGGATAGCTCAGCGGGTCGCCCGCGCACATGCCAGCGGAGGCCGCCAGCTGCAGGCAGGCCTCTTCCACGGTGCGGCCCATCGGGCCGACGACCGAGATGGGCGTCCAGCCCAGCGGCTTGCGCACGCTGGGCACCACGCCCGGCGAGGGCCTGAAGCCCACCACGCCGCACTTGGCGGCCGGAATGCGCAGCGAGCCGCCGGTGTCGGAGCCCGTGCACACGGGCAGCATGTCGCAGGCCAGCGCGGCCGCCGAGCCGCCGGAGGAACCGCCGGCATTCAGGTTCGGGTTGAAGGGGTTGCCGGTGGCGCCCCACACGTCGTTGCGCGAGTTGGCGCCCGCGCCCATCTCGGGCACGTTGGTCTTGCCCGCCACGATGGCGCCCGCGCGGCGCAGCCGGGCCACGAGCTCGATGTCTTCCGTCGGCACGTGGTCGCGGTAGATCGCCGAGCCCCAGGTCGTGAGCAGGCCCTCGGTGGGCTCCAGGTCTTTCACGCCCAGCGGCAGGCCATGCAGCAGGCCGAGCGTGTCGCCGCGCAGGACGGCGCTTTCCGCCGCCTTGGCCTCGGCGCGCGCGCGCTCGAAGCAGGTGGCGGTCACCGCGTTGACGAAGGGGTTCACGCGCTCGATCCGCGCGATGCACGCCTCCAGCAGTTCGACGGGCGAGACCGCCTTGCTGCCGATGAGGCGGCGGAGTTCGACGGCGGACTTCTCGACGAGCTCCGTGCCGGTGTTCATGTGGTTCATCAGTCGGCAGTGATGTTGGCGCGCGCCGCAACGGCGCGCATCAGGGGCAATTCACGGGTGATCAGTTCGCTTGCCGCGGCGGCGTTGCTGTAGGTCGGCTCCAAGCCTTGGCCCAGCAGCTTGGTGCGCGTGTCGGGGTCGGCGATGGTCACCGCCAGCGCCTTCTCGAGCTTGGCCTTGACGTCGGCGGGCAGCCCTTTCGGCCCCGCCACCATGAGCCACGAGTCCATGTCGACTTCGGCGTAGCCGCTCTCGGCGAAGGTGGGCACGTCGGGAAGCAGCGCGGAACGCTTCGCGGTGGTCAGTGCAATGGCCTTGATCTTGCCGCTCTTGAGCTGGGGGATCGCCGCGCTCACGGTATCGATGCTGAACGGGATCTGCCCGCCCATCAGGTCGGTCATTGCGGGGGCGCTGCCCTTGTAGGGCACGTGCGTCATCTTCAGACCGGTGGCATGCAGCATGGTCTCGCCGGCGAACTGGGCGGTCGTTCCGGTGCCGAAGGAGCCGTACGAGTATTTGCCCGGCGCGGCCTTCACGTAATCGACGAACTGCTTCACCGTCTGCACCGGCACCTCGCTGTTGGCCAGCAGGATCAGCGCGACGCGCCCCGCGATGCCGATCGGCTCGAAGCTCTTCACCGGGTCGTAGGGCAGGTTGGAGCGGATCGCCGGGTTGACGGTGAATGTGGAGCCCGAGCTGATCAACAGCGTGTAGCCGTCGGGCGCTGCCTTCGACACATAGCTTGCGCCGACGACGGTGCCGGCGCCCGCGCGGTTCTCGACGACGACGGGCTGGCCCAGCTCCTTGCCGAGCCGCTGCGCAATCACGCGGCCGTTGACGTCCGTCGCGCCGCCGGGCGGGAAGGGAATCACCAGCGTGATGGGGCGCGACGGGAAACCCGTGTCCGCGGCGAGGGCGGCCAACGGTGCAAGACCAAGGCAGGACAGCAGCACCATGCCGACCATGAGCGGGAGACGGTTCATCGGGATACTCCTGGAGCTAGGGGGATGAGTTCATCCTAGGAGTGGCGGGGCGCTGCTACAAGCGCAATGTTTAGAATTGTCGATTGCCGATTCGGCAATCGATGCAGGCCGCTTGCGGCCGCACCAACCGGGGAAATCCATGGCAATTCGCGCCTTGCAGGAAACCGCGGCCCGGTACTTTCTAGAGGTTGTGAAGACCGGTTCCGTGAAGGACGCCGCGCTCAAGCTCAACGTCGCGCCCTCTGCGGTCAGCCGGCAGGTGGCGCGGCTGGAGCGCGAGCTCGACACGCTCCTGTTCGAGCGCCACGCGCGCGGCATGGTGCCCAATGCGGCCGGCGAGATGCTGGCCGCGCACGCCAAGCGGGCGCAGCAGGACATCGAGCGGGTCACCAACGACATCGCCGGCCTGCGCGGCCTGCGCAGCGGGCATGTGCGCGTGGCGAGCACAGAGGGTTTTGCCTTCGACTTCATCCCGACGCTGATCGCGCAGTTCCGGCAAAAGCACGAGGGCATCCGCTTTCACCTCGAGGTCTGTTCGCTGGGCGACATTTCCAGGCGCGTGCGCGACGGCGAAGCCGACGTGGGCATCACCTTGAGCGCTGTGCCCGAGCCCGGCATCGAGATCGAACTGCGGCACCCCAGCCCCATCCTGGCCGTGATGGCGAGGGATCACCCCCTGGCGATGCAGCGGCAGTTGTCGCTGCGCCAGGTGGTGGCGTACCCGCTGGGGTTGCCGCAGGAAGACAGCTCGATCCGGCGCCTGCTCGACGCCAGCTGCATCCGGCAGGGTTTGCGCTATGAGCAGGCCATGTCCAGCAACCATGCGAGTGCGCTGCTGAGCTTTGCGGCGGCCGGCGGCAGCATCGCTTTCTACGGCGCGCTGTCGATGCGCACGCTGCTGCGCAGCAAGGCGCTGGTCGCCATTCCGCTCAAGGACCGCGAGATGAACGAGCGCCACCTCGAGATCGAGACCATGGCGGGGCGCTCGCTGCCCGATGCCGGGAAAGCCTTTGTGCGGTTTCTGGTCGAGGCCGTGAAAGCCTCGGGCTGATACGGCCGCTCGGCAAGGACCGCTCCATGCCGATCGCGTGCGGACCTCCTATAAATACGGGATGCCTGGAGAGGCTCCTTTCGGGTCAACTCGGACATTTGCAAGCATGCGAAAGCGGAGCAATGCCGAGACGGACCATCCACAGCGCGACCATCACCTTGAAACTGCCATTCGACCTGGATGCCAGCGAAGAGGTCACTGCCCTTCGGGCTGCCGGCATTCCCGTTGACGCGCAGGGCAATGCAGAACGGGGCTTTCTCTTCGTCAGGTTCGGCGAAGAAAGAGGAAAGCAAACCAACATCTTTCGATGGTTTGCCGGCGGGGTAGGGCCAGACCATCACGATTTCCGCACCGCGTCTCGATCCCGCGAACACAGTGTCGCGCGCTCAGGCGACGTGCTCAATGGCCGGATGCCCAACTAGCTTCGCGTCCAGGTCGGGTGGTCGGACAACCCCGCCTTCGCCGCTGGGGTCGAACATATACCCGACGCCCCAGACTGTCAGGATGTAAGAGAACGGCCCGTTCTGCAATAGCTTTCGAAGCCGGGAGACTTGCACATCCAGGCTGCGCTCGAAAGCACCGAGTTCGCGGCCGCGCGCGACCTGCGCGAGTTTTTCCCGCGAAAGCGGCTGCCCCGCATGGCGGACCAGCACCTTGAGTATCGCGATCTGAACAGTTGTGATGCCCAGGATTTGCCCGTCCCTGCGAAGCGTGCGCGTGCCCAGGTTGAATTCGAATGGACCGAACCGGACCACCTCGTTTCTGCTCGAAGGACCGCCCGGCTCCTCCCTCGGAGGGCTGCGTCGCAGAATTGCCTGGATACGCGCTCGTATTTCCCTGGGATTGAATGGTTTGCGGACATAGTCGTCCGCGCCCATCATCAATCCTGCAATTCGATCGGTATCTTGCGCCTGCGCACTGAGAATGATGATAGGGATCCGGATGCCATTGGCTCGCAGCCGCTGGCAGATCGAAAAGCCGTCCTCGTCCGGCAGCAGCAGGTCGAGCACGATGAGGTCGATCGCGCGGCGCCGCAGGATCGACGAGAGCGATGCACCGTTCTCGGCCTCGAATACTTCGAATCCCTCTTGCGAAAGGTAGCTGCCTAGCAATTGCCGCACGCGGAGGTCGTCATCAACTATCGCGATCGCGTCGGCTCGGTGGGCTATCGTCATGGAAGCAAACTTTGTTAAATGAGAATCTCGGCCGTGTCTCGGTGTTTTGCGGGGTTATAGGGCCGCACCAGTTGATTGATCAAATCCATCAAATTCGGCCGAAGGGCTATTTGCGGAGCGAAAAAGAAGCCTGTTCCGAACCCTGTTGTTTCCAATTGACACGATAAATGAAATTCAGTCGCTCATATTTCAATGTAATCCTGTGATCGATTCAGGATGCAATAAAAACAAATGTGAATAAATTGGCGTTTATACGGGTGAATGCATAATTCGGGCTGAGGCGAAAGCTCCATTTACGATTGTTTCTATTTAGAGTCCGCGGCTCGCACAGGGAGGCATGAGAGCACCGGAAACACCGGCGCCCGCGCCCGCAGTTCTTGCGGAGCGCATTGCCAGGACAGACAGGTTATGAACCGGATTTTTCGCGTCATCTGGAACGACGCACTCGCCCTTTGGACCGTCGCTTCCGAATTGGGACGTGGCCACGCAAGATCTACCTCAGCCACGCAGGGCGTGGCCCTGCTAGCCGCCACTTTGCTGGCGGCTGCTTCCTTGCCCGCCTCCGCCGCATGTACGACGGGTACGAATGCCAATGCGATCAATTGCACGGGAAACCAGACCACGACCGTCGGGACGGGCCCAGCCACGGCTGACAACACCTCAGTAGACGTGCAGCCGGGTGCGCTGATCGACACGGGCAACAGTTCCGCGATCAGCCTTGGCAACCAAGCCACCATCACGGTCCGAAGCGGCGCCACGGTCCGGAACGTCTCCACCAACGGGAACAGTCCTTACCCGGGCGGCATCGGCGCCAACACGATCGAGTTCAACAGCAACAGCACCCTCACTATCGAGCAGAACGCCAACGTCTTCGCGGATGGAACTGCCGGCAATTCGGAGGCCGTGAATCCCGTGGGCAGCGGCAACACGATCATCAATCACGGAACCGTGCGATCGACCCACGCGGCGATCTGGTTCCAGGCGAACTCCGGCCACAACACCATCCTCAACACTGGCACGATGGAAGCGGGCTATGTAGCAGGCAGCACCAACCCAGGCATTGCCACGGTGTTCGGTGCCAACGGCACCTCTTCCGTCGATTTCACCAACAAGGGCAGCGTCATCGGCTCGCTCAACTTTGCCAACGGCAACGACTCGCTGCATGTCTACACGGGGTCTTCGATCACCGGCAACATCAGCGGCGGCGGCGGTGCCAACCTTCTCACGCTCGAAAGCGACGACGGTGGCGCCTCGACGTTTGCTCCGCTTTCCCTGACTGGATTCCAGACGCTGCAGAGCAACGCCGGGGTCTGGACCTTCAACGTCGCGCTGCCATCCTCGGGCATCACCAGCACGACCGTCAATGGCGGCACCCTGATCCTCGGTGCCAGTGCGAGCGCCTACACAGGCAGCATGACGGTCGGTTCGGGTGGCGTGCTGCAAAGCAGCGCGCAATTCGCGCCGGCGGCGATCACCGACAACGGACTCGTGCGCTTCGCCCAGCCCGACAACGCCACCTACGCCGGCCTGGTGAGCGGCTCGGGCGGGATCGAGAAGACCGGCGCAGGCACGCTCACGCTGGCACAGGACCAGACCTTCACAGGCACCACCACGGTCAGCGCTGGTGTGCTGCAGCTCGGCAATGGCGGCACCACCGGCGCGGTGAAGGGCGACATCGTCGACAACGCAACGCTGACCGTCCAACGCTCGAACGCGCTGACGCTATCAGGCACCATCAGCGGCACCGGCGCACTTGTGCAGGCCGGCACGGGCACCACGATCCTCACCGCCGACAACAGCTACGCAGGCGGCACCACCATCAGTGCGGGAACGCTGCAGCTCGGCAACGGCGGCACCACGGGCAGCATCGTGGGCAACATCCTGAACAACGCGACGCTGGCCATCAACCGCTCGAATGCGCTCACACTGTCGAGCACGATCAGCGGCACCGGCTTGCTCGTGAAAGAGGGCGCCGGCACCGCGACGCTGACCGCAGCCAACAGCTACAGCGGGGGCACCGCGCTCAAGCAGGGCCGATTGAACGTCCGCAACAGCCTGGCGCTGGGCACCGGCGCGCTGGCAATGGACAACGGCACCACGCTCGGCTTCGCCGCCGACGGCCTGAACCTCGCCAACGCCATCGTGCTGACCGGCAGCGAAGACCCGGTCATCGACACCGGCAGCTTCAGCGCAGCGCTCAGCGGCAACATCAGCGGCAGCGGCTTCATCACCAAGCTGGGCAGTGGCACCCTCACGCTCTCGGGCGCCAACAGCTACACCGGCGCGACCGACGTGGCCGAAGGCACCCTGAGGGCAGGCGCGACCGGCACCTTCAGTGCAGCCTCGGCGCACACGGTGGAAAGCGGTGCCACGCTCGACCTCGCGGGCTTCAGCCAGACAGTGGCCTCGCTCGCCAACAGCGGCACCGTCTCGCTGGTGGGCACCGCTCCGGGCACCACGCTCACCGTCACCGGCGCCTATGCCGGCAACAACGGCGTGCTGCGGCTGGGCACCTTCCTGGGCGACAGCAGCAGCGTGAGCGACCGGCTGGTGCTCGACGGCGCGAGCGCCTCGGCCAGCGGCCGCACCAGCGTGCAGATCACGCAACTCGGTGGCCTGGGCGCGCTGACCACGGGCAACGGCATCGAGGTGATCTCGGGGCGCAACGGTGCCACCACCACCGCGCAGACCACGAAGGACGCCTTCTCTCTCGCAGGCGGCCACGTCGATGCGGGCGCCTACGAATACCGCTTGCATGCCGCCGACGCGAGCGGTGCCGGCGAGAACTGGTACCTGCGCTCGACCACCACGGCGACGGTATCGACGGCAACGCCAGCAACAGGCGCCACAGGCACCACAGGCCCGATCACCGTGCAAGTGCCAACCTACCGCGCCGAAGTCCCGCTGCTGTCCGCGTTGCCCAGCCAGGTGCGCCAGATGGATCTGGCCATGATCGGCAACCTGCACCAGCGCATCGGCGACGACGACGTCAAGGCCGGCGGCCCCGCATCGACCGACACCGAGCGCCGTGCCTGGGGCCGTGTGATCGCCACCGACATCGACATTCGCCAGCAGGGCACCGTCAGCCCGCACAGCAAGGGCAACGTCAAGGGCTTCCAGGCCGGCACCGACCTCTTCGCCGCCTCGAATTGGCGTGCCGGCGTGTACGTCGGCCAACTCGACGGCCGCGTCAGGGTCAACGGCTTCGCCAGCGGCATCGCCAACCTGGCCGTCGGTTCCAACGACCTGCGCAGCCACTACCTGGGCGCCTACGGCACCTGGACCGCCGATTCGGGCTTCTATGCCGATGCCGTGCTGCAGGCCGGGCGGCACCGCTACACCGTCGAGCCGTTGTCGACCTCGCGCAGCGCGGGCAAGGGCGACAGCCTGATGGCGTCCATCGAAGTGGGCCAGGCCTTCGCGCTAGGCGAGAGCGGCTGGAAGATCGAGCCGCAGCTCCAGCTGATCCACCAGCACATTGGCCTGGACAACATCGCGATCTCCGGTGCGAACGTGCGGCAGGACAGTGACGACGGCTGGATTGCGCGCGTCGGCGTGCGCCTGAAGGGCGAGATGGCCACGGCGCTCGGCACGCTGCAACCGTACGGCCGCTTCAACCTCTACAAGGCGAGCAGCGGCGCCGACGTGGCCCGCTTCATCGGACCCGCCGCCACGACCGACGTCACGGGCCGCACCGGTTCCACCGTCAGCGAGCTGGCCGGTGGCCTCACCCTGGCGCTGAACCCGACGACCAGCATCTACGGCGAAGTCGGCAAGCTGTGGGCCTCGGGTGGCGCGACGGATGTGAAGACTTCCCTGCAAGGCTCGCTCGGGCTGCGCATGAAGTGGTGAGAGCGCGCCGCGTCATGAATCAGTTCTTGGCGCGGTGCCGTCTTGTGCCGGCAGCCGGGAGGAAGCCCGGCCAGGACAAGAATTCAAAGGTACTTGCCAGCCCCTGTATGAAGCCGGACATCGATCTTCCTTGGACTCCCTTCGATGGTGTGGCAACCTGGTTGTGTCCGAATCTGTGGGATGAGACGAAGCACGTTCCCTTCAGGGGAGCGTTATTCGTTCTTTCCTACAGCGCATCAACCATCTTCTTTTTCTCGGCAGTGATGATTCCCGTCGGGTTGCTTGTTTCCGTTCCGTTGATGACGACGCTTGCAATCGCACTCATCCCCGGGACGGGGTTTGGTATCGCGATGGGTTTGCTTTCTGGTTGGCATTTCAGAAGGAAAGTGCATAGATCCAGGCGGCCATAGCATGGTGGGCCCTTGCCGGGCAAGACCTCAGGCCGCGGCCCACTCCAGCGCCTGGCCCACGCAGTGCAGCGCGGCGGCGAGCTCGGCGTTGGTCGCCAGGCCGAAGCCGAGGCGGAACACACGGGGCTCGTCGCCGAACCAGGGGCCCGGCGCCAGCCGAACACTGCGTTCGTGCAGTGCTGCCTGAAAGCGCTGCAGCGCCGCATCGTCATACACCTGCGGCTTCAGCCGCACGCAGCACAGCGCGCCGGCGTCCGGACGCACCCATTCGATCCGCGCGGCGTGTCGGCCGACCCAGGCTTCGAGCGTCCCCAGGTTGTGCGCGAGATGACGCCGCCGCGCGCCGACGATGTGCTCCCCTTGCTTCAGAACCGTGGCCGCCAGTGCCTCGTCCAGTGGCGAGCACGAGATCACGGTGTTGAACTTTGCCGTGACCAGCGCTTGCCGCAGCGCCGCGTCGCGCACGATCGCCCAGCCGATGCGCAGCCCCGCGGCGCCATGGCACTTGGAGAGCGACGCCACCGTGACCACCCGAGGTCCCAACGCACTGGCGCTGGGCAATGTCGAATCTTCGCCATAGGCAGCCTCGCGATAGGTCTCGTCGACGATCAGCCAGGCATCGGGCGCATGCGTGCGCATCAGCTCGACCACCTCGCGCAGTGTCGACGCCGGGATGGCGACACCCGAGGGGTTCTGCGGCGAAGCGAGGCTCACGATGCGGGTCTTCGGCGAGAGCAGCGCGCGCAGCGCCTCGGGGTCGAGTCGGTAGCCGGCGTCGAAGTTCAGCGGCAGCGAGCGCACGGTCGCGCCGACCGCACCGAGCGTATTGCGCGCGAGCGGAAAGGCCGGTTCGGCGATCACCGCTTCGTCGCCTGGCCCGCAGAGCGTGAAGGCAAGGAGAAACAGCGCATGCATGCCGCCGACCGTGACGACCACATCGTCGGCATCCACGCCATGACGTGCGGCGATCTGCGCGCGCAGCTGCGCACCGCCCGCCGCGGTGCCGTAGCCCAACTGAAGCACGCCGATCTCTGCCTGGTTGGAACCGAGCAGTTCGCCGAGCCAGAGATTCGGTCCCACGCTCTCGGCCAGGTCGTGGCGCGGCGCGCTCGAGACCAGCGAGATGATGTCGTTGTCCGGAAATCGATCCATGGCTTCTCGTACCCGTCTTGTGTGGCTGCCTTCGATGGTGCAAGCTCCGGGTTCAAGATAACAGCCACAGTTTTCTGAAATTGCGACCAGCACAGTTGAATCCATGACGCTCGAAACACATTCCGCCAGCGGTGCCGATCCGCAGCCCGCCACGCGCTTTCGCTACGAAGAGCTGGCCGATTTCATCGCCGGCCTCGTCGAGAGCGGCACGCTGCCCGCCGGCAGCCGCGCGCCATCGCTGCGCGAGATCAGCGCGCAGCACCGCACCAGCCTGAGCACCGCGGTGCAGGCCTATCGGCTGCTCGAGGACCGCGGCGTGCTCGAGGTGCGGCCGCAGTCGGGCTACTACGTGGCCCGGGCACCTACGGCGCTGCCGCTGCCGGCGCCCACGCGGCCGCCGCTGCGCCCGACCAAGGTGGCGGTGTCGAACCTCATGCTGCAACTGCTCGAGAACGCATCGAACGAGGCCTACGTGCCGCTGGGCTGCGCCATTCCTAGCGCACGGATCCTTGCCTCCTCCAAGCTCGATCGCATCCTCGCGCGCACCGCGCGCGTGAAGGGCGCGCAGCTCAACACCTACTCACCGCCGCGCGGCGAGCTGTCGCTGCGCATGGAAATCGCGCGCCGTGCCATGCGCTTCGGACAGGCGTTGTCACCTGACGCCATCGCCATCACCTGCGGCTGCACCGAAGCGTTGGCGCTCGCGCTCGACGCGGTCACCGAGCCTGGCGATGCGGTCGCCATCGAATCGCCGACTTACTTCGGCCTGCTGCAGGTGCTGCGCATGCGCGGCCTGCGGGTGGTGGAGTTGCCCACCGACGCCGGTACCGGCGTGGTGATCGATTCGCTGCGCGACGTGCTCGCCGCGGGCCAGGTGCGCGCCTGCGTGCTGGCTTCGAGCTTCCAGAATCCGCTGGGTTTCACGATGCCGATCGAGAATCGCCGCGAGGTGCTGCGCCTGCTCGCGAAGCACCGCGTGCCGCTGATCGAGGATGACGTCTACGGCGACATCCATTTCGGCGAGGAACGCCCGATTCCCTTCAGCGCGCTCGACCGTCACGACAACACCATCTACTGCGGTTCGTTCTCGAAGACGCTGGCGCCGGGCTATCGCATCGGCTGGATCGTGCCGGGCCGCCACATGGCACGCGTGCTCGAGAGCAAGTTCGCCTCGACGCTGGCCACGCCGGTGCTGACGCAGGCCGCGCTTGCGGACTTTCTCTCGAACGGCGACTACGACCGCCACCTGCGCCGCTTGCGGCGCGAGTTCGCCGACACGCTGGAGCGCATGTCGCGCGTGATCGAGGAAGCCTTTCCGCCGGGGACCAGGATCACTCGGCCAGCGGGCAATTTCGTGCTGTGGCTCGAACTGCCCAAGGCGCTCGACACGCGGACGCTGTTCGCTCAGGCGTTGAAGAAGGGCGTGTGCTTCGCGCCCGGCGTGGTGTTCTCGGCGAGCGGGCGCTATGCCCACTGCATGCGTCTGAGCGGCGGCTACGGCTGGGATGCGCGCATCGAGAAGGGCCTGCGCACGCTGGGCGCGCTCGCGACGAAGGCGCTGCGCTGAGCGAAGAGGCTGCAGCGGGAGACCCGGGGCTCACACCCGCCGGTGCGCAGCCACCCGTTCGAGCAATTCGAACAGCATCCCTCGCTCGCCGGGCGTCAGGTGCGCCAGCAGATCGGCCTCCATCTTCGCCGCGACGGTCTCCGCCTTCTTGACCAGATCGCTGCCTTTGCGCGTGAGCCGTACGTGCGCCGAGCGGCGATCGGTTTCACTGCGGCTGCGATTCAGCAGGCCGCGTTCTTCGAGCCGATCGAGTGTGATCGTGAGGTAAGGCATCGACACGTACAGCGCACGCGCAAGCTGCTTGGGCGTTACATCGCTGTTCGAGTCGACCAGCACGAGCAGCGAGAACTCGACCCGCCGCAGGTTGAAGGGTTCGCCCACGTGCTTCTCGTAGAGGGTCGAGGTGGGGATCGTGGCCTGCGCGAGGCTGTAGCCCAGCAGCCGGCGCATGCGCTCGTCTTCCAGTCCGCTGCGGTCGGGATGGCGAGCGGGTTCATGGGAGGAAGGAGGGGGGCGGGCCGTCATGGAGGCGGCCAGTGTAGCGGTCCGGCCGGACCGATCGCATCCGCCTGGCAGGCGGGCGACCGCATCGCGGCCGGCAGCGCCCGCCGTCAGTTCGCGCAGACGAACTTGCCGGGATCGTTCTGTTCCAGCAGTGCCGCCGGCGCCGAGCCGGTGGTCCCGATGTACTGCGCGTATTGCGGGTAAGGGCACAGGGGCCGCACGCGCGAGGTCACTCCCGCGGGCAGCGTCCAGCCGGCGGTGTCGGGATTGCCAGGCTTCGAGCTCGCGATCAGGCGATCGGGCGCGTTGCCTTTCTCGACCCAGTCGACCACCGCGCTGAATACCGGGAAGGTATCGGTGGCGGGGCCGCCCGAGCAGTGGTTCATGCCGGGCACCGCGAACAGTCGCACGAAGTCCTTCACGGTGCCGTTCGCAGTGTTCCCGGCCAGCGAATCGACCCACTTGGCCGTGTAGTTGAAAGAGAAGACCGGGTCGCTGGTGCCGTGATAAAGAATCAGCTTGCCACCCTTGCCCTTGAGCTTGGACAAGTCGGTCGAGTGCGTGCCCATGAAGCTGTAGGCCGACTCGGTGTAGGTTCCGTCGGTGGCCTTGATCTTCGGCGCGTCGGCATCCCAGTCGAAGCGCAACTGGAACTGCACCAGTGAGTTGCCGGTCGCCAGGCCTTGTGTCGGCGGGGTGGTGAAGATCAGCGGACCCGCGCCGCCGCCGAGGGTGGCGTTGATCGCATCGTTCGCGCCGCTCGTGCGGTAGCCGAATCCGGTCTTCCAGATCTGCCAGCCGAAGGCGCCGATGCCTGCGTCCCAGGGCCAGTCCGAGTAGAGCGCGTCGCCGGCGCTGTTTTTCACGCCGCCCATCACCTTCTGCATGGCCGTGACCTGGGCCGGCACGAGGCAGCCCGGCGCGCCTGGTGCGCCAGGCGCGCCGCAGGCCAGCGTGCTGACATCGAAGGTGCAGGAGCGCTTGTTGATCATGCCGTCGACCAGTCCGTCGTCGGCATCGCACTTGGCCAGTACCGCTTGCTGCAGGGCCGCCCATTGCGCGGGCTGGAAGGCGGCATTCATCAGCGGGGTCGAGTTCGAGGCGCCGGGGCCCGTGGTTTCCAGGAAACCCTGCGCTTGCGCCGCAGCCGCGAACTGCTGCGTGTCCCAGGCCTCTGCGAGCCAGGCCTTCGGAAGATCCGACCCGGGGTCTCCGGCGACCACGCCGTCGAACTCGTCGCCGAAGCGCTGCGAAACCATCATCGCTTCGCGTCCGCCTTCGGAGCAGCCCATGAAATAGGCGTAGTCCTGCTTCTTGGCGTAGTAGCGCGCGACCAGCTGATTGGCGAGCTGCTTGGTCTGGCCAATCGCGTTGTAGCCGAAATCCACGCGCGCCACGGGGTCGAGTCCGAAGGAGGCCGTGCCCGCGTTGTTCGGATCGTTGTTGGTCGCGTTGCTGTGGCCGCTGTCGTTCGAGACGGTGGCATAGCCCGACAGCAGTGGCTGGATGGCTTCACCGTTGCTGATGGCGCCCGTGGTGTCTGGCACCGAGCCATCGGAGCCGCCGCCGCCACTCATGAACATGCGGCCGTTCCACCGCGTCGGCAGGTTGATCTGGAACGTGATCGCATAGGTCGACATCGCGTCGGTTTGGCCCGCGGCCTGAAGGCCCTTGCGGCCGCCGTTGATAGTGCCGGCCACCGCGCAGTAGCTTTGCGGATTGCCGCTCGCGTCGGTCGCGGTGGTCTTCGCGATCTTGGTCGAAGTGATGCTCACGGTGCGTCCCGCGGCCGAGAGCTCGGCCGCCAGTGCCGCGACCGCAGCACAGCCGCCGGCCTCGTCGGGCGTGTTGAGCAGCGCGGGCTGTGACACGGGTGCCGGCGCGGGAGGGGGCGGGGGTGAAGTGGGCGCGGGGGCCGGTGTCGGCAACAAGGTGAACGCGGAAGACGGCCCGTCGCTCCCTCCGCATCCGCTTGCGGCGGCTGCCGCGACGACACAGGCCAGCAGCGGCCTCCAGGTTGGGGAACTCATTCGATTGTCTCCGGTTGTTAACTAATTTCCGAGCCCGCATTACCCGATTCCCCTCGTGAAATTGGAGGAAACGAGTCGTTCGAACGGGAGAATAGTTAACTTGCTTAATCAAATGCTCGGGACTTACCCGAGGCCCCATGCGGCGGTCACCACTTCACGCGCACGCCAACCGAGCCATTGATCGAGCTCTTGACCCTGGCGTTGCCGCCGCTCGCCCAGAGCTTGCCGATTTCTCCGTAGAGGCTCGTCGACTCGCCCAGGGTCAGCGTGAAGCCGCCCGCGAGCTCGGTGCTCGTGCCGCCGGTAGGCGCCGAGATGTCGGTCGTGGTCGCTCCGTTCACGAAGCGCGCGATGTCCGCGCCGCTGGAGGTCTTGTAGACGTTGAAGCGGCCGTACGGCTGCAGCATGCCGATGCCGGTGTCGACCTGGCCCTTCACCCGCACACCCGCACGGGCGATCCAGCCGCTGTCGGCCTGCGGTTGAACGACGGCGCCGACAATGGCGGAGTTGTTCAGATCCATGTGCTGATGGATCAGCTGCAACTGGGGCTCGACGCTCCAGCCGCTGCCACCGAGCGCAAAGGCTTGCCCGACCTCGATCGAGCCCAGCAGGCTGTTGCCCTTGCCGCCGACGCCGTGGCCCAGCAGCGGCTCGACCGTGTAGCGGTGGCGGCCCGACTGCAGCACCGCATCGGCATAGAACCCGCCATCACCGGTGTAGGTGCCGTACACGCCCACATACTGGCTGCGAAGGTCGTTGCGGCCCACGGCCAGGTTCTGGATACCGCTGGCGAAGCCCCGCACGCGGGCGTCGCCATCGAGTTGGCCGACGTAGATGCCTGCGCGCCAGTTCGGCGCGGCCAGCAGGTCGGTGCCGGCCTGGAAGCCCGTGAGCCGGCCCTTGCCGGTGGGCGAGACGGCGCCACCTTGCTGGACGTCGATGTCGGTGGAGAGCACGCGAGCCCAGGCGCGGCGATCCGAGCCGCTCGGCATCGCCGCGCTGCCCTTGACGTCGTCGTCCCCCGCGCGTTTGCGCAGGTCGCCCAGCATCGCGAGATTGCCCTGGCGCAGTTGGCTCGGCAGCGCCGCGTAGAGCGAGGCTTCCTGACGGTAAGTGATCACCGGCGCAGCGGGCGCCGCCGCAGGGGGCGCCGCAGGTGGGACCGCATTGATGCTTGATCGCAGGAACCAGTTCTCCCCCGCGCCATTGGCATCGGCTGCGTACAGGCGGTACTCGTACGCACCTGCATCGACATGGCCGCCGGCCAGCGAGAACGCGTCCTTGGAGGTCTGGGCCGTCGTGGTGCCGCCGTTCAGCGCTGAAATCACTTCGATGCCATTGCCGCTGGTCAGTGCGCCCAGCCCACCGAGATTGGTGATCTGCACACTGGTCTTTCCACTGGCCACCGCTGCGGCGCCGTCGAAGATCAGGCGGTCCGACGAGCCTGAGTTGCCAAGGGCAGTCCCTAGCCTCAGCACGCCGTTGTTGCCTACGTAGGCGCCGTTGACGGTCAGCGTCGTGCCCGCGGCCGCCCCCACCAGCGAGACGGTGCCGCTGTTGCTCAGCGACGCCACGGTCTGGTAGAAGCCTGCAAGATCCAGCGTCGCTCCCGAAGCCACGCTGTGCGCGGAGCTTGCACTGAAGGTGTTGGCGGCGCCGGCCTTCAGCGTGCCCTGCGCCACATTGGTAGCACCGGTATAGGTGTTGGCGCCTGAGAGCGTCAGCGTGCCCGTGCCTTGCTTCGTGATGAAGCCGCCGCCACTGATCGCGCCGCTCAGCGTTTCGTTGAAGCTGCCGGTGTCGATGACCGGATCGTTGTTGCCTGTCAGTTGGATCGTGTTGGCAATCGTCAACCCATCGGCGCTGAAACCCAGTGTGGTGTCGTCGTCCATCGCCAGCGCGCCGGTACCCAGCGCCTGGTTGTGGCCGAGGTTCAGGCGCCCTTGACGCAGCGCGGTGCCGCCTGTGTAGGTATTGGCCCCCGAAAGCGTCAGCGTGCCTGTGCCGATCTTGACCAGCGAGCCGCCGGTGCCCGAGATCACGCCCGAGACTTCGGTGTTGGCGTTCAGCCCGCCGGTGGTCAGCGCCTTGGCGCCGAGGATCACATCGCCCGCGCCGGACAGCGCGCCGATCGAGATTCCCGCCGTGGTCAGCGAGCGGATGCGCAGGCGCCCGCCGGCGTTGTTGATCACCGTGGCCTGGTTGGCACTTGCGCGGTCGAAGATGTCGATCAGGCCGCCGCTTTCGTTGACGAAGGTCGCCTGGCCCGCGCTGGCGTTGTCCAGCAGGTTGATCTGGCCGCCTGAGAAGTTTGTGATGCGCGCGTTGCCGGCCGTCGCGTTGAACCAGATGTTGGTCAGCCCGCCGCGGTTCTCGATGACGGCGTTGCCCGCGGAGGCGTTGTCGCGAAACTCGGCCGCCGCGCCGTTGTTCATGACGAGACGGGCATTGCCTGCCGAGGTGGTGTCGCCGAAGCGGACGAAGCCGGCATTGCCGATGGCGCCGCGCTCGGCGGCGGTGATGGTCAGTCCGCTCGCGTCTGCATTGCCGCTGAAGAGCAGCGAGGCATTGGCCGCCACCGAGACAGGGCCGCTGCCCAGCGCGCCGGTTGCGGCTGCATTGAGGCTGCCTGCCTCCACGGCCGTCCCGCCGACGTAGTTGTTGGCCGTACCGAGCACCAGCGTGCCGGCGCCGGTCTTGCGCAGGCTGCCCGGACCGGAGAGCGTGCCGTTGAGGGTCAGCGTGCGCACCAGATCGACTTCGAAGGTCGCACCGCCCGCTCCCAGGGTGATGCTGCGCGTGCCGGTGGTCGTGCCGGTGGAGCGCAACGTACCGGCGTCGAGCGTGAGCCTGCCCGACGAGTCACCGAGCGCGCCGTCGTCGGCAATGGCGAGCGTGCCTCCGAGCACCGTCCAGGGCGTCAGCTCGGTGGTGGTGCCGGTCAGCGTCCAGGTGTTGGCGCCGGTCTTCTCGTAGCGCTCGAAGCCGCGGTAGGTCGCTGCGCCGAGCGAGGTGGTGCCGTCGGTCGCCGCGCCCGCGAGGCGCAGCACGTTGCCGGTGCCGATTGCCGACAGGGTCCCGTTGATCACCGAACCGTTCTGCAGCTCGACCGAGTTGTCGTTGCCGGTGACGCGCACCGCGTCGCCGCGCGTGACGCCGTCACCGCCCATGCCGCCTGTCAGGGTGCCGCTGTTGACGATGCTGTTCGCATTGCCGCGGATGCGCAGGCCTGCGCCCCCGATGCCGTTGGCGGCACTGTTTCCGCCGGCACCGCCCGCGCCGCCCACCAGTGCCCCGGTATTGAGCAGCGAGTTGCCGCTGGATTCCAGCGCCAGGCCGGCACCGCCTTCGCCGCCGCCGCCCACCATGCCGCCGATGGTCGCCACGCCGCCATTCCCGCCGTTCCCGCCAGTGGCCGTGCCGATGTTGGTGACGGTGGCGCTCCCGCCTTGCAGCACGATGCCGTCTCCGCCGCCACCGCCACCGCCGGCCCATTGGCCTATACCGCCGTTGCCGCCATTACCGCCGATGACGGCCAGGCTCGCGTTGCTGATTACCGCATTGGCGGCGACACCCTGAAGGCCCGCACCACCGCCACCGCCGCCGCCGGCCAGCCGCCCGCTGCCACCTTCGCCGCCATTGCCTCCCAGCAGCGTGGTCGCGCCCATCACGGTAATGGAGGTGTTGGAGGTGTACACGGCGGCACCGCCGCCGCCGCCGCCGCCCGCGCCATAGGTCGGATCGGGGTCGGGAATGCCGCCGCTTCCCGGCAATCCTCCGACGGAGGCGGTAACGTCGGCCGCGCCCACCGCCCCCCCGACTCCGCCGGCGCCAGCCGCTCCGTTACCGCCGGCTCCGCCATTGCCTCCCGATGGAGACGATCCGTTGCTGGTGGGGTACATGCCGATGTTGCCGCCGCCGCCGCCACTGCCATTTCCAGCGCCGCCCCGGCCGCCAGTACCTCCGCCCGCGACGAATGCGGTCCCGCCGCTGGCCTGCGCCCAGGCGCCCGCCGGCAGGCCGGCCAGGGCCAGCAGGCACACGGCGGCGGTGACCGAAGACGCGCGCCGCCCGCACCGGTGCGAGACCTCCGAAACGGCGACCCAGGCGCCGAGCGCAGCGTTCCAGATGCTGCGGTACACAGTGTTCATGCCCCAACCCTCAATGATGGATATGCAACCAAAACAGGCTGAATGTAACTAAACGTGCAGGATGGGGGAGGGTACTGTTTTCGTCGGCGCTCAAACATCACCGGAACGGGTGATAGCCAAATCACTGACGCAAGGCAGCAAAGTTGCCAATTGCAGTATTCATTCGTACTCATGCTCCAGGGATAGAAACGACGCCAGTCGGACTGGATCGGTCCTTTGAGCGACATAGCGAACAAGCTCGCTTCTTCTTATCGAGCGAAGCCGTTGATTTACAACGCTTTTCTTTTTTTGAAACCGAAACTACAGGTCGCAGGCATTTCGGTCTTGACCCAGCCACTTTAGGGTGGATGGGCAAAATTTCTGGCACGACTATTTGGGTTATCTCCCTCTCTCGCGTCAGAGCTTCATTGCATTTCCCCGTTACGATTTGTATGTCCTTGGTCGTAGTTTCAGCGATCAGGATATTCAAATAATTGAGGGAATTTTGTAATGAAATTGTTTTATATCGTGGCCGGGGCGGCTGTCTTGGCGGGAGGGTTGGGAGGATGCGGGGGCGGTGGCGGAGGTGGTGGTGGAGCGGGCTTCCCTATCTTCCCGACCACGCCCGTCGCGCCCGTCTCGCTCAGCGTCACCGTGACGGTCAATGGCAACGCTGTCGATGCCAATGGCAGCGGCCAGTACGCCGCAAAGCCCGGTGATACGGTCACCATCGTTCCGAACCTCGGATCCGACTGGAGCAGCAACTCGTCCCCGGCTGGTTCCGTGAGCCTGCGTAAGACGGACATCTCCAGCCTCAAGTGGTCCGCACAGCTCGCCAATGAGACCACCGCTGCCAGCATGTTCACTGTGACGGCGAAGGCCTCCGCGAACAGCGCGCAGGTCAAGGACATCGTCTTCAACGTGTCGGCTGGTGATACCCGCAATGGCCGATACAAGGTGTTCGCGACCAACGGTACCCGGCAGACGCTGGCGCTCAACTTCGACACGATGTCGTACGAAATGACGGACGAAACCGGCACTGCGGTTTCGGACACCTTCGGCTCTGATCTCTCCGAGGCCGGCACCTATCTGTTCAAGAGTTCGCGCAATACGGCCACGGCCATCAACACTCGGTTCCGGCTCGCGACTGATACCGTAGTGGGCAGCTTTCCGTTCCAAGTTGCCAAGGTCCCGGGCACCTATGCCGTGCAACCCTTTGTGGCCTCGCGTGCGCTCGTGACGACGCAGCCGGCCCTTGATGGCATCTACACCCGCCTGGGCATCAACCTCCAAGCCGCCACACGCGACTCGAACATTCGGCAGGTGCAAGTCGCAAGCGGTGGCACGGTCGTCTACATGTGCAACGAGGCAGCAATCACCTCCATTGCCGCCTGTCCACCTGCTTCCTTGTTGACGTACAACGTGACGGCAGGTTCGGCATCGGATGCATGGAACATCGCCAATGTGAACGATCCGCTCGATGCGGGCATCTTCTATATCGCCCGCGTAGCTGGAAAGAACGTCTATCTCTCCGCCGGCACCAATCCGAAGCCGCCAAATGACTCGGTGTTTCGTATTGGATTGGCCGAATCTGCGACTTGGCCGGTGAGCAAGACCAGCGGTGGCGATACGACTGGCGCTTGGGGAACGCTGGACTTTGATGCCACGACCTATTCGACCGTGCTCGTCCGCAGCGATGCAACAGCTTCGGGCTTCACCGCCAATCTGAGTTCACCAAGTGCCACGATTTCGAATCTGAGGCTCTTCACTGGCCCGAGTTCTGAGTTCTACTTCGGAACCCAAGACGGCACGCTTTCGGTCGTGGTGGGTGCGCGCAGCGGCCCGGTTGCCGGCTACATGCAGATTGGTCTGGTTCGCTGACTGGGCAATCAGCCGCAAGAAGTCCGGCGTGATGCCGGCTTCTCCGCAGTTCACCACTCGGCTTCGCATGCCTATGGACAACCCAGCACCCTGCACGCGGCAGGGTGCCCAGGGTTGACCGCAGGCTTAGCCATGAACTGCTATCGGTTGCGATAAGTTGGCTTGCAGTGTGAGTAGAATCGCCCCACCGAACTGACCCACCAAGTAGTTTCGGGGCAGAATAAGTTGTTTAAAATCAACAACTTACGATGCGGGTGTAGTTCAATGGCAGAACGGCAGCTTCCCAAGCTTCATACGAGGGTTCGATTCCCTTCACCCGCTCCATGCCTGCTACGCAGGCCGTGCCATCACCGTAGCGCACGCACATACTCGCCGGGTACAGGCGGTATGTCTTTCCCCGCCTGCTCAAGGCTCGCTCCCCCAACCACCTCTTCGCTGCCATAGGGGCTTTCACCAATAAGCGTTCCATTGTCAGGTGGAGGTCAGGAATACGATTCAGCATTGAATTCGAAAGTACTACTTTTGCTCGCGGACTCCACCGGACCTCGTTTCAGGGGGCAGGGGCCCAAAAAGCGATCTGGAGGGTGCGATGCGCGTGACCAATTTGAATTGGGCCGGGACTTCGGAACCGACGTTTCGCGTGTGGCCGGACGACCCTGCCGGCTTTTCCACCCAGAGGATCACGCCGATGCACCACAACTTTCACGAGCATCCCCTGTTTCAGGTGCCCGAACTCGTGAAGCTCGGGATGGAACTCTCGAAGCTGGACCAATGCAGGTTCATGAGCCCCGACAGGACGGTCGCGTCCGCGCTCGCGCACGACAGCCGGCATCCTGACGGGCGCAGCATCGAGGAATTCTTCCAGCGCATGGAGGAGCCGGGTTCGTCGGTTTCCTTCTACAACATCGAAGTCATTCCCCGCTATCAGGCCCTGCTGATGTCGGTGGTGAATTCGATGCGCGCTCTCGTCGAGCGCGAGCAGCCGGACATCTTCAGGGTGAACGGATTCGTCTTCTTCTCCGCGCCGCCGTCCGTCACGCCCTTTCACATCGACCGCGAGAACAACTTCTGGCTGCAGTTGCATGGGCGCAAGACCCTCAACGTCTGGGATCACCGCGATCGCACCCTCGTGCCGGCCGATGCCGTGGAGGACTTCATCGTCACGCAGTCGCTCAAGAAAGTGCGTTTCGACGAGGCGTTCCTGCCGCGCGGGCTGGAGTTCAATGCGCAGCCGGGGGATGCCATCTATTTCCCGAGCACCTCGCCCCACATGACGAGATCCAAGGTCGACGGGACTGGCCCAGGCGATCGCCTGTCGATCTCGATCGGCGTGACCTTCTACACCGCTGCCACGCGCGAGGTTGCCCGCATCCATCAGGTGAACCGGCTGATGCGCAAGTGCCGCCTGTCTCCCTCGTATCCGGGGGAATCGCCCACCGCGGACGCAGTCAAATCGGCCCTCGGCGGCATGGTCGGCGCAGGGCGCGCCAGGCTCGGCGTCGCGCGCGCCCAGTTCATCAGCATGACGACGGCGCGACGTTTCAAGCACACGCCGCCGCCCGGCTCCTACTGAAGAAACCGGCCTGCGCGGGGCCGCTCCCTCCCGCTCGAACTGTGGTGGCATGTCCTTCGATGTTCACCCCACCGCGGGGGCTGGCACCATATCGAGCATGAAATTCAAACCCGCCAGGCTGGCTGTCCATCTGCTCCTCGCCGCGGCAGCCGGGTCGTGCGCCGCTGGAACGATCGTGTGCGCGCCGGCTTCGAGCAGCGCAGGGCCTGCTCCCTGGATCCGCAGGATCTCGATCGACGAGCACTCTCGCACCGTCAACATGGACGTCGTTCGCCAGAGGACGAAAGACGCGGACACCATGGGCAAGATGAGGGCCGAGTTGCTGAGCATGGACGAGACTCAGGGAGGCGAGCCTGTCTACGTGTTCAACGCCATTCCCGCCGTGGGTGACGAAGTCACGCACCTCTTCAAGCTGTTCAAGGCGGGGGAGTGGCGCCTGATACGCGCCGGAGTGACGTTCGTCGGCAAGGTACCGGCCCTGCGAACGATCGAGACGAGCACGGTCCTGGATTGCAAGCGGTCGGACTTGGGGTAGCTCCACCGCGACCGGATCAAAGAACGGACTACGTGCCACGGGCATGGGGCAAGGCGGAAGTGCCGCAACAAAAGCAGGTAACCCAAAGGTAGGCGTGTTCCGACAGACTTGAAGGCTGGCGCGGAGGAACATGGCTTCCCACCGCACCCTCGCGGAAAGGAGCGTGAAATGACGTTCGACTTCTTGTTTCGCCCGAGTCACACCGCGTATCTCCGGCGCGCGGCGGCTCTTCTGGAAGAGGCGCAAATGGCGCGCATCGAGCATCAGGCTGCGGCAGAGCATCACAGCGCCCTCGCCAGGATGTACGCCGAACGCGTCAGGCGTCTCGAGAACGAGCTCTATCGCCAGCCGCAGAATGTGGCGCCCGGAGTGCCCGCCGAAGGTGCCGCCGCCGACGAGCGGCCGCAGTTGTATTCGCTGGACGGAACCCGCAAGCCCGGGCTGACCTCGGCGACCTGAGTCAGGGCGGCCTCTGGGCCACGCGTGGGGCGAGTCCAAAAAAATACCCGCCGAAGCGGGTACGAATAGCCCATGGAGGGGCGCTCCAGGCGCTGACCGAGAGCTCTTCTTTTATGGGGCCCTGTTGCGTGACAGCATCGGTATGGTCGATGCTTCCCTGGGGCCCGGATGTCAGTCAGAAATAGGCAGTTGCCGTAGGACACTCATAAAAACGTGAACTATTTGGCAGTATTTTTTCCGCCATCAGCGCAGGAACACGTGCCGCATGAACTGCATGATCGGGTACTGGATGACCGTCTGCACCTTTGCCGGTAGTTCCAGCGGCCGCATCAGCATCTTGAGCGTGTGGCCGGGGCTCAGGTTGGTGCGGATGGTGCTGTTCATGTCCGCGCTCAATTGCTGCACGTAGGCCGTGTCGGTGGCGCGGCCGGGCGAGCGCGTCTTCACCACGTGGCGGATCGCGCAGTCGGCGTCTTCGCTCTTGAGTTCGAGCGTGCGGCGGCCGATGGTGCCCATCACGCGCATTCGGCCCAGCTTTTCCTGCTCGCGATAGCGGCGGAAGAAGCGATAGAAGTGCTTGTAGTGGTTGACCTCGTCGGTCGCGATACGGGTCGCCAGGTCCTGCAGCACGGGCTCGTCGGTGCAGCGCGCCATGGCGCGGTAGTAGGTGGCGGTGCCGGTCTCGACCACGCAGCGGGCGGTCATTTCGAGGGCGCGGGTCGGGGCCAGCAACTCGACCTTGCAGTAGGTCGCGTATTCCTCGAGGAAGCCCTGGTAGGCGACATCCCATTCGAACTCCGGCCATACGTGGCGGACATATGCGCGCAGGGCCCTGCCGTGCTGCAGTTCCTCTAGTTCCCAGTGGTTCGACAACCAGTCGGTGACCTCGTCGTCGCCCCGGAAAAAATCGACCAGGTTTTGTGTGTAGAGGTCCGAGCCGCTCTCGACAAAGGAGGCGGAGGTCACCAGGTAGAAGAGATTTTCGTCCGGGCGTACCTTGTCGAGCGCGATGCGCGAGAAATCCAGGTCTTCGATCTTCCAGTGCTGATCCGCCGCTTGGCTTGCCATTCGAGCTCCTTGATCTTGTGTCCGTACAAGTACGGATGGCGCCGGCCGCATTTGGTTCTCTTCTTTTGCGCCAAGTCACATATTAGCCGTGGCCTCCGGATCGTGCAGCTTGCGAGGCGGCGCGGGCGCATGGCCAAACCTATAATCGTTTGTTCAAGCAAATCAAGCAGTTAGGCCGGTTCGCCGCAGTGGGTTCGACATGAGGGTCGCCATCGCCGCGCCGCCCTCGACAGAAGACGAATCCAAAGATGAGCCAGCCCACATTCACGGTCGCGGACATCCGCAAGACCTTTCTCGATTTCTTCGCCTCCAAGGGCCACACGGTGGTGGCCTCGAGCTCGCTGGTGCCGGGCAACGACCCGACGCTCATGTTCACCAACTCGGGCATGGTCCAGTTCAAGGACGTGTTCCTGGGCGAAGACAAGCGCAACTACGTGCGCGCCGCCTCGGTCCAGGCCTGCCTGCGCGCCGGCGGCAAGCACAACGACCTCGAGAACGTGGGCTACACCGCGCGCCACCACACCTTCTTCGAGATGCTGGGCAACTGGAGCTTCGGCGACTACTTCAAGCGCGAATCGCTGAAGTGGGCCTTCGAGCTGCTGACCGAGGTCTACAAGCTGCCGGCCGAGAAGCTCTGGGCCACCGTCTACATCGAGGACGACGAGGCCTACGACATCTGGACCAAGGAAATCGGCCTGCCGCCCGAGCGCGTCGTGCGCATCGGCGACAACAAGGGCGGCCGCTACATGTCCGACAACTTCTGGATGATGGCCGACACCGGCCCCTGCGGCCCGTGCTCCGAGATCTTCTTCGACCACGGCCCCGAGATCCCCGGCGGCCCGCCCGGCAGCCCGGACGAAGACGGCGACCGCTACATCGAGATCTGGAACAACGTGTTCATGCAGTTCGACATGCAGCCCGACGGCTCGGTCAAGAAACTGCCCGCACCCTGCGTCGACACCGGCATGGGCCTGGAGCGCCTGGCCGCGATCCTGCAGCATGTGCACAGCAACTACGAGATCGACATCTTCGACGCGCTCATCAAGGCGGCCGGCCGCGAGACCGGCACGCAGGACCTCGCGAACAACTCGCTCAAGGTGATCGCCGACCACATCCGCGCCACCTCGTTCCTGGTGGCCGACGGCGTGATCCCGTCGAACGAAGGCCGCGGCTACGTGCAGCGCCGCATCATCCGCCGCGCCATTCGCCACGGCTACAAGCTGGGGCAGAAGAAGCCCTTCTTCCACAAGCTGGTGCCCGACCTCGTGAAGCTCATGGGCGATGCGTACCCCAAGCTCGTGGCCGATGAAAAGCGCATCACCGATACGCTGAAGGCCGAGGAAGAGCGCTTCTTCGAGACGCTGGCCAACGGCATGGAAATCCTCGACGCCGCGCTGGCCGGCGATGCCAAGGTGCTGCCGGGCGAGGTCGCCTTCAAGCTGCACGACACCTACGGCTTCCCGCTCGACCTGTCGGCCGACGTGTGCCGCGAGCGCGGCGTGAGCGTCGACGAGGCCGGCTTCAACGCCGCCATGGAAAAGCAGAAGGCCGCGGGCCGCGCGGCCGGCAAGTTCAAGATGGACCGCAACGTCGAATACGCCGGCGCGGGCAACACCTTCACCGGCTACGACCACCTCGAGGAAAACGCCAAGGTCGTGGCGCTTTACTTCGAAGGCGCTGCCGTTCAGGAACTGAAGGAAGGCCAGCCCGGCATCGTGGTGCTCGACACCACGCCTTTCTATTCCGAGAGCGGCGGCCAGGTCGGCGACCAGGGCGTGCTCGTTGCCGAAGGCGTGCAGTTCGGCGTCGAGGACACGCAGAAGATCAAGGCCGACGTGTTCGGCCATCACGGCACGCAGACCCAGGGCACGCTCAAGGTCGGCGACACGGTCAAGGCCGCGGTCGACACTGCCCGCCGCGCCGCCACCATGCGCAACCACTCGGTCACCCACCTGATGCACAAGGCCCTGCGCGAAGTGCTGGGCGATCACGTGCAGCAGAAGGGCTCGCTGGTCGATGCCGACAAGACGCGCTTCGACTTCGCGCACAACGCGCCCGTCTCGCACGACCAGATCGTCGAGATCGAGAAGCGCGTCAACGCCGAGATCCTCGCCAACGCGCCGACCCAGGCCCGTGTGATGGACATGGAGTCGGCCCAGAAGACCGGCGCGATGATGCTGTTCGGCGAGAAGTACGGCGAGACCGTGCGCGTGCTCGACATCGGCACCAGCCGCGAATTGTGCGGCGGCACCCACGTGGGCCGCACGGGCGACATCGGCCTCTTCAAGATCGTCAGCGAAGGCGGCGTGGCCGCCGGCGTGCGACGCATCGAGGCGGTCACGGGTGCCAACGCGCTCACCTACCTGCAGGACCTCGAATCGACCGTGCACAGCGTGGCCGCCACGCTCAAGTCGCCGGCCGCCGAACTGCAGGGCCGGCTCACGCAGGTGCTGGAGCAGGTGAGGGCGCTCGAACGCGAAGTGGGCGCGCTCAAGGGCAAGCTCGCGTCGTCGAAGGGCGACGAGCTCGTGTCGCAGGCGGTGGACGTCAACGGCATCAAGGTGCTCGCGGCCAAGCTCGACGGCGCCGACGCCAAGACGCTGCGCGACACCATGGACAAGCTCAAGGACAAGCTCAAGACGGCCGCCATCGTGCTGGCCGCCGTCGACGGCGACAAGGTGCAGATCGCGGCCGGCGTCACGGCCGACAGCGTGGGCAAGGTCAAGGCCGGCGAGCTGGTCAACTTCGTGGCCCAGCAGGTCGGCGGCAAGGGCGGCGGCAAGGCCGACATGGCCATGGCCGGCGGCACCAACGCGGCGGGCCTTGCGGCCGCGCTGCAGTCGGTGCAGGCCTGGGTTGCGGAACGCGCCTGACCATCCACCCGCCTCGACCCGCACAAGCACTTCATGCCAGACGAAACCCCCGGTGAAGTGCTCGTGATGGGGGCGGGCACCATCGGGTGCTTCATCGGCGGCAGCCTTGCGGCGGCCGGCGTGCCCGTCACTTTCGTCGGCCGTCCGCGCATGCTGGACAAGCTCGCGGCGCATGGCCTGACGCTCACCGACATCGACGGGGCAACGCGCAGGCTGCCTGCCGAAAAATTGCGGCTGTGCGACCAGGTCCCGGTGGGTGCGCGGCCTTCGCTGGTGCTGCTGTGCGTGAAGAGCGGCGCCACTGCCGCGGCGGCCGGCGAGCTGGCTTTTGCATTGCCCGCGGGCACCACGGTGGTCTCGCTGCAGAACGGCATCTCCAATTCGGCGGCCGCATCGCAGACCGGCCCCTCGCTGAATGTGCGAGCCGGCATGGTGCCGTACAACGTGGCCGAGATCGGCCCCGGCGCCTTCCATCGCGGCACCGCTGGCCGGCTGGCCGCGGAAGACGATGCGGCGCTGCGCCCCTGGCTGCCCGTGTTCGAGCGCGCCGGCGTGCCGCTCGACCTGCATGCCGACCTGCTGCCCGTGCAGTGGGGCAAGCTGATGCTCAACCTCAACAACTCGGTCAATGCGCTCTCGGGCCTGCCGCTGCGCGAAGAGCTGATGCTGCGCGGCTACCGCCGCTGCTTCGCGTCGCTGATCGAGGAGGCGTTGGACATCCTCAAGGTCGCGGGCATTGCACCGGCGCAGGTCGCTGCCGTTCCGGCGCACCGGCTGGTCAGCCTGCTGCGCCTGCCCGACTGGCTGTTTCGCATCGTTGCGGCGCGCATGCTGCGCATCGATGCCAAGGCCCGCTCCAGCATGGCCGACGACCTTGCTCTGGGCCGCCGCACCGAGATCGACTCGCTCAGCGGCGAGGTCGTGCGCCTCGCGCAGGAGCACGGCCTGAGCGCGCCGCGCAATGCGCGCATGGTCTCGCTGCTCGAGGCCTGGCCGCAACAGCCGAAGCGCTGGACGGCACGGCAATTGCAGGATGCGCTCGGCCTGTAGCGCTTAGCCTGTACCCTCGGCTGCGTTGCAGCAGCTTTCAAAGGGTTGTTCTCATGCAGGTCTTGATTCTCGGCAGCGGTGTCATCGGCACCTCGATGGCTTACTACCTGGCGCGTGCCGGGCACGAGGTGACGGTGCTGGAGCGCCAGCCGGCGCCCGCGCTCGAAACCAGCTTCGGCAACGCGGGCGAAGTCTCGCCCGGCTACTCGGCGCCGTGGGCCGGGCCGGGCGTGCCGGTCAAGGCCATCAAGTGGATGCTGATGCAGCACAGCCCGCTGGTCATCAAGCCGATGCTCGATCCGGCCATGTGGCGCTGGGGCCTTTCGATGCTGCGCAACTGCACGCAGGCGCGCTACGAGATCAACAAGGGCCGCATGGTGCGGCTCGCCGAGTACAGCCGCGATTGCCTGAAGGCCCTGCGCGCCGACACCGGCATCGCCTACGACGAGCGCATGCAGGGCACGCTGCAGTTGTTCCGCACGCAGCAGCAGCTCGACGGCACCTCCAAAGACGTCGAAGTGCTCAAGGCCTCCGGCGTGCCCTACCAGGTGCTCGACCGCGAAGGCTGCGTGCAGTACGAGCCCGCGCTTGCATCGGTGAAGAACAAGTTCGTGGGCGGCCTGCGCCTGCCGGGCGACGAGACCGGCGACTGCTTCAAGTTCACGCAGGCCCTCGCCAAGCTGGCGGAGGCCGAGGGCGTGAAGTTCAGGTTCGGCGTGAACATCCAGGCCCTCGAGCACGATGCAGTCAAGGGCGTGACGGCTGTGCGCACCGATGCCGGCAGCTTCACCGCCGAGCGCTATGTGGTCGCGCTCGGCAGCTACTCGCCCGCGCTGGTCAGGCCACTGGGCATTCGCCTGCCGGTGTATCCGGTCAAGGGCTTCTCGATCACCGTGCCCATCACCGACGCGGGCGGCGCGCCCGAATCGACGGTGATGGACGAGACCTTCAAGGTCGCGGTCACGCGGCTGGGCGATCGCATCCGCGTGGGCGGCACCGCGCAGCTCTCGGGCTTCGACCTGCGGCTCAACGAGCGCCGGCGCGACACGCTCGAACACGTCGTGACCGACCTGTTCCCCCGCGGCGGCAACGTGCGCGACGCCTCTTTCTGGACCGGCCTGCGCCCCATGACGCCCGATGGCACGCCCGTGATCGGCGCCACCCGCATTCCCAACCTGATGTTGGGCACCGGCCACGGCACCCTTGGCTGGACCATGGCGGCCGGCACCGGCCGCGTGATGGCCGACCTGATCGCGGGCAAGGCGCCCGAGATCGACATGGAAGGCCTCACCGTGGCGCGCTACGGCGGCTGAAGCGGCAACCGCACTTTCCAATCCCGCAGGGCGGCCCGCAAAGGCCGCCCTGTTTTCGTTGTGTCACAAGGATCAGGGTTTGTACTTAGTCATGAAGTTGTCTTCCTCGGTATTCTTCGTGGCGTTCCATTAATAAATCGTTGTTTCTTTAGTGAAACAAAACCGCGATCCAAAGAACCCGATGAAGCACACACGCCGCCATGCCTTTGCCGCTGCCATTTCCCTGGCGGCCGCTTGCGCCACCGGACTCGCCTGGGCAGACAGCTACCCGAGCAAGCCGATCACCCTGGTCGTTGCCTATCCGGCCGGTGGCGACACCGACGCATTGGCGCGGCTTTTCGCCGAAAAGCTGTCGACGCGCGTCGGCCAGCCCGTGGTGGTCGACAACCGCCCCGGTGCCAGCGGCATCATCGGCAGCGCCTACGTGTCGAAGGCAGCGCCCGACGGCTACACGCTGCTGCTCGCGCCCAGCACCTTCTCGATCGCGCAACTGGTGCTGAAGACAAACGGCGCCGCGGGCTACGACGTGCTGAACGGCTTCACGCCGATCGTGCAGACGGGCAGCCAGCCGCTGTTTCTCGTGGCCGCCGGCAGCAGCGGCTTCGCGAGCGTGAAGGATGCGGTGGCCGCCGCAAAGGACGGCAAGTCGCTGAGCTATGCGAGCCCGGGCAGCGGCTCGCCGATGCACATCCTCGGCGAGATGTTCGCCCGCACCTCGGGCGCGAGCCTCTCGCACGTGCCGTACAAGGGCGTGGCACCCGCCATCAACGACGTGCTCGGCGGCCACGTGCCCGTCACCTTCATCACGCTGGGCCCGGTGGCGCCGTACATCGCCAACGGCAAGCTGCGCCCGCTGGCGGTGGCCTCGGCCCAGCGCTCGCCGCTCGCGCCCAACGTGCCGACGCTGGCGGAGATGGGCTACAAGGACGTCGAGGTCACGGCCTGGAACGGCCTGTGGGGCCCGCGCAACCTGCCGCCCGAGATCGTGAAGATGCTCAACGGCCACTTCAACGAAATCCTCAAGATGCCCGAGATCGCCCCGCGCATGGCGGTGCTCGGCACCACGCCCGTGGGCGGCGAGGCCGGCGTGCTCGGCAAGACCAACGCCGCCGACTACACGCGCTTCGGCAAGGTCATCAAGGAGCTCGGCATCCAGGCCGACTGAACCACGCATCCCATGTCCGAACTCAAAACCATTCCCGATCCTTCGAGCCTGCAGGCACTGCTGGCCGAACTGCCCGCCAACCTGCTGGCGGGCCGCCGCATCCTCGTGACCGGCGGCGCGCGCGGCCTGGGGCTTGCCTTCGCGCAGTGCATCGCCGCGGCGGGCGCGAGCGTGGTGCTGGCCGACATCCTGGGCGAACTGGCCGACACCGAAGCGCAGGCGCTGCGCAAAGCAGGCCGCATCGCCTACGCGCTGCCGGTCGACCTGTCGGACCCGGGCTCCATCGTGGCCTGCGCCGACGAGGCCATCCGACTGCTCGGTGGCCTCGACGGACTCGTGAACAACGCCGCCATCACCAACTCGGGCGGGCGCGACGCGCACCAGCTCGAGATCGACATGTGGGACCGCGTGATGGACGTCAACGTGCGCGGCAGCTGGCTCATGGGCCGCGCCTGCCGGGCCGCGCTGGCCGAAAGCGGCCGCGGCGCCATCGTCAACCTCGCTTCCGACACCGCACTGTGGGGCGCGCCCAACCTGCTGGCCTATGCGTCGAGCAAGGGCGCCGTCATTGCCATGACGCGCTCGCTGGCACGCGAATGGGGCGGCGACAACATCACCGTCAACGCCGTGGCACCCGGCCTCACGCTGGTCGAGGCCACCGAGTACGTGCCGATGGCGCGCCACCAGAAATACCTCGAAGGCCGCGCCATCCCGCGCGAGCAGCAGGCCGCCGACGTGTGCGGCGCGACCCTGTTCCTGCTTTCCGGCCTCTCGCGCTTCGTGACCGGCCAACTGCTTGCCGTCAACGGCGGCTTCGCGATGCACTGAACGAATTTTTCCGACCAAGGAGTACACCTGATGAGCGATCTGTCCGAACAGCAAAAGATCACCGATGGCAACAACAGCCTGGCGCAGCCCGAAGGCGCGAGCCTCGCGGAGTGGATGAACACCCGCATCGCACGCTACGAAACCCGCAAGTGCGACTGGGATGCGCTGAAGTTCCAGGCCGACTTCGACCCCAAGTTCCGCCGCGCGCAGATGCGCTACGTGGGCACGGGCGGCACCGGCGTTGCGAAGGACGTCAACACCGTGCCCGCCGAGCACTTCACCTTCTCGACCATGGTGATCCCCGCCGGCCACGAAGGCCCGCCGCACCTGCACACCGACGTGGAAGAAGTGTTCTTCCTGATCCGCGGCAAGCTCAAGGTGGTGATCGAGAAAGACGGCGAGCGCTTCGAGACCATCATGACCGACCGCGACCTGATCTCGGTGCCGCCCGGCGTGTACCGCGAAGAGATCAACATCGGCGACGAAGACGCGCTGATGTGCGTGATGCTCGGCGCGAAGAAGCCCGTGACGCCGACGTACCCTGCCGATCACCCGCTGACCAAGATCAAGCGCTGAGCGAGCCGGCCATGAACGACGCCATCGCTTCCGACCTGACGACCTTGCCGGCCTCTGAGCTGGCGCGGCTCGATGCACGCTTTCCGGCCCGCAATGTCGCGGTCGGTGGCGGCGCCGTCGTGTCGGTGCGCGAATGCGGTCGGGGCCCGGTGGTCGTGTGCCTGCACGGCATCGGCTCGGGTGCGGCGTCGTGGCTCGACACCGCCGCGCTACTCGCGTCGCAAGCCCGTCTGATCGCGTGGGACGCACCGGGTTATGGCGAATCGACGCCACTCGAAGCCGCCGCACCGACTGCCGCTGACTACGCGGCGCGGCTGAGCGCCTTGCTGGACGCACTCGCCATCGATTCGTGTGTGCTCGTCGGCCACTCGCTCGGCGCGATCACCGCCGCGTCGGCCGCACGCACCGATTCGCGCATCCGCCGCCTCGTGCTCGTCAGCCCCGCCATCGGCTACGGCGCGCCGTCCCGCGCGGAAGCCCGCGCCAAGGTCCGCACCGAACGCCTCGCCACGCTCGACGAACTCGGCATCGCCGGCATGGCCGCGAAGCGTGCGGGCCGGCTCGTGTCCGACAAGGCGAGCGACCACGCCCGCCGGTGGGTGCGCTGGAACATGGCCCGCCTCAACGACCATGGCTACCGCCAGGCCGTCGAGCTGCTGTGCAACGCCGACCTGCTGGCCGACCTGCCGCCGCCGATGCCGGTGCGTGTGGCCTGCGGCGCGCTCGACGTGGTCACGCCGCCGGCGTCGTGCGCCGAGGTCGCGCGCCAGTGCGGCGTGACGCTCGAATTGTTGGACGATGCGGGGCACGCCGGCTATGTGGAGCAACCGCAGGCCGTCGCCACGCTGCTGCGCGAATCGCTCGCCGGTTGACCGCAATACACACAGACAAGAAATTCAAGGAAAGAACAGGCATGGCCACCAACGACAACGAAGCGATGGAAGAGGGCGCCGACCGCTACAACGTGCCGGCGCTGGAGCGCGGCCTGCGCGTGCTGTGCGAGTTCAGCCGCGAGAGCCGCACGCTCTCCGCCCCCGAACTGGCCCGCCGCTTCGACCTGCCGCGCTCGACCGTGTTCCGCCTGCTCACCACGCTGGAGAACATGGGCTTTCTGGAACGCGCCGAGGGCGGCCGCGACTACCGCCTGGGCCTGGCCGTGCTGCGCCTGGGCTTCGAATACCTCGCCTCGCTGGAACTCACGCAACTCGGCACGCCGCTGCTCAACCGCCTGTGCGATGAGCTGCGCACGCCGTGCAATCTGGTGGTGCGCGACGGCCGCTCCATCGTCTACGTGGCCAAGGTCGCGCCGCCCACGCCTTTCGCGAGCTCGGTCACCGTGGGCACGCGGCTGCCGGCCCATGCCACGGTGCTCGGCCGCATCCTGCTCGAAGACCTCACGCTGCCGCAGCTGCGCGCGCTCTACCCCGAGGACAAGCTCGAGACCTTCTCGCCGAGCACGCCCAAGACCGTGAACGAACTCTTCGACATGGTGCAGGCCGACCGCCAGCGCGGCTATGTGCTGGGCGAGGGCTTTTTCGAATCGAACATCTCCAGCATCGCTGCGCCGGTGCGCGACCACAGCGGCCAGATCGTGGCGGCGCTGGGAGCCACCGTCACCTCGGACCACATCGACGAGAGCCGCATGGACGAGATGGTGCTGCGCGTGCGCGGCACGGCCGACGAGATCTCGGGCCTGCTGAACTATTCGCCCGCGCGCGCCGCAAAAGTGGTGCCGCTTCGCAGCGCATGACGATCATGACGACGCATTCTTCTTCTTCCCTCCTTGCCGCCGACGCATTGGCCGGGCGTGTGGCCGTGGTCACGGGCGGCTCGTCGGGCATCGGCCTCGCGACCGTCGAGCTGCTGCTCGGCTGCGGTGCGGCCGTTGCGCTGTGTGGCCGCAATGCCGAACGGCTCGACGCGGCCGTGGCCGGACTGCGCAAGCAGCATCCGGGTGCGAAGCTCTTCGCGCAGGCCTGCGACGTGCTCGACGCCAAATCGGTCAAGGCATTCGCCGCCGCCAGCGAGGCCGCGCTCGGGCCGGCCTCGATGCTCGTCAACAACGCAGGGCAGGGCCGCGTCTCCACCTTCGCCGACACCGACGACGCGGCCTGGACCGAAGAGCTCAACCTGAAGTTCTTCTCCGTCATCAATCCCACGCGTGCCTTCCTGCCGCAGCTCGCGGCGCAGCACGCGGTGCTGGGCGATGCGGCCATCGTCTGCGCCAACTCGCTGCTCGCGCGCCAGCCCGAGCCGCACATGGTCGCGACCTCGGCCGCGCGCGCCGGCCTGCTGAACCTCGTGCGCTCGATGGCCACCGAGTTCGCGCCGCAGGGCGTGCGCGTCAACGGCATCCTGATTGGCCTGGTCGAGTCCGGCCAGTGGCGCCGCCGCTTCGAGGCGCGCGAAGACAAGTCGCAGGACTGGGCTGCCTGGAGCAGCCAACTCGCGAAGAACAAGCACATCCCGCTGGGTCGGCTGGGGCTTCCTACAGAAGCCGCGCGCGCGATCCTTTTTCTTGCTTCCCCGCTCGCGTCGTACACGACGGGCAGCCACATCGACATTTCCGGAGGCCTTTCGCGCCATGCATAACCCCAACAAAACCGTCACGGTCGGCGCAGTCGTTGCCGCCTTCCTCGAGCAGTGCGGCGTCAAGGCAGCCTTTGGCGTGATCTCGATCCACAACATGCCGATCCTAGATGCCTTCGCGCAGCGCGGCACGATCCGCTTCATCTCGGCGCGGGGCGAGGCGGGCGCGGGCAACATGGCCGATGCCTATGCGCGCTCCACCGCCAGCCTGGGCGTGTGCATCACCAGCACGGGCCCGGCCGCGGGCAACATCGCGGGCAGCATGGTCGAGGCGCTGACGGCCGGCGCACCGCTCTTGCACATCACCGGGCAGATCGAGACGCCGTACCTGGACAAGGGCATGTCGTACATCCACGAGGCGCCCGACCAGCTCACCATGCTCAAGGCCGTGTCTAAGGCCGCGCTGCGCGTGCGCAGCGTCGAGACGGTGCTCGGCACGCTCAAGCGCGCGGTGCAGCTCGCGCTGACCGCACCCACCGGCCCGGTCAGCGTGGAGATTCCGATCGACATCCAGTCGGCGCTGACGACCATGCCGGCCGACCTGTCGCCGCTGCCCATCGAGCGGCCCGTGCCCTCGGCCGCCGCGCTCGACGCGCTGGCCGCGCGCCTCGCCACTGCCAAGCGCCCGATGCTGTGGGTCGGCGGCGGTGCCCGCCACGCACGCGCCGCCATCCAGCGCCTGCAGAAGCTGGGCTTCGGCGTTGTCACCACGACGCAGGGCCGCGGCACGGTGCCCGAGGACGACGCCGGATCGCTCGGCGCCTACAACATCCAGAAGCCGGTCGAGGCCCTCTACCAGACCTGCGATGCGATGCTCGTGGTCGGTTCGCGCCTGCGCGGCAACGAGACGCTGAAGTACGAACTGAAGCTGCCACACCCGCTGTACCGCATCGATGCCGATGCCGCAGCCGAAGGCCGTTGCTACGCGTCCGAGGCTTTCGTCTGCGGCGATTCCGCGCTGGCTCTCGACGGCCTGGCCGACCGCCTCGAAGCCGCCAAGTACAAGGCCGACCCGCAGCTGCTGGTCGACCTGCGCACCGCGCACGACCAGGCGGTCGCCACGCTGCGCGACGGCCTCGGCCCGTACGCCGAACTCGTGCGACAGATCCAGTCGGTGGCCGGCCGCAAGTTCAACTGGGTGCGCGACGTCACCGTTTCCAACAGCACCTGGGGCAATCGCGAACTGCGCGTCTTCGAACCCAGCGCCGGCGTGCACGCCACGGGCGGCGGCATCGGCCAGGGCATGCCCATGGCCATCGGCGCGGCCATCGGCGCGGCGGTGACGGGCTCGGGCCGCAAGACCTTCTGCCTGGCCGGCGACGGCGGCTTCATCCTGAACCTGGGCGAGCTGGCCTGCATGGTGCAGGAGAAGGCGCCCATGGTGATCGTGCTCATGAACGACAAGAGCTACGGCGTCATCAAGAACATCCAGGACGCGCAGTACGGCGGCCGCCAGTGCTATGCCGAGCTGCACACGCCCGACTATGACCTGCTGTGCAAGTCGATCGCGCTGCCGCACGCCCGCGTGCAGGACCTGGCCGACCTGCCGGCCCGCCTGGACGAGGCGCTGGCCGCCAACGGCCCGTTCCTGCTGGAGATCGACATGCTGTCGATCGGCGGCTTCAAGACCACCTTCGCCGGCCCGCCGACCAACACGGTCACGCAGATTCCTGCGCTCGGCGCGGCCAAGTGAGCGGAGCCTTTCCCATGCCCGCCATCACGCGCATTGCACTCATCGGCTGCGGAGCCATCGGCACCTCGGTGCTCGAACTGCTCCGGGGCGATCCGGCCCTCGAGGTCGTGGCCATCGTCGTGCCCGCTGAGGGCGTCGCCGCCGCGCAGAAGGCCGCGCCCGACGCACAGGTGGGCAGCGCCGTGCCCGCCGCCGGCATCGACCTCGTGGTCGAGACGGCCGGCCATGCCGCCATCGAAGAGCACGTGCTGCCCGCGCTGGCACGCGGCACGCCCTGCGTGGTGGCGTCTGTCGGCGCGCTGTCGGCCACAGGCTTCGCCGAGAAGCTCGAGGCCGCCGCCATTGCCGGCAAGACGCAGGTACAGCTGATTCCCGGTGCCATCGGCGCCATCGACGCGCTCGCCGCGGCCCGCATCGGCGGCCTCGATAGCGTGCGCTACACCGGCCGCAAGCCGCCGCAGGCCTGGAAGGGCACGCCGGCCGAGCAGGGTCGCCACCTCGACAGGCTGGCGCAGGAAACCGTGATCTTCGAAGGCAGCGCGCGCGAAGCGGCCTTGCTGTATCCGAAGAACGCCAACGTCGCGGCCACCGTTTCGCTCGCGGGGCTCGGCCTGGACAAGACGCTGGTGCGCCTCATTGCCGACCCTGCCACCACCGAGAACGTGCACACCGTCGAAGCCGAAGGCGCCTTCGGCAGCTTCGAGCTGACCATGCGCAACAAGCCGCTCGCGGCCAATCCCAAGACCTCGGCGCTGACCGTGTACAGCGCCGTGCGCGCGCTGCGCAACCGCGTCGCCGCGCTCGCCATCTGAGTCACCCCATGATTTCTTCCGAACTTCTCCCGATCTGCATCGCCGGCGAATGGCGCCTGGGCGGCGGCGACGTGTACGAGAGCCTTTATCCGGCCACCGGCGAACCCATCGCGCGCCTGAAGGCCGCGAGCCTCGCCGATGTCGAGGAGGCCATCACCCGTGCCGACCACGCGTTCCGCACCAGCGGCTGGGCCCAGCGCCTGCCGCACGAGCGCGCCGCCGTGCTGCACCGCGTGGCGCAGCTGATCCGCGAAGAGGGCGAGTCGCTCGCGCAGAAGCAGCGCCTGGACAACGGCAAGCCGATCAGCGAAACGCGCAACCTCGTGGCCAGCGCCGCGGGCACCTTCCAGTTCTTCGCGGCAGCGCTCGAAACGCTGGAAGAAACCATCACCCCTTCGCGCGGCGCCTTCGTCACGATGAGCGTGCACGAGCCGATGGGTGTGGTCGCGGCCATCACGCCGTGGAACTCGCCCATTGCGAGCGAAGCCCAGAAGCTCGCGCCCGCGCTCGCCGCCGGCAACGCGGTGGTCGTGAAGCCCGCCGAAGTCACGCCGCTGATGGCGCTGGAGCTGGCGCGCATCTGCGAGCAGGCCGGCGTGCCGAAGGGCATCGTCAGCGTGCTGCCGGGCAAGGGTTCGGTCATCGGCGATGCGATCACCAAGCATCCGCTGGTCAAGCGCGTGTCGTTCACCGGTGGCACCACCACCGGCAAGCACATCGCGCACATCGCGGCCGACAAGATGATGCCGGTGTCGCTGGAGCTGGGCGGCAAGTCGCCCACCATGGTGCTCGACGACGCAGACCTCGACCATGCGGTGAGCGGCGTGCTGTACGGCATCTTCAGTTCGTCGGGCGAGTCGTGCATCGCGGGTTCGCGCCTGTTCGTGGCGCGCGGCATCTACGACGAGTTCCTCACGCGGCTGGCCGAAGGCGCCAATGCATTGCGCGTGGGCGATCCGGCCTCGGAGCGCACGCAGATGGGGCCGCTCATCACGGCCAAGCACCGCGAGGGCATCGAGCGCTATGTGGACCTGGGCGTGTCCGAAGGCGGGCGCATCCGCACCGGCGGTGTCCGGCCCCATGGCGACGTCTACGACAACGGCTACTTCTACAAGCCGACCATCATCGAAGGCCTCGACAACAGCGCGCGCATCAGCCAGGAAGAGATCTTCGGCCCGGTGCTCGTCGCGATGCCGTTCGACGATGAAGAGTCGCTGATCGCGCAGGCCAACGACAGCGTCTACGCGCTGGCCGCCGGCATCTGGAGCCGCGACTTCAAGCGCGCCTGGAAGCTCGGCCGCGCGGTGCAGGCCGGCACGGTCTGGGTCAACACCTACAAGCAGTTCTCCGTGTCCACGCCGTTCGGCGGCTGGCGCGACAGCGGCCTGGGCCGCGAGAAAGGCCGCGAAGGCATCTTCCAGTACATGGAGCAGAAGAGCATGTACTGGGGCACGAACGAACAACCCTTGCCGTGGGCACTGACATGAGCGTACTTGGCATCGACCAGATCACCTACGGGGCGGACGACCTGCCCGCCTGCCGCCAGTTCTTCCAGGACTGGGGCCTTGCATTGAAGTCGGAGGCCGTCGACGAACTCGTCTTCGAATGCCTCAACGGTTGCAAGGTTGTCGTTGCGGCGTGGGACAAGCCCGGCCTGCCGCCCGCGATGGAAGAGGGCCCGACGCTGCGCGAAGTGGTGTGGGGCGTGCAGAGCGATGCGGACCTGGACCGCTACGCCGCCGCCATCTCGAAAGATCCGGACTTCTTCGACAGCACCGTCGACGGCGCACGCCGCATCGGCTGCATCGACCCCAACGGCCTCGCCGTGCGCCTGCAGGTCAGCCGCAAGCATGCCGTCGACGTCGAATGCGGCGCCATGAACACCTGGAACGCCAAGCCGCGCGTGAACCAGCCCGCGCCGATCTACGAACGTGCCACGCCCATCGAGGTCGGCCACGTCGTGTTCTTCGTGAGCGACGTGAAGGCCACCAGCGCGTTCTACGCGCAGCGCTTCGGCTTCGTCTCGTCCGACAGCTATCCGAACCGCGGCGCCTTCATGCGCTGCGCGGCGGAGGGTGGCCACCACGACCTGTTCCTGCTGCAGATTCCCTCGGGCAAGCGCGGGCTCAACCACGTGGCCTTCACCGTGCGTGACATCCATGAAGTGTTCGGCGGCGGGCTGCATTTCTCGCGCCGCGGCTGGGAAACCCAACTCGGTCCGGGCCGTCACCCGGTGTCCTCGGCGTACTTCTGGTACTTCAAGAACCCGGCCGGCGGATTGATCGAGTACTACGCCGACGAAGACCAGCTCACCGCCGACTGGCAGCCGCGCGAGTTCGAGCCCGGCCCCACGGTGTTCGCCGAATGGGCGGTCGATGGCGGCCTCGACGGCAACACGCGGCGCCAGAAGAACGCGGAAGGCCCCAAAGGTGCCTTTCTCACCGAGAAGAAATGAATCCCTTGACCACCATGCAACGACGTTTTTCCTTCTCCCTTTTGTTCTCAGCGCTGGCGGCCTTCGCCATCGCCTCGCCCGTGCACGCGCAGAGCGACGCGCAGAAGCAACTGGCCAGCGAGCGCTTCACCATCGTCTCGCCGTTCCCGCCCGGCGGCCCGGTCGACACGCTGGCGCGCGTGCTCTCCGACGGCCTCGCCAAGCGCTACGGCCAGGCGGCAGTGGTCGAGAACATGGTCGGCGCGGCCGGCAATATCGGCATCGACAAGGTCAAGCGTGCGAAGGGCGACGGCCACACGCTGCTCGTGGTGCCCGCAGGCAATCTCACGATCAACCCGACGCTGATGCCGAACTTTCCGTTCGACATCGAGAAGGACTTCGTGCCCATCACCATGCTCGCCAAGGCGCCCAACGTGCTGGTGGCCTCGCCCTCGTCGGGCATCAAGAGCGCGAAGGAACTGGTGGCGCTGGCCAAGGCCAAGCCGAACACGCTGTCGTACGCCTCGCCGGGCGTGGGCAGCGGTCTGCACCTGGCGGGCGAGCTGTTCAAGCAGCAGGCCGGCATCGATCTGCTGCACGTGCCTTACAAGGGCACGGCGCCCGCGCTGAACGACGTGCTCGGCGGCTCGGTGCCGCTGATGTTCAGCAACCTGCCCGCGACCATGCCCTTCATCAAGAACGGCAAGCTCGTCGCATTGGGCGTGACCGAGGCCAAGCGCAGCCCCGCCGCACCGGACATCCCGACGCTCGCCGAACAGGGTATCCAGGGCGTGACCGTGACCTCGTGGTATGGCCTGCTGGCGCCCAAGGGCACGCCGCCGGCCGTGGTCGAGCAGCTCGCGAAGGACGCGGCGCAGATGCTGGCCCAGCCCGATGTGCGCGAGCGCCTGAAGGCGCAGGGCATGACCGACGCGGCGATGAAGCCTTCCGAGTTCTCTGCGCTCATCCGCGACGAGACAGCCGTGTGGGCCAAGATCATCAAGGCCCGCAACATCGTGGCCGAGTGAGCCGCACGCAAGAACCGAAGCGGAAACACCCATGAAGACAACAAGCGAATCCACCATCGGCATCGTCGGTGCCGGCATCGGTGGCCTGGTGGCTGCCATTGCGCTGCGGCGCGCCGGGCATGACGTGGTGGTGTTCGAGCAGGCGAAGCAGTTCGCCCGCGTCGGCGCCGACATCAACCTCACACCCAATGCCGTGCGCGCGCTCGACGGCCTGGGCGTGGGCGAGGCGGCCCGCGTGACGGCGGCGCGCCCGTCGCACCGCATCAGCCGCACCTACGACACCGGCGAGGAAACTTCGCGACTGGAAATGGCCGATTCGGCGGAGCAACGCTACGGCGCGCCGCAGCTCACCATCCACCGCGCCGACCTGCTGGCCGCATTGGCCGACATGTTTCCGGCCGAGTGCGTGGCCCTCGGCAAGCGCGCGGAGAAGATCGCCGCGGATGACAAGGGCGTGAGCCTCTCGTTCGCCGACGGCACCAGCGCCCGTGTCGGCGTGCTGCTCGGCGCCGACGGCATCCACTCGTGCGTGCGCACCGCCATGTTCGGCGCCGAGAGCCCGCGCTTCACCGGCATCGTCGCCTACCGCGCCGTGGTGCCGGCCGAGCGCGTGGCGGGCGTGCCGAACCTCGGCGCCTTCACCAAGTGGTGGGGCCCGACCCCGCAGAGCCAGATCGTCACGTTCCCGCTGAACCGGGGCAGGGACATCTTCATCTTCGCGACCACGCCGCAAGACACCTGGCACCTCGAATCGTGGACCGCGCCCGGCAGCGTGGACGAGCTGCGGGAGCAATACGTGGCCTACCACCCCGAGGCGCGCGCCTTGCTCGACGCCTGCGACACGGTGCTGAAGACCGCGCTGTACGAACGCGACCCGATGCCCGCCTGGGCGCAGGGCCGCATGGCGCTGCTGGGCGATGCCGCGCACCCGATGCTGCCCTTCATGGCGCAGGGCGCGGGCATGGCGATCGAAGACGCGGTCGTGCTGTCGCGTCATCTCGAAGGCGTGGCTATGGCCGACGTTCCGGCGGCGCTGAAGAGCTTCGAGACCGCCCGCATCGAGCGAGCCAGCCAGGTGCAGCTCGGTTCGCGCGGCAACAACTGGCTGCGCGAAGGCGGCAACGCCGACTGGGTCTACGGCTACGACGCCTGGACTGCGCCGCTCGGCACGCCCGCGATGGCCGCCACCGCCTGATTCATTCCACCTCACTCCACGGAGGCACACGATGCAACAAGACCGCTATCTCCAACCGCACCAGGCGCGCCAGCGCCCCGCGACCACCTACGAAGACCTGCTGGGCGACGTGATCGAACGCGCCTTTGCCGACGGCATCCACGACCTTGGCGGGCTGGTGCAGCGCCTGAACGACAGCGGCCTCGCCACCCCCGGCGGCCAGCCGTGGACCGAAGCGCTGTACCGCAAGGAAATGGCCGCGCTCGGCGCTTGAGCAGAGAGACAGAGAGAGACATCACCATGACCATCGCCATCACCCCCGTCCCCGCCGACCCGGTGGACCACCTGCTCGAGATCGGCCTCAAGGATCTCTGGTACCCGATCTGCCCCTCGCACTTCATCAAGGAGAACCCCATCTCGCTGCGCCGCCTCGGCCGCAAGCTCGCGCTGTGGCGCGACAACGAAGGCGTGCTGCATGCGCTGGAAGACCGTTGCCCGCACCGCGGCGCGCCGCTGTCGCAGGGCGTGGTGCTCGGCGACCGGCTTTCGTGCCCGTACCACGGTGTCGAGGTGCGCCACGACGGCGTCGTCACGCGCGTGCCCGGCAGCCCGGGCTGCAAGCTGGAAGGCTCGCAGGCCACGCGGCACTTTCATGTGCAGGAGCGTGCGGGCGCCGTGTTCCTCTACAACTCGAAGGAATCGGTCGACGTGCCGCCGCCGCTGGTGCTGCCCGAGCAGCTGACCGATGACGCCGAATACGCGAGCTTCCTCTGCTACACCGAATGGAAGGGCGACTACCGCTACGTGCTCGACAACGTGATGGACCCGATGCACGGCACATACCTGCACAAGCAGTCGCACTCGATGGCCGAGGGCGACTCGAGCGCCAAGTTCGGCATTCGCGCGACCGACATCGGCTTCGTGTTCGAGAAGGAAGGCCAGCGCAACGTCAACTTCGACTGGACCGAATGGGCCGACACCGGCATCCACTGGATGCGCCTCGAAATCCCGTACCCGAAGACCGGCGGCCCCGGCGGCAACTTCATCATCATCGGTGCCTTCTCGCCGATCGCGAAGGGCATGACGGCCACCTTCTTCTGGCGCGTGCGCAAGCTGCCAGCAGGCTGGGAGCGCGACACCTGGCGCTTCCTCTACAAGAACCGCCTGGAGGCGCGCCACTGGCACGTGCTGGAGCAGGACCGCGTGATGCTCGAAGAAATGGAGCCCGACGCCAACCAGCACGAGAACCTGTACCAGCACGACCTGGGCATCGTCCGCCTGCGCCGCCACATGCGCAACCTCGCGCAGGCACAGCTGGCCGAGGCCGCCACCACCACGGCCTGAACCGCAAGCGAGCATCGCCATGTCTTCTCCCACGCTGAACGCCCTCGTGCACACCATGCGCTACGAGGCCGACGGCATCGTCAGCGTCGAGTTCCGGCCGGCCACGCCGGCGGTGGACTTTCCCGCCTTCGAGGCCGGCTCCCACATCGACCTACACCTGCCCAACGGGCTGGTGCGCAGCTATTCGCTGTGCAACCCTTCGAGCGACCGCCAGCGCTACGTGGTCGGCGTGCTCAACGACCGCAAGAGCCGAGGCGGCTCCCGCTACGTGCACCAGCAGCTGCGCGTGGGCATGACGCTGCCCATCTCGGCGCCGCGCAACAACTTCAAGCTGGAAGAGGGCGCCGAGCGCTCGGTGCTGGTGGCCGGCGGCATCGGCGTGACGCCCATCTGGTGCATGCTGCAGCGGCTGGTGGCCATCGGCAAGCCTGTCGAGATCCTGTACTGCGCACGCACCCGCAAGGAGGCGGCCTTCTGCGATGCCATCGAGGCGCTGGCGAAGGAAAAGTCGGTACAGCTCACCTGGCATTTCGACGACGAGAAGGGCGTGCCGCCCGACCTCGCATCGCTGCTGGCCGGCAAGGGCGCCACCAGCCACTACTACTGCTGCGGCCCGACGCCGATGCTCGACGCTTTTGAAAAGAGCTGCGAGCAACTCGGCTACGCCAACGCGCACATCGAACGTTTTGCCGCCGTGCACGTGGAGGCGCCCAGCGCCACGCAGAGCTGCGTGGTGATGTGTGCAAAGAGCGGCAAGAGTGTCGAGGTGCCTCCGGGCAAATCGATTCTCGACAGCCTGATCGACGCCGGCCTCAACCCCGACCACAGCTGCAAGGAAGGCGTCTGCGGCGCCTGCGAGACCGCTGTGATCGAGGGCGAAATCGATCACCACGACGGCATCCTCACGAAGATCGAACGTGCGTCCAACAAGACCATGATGATCTGCGTCTCTCGCTGCAAGGGCGAGCGACTGGTGCTGGACATCTGAACAAGGCCACAACCCAAAGACGGCCGAGAAAAAACAACCGAGACATTCAATGAAAAAGTACTTGATCGCGATGGCTGCGGCCACCGCGGCTGGCGCAGCGCTGGCCCAATCTTCCGTCACGCTCTTCGGCGTGGTCGATGCCGCCGTCACCTACACCACGGGCAGCGGCGACGGTTCGGCCCACAAGACGCAGCTGACCAACAGCGGCAACATGTTCAGCCGCCTCGGCTTTCGCGGCACCGAAGACCTGGGCGGCGGCTACTCGGCCAACTTCTGGATGGAGATGGGCCTGCAGAACGACAGCGGGCAGGGCTTTCCGTCGAACACGAACAACCAGGCCAGCGGCAACGGCACCGCGGGCATCCTGAGCTTCAACCGCCGCTCGACGGTGAGCCTTGCGGGCCCCTTCGGCGAAGTGCGGCTGGGGCGCGACTACGTGCCGGCGTTCTGGAACACGGCCATCTTCGATCCCTTCGGCACAGGCGGCGGCATCGGCGCCAACCAGATCTATTTCTCGGGCCTCGGTGGCCTGGTGGCACCCACCGGCACGCGCGCCTCGAACAGCGTCGGCTACTTCCTGCCGGCCAATCTTGGCGGCTTCTACGGGCAGGTGATGTATGCCATGGGCGAGAACGCTTCCAACTCGGTGCTGCCGAACACGCTGGTGTCGAACAAGCACGACGGCGAGCATACCGGCGCGCGCTTCGGCTACCAGAACGGCGGACTCAACGTGGCCCTGGCCACCGGCCGCACGCGCTACGCGAGCGGCGACCTGCGCGTGACCAACCTCGGCGCGGCCTATACCTTCGATGCCTCGCTCATGAACCTCAAGCTCACGAGCGAGCTGTACAAGGAATCGAAGGGCAGCACCGACGCCAAGGGCGCACTCATCGGCTTCCATCTGCCCATCGGACCGGGCGAGATCAAGGCCTCGTATGCACGCTACAAGCTAGAGCCCGCCAACGCGGCGCTCAAGCCCACGTCGTCGAAGCTGGCCATCGGCTACGTGCACAACCTGTCGAAGCGCACGGCGCTGTACGCCACCATCGCGCGCATCAGCAACAAGAACGGTGCGTCGCAGGCCCTGGCGGGCGCGATCACCATGCCGAACCGCGCCTCCAGCGGCACCGAGTTCGGCATGCGCCACATGTTCTAGGCGCGCAGCCGCGTCATCACCCTCACATCGGCAGGACAGATCATGCAGAGCAAGAACTTTCGTTGGTACGGCGTCCTCACGCTGTTCGTGATCGTTGCGATCTCCTACGTGGACCGCATCAACATCGCGGTACTGATCACCGATGCCGCGTTCCTGAACCACGTGGGCATTGCCGCCACCGACCGCGTGAGCCAGGGCTTCCTGGCGACGGCCTTCATGCTGGGCTATGGCGTGTCGGCCTTCGTGCTCACGCCGTTTTGTTCGGCCTTATTCGGCGTGCGGCGCAGCCTGGTCTACGGGCTGGTCCTCTGGGGCGTGGTGACGTGGGCCTCGCCGATGCTCCACAGCTACGGCCTGCTGCTGGCCTCGCGGGTGCTGCTGGGCGTTTCGGAAGGGCCGCTGTTCTCACTGGCCTCGTCGTACATCAAGGCGCATTTCCGCAGCGACGAGAACGGCAAGCCCAATGCCTTCGTCAACATGGGCACGGGGCTGGGGCTGGCCATCGGCTATCCGCTGGTGGGCTGGCTGCTCACCCGGTTCGCGTGGGACACCTCGTTCCACGTGCTCGGCGTGCTGAACATCGTGCTCGGCATTCCGCTGGTGCTGGCCTTCGTGCGCATGCCGTCCGCGCATGCCGATGGTGTCAAGCCTTCGTCGTTCGGCGAGGCGATGGCGCGCGTGGGCGGCATCGTGAAGGGTGCGCTGCACACACGGCACCTGTTCCTCATCACGCTGCTGACCTCGGCCGCGCTCGCCTACCTGTGGGGCAGCAGCAACTGGCTGCCGACCTACCTGCGCGAGGCGCGCGGCTTCTCGATGCGCGAGATGGGCTGGCTGGCCTCGCTGCCGCAGTACGCCACCGTGCTCGCGGTGTTCGTGGGCGGCGTGCTGATCGACAAGGTCGGGCGCGAGCGCGTGCCCTTCATCTTCATGGGCGCGAGCGTGGGCGTGGCGCTGTCGGTGCTGATGGCCATCAACGCGAGCGACCCGTATGCGGCGGCGTGCTGCCTCGTGGCGGCCAACTTCTTCTGGGGCCTGCAGAGCCCGGCCATTCCGAGCACGGTGCAGTACTGCTCGCGGCCCGAGCACACGGCCAGTGCGTTCGGCGTGACCAACGGTGCCGGCAGCCTGGTGGCGGGCTTCATGCCGGCGTTGATGGGCGGCGTGATCAGCGCGGTGTCGCATGGTTCGGGCGCATCGGGCGCGGCCGCGGCTTCGGCCGCCTCCGCCTCGGGCTTCTTCGCGGGCTTTGCGCTGCTGATCGGCACGCAGGTGGTGGTGTTCGGCTGCGGCTTCATGCTGTGGCTGCGAGACCGTACGCCACCGGCGGTGGGCGTGTCTCAGTCGCAGGCTTCATAACTGTTCCGCCACAGAAATCCGATGCTGTGGCTGCAAGGTCACAGCGAATGCGCGCTGCATTCGCGGCAGGCGACGTATGCGATGAACCATCTTCGTACCGCATGGCACACGCGATGTGCGGTGACTCCATTCGGTCTATCGCGCGCGAACATTTTGAGAGGGAAAAGTTCCGCGATCCGTTGAGCGGACGTGTGCGATCAGATAAAACTGAGCGCACACCAATGGACGAGGGAATGCGCGTGAAATCAACGACAAGAGCCGCAGACAGTCTTGCCATCGCCGAGATGGCCCGTGCCGTTTGCACTTCGCGCAAACGCACCGCTCCGATATCCGAGCACTGAACGCAAGCCTTCGCGCTACACGCCCGCGTTCGCATCCCACCACCCCGCGTCTCGACGGGAATGGAACCTCTTACGCCCCGCATCCTGGGACCACCGCTTTTTGCGCGGTGTGCCTTTGCATGACTGTGTGGTCCTGACGAACGCAAGCGTTCGCCGGGAGGGCATCGTGTTGCCCTTTTCTTTCAGATAACCCCGTTGTTCATCTCATCACCGCGCGCGTCACGCGCATCGCCGGCTATCCGCCGGTGCATGCAGGACGGCGCATGTTTCTTCTTACCAAGAGTACCCAGAGGCGATCATGAAAAAATTCAATACACCCGTCTTCAATCATCTTGCCATCACGGCAGTGACCCTTGCCGTGCTGACGGCATGCGGCGGCGGTGGAGACAGTGGTGGCGGTTCGCTCGGTGGCGCAGGCGTCGGTCTCGGTGCGCCGTCGGAGCCGGTCGCTTCCGCTCCGGCGTCCGATCCCACGGCGAAGGCACCCGACGATGGCGCGCCCACCGCGGCGGCGATCGACCGCACGACCAAGCCCATGGAGCTGCCCGACACCGTCTGGCCGAGCAACTACAAGCTGTGGTTCCGCCCCGATGCGGCGCTCAAGACCTTCGTGGGCCGCGGCGACGTGGAGATCGAGGTGCTCAAGCCGGTCGATGCCATCGTCGTCGCAGCGCACAACCTGAACTTCGCCAAGGGCCGCACCACGCTGCGCAAGGTGTCGAAACCCGGCGAGGCGATCCCGCTGATCCCCACGCCGCAGACGCTCGGCGACTTCGTGCAGCTGCGCCTGAACGACGGCCAGATCGCCAAGGGCAAGTACCTGCTGCACATGGAGTGGGACGGCAAGATCCAGTTCTCCGATGCCGAGTACTGCCCGCCCGCCGAAGTGGCGCGCAACCCGTTCTGCTCGGCCGCCACCGGCGTCTTCAAGGTGGGCCTTTCCACACCTGAAGGCGTGAGCAGCGACGCCATCGTGACGCAGGGCGAAACCAACTATGCGCGCCAGTGGTTCCCGGGCTGGGACGAACCGGCCTTCCGCCACACCTTCGAGATCTCGGCCGAGGTGCCGGGTGACTGGAAGACCGTGTCGAACGGCGCGCAGACCGAGGCGACGAAGCTGCCCGACGGCTACCAGCGCGTGGCCTTCGAGAAGACGCTCTCGATGCCGATGTACCTGGCCTTCTTCGGCGGCGGCAAGTTCGACATCCTGGCCGACACCTTCAAGAACCCGCTCGACGGCAGCGACATGCCGCTGCGCTGGTTCACGCCGCCGGGCCGCTCCGACTGGGCGAAGTTCGCGATGGAGTGGACCAAGGTGTCGATGGACTATTACTACAAGTACACCGGCATCCCGCTGCCCTTCAAGAAGTTCGATACCGTCGCGGCCAACGACAGCTACGACAACAAGCCCAACACCGGCTTCGGCGGCATGGAGAACTGGGGCTCGATCTTCGAGTTTGCCGACCGCGTGCTGACCAAGCCGGGCGACACGCCGACGCTGTACTCGGTGACGGTGGTGACCCATGAGGTCGCGCACCAGTGGTTCGGCGACCTCGTCACGCTCGACTGGTGGGACAACGTGTGGCTCAACGAATCGTTTGCGCGCTGGTTCGAACGCCGCACCACGATCAAGTTCCACCCCGAGTACTACAGCTTCTCCGACTACGTGCTGGACAAGCACAACGTGATCGTGGCCGACCTGAAGAGCACCGCGGTGCCCGTGCAGCGCAACCTCAACGATGCGGGTTCGTTCGGCTTCATCAGCCCGTCGATCTTCGTCTACAACAAGGGCAGCCACGTGCTGGAGACCATCCAGAACTACATCGGCGAAGAAGCGATGCAGAAGGGCCTGCAGATCTACCTGAAGGACTACGCGTTCGGCAACGTCACGCCTTCGCGCCTGTGGAGCTCTCTGGAAAAGGCGACCGACAAGAAGGTCAGCGAGATCGGCGACAGCCTGATCCGGCAGACCGGCATACCGCTGCTCACGGTGGACGCGCAGTGCGCGGGCAACAGCACCTACGTGAACATCACGCAGGAGTCGTTCCCCAACCAGAACGTGTACCCGGCCTCGACGTGGACCATCCCCGTCACGCTGGCGTACGGCGACGCGATGGACCAGCGCAAGACCTTCGTGATGTCGAACAACAGCACGCAGGTGGAACTGCCTGGCTGCACGGCGGTGCTGGCCGGGCCGACCGGGCAGGACTACTACGTGAGCAACTACAGCGGGCAGTCGTGGAGTGCGCTGCTGGCCAAGGCGCAGAGCTTTGCCGGCAACAAGCCGCTGCTGCTGAACATCGAGCGCGACGCGTTCCGGCTGCTGAGCGTGGGGCGCATCACGCAGGCGCAGTACGACCAGATCAAGGGAGTGCTGAACCTGCCGGCGACGCTGCTGGCCAAGACGCAGGTCAGCGAGCAGAAGATGGCGGCGGTGGCCACCGGTGCGGAGAAGGAGGAGTACCCGCATGCGCTGCGCTTCCAGGGCGGCCTGAAGCTGCGCGAGAACCTCAAGCGCTGAACGTTGTTTGAAACCCCGGCGCGCACCGACCGGCATGCCTGCAGGGCGGTGCGCGCCTCATCACACCGGGATCATCATGAACACAGCATTGAAATGGCTGGCCATGGGCGCTTGCGCCATGTTGCTGGGCGCTTGCGGCGCAAGCAATGGCGGGCCGGAGGCCGAACTGGTCGGCGTCTACGCCGTGAAGCAGAACGGCGCGCTCAAGGAACTGGTCAAGATCGAGCGGCAGGGCGACCGCTACGTGATGCGCGACAAGGTGCGCACGCCCGAATGGAGCGAGCCGAAGATGCAGATGCAGCCTGTGACGCGCGAGCGCTGGAGCCGCATCACGACCGACACGGAGAACACGTCCTTCGTCGGCATCTCGAGCGAACAGCTCGGCATCTTCAAGGTGCCTCCTGGGTGGCAGAAGAACGGCTTCAAGACGCAGACGGGGTACTTCCTGTTTTACTCACAGGGGCCTGTGGAGGCGTACAAGCTTTGATTGTTCAGGGCGCCGCTCACGCCGACGAGGTACCTTGCTCCGCGAATGTCCCCCGGCCTGCGGCCTCCTCCTTTATTTCGCTGCGCAAGGCACCTCATCGGCGCGAGCGGTTCAGAGCGGTGAGTGATCGGACAGCACCACGACTGCGCCCATCGTGCGCAGGACACCGGGTGCTTCCCGCAGCGAAATAAAGGAGGAGCCGAAGGCGGGGGATTCGCGGAGGGAAGTACCCGGTGGCCTGTGCACGCGCCCCGAACAGGAGCGCTCAACTACGGCGCAACGATCGCACCCTCGATGCGATGGCGTTTCAATGCATCGGCGACAAAGCCCGAAGCCTTCATCTCCTCGACAAAGGCGGCGAGCAGCGTCTGCGCTTCGGCGCCTCGGCTGGCCGGCGTACCCATCGCCTGCTGGATCACCATGAAGCGCCCAGGCAGCACACGCACGCCCGGCGCGCGGGCAGCTTCGCCTTCGAGCAGCTGCCGGATGCCCGCCGCCACCTCGACCTGGCCCGCCCGCAATGCAGCGAGCGCGGGCCCCGCGCCCTGGAGGCGCACGATCTCGGCGGCCTTGATCTCGCGCGTGAGGAACAGGTCGTAGGCGCTGCCCGAGCCGACCGAGATGCGATGGCCTTCGGCATCGACCTGCGCGTTGTCGGTCAGCGCCGACGATTCGGGCACAAGGTAGCTGCCTTCGATCAGCACATAAGGCGCGGTGAAGCGCAGCCCTTCGCTGCGCGCGGGGTCGACCGCGAAGAAGCCGATGTCGGCTTTCTCGTTCTTCACCGCGTCCACCGAGGCCGCGGCCTTCTCGAACACCACCAGCTCGACGCCCACGCCAAGCTGTCGCGCGAACTCGCGGGCAAGGTCGATCGACACGCCAATGGGTTCGCCCGTGGCGACGTCCTTGTTGGCGAGGATCGGGTTGCCGAGGTTGATCGAGGCGCGCAGCGTGCCGCTGGGCGCAAAGGCGGTCACGAGGGCGGAAGAGGGCCGAGTGGTCATGGCGTCCGTTCGTCGGGAAGGAATGAAGGCCGCCAGTTTACGGGCCGTGGTTTCGCGGTTCAGCGCGCCGACAGCGGCTCCAGCCCCGTCTTCGCGATGGTGGGCGCCGCGGCCGGGGAGTTGAGATAGCGGATCAGCTGCCGCGCCGCATCGGGCTGCTTCGATGCGGTGGCGACACCGGCCGAGAACACCGTCACGAGCTGCACCTCGGCGGGCAGCGGACCGATGTAGTCGATGCCCTCGATGGGCAGCAGCTCGCTCACCTGCTGCAGGCCGAGCGCCGCGTCGCCACGCGCCACCACCGAGCCCACGCGCTCGCTCAGGATGCGCTTGCTCTTGGGCTTCACCTGGTCTTCGATGCCCAGCTTCTTGAGCAGCTCGGTCTCGTAGTAGGTGCCGCTCGCGCTCGCCGAATAGGCGATCGACGGTGCCGCGAGCAGCGTGCGCTTGAGCGCGTCGACCGTGCCGATGTCCGGCTTGGGCGCGCCCTTGCGCACCGCGAAGCCGATGGGCGAGCGCACCAGGTCGACCTGGCTGCCCGCCACCACCTTGCCCTGCGCCACCAGCGCATCGAGCGCCGGGCGCGCGAGGATCACGACGTCGGCCGGCTCGTTGCGCGCCAAGCGGCTGGGGATCGAGTCGGTGGCGTTGCCCATCGAGGCGCCATAGGCGGTCTTGACGGTGCGGCCGCTGCTGCGCTCGAACTCCGGGCGCAGGTCGTTGTAGGCGGCGGTGAAGCCGCCCGAGGTCATGACGTGGATGTCTTCGCCCGCAGGCTTGTTGCCGCCGCCGAGGACGCCGCAGCCGGCGAGCGCGAGGGCCGCGACCAGCGGCAAGGCGGCGCGGCGGGTGAGGGCGAGGAAGGGGGAAGGAAGGGGCTTTGTCACGATGTCTCCGGGAGGAAGAAAAGGCCAGTGGCCTGGAGGCCGCCTGTCGTTGCCTATCGTAGAGGCCGGAGCTGTCATTCCGCCCTCAGCGGATTCGGGGTTATCACCGAGGCGATGCGGGCTTGTCGGGCGCGTCGGCGTCCTTGGTCGGCAGCCGCCCGCGTCTGGCCAGCCCCTCGCGCAGCAAGAACTCGACCTGCGCGTTCGCGCTTCGCAGCTCCTGCGCCGCCAGGCGTTCGATCTCGGCCCACAGGGCCGGGTCGATGCGCAGGGGGTAGGATTTTTTTCCGGGACTTGCCATCGAGGGGATCGGGAGCGGGCTTCAGGTGTACAGCGTACCGGTGTTCACCACGGGCTGCGTCTCGCGGTCCGAGCACAGCACCACCAGCAGGTTCGACACCATCGAGGCCTTGCGTTCGTCGTCGAGTACCACGAGGTTGCGCTCCGACAGGCCCTTGAGCGCCGCTTCGACCATGCCGACCGCACCCGCCACGATCTGGTGCCGCGCGCTGACGATGGCCACCGCCTGCTGGCGGCGCAGCATCACCTGCGCGATCTCCGGTGCGTACGCGAGGTGGGTGAGCTTGGCGTCGAGCACTTCGACGCCTGCGCTGGCGAAGCGTTGGTTCAGCTCCTCCTTGAGCGCGTCGGCCACCGTGTCGAGCCCGGCGCGCAGCGTGGTCTCTTCGCTTTGCAGGTCGTCGCCGCTGTCGTAGGCGTAGAGGGTGGCGAGATGGCGGATCGCGGCTTCGGCCTGGATGGCGACGAACCTGTTGTAGTCATCGATCTCGAACACGGCCTGCGCCGTGTCGTAGACCCTCCACACCACCGCCGCGCCGATCTCCACCGGGTTGCCGCGCTTGTCGTTCACCTTCAGCGGCGGCGTGTTGAGGTTGCGTGCGCGCAGCGAGATCTTCTGGCCGCTCTGCAGCGGGTTGGTCCAGCGCAGGCCTTCGGTGCGGTCGGTGCCCTGGTACTCGCCGAACAGCGTGAGGATGATGCCCTCGTTGGGCTGCAGCATGTAGAGGCCGGGGATCAGCACGAGGCCCACAACGATCAGCAGGATGCCGATCGGCAGGGGCATCAGGCGCTGCACTATCGCCAGCACGCCGACGGCGATCAGCAGCAGCACCACCGCGCACACGCCGTATCCGTTGATCGACCGGTAGGGGCGCTCCTTTCGCACCGGCCGGGGGGTGTTGGGGGTCTTCTCTTGCATGGATGCCTCCGTTAAAAGTGATATCACTTTAATATCTTTTCGGAGGCGGTCAAGATTTTTTTGGCGGCACTGCGCCGCCGCTGATGCCTGAGGCGGCGCCAAGCCGCCGGCCGGGATCTGCCGACCGGAGTTCCCCGGCCGGGTTGGCGCATCAATCGACGAGGTCGAAGCAGCAGCCCGCGTAGTACGGCTTGTCGCCGCCGTCGACGAAGGGCACCTCGATCGGCTTGCCCTCGTTGCGCCACACGTCGCGCTTCCTGTAGCCCGAGCGTGCGAGATCGGCCAGGAGTTCGTCGTGGTGCTGGATGCGGTAGGCGCACACGGCCACGCCGATGCTGTTGAGCGTGTAGATCGTGCGCTCGGGGTGCACGGCCGTGGTGTTCATGACGATGCGCCTCGGCTTCACGGCCAGCGCGGAAAGAATCGCGTCCATGCGCGTCGGCAGGTACTGCAGGCTGCCCGAGACATACAGCACGTCGCAGCCGCTCGCATCGCGGTAGTCGGTGGTGAAGCCGAGCTGCGCGGTGGCTTCCCGCTTCACGGCCATCGCGCGGCCGCTCTCGACCACGCCTGGCACGTCGCACACGGTCCATTGCAGGGTGGTGGGGTAGGTCAGCACGCGCCGGAATGCGTAGTACTTGATGCCGACGTGTCCGCCGAGGTCGAACACGCGCGTCAGCCCCGCATCGATGGAGCGGCCCAGCCAGAAGAGGCCGGGATAGTCGTAGAAATAGATCTGCGGGCTGTAGAGTTCGCTCGCATCGGCATTGGCGTAGCCCACGGCTTTGGAGGGCGGCGCGCCGGCCTCGGCTGCCGCGAAGCTCTCGAACGAGCCCATGAAGAGGTTCTCGTCCGTGTTGTTCAGGAACTTGCGCCTGTACGCACTTTCGCGGGGAGGAAACTGCAGAAGGCTTGAGAGCATTGTTGACTCCGGTGGCGTTCTCATTTTGAATGCAACCAAAGTATTCGCGACCTATAGCCCCGTGCCGTTGGGGCGGTTACCCCATGGGGGTTACATACCGCTCGCCAGCGCCGCCGCAGCCGCCCGCGTCTCCACCCCCAGCTTCTCGAAGATGTGCTCCAGGTGCTTGTTCACCGTGCGCGGGCTGGTGCCGAGGATGTCGCCGATGTCGCGGTTGGTCTTGCCCTTGGCGAGCCAGGAGAGCACCTCGGTCTCGCGCGGCGTGAGAGCGGCATCTGCCAGCCGGGCCGCCGGGCCTTCACGCTGGATGGCGAACAGCAGCATCGTCTCTCCCAGTGCCGCGGCGCCGAGGTTGCGCACCGACAGCCGCATGCCCGTGGCGGTGCCGATGGCAATGGCCGCGCCCGGTGCGAGCGCCGGTTCGAGCGACGCGGGCAGCAGGCCCGGCGCCACCGGGTCTTCGAGCGCGTGCAGCCACAGCGCGGCCTGTGGCGAGCGCCACGCGATGCGTCCGCGCGTGTCGACGAACACCACGCCCATGCCGGCCACATCGACCGCGTCGCGCGCCATGCGCGTGATGCGGGCGTTGCGCGCGTGCGTGTGCAGCCGCGCCAGCACCTCCTGTGCGCGGATCGGCTTCACCACGTAGTCGACGCCGCCGCACTCGAAGCCCTCGACCACGTGCGAGGTTTCCGACAGGCCCGTCATGAACAGCACCGGGATGTGCGCGAGCGCCGGGTTGGACTTGATGCGCCTGCAGGTCTCGAAGCCAGAGAGACCGGGCATCAGGCCGTCGAGCAGGATCGCATCGGGCACCACGAGTTCGAGCCGCTGCAGCGCGGCCTCGCCGTCGACTGCCACCAGCACGGTGTAGCCGCTGGCCTCCAGCGTGTCGCACAGCATGCCGAGGCTGCTGGGCGCGTCGTCCACCACCAGCACCACGGGCCGTTCGGATGACGATTCAGGGGGCGAGGGTGTCTGCATCTTCGGCCAGTGCATTGCGGAGGTTGTCGAGTTCGAAGCGCACGACCATGCCGCGCAGCCAGGTGCAGGTGGCGGCCGCGGCGGGCGAGGCGGCTGCCAGCCGGTCGAGCGCCGTGTGCAGGCCGCGCACGTGGCCCATTTGCACGAGGCGCATGAGTTCGGCGCGGTCGTCTTCCGAAAGAGCGAGTTGCCGGGGGCGCTGCGGCGCTTCTTCTGCTTCACCCGCGAGAGGCGAGAGCGCGTCGGCGGTCGACAGCCATTCGAGCCCGAGGTGGCGCTCCAGCGTGGCGATCAGCTCCGACTCGATCACTGGCTTGCCCACAAAAGCCTGGCAGCCTGCGGCTTGCAGTCGCTCGTTCTTGTTCTCGAACATGTTGGCCGAGACGATGATGATCGGGATGTCCCCGAAGCCCGAGGCGCGTACCGAGGTGGCGGTCTGCCAGCCGTCCATGTCGTCCATCGTCAGGTCGAGCAGGATGGCCGAGGGCAATTCTTCGCGCAGGCTGTCGAGGCATTCGGTGCCGCTTGCGGCCTCGCGTATCTCGAAGCCCAGCGGTGCGAGCATGCCGGCCAGCATCTGGCGCTGCACAGGCTGGTCGTCGACCACCAGCAGCGTGCGGCGCGCGCCGATGTAGCCCGACACGGGCTGCCGCAAGGCGCCGGCCTTGGCCTGCGGGCCGGGGTCGGCCACCTCGCGCAGGTACACGCGCACGCTGAAGGTGCTGCCCTGCGACGAGGTCTGCGCCAGCTTGAGCTCGCCGCCCATCAGCGAGGTGAGCAGTCCGGTGATGGTGAGGCCCAGTCCCGTGCCCGGCTCGCCTCGCCGGCGGCCCGCTGCGCCGCGCTCGAAGGGCAGGAAGATGCGCTGGTGGTCCTGCGGCGCGACACCGATGCCGGTGTCGACCACGTCGAAGCGCAGCACCTCGCGCCGCGCATCCACATGCAGCGTGACCGTACCGCTGTCGGTGAATCGCACGGCATTGGTCAGTAGGTTGATGAGGATCTGCCGCAGCCATTTCGCATCGGCGTGCACCCACGGCGGCAACTGCCCCGCATGCGTGAAGACGAAGGCCAGGCCCTTGTTCTCGGCCTGCGGGCGCACCATGTGCACGAGCTGGTCGAGAAAGGCGGGCAGCGCGAGCGGCGCGGGTTCGAGCTGCAGCCGGCCGGCCTCGATGCGCGCGAGGTCGAGCAGCCCGTCGATCAGGCCCAGCATGTGCTCGCCGCTGCGGTGAATGGTCTGCACCGCCTCGCGCGGGGGCGCGACCGCGTCGCCCTTGAGCAGGATCTGCGAGTAGCCCAGGATGCTGTTGAGCGGCGTGCGCAACTCGTGCGTCATGCCGGCCACGTAGCGCGTCTTGGCCTGGTTGGCGGCCTCGGCGGCTTCCTTGGCGGTCTGCAGCGCGGCATCGGTGCGGCGGTGCGCCTCGATCTCGAGCGCGAGCAGGTTGTTGTGGCGCATCGATTCTTCCTGCGCCATCTGCCGGCTCTCGCTGCCCAGCACCACCCACCATGCGGCGACCGCGGCCACCACCGAGAGCAGCGCGAACACTTTCAGGAAGGCCGTGGCCATGACCGAATCGCTCGTGCCCGCCAGCGCCTCCTGCGCATAGACCACGCCGACCACGGTGGCCAGCAATGCAATGAGCGAGGTGGCAATCAGCAGGTAATGCGCCACGCGGAAGTTGAGCCGCGCCGACAGCGCCGGCGGCAGCAGCGCCTGCAGCCAGCCGCTCATCTGCTCGGCCGCGCGCGAGTCGGTCTTGCAGCGGTCGTGGCAGCGCGATTCGAGCGTGCAGCACAGCGAGCAGATCGGTGCGCTGTAGGCCGGGCAGTGCGCCATGTCCTCCGACTCGAAGCTGTTGTCGCACACCGAGCACTTCACGTTCTGGCCGGGCGTCCAGCGGTCGATGTCATGGCGTGCGAGGTAGTAGCGTCCGCGCGTGCGCCAGGCCAGCAGCGGCGACAGCGCCATGGCGGTGGCCAGTGCGATGAAGGGCGAGAAGGCCTTCGCCCAATGGCCCAGCGCGCCGGAGTAGGCCAGCATTGCGAGTGCGGCGGCCATCAGCATCGAGACTAGCCCGACCGGGTTGATGTCGTACAGGTGCGCGCGCTTGAACTCGATGGTCTTCGGACTCCACCCCAGCGGCTTGTTGATGACCAGGTCGGCCACCAGCGCGCCGACCCAGGCGATGGCGATGTTGCTGTAGAAGCCCAGCACGTGCTCCAGCGCCGCGAACACGCCCAGCGCCATCAGCAGGATCGCGATGACCACGTTGAACACCAGCCACACCACGCGCCCCGGGTGGCTGTGCGTGAGCCGCGCGAAGAAGTTCGACCACGCGAGCGAGCCCGCGTAGGCGTTCGTCAGGTTGATCTTCATCTGCGACACCAGCACGAACAGCACCGTGATGCCCAGCACCCAGGCCGGGTCGCGCAGCACGTACGAGAAGCCCGTGAGGTACATCTGCGTGGGCTCGATCGCATGATTGGCCGGTATCTCGTGCTGCAGCGCCAGGAAGGCGAGAAACGCGCCGCCCATCATCTTCAGCATGCCCGGCACGATCCAGCCCGGCCCGGAGACGAGCACCGCCGTCCACCAGCGCACGCGGTTGACGGCGGTCTTCTCGGGCAGGAAGCGCAGGTAGTCGACCTGCTCGCCGATCTGCACCACCAGCGAGAAGGCCACCGTGGCAGCGGCGCCGAACATCAGCGGATCGAAGCCGCTGCTGTCGGAGGTGCGGCCCACGAGGCCGGTGAAGTCGGCGTAGAGCTCGGGCTTCTTCACCAGCACCGCGATGAAGGGGCAAACGAACAGCACGATCCAGATCGGCTGCGTCCACAGCTGCAGCCCCGATATGAGCGTGATGCCGCGCGCCACCAGCGGAATGATGACGATCGACGACACCATGTACAGCAGCCACAGCGGCCAGTCCAGATACATCTGCAGCGCCAGCGCGAGGATGGCCGCCTCCAGCGCGAAGAAGATGAAGGTGAAGCTCGCGTAGATCAGCGAGGTGAGCGTGGAGCCCAGGTAGCCGAAGCCCGCGCCGCGCGTGAGCAGGTCCATGTCCACGCCGTGGCGCGCCGCGTAGTACGAGATCGGCAGCCCCGTGAGGAAGGTGATGAGCCCGACGACCAGGATGGCCCACAGCGCGTTCGAGAAGCCGTAGCTCAGGGCGATCGCGCCGCCAATGGCCTCCAGCGCCAGGAACGAGGTGGCACCGAAGGCCGCGTTCGCCACGCGGAACTCCGACCACTTGCGGAAGCTGCGCGGCGTGTAGCGTAGCGCGTAGTCCTCCAGCGTCTCGTTCGCGACCCAGGCGTTGTAGTCGCGGCGGATGCGGAAGATCTTCTGTCCGGAGACGGATTGCATGGCGGGTTGTCGCGGCGGCGGTGGCATGAGGGCGGACACAGCAAGAAGCGCTCCCTGGTTGCATTGCCGCCAATGTCGTGCCTTCGAGTCTGCAGGCAGGGCGCCTGCGCACCGCTACGTTGAATGACGTATTCGCGAGTACGCAGGTGATTTCTAAAGTACCAGCCATGGTGCTCGGGGCACCGTCCGATGCACTGCGATGGTGCGCGGCCCTACTTTCCAACAACCTGCCTGGAGTTTCCTGATGTCGCGTGATTCCGATCTTTCTCTCGATGCCCTGGCATTGCGCCGCCGCCGTTTGCTGCAGGGCGCCGCAGCGCTGCCCGTGTTGGGCCTGAGCGGCCTGAGCTTCGGCCAGGGACAGTTCCCCACGGCCAAGGTGAACACCACCAAGCTCGCCGTGACCGACACCGAGGTGACGGTGGGCCAGCTGCACTCGTCCTCCGGCACCATGGCCATTTCGGAGACCGGCTCCATCCAGGCCGAGCAGCTCGCCATCGACCAGATCAACGCGATGGGCGGCATCCTCGGCCGCAAGATCAAGGTCATCAAGGAAGACGGCGCCTCCGACTGGCCGACCTTTGCAGAGAAGTCGAAGAAGCTGCTCGTCAACGACCACTGCGCCGCCGTGTTCGGCTGCTGGACCAGCGCCTCGCGCAAGGCCGTGCTGCCGGTGTTCGAGAAAGAGAACGGCCTGCTGTACTACCCGACCTTCTACGAAGGCCTGGAGCAGAGCAAGAACGTGATCTACACCGGCCAGGAAGCCACGCAGCAGATCATCTGGGGCCTGGACTGGGGCGCGAAGGAGAAGAAGGCCAAGACCTTCTTCCTGGTGGGCTCCGACTACATCTGGCCGCGCACCTCGATGAAGATCGCGCGCAAGCACATCGAGAATTTCCAGAAGGGCTCGGTCAAGGGCGAGGAGTACTACCCGCTGGGCCACACCAACTTCAACTCGCTGATCAACAAGATCAAGGTGGCCAAGCCCGACTGCATCTTCGCGGCCGTGGTGGGCGGCTCGAACGTGGCTTTCTACAAGCAGTTGAAGGCCGCGGGCATCACGGGCGACAAGCAGTTCCTGCTGACGCTGGCCGTGACCGAAGACGAAATGACTGGCGTGGGCGGCGAGAACTTCGCGGGCTTCTACTCGTCGATGAAGTACTTCCAGTCGCTGGACAACGCGAACAACAAGAAGTTCGTGGAAGCCTTCAAGGCGAAGTACGGCAAGGACGCGGTGATCGGCGACGTGACGCAGGCGGGGTATCTGGGGCCGTGGCTGTGGAAGGCGGCGGTGGAGAAGGCGGGCAGCTTCGATGTGGACAAGGTCGTGGCCGGCTCGCCGGGCATCGAGCTGAAGACGGCGCCGGAAGGCTACGTGAAGCTGGATGCGAACCACCACCTGTGGAGCAAGGCGCGCATCGGGCAGGGGCAGCTGGATGGGACGTTCAAGGTGGTGGCGGAGTCGGCGGAGTTGATCAAGCCGGATCCGTTTCCCAAGGGTTATCAGTAAACCCTGATGCCTTTCTCCCTCCCCCTCTGGGGGAGGGCAGGGGTGGGGGCACGCGGCCTTGGATGAAGCCTTGCGCTCGCAAGCGCCGCCTGCCCCCATCCCAACCTTCCCCCAGAGGGGGAAGGAGCCAATACCAACATCCAAATCCGGAATCCGCGCCATGACTCTGTCGGACATGATGAACATCGGCCTCATGCAGGGCTTCGCGGGGCTGAGCCTCTTCGCGGTGCTGCTGCTGATGGGGCTGGGCCTGGCGATCATCTTCGGCCAGATGGGCGTGATCAACATGGCGCATGGCGAGTTCATGACCATCGGCGCCTACTCGATCTACCTGGCCGCGCGCGTCACTGAGAGCCTGGCGCCCGAGTTCATGCCGTACTACTTCCCGATCGCCATCGGGCTCGCTTTCGGCTTCGCCTTCATCGTCGGCTGGCTCGTGGAGTGGGTGCTCATCCGCCACCTCTACAAGCGACCGCTCGACACGCTGCTCGCCACCTGGGGCGTGAGCCTGGGCCTGCAACAGATTTTCCGCACCTTCATTGGCCCGAAGGAAGTGAGCCCGACGCTGCCCGAATGGCTCATGGGCTCGTGGACGCCGCATGAAGGCCTCGACATTCCCATCAACGGCCTGTTCGTGCTGGCGCTCACCGCACTGGTCACTGGCGGCGTGCTGATCGCGCTGCACAAGAGCCGCTGGGGCCTCAGGGTGCGCGCCACCGTCGCCAACCGCACCATGGCCAACGCCACCGGCATCGACACGAAGAAGACAGACCGGCTCACCTTCGCCATCGGCTGCGGCATCGCGGGCATGGCCGGCGCGGCCTTCACCACCATCGGCTCCACCGGTCCGACCTCGGGCTCGCTCTACATCGTCGACGCCTTCCTGGTCGTCACCTTCGGCGGTGCGGCCAGCCTGCTGGGCACGGTGGTCTCGGCCTTCGGCATTGCGCAGACGCAGTCGATTTCCGAGTTCTTCATGACCGGCTCGATGGCCAAGGTGCTGACGCTGTCGCTGATCGTGCTGATTTTGATGATGCGGCCGCAGGGCCTCTTCGCAGTCAAGGTCCGCCGCTGAACCCGATTCCTGTTTTGGAGAACGTTCCGATGAATTTCATCAAGGCCTCGATCCAGCGCTACCAGCTCGGCAGCCTGTTGCTGCTGGTGCTGCTGCTGGCGGTGGTGCTGCCGCTGTCGCTCGACATCTTCCGCCTCAACCTCGTGGGCAAATACCTCACCTACGCTTTCGTGGCCGTGGGCCTCGTGATGGTGTGGGGCTACGGCGGCGTGCTGAGCCTGGGGCAGGGCGTGTTCTTCGGCATCGGCGGCTACGCGATGGCGATGTTCCTCAAGCTCGAAGCCTCCGACCCCGTCTCCACCAAGATCCAGACCACGCCCGGCATTCCGGACTTCATGGACTGGAACCAGATCACCGAACTGCCCACGCTGTGGCTGCCCTTCAAGAGCCTGCCGCTGAGCCTGGCGCTGGTGGTGCTGGCACCGATGGCGCTGGCCTGGCTCGTGAGCTTCGCGATGTTCAAGCGGCGCGTGGGCGGCGTGTACTTCGCGATCATCACGCAGGCGGTGGCACTGATCTGCACCGTGCTCATCATCGGCCAGCAGGGCTACACGGGCGGCGTGAACGGCATGACCGACCTGAAGACGATGCTGGGCTGGGACACGCGCACCGACGGCGCCAAGTACGTGCTGTATTACGTCTGCGTCGGCCTGCTGGTGGCGAGCATCGTGCTGTGTCGCTGGATACAGACCAGCAAGCTCGGCACGCTGCTGCTCGCCATGCGCGACAAGGAAGACCGTGTGCGCTTCTCGGGCTACGACGTGTCGAACTTCAAGGTCTTCATCTTCTGCCTGGCAGCCGGGCTTTCGGGCATCGGTGGTGCGATGTTCGCGCTGCAGGTGGGTTTCATGTCGCCGAGTTTCGTGGGCATCGTGCCTTCGATCGAGATGGTGATCTTCTGTGCGGTGGGCGGGCGCATGAGCCTGGTGGGCGCGGTGTATGGCGCGCTGCTGGTGAATGCGGGCAAGACGCTGTTCTCGGAGAGCTTTCCGGACCTGTGGCTGTTTCTGATGGCGGGCCTCTTCATCGGCGTGACCATGGCGTTCCCGATGGGGCTCGCGGGGTTGTGGGAAGAAAAGATCCGGCCGTGGTGGAAATCGCGCCGCCAAGCCCTGCGCGATGCGGCAGTCAAGCGACCGGCGGCCGCCGCACCCGTGGTGCCCGCAGCAACACCATCCGAGCCCACGCTGCCCGATGGCGTCGGCAGCCAGCGCGCCTGAACCCGGAGCCACACCCTCATGAGCAACACCGACTTCGCGCTCGCCGTGGAAGACCTCACCGTGTCCTTCGATGGCTTCAAGGCCATCGACGACCTCACGCTGTACATCGACCGCAACGAGCTGCGCGTGATCATCGGCCCCAACGGAGCCGGCAAGACCACGCTGCTCGACCTGATCTGCGGCAAGACGCGTGCAAGCGCCGGCAGCATCAAGTTCAACAACACCGAGCTCACGAAGATGGCCGAACACAAGCGTGTGCGGCTGGGTATCGGGCGCAAGTTCCAGACGCCGTCGATCTACGAGAACCTCTCGGTGTTCCAGAACCTGGAGGTCTCATTCCCGAAGGGCCGCTCGGTGTTCGGCGCGCTGGCCTTCAGGTGCGACGACGAGGTCAAGAACAAGGTGCAGGCCATTGCCGAAGACATCGGCCTTGCCGACAAGCTCGACACCGAGGCCGGCCTGCTGAGCCACGGCCAGAAGCAGTGGCTCGAGATCGGCATGCTGCTGATGCAGGAGCCCGAGCTGTTGATGCTCGACGAGCCCATCGCCGGCATGAGCGCGCGCGAACGCGAACTCACGGCCGACCTCCTCAAGCGCATCTGCCAGAACCGCGCGGTGATCGTCATCGAGCACGACATGGCCTTCGTGAAGCAGATCGCGCACAAGGTCACGGTGATGCACCAGGGAAAAATCCTTGCCGAAGGGCCGATGGAGAAGGTGCAGGCCGATCCGAAGGTCATCGACGTTTATCTGGGGCACTAGATGGCTGTTTGCTTTTCGAGTCTTTTCGGTGGGCGCTGTTCAGGGCGCGATCACGCCGACGGCGTGCTTCTTTTCTCGAATGTCCCCCGGCCTTCGGCCTCCTCCTTTATTTCGAGAAAAGAAGCCCACCATCGACGTGATCGTTCAGAGCACTCGTTGATCGGCCAGCACAAGCGCTGCGTCCATCGTGCGCAGGGCGCCGGGTGCTCCCCGCAGCGAAATAAAGGAGGAGGCCGAAGGCCGGGGGACATTCGCGGAGGGGAGTACCCGGTGGCCTGCGCACTCGCCAAGAACGTCAAAACCCGGAAATAAAAAACATGAGCAACATCATGCTGAAGGTCGAAGACCTGCACGTAGCCTATGGCCAGAGCGAGGCCCTGCACGGCATCTCGTTCGAGGGCCATGCCAACGAAACCATCGCCATCATGGGCCGCAACGGCATGGGCAAGACCACTCTGTTCAAGGGCCTGATGGGAATCTTGCCCTTGAAGAGCGGGCGCATCGAGGTAGCAGGCAAGGACGTGTCGCGCGACGAGAGCTTTCGCCGCGTCGCCAAGGGCATCGCCTACGTACCGCAGGGCCGGATGATCTTTCCGACGCTCACGGTGGAGGAGAACATCCAGACCGGCCTGGAGAACTCGAAGACCCGCCGCATCCCCGAGGAAATCTACGCGCTGTTCCCCGTGCTGTGGGACATGAAGAGCCGCAAAGGCGGCAACCTCTCCGGCGGCCAGCAGCAGCAGCTGGCGATTGCGCGCGCCCTCGTCACCGACCCCAAGGTGCTGCTGCTCGACGAGCCCACGGAAGGTATCCAGCCTTCGATCATCAAGGACATCGCCAAGGCGCTCAACGAGATCCGCAAGCTGCGCGGCATCACCATCGTCGTGTCCGAGCAGGTGCTCAGTTTCGCGATGGATGTGGCCGACAGGCTCTTCGTCATCGAAGGCGGCCGGCTAGTGCACGAGACCGCGCGCGACAAGACCGATGTCGACCACATCAAGGCCTATCTCTCCGTTTGACCTGACCACACCAACCCAACCAGGAGCCACTGCACATGACTGACACGCTGATCAAGGTCGACCTGACCAAGTCGCCCGTCGAGAACGAGAACATCCACAACCGCTGGCATCCGGACATTCCGATGGCCTGCTGGGTCAACCCGGGCGACGACTTCATCCTCGAGACTTTCGACTGGACCGGCGGCTTCATCAAGAACAACGACAGCGCCGACGATGTGCGCGACATCGACCTGAGCACCGTGCACTACCTCTCGGGCCCCGTGGGCGTGAAGGGCGCGGAGCCCGGCGACCTGCTGGTGGTCGATCTGCTCGACATCGGCGCCAAGCAGGACAGCCTCTGGGGCTTCAACGGTTTCTTCTCGAAGAAGAACGGCGGCGGTTTCCTGACCGACCACTTTCCCGAAGCGCAGAAATCGATCTGGGACTTCAAGGGCATGTTCACCAGTTCGCGCCACGTTCCGGGCGTGAACTTCGCGGGGCTGATCCACCCCGGCCTGATCGGCTGCCTGCCCGACAAGCCCATGCTCGACATGTGGAACGAGCGCGAGAAGGCCCTCATCGCCACCGATCCGGAGCGCGTGCCCGGCCTCGCGAACCCGCCGTTTGCAGGCACTGCCCACATGGGCAAGATGACCGGTGAAGCCCGCGCCAAGGCCGCCGCCGAAGGCGCGCGCACCGTGCCGCCACGCGAGCACGGCGGCAACTGCGACATCAAGGATTTGTCGCGCGGTTCGAAGGTGTTCTTCCCCGTGTACGTCGACGGCGCGGGCCTGAGCGTGGGCGACCTGCACTTCAGCCAGGGCGACGGCGAGATCACCTTCTGCGGTGCCATCGAGATGGCCGGCTGGGTGCACATGAAGGTCACGCTCATCAAGGGCGGCATGGCCAAGTACGGCATCAAGAACCCGATCTTCAAGCCCAGCCCAATCACGCCGCAGTACAACGACTACCTGATCTTCGAAGGCATCTCGGTCGACGAGAGCGGCAAGCAGCACTACCTCGACGTCAACGTGGCCTACCGCCAGGCCTGCCTGAACGCCATCGAGTACCTGAAGAAGTTCGGCTACTCGGGCGCGCAGGCCTATTCGATTCTGGGCACGGCGCCGGTACAGGGCCACATCAGCGGGGTGGTCGATGTGCCCAACTCGTGCGCCACGCTGTGGCTGCCCACGGGCATCTTCGACTTCGACATCAACCCGAACGTATCGGGCCCGGCGAAGTTCATTGACGGCAGCATCGACATGCCGCTGTCGCACGACCTGCGCTGAAGCCAGCCATGCCGACCTACGACTATGCCTGCGGGCAGTGCGGCGGCTTCGAGGCGTTGCGGCCCTCAGGCCTGCGCGACGAGCCGGCTGCGTGCCCCGATTGCAGATGCGCTTCGCCGCGCGTGCTGTCGGCCGCGCCGCGGCTCGCGCTGATGGCCTCGGGCACGCGCCGCGCCATGGAAACCAACGAGCGCGCGCGGCACGAGCCGGGCAGCTCGCGCGACTATGCGCGCTTCAAGCATCCGGCGGGGTGCGGCTGCTGCGGCTCGGGCAAACGAGGCGCGACGGTGACGGCGCCGAGCGGGGCCAAGTCCGCGCCGTCACGGCGACCGTGGATGATCAGCCACTGAAGACCGGCTGTTTTTCAAGGGCTCGATTGTTTCAATCCCGTGAACGCCGTGGTTCCTTTTGCCGGCGTTTTCCGAGGCTTTTCAGGATCAAACTTCTCCTCACCAACCAACCACCTGAAGGAGATTGAAATGAATGCCTCGAAGATCCTCGCTGCTGCTGCTCTCTCGCTCCTGGCCGCTGCCGGAGCCCATGCAGAAACCTACGACGGCGTGCACGTCGTGAACTCTTCTGTCAGCCGCGCCGAAGTCGCACCGCAAGCCGCTGCCGCCGCACGCGCTGGCAACGAGTACGCCGATGCCTCTAGCGCTGGCGCACAGACCTTCACGTCGACCGCCAACCGCGCGACCGTGCAAGCCGAAGCCGTTGCCAAGGCTCACGACCCGCTGGCCAGCCTCGATCGCCGCGCGTTCTACCGCGACGAAGTGCCGCAAGCCTACAAGAAGCCCAGCGTGTCGTTCACGCGCCAGGCCGGCCTGTAAGCCGAACCGGCAGGCATGAAGAACAGGCCTTCGGGCCTTTTCTTCGTGTTCGCTTCGTGTCCGCGTCATCAGCCGATGACGCACGGCCCTAGAGGGTCTCGTTTTCCTTGAGAACGCCCGCGTTGCGCAGCGCGGCGTCCAGCCACTTGGCCGCTGTGTTGCCATTCCTGATGGCTTCGATGCGCGCCGTCTCGTCCTCGACCTTCTTCGCCGCCGCCTGAAGAAGCGTCTCCACCTTCTCCCGCTCGATGACGACCACGCCATCCGCATCGCCGATGACGAGATCGCCGGGGCGTACTGCCACGCCGCCCACCGACACCGGATGCCCGATGCGCCCCCAGGCCAGCTTGGTCGGCCCATTGGGATTGGTGCCGACCGAGAACACCGGGAAGCCCATCTCATCGATTTCCACGCTGTCGCGCACCGCGCCGTCGATCACCACGCCCGCGATGCCGACCTGGCGGCAGGCGTTCATCATGATCGTGCCCATGAGGGCTGCGCTCTGGTCGCCCTTGCCGTCGATCACCAGCACGTCGCCGGGCTTCGCGAGCGCGATGGCGGCATGGATCATCAGGTTGTCGCCGGGCCGCACTTCCACCGTGAGCGCGCTGCCCGCCAGTATCATCCGATGGCGCAAGGCCTGGATGCGGCCGTGCAGGGCACCGCGGCGGCCCGCCACATCGGCGAGGATGGCCGGCTGGAAGGCCGAAGCCTGGCGAATCTGCTCGGAGGAGACGCGCTCGAAGTCGCGGACGATGTCTGGAAGCTGGTTCATGCTCGGGTTCCCGTTCATTCGGCCTTGACGTCGGCGTCCTTCACCACGAGGCCCCACTTGCGCTTGTCCGCAGCCAGGAAGGTGCGGAATTGCTCCGGCGTGCTCCCAACGGGCTCCAGACCGTCGGCGGTGAGCCGCTTGGCGATCTCGGGCATCGCCAGCACCTTGGCGACTTCGCGCTGGATGCGCTCGACCACGGCCGTCGGCGTGTTCTTCGGCGCGCAGATGCCGGCCCAGGTCACGGGGTCGAAGTCGGGAACGCCGGCTTCCGCCACGGTCGGGATGTCCGGAAAGGCCGGCAGCCGGCGCGGGCTGGCGACCGCCAGTGCGCGCAGCTTGCCCGAGCGGGCGTACTGCATCGAGCTCACGGGCTGGTCGAAGATCATCGAGACCTGGCCCGCGATGAGGTCCGTCATCGCCTGGCCGGTGCCCTTGTAGGCCACGTGGACGATGTCGATGCCCGCGCGGCTCTTCAGCATTTCGCCCGCAAGGTGCCCGCCCGTTGCCGTGCCCGAGGAGGCGAAGTTGATCTCGCCGGGCTTCTGCCTGGCGTAGGCGATGAGTTCCTTCACGCTCTTCACCGGCAGATTCGAATTGACCAGCAGCATGTAGGGCGCGTTGACCACCTGCGTGACCGGCACGATGTCCTTCTCGGAGTCGAAGGGCATGCTCTTGAGCACATGCGGCTGGATCGACAGCGTGCCCGTGGTGCACATCAGCAGCGTGTGTCCGTCGGCGGGCGCGGCGAGCATGGCCGACGCGGCGATGTTGCCGCCGGCGCCCGGCCGGTTGTCGATCAGCACCTGCTGCCCGAGTCCTTCGGCCAGCTTCGGCCCGATCAGGCGCGCCACCATGTCGTTGGAGCCGCCGGGCGAGAAGCCCACGAGGATCTTGATCGGCTTCGACGGAAAGGCATCGGCGGCCCATGCGTGGGTGGTGCCGAACCAGGCGGTGCCGATGGCAAGGGCCAGCAGCAGCTTCAGAAGGGAGCGGAGTTTCATTGCGGTTCCTGGTTGATGGCTTGACCCGAGAGTTCGTCGCGTGCCCGCGCGATGCGTCGGCAGCCTTCCCGCAGCTGCTCGGTGCTGGCTGCGAAGGAGATGCGGAAATGGGTCGGCACGCCGTAAGCGCTGCCCTGCAGCGCGGCAAGGTCCTGCGAGTCGAGCAGGTGCATCACCCAGTCGTCGCTGCTGTCGATTACCGTGCCCTTGCGAGTGCGAAGCCCGAAGAGCGCGCTGCATGAGGCGAAGACGTAGAACGCACCGTCGGGCACCTCGCAGCGGATGCCGTCGATGGCATTGAGCGCGGCGACCACCATGTCGCGCCGCGTTTCGTATTCGCGCCGGTTGCTGGCGATGGTGTCCTGCGGCCCCGTGAGCGCCGCGACGGCCGCCGCCTGGGCGATCGAGTTCGGGCCGGACGTGCTTTGCGACTGCAGCTTGACCATCGCCTTGATGAGCGCCGAGGGGCCCGCGCCGTAGCCGATGCGCCAGCCCGTCATCGCGTAGGCCTTGGACACGCCGTTCACCGTCAGCGTGCGGTCCTTGAGGTCGGGCGCCGCCTCGGCCATGGTGGCGAACTCGACGCCGCCGTAGATCAGGTGCTCGTAGATGTCGTCGGTCAGTATCCAGACGTGCGGATGGCGCCGCAGCACCTCCGCCAGCGCCTGGAGCTCGGCGCGCGTGTAGGTTGCCCCGCTCGGGTTGTTCGGCGAGTTGAGCATCAGCCAGCGCGTCCTGCCGGTGATGGCGCGCTCGAGGTCGGCGGGCTGGAGCTTGAAGCCCGCTGCCGCCGGGCAGTCGACGAAGACCGGGACACCGCCGGCCAGCAGGGCGATGTCGGGGTAGGACACCCAGTAGGGCGCCGGCACGATGACCTCGTCGCCCGCCGCGACCGTGCACATGAGCGCGTTGAAGATCACCTGTTTGGCGCCGGTGCCCACGATGATCTCGCCCGGCGCGTAGGTCAGCCTGTTCTCGCGCAGGAGCTTGCCCGCGATGGCTTCCTTCAGCGCCGGCGTGCCGCCCACGTCGGTGTAGCGGGTCTGGCCGGCGGCCATGGCGCGGATGGCGGCCTCCTTGATGTGCTCGGGCGTCTCGAAATCGGGCTCGCCGGCGGTCAGGCCGAGGATGTCCCGGCCCGCGGCGCGCAGCTCGCGCGCCCGCTGGCCGGCCATGGAGCTCGGGGACGGCTTGATCCGGTTCAGTCGTGGTGCGATGTGAAGCATGCATGCAGTATCAAAGTGCATGCATCGCAGGACAAACGAGAAATCGGACCGCCGCGGTATTCCTTTTTTTCCTGGCGGACCGTAGGCGTACATTCCGTTGGCATGAACTTCACCTTCAAGCAGCTGGAGGCCTTTCTCTTCAGCGCCAAGCTCCAGAGCTTCAGTGCCGCGGCGGTGAAGCTGCACACCACGCAGTCGGCCATCTCGAAGCGCCTGGCGGAGCTCGAGGATTCGCTCGGCGGCCCCTTGCTGCATCGCACCTCGCATGGCCTGGAGCTGGCCCACTCCGGCCGCGAGCTGCTGCCGCTGGCGGAAGAGGCCTTGCGGCTCTGGCAGCGCATCGAGCACGACATCAGCCTCGACAAGACGCTGCGCGGCACCTTCCGCGTGGGTGTGACGGAGCTGATCGCGATGACCTGGCTCACGCGGCTGATCCAGCTGCTGCAGAAGCTGCATCCCGAGGTGACGCTCGAGCCGGTGGTGGATGCGGGGCTGACGCTCTTCGAGCGGCTGGAAGCCAACAAGCTCGACCTGTCCATCATGCCCGGCACCTTCTGGGGACAGGCCTTCGAGTCGATCAAGGTGGGGCAGGTCGACCAGGCCTGGATCGCGAGCCCGAGACTGAGCATTCCGCAGCGGGCGCTGAAGCCGCACGAATTTGCCGACTATCCGGTGATCGAGCAGCCCGCCGGTGCCTCGAAGAACAGGTTCTACGAGGCCTGGCGCGCAGAGCATGGCTTTCGCTTCGGCAAGGTGCTGCTGACGAACAGCACGACTGTCCGCGCGAATTGACGATCAGCGGCTTCGGCATCAGCCAGCAGGCGCTCGACTATGTGCGCCCGGACATCAGGAGCGGGCTGCTGCGCGTCGTCAGGAGCGATCCGATGCCGCCGCCGCTGGTCTACAGCGCGGTCTACCGGCGCGACAACGCCAGTCCCACGCTGGCGCGCATCGTCGAGCTGGCGGTGAAGACATGCGATTTCACTTCGAGGGCGAGCCAGCACGACGTGGCGCCGGCGAACCCGCCGCGCGGCTCGGGCTCGACGCTGCGGCAGCGCTCGCAGCGCCAGGTGGCGAAGAAGCCCGCGAGGAAGACCCGGAGGTAGCTGAAACGGCAGGCGGTTTTTCGTTGGGTTTTGAAAATATACGCATTGAGTATATATTTGCGGTCCATGAACATGCCGCAACAGGTGCTCCTCCGCGACGCGATGCGTCAACTCAACATGACGCGCGACGCTTTCGCCGAGCGCATCGGCAGCCGAAGAAGAGCGCTCGACGCCTGGCTGCTTCCCGATGAATCCAACGAATTCAGGGCCATGCCCGAGGTCGCTCGCCGCTTCGTGAGCGAAATCCTGGCTTCGGACGGTCGACGCAGTGAATATACGCAAAGCGCATATGAAGGCGCCTTTCGCAAGTCGATGGCGGTCGAGGGCGCGCACCACCTGCTCTCGGTCAGCCAGTTCAACCGCGACGCCATCGACGAGCTGTTCCAGCTGGCCGATGTCATGCAGCCCATCGCCCGGCGACGCAAGGTCAGCCGCGTGCTCGAAGGCGCCGTGCTCGCCAACCTTTTCTTCGAGGCCAGCACGCGCACGCGTGTGAGCTTCGGTGCGGCGTTCTGTCGGCTGGGCGGCTCGGTGTGCGACACCACCGGCTTCACCTTCTCGTCGATGGCCAAGGGCGAATCGATCTACGACACCAGCCGCGTGATCAGCGGATACGTGGACGCCATCGTGGTGCGGCATCCGGAGCAGGGCTCGGTGGCGGAGTTCGCACGCGCCACCAACGTGCCCGTCATCAACGGCGGCGACGGACCGGGTGAGCATCCGAGCCAGGCACTGCTAGACCTGTACACCATCCAGCGCGAGTTCTCGCGCCTGGGCAAGCTGGTGGACGGTGCGCACATCGCCATGGTCGGCGACCTGAAATACGGGCGAACCGTGCACTCGCTCATCAAGCTGCTCGCTCTGTACAAGGGGCTGAAGTTCACGCTCATCTCGCCGCCCTCGCTCGCGATGCCGGCGGAAATCGTGGACGCCGTGAGCCGCAACGGCCACGTGGTCGAGACCGCCGCCACGCCCGCGCAGGCGCTGGCTGTCGCCGACATCATCTACGCCACGCGCATCCAGAAAGAGCGCTTCGCACACGACGAAGTGCTGGAGGGCTTCGACAACGCCTTCGAGATCAACCGCGCACTCGTCGAATCGGCCTGCAAGCCCGAGGTGGTCGTGATGCACCCGCTGCCGCGCGACGGCCGCCCGGGTTCGCACGACCTCAGCGTCGACCTGAACAACGACCCGCGCCTAGCCATCTTCCGCCAGACCGACAACGGCATCCCGGTGCGCATGGCGATCTTCGCCACGCTGCTGGGCGTGGAAAAGCTCGTGAGCCGCTCGATGCGCGACGCCGCCTGGACGCCGCCCTCGCACATCGGGCCGGACGACAGCGTGTTCCACGGGCTCGATTGAAACTGCCGCAGGGCGCACCGCCCCTGACAGGCGTCGACGACTTCACTCTCGCGTGAGAGCGAACTGCTTGCGAATGCCGCCCGCGGCCGAAGGCCCCACCCAGAGATCGAAATCGCCGGGCTCCACGGCCGGCTTCATGTCGCGGCCGACGAATGCCAGGTCGTCGGCCGTGAGCGCGAACTCGACGACCGTCGATGCGCCGGGCGCAATGTCGACCTTGCGGAATTCCTTGAGCTCGCGCACGGGCCGGGTCACGCTGGCGGCGCGCTGGGCGATGTAGAGCTGCACCACTTCCTCGGCCTCGCGCTGGCCGGTGTTGCTGACGGTGGCGCGCACGCGCAGCGTGCCCGACAGCGGCAGGCGCTCCGAACTCAGCTCCACGCCGTCGTAGTGCACCGGTGCATAGCCGATGCCGAAGCCGAAGGGGTAGAGCGCTTCGTTGGTCGCGTCCAGGTAGCGGGTCCTGAAGGCCGTGCCCGGTGCGTTCTCGGGCGAGGGGCGGCCGGTGCGCTTGTGGCCGTAGTAGTAGGGCACCTGTCCCGCCGTCTGCGGAAAGCTCACGGGCAGGCGGCCCGAGGGATTGAAGTCGCCGAACACCACGTCGGCGATCGCGTTGCCGGTCTGCACGCCCAGGAACCACGTGACGAGGATGGCGCGCGCATCGCGCACCGCACCCTTGAGCGCCATCGCGCGGCCGTTGCTCAGCAGCACGACCACCGGCTTGCCGGTGGCGGCCACGGCTTCGGCCAGGTCCTGCTGCGCCTGCGGCAAGCCGATGTCGGTGCGCGAGCGCGCCTCGCCCGACATCTTCTGGCTCTCGCCGATGGCCAGCAGCACCACGTCGGCATCGCGCGCGGCGGCCACCGCGGCGTCGATGCCGCCGGGCAGCGCCGACTCGATGCCCGAGCCGCGCACGACGTTCACCGACGAATCGGCCCCCAGTGCCGCGCGCAGGCCCTGGTCGACGCCCACCGGCGCCGACTGGCCCGGGGACAGGCTCCAGGCGCCCATCAGATCGACAGTGCCCTCGGCGAAGGGGCCGATCAGCGCGATCTTCGTGCCGGCCTTGGACAGCGGCAGCAGCGCGCGCTCGTTCTTCAGCATCACGATGGAGCGGCGCGCGCTCTCCCGGGCCAGCGCGATGAATTCGGGGTTCTCGGTGCGTTGCGCGGCAGGTGGGCCGTCGAGGCCGCGCATGGGGTCGTCGAACAGGCCGAGCCTCTGCTTCACGCGCAGCACGCGGCGCACCGCGTCGTCGAGCCGTGCCATCGGCACTTCGCCCGAAGCCACCAGCTCGGGCAGGTAGCGCGCGTACAGGCCGCTCTGCATGCTCACGTCGGTGCCGGCCATGAAGGCCTGCCTGGCCGCTTCGCGCGGATTGGCGGCGTAGCCGTGCTCCACCAGTTCCTCGTCGGCCGTGTAGTCGGACACCACGAAGCCCTTGAACTTCCATTCGTCGCGCAGCACGCCCGTGAGCAGCGCGGGATTGGCAGTGGAGGGCACGCCGCCGATCTCGTTGAAGGCGCTCATGATCGACAGCGCGCCCGCGTCCAATGCCGCGCGGAAGGGCGGCAGGTACACCTCGCGCAGCGTGCGCTCGGAGATGTCGCTCACGCTGTAGTCGAGTCCGCCCTCGGCCGCGCCGTAGGCCGCGAAGTGCTTGGGCGTGGCCAGCATGGCGTCGGGCCGCGAGAGGTCGGGGCCCTGGAAGCCGCGCACGCGCGCGGCGGCGAACTGCCTGGAGAGATACGCGTCTTCGCCCGCGCCTTCGAGGCCGCGGCCCCAGCGCGCGTCGCGCGCGACATCGACCATCGGCGCGAAAGTCCAGCGGAAGCCGTCAGCCGTGGCTTCGACCGCCGCGGCGCGCGCGGTGCGCTCGGCGAGCGCGGGCTCCCAGCTCGACGCCTCGGCCAGCGGCATCGGGAACATGGTGCGAAAGCCGTGGATCACGTCGGCGCCGAAGATCAGCGGAATGCCCAGGCGCGACTCGCTTACCGCCATCTGCTGCAGCCGCCGCTTGCTCTCGAGGCCAGCGTTGTTGAACAGGCCGGTGAGGCGGCCGGCGCGCACGTCGGCGGTTTCCTGCTGCGCATTGCGCGAGCCGGCCTGCGGGTTGTTGGGGGTGTCGATGTCAGCCGGGCCGTACAGGCTCAGCTGGCCGGCCTTCTCCTGCACCGTCATGCGGGCGATGAGGGACTCGATGCGGGCCTCGGCGGCGTCGGGCGAGCGGGAGGGTTGAAGGTCCTTGGGAGCGGCCGCCGCGGTGGCGGGGGGAAGCAGGGCGGGGAGGGAGAGTGCGGAAAGGAGGAGGACGAGGGCGGGAACCGCAGCTTTTCGAACGTGCATGGCCCTCTATTCTGCAGACAACGCACGCCGGCCCCGGCCAGCGGGTTTCCGCCCTGGCCGTAGGGGCTTGTCCGAGCCGGCCCGCTTACTCGGCGGTGGCGCCGGCTTCCTTCGCCACTTTGACCCACTTGGTCGTCTCGGTGCCGATGAAGTTGGCCAGTTCCGTAGGCTTCATGTTGCCGGCCGTTACACCCTGTTCCTCGAAACGTTTGATCACATCGGGCTGTTGCAGCGCGCGGGCGAGTTCGGTGTTCAGGCGCTGCACGATCTCGGGCGGCGTGCCGTGCGGCGCCATGAGCGCGAACCACGTCGTCATGTCGTAGCCCTTGAGGCCGGCCTCGTCGAGCGTGGGCACGCCGGGGTAGGCGGGCGCGCGCGTCTTCGTTGTCACGGCCAGCGCATGCACCTTGCCGGCGCGGATATGCGGCGAAGCCGAGGGGCTGGTCTCGATGGCCATCTGGATCTGGCCGCCCATCAGATCGGCCATCATCGGCGCGCCGCCCTTGTAGGGCACGTGCACGATGTCGGTCTTCGTCATCGAGCGGAACAGTTCGCCCGAGATGTGCTCGGTGCTGCCGTTGCCGGCCGAGCCGAAGTTGACCTTGCCGGGGTTGGCCTTGATGTACGCGACGAGTTCGGCCACCGTCCTGGCGGGCACCTTCTCGTTGACGATCAGCACGTTGGGCGTGGACGCTGCGAGCGCGACGGGATCGAAGTCGCGCTGGAAGTCATAGGCGAGCTTCTTGTAGAGGCCCGGCGCGATCGCGTGTGCAATGGTGGCGAGGAACAGCGTGTAGCCATCGGCCGGCGCCTTCGACGCGATGGTCGCGCCCACGGTGCCGCCCGCGCCGCCGCGGTTGTCGACGATCACCGGCTGCTTGAGCGATTCGGAGAGCTTCTGGCCGATGGTGCGCGCGACGATGTCGGTGGTACCCCCGGCCACGAAGGGAACGACGAGCGTGATGGGTTTCGTCGGCCAGTCGGCGGCGGATGCCGCGCCGCTGGCGAGCATCAACGCGGCGATGGTGGTGCGAAGGAAGGTGTGTCGGTTCATGGTCGTGAGGTCTCGGTGTTGTTGTGAAATGGCAGGAGTCGGGTCGGTCAGTCCGCGCCCAGCCGCAGCCGGCTCGGCAGGCGCTTCTCGATGGCGAACTTCAGCAGCGCCGCGCAGCGGAAGATGCCGTGCGCGAACTTGCCGTAGGGCAGTGTGAGAAAGAGCGCCATCACCACGCCCAGGTGCACCGCGAGCAGCAGCGCCATGAAGCGGGTGTCGCGCCAGGCCAGCAATGCCAGGCCGGTGAGGCTCGTGAGCAGCAGCAGCGCGATGAAGCCGCGGTCCATCGGCCGCTGCGCCGCGTCGCCGTGCGCGGCGTGGCGACGCAGGTTCAGCCACAGCAGGCCGACGGGGCCGATCGCGAGGCCAACGCCGCCCGCGGTGCCCAGCAGCACCGGCAGGCTCGTGAGCGCGTAGGGCGCGTGCAGGTCGAACAGGTAGTGATAGAGCGTCGCCACGCAGGTCGAGGCGAAGCACAGCATGAAGCCGTAGAAGGTGAAGTGATGGAAGCGCCGGCGCCAGAGGGTGAAGCGGTCGTCGTCGTTGTTGCAGCCCTCGCCGTGGCCGCCGCCCAGGTACTTCAGGCGCAGCGCGTCGTGCGCGGCCTCGGCGCCGGCCGCGCGGCGCACGCCCGGCAGGTCGGGGGCATTGCCCGGATCGTTCGCGGGCGACACCTCGCGCCAGAAGCGGCGCGTGCCCATCGCCAGCGCGAACATCACGAACAGGAACACCGCGCCGAATACCAGGGCGAGGAAGTTGTGCGGAAAGATCGCGTAGAAGTTGCCCGCGAGCGGTTCGTGCAGCAGCGAGCCCGACATCGCTGCGGCCAGCACGAGGAACAGCGCGAGCCCGCCCGCCAGTGCGAGCGCGACGGTGAGCCCGGCCTTCTTGTAGAGAGCGCCCATCACGGGCGGCCAGGCGTAGTCGTGGTAGGTCTGCAGTCGCACCTGCGCCATCGCCTGCGGCACGTTCACCGCGAACTCGTGCGGGGGCGCGTACTGGCAGGCATGCAGGCACGAACCGCAGTTGTGGCAGAGGTTCGCGAGGTAGTGTGTGTCGGCCTTGCCGAACTCCAGGCGCCGCGTCATCGCAGGAAACACGGCGCAGAAGCCTTCGCAGTAGCGGCAGGCGTTGCAGATCTGCAGGATGCGCGCGACCTCGCCTTCGGACGCGGTCAGCGGCAGGGCGGGCTGGATCGGGATCACGCGCGACGCGGGGCTGCCGCCGATGCCGTCGGCATCGGCACGGGCGCGTGCAACAAGGTCAGTGAGCTGCTGCAAGGGCGGCCTCCGGGGATTGCGTTGAAATGTTCTTTGCAGCGTTCGCCGCCTGCGTGCCGGCGATGCGCCCGAAGGCCGTGCCGATGCTCATGCCGACGCCGGCCGTGTAGCCCTTGCCCAGCACGTTGCCGGCCATCATTTCGCCGGCCACGAAGAGGTTGGGGCTCGGCCGGCCGCCGAAGCGCACGGCGGCGGTCTCGTCCACCTTCAGGCCGAGATACGTGAAGGTGATGCCGGGGCGCACGGGATAGGCGTAGAAGGGCGCGGTGTCGATCGGCCGCGCCCAGTGCGTCTTGGCGGGCGCGAGGCCCTCGGTGTGGCAGTCGTCCAACGCGGTGTGGTCGAAGCGGCCGACGCGGCAGGCGGTGTTGTAGTTCTGCACGGTGCGAACGAAGGTCGCTTCATCCAGGCCGATCTTCTGCGCCAGTTCGCCGAGCGTGTTCGCCTGCGTGCCGGTGAACACCGGCGGCATGAAGCGCCCGACCGCCTGCTGGTCGATGACCGACCAGGCGATCTGCCCCGGCTGCTGCGCCACGAGCCGGCCCCAGATCGCGTAGCGCTTGGGCCAGAAGTCTTCGCCTTCGTCGTAGAAGCGCTGTGCGTCGCGGTTGACCACCACGCCGAGCGACACGCAATCGATGCGCGTGCAGATGCCGCCGTCGTACAGCGGCGCGCGCGCGTCGATGGCCACCATGTGGCCCTGCGACGGATCGCCGATGCTGTCTGCGCCCGCATCGATCATGTGCTTGAGCAGAACGCCCTGGTTGAAGCGCGTGCCGCGGATCAGGAAGTTGTCGGCCGGCCATTCGCCGCGCTCGTTTCGGCCCCACGCTTCGCGCAGCCACTCGCGGTTCGACTCGAAACCGCCCGAAGCCAGCACGCAGCTCTTTGCCGCGATGCGCTCGCCGGCTTCGGTGCGCACGGCGACGAAGCGGTCACCGTCGAGTTCGACCGACGCTACGGGCGTGTCGTAGCGGATCTGCACGCCCAGCCTTTCGGCGCTGCGGTAGTAGGCGTTGACGAGCGCCTTGCCGCCGCCCATGAAGAAGGCATTGGTGCGCGCCACGTGCAGCGCGCCCGACAGCGGCGGCTGGAAATGCACGCCGTGGCTGCGCATCCAGTCGCGGCAGTTCGACGAGGCGCGGATCACCAGCCGCGCCAGGTGCTCGTCGGTGAGGCCGCCGGTCACCTTCAGCAGGTCTTGCCAATACTCCTCTTCAGGGTAGGCATCGACCAGCACATCCTGCGGCGCGTCGTGCATGCAGCGCAGGTTGCGGGTGTGCTGCGAATTGCCGCCGCGCCATTCTTTGGGCGAAGCCTCCAGCAGCAGCACCGAAGCGCCGGCCTCGCGCGCCATCAGCGCGGCGCACAGCGCGGCATTGCCGCCACCGACAACCAGTACGTCTATCACTCGTGGGTCTCCTTGGAATGCAGGAGACTTTAGGGAGCGAAGCCTTCACGCGAAAGGCCGAAAGAAGCAACAGGTGTTCAGTGATCGAGAAGACTTGCGCCGGCCCAGCGGCCTTCGCGCACCAGCGTGCGCGCGGTCTCGGCCACCACCACGCGCGCGGCCAGCGCGGCGGGCGAAAGCTCGTCGTCCGACAGGCTCACGAGCAGGTTGCGCCGGCCCACGTGCGCGTCGGAAATCTGCGTGAGCACGAGATCGTCGCGGTCGTGCCGCGCCGTGGCGGCGCCGGGCTGGATGGTGGCGCCGTGGCCGGCGCGCACAGCGTCCATCAGCAAGGCCAGGCCGTCGACCTCGGCCACGATGCGCGGCGCCACGCGTGCCCGCGCAAAGGCGGCCATCAGCGTGGCGCGCAGGCCGTGGCTGCCGCTGGGCAGGATCAGCGGCACCTCGGCCAGCTGCGACAGCCGCACCTTCGCACCGGTGGGGCGCGGTGACAGCGTGGGCGAGGCGATCACGAAGAGCTTTTCAGCCAGCAGCGGCGCCACGCTCCAGCGCCGTGGCGTGTCGGTCTGGAACAGCACGGCCAGATCGAGCTGGCGCGCGTGCAGCATCGTCGTGAGGTGACCCGACAGCGCCTCGACCATGTGCAGGCGCACTTCGGGGTAGCGCGCCTGCATGGCCTGCATCAGCGGCACACCCAGCACGGTAGCGGTGGTGGGCGCCAGGCCCACGCTCACATGGCCCGACAGGCGCGCCTGCTGGGCGGCGCGCACGGCGTCGTCGGCGTGGCGCAACGTGAGCTGCGCCTGGTGCAGGAAGGCCAGGCCCGCGTCGGTGGGCATGACGCCGGTCGAATGGCGGCGCAGCAGCCGCGTCGAGAGTTCGCTTTCGAGCCGGCTGATCTGCTGGCTCAGCGCCGAGGTGACCACGCCCAGCTCGACCGCCGCGCGGCCCATGCTGCGCAGCTCGCAGACCTTGACGAAGTAGCGCAGTTGCCGGAGTTCCATCGCCCGATCATCGCGCAGGCGACGCGCGTCTTATTGTTTGTAGCTATCGTCGATGCGGTCGAGCTTGCGGATCAGCGAAGGCCAGACGAACTGGCCGCCCATGCCGCCGGTCTGCACCTTCATTGCCTGGCCCACGCCCTCGACGATCTTGGGGTTCACCTGCGTGAGTTCGCCGCCGCCGGACTGCGCGGCGATCTGGATCTGACAGGTGTTCTCGAAGGTGTACATCGAGAGGAAGGCGTCGGCAATGGTCTTGCCGCAGGTCAGCAGGCCATGGTTGCGCAGCATGAGGAAGTTGGCGCTCCCCATGTCGGCCTGCAGGCGCGGCTTCTCGTCGTCGCGGAAGGCCACGCCTTCGTAGTCGTGGTAGGCCAGCGAGGCCAGCACGAAGGTCGACTGCTGGCTGATGGGCAGCACGCCGTTTTTCTGCGCACTCACGGCAATGCCGGCCTTGGTGTGGGTGTGCAGCACGCACTGGATGTCTTCGCGCGCGGCATGCACGGCGCTGTGGATCACGAAGCCGGCCGGGTTCACGGGGTAGGGTGAGTCGATGATCTTGTTGCACTGCTGGTCGACCTTCACCAGGCTCGACGCGGTGATCTCGTCGAACATCAGGCCGTAGGGGTTGATCAGGAAGTGGTGCTCCGGACCGGGGATGCGTGCGCTGATGTGCGTGAAGACGAGGTCGCTCCAGCCGTACAGCGCCACGAGGCGGTAGCAGGCGGCGAGGTCGACGCGCAGCTGCCATTCCTCGGCGGAGACGAGCTTCTGGATTTCGGGTTGGGTGGCGGCGTTCATGGTGTGGTGTCCTTTGGAGGTTGTGGAATTCGGCATCAGGTCGCAGCCGGTTCTTGCAAGGCTGCCTTGTAGATGCTTTGCTTCGGCTGCGCCATCAGACGGCGCAGCATGGGTTCGAATTCGCCGATCGGCAGGGTCTCGGCCTTGGGGTCGAAAGCGGGGTTGTCGTAGAGCGCGCAGAACTCGGCCGTGCGCTCGTAGTGCGGGTGGTCCTTGAAGCTGTCGCGCATGTCGCGGTCCAGCCCGATGTGGTGGAAGAAGTAGTGGCCCTGGAAGATGCCGTGGTGCTGCACCATCCAGTGGTTGGCTTCGCTCACGAAGGGCTTGAGGATGGCGGCGGCAATGTCGGGGTGGTTGAAGCTGCCGAGCGTGTCGCCGATGTCGTGCAGCAGCGCGCACACCACGTATTCCTCGTCGCGGCCATCGCGCAGTGCGCGGGTAGCGGTCTGCAGCGAATGGGTGTAGCGGTCGACCGGAAAGCCGCCGTAGTCGCCTTCGAGGATCTGCAGGTGCTTGATCACGCGTGCGGGCAGGCCGCCCGCGAACTGCATGAACTCGCCGCCGATCAGCTGCCAGTCTTCGCGCGTGCTTTCCTGCATGCTCCTGAAACTTGCGCGTGCGTTGCTCATCGTGAGGTCTCCGTTCTTGTGGGTGCCGGTCACTGTATGCCTGCGCTTGACCTGGAACTGTCAAGAATTTGACAATGCAGGGTTCTGGTAAACCCCCGCCCGCATGGCCGCTTCGTCCAAACCCCGCCTCTCTGCCGCGCATCGCGGCGCCCTCGAGGGCAATCCATGGTTCACCAGCATTCCGCGCGCGCAGCGGGAGGCGCTGCTCGGCGCGGCCGAGCTCATCCATGCACGGCGCGGCGCGATGGTGTTTCGCCAGGGCGATCCCATTCACGCGGCCGGCGGCGGCTTCTATGGGCTGGTGGCGGGCACCATCAAGATCTCGTCTCTGCGGCAGGACGGGCGCGAGGCCATCCTCGCGGTGCTGGAGCCCGGCAACTGGTTCGGCGAGATCACGCTGATCGATGGCTCGCCGCGCACGCACGACGCCACCGCGCTGGAGGCGCTCGACCTGCTCGTGGTGCCGCCCGCGGCCTTCGTGCAGCTGATGCGCGACGTGGTCTTCTCCAACGCCATCGCCGCGATGCTGGCGGCGCGCGTGCGCATGCTCTACGGCCTGACGGAAGACGCCATGCTGCGCAGCCTGCGCGCCCGCGTGGCGCACCGGCTGCTGGTGCTGGCGCGCGGCGATGCCACGCAATCGGTGCACCTGCGGCACCAACTGCAGCTGCCTCAGGAGGCGCTTGCCATGATGCTGGGCGTGACGCGGCAGACGCTGTCGAAGGAGCTCAATGCGCTGGCAGGCGAGGGCGTCGTCGCACTGGGCTACGGGCGCATCGAGCTGCGGTCGATCGATGCGCTGCAGGCGCTGGTGAGCACGGGTTGAGCCCGTGCGCCGGCGTCAGCGCAATACGCGGCCGTCGGCGGAGATGCTGATGAGGTCGATGCTGCGCACGTTGTCGCGCAGGCCCGGGCGCAGGTTGATGCGGAAGCCGCCCACGTCGTAGTCGGTCATGCCGGACATCACGCGCAGCAGGCTCGCCGTGTTGAAGCCGCGGCCCGCGCGGCGCACGGCCTCGCCGGCCGCCTTGGCCGCGATGAAGCCTTCGAGGCCTTCGTACGACGCGGTCTGGTCGGAGTTGTCGACGGCCGCAAGGTATTCCTTGACGATCGGAATGGCCGATGGCCGCGGCGAGGGCACCACCTGGGAGATCACGATGCCCCCGATGTCCTTGCCGAGCGTGGCGTAGAGCGGGTCGATGCCGACGATGGAGAAGGCCATGAAGTTGCCCGCATAGCCGCTCTTGCGCAGCTTGCGGATGGCGTTGGCCGTGGTGCCCGAGAGCGACACCAGAACGATGGCCTGGGGCGACTGCTGCTGCACCGTCTTCAAGGCTGCGTCGAGCTTGTCGCCGGTCGGCGGCACCAGTGCCGTCGCCACCAGCGGCGTCAGCTTGAGTTCGCTGATGGCCTGCTCGACGGCCGCGAGGCCGGCGCGGCCCATCGCGTCGTCGTCGCCCACCAGCGCCACGCGGGTCTGCCCCACGGTGGCGCACTGCTTCACTATCTTGAGGGCCTCGTCGATCATGCCGGGCCGCACGTGGAACACGTTGGGATGGTCGACGCCGCGCAGCGTGTCGGAGGCCGCGAAGGGCGCGAACAGCAGGCTGCCCTGCTGCGTCGCAACGTTGGCGCCGGCCTCGCTGCTGGCCGTGCCGACGAAGCCGAAGAGCATGTCGGCCTTGTGGGTGGTGAGCAGGGTGCGCGCGTTGGCGGCCGCGCGGGCCGCGTCGTAGCCATCGTCGAGCTGCAGCAGTTTCAGCTGCAGGCCATTGGCGGCGTTGCGTTCGTTGAACTGGCTCACCGCGAGGCGGCTGCCGGCAGCGAAGGCGGTGCCGATCTCGTAGGCACTGCCCGTGAGCGGCACCGATTGCCCGAGCAGCACGACATGCGGTGCGCCAGCCGCCGCGCGCGCGGACTGCGCCATGACGGGGCGGGCAATGCCGATGCCACTGCCCAGCAGCACTGCGCCCCATGCCTTGCCCAACCACTTTCTGCGTGATCCGTTCATTGGACACCTTCTTTCACATTAGTAAAAAAGTGTAGCAATTTCGGGGCCAAGGGGGAAGGCGGGTTAGCTCGGCCTCCCTCGTCGCAGGGGCCGGCTCAGGACAGCTGCTGGATGCGGATCAGGCTGCCTGCAGGATCGCGTACGGCGCAGTCGCGAACGCCGTACGGCTGGTCGGTCGGCTCCTGGACGATCTCGGTGTCGCTGGCCTGCAGCCGTGCGAAGGTGCCCTCGAGATCGGGGGTGGCCAGCAGGATGGCGGCGTAGGTGCCCTTGGCCATCATCTCGGCGATGGTGCGGCGCTCGTCGTCGGTGATGCCGGGGTAGGCGGCCGGCGGCGCCAGCACGATGGACGTGCCGGGCTGGCCGGCGGGGCCGACCGTGATCCAGCGCATGCCGCCGTATCCGACGTCGTTGCGGACCTCGAAGCCGAGGAGGTCGCGGTAGAAGGCCAGGGAGGCCTCGGGGTCGTTGTGGGGAAGAAAACTCGCGTGAATGGTGATGTTCATGGTGCTCGGTTCGGTCCAGGTGTTGTCAGGCCGGTCAGTCTAGATTCGGACCGCCGAGCGGCGCTTCTCGATTCCTGATCGGTCTGGTCACCTGTTTCGCCACGCACGCCGGCATTTCCGCGGCCGCATGCGCGGCCTGCCGCCGGTAGGTGCTGGGCGGCACGCCGACCAGTTCGGCGAAGCGCGTGCTGAAGGTGCCCAGCGACGAGCAGCCGACCTCGAAGCAGACCTCGGTGACGCTGAGGTCGCCGCGCCGCAGCAGCGCCATCGCGCGTTCGATGCGCCGGGTCATCAGATAGGAATAGGGCGACTCGCCGTAGGCGAGCCGGAACTGGCGGCTGAGGTGCCCGGCCGACATGTGCACGCCGTAGGCGAGCGCCTCGACGTCCAGCGGCTGTGCGTATTCCCGGTCGATGCGGTCGCGAACGCGGCGCAGCCGTGCGAGGTCGCGCAGATGCTGCGCTGCTTCGGGTTTGCTGGTCATCCGCGGGATCGTGCCACGCCCCACCGGGGCGCTCAAGCCCGCTGACGGGGCGTGCTCAGGTCGATGCGACCCGCTCGAACACCAGGTCCCACACGCCATGCCCCAGCTTGATGCCGCGGTTCTCGAACTTGGTGAGCGGGCGGTAGCCGGGCTTGGGTGCGTAGCCTTCGGCCGTGTTGCGCAGCAGCGGCTCTGTCGACAGCACTTCGAGCATCTGCTCGGCATAGGGCTGCCAGTCGGTGGCGCAATGGATGTAGCCGCCGGGGCGCAGGTGCTGCGCGAGCTTGGTCACGAACTCGGGCTGGATCAGGCGGCGCTTGTTGTGGCGCTTCTTGTGCCACGGGTCGGGGAAGAACACATGCACGCCGGCCAGGGTGCCGGGCTGCAGCATGTGGTCGAGCACGTCGACCGCGTCGTGCGCGCAGATGCGGATGTTCGACAGCGACTGCTCGCCGATGCGCTTGAGCAGCGCGCCCACGCCGGGCTCGTGCACTTCGCAGCAGAGGAAGTTGGTCTCGGGCAGCACGGTGGCGATGTGCGCTGTGGCCTCGCCCATGCCGAAGCCGATCTCCAGTACCGTAGGGCCGGCGCGGCCGCCGAAGGCGGCAGTCAGGTCGAGCGGTTCGGGCTTGTAGGGCAGGAGGAACAGCGGGCCCAGTTCGGAAAAGGCGCGTGCCTGGCCGTCGGTGGTGCGGCCGGCGCGCTTCACGAAGCTCTTGAGGCGGCGATGCAGCGGGTGCGGCTTGGCCGCGTCGTCGTCGCTGCCGTCGGAAGAGGGCGCATCGTCGCTGCGCGGGAGGTCGTTGGACACGGTGTCGGGAGAATTCATTACGGCTGCGAATTGTAGAGAGCGCGCCATTCGGGCACCCAGCCGGCCAGGGCGTCCGCGCAGCCGGTGGCCGTGGCGGGTCGCAGGCCGAGCACGCGTGCGGCGCTGTCCAGCGCGGCCAGGGCGGCTTCGGGCGTGCCCGTGTCGATGGAGATCGCGCCGTTTTGCTTCGACAGCTTGTCGCCGTCGGCGCCGCGCACCAGCGGCGTGTGCAGGTAGCTCGGCGTGGGAAAACCGAGCGCGCGCTGCAGCAGGATCTGGCGCGCCGTGTTGTCGGTGAGGTCCTCGCCGCGGACCACGTCGGTCACGCCCTGTTCGGCATCGTCGACCACCACGGCGAGCTGATAGGCCCAGGGGCCGTCGGCGCGGCGCAGCACGAAGTCGCCGACATCGCGGCTCACGTTCTGGCACTGGCGCCCGAGGCGGCGGTCGGTCCAGCAGAGTTCGCTGCCGGCATCCGGGGCGTCGGCGTCTTCTTCCTCCCAGGGCACGCCCGGCGTGGGCGGCCGGTCGGCTTCGAACTTCCCGGTGGCGAAGCGCCAGGCGCGCGCCGGCTTGCCGTGCAGTCCGTCGCGGCAGGTGCCAGGATAGACCCGCTCGCCGTGGCGCTCGTGCCGCAGGCCGAGGCGCGCGAGCGCCTGGTTGATGTCCTTGCGCGAGCAGCCGCAGGGGTAGGCCAGGTCGCTGGCCTGCAGCCTGGCCAGTGCGGCTTCGTAGCGCGCGGTGCGCTGTGTCTGCCACACGGGGGCTTCGTCGGGCAGCAGGCTGCAATCAGCCAACTGCTGGAGGATGTGCTCGCCCATGCCGGGCAGGCAGCGCTCGGTGTCGGCGTCTTCGATGCGGACCAGCCAGCGCGCCTGCGGACCGCGGGCACGCACGTCGAGCCAGCTTGCCAGCGCTGCCACCAGAGAGCCCGCATGCAGCGGGCCGGTGGGCGAGGGCGCGAAGCGGCCGGTCTCCCTCATCATCTCCCGGTCAGATGACGTCGAGTGCGAGCGACAGGCCGGAGAGGAACGCGTCTTCCACGCGGTGGCCGGTGCACCAGTCGCCGGCCACGCCGATGTGCGCCTTGGCATCCCAGAGGTGGGTGGTGCCCATCGGCACCTGCGTCTGCGCTTCGCTCCAGCACAGCGCCTGGGCGTGCGCGGGGGTGGCATGGACGCCGGTGATCTCGGCGAAGGCACGCAGCAGCTTGGCCTCGACGCGCGCGGGCGTGTCGCGCACGTGTTCCTGCGACCACGCGGCGCTGGCCTGCAGCGTCCAGCGTTCGACGGGCTCGCGGCCGGGCTTGGAGGATTCGCGTGCCAGCCATGCCACGCGGTGGTGGGTGCTGCGCGCAGCGTTCCACTGCGGGCCGAGGTGCGACATGGTGGGCTGGTTGGCCTGGGGGTAGGCGATCATCAGCGTCCAGCAGGGCGCGATGCGCACGGGTTCGATCTTGCGGCTGAGCGTGGCCGAGAGCTTGCCGTCGCCCAGCAGCGCGCGGGCGCGCGAAGGCGGCACGGCGAGCAGCACGGCGTCGAAGCCCGAATACACGTGCCGGGAGTCGTCGGTGCCCGTGGTGCGCAGCTGCCAGCGCTGGGGGGCAAGTGCATCGCACTCGATCTGCGTGACCTGCGTGCCGGCGACGAGGCTGTCGCCGAGCGGCTTGGCCCAATGGGCCACCAGCGCATCCATGCCGGGCTGCGCCACCCAGTGCGGCTCGAGCGAAGGCAGGGCCGCCTCGGCTACGCGGCCGTGGGCGTCGAGCACGCGCACGAGGTTGGCGCTCCAGCGCTTGCACAGGCTGGGCGTGCTTGCCAGCGCCAGCGCAAAGCGCGGGTCGCGCACGGTGAAGTACTGCGCGCCGCTGTCGAAGCGGCCGAAGGCGGTGTCGATGCTCGCCATGCGTCCGCCGGCCGTGGCCTCGCGTTCGAACAGCGTGACCTTGTGGCCGGCTTGCACCAGCGTTCGCGCACAGGCCACCCCGGCAATGCCAGCGCCGACGACGGCGTAATGGCGCGGGGTGGCTGGGGTTCGGTGGCGGACGGAGGGCTTGGCAGTTGCGCGAGTGCTCATTGCAGACTCTTTTCTTCTGGGTGGGAATGCGGTTGGATGTGTCTGCACTCTACATCGGTCCGAGAGGGGCTTCGCCTGAGGGCACACCCTTAGCGACGCCGCGCGCTCCTCGGCAATACTTATCGGCCCCGATGCCGCTCGAGCAACGCGCGCCGCGTGCCTTCATGCTCGAACTGCGCCAGCCACCATTCGAGCGCCTTCCCCGGCTTGCCCGCGCTGCGCACGCGCCATGCGCAATGCATCGTTCCAAGCGGCGGCTTGCGCTCTGTCTTCAGCTCGACCAGGTGCCCGGCCTCGATGTACGGCCGCGCCATCGGCTCCGGCAGGAAGCCGCCGCCCAGCCCGTGCAGCTGCGCCGCGATCTTGGCCTGCATGCTCGGCACGGTGAGCACGTCCTGCCCGCCCACGAGGTTCACCGTCATGCTGGGGCCGTGCCGCGCCGAATCGGCTGCGGCCACCGCGCGGTGCTGCCGCATCACCGCGTCGCTCAGCGGCTCGGACATGCGCGCCAGCGGATGGTGCGGCGCCACGGCGTAGACGAAGCGCAGCTCGCCGATCAGCCGGCTGCGGATGCCGGTGGCGGTGAACGTCAGGCTCGCCGCATCGAGCACCGCGCCGATGGCCAGGTCGGCCTCGCCGGTGGTCAGCGCCTCGATGGTGCCCAGCAGCGTCTCGTCGCGCAGCTTGAGCCTCGTCGGCGGCTCGAGGGCGAAGAAGGCGGTGGCCAGGTCGAGCAGCGGGTCGCGCGCGATCACGCTGTCGACCGCGATGGTCAGCATCGGCTCCCAGCCCGTGGCGACGCGCTTCACGCGGTTGGCCACCGCATCGATCTCGGCCAGCAGCCGGTCGGCCTCGCGCAGCAGTTCGGCTCCGGCCTCGGTCAGCCGCGCCTGGCGGGCGCTGCGGTCGAACAGCAGCACGTCGAGCGCGTCCTCGATCTGGCGCACGCGGTAGCTCAACGCGCTCGGCACGAGATTCAGCGAGCGGGCGGCGGCAGCAAAGCTGCCGGTGCCGGCCACGGTCTGGAGCATGGCGAGGGCGTCGGGGGTCAGCACGTCTCGGGGGCTGGGCATGGGGGCTCCATTGATCAAATTATTTGAATGGTGCCATCAAACCGAGGCGTCTTTCCGAATGGGGTGCGGACCTAAAGTTCTTTACATCCGCTGCGCATCCGGCGCGGCATATGAAAGAGGCCCGCATACCCCCAAAGGGGCAGGGCCAAAGGAGTTCTACGATGTTGCAAGTCCGTAAATCTCAGGAACGCGGTTATGCCGATCATGGCTGGCTGCGCTCGTTCCACAGCTTTTCCTTTGCCGGTTACTACGACCCTGCCTACATGGGCTTCGGCAACCTGCGGGTGATCAACGAAGACCGCGTGGCGGCGGGCGCCGGTTTCGGCACCCACGGCCACAAGGACATGGAGATCATCAGCTACGTGCTCTCGGGCGAACTGGCGCACAAGGACAGCATGGGCAACGTGGAAAGCATCCCTCCCGGCGACGTGCAGCGCATGAGCGCTGGCCGCGGCGTGATGCACAGCGAGTTCAACCACAAGGCCGACGAGACCACGCACTTCCTGCAGATCTGGATCGAGCCGAATGTGCGCGGCATTGCGCCGGGCTACGAACAGAAGCAGTTCACCGACGCCGAGAAGCGCGGCAAGCTGCGCCTCGTGGCCTCGCCCGACGGCAGCGACGGCTCGGTGACGGTGCATGCCGATGCCCGCCTGTACGCCGGCCTGCTCGACGGCGAGGAAAAGGCCAGCCTGGCGCTCGACCCGCAGCGCAAGAGCTATGTGCACCTGGTGCGCGGCGAGCTCGAAGTGAACGGCCAGAAGCTCGTGGGCGGCGACGCCGCGATGCTGCAGGGCGAATCGCAACTGACGCTGGGCGCCGGCAAGGACGCCGAAGTGCTGGTGTTCGACCTGGCCGCCTGATCCCCCTTGCCGGGCGCTCGGTGCGCCCGGTTCTTTTCTCTTTTTTCTTTTTCAACAACCGAGGAGTTTTCAACCATGGCAACTACAACCACCACCACCACCACCAATTCCGCGCAAGACACGCTCGCCCTGATCGGCCGCATCCTGATCGCGTACCTGTTCATCCCGGCCGGCATCGGCAAGCTCATGGGCTTTGGCGGCACAGTCGGTTACATCACCTCGGCTGGCCTGCCGCTGCCCGAAGTAGCGGCGGCCATCGCGATCCTCGTCGAGCTCGGTCTCGGGATCGCGCTGCTGCTGGGCTTCAAGACCCGCTGGACCGCGATCGCGATGGCAGCCTTCACCGTCGCGGCCGCGCTGTTCTTCCACAAGTACTGGTCCGCGCCCGACGCGATGAAAATGATGCAGCAGATCAACTTCAACAAGAACATCGCGATTGCCGGTGGCCTGCTTGCGATCGCCGCCTGGGGCGCTGGTCGTTTCAGCATCGATAGAAAGTAAGCTCTTCCTGGAGGCTTCGCGCACTTCGTGTTGTTTCGGGGTGCGCTCACGCCGACGGGGTACCTTGCTCCGCGAATGTCCCCCGGCCTGCGGCCTCCTCCTTTATTTCGCTGCGCAAGGCACCCCATCGGCGAGCGCCCATCGTGCACAGGACACCGGGTGCTCCCCGCAGCGAAATAAAGGAGGAGCCGAAGGCGGAGGACATTCGCGGAGGAGAGTACCCGGTGGCCTGTGCACGCACCCCGAACAAAAGCACTCCGAACAACCCACAGTCACTGGAGAAAACATCCCATGGCAAACATCGTCGTCGTCTTCCATTCCGGCTACGGCCACACCCAGCGCGTGGCGCAAGCCGTGGCCGATGGCGCTGACGCCCAACTGCTCGCCATCGATGCGGACGGCAACCTGCCCGAAGGCGGCTGGGAACTGCTGGCCGCGGCCGACGCGATCATCTTCGGTTCGCCCACCTACATGGGCGGCGTGAGCTGGCAGTTCAAGAAGTTCGCGGATGCATCGTCGAAGGTCTGGTACACGCAGGGCTGGAAGGACAAACTCTTCGCCGGCTTCACCAACAGCGCGACCATGAACGGCGACAAGGTCACCACCATGACCTACCTCTGGACGCTCGCGATGCAGCACGGCGGCATCTGGGTCAGCATGGGCATCCTGCCGGCCAACAACAAGGCCGCCACGCGCGACTCGATGAACTACGTGGGCGGCTACGGCGGCCTGCTGACGCAGTCGCCGACCGACGCCAGCCCGGCCGAGATGGCGAAAGGCGACTTCGACACCGCCCGCGCGTTCGGCGAGCGCATCGGCACAGTGGCAAGATCGCGCGAATAACCGGCAACCCCACGGAGAACACGATGACCGACACCAACCCCGAGACCCAATTGCTCAACCCGCACGACAAGGACCTCGGCGGTGGCTTCAAGGTGCGGCGCCTGCTGCCCGCGGCGCAGCGCCGATCGGTCGGCCCGTTCGTGTTCTTCGACCATTTCGGCCCGGCCACCGAGCAGCCGGGCACCGAGCACGACGTGCGGCCGCATCCGCACATCGGCCTCTCGACGGTCACGTATCTCTTCAAGGGCGCGATGATGCATCGCGACAGCCTCGGCAGCGTGCAGGAGATCCTGCCCGGCGCCATCAACTGGATGACGGCGGGGCGCGGCATCGTGCACTCCGAGCGCAAGCCCGAGCGCCTCAAGGCCGACACCTACGTGAACCACGGTCTGCAACTGTGGGTCGCATTGCCGCAGGCGCATGAGGAGATCGAGCCCAGCTTCGAGCACACGCCGGCCGACGCGATCCCCGAGCTGAAGGAGCAGGGCGCCGGCGTGCGCGTGTTGGTGGGCGAGGCCTTCGGTGCGCGTTCGCCGGTCAAGACGCTGTCGCAGACCGTGTACCTCGACATCGCGTTGCCGGCAGGTGGGCGCTTCGTGCTGCCCGCGCTGGCGCCCGAGCTGGCCATCTATGCGGTCGATGCCGATGTCAGCGTGAACGGCGAGCCTGTTTCCGTGCACACCATGGCCGTGCTGCCCGACGGCCAGGGCGCGGTGCTGGCTTCCGACACCGCCGCGCGCCTGATGGTGATCGGCGGCGAACCGCTCGACGGACCGCGCTACATCACCTGGAACTTCGTCTCAAGCCGGCGCGAGCGCATCCTCGAAGCGGGCTCCGACTGGGCCGCCCAGCGCATGGGCCATGTGCCCGGCGAAACCGAGTTCATTCCTCTGCCCGGCAAGCCTTTTGGCGTGCGCGAGCCTGATGTGGGCACTACGCCGGTCTGATCTCGAGTGGCCGTTGTCCAGGGCGCGTGCGCAGGGCACCGGGTACTCCCCTCCGCGAATGTCCCCCGGCCTGCGGCCTCCTCCTTTATTTCGCTGCGGGGAGCACCCGGTGCCCTGTGCACAACGAGCGTTGCTGTTGTTTCGCTCGATCAACAAGTGCTCTGAACGATCACGTCGATGCGGGGGCCTTTTTCGCGAAATAAAGGAGGAGCCCGAAGGGCGGGGGACATTCGCGAAAAAGGTCACCGCGTCGGCGTGATCGCGCCCTGAACGCACGCACAGCGCCATGAAAAAGGGCCCGCTCAACGGGCCCTATGCATTGGCGAAGCGCGCGGGCTATTCGCCGCTGAGCGACACCGCCTCGGCCGGCGGCGAACCTTCCGGCGCCTTCGGCAGCTCGACCATGGCCTTGCGGCCTCCACGAGCGCGCCACGCCGAGTAACCCACGCCCGCCAGCAGCAGCGCGCACAGGCCGATGAAAGTGCCACTGATAGGACGCGTCACGAACACCGACATGTCGCCGCGCGACAGCAGCAGCGCGCGGCGGAAGTTCTCTTCCACCATCGGTCCGAGCACGAAGCCCAGCAGGATCGGCGCGACCGAGAACTCCAGCGTCATCAGCACGGCGCCGACGATGCCGAACACCAGCACTTCCCAGATCTGGAAGAGGCTGTTCTGCGTGCTGTACACGCCCGTCGCAATGAAGAACATCGCGGCCGGGAACAGGTACTTGTAGGGCACCTTCAGCAGCTTCACCCACACGCCGATCATCGGCACGTTCAGGATCACGAGGATCACGTTGCCGATCCAGAACGAGGCGATCAGGCCCCAGAAGATGTCCGGATGCTCGGTGATGAGCTGCGGGCCGGGCTGGATGCCCTGGATCAGCAGCGCACCCAGGATCAGCGCCATCACCGCGTCGCCCGGAATGCCCAGGCTCATCGTCGGGATGAAGTCGACCTGCGTCTTCGAATGGGCCGAGGCCTCGGGGCCGGCCACGCCTTCGATCATGCCGGTGCCGAACTTGTTCGGCGTCTTCGACACCTTGCGCTCCAGCGCATAGGCGATGAAGGTGGTGATGGTCGGGCCCGTGCCGGGCATTGCGCCGAACACCGTGCCCACCAGCGTGCCGCGCAGCATGGCGGGGAAGGCGCGCTTGAGTTCTTCCTTGCTCGGGCGCATGTCGCTGAGCTTGAGCGTGCCGGTGTCGCCGATGGCCTTCATGCGGTTCACGTTGAGCAGGAAGTCGGCCACGCCGAACAGGCCCATCGAGATCGCCACGAGTTCGAGGCCGTCGCTCAGCTCGGGCAGGCCGAACGCGAAGCGGAAGCTGCCGCTGTTCACGTCGGTGCCGACCACGCCGCACAGCAGGCCGAACAGCGTCATCGCCACGCCCTTGAGCGGCGAGCCGCGCGACATGGTGGAGCCGGCGAGCAGGCCCAGCAGCATGATCGAGAAGATCTCGGTCGGGCCGAACTTGAACGCGATTTGCACCAGCAGCGGCGAGGCGAAGATCATCACGATGATGCCGACGGACGCCGCGAAGAACGAGGCGATCATCGTCACCCCGAGCGCGACGCCCCCCTTGCCCTGCTTGGTCATCGGGTACCCGTCGAGACAGGTCACCGCATGCGGCGGGTGCGAGGGCATGTTCATCAGGATGGCACCGATGGCGCCGCCGTACTGCGAGCCATAGAAGATGCCGGCCAGCATCAGGATGGCGGGCACCGGATGCATCGCGTAGGTGAGCGGCAGCAGGATCGAGATGGCCTGCAGCGCGCCCATGCCCGGCAGCACGCCGATCAGGTTGCCCACCAGCACGCCGAAGAACGACCACAGCAGGTTGGAGCCCTGGAACGCAACGCCGAAGCCGAACCAGAGGTCGTGGAGCGATTGACCGATCATGATCTCAGCCTCCCCACTGGAACAGGGGCAGCTGCAGCTTGAGCGCCCACCAGAAGACCACCACTGCGATGAAGCACATCGCGAGCGCCAGCAGCAGCGCCTCGGTCAGCGTGTTGTCGCGGTCGCCGAGCGCCGAGATGAACACGATCGCGAAGGTCGCCGGCAGCAGGCCGCCGTACTCGCCGAACAGCAGGAAGGCGAGGATGCCGAGGATGATGCAGACGCAACCGCGCATGTCGGGCATGCCGCCCGGATGGCCGTGCGACGCGGCCTCTTCACTGGCGCCGCTCGCGGGCTTCTCTGCACGCGCCGAGATGGCAATGAGCAGGCCGGTGAGCGCCAGCAACCCGCCGAGTGCGACCGGAAAGAAGCCCGGTCCCATGTGCGCCAACTCGCCCACGCGATAGCCGATGCCGGCATATACCGCGGCCAGTCCAGTGACGATCAGCAGGGCGCCGCCGTAGTAATCTTTTTTGAATTTTGAAGCGGGCCGGGGCGCGTGCGAGGCCGGATCTTCACCGAGCTGGTGCTGCATAAGTCTCCTTCGTTTGGAAGGAGCGCAGTCTAGGAATCGAGACTTTCAATCCCCTTTCGGAAGAGGCTCTGGCGGCCTTGCGAACCGCAAAATACGTGTAATCACGTACCGGCATGTCCGGTGAAACCCTTGCAAAAAGGACTTCAGAAGGCGCGCAGCGGTAGCCTCAGGATTGCGCGCAGTCCGCCGCCGTTGGCGCTCTCCGGCATGTCGGCGTTGTCGAGTTCGATCTCGCCGCCGTTGCGCCGCGCATAGCTGCGCGCAATGGTCAGGCCAAGGCCCGCGCCGTGCGCCGCACCGGCGCCTGCGGAGGCGTCGCGATGGAAGCGTTCGAACACCTGTTCGCGTCGTTCGGGCGCAATGCCCGGCCCGCTGTCGCACACCTCGGCCAGAGCGTACGAAGCCTCGCGCCGCACGGTCACGGTGATGTTGCCGCCGCGCGGCGTGTACTTGATGGCGTTGTGCACGAGGTTGGCGAGCGCCTCGTGCAGCTCGGCGGCGTTGGCCGCGACGGGCAGCACGGGTGGGTCGTCTTCCTCGCCGGCCGCGTCGATGCTGTCGATGTCCGCCACGCCGTTTGCAGTGTCGCCGCGTGCATCGACCCAGCCCAGGTCCTGGTCGTTCTCGCGCGCGAGCGGCAGGTACTGCAGCACCACGGCGCGCGCGATGGCGTTGAGGTCGGCCACCGCGGGCTCGGCCGGTGCGGCCTCGTCTTCGGAGGTGGCGTGGGCCAGCGCCAGCAACTGTTCGCTCAGGCGGCGCGTGCGCGCGAGCTGCGCGACGATGGCGTGCAGCGATTCGCGCATGCGTGCCGGATCGGTCTCGCGCACCGCGTAGCCCGCCTGGATCGACAGGATGCTCAACGGCGTGCGCAACTGGTGCGAGGCATCGGCCAGGAACTGCGATTGCTTGGCCACCATGCGCCGGTGGCCCGCGATGTGGTGGTTCACCGCGTCGACCAGCGGCACGACTTCATGCGGCACGCCGCTGGCGTCGAGCGGCTTCAGGTCGTCGCGCGAGCGTTCGCGCAGCGAGCGGCGCAGGCGCTCCAGCGGGCGCAGCGACCAGGCCACGCCGAGCCACACCAGCAGCGCCATCACCACCACCATGCGCGTGTCCCGCAGGAGTTCCTGGCGCAGTGTCTCGGCCTGGGCCGCGGCGCGCGGGCCGATGCCCTCGGCCGCCTGGATCAGCACGCTGTAGGCAACGCCGGGGTGGACGTCGTCGTACACCGTCTGCCGCAGCGCGGCCACGCGCACCGGATGCTGTTCGTGCACCGCGTCGTAGAACACCGGCGTGCCGTCGGGCGGACGCTGCGCCGGGCGGGGCAGGGCAGGCACGCCCATCAGCGTGGTCTCGGGCGATTTCACGTCGAGCGCCTCGCCCTTCGGAATGCGCTGCACGCCGACGTGCAGGTATTTGTAGCGCAGGTGCGTGGACTCGAACATCGCCTGGATCGAAAACGGCTCCTGCACCCGCACGCTGCCGTCGCCGGCCACCACGATGCCGTTGGCCAGCGCCTGCACCGGCTCGAGCAGGCTTTGGTCGTAGGCGACCACGAGCGAATCGGTCAGCGCCTGGTAGTCGCTCCAACTGTCGAGCGCCAGCAGCGCGACGATGCCGGGCAGCAGCAGCGCGAGCATCCGCGCGCGGATGCCGAAGCGCTGCGCTTGCTGCGGCGCCGGCTCAGTCGTCTTCGCCGGGGAGCTGGGAGTGGGCCGCTGGGGCTGAGGATCCATCGGCAATGCTCTCCAACATATAGCCCAGGCCACGCACGGTGACGATGCGCACGTCGCTGTCCGCGAGCTTGCGCCGCAGCCGGTGCAGCACCACCTCGATGGCATCGGGGCCGGCAGTGCTGTCGTTGGTGAACACCTTGGCAAAGAGCTGCGACTTGCCGACCGGCGCGCCGCTGCGCATCAACAGGGCGGTGAGCGCGGCCTGCTCGCGCGGCGTGAGCGACAGCAGCGTGCCGCGCAGCGTGAAGGCGTGGCTCTGGCTGTCGTACGACAGCGAGGCGCACTGAAGGCGCGGGTGCTGCTTGCCGCGGCTGCGGCGCACCAGGGCCGACAGGCGCGCTTCGAGTTCGGCCAGCTCGAAAGGCTTGGTGAGAAAGTCGTCGGCGCCCAGGTTCAGGCCGCGCACGCGGTCCTGCAAGGCACCCTGCGCGGTGAGGATCAGCACCGGCGTGCGGTCGTCGGCATTGCGCATGTCGGCCAGCACGCTCAGGCCGTGCTTGTCGGGCAGGCGCAGGTCGAGCACGATGGCGTCGTATTCGGTGCCGGCCATGAAGGCCTCGGCGGTGCGCGCATCGGGCGCATGGTCGGCCACGAAGCTGCTCTGGGTCAATGCGCGGACCAGCCACGAGGCCATGTCCAGTTCGTCTTCCACCAGGAGGATCCGCATCCGGCGCCCGTGTTATTTCTTGATGCCGAGATCCGGATCTTCGGATGCGCGGGCACTGGCGCGTGCCGAGCGCGCGCTCAGGTCGGGCGCCAGGGCCTCGCGGCCGTCGAACACGAAGCAGTCGCCCTGGTAGTGCGCGCTGCCGATCTCCTCGAAGTACTTCAGGATGCCGCCTTCGAGCTGGAGCACGTGTTCCACGCCTTCCTCGCGCATCAGGATCGCGGCCTTCTCGCAGCGGATGCCACCGGTGCAGAAGCTCACGACCGTCTTGCCCTTGAACTCCTCGCGATGCGCCTTGAGGGCGGGCGGGAACTCGGTGAACTTGCCGATGCGCCAGTCGATGGCGCCTTCGAAGCTGCCGTAATCGACTTCGAAGGCATTGCGCGTGTCGAGCAGGGCGATCTCCCGGCCCTCATCGTCATGGCCCTGGTCGAGCCAGCGCTTGAGCGTAGGAGCGTCCACGCCGGGCGCCCGGCCCGCGGCGGGCTGGATGGCCGGATGGTCCATGCGGATGATCTCGCGCTTGAGCTTCACCAGCATGCGGCGGAAGGGCTGCGCGGCGGACCAGCTTTCCTTGGCCTCGAGGTCGGTAAAGCGCGCATCGGCGCGCAAATGCGCCAGAAAAGCCCGCACTCCGTCGGTGGGGCCGGCCAGGAACAGGTTGATGCCCTCGGGCGCCAGCAGGATGGTGCCCATGAGTCCCAGGGCCTGCGCGCGGGCGCGCAGGTCTTCACGCAGCACGGGGCTGTCGTCGATGGCCACGAACTTGTAGGCCGCGATATTCAAAATCTCTTGCACGGGGCGGGATTTTAGGTGCCGCCGGTGGGGCTTCCCTGACTCGGGGCCTCTTCCCGGCAGGCCGGGAGCGATTTCAGGGATTGCCAACCCACATCGTGGAGGCGGCGCTTTCTACAATGAAAGGATGTTTGTTCACCTGCGCCTGCACACCGAGTTTTCCGTCGTCGACGGCACCAACCGAATCGACGAAGTCATCAAGGCCGCCGCTGCCGACAAGCAGCCCGCGCTGGCCATCACCGACCTGAACAACCTGTTCGGTGCGGTCAAGTTCTACAAGCAGGGCCGCGGCAAGGGCGTCAAGCCCATCATCGGCGCTGAAGTGTTCGTGGAAGGGATGGGCAAGGAGCCCGGCGTGCTCACCCGCATCGTGCTGCTGGTGCAGAACATGGAGGGCTACCTGAACCTGTCCGAGCTGCTGGCGCGGGCCTGGACGCAGAACGTGGGCCGGGGCCAGTCGCAGGCGGCCTGCAAGCTGGAATGGGTCGAGGAACTGGCAGGCGGGCTGATCGCACTCTCCGGCGCCCAGGCCGGGCCGTTGGGGCAGCCGCTGCTGCAGGGGCAGGGCGAGCGTGCGGCCGAGCTGGCACTGAAGCTGGCGGGCATCTTTCCGCATCGCTTCTACATCGAGCTGCAACGCGCGGGCCGGCCTGAAGACGAGCCGCACGTGATCGCTGCCGTGCAGCTGGCGGCCCGGCTGCACCTGCCGGTGGTCGCCACGCACCCCGTGCAGTTCGCCGCCCGCGAAGACTACGAGGCGCACGAGGCGCGCGTGTGCATTTCCGAAGGCGAAATTCTTGGCAACCCGCGCCGGATGCGCCGGTTCACCGAGGAGCAGTACTTCAAGTCGACCGCCGAGATGCAGGCACTGTTCGCCGACGTGCCGAGCGCGCTGGCCAACACGGTCGAGATCGCCAAGCGCTGCAACCTGACGCTGGTGCTCGGCAAGCCGCAACTGCCGGACTTTCCGACGCCCTTCATCAGCGAAGGCGTGCGCATGCCTATCGACGATTTCTTCCGCCAGGAATCGTTCGCCGGGCTGGAGCAGCGCCTGAAGCATCTCTTTCCCGACGAGGCCAGGCGCGAGGCCGAACGCCCGCGCTACGTCGAGCGGCTGGAGTTCGAGATCAACACGATCCTGAACATGGGGTTCCCGGGCTACTTCCTGATCGTGGGCGACTTCATCCAGTGGGCCAAGAACAACGGCTGCCCGGTGGGCCCGGGCCGGGGCTCGGGTGCCGGCTCGCTGGTGGCCTATGCGCTGAAGATCACCGACCTCGACCCGCTCGAATACAAGCTGCTGTTCGAACGCTTCCTGAACCCCGAGCGCGTCTCGATGCCCGACTTCGACATCGACTTCTGCCAGGGCAACCGCGACCGCGTGATCGACTACGTGAAGGACAAGTACGGCCGCAACGCCGTGAGCCAGATCGCCACCTTCGGCACCATGGCCGCGCGCGCGGCCATCCGCGACGTGGGCCGCGTGCTCGACATGAGCTACATGTTCTGCGACGGCATCAGCAAGCTGATTCCGAACAAGCCCGGCATGTCGGTCACGCTGCAGTACCCGCCCGAAAAGAAGATCGAGGGCGACAAGAACAACTACGCCATCGAGATGGAGCCGCAGCTCGCGGAGCGCATCGAGAAGGAAGAAGAAGTCCGCATGCTGGTCGAGCTCGCGCAGAAGCTCGAAGGCATGACCCGCAACATCGGCATGCACGCCGGGGGCGTGCTCATTGCGCCGGGCAAGCTCACCGACTTCTGCCCGCTCTACCAGCAGCCCGGCAGCGAATCGGCCGTGAGCCAGTACGACAAGGACGACGTCGAAGCGATCGGCCTCGTGAAGTTCGACTTCTTGGGTCTTGCCACGCTGACCATCCTGGAGATCGCGCGTGAGTTCATCATGAAGCGCCACAAGGGCCAGGAGAACTTCGCGTTCGAGAACATCCCGCTGAACGACGCGGCCACCTACCGGCTCTTCTCCGACGGCAAGACCGAGGCCGTGTTCCAGTTTGAAAGCCGCGGCATGCAGGGCATGCTGAAGGATGCGCGCCCGACACGGCTCGAAGACCTGATCGCGCTGAACGCGCTGTACCGTCCGGGCCCGATGGACCTGATTCCCAGCTTCGTGGCGCGCAAGCACGGCCGCGAAGAGGTGGAGTACCCGCACCCGGCGGTGGCCGAGATGCTCTCCGAGACCTACGGGATCATGGTCTACCAGGAGCAGGTGATGCAGACCGCGCAGATCCTGGGCGGCTACTCGCTCGGCGGCGCCGACCTGCTGCGCCGCGCGATGGGCAAGAAGAAGCTCGAGGAGATGGCCGAGCACCGCGAGAAATTCCGCGCGGGCGCACTGGCAACGCACGGCATCGTCCAGGACAAGGCCGACGAGATCTTCGACTTGATGGAGAAGTTCGCGGGCTACGGCTTCAACAAGTCGCACGCGGCCGCCTATTCGCTGCTGGCGTATCACACGGGCTGGCTCAAGGTCCACTACACGGCCGAGTTCTTCTGCGCGAATATGACCGTGGAAATGGACGACACGGACAAGCTCAAGCTCTTGTTCGAGGACGCCCAGAAGAACTTCGGCATCACCTTCGAGCCGCCGGACGTGAACCGCGGCAACTACCGCTTCGAGCCAGTCACGAACAAGATCATCCGTTACGGCCTGGGCGCGGTGAAGGGCACGGGCCAGCTCGCGGTCGAGGCCGTGGTGCGTGCACGCGAGGAGGGCGGGCCGTTCAAGAGCCTGTTCGATTTCTGCGTGCGCATCGACCGCCAGCGCATCAACAAGCGCACGGTCGAAGCGCTCATCAAGGCCGGCGCGTTCGACGCGATCCAGCAGAACCGCGCGTCGCTGATCGCCTCGGTCGATCGCGCCTTCGAATTCGCCAACGCCACGGCGGCCAATGCGGCGCAGGTCGACATCTTCAGCGACGCGGAGCACGGTTCGGCCACCGCCGAGCCCGACCTCGTCGACGCCACGCCCTGGGGCGTGAAGGAGCGGCTGACGCTCGAGAAGACGGCCGTGGGCTTCTACCTGTCGGGCCACCTGTTCGACGAGGTCTCGCACGAGGTGCGGCGCTTCTGCAAGCGCGAGATCGGCGACCTGCTCGACAGCCGCGACCAGCAGGTCATTGCCGGCATCGTGAGCGACTTCCGCGTGATCAACGGCCAGCGCGGCCGGCTGGCGATCTTCAAGCTCGACGACAAGTCGGACTCGATCGACGCCACGGCCGACGAGGCACTCATCAACGCCAACCGCAACACGCTGAAGGACGACGAGCTGGTCATCGTCAGCGGCCGGTTGCAGCCCGCGCGCGGCGGCTTCGAGGCGCGCTTCCAGGTGCAGCAGGTGTGGGACCTGGCCACCGCGCGCTGCCGTTTCGGCAAGTTCCTGCGCGTGGCGGTGAACGGCAAGGCGCCCGACATCGCGCGCCTGCTGAAAGACTTTCCGCCGCGCACCGAGCAAACCGAGGTCGGCGACCTGATCCAGGGCCTGCCGGTGCGGTTGTCGATGGCGCGTGGCGGTGCGCAGGTCGAGCTGCAGCTGGGCGAGCGCGCCAAGTTCTTCCCGACCGACGCGGCGCTGGCGAGTTGGACCGCGCAGGCGGAAGCGGGCAAGGCGCTGATCGTCTACGACTGAGCTTGGGGCGGGGTCAGGGGCGTTTCGCTAGCGCCTGCTCGATCTGCTCCAGCACGGCCTGCGGCGTGTGCAGCCAGTCTTTCGCCAGCACCTGCACCACGTCCCATCCGAACGCATCGAGCACGCGCGGACGCGAGACGTAGCGCTCCAGCACGTTGCGGTTCTCGTAGTGCGTCGCGGTATCGACCAGGATGCCCAGCGCATAGTGCCCCCCCCCGGGCGCACGCAACGCCAGATCGCAGCGAAAGCGCGACTGCCCCACCTGCTCGTCGACCGCATGGCCACGCGCACGCAACGCCGCTGCGAGCTGCGCCGTCACCTCGTCGGCACGCGCATGCTGCGCGCTGCTGCCCCGCGTGAGCGGATTCATGCTTTCGAGCACGCGCCGAGCCGTGGCCGAATCACCGCGCGACAGGCACTCCGCATAGCGCAGGAACTGCTTGAGCGCCGCGGCGCCTTCGTTGTGGTCGTTGGTGATGGCCTCGTGGCGAATCGTCGAGACCACGGCCATGTGGTGGCGCGCGCGGCTGAAGATCACGTTGAGCCGCTTCTCGCCGCCGCGCTGGTTGATCGGGCCGAAGCTCATCAGCATGCGGCCCTCGGGGTTGGGGCCGTAGCAGATGCTCAGGATGATGATGTCGCGCTCGTCGCCCTGCACGTTCTCCAGGTTCTTGATGAAGAGGCCGCAGAACTGGTCGTCTTCTTCGCGCACATACTCGGCTTCGAGCCGCGCGGCGAAGTCGCTGTCGATGGCGCCAAGCGCATCGAGCTCGGCCTCGATCTCGGTCTGCTGCGCTTCGGAGAACGCGACGATGCCCAGGCTGCGCCCGGTCTCGCGTTTCAACAGTTCACGCACCAGCTGCGCGATGTGGCGCGCCTCGCCGTCGTTGATGCGGTTCTCGTACACCGCATCGGTCACGCGATGGAAGCTGATGGCGCGCGAAAGCAGGGCGTCGACGTTCGCGGCCACCGATGCGTCCGTCGGGTTGCGCGATTGAACGAGGATTTCGTCGCGCGCGTCCGCCGGGAGGCTGCGGTCCGGAATGGTGAAGAGGTTGCCTGCGTAGAAGGCCGCGTTCGAGAAACCGATCAGCGATTCGTAGCGGCTGCGGTAGTGCCAGGCCAGCAGCGTGGCCGGCAGATTGCGCGCGCCCTGGTTCAGCAGGCTGTCGGCATCGAGCACGACTGCGATGCGGTCGCCTTCGTCTTCCACCGACACCGTCTCGTCCTCCGGGTCGCGGCCGGACGAGAAGAAGCTCGTCGGCGGCAGCTGCATCTCGTCGCCCACCACGATGATCTGCGGCGCGCGATAGAGCGCGGGCACGGCTTCTTCCACCGGGATCTGGCTCGCCTCGTCGAAGATCACCACGTCGAAGAGGTCGGCCGCGAGCGGCAGCGTGTCGGACACCGAGAGCGGGCTCATGAGCCAGATCGGCTTCATGTCGCGCACCACCTGGCCGGTGTCGCCCGAGGCGAGTTCGCGGATGGCCTTGTAGCGCATGGTCTTGCCGAACTCGTGTTCGAGCTCGCGCCGCCCTGCGTTGTAGCTCTTCTTGAAGAGCTTGCCGCCGGCGTCGAGCTGGCTCGCGGGCAAGGCGCTTTTCTGCACGTGGTCGCGAAAGCGCTGGCGCACTGCGGCGGCAAGGGTGCGAGCGTTGCGGTCGAGCAGCTTGCGCTCTCCGTCGGCCAGGCGCTGCGCATGGCGCGCGAGCGCGGCGCTGTCGAAGCGCGGCAGCCAGCGCTCGGTGCGGTAGACGCGCTCCAGGCCTTCGCGCGCGACGGCGTACTCGACGGCCTCGGGCGGCAGCGGCAGCGTGCGCAGCGCACGGGCCAAAGCCGGGTCGGCATCGGCAAGCTCCTGCAGGTGAGGCAGCGCGGCCGGCAGGCTGTCGGCTTGTTCGCGCAACGTGCGGGCCAGCGTTTCGAGCGAGGCCAGCGGCTGCGCGGTGGGGTCGTCGAGCAGGTCGCGCCACAGGGCGTCGAGCGCGTCGGTGCGTTCGCCGAGCGCGGCCAGCCGTTCGACACTGCGGCTCGCGCCGGCGTCGGAGCGCAGGTGCGCGTGGAAGGTTGCGCGCACGCCGTTGCCGGTGGCATCGCCGCGGCGCAGGGCGTCGAGCTGCTGCACGAAGTCATCGGGATCGGCGCAGCCGTAGGTGGCCTCGATCTGCATCGCCTGTTTGCCGACGGCTGCGCGGGCCGTGTGCTCGGCCAGCAGTTCATCGAGCACCTGGCTGGGCTGCGGGCGAACGGCATGCCCGGTGAAGTCGTAGCGGCGCTTGAGTTCGCCCGACAGCCGCCACCACGACGGCTTGAGCCAGCGCAGCAGCGAGCCTTGCTGCGCCTTGGCCTGGGCGAGGCCAGCTTCGGTGTCGCTCGGCGAGAGCTTGTCGCGCCAGCGGTTCGTGCGTTCGAGGGCCTCCTCGAGCGCCTGCTGCAGCGCGCGGCGCTGCGTCATCGCCTCGCCGAACGCGAGGCTCGTGGGGTGCGCGGTGTCGAGCAGCGAGAGATGCCCGCGCGCGGCCAGCGCGGCCACGCGGCGCGCGTCGGCCACCACGGCCAGCGCATCGCCCCAGAGGGTGGGATCGTCGCCCAGCGGCGGCCAGGCGCCGGCCAACGCGTCGCGATGCGGGCCGATCTGTTCAGCCGCGCGGTCGCTGAGTTCGACCAGCCGCGCAAGCGGCCGCTCCTGTCGCAGCAGCACCGGGGCGAGTTGTGCGAACGCATGTGCCGACAGGTACGGCACGCCGAGGCTTTCGGTGACGGCGAGATGCAGGCGCGCGACCAGGTCTTCGTGCCTGCGCCAGGCCGCAAAGGTGGGCAGTGCCTCGGCCTGCAGCGGCGTGAGCGCGGGATCGTGCGGCTTGAGCGCGATCAGTCGCGCCATCAGCGTGCGCACCGCCACGGCCAGGTGCTCGGGCGCCTCGCGCATCGCGGCGTCGAAGCGTTCCAGCGCCTTCAGGTCGGCGTCCATGGTGTCGACGAGCTGCGTGCGCTCGCGGGTTTCTGCGTCCAGTTCCTCGGGGGCCGCGAGCCAGTGCTCGTAGGTCTTCTTGAGGTTCTGCACGAAGGCCTTCTTGTCGCCCTGCGAGTCGTGGATCATGCAGCAGAGCTCGTCCAGTCCCTGCTGCCGCAGGCGGTGGAAAACCACGTCGATGGCGGCGCGCTTCTCGCAGACGAAGAGCACGCGTTGCCCGCGCCCCACGTAGTCGGCGATGAGGTTGGTGATGGTCTGCGACTTCCCGGTGCCCGGCGGCCCCTGGATGATGTAGCTGGTGCCGGTGCGCGCAAGCGCCACGGCGGCGGTCTGCGTGGCATCGGCCTGCACCACGGGCCACTGGTCGGCCAGTGGCAGCGCGGCCGGCGGCTCGGCATCGACTTGGCGCGGCTGCAGCGAGAACACGCGGTCGAAGGCGTCGCTCGCGATTTCCGATTCGCTCAGTGCCGAGTAGTCGCGCACAAGAGACATCTTGCGGTGATTGAAGTTGCCGAGCGTCACCGAGGTGAGGTCGACGTCCCACTGGTAGGGGTTGCCGGTGCTTTCGTGCAGCGAGTACGTCTGCTGTTCGGTCTGCGCGGCGGTGGCGGCCATCTGCGGCGCGCGTGGCATGGGAGGTGCGCCCACCGCGCTGCGCAGCGGCAGCGGAACCGGCCGCACCTTGGCGTGATAGAGCTGCAGGCCGAGCGGGCGGAAGTCGTCCTTCGCATAGCTGAAGTCCTGTGCTGCGACGGGTTGCGCGCCGGGATTGCGCACACGGGTGCGGCGCTTGAACTGTTCGAGCCGCTGGCGCGCGCGCTGATGGATCAGCTCGATCTCGGGCTGCTTCACCAGCCGCAGCTGCACGCCGGGCTCGGTCGCCGCGATCTGCGCGGCCAACTGGGCGTGGAACTGCTCGATGGTGGTTTCGTGCAGGTCCACCGTCTCGGGCAGCACGATGCCGTAGAGCTGGCGCAGGTGGTGGCGCAGCGTCGGGTTGACCTGCGCTTCGCTCGAAGCGGCTTCGAGCAGGTACTGGTCCTTCACGCCCTTCTTGCGCGTGAGCTCGACCGACAGCATCAGCAGCGGCGAGGCAATGCGCTCGGCTCGCTCGCTCTCTCCTTCCTTCAGGTTGTGCCAGCGCAGGAAGGCCATCACCAGCGAAAGCTGCGAGAAGCCGTACTCGGAGCGATCTCGCCGCGCCTCCTGCAGGATGCGGTCGAGCGCGCCCGGCAGGTAGGGCTGGTCTTCGAAGCGCAGCCAGCGCGCGAGCGGCACCGGGTCGCAGGTGGCGATGTCGCTCGCGAAGCGGCCGTCCCACACGCAGAGCTGGTCGATGCGGATGTTCTTGATGTCCACCACCAGGGGCACGCTCGCCACCGTGAGGTTCACATGCGTCTGGCTGGGCTTGAAGTGCAGCAGGCGGTTGCGGCGCGAGAGGTCGAAGAGGCGATCGCGCAGGTGCAGGCGGATCGCCTGCCGGCGCTGGCCCGCGCCGTCCTTCGCGGGTGCGATGCGGTCCAGGCCCAGGTCCAGCGGCTGGTCGCGGTAGGTTTTGAGCCGGCGGATCACCGAGGGCAGGTCGCGTGCGCGCTCGTGGCGGTCCAGCGCGGTCATCTCCCCGATCACCGCGGCCACCACCGGGTGCAGGCGGCGGTTGAGCGCGAACAGGTTGCCGCGGCTCGCGGCGAAGCGGGCCAGTTCCTCGCTGTCGGTGAGATCGAGCCCGCACGAAAGGCTGGCGAGCACCTGGCCGAGGCAGAAGATGTCGCTCAGTGCGTCGTGGTGCGCAAAGCGCAATTCCCAGGCGGTGTAGCCGGGCAGGTACACGGGGCGGGTCGGCAGGGCATCGGGCGAGGCATCGGCCATGAGCGCAAGGTTCTCGACGGAGACGCCCTCGTCGGCATCGAGCGTCACGCGGTGCTCGCCGACCACGCGCAGCACGGAGGCGGCGGGCTGTTCGAGCGGCGCAATGGCTTCGCGGTTCTGGTGCGGCTCGGTGCCTTCGGGCTGCATAAGCATGAGGGCGGGCGTGTCGTCGACGCGGTAGGCGAACGCGCTGCCGAGCGCGGCGACCTTGCCTTGCTCGTGGAGTGCGGACACTTCGCGCAGCAGCGGCAGCACGAGGCTCAGCACGTCGTCGGTCTGCAGGCCGCCGTGGGCGTCCGCGGTGTCCAGCAGTTGCAGCAGGGGAGCGATGGCGGGTGTGGTCATGCGGATGCGCCCTGCAGATGTTGGGCCGCTGCCTTTTCGAGCAGCGTGGCGGCGTCGCGCTTCACACGCGTGAGGCTGCGCTTGGGAAGGCGCATGTCCTTGACGACGCGTTCTTCGAGTTGCGCGGCGCAGCCCATGGCTTCGGCCAGGCCGATCGCGGCGGCGAGCGTGATGTCGTCAAGATCGGGATCGGCCGCGACAAAGTCGACCAGCACGCTGGCCAGGTAATCGCGCACGCCGGCCGGCACCGGAGCAGGCGGCGGCATCGGCCCGGCGGGTGGCGCGAAGTTCGGAAAGAAACGGCGCGCATGGGCCAGCAGCGATTCGGACTGGAGGAACGGGCGTTGCAAGAGCTGCGCGATGGTTTCGCGCGTCAGCGCATCGGCGCGCTGCTGCCCGAGCAAATCGAGCGTGGCGATGTCCAGCGGGCCTTCGAGCGCGCCGGCCAGCCAATCGTCGGCCTCGGGCTGGCGCTCGGTCCACAGGCGCAGAGCCCGCGCCCGCACGAAGATTTCGGGATGGCTGGTGCCGCGCGTCTGCAGTTCGGGCGCAGCGCAGATTTCGTCGGCCTGCCTCAGGTAGCTTGCCGCATTGACCTGCGCCAGGCCCGTCTGCACCTTGACCAGCGCGGTGACCGCCGGTTCGAGCGCCTCGCAGGCGATGCAGGCGCCGCGGTCGGCAAAGGCCTCGGTGTAGAGCCCGTAGCGGCGTGCCGCATGCAGGTGGCTCGCATCGGCGCGGACATCGGCCGCCGCGGCCTGCAGGATGCGGTCGACCACGTGGTACCTGCCGCCGTCGCGCTCCCACAGCAGGTAGTGCGCGAGTTCGTGGCCGAGCACGGCCTCCAACTCGGGGCCTTGCAGCCGCTCCATCAGAGGGCCTGAGAGCACGATGTGCGCCTCGCCGGGCAGGAAGTAGAGCGTGGCGTTCATCGTGCCGTCGCCCGCCTGGTAGAGCGTGACGCGCGCCGCGATGCCCATGCGGTGCGCCGCCGCATTGCAATGCGCGTGCAGCTCGGGGTGGGCATCGGCATCGAGCCGGTACGAGTTGCGCAGCAGGTCGGCGCGGACGGCCGCGGCGTGCTCCTCGCGCGCTTCGGCTGAGGCCGCCCAGCGCCACAACTCGGGTTCGTTCGCCTGCAGATGGGCGGCGAGGGCTTGCTGGTAGGGGAGCGGGAGCAGGTCTTCGAGGCGAACGGCAGGAGAGGTGTCGACCATGTCGGGAGCGTCAGGCAATGAGTTGCCGGCGATCCTAAACGAGGGTGGCGAATCAATGCGCCATCGACGCCACCGCAAGGTCCGGCACCACGTTCATGACGCGCAGCGTCTGCTGCACGATCTGGCTGAACACCGGCGCCGCAACCAGCCCGCCGAAATATTTGCCCGCGCCGGGTTCGTCGATCATCACCGCGACGATGATGCGTGGCTTGTCGATGGGCGACATGCCGGTGTACCAGGCGCGGTACTTGTTGCTCGCGTAGCCCTTGCCGACCTGCTTGTGCGCGGTGCCGGTCTTGCCGCCGACCGAATAGCCCTCGGTCTGCGCGAGCGGCGCGGTGCCGCCGGGCGCGGCCGCCAAGTGCATCATCTGGCGCACCTCGCTGGCCACCTGCGGCGAGAACACCTGCACGCCGGGCGGCTCGGTGCCGGTGCTTTTCAGGAGGCTCACAGGAATGACCTCGCCGCCGTGCGCGAACGCGGTGTACGCATGCGCGATCTGGAAGAGCGACGCCGAGAGGCCGTAGCCATACGACATGGTGGCCTGCTCGATCGGCCGCCACGACTTCCAGGGCCGCAGGCGCCCGCTGACCGCGCCGGGGAAGGGCGTCTGCGGCTTCTGGCCCAGGCCCACGGCGGTGAACGAGTTCCACATCTCCTGCGCCGTCATGCGTTGCGAGATCTTGGTGGCACCGACGTTGCTCGATTTCTGGATCACGCCCTCGACCGTCAGCACGCCGAAGTTCTCGTCGTCGTGGATGGTCGCGCCCGACACGGTGATGCGCCCCGGGTTGGTGTCGATGATGGTCTTGGGCGTCACGCGGCCCAGCTGCAGCGCGGTGGCGACGGTGATCGGCTTCATCGTCGAACCGGGCTCGAACACGTCGGTCATGGCGCGGTTGCGCAGCTGCTCGCCGGTGAGTTTGCGGCGGTCGTTGGGGTCGTAGCTCGGGTAGTTGGCCATGGCCAGCAGCTCGCCCGTGCGCGCATCGACCACCACCACGCTGCCCGCGCGCGCCTTGTTGGCGACCACGGCGTCGCGCAGCTTCTCGTAGGCCACAAATTGCACGCGGTCGTCGATGCTCAGCTGGATGTCATGGCCGTCGGTCGGCGGCACCTGGTCCTCCGTGTCCTCGACGATGTGGCCCAGCCGGTCCTTGAGGACGTGGCGCGAGCCCGACTTGCCCGCCAGCTCCTGGTTGAACGCGAGTTCCACGCCTTCCTGCCCGATGTCTTCCACATTGGTGAAGCCGGCCACGTGCGCCGCCGCCTCGCCTTCGGGGTACTGGCGGCGATAGTCGCGGCGCAGGTAGATGCCCTTGATGTCGAGCGCGGCGACCGCCTTGGCGACCGGCTGATCGACCTGGCGCTTGATCCAGACGAAGGTCTTGTCCTCGTCCTCGAGCTTCTTGTCGAAATCCTTCTGCGGCATGCCGAGCAGCTTGGCGGCCTGCCTGAGCTTGGCCTGCACCGTAGGGTCGTCGCGCTCGATGTCCTCGGGAATGGCCCAGATGCTGGGCGCCGGAATGTCGGAGGCCAGAATCAGCCCGTTGCGGTCGAGGATGCGGCCGCGGTTGGCCGGCAGCTCCAGCGTGCGCTGGTAGCGCACCTCGCCCTGGTGCTGGAAGAAGTCGTTGTTGAAGATCTGGACGTAGGCGGCCCGGCTTGCCAGCAGCACGAAGCCGAAGGCGATGCTGGCCACGATGAACTTGCTGCGCCACACGGGTGTGGGGCTGGCGAGCAGTGGACTGCTGCCGTAGCGGATGCGGCCGTTGGGGTTCATCTTGTGCGGGCGTGGACCCGGCTGTTGTTGTGCGCGGGTAGACAGTGCGGCAACCGAGGAGTTCCGGGCGGCCTTGGAGAAGATCGCCCGGAACTGGCAGGAATCAGCGCTTGGGCCGCAGTGTCACGATCAGCGATGGGAAGATGCGCCCGTCGGTGTCGCGCGGCAGCTTGTCGGTCTTGCGCAGGCCGCGCTCGGCCGCGTCGTCCCAGCCAGGCAGGCCGCTCGATTTGCTCAGCTTGACGCCGACGATGGTGCCGTCGGGCGCGAGGCTCACCTCGAACTCGGCCGCCGGGTTGCCGTTCACGGTTTCGGCATCGGGGAAGGTGATGTTCGGGCGCACGGCAGCGGCGATGCGGCCGGCGTAGCCACTCGAAGGCCCCGAAGAGCGCTGGGCCGTGCCCTTCGAATCGTCGCTGCCGCTCGCACCGGCCAGGCCCTGCATGCGCTTGAGCGCTGCGGCACGGTCGGCGGCGGCCTGCTTCGTGGCGGCCTCGGCCTTCTTGGCTTCGGCCTGCTTGGCCTCGGCTTCCTGCTGCTTCTTCTGCTCGGCCAGCTTCTTCTGCTGTTCCTTCTTGCGCTCGGCTTCGTCCTCGGCGCGTTGCTTGGCTTCGAGCTCTTTTTTCTTCTGCTGTTGCTCCAGCTCGCGCTCTTTCTGTTCCTTCTGCTCCTTGAGCTTCTTCTCGCGCTCCAGGGCAATGTCGGGGGCCTTGGGTGCGGGCGCGGGCTCAGGGGCCTTGGCAACAGGCGGGGGCGGCGGTGCGGGGGCGGGCGGCGGCGGCGCGGGAACCGGTGCGGGCGCCGGCGGTGCCTGCAGGCGGGGCGCTGCCTGCTGAACCGTGGACGACCACAGCTCTGCATCGACCGCGCCTTCGTCGGCATCGCTGCGCCAGCGCACGCCCCAGGTGAGTGCGGCGATCAGCAGCGCATGCGCAATGAGGGCCAGCACGACGGCGCGCGGCGTGCCGCGTTGCGGCGGCGGCGCGAACTCGGGGCGATCCAGTGCGAGCGACATGCCTTATTTGCCGCCCGTGGTCGTGACCGACAGGCCTACGCGCTCGACGCCGCTCTTCTTGAGCTGGTTCATTGCTTTCACGACGGTTTCGTACTTCACCGACTTGTCGGCGCTGATGACCACCGGGCGCTGGTCGTCGCCGCCCTGGGCGGTCTTGGCCGCGGAGCCAATCTGCGTCATGGGAATGGACGTACCACCCGTGCCGGTGGACGGGTCCTTCTTGATCTGTACCTCGTCATCGCTCTTGATGACGATCTCGATGGGCTTGTCGGGCTGCTTGTTGGCGCGGTCGACCGAAGGCAGGTTGATCACGCTCGGCGTGATGAGCGGCGCGGTGACCATGAAGATGATCAGCAGCACCAGCATCACGTCGATGAACGGGACCATGTTGATCTCGTTGATCGTCCGGCGGCCGCGGCCCCGGGATGAAATGGCGGGCATGCGTTGCGCCTCCGCTCAGCGGTTGGCCGGAGCCACCGACGATGCAACGCCCGCGTTCGGGTTGGCCGAGAGGTTGCGCTGCAGGATGTTGGAGAACTCCTCGATGTAGGTTTCGAGGGCGATGGCGATCTTGTCGATCTCGCGGGCGAAGCGGTTGTAGCCCACCACCGCCGGAATGGCAGCGAACAGGCCGATGGCGGTGGCCACCAGCGCCTCGGCGATGCCGGGGGCCACGGTGGCCAGCGTCACCTGGGCGAGGGCCGCGAGGCCGGTGAAGGCATGCATGATCCCCCAGACCGTACCGAACAGGCCGACGTACGGCGACACCGAACCCACGGTGGCCAGGAACGAGAGGTTCTGCTCGGCCGCGTCCAACTCGCGCTGGAAGCTCGCGCGCATGGCGCGGCGGGCGCCGTCGAGCAGCGTGGCGGCGTCGCTCACGTGGCGTTCGCGCAGCTTCTGGTACTCGCGCATGCCGGAGGCGAAGATGCGTTCCATGGGGCCGGCGAACTTGGCGTTCTGCGCGGCCGAGGCGAACAGCTCGTTCAGGCTGGTGCCCGACCAGAACTCGCGCTCGAAATCGTCGTTGAGGGCGCGCATGCGCCGCAGCGCGAAGTACTTGCGGATGATCGCGGCCCAGCTGGCGATCGAGACGATCACCAGCAGCAGCACGACCAGTTGAACCACGAAGCTCGCATGGAGCAGGAGATTGATGATGGAGAGGTCTTGGTTCATGGCTTGAAAGGTTGTGTCATGGAGCCGCTGTAGCGCTCGAGGGTTCCCGTCACTTGCTTCGGAATGCGTGCGGGACGCAATGTGGCGGCGTCCACCCAGCCGATGCGGATCGTGCCTTCGCACAGCAGGACAGGCGCCGAGGCATCTGTCCGCTTTTGCTCTGTTTTTGATAGCACGCGCTGGCCGATTATCAACGACGCGGTGCCCAATTGTTGAAGATCGGCTGTAACGAGCAGTTCGTCGTCCAGCCGCGAGGGGCGATGGTATTTGAGCTGCGTTTCGCTCACCACGAACTGGCCGCCGGTTTCCTCGCGCAGCTTGTGCTGCTCGACGCCCAGTGAGCGCAACCACTCGGTGCGACCGCGTTCCATGAACTTCAGGTAGTTGGCGTAGAACACGATGCCGCCGGCATCGGTGTCTTCCCAGTAGACGCGGATCGGAAACGCGTAGCTCATTGGGCCCGGTTCTCTGCCATCGCCCGCAGACGCTCGATGGATTCCTGCAGGTGCGCCATCGAGCTGGCGGTGGAGAAGCGCACGAACTTCGCCGTCTCCGCCGTGCCGAAGTCGCGGCCGGGCGTGACGGCGACGTGGGCGCGCTTCATGGTTTCGAAGGCGAAGTCCCAGCTGCCCGAGATGCCGAGCTTCTCGGCGAAACCGGTGCAGTCGGCCCAGGCGTAGAAGGCGCCGTCGGGCACCACGGGCACGTTCAGGCCCAGCGCGTTCAGCTGCGGAATGAACCAGTCGCGGCGCGCCTTGAATTCGGCGCGCCGGCGTTCGTATTCGGCGATGCTCTCGGGCTCGAAGCAGGCGAGCGCCGCGTACTGCGACACCGTGCTGGCGCAGATGAAGAGGTTCTGCGCGAGCCGCTCGACCACCGGCACCAGCGCCTCGGGCACCACCAGCCAGCCGAGGCGCCAGCCGGTCATGTTGAAGTACTTGCTGAAGCTGTTGATGCTGATGACGTTGTCATCGATGGCCAGTGCGGTTTGCCCGAATGCGTCGTCGTACGAAAGGCCGAGGTAGATCTCGTCGATCAGCGTGATGCCCCCGCGCTGCGACACCACCTCGTGGATGCGGCGCAGCTCGCCGGGCGCGATGGAGGTGCCGGTCGGGTTGGAGGGCGACGCCAGCAGCACGCCGCGCGTCCTGTCGGTCCAGGCGGCCTCGACTTTCGCGGCCGTGAGCTGGAAGCGCTCTTCGGCCGTGGTCGGCACCAGCACGGCCTTGCCGTCCGCCGCGCTCACGAAGTGGCGGTTGCACGGATAGCTCGGGTCGGGCATGAGAATTTCGTCGCCCGACTCGATCAGCGCGAGGCACGCCAGTTGCAGCGCGGCCGAGGCGCCGGCCGTGATGACGATGCGGCGGGCCGGCACGTCGACGTTGAAGCGCTGCTTGTACCAGCCGCTGATGCGTTCGCGCAGGTGGTCGAGACCGGTGGCCTGCGTGTACTGCGTGGCGCCGGCGCGCACCGCGCGGGCCGCGGCTTCCTGCACCAGTGGCGGAGCGGTGAAGTCGGGTTCGCCGATGTTCAGGAAGATCATCGGCCGGTCGGTGTGGGCCACTTCGCGGGCCAGCGCACCGGCCGCCTTCGCCACCTCCATCACGTAGAAGGGCTCGATGCGCTGGGCGCGCGTCGAAATTCTCATTGCACCCCCAGGCTGCGGCGCTGCGGGTCTTCGCCTCCCCCCTCGCAAGCGAGGGGGCGAGCGCCTTCGGGCGGCCGGGCGGCGCTCCTCATGCCTTGGCTTTCCCTGAAGCGCGGTCGGCTTCCACTTCGAGCGGACGCAGCTGCGGCGCCAGGCCGTTCAGCACGGCGTTCACGTACTTGTGGCCGTCGGTGCCGCCAAATTCCTTGGCGAGTTCGATGCACTCGTTGAGCACCACGCGCCATGGCACGTCGGGGCAGTTCTGGAACTCGTACACGCCGATCCACATCACGGCGTGCTCGATGGGCGAAATCTCTTCGAACTTGCGGTCCAGCAGCGGGCGGATCAGCGCGTCGAGCTGCTCGGCGCCTTCGATCGAACCGTGCAGCAGCGCGTCGTAGTGCAGCGCATCGGCTTTGTGGAAGCCCGCGAGGTCGCGCGTGAAATGATCGATGTCGGTCGGGTCGTTGCGGCCCACCAGGTGCTGGTAGAGCGCCTGCAGTGCGAACTCGCGCGCGCGGCTGCGGTTCGATTTGGCCGAAGCCTTGCGCGCGCCGGTGCTGGTGAGTCCGACGCGCGACTGGCGCGGCTTGGCGTCAGCGGGCTTGAGGGGCTTGGAGGTGTCTTCGGTCATGAAAGGGTGGCCAGCAGTTGCGCCATTTCGACGGCGACCTGGGCTGCGTCGCGGCCCTTGTCGGTTTGCCGCGCGATGGCCTGCTCGAGGTTTTCGGTGGTGAGGATCGCGTTGGCGATGGGCAGGCGGTAGTCGAGCGCAAGGCGGCTCACGCTCGCACCCGATTCGTTGGCCACGAGTTCGAAGTGGTAGGTCTCGCCGCGGATGATGCAGCCCAGCGCAATGAGCGCGTGGTAGCCGCCGCGCTCGGCGAGCGCCTGCAGGGCCACGGGCACTTCGAGCGCGCCGGGAACCTGCAGGTGGTGGATGTCGCTGGCAGCCACACCCAGTGCCTCGAGCTCCGAGAGGCAGGCCGAGGCCAGCGCGTCGGTGATGTCGGCGTTGAAGCGCGCCTGCACGATGCCGATGCGCAGTCCTTTTCCGTTGAGCGTCGTCTCGCCCTTGTTTGAACCTTGCATGGTCGTTCAGTCTTTCGTGAGGTAGCCGGCAATTTCGAGGCCGTAGCCTGCTGCCATGCTGGGCATGCGGCGCGGCGTGCCCAGCAGGTTCATCTTGTGCACACCGCATTCGCGCAGGATCTGCGCGCCGATGCCGTAGCTGCGCAGGTCCATGCGGCCGCGCTCGGGGGCTTGCGCGGGGCGCGCGGTGCCGTCGAACTGCGCAAGCAGCTCGCCGGCGGTCTCGCCGCAGTTCAGCAGCACGGCCACGCCCTTGCCCTCGGCCGCAATGTGCGAGAGGCTGGCGTCCAGGCTCCACGAGTGCATCGGGCGGTTGATTTCGAGCGCGTCGAGCACCGAGAGCGGCTCGTGCACGCGCACCGACACCGTGTCTTCCGGCGCCCACTTGCCGCGCACCAGCGCGAGGTGGACGCCGCGGCTGGGCTTGTCGATGAAGGCATGGGCCGTGAAGGCGCCCCAGTTGGTCTGGATCTCGCGGCAGCCGACCTTCTCGACCAGCGATTCGACGCGGCTGCGATGCTCGATCAGCGCGGCGATGGTGCCGATCTTGATGTCGTGCTCGGCCGCGAAGATCTGCAGGTCGGGCAGGCGCGCCATCGTGCCGTCTTCGTTCATCACCTCGCAGATCACCGAGGCGGGCGAGCAGCCGGCCATCGCGGCCAGGTCGCAGCCGGCTTCGGTATGGCCGGCGCGCATCAGTACGCCGCCGTCCACCGCCTGCAGCGGGAAGATGTGACCCGGTTGCACCAGGTCGGCGGCCACGGCGTTGGGCGCCACGGCGGCCTGCACGGTGCGGGCGCGGTCGGCGGCGGAGATGCCGGTGGTCACGCCTTCGGCCGCCTCGATGGACACGGTGAACGCGGTCGAATGCTTGGCGCCGTTGCGCTGGACCATCGGCGGCAACTGCAGCCGCTCGCACATTTCGCGCGAGAGCGTGAGGCAGATCAGGCCGCGTGCATGGCGCGCCATGAAGTTGATGGCTTCGGGCGTGATGTGGTCGGCCGCGATGACGATGTCGCCTTCGTTCTCGCGGTCTTCCTCGTCGACCAGGATCACCATGCGGCCGGCGGCGAGCTCGGCCACGATCTCCTCGACCGGGGAGATGGGGGCAGGAGCGCGCGCGGCGCGGGGGGCGCCGATCGGCGTGACGGAGGCATTCATTCGGCTGTGTCCTTGGAATACGTGGAGGGCGGCACCAGCACGCCGGCCTGGAGCATGCGCTCCACGTAGCGCGCCACGGTATCGATTTCGAGGTTGACCTTCGAGCCGGCCTGCAGGCTGCCGAGCGAGGTGTTTTCGACGGTGTGCGGGATCAGGTTGATGCTGACCTCGGCGCCTTCGGCGACGTCTTTCACGCTATTGACCGTCAGGCTCACGCCGTTGATGGTGATCGAGCCCTTGTACGCCAGGAAGCGGGCCAGCGCCTGCGGCGCAACGATGCGCAGCTCCCAGCTTTCGCCGACGGGCTCGAAGAAGCTCACGCGGCCGATGCCGTCCACGTGGCCCGAGACGATGTGCCCGCCGAGGCGGTCGCTGGCGCGCAGCGCCTTCTCGAGGTTGATGCGGCTGCCTTCGTCGGTCAGGCCCGCAGTCTTGTCGAGGGACTCGGCTGAAATGTCGATGGTGAACTGCTGTCGCTCGGGGGCGAGCGTGGTGACGGTCATGCAGGCGCCGTTGAGCGCGATGCTGTCGCCAAGGCCGACGTCATCGAGGTAGCCGTCGGGCACCGCGATGCTGAGTCTTTTGCCGTAGGAGGAGGAGGTGCCGAGGTCGTGAATGGCGGCGATGCGCCCCACGCCGGTGATGATTCCGGTGAACATCCGCGCATTTTCGCAGACATCCTGGGTCCGGCCGTCGGACGCCCGCATTCGCCCGCTAGAAAGCGTCCCTTCCGGCGACCCGGGCCACGATCCGCAGGTCCGGTCCCACCCGGTCGAAGGTCCGGAATTCGAGCGGTAGCGCGCCCGCCAGGTCGGCCAACGGGCCGCCCGTGTGAATGCCGGATGCCATGCCGAGGCCATCGCCGATCAGTTTCGGCGCCAGATACACCAGCAGTTCGTCGACCAGGCCTTCGCGCAGCAGCGATCCATTGAGCTTGTGGCCGGCCTCGACGTGGAGTTCGTTGACCTCGCGCCGGGCGAGATCCCGCAGCATCGCCGCCAGATCGACCTTGCCCTGCGCATTGGGCAGAAAGGCGATGGTGGCGCCGCGCGCTTCCAGGGCGGCGGCCTTCGCGCTGTCCTGGGCCGCGGCGTAGATCCAGACGGCACGGCCGGGCAAGAAGAGCTTTGCGTCGGGCGGGGTCTGCAATTGGCTGTCGATCACCACCACGTGCGGCTGGCGCGTGGTTTCCACCAGCCGCACGTCGAGCCGGGGATCGTCTTCCAGCACCGTGCCCACGCCCGTCAGTACCGCGCTGGCCCGCGCACGCCATGCATGGCCGTCGGCGCGCGCCGGTTCGGACGTGATCCATTGGCTCACGCCGTTGTGCAGGCCGGTCTTGCCGTCCAGCGAGGCCGCGGCCTTGAGCCGCACCCAGGGGGTCTTGCGGACCATGCGGCTGAAGAAGCCGATGTTGAGCTCCCGTGCTTCCTCTGCGCCCGAGCCCACCTCGACGTCGACGCCCGCAGCGCGCAGCCGCTCGAAGCCCTGGCCGGCGACCAGCGGGTTGGGGTCGGCGAGCGATGCAACGACCCGGCCAATGCCCGCCGCGACCAGCGCATCGCAGCACGGGCCGGTGCGGCCATGGTGAGCGCAGGGCTCGAGCGTGACCCAGGCGGTTGCGCCCGCGACCGAATGGCCCCGCGCGGCCGCATCGCGCAGCGCCATGATCTCGGCATGCGGGCCGCCGACCTGCTGGGTGCTGCCTTGGCCGATCACAGCGCCATCCGCGGCCACCAGGACGCAGCCGACACGCGGATTCGGATCGGTCTCGGGTCCGGCCTGGCGCGCGAGATCCAGTGCATGGGCCATGAAATTCGCAATTTCTTTTGTCATCTTTTTGTTAAATCGAATTTATTTGATTGGCAATTTGGAATCAATTGAAAACCATTGACCGTTGATCCATTTGCTTTGACCGCTTGTCGCGCAATGGCCTTCAATAAGAAATTGAAAAAATAGAATTTCCGGCTATTGCAATCAGGGGAGAAGCGTCCGTCCGGCACCGTGGTGCAAGGCGGCGGGCGATACGACATGAACAACAGATTCTGCGCGTCCGCGCGGGGCTTCACGCTGGTCGAAATGATGACCGTCATCGTACTGATGACCGTCCTGCTGGCCATGGCGCTGCCCAATTTCAGCAGCCTGATCGAAAAGTATCGCGTACAGGGCATGGCCTCGGCCTTGATGGCGAGCCTGAGCCACGCGCGCTCCGAGGCCGCCCGGCGCGGAAAAACCGTGACCCTCCAGCAGCGTGCAGAGTGCCGCGGCAGGGATTAGAGCTGCGGCTGGGACACGACGGTTAGCAGCGGGGACACCGTCGAAACCCTCAGGCGGCAAGACCCCGACACGCGGGTCGCGATCGGAAAGAGTTCCCTCGGTGCCGTGTCCTTCGATGCCATGGGCCACTCTGCAGGCGTTGCCAGCTTCAGCTTCCGCCCGGCCGGGAACGACGCTTCGCCCAATGCCGCCGCAGTGTGCGTGGCGCTCGGTGGGCGCGACCGGCTGGTGAAGGGGAGCGCAACGTGCTGAGCGTTCCATTTCGCAAGCCGCGCGGGAGCCAGGCGGGCTTTTCGCTGATCGAGGCCATGGTGGCCGTTCTCGTGCTCTCGTTCGGCCTGCTGGCGCTGGCCGGCCTCCAGCTGCGCGTGCTCGCAGACAGCGCGGGTGCCAGCAACCTGAACATGGCCGTGCAACTGGCCGGCGACATGGCCGACCGCATCCGTGCCAACCTTGTCACGGGCGCCACGGCCGACAGCCCCTATGTGGCCGACTGGTCGCCGGCAAGCGCTGCCGCACCCGAGCGTTCATGCGCAGGGGCCGATGCCAGCTGCAGCGCCGTCGAGCTCGCGGCCTACGATCTGTGGAACTGGAAGCGCACGGTAGCAAGTGCGTTGCCGGGCGGACTGGCCGACATGCAGGGCAAGGCGGCGGCCGGCGGCTTGCTGTTCATGCACATCGCCTGGGACGAGCCTGCCGTCGTCAACCCGATCGCGCCGGATCCGGCCTGGAGCTGCCCGACGGGCAAGGCCTGCCTGGAAGTCGTCGTTGCGGTGCCGCAGCCATGAACGACAAGGCCCGCGCTCCTCGCCCGCCGCAGGCCGGCTTCACGCTGGTCGAGTTCCTCGTCGCGCTGATCATCGGCATGCTGGTGGTGCTGGCTGCCATCGCCAGCATGCTCGGCACCCGCAACACAGCCATGACGAGCGACGACGTCAACGCGCTCCACCAATCGTCGGCATTGGCGTTCAGGCTGCTGGGCCAGCAGATCCGGCAGGCCGGCTACATCCCCATCGACGCGACCGAGCCGCTGTACTACTTCAATGCCAATGCGGACAGGAACACCAATCTTGCGAGCGAGCCGGCCTTCTTCGCGATCAAGGGAGAGGAGTCGCCGGGCGGTTCGGTGCACGACAGGCTGAAGATCGGCTACGCGCCGAATCCCGATCACTTCAAGGACTGCCTGGGGCAGGGCGCCAAGAACGCGGCGGGCGACGTTTACGACCCGGCCATTCCTGTCGCTCCGGACAACGTGCGGGTGATCACCAGCGAGTTCTCGGTGGCGAACGGCGTCCTGAGATGCAAGGGCAGCGGCAATACCGCGCCGCAGCCGATCATCGACGGCGTCGAGCGCTTCGATGTCGCGTACGGCGTAGGGGCTGCGGCGGGAAGCGAACAGGTGGTGCGCTACGTAACGGCCGATGACGTGGCGAGCTTCAACCGCGTTCGCACGGTGCGCGTCTGCCTGCAACTTGCGGGCAGTTCCAGGAACAACCCGAGCGGCGGCTATACCGATTGCGACGGCAAGTCGCAGGCCAGCGGCGATGGCAGGCTGCGGCGCGTCTACACGGCGGTATTCGCGCTGCGAAACAACCTGGGGGCGCTGTGAGGCGCGCGCTCCGGTTCGGCGGTGGTTCCGGCGCCTGGTTGGCGCAGCGTGGGTTTTCGCTTTTCATCGTGCTGATCATGCTGCTGCTCTCAGCGCTGCTGGCGGTGGGCGGCGCGCGAGTGGCGCAGTTGCTCGAGTCGGTGGCAGGCAACCAGCGCGAACACCAGCGCGCCTTCGAGGCTGCGGAAGCCGCGCTGCTGGATGCGGAGCGCGACATCCGGCAACTGGCTTTTGCCACCGCAACCCAGACCTACGTGGCCTGTTCGACGCTCCCGGCGTCGCGCTGCCGCAAGGCCGACGATGGCCGTGTCTTCCCCGACAGGGAAACCGGCTGGGTGACTGCCTACATGGCCGACGGCGCCAACAGTTGCGAGCAAGGCATCTGCTATTTCTCCGCGGCCGATTCGGTGGCGGCTGCGTCCGGCAGCGAGGCCTACCGGTTCTGGACCCGTACCGCGTATGTGAACAAGCATGCGTCGTACGGGCAATTCACGGGGGCGCCCGCTGCGGGCAATCCGGCGCTGGCCAGCGCCAGGTACTGGATCGAAGTCATCGACCGCAAGAACAGCAAATACCCGCTGTACCGAATCACCGCCGTCTCCACGGGGGCGCGCAGCGCGAGCGCCGCAGGCGGGACGCGGGTCGAATTGCAGGTGTCCTTCGATCCGGACCCGGTCACCAAGGTGAATTGAGCATTGCGAGAGGGAGGCATATGAACATCGACAGGTTTTCGAGGAACGCCCTGGTGTGCGGCTTGGTACTGGCGCAGGCCGTTGGCCACGCCGGGCAGTATGTGTTGGCACAGGCGCCGCGCAGCACCACAGTCGATGAGCCGGCGCCGAACGTGATCGTGTCGGTCGACAACTCGGGGAGCATGGCCTGGTCCTCGCGGGCGTCGGACGGGCAAGCTGCGCCGCCTCCCGGAACGCCCAACCGGATGGAAGCGCTGAAGACCGCGCTCCGCGCCAATTTCTCGGTGGCCAACATTCCCGATGACCGTATTCGTCTCTCCTGGCAGGCGATGAACGGCAACAAGGACAACAGCTGCGTCGGGTTCTTCGGCGATACCTCGCCAGGCACCTACCAGGCCGGCGGCTGCCGGATCAACGGCCTCGCCAACGCGAATCTGATGAATTCGCTGGGCGGCACGCACCGCGCCGCGTTCATGAACTGGGTCGACGCCCTGGCCGCGGGCGGCGGCACACCGCTGCACGCCATGATGACCCGCGCCGGCGAGTACATGAAGACCACCGGGCGCTACAGCCCTTACTCGGACGACCCGGGCGTGGAGGGAGCCACACAGTCGAGCTGCCGCAAGTCCTTTCACATCTTCATGACCGACGGCGACTACAACTTCTTCGGATTCAACCCGGATCCGGCGGCGCTCGGCATGCCGGCCATCGGCAACGCCGACGGGACGAACCGCGTCCTGCCCGATTCCATGGACTACCTGCCGCGCGCGCCCTACAAGGACAATGCCGGCGCCATCAGCGACAGCGCCAACTGGGCGAGGGATGCCACGGGCAACTGGAGGCCGATCGCGGAATACCGTCCGACCCTGGCCGACATGGCCTTTCACTACTGGGCCAGCGACCTGCAGCCGGGCGTGCCGAACAATCTCAGGAAGATCGTTGCGGAAGCCGGCAACGTCACGATAGGCACGGCGACCGTCCCCGAGTACTGGAATCCCAAGAACGATCCGGCCACCTGGCAGCATCTGACGACCTACACCGTCGGTTTTGGCGCCGCTTCGTCGTGGACGGGCGCACCGGCCATTTCAGCCGAGACCGCGCAGCCGACGTACAGCGGGGACTATGCGCGCCTGGTCGATGGCTCGGCCACCTGGATGAACCCGCTGGCGAGCACGGCGACGGAAACCGAGACCAGCTCGTCGAATGGAACCAGAATATTCCCGCCCTGGCGTTCCGGCAGCGGCTCCTATGGCTATTACCACGAGAAGGCTGCCAACGCCGCCGCCGTGCGCATGGACCTCTGGCATGCCGCGCTCAACAGCCGTGGCACCTTCACGCCGGCCTCCAATTCGCAGGCGCTCAGCGATGCTTTCAGGTCCATCCTCGGGCAGATCCTGCTCAACACCAGCATCCCGCTGACTTCGATTTCGGCGAGTGCCTCCAGGGTGTCGACCGGCACGGCGGTCTATCGAGCCGGCTACGACTCGGCCGACTGGTCGGGCGCGCTCACCGCCACCAGGTTCGGTGCCAACGGCAGGCTGGCCGCTACGTCCGACTGGTCGGCGCGCGGGCTGCTCGATGCCCGCATGGCCGCAGGGGGCGCGCACGACGGCGATCGCAAGGTGCTGAGCTTCTCGGGCACTGCCGCGGCAACGGCCACCAGTGCCGCAACCACGGGCTCCGGCGTGCCGTTTCGCTGGGCCAGCCTCAGCGACGTGCAGAAGGCCGCGCTCAAGGGAACCGCCAGCACAGACACCGCGAGCATCGCGCTCGGCCGTGCCGTGCTCGATTTCCTGCGCGGCGATCGCAGCAACGAGGGCGCCGGCCTTCAATTGCGCAAGCGCGGCCATGTGCTCGGTGACATCGTGGGTTCCAGTGTCTGGTATGCGGGGCAACCCAGGAGCGGTTTCACCAACGATGCATATGCCACGTTCGCCGCCACCGCTCGCACGCCCATGGTCTACGTGGGCGCCAACGACGGCATGCTGTATGCCTTCAATGCGGCCACCGGCAGGGAAGAGTTCGCCTATGTGCCCGAAGGCCTCTACGGCACGGCGGCCGCACCCGGTCTCAAGCGGCTCAGCGAAACCGCCTACTCGCACAGGTACTACGTCGACGGCAGCACCTTCGTGGCCGACATCTACATGGGGGCGGCTGCCACGGCCACAGCCACGGACGCCGAGAAGGCGGCCGGGTGGAAATCCTTCCTGGTGGGCACGCTGGGAGCCGGCGGCAAGGGCTACTTCGTGCTCGACGTCACCAAGCCCGAGAACATCGACGAGTCCAGGGCTGCCAGCGTGGCGGTGATCGATACGACCGCGCTTTCCGATAGCGACCTGGGCCATCAGTTCCAGCAACCCGCGCTCGATTCCTTCTCCAGGCGTGCGCTGCAGGTGGCGCTGCTGAACAACGGCCGCAAGGCCGTGATCCTCGGCAATGGCTACAACAGCACGAGCGAGAAAGCGGTGCTGTGGATCCAGTATCTCGACGGCGACAAGTCGGTCCTCAAGATCCCCGCGCCTGCCACACAGGGCAGCGGCACCGGCAACGGGCTTTCCGCCCCGCGCGTGGTGGACCGCAACGGCGACGGCAAGGTCGACTTTGCGTACGCCGGCGACCTGCTCGGCAACCTGTGGCGGTTCGACCTGAGCGATGCCGACAGCCGCAAATGGAAGGCCACCATGGGCTCGGGCGCGACCGCGTCGAGCCTCGACGACGTGCCGCTGTTCACGGCCGGCGCCACGCAGCCGATCACGGCGGCGCCGGTGGTCGTCGGCCATCCGCGGGGCGGCTACATGGTGGTGTTCGGCACGGGTCGCCTGTTTGCCGCCGGCGATGAAAGCACTGTCGCCAGCCAGTATCTGTACGGCGTCCGGGACCGGGCCAACGGCAGCACGGGCACCGCGGCATTGACCGACCTTGTGGCGCAGGCCATTGGCACCGACGCCGTCAGGGAAGGTGATGCCGAGTTCCGCACCGTTTCGGGCAACAGTGTGAGCTACAGCGGTTCCAGCGCCAGGCGCGGCTGGTACCTCCGACTGCCGGCCGCCAGGGAGCGCATCGTCTATCCGGGCGACGCGCTGAGCAACAGCGCCGGCTTGTTCTCGACCACCATTCCCGGCACCGGCAGCAATCCGCTCGATTGCACCGCGGGCACCGGCGACGACGGCTGGTCGATGGTGATCGACTTCTTCAGCGGCTCGGCCCCTGACGGCATCGCCTACAACGGGTCCGGCACGGCTGGCGGCTACCTCGGCTTTCGCAATCGTTCCGGCAGGGACGACATCGCCTTCGAGCCGCAGGACCGGGAAAAAGGCAAGGACGTCATCTGCAATGCGGCCGGCGAATGCAATGCGCCGAAGCGGCCGGATATCGTCCGGCGCTTCGGCTGGCGCAACCTGATGTCGTCGAACTAGGCCATGGACAAGCATCCCAAGGCGCAGGCCAAGGAGCGGTTCCGCTCGCGCGGCTTCACGCTGATCGAGCTCATGATCGTGACGGCGGTGATCGCCATCCTCGCGGCAATCGCCTACCCGAGCTATACGCGCTATGTGCTGCGGGCCAAGCGGGCCGATGCCAAGCAGCAGTTGCTGCAGGCGGCGCAATGGACAGAGCGGTACCTGACCGTCAATGGCAGGTATCCCCCGGCGACCGTCGCGCTGCCGGCAGGGCTGCGGCAGGCGCCGTCGTCCGGTACGGCGAACTACGCCATCGGCTATGCCGCGAGAACAGCGACCACCTACACGCTGCAGGCCGTGCCGGAGGGCGCATCGCGCAACGACGAGTGCGGAACACTGACGGTGAACCAGCAGGGTGTCAGGCTGGCTGCGGGCCAGGCCGACGCTTCGGATGCGCTGGTGCAGCTTTGCTGGAATCGTTGAGAGGCCGGCGCCCGGCCCTCAGATGTCGCGCAGTAACTGCCTGAACTCGTCCACGTCCTCGAAGCTCCGGTACACCGAGGCGAAGCGCACGTAGGCGACCTTGTCGAGCTTCTTGAGTTCGCGCATCACGAGTTCGCCAACCTTGGTCGAGTCGATTTCGCGCAGGCCGCTGGCCAGCAGCTTCTGCTCGATGCGCAGCAGGGCGTTGTCGATCTGCTCGATGCTCACCGGACGCTTGCGCAGCGCCAGCATCATCGAGGCGCGCACCTTGGTCGAGTCGAAGTCGGCGCGGCTGCCGTCCTTCTTGACCACCACGGGGAAGTTGACGTCAGGCCGCTCGTAGGTGGTGAAGCGCTTGTCGCAGGCGCTGCATTGGCGGCGCCTGCGCACGAAGTCGGCGTCTTCCGAAACGCGGGTCTCGACGACCTGCGTTTCAAGATGACCGCAAAAAGGGCATTTCATGCGGTCAGGTCTTCCAGGTGATCAGCGGTAGACCGGGAAGCGGCTCGTCAGCGCGTGCACCTTGGCGCGCACCGCGTCGATGTTCGCCGCATCGCGCGGGTTCTCGAGCACGTCGGCCACCAGGTTCGCGGTGATGCGAGCCTCTTCGTCCTTGAAGCCACGCGTGGTCATCGCCGGGGTGCCGATGCGCACGCCGCTGGTGACCATCGGCTTTTCCGGGTCGTTGGGGATCGCGTTCTTGTTGATCGTCATGTGGGCGGCGCCCAGGACGGCTTCGGCTTCCTTGCCCGTGATGCCCTTGGCGCGCAGGTCGACCAGCATGACGTGGCTTTCGGTGCGACCACTCACGATGCGCAGGCCGCGCTCGGTGAGGGTGTCGGCCACGATCTGGGCGTTCTTGACCACCTGTTGCTGGTAGGCCTTGAACTCGGGCGCCATGGCTTCCTTGAACGCGACGGCCTTGGCGGCGATCACGTGCATCAGCGGGCCGCCTTGCAGGCCCGGGAAGATCGCACTGTTGATAGCTTTTTCGTGCTGCGACTTCATCAGGATGATGCCGCCGCGCGGGCCGCGCAGGCTCTTGTGGGTGGTCGAGGTGACGACGTCGGCGTGCGGCACCGGGTTGGGGTACACGCCCGCGGCCACGAGGCCGGCGTAGTGGGCGATGTCGACCATGAAGATCGCGCCCACGTCCTTGGCCACCTTGGCGAAGCGCTCGAAATCGATGCGCAGCGAATAGGCCGAGGCGCCCGCGATGATCAGCTTGGGCATGTGCTCGTGCGCCTTGCGTTCCATCGCGTCGTAGTCGATGGCTTCGTTGGCGTCCAGGCCGTAGCTCACCACGTTGAACCACTTGCCGCTCATGTTCAGCGGCATGCCGTGCGTCAGGTGGCCGCCTTCGGCCAGGCTCATGCCCATGATGGTGTCGCCGGGCTTCAGGAAGGCCAGCATCACTGCTTCGTTGGCCGAGGCGCCGCAATGCGGCTGCACGTTGGCGGCGTCGGCGCCGAAGATCTGCTTGATGCGGTCGATGGCCAGCTGCTCGGCCACGTCGACATGCTCGCAGCCGCCGTAGTAGCGCTTGCCCGGGTAGCCTTCGGCGTACTTGTTGGTGAGCTGCGAGCCCTGGGCGGCCATGACGGCCGGCGAGGCGTAGTTCTCGCTGGCGATCAGCTCGATGTGGTGTTCCTGGCGCGCGTTTTCGGCTTGGATCGCGGCCCAGATTTCGGGATCGGTCTGTTCGACCAGGATATTGCGTTGGTACATGGCAGTCCTTTGAAGACGAGGTCCTTGTTCTTCAACCAAAACAAGGGCTGCCCAGGCGAACGGCTGAACGCCTGTGGTGCCAGGCGGTACGCTTCCCAGTGGTGTTCCACGTCAGCGCGTGGCACCTTGTTCGGATGCTGCGCCTATCGCCAGTCGCGTACCGGCCGAGTGTAGCTCACACCCGGCCCGCGAAGCTCAGGAAACAGAGGAGAGCAGGGCGACCTTGGCCGGTTCGGTGCTGCGTTCCTCGGGCTTGGGGGGCACTGCCACGGGGATCGGCTGCGCGCGCACGCTCGGCGGCGTGACGGTCGACGGCGCGCGGCCGTTGGCCACCTGCCGCAGGCGCTCGTGCTCGGCCATCACCTTGCTGGCGTAGCCGCCGTCGTCCTCGAGATTGGCCGCGCCCACGTAGTAGCGCAGGCCGCCTTCGAGCGAACCGGCGCGGGTGATGCATTCCTGCAGCACCTTCACGCCGACACGCATGTTGGTCACCGGATCGAAGGCGGTGAGCGTGCCGCCCGCGCTTTCGTACTTGTCGCCGTGCACGCGGGTCATGACCTGCATCAGGCCTTGCGCGCCGACCTGGCTCTGGGCGAACGGATTGAAGCTGGACTCGACGGCCATGATCGCGAGGATCAGGGTCGGATCGATCTTGGTGCGCTTGCCGATGCCGTAGGCCTCGGCCACGAGCACGCTCAACGGCTCGGCGGCCACGCGGTACTTCTTGCTCAGCCAGTAAGCCACGGCGGCCTGCTGCTTGGGCAGGTCGGCGGGGCTCGCGGCCGTGGTGCGCTCGATGGCGGTCGGCTCCAGGTCGGTGGCTTCAGGCGCGGGCTTGCGCGACTGCAGCCAGCCCATCAGTTGCTCCTCGCCGGTCTGGCGCAGGTCGGGCCGCGCCACGAGGGCGAGGGCCGCGAACACGATGGCCAGTCCGACCAGCGCAAACCCGTTGTGGGTGATTTCAAAAAAGCCGTCTGTCACGTCGGACACGAAGGTCCGTAGCCCGCGGGCTGTGGCATGGAACGCCTTGTTCATCGCTCTTCCTTTCTGTGCGGCACCTGCTCGCAGCGCCTGGAAAGGCGATGGATGAAAGGCAACAGCGCTTGGATTGGTACGAATCAGGCTCCGCGCATGGAGTGAAGGGGGTTGAGGGCGCGGCGACCTGATCAAGCCGGGGGAATTCGGCAGCGGATTCAGGGAGGCTCTGCTGCATCGGGCAGTCGGAGCAGGGCGGATTCTAGCGTGGCTAAATACCCGGTCAAGCATAAGAAATTGTTTCCTTATGCTAATAAATGGTTAAAAAAGCGACTGGCAAGAGGTGTTTAGGTTTACGGGAAACCCCTTGGCAAAATGCGTTTGCAATCCGAGGGTGCGACGCCTAATCTGGACGGGCCTGAGATTTCAGGTGTTTTCCGAGGTCCGGCAGCCCGAGGTGCAAGTCAAGGGCTCAGCGGCCGAGGATCCATGGTGGCAATCTCTTGCTGCCAGCACGGCAGGAACCATTGACTTCCGGTCGCGCGAATCGATGGCATGGGTTTTGGGCCCGCCATCAAGCCCGGCAACAAGGCAATTCCGTCGCGTTGCCGGGCTTTCTTGCTTCTGGATGGGCCATCCGTTTGCGGCACACTCCCTTGATGGACTTTGCTTCGATCAAACAAAACAAATGGGTGCGGCGTGGGGTCGTCGCGGTGCTGGGTCTGCTGGCCTTCTGGGCCGTCGCCTGGCTGGCAGTGCCGCCGATTGCCAAAAGCCAGCTCCAGAAGATCGCGAGCGAGAAGCTCGGGCGCCAGGTAACAGTAGGAAAGATCGATTTCAAACCCTGGACGCTCGAACTCACGCTGAGCGATCTGCGCATCGCCACCGCCGACGGCAGCAAGCCGCAGGTGGCCATCAACCGCATCTACGCCGATGCCGAATTGCAGTCGCTCCTGCGCCTTGCGCCGGTGATCGATGCAGTCACGATCGACGGCCCCGCCGTCCTGCTCACGCACCTGACCGACGGCAAATACGACATCGACGACATCCTGGCCAAGCTCTCGGCCGGCCCGCCGCCCGATCCGAACGCCAAGCCCGCGCGCTTTGCCATCTACAACATCGCGATCAATGGCGGCTCGGTCGATTTCGACGACCAGACAGTCAAGCGCAAGCACGAACTGCGCGATTTCGTGCTCAAGGTGCCGTTCCTGAGCAACCTCGATTCCAAGCGCGACATCAACACCGAGCCCAAGCTGGCCTTCGCGCTCAACGGCAGCAAGTTCGACTCTGCCGCCTTCACCACGCCCTTCGCCAACAACCGCAAGACCGACGCCCACGTGCAGTTCAAGGGGCTCGACCTGGTGCCGTACCTTGGCTACATCCCCGGCGGCCTGCCGGTGCGCCTGCAGGCGGGCAGCCTCGACGCCGACCTGAAGATCGGCTTCGAACAAGCGGAGACCACCGGCCTGAGGATCACCGGCACGGTCGAGGCGCACACCGCCAAGGTGGCCGATGCGCGCGGCCGCGACCTGCTGGCCTTCGATTCGCTCAAGCTGGCGCTGGCCGACGTGCGCCCGCTGGAATCGGTGTTCCACCTGAGCGAAGTCGCGCTGGTCAAACCGCAGCTGGCGGTGGCGCGCGATGCGGCCGGCAAGCTCAATCTGCTGGCCACCGATCCATCCACTGGCGCGGCCGAGAAGGCGGCGCCGCTGCCGGCTGCTGCGGCGAGCGCTCCGGCCGGCAAGGCGGTGCCAAAACCGGCCTTGAAAGTGCAGGTCGACAAGCTGGCGCTGGATGGCGGGCGCATCGGCTGGCGCGATGAAACGACCAATCCGGCCGCGGCCGTCGACCTGATCGACCTGGGCATCGGCGTCACGGGCGTCACCTGGCCGATGGAAAAGCCGGCCGCATTCAACGGCAGCACGGCCATCGCCGGCGCCTCGCTCAAGTTCAAGGGCACCGCCACCGACAAGGTGGCCGACGTGCAGACCGAGGTCGACGCGCTGCCGCTGTCGCTGGCCGCACCTTATCTGGCACAAAGCCTGGAGCCCACGCTGGACGGCAAGCTCAGCGGACAGATCGACGTCGCCTGGGCTCAGCCCGACCTGAAGTTCAAGGCGCGCCGCCTGTCCGCCGAAGGGCTCGCGCTGACCCAGGCCAAGACCGCGCTGGCGAGCGTCGGCCGCTTCGAGCTGGTCGATGCCGAGGCCGACATGACGAAGCACACATTGAACGTGGCCTCGTTCACCGCGACCAACCCCAAGGTGCGCGTCGAGCGCGACAGCGAGAAGCGCTGGATGTTCGAGCGCTGGCTCAAGACGCCGGCCGGCGGTGGCGACAAGGAGGCCGAAGCCAAGGTCGCCGCGCCCAAGCCCGCGGGCGCCGAGACGCCGAAGCCCGGCGCCAACACCAAGCCCTGGGCGCTGACCATCGGCACGCTGGCGATCGACAACGGTGCGCTTTCCTATGCGGACAAGGCCGGCGCCACCCCAGTCGCAGTGGAAGTCACCGCCTTCAAGCTCCAGGCCCAGAAGATCGCGCCCGAAACCAGCACGGCGTCGCCGCTGGAAGTCTCGGGCCGCATCGGCTCCGGTCGCTCCGAGCCGGGCCGTTTCGACTACAAGGGCAACGTGGTGCTCAAGCCGCTCGCGGCCGAGGGCCGGCTCGAGGTGGCGTCGTTCCCCGCGCATACCTTCAAGGCCTACTACGCGGACGCGCTCAACGTCGACATCCGGCGCGCCTTCGCAAGCTACCGTGGCACGGTGCGCTATGCCACGTCGCCGGCGGGCATGAGCCTGAAGCTGGCGGGCGACACCGCGCTCGACGACTTCCGCGCCAACAGCGTGTCCCTCACGCAGTCGCCCGGTTTCGACCGCAACACCAACCAGTTGCTGAGCTGGAAGACCCTGAGCCTGCGCGGCCTGCAGGTCAGCATGGTGCCCAACGCCCCGCCGAACGTGGACGTGCGCGAAACCACGCTGACCGACTTCTTCGCCCGCGTGATCGTCGACCCGACCGGCCGGCTCAACCTGTCGAGCCTGACCAAGAAGGGCGAGGCCGAGGCGAACGCGGCTGCGGCGGCGGCCGGCGAGGCCAGCACCCGCAAGGGCCTGGGCGGAACCTCCACCACCACGGCCCGGGCACCCGTGCAGAAACCCACGGGGGGCGCGCCGGTGTCGGCCGAGGAGATGGTCGGCGGCGCACCTCCATCCGCCAAGCCGGTGGCGACCGCAGCGGCGCCCGCTCCGGCGGCCGACGCGGGCCCCGCACCCATCATCAACTTCGGCCCGATGAGCCTGGTCAACGGCAAGATCGACTTCACCGACCTGTTCGTCAAGCCCAACTACTCGGCCGACCTCAGCGAGCTGACAGGCAAGCTCAGTTCGTTCTCGTCGAACCCGCCCAAGGGCGAGGGCGGGCGCCCCGCGCTGGCCGACCTCGAACTGCGCGGCAAGGCGCAGCAGACCGCGGCGCTGGAAATCACCGGCAAGCTCAATCCGCTGGCCAAGCCGCTCGAACTCGACATCACCGCCAAGATGCGCGACCTCGACCTCGCTCCGCTGTCGCCGTACTCGGTGCGCTATGCCGGCCACGGCATCGAGCGCGGCAAGATGAGCATGGACGTCAACTACAAGGTCGCGCCGGACGGGCAGCTGACGGCCACCAACAAGCTGGTGCTCAACCAGCTGCAGTTCGGCGACGAAGTTGCAGGCTCCACCAGCAGCTTGCCGGTCAAGCTGGCCGTGGCGCTGCTGGCCGACCGCAACGGCGTGATCGACGTCGACCTGCCGCTCAGCGGGTCGCTCAACGATCCGCAGTTCAGCGTCGGTCCGTTGATCTGGAAGGCCGTGGTCAACCTGATCGCCAAGGCCGCGACGGCGCCGTTCCGCCTGCTTACAGGCGGCCTCGGCGGCGGCAGCGACGAATCGAGCGCCATTACTTTCGAGCCCGGCAGTTCGGAACTCGGCGCCACCGCCAAGGAGGGCCTCGACAAGGTCGCCAAGGCGCTGACCGACCGGCCCACGCTGCAGATGACAGTGGTCGGCACCTCCAGCCTCGAGAAGGAGCGCGACGCCTACCAGCGCCAGCGCGTGCGCCAGCTCGCCTACGCCGAGAAGCGCCGGGTCGCCGTGCGCGGCGGGGAGACCGGCACCGAGGTGCCGCCTGTCACCGATGCCGAATACCCCGCGCTGCTGACCGCCGTGTACAAGCGCGCCGACATCACCAAGCCGCGCAACCTCGTCGGCCTGGCGAAAGACCTCCCGGTTCCGGACATGGAAAAGCTGCTGTTCGCCAGCGTGCCGGTCGACGAAGAGTCGATGCGCCAGCTCGCGGTCGAACGTGGCGCAGCCGTGCGCGACTACCTGCTCGCGAAGAAGCTGCCGAGCGAGCGCCTGTTCCTGGGCGCCGTGCGCACCAGCGCCAGCGGCGGCGACTGGAAGCCGGGCGCCGAGCTCAGCCTGACCATGAGGTGAGGCGCGGCGATCCGTCCGCGGGACTTGGTTTTTTTCTTCAGCTTGCTATATATGTAGTTCGTTCACCTCCCGCCCACGACCCGTGTTCGCCACCGTTTCAGGACGGAATTCAGCGGCCAACCGCAAGTGGGTGAAAATATCGATGTGCGCCGGCCTTTGCCGGCGCCTTCGCTTTCTCTACCAAGACAACGATTTCGCGCAGTGACCTCTACTTCTTCCAAGCCACACGACCTTCAGGCCCTCGACACGCTCACCGGCGGCGCCTTCACCGCGCCGACCTCCGGAGAGCGCGCCGCGCGCATCCGCGACTGGCTCGCGGGCAACCCCGCGCCCGAGCTGATGCAGGAGGTCTTCAAGGAGCTGAGCGGTCGCGACAAGGGCGCCGCGCGCCTGCTGCGCGAAAAGCTCGACGAACTCAAGCGCGCCAAGGGCCAGGAGGCCATTGCCGCCGAATGGGCGCAAAAGGCCGAGGCGCTGCTGGGCCAGTCCAAGCTCAACATCGCCGATGCACTGGCCTGGCAGCGCGACGCCGCCAAGGCCGGCGCGCCGCTGTCGCGCGAGCCGCTGGCCGGCTTGAAGGCCAAGCTGGCCGAACGCGTCAAGGGCATCGAAGACCTGCAGCACCGTGCCCAGGTGCACCGCGAAGCCGCCGTGCTGCTGGCGCAGCGCTTCGAGGTGCTGTCCACCAAGGGCTGGCAGGACGCCCAGGCCGCCGAGGAATCGCTGCGCGCCGACGTGACCCACTGGCAGCAGCAGGCGGGCGAGATCACGGCCGATGCCAACTGGACCAGCCTCGACGCCAAGTTCGCGCCGCAGCTCGAATCGTCGAAGTCGCAACTGCTGGTGGTGTCCGATGCGTTCCATAGCGCGCTGGCCCAGGCCGTCGCGGCCGCGGCCGATGCTGCCGCACCGCTGCCGCCCGTGCCCGTGTGGGCCGATGAATTGCGCGCTGCGCGCGGCGAGGTCGTGGCGCCAAAGCCCGCCGCTCCCGCTCGCCCCGCTGCGCCCAAGGTCGACCCGGCCGTGCGCGCCGCCGCGCAGGACGCGGTGCAGGCCGCGCTCGCCAAGCTCGAACAGGAAACCGCCGAAGGCCATGGCAAGGCCAGCGCCGGTGCGGCCGCTGCGCTGCGTGCCGTGCTCAAGGAGCACGGCAAGCTGGTCGAGGCGCCGCTCGAAGCCCGCGTGCATGCCGCGCTGGTGGCAGCCGGCGAACTCGAAGGGTGGCAGCGCTGGAGTGCCGACAAGGTGCGCGAAGACCTCGTCGCCAAGGCCGAAGGCCTGCTCAAGCGTCCCGAAGGCCAGGCCCTCGGCGGTCGCAAGATGCAGGAAACCCTGCGTGCCCTGCGCGACCAGTGGAAGCAGGCCGACCAGGGCGGCGTGCCCAACCACGCGCTCTGGAAGCGCTTCGACGAAGCCTGCAACGAAGCCCACAAGGTGGTCGAGGCCTGGCTCGAGAAGGTCCGCGCCGATGCGGCCGAGCACCGCGCGCACCGCGTCGCGCTGATCGAAGAAGTCAAGGCCTGGGCCGCCGAACATGCCGGCGCCACCGACCTGAAGGCGCACAACCGCGCGCTGCACCAGTTCGCCGACCGCTGGCGGGACGGCGGCCACGTGGGCGAGAAGGTGTTCGCCGAGCTGCAGTCGCAGTGGAACGAAGCCTTTGGCGCAGCCCGCGCACCGTTCGAGGCCGCGCAGAAGGCCAGCGTCGAACGCCGCCAGGCGATGATCGCCGAGGCGATCGAACTCGGTGCCCAGCCGATGCTGCGCATCGATGCCGTCAAGGCGCTGCAGCAGCGCTGGCAGGCCGAAGCGCAGAGCGTGCCGCTCGACCGCCGCCACGAACAGAAAATGTGGGACGCATTCCGCGCGCCCATCGACGAAGCCTTCAACCGCAAGACGGCCGAGCGCGAAAAGGCGTCGTCCGCAATGAGCGAGCACGACCGCCATGTGCTCGACGCGTCCAAGGCACTCGACGCAGCCAATGCCGGCGGCGACGTGCAGAAGATCCGCGCCGCCATTGCCCGGCTGGAAGCAGCGATGCGCGGTGAAGCACCGCCGCCCGCACCGAAGGCCGAGCAGGCCGCTGTCGCGAGCGACGGTCCGTCGGTTGGCGCGACCGAGATCGAGGCTCCGGGTCAGGCCGCCGCTGAATTCGGCGAAAGCGCGGAGCAGGCGCCGAGCCCGAGCGATGCGGAAGCCTCGCCCGGTACGCACGCAAGCCAGGCGCTTGCCGCTTCGGTCGACCTCGTGGCGCCCGCCGACGGTGCCGATGCCTCGGCACGCGCCGATGGCCCGGCGCATGACGCTGGCGAAGCTGCCGCTGTCGAAGCGCCTGCTGCGGCACCGAAGCCCGCGCCCAAGCCCGTCGTGGCGATGCGCGGCGACGACCGCCCCAGCAGCAAGAAGGCCGAAGCAGCGCCCGCGGCCCGTGGTGCAGGTGGCCGGTTCGGCGATCGGCGCGAAGGCGGCAGGCCAGGCGCTGGCGGTCCGGGCCGCTCGAGCGATCGCGGTGCTCCGCGCTCCGATGCACGCGGCGATCGGGGCGCACCTGCCGGCCGTTTCGGTGACCGTCCGCCGCGTTTCGAAGACCGGGGCCCGCGCCTGGGCGATGCAGCCTTCCGCGCGCAGCGCGAAGCACTCGAACGCGCCGACATGGCACTGCGCAAGCTCGCCGCGCAGGCGCATGGCGAAGCGCTGACCCAGGTGCTGGGCGCATGGGAACAGCGCGACGCCAGCCGCCTGCCGAGCATTCAGGAGCTGGGCCGCGCAGTCACGCCCGCCGTGCGCAGTGGCTGGTCGCAAGCCATCGGCTCCGCGCCGACGGCCGCCGCACCCGACGCCGCCGAAGCATTGCTGCGCCTCGAAATGGCAGCCGAAGTGCCGACGCCGGCCGAGCAGCTCGACGCGCGCCGCGCGTTGCAGCTCAAGCTGCTCACGAAGCGTGGCGACCCGGCGCCCGACCAGACCTGGGGCCAGGATGCCGGCAAGGTTCTGGCCGCGGCGCACGATGCCTCCAGCGCGCGACGTTTGCAGAACGCACTGAAGGCGCTGCTGCGCAAGTAAGCGGCCGGCCGAAAGTCAGGGCCACGAAAAAGGCGCCCCCGCGGGGGCGCCTTTTTCTTTGGGGGTTGAATCGAATGTCGATCCGTTCAAACCTTCTCGCCGATGACGGGCGTCTGCACGGCGGCAGCCTGCTCGGCCTGGTAGCCGTCGCCGATCCTGCGCCGGATCAACAGCCCGCCGATGCCCAGCAGCAGGGCGACGGCGCCGGCGATCAGCGTGCCCTTGTCCGTGGCACTCGATGCCGCAGCCTGGTCCTTGCTTTCCATGATCTTCTGCACGTCGGCCAGCTTCACCACGGGCTGACCCTTGAGCTTCACTTCGTAGACAAGGTTGTTGTCCGAGGGATCGATGCGTACTTCGACGGATTCGTCGATCAGCGGCTCGAGCTTGCTGCGGCCGATTGCGTAGTCGACGCGCCATTTTTCGGTGCTGCCGTCGGCAACCTTGGCGTCGAGCACGAAATAGTGGCGCGTGGTACTGCCGCCGCGACGGCGCTTGGTGGTTTCGGTGACTTCGCTGCCGCTGACGATCTTGCCGCTCCTGGCAACGAGGTCTTCCACGGCGGCGCCGTGCGTGTCGGAACCAGCCTTGAACTGCGCATAACCTGCCCAACCCAGGATGCCGATGCCGAAAACCAGTGCAAGCCACGCCTTGCCCGTGAGCTGATAGAGCCAATCCCTCATGTTGTTTACCTTTTTAAACGAGTTGTTAACCCGTCTATGGTAGCGATGGAGTTGCTATTGAATGAATAGCATGCCAACAAGAGTGGGCGAGCGTTCAGGGACTTTTAGGTAGAAAGAATTCATCGAAAAGCGCGAGCACGCCCGGGAAGTCCCGGGCGAAGTTCGGGCGGTTCACGAAATAGGCCTCGCACGCCACCGCGAAGAACTCGCTGATCGAGGTGGCGCCGTAGGCGTCGAGCCACGGCGGCGCGGCGCCGAAGCGCTCTGCCTTGATGGTCCGCTCGCGAAAATCCTCGTAGGCGGGCTGCAGCACCGCAAGCCATGCCGCGCGAGCCGCACGTGCGCTACGCTGGCCCGCAAAGCCGGCGGGCAGCGGCGGGCAGCCGTTGGCGTCGCCGCTGCGCATGTCGATCTTGTGGGCGAACTCGTGGATCACGACGTTGTAGCCGCGCTCGCTGGTGATGCTGCTTGCCAGCACATCGTCCCAGCTCAGCATGACGGGGCCGCGGTCCATGGCTTCGCCGGCCACGACTTCGCCGTACTCGTGGACCACCTGGGCTTCGTCGACAACCTTGCGGCGCGCCACCACCTCTGAGCGGTGCACGACGATCCCCACGAAGTCGTCGTACCAGTTCAGCCCGCCCTTGAGATGCAGCACCGGCAGCACGGCCTGCGCTGCGATGGCCAGCGCAACTTCATTGGTGATGGTGAAGCCCTTGGCGCCGTGGAATTCCTTGTCGCGCAGGAACTCGGCCGTCAGCGTGCGCAGGCGTTGCTGGTCGGCGGCGGGCAGGGCGCCGAGAAAGGCGTAGCGCCTGAGCGCGGACTGCCAGGCGGCTTCGGGAATCGGGGGCAGGGCGCGCAGGCGGCGCAGCCACTTGAACATTGGCGGCGGCGGCGCGGCTAGCGCAGATCGACGCGCTGCGCGCCGACGGTGGACAGGCACAGCAGCTGCGCGCGCGGCGGATGCGCTGCCGCATCCCAGTCGCTCAGCACGACGCGGCGCAGGCCGTCGCCCAAGTCGTGATCGGCAGGGCGGTGCGTGTGGCCGTGCACCAGCGTGTGGGCGTTCGCCTGCTGCAGCCAGTTGCGCGCGGCGGCGGTGTCGACGTCGGCCCAGATGGTCGAGGGGTTGCGCTTGCGGTCTTCGCTCTGCACGCGCATGGAACGTGCGAGCGCACGGCGCTCTTCCAGCGGCCTGGCCAGGAATGCGGCCTGCCACTCGGGCGTGCGAACCTGCGCGCGAAACCTGAGGTACTCGGTGTCCTCGAGGCAGAGGATGTCGCCGTGGCTCAGCAGCCATCGTTGGCCGTGCAGCACGAGCACCGTGGGATCGTCGAGCAGCGTGAAGCCGCATCGCGCCGCGAACGCGGGGCCGACGAGGAAGTCGCGGTTGCCGTGCACGAAGAACACCGGCAGCCGCTGCGCGGCGCGGCGCAGCAGCTCGGCGCACTGTGCCTCGAAACCAGCGGAGTCGAGCGAGTCGTCGCCGACCCATACTTCGAACAGGTCGCCGAGGATGATCAGCGCGTCGGCGGGTGTGGTCTGCAGGTAACCCTGCCAGGCTTCGAAGGTGGCGGGCTCGCCGGCCTGCAGGTGCAGGTCGGAAATCAGGTCGACCGTACGCCACGCAGGCGGCGCCACCAGTTCCTTGAACACTGTCGTTGCGACCGCCGCCGGGCTCACAGTCACTCGGCGATGACGACGGCCTTCTCGATCACCACGTCTTCGAGCGGCACGTCGTCGTGGAAGCCCTTGCGGCCCGTCTTCACGGCCTTGATCTTGTCGACCACGTCGGTGCCGTTGATGACCTTGCCGAACACGGCATAGCCCCAGCCCTGGGCCGAAGGTGCGGTGTGGTTCAGGAAGCCGTTGTCGGCCACGTTGATGAAGAACTGCGCGGTGGCCGAGTGGGGCGCGCTGGTGCGGGCCATCGCCACGGTGTAGTTGGCGTTCTTCAGGCCGTTGTTGGCCTCGTTCTCGATCTCGGCGCCGGTGGGCTTTTGCTGCATGCCAGGCTCGAAGCCGCCGCCTTGCACCATGAAGCCGGGGATCACGCGGTGGAACACCGTGTTGTCGTAGTGGCCCTTCTTCACGTACGAGAGGAAGTTCTCGACCGACTTCGGCGCCTTGGCGGCGTCGAGTTCGAGCGTGATCACGCCGTAGTTCTTGATGTGCAGTTCGACTTGGGGATTGCTCATGAGGGGACTCCTGCTTGGGAAATGAATTACTTCGCCACCAGCGTGGCGGACTTGATGGTGACGGCCTCGAGCGGCACGTTCTGCATGCCGCCCTTGTTGCCGGTGGCCACCGCACGGATCTTGTCGACCACGTCGGTGCCGGCGACGACCTTGCCGAACACGGTGTAGCCGTAGCCGTCGGGGTTGGGCGCGTTGAGCGAGTCGTTGTTCTTCACGTTGATGAAGAACTGCGAGGTCGCGGAATTCGGATTGCCGGTGCGGGCCATGGCGATCGTGTATTTGTCGTTCTTCAGGCCGTTGCTCGCTTCCAGCGGAATGGGCGCTCGCGTGGGCTTTTGCTGCATGTCGGCCGTGAAGCCGCCGCCCTGGATCATGAACCCATCGATCACGCGGTGGAAAACCGTGCCGTCGTAGTGCTTGTCCTTGACGTACTGCAGGAAATTCTCGACCGACTTGGGTGCCTTGGCCGCATCGAGTTCGACCACGATGTCGCCGGCCGAGGTGGCCAGCTTGACGTGCGGCGCCGCGGCAGTTTGCGCATGGACCGTGGCTGCGAACGCGAGGGCGGCGGCCAGCGTGAGTGCGCTGCGGCGGCTGAAGCGGGAGAGGGACTGGATCGTCAAATGAGGCTCCGTGTGCGGATGAGGAAACGGGGCCGCGCGGCAGGCACCGTTGCGGCGCCCATGCCGGCGGTGGCGATTACTTGCTGGTGCGGCCGACCGGTTTGCGGATGACCGCCGGCGGTGCGGGCAGGGGGGCCGCCTCGGCTTCGGCCTTCGGCGTGAAGATCTGGCGTATCAGCACGAGCTTGGGCGCAACGCTCACGTTGGTGCTGGCGAACTGTTGCGCACGCACGTATTCCTGGGCAGCGAGACGGGCGTACACGTCGCCGAGGTTCTCGTGCGCCGTGGCGTAGTTCGGGTTGAGCTTGATGGCTTGCTCCAGCGCGGCGCGCGCCTGGTCGAACTTGCTTTGTGACGCGTACAGCGCGGCCAGGTTGTTGTAGGGCTCGGACAACTCGGGGAAGTCCTGCGTGAGTTGCGTGAAGGCGGCGATGGCCTCGGCCTGCTTGTTCTGCTCGGTGAGGATCACGCCGCGCAGGAAGCGCATCTGCGGATCGCGCGGCTTGCCGGCGATGTAGGTGTCGGCCTTGGCGAGCGCCTCGTTCGACTTGCCCTGGCGCAGCATCAGGTTCACGTCGTCGTATTCGTTGGCGTGCGCTGCGGAGCCCCACAGGCTGAAGAGCAGCGCGAAGGCAATGAAGAGTCTGGAGAATGCGGCGTGCTTCATGTAGCCTCGGCGGAAATGGGGGAGATGCGGGCTCGGCGGGCTTGGGGAACACCCGCACGCCGCTCGACGGCAGACGTTTATACTAGGTCGGATTGTAGCCGAGGGGCCATGTCCAACCCCTCGCGACACAGCCCCCGTCACCCCTGAAAAAACACCGTCTTTCGCCCGTGCCGCACGTGCGCGAAACGACGCTTTCCGAGCCTCATGAGTCTGCGCATCTACAACACGCTGTCGCGTGAATTGGAGGAATTCTCCCCATTGCAACCGGGACAGGTGCGCATGTACGTTTGCGGCATGACGGTCTACGACTACTGCCACCTCGGCCACGCCCGCTCGATGATCGCCTTCGACGTGGTGCAGCGCTGGCTCAAGGTGAGCGGCTTCGATGTGACCTATGTGCGCAACATCACCGACATCGACGACAAGATCATCCGCCGCGCCGTGGAAAACGGCGAGAGCATCCGCGCGCTGACCGACCGCATGATCGACGCGCTGCACGAGGACGCCGACGCGCTGGGCATCGAACGCCCCACCCACGAACCCCGCGCCACCGACTACATCCCGCAGATGCTGTCGATGATCGGCACGCTCGAGCAGAAGGGCCTGGCCTATCGCGCCGAGAACGGTGACGTGAACTACGCGGTGCGCAAGTTTCCGGGCTACGGCAAGCTCAGCGGCAAGTCGATCGACGAGTTGCATGCGGGCGAGCGCGTGGCCGTGCTCGACGGCAAGGACGATCCGCTCGACCCGGTGCTCTGGAAGAGCGCTAAGGCCACCGAACCCGACGAGGTGAAGTGGGCCAGCGAATTCGGCGCCGGCCGTCCGGGCTGGCACATCGAGTGCTCGGCCATGGCCTGCGAACTGCTCGGCGAGACGCTCGACATCCACGGCGGCGGCGAAGACCTGCAGTTTCCGCACCACGAGAACGAAATCGCGCAGAGCGAGGGTGCCAACGGCAAGCCGCTGGCCAACTTCTGGATGCACAACGGTTTCATCGTGACCGACAACGAGAAGATGTCCAAGAGCCTGGGCAACTTCTTCCTGATCCGCGATGTGCTCAAGAAGTACGACGCGGAGACCATCCGCTTCTTCGTGCTGCGCGCGCACTACCGGCGCCCGCTCAACTACAGCGACGTGCACCTCGACGATGCGCGCGCCTCGCTCAAGCGGCTGTACACGGCGCTCGATCTTGTGGCGCCGGCCGACGTGAAGATCGACTGGACCGACCCGTACGCCGCGCGCTTCAAGGCCGCGATGGACGAAGACTTCGCAACGCCCGAAGCCGTGGCGGTGCTGTTCGACCTGGCGGGCGAAGTGAACCGCACGCAATCGGCCGCCCAGGCTGGATTGCTGAAGGCATTGGGTGGCTGCGTGCAGATCCTGCAGGACGACCCGAAGGCCTTCCTGCGCGCGGGCGCCACGCTCGACGAGGCCACCATCCAGGGCAGGATCGACGCGCGCGCCGCCGCCAAGGCCGCGAAGAATTTCGCCGAAGCCGATCGCATCCGCCAGGAACTCCTCGAGCAGGGCATCGTGCTCAAGGATTCGCCCACAGGCACGACCTGGGCGGCTGCGCAGTGAACGGAACAACGAACCCCATGCCCGCCACCAAGAAGACCAGCGTTCAGATCTATACGCCGGACTATTGGGAAGAGGCATGCAAGCACCTCTCCCGGAAAGACCGCGTCATGAAGCGGCTCATTCCGAAGTTTGGCGATGCGTGTCTCGAGTCGCGCGGCGACGCGTTCACCACGCTCGCGCGCAGCGTGGTCGGCCAGCAGATCTCGGTGAAGGCCGCGCAGTCGGTCTGGGACAAGTTCGCCGCGCTGCCGCGCAAGCTCACCCCGGCCAACGTGCTCAAGCTCAAGGTCGACGACATGCGCGGAGCAGGGCTCTCGGCGCGCAAGATCGAGTACCTCGTCGACCTGGCCCTGCATTTCGACTCCGGCATGGTCCACGTCGATGCGTGGAAGGACATGTCGGACGAGCTCATCATCGAGGAGCTGGTGGCCATCCGCGGCATCGGCCGCTGGACGGCCGAGATGTTCCTGATCTTTCACCTGATGCGCCCGAACGTGCTGCCCGTGGACGACCTGGGGCTGCTCAACGGCATCAGCGTCAATTATTTTTCCGGCGATCCCGTGAGCCGCAGCGATGCCCGCGACGTCGCCGTGGCCTGGGCGCCATATTGCAGCGTGGCGACTTGGTATATTTGGCGATCACTGGACCCGGTTCCAGTCGCGTATTGAACAACAGGAGAAGACGTTGGCGAAACGAACCTTCCTCGACTTCGAGCAGCCCATTGCTGAACTCGAAACCAAGATCGAAGAATTGCGCTATGTGCAGACCGAATCCGCGGTCGACATCTCTGAAGAGATCGATCAGCTCGGCAAGAAAAGCCAGCAGCTCACCAAGGACATCTACAGCGACCTGACGCCCTGGCAGATCACCAAGATCGCCCGGCATCCGGAGCGCCCGTACACGCTCGACTACGTCAACGAGATCTTCACGGACTTCGTCGAACTGCACGGCGACCGGCACTTTTCCGACGACCTGTCGATCGTGGGCGGCCTTGCGCGCTTCAACGGCGTGCCCTGCATGGTGCTCGGCCACCAGAAGGGCCGCGACACGAAGGAGCGCACAGCGCGCAACTTCGGCATGAGCAAGCCCGAGGGCTACCGCAAGGCCTTGCGCCTGATGAAGATGGCCGAGAAGTTCAAGCTGCCGGTGTTCACCTTCGTGGACACGCCCGGCGCGTACCCCGGCATCGACGCCGAGGAACGCGGCCAGTCGGAAGCCATCGGCCGCAACATCTTCGAGATGGCGCAGCTCGAGGTGCCGATCATCGTCACCATCATCGGCGAAGGCGGCTCCGGCGGCGCGCTGGCCATCTCGGTCGGCGACCAGTTGGTGATGCTGCAGTATTCGATCTATTCGGTGATCAGCCCCGAGGGCTGCGCTTCCATCCTGTGGAAGACCAGCGACAAGGCGCAGGAGGCGGCCGATGCACTGGGCATCACCGCGCACCGCCTCAAGGCGCTGGGCCTGGTCGACAAGATCGTGAACGAGCCCGTCGGCGGCGCGCATCGCGACCATCGGCAGATGGCGGCTTTCCTGAAGCGCGCGCTCAACGACGCGTTCCGCCAGGTCAGCGACCTGAAGACCAAGGAACTGCTGGATCGCCGCTACGAGCGCCTGCAGAGCTACGGCCGCTTCAACGACACCAAGGCCGACAGCGTCAGATAACGCGCGGGCGCTGTCATGAACTCCGCTTTCGAACGCGCCATCGCCGCGTTCGAGCCGGCGCATTGGCCGCTGGCGGTGGGGTTCAGCGGCGGCGCGGATTCAACCGCCTTGCTGGCCGCCTGCGCATCGCGCTGGCCGGGGCAGGTGGTCGCCTTTCATGTGCATCACGGGCTGCAGGCCGCGGCTGACGATTTCGAGCGGCATTGCCGGGCGGTATGCGAGCGCCTGGGCGTGCCGCTGGTCGTCCATCGCGTCGATGCGCGGCATGCGCCCGGCGACAGTCCGGAAGACGCCGCCCGCCGTGCCCGCTACGCGGCGTTCGCCGAGATGGCACGCGCGGATGGGGCGAGGGCGGCTGTCAAATGCGTGGCGCTGGGGCATCACGCCGACGACCAGGTCGAAACCCTGCTGCTGGCGTTGTCGCGCGGCGCGGGCCTCCCGGGGCTTGCTGCCATGCCAGCGCAGGCGCGACGCAACGGGCTCGACATCCGTCGGCCGCTGCTTGCCGTTGCTGGCGCCGACATTCGCGAATGGCTGGCCGGCCGCGGCCTGCCATGGATCGAAGACCCGACCAACGGCGACGCACGCTATACCCGCAACCGGATTCGCTCAGTGCTGATGCCGGCGCTGGAGCAGGCCTTTCCGCAGTTCCGTACGACGTTCGCGCGCAGCATTGGCCATGCCGCACAGGCGCAGCAGCTGTTGGCCGAACTGGCGGCGCAAGACCTGGAAACCGTGGGCAGCCCGCCGCGCATTGCGACGCTGCAGACGCTGTCGCGCGCCCGCCAGGCCAACGTGCTGCGCCACTGGCTGATGCAGTCGCACGGCTGCGCGCCCAGCGCCGCGCAGCTCGACCAGCTGCTCGACCAGGTCCGCGCCTGCACGACGCGCGGCCACCGCATCCACCTCAAGGTGGCCGCCGGTTTCGTCGAGCGGCAGGGCGATTTCCTGCATTGGTACAATGTTTCGCCCTCGCCGAAGACTTTGCTCTGACAGCTTGCAGGGCGCCGCCTTTCAAGCGGCCCTTTCCCTTTCTCTGATTTCACCCATGGCATTGATCGTTCACAAATACGGCGGTACGTCGATGGGCTCGACCGAGCGCATCAAGAATGTCGCCAAGCGCGTCGCCAAATGGGCCCGCGCAGGCCACCAGATGATCGTGGTTCCGAGTGCCATGAGCGGCGAGACCAACCGCCTGCTCGGCCTGGCCAAGGAACTGGCGCCCAGCAAACCCGGCGTGGCCCACAGCCGCGAGCTCGACATGCTGGCCTCGACCGGCGAGCAGGCGTCGTCGGCGCTGCTGGCCATCGCGCTGCAGGCCGAGGGCGTCGAATCCGTGAGCTACGCGGGCTGGCAGGTTTCGGTGCGCACCGATAACTCGTACACCAAGGCCCGCATCGAGAGCATCGACGACGAGCGCGTCATGGCCGACCTGAACGCCGGCAAGGTGGTGGTCATCACCGGCTTCCAGGGCGTGGACGACGACGGCAACATCACCACGCTGGGCCGTGGCGGCAGCGACACCTCGGCCGTGGCCATTGCCGCGGCCATGAAGGCGCACGAATGCCTGATCTATACCGACGTCGACGGTGTCTACACGACCGACCCGCGCGTCGAGCCCGATGCGCGCCGCCTGACCACCGTGAGCTTCGAAGAGATGCTCGAGATGGCGAGCCTGGGCTCCAAGGTGCTGCAGATTCGCTCGGTGGAATTCGCCGGCAAGTACAAGGTGCCGCTGCGTGTGCTTTCGAGCTTCACGCCGTGGGACATCGACATCAATGAAGAGGCCAAGTCCGGCACGCTGATCACATTCGAGGAAGACGAAAACATGGAACAAGCCGTCGTATCCGGCATCGCATTCAACCGCGACGAAGCCAAGATCTCGGTGCTCGGCGTGCCCGACAAGCCCGGCATCGCGTATCACATCCTCGGTGCCGTGGCGGACGCCAACATCGAAGTCGATGTGATCATCCAGAACCTCAGCAAGGACGGCAAGACCGATTTCAGCTTCACCGTGCATCGCAACGAATACGCGAAGACGGTCGACCTGCTGCAGTCGAAGGTCATGCCTTCGCTGGGCGCGACCGAGATCGTCGGCGACACCAAGATCTGCAAGGTCAGCATCGTGGGCATCGGCATGCGCAGCCACGTGGGCGTGGCGAGCAAGATGTTCCGCGTGCTGAGCGAGGAGGGCATCAACATCCAGATGATCTCGACCAGCGAAATCAAGACTTCGGTCGTGATCGACGAAAAATACATGGAATTGGCAGTGCGTGCACTGCACAAAGCCTTCGATCTGGATCAGCCGAGCGCCTAAAGATGGCATAATCTCGGCTTCTTTCAGGAACTGTGACCGAGTGGCCGAAGGTGCTCCCCTGCTAAGGGAGTATGGGGTGTAGAGCCTCATCGAGGGTTCGAATCCCTCCGGTTCCGCCAAGCTGATAAGGCCCCGTTGATCGTTTGATCGGCGGGGCTTTTTTCATGCTCCGGAAAGCTCAGTCCTCAAGAACCTTGGCAGCTGTAGCTGTCCGCCGAATTTACGTCGCCGCTGCCCTTGTATTTCGGGAAGGTCGGGTACCGGCACAAGGGCCGCGCCAGCGTGGCGGCCTTGGTCGCCGGATCGAGCTTCTTCGCCACGATGCTCTGCGCGGAAGGCTTGGCGCCACCTTCTCGCCATTTCACGACAGCGTCCACAAGATCGACGGTGTCAGGGCCGACCCCGCCAGAGCAATGCTGGACGCCCGGCTGGAGAAAGAACTCCATCGAGGCATCCCGCGTGGATGCGCCACCAACCGCGGTCGCGACATCGTTGAAGTACTTGATCGAGCCCTTGTAGCTGATCGCCCAGTCATTCGTTCCGTGAGCAAGGATCATCTTGCCGCCCTGTCCGAAGAAGGAGCGGAGGTCGGGCGTCGCATCGAGCGTGGTGGCCGCGAGGCGCAGTCCCGGAGAGTAGAGCTCCGGATCGAAACCCAGCACGTTGAAAGCCGGCTCGCCCGTGACCCAGTACTTCACCAGGCCGCTGCCGAACATGAACTGGAGGCCGGTGCCGCCGATGGCGGAGCCGGTCACCCACAGGGGCCAGCCCAGGTTCTCGCCGCCGGGCCCCCAGCCGGGATAGACGCTCGTGCTGTCCGCACGCTTGAGTTCGGAATAGATCGTCTTGGCCGTCGCTATCTGCTGGTCGGTCAGGCAGGTTTCCGCATCCCCTGCCGTGCAGCGCAACACCGCCGGGTCGAAGGTGCAGGCGGCCTGATTGCTCACGATGCCGTCCGCAATGCCGTCAAGCGCATCGCACTGCGCGGTGACGGTGTTGCCGATGAGCGAGGCCTTTGCATCGCTGAGCTGCCCACCGGGTGCCGCGAGAGCCTTTCCGTTCGCAACGAAGGCCTGGAACAGTTCGGTGAAAGAGTAGGCCGGTGCACGCACGACGATGCCGTCGAAGTCGTTCGGGAAGCGCGTGGCCTGGATCAGCGCCTCTCTGCCGCCGTTGGAGCAACCTTCGAAGTAGCTGAACGCGGCATCCGAGCCATAGCGCTGGCGAACGATCTCCTTGGTGACCTCATTGACCGAGTGGATCGAGAGATAGCCGAAGTCCGCCTGTGCCGTGGAATTGTTCAGGAAAACCGAGGCGTCCAAGGCGTCTCCCTGACGCCCTCCGTCCGAGGCCACGAGCACGTAGCCTGCGGTGGACCCGCTGGGCGAGATGGGCGTGATGTTGATGCTGCCGTCCCAGCCGCCACCGCCGGAATACAGGAGCTTGTTGTTCCACGCGGTGGGGAGGTGCACCTCGAAGTTGAGCGTGCCATGAAGAGTGCCCGTGACCTTGCAGTACTCCGCGGAGTCTGCTGTTGCGGCGAGGAGCTTGGCGTCTTTCAGCGACGCACCGGCGAGCGAGGCGCCGGCGAAGGCCGTGCACTTCTCCTGCGCTGACGCGACCGGGGCTGGCGCGGGCGCCGGCGGCGGGGTCGATGTCGGCGCAGGCGTGGGGAACAACACCGGCAGGTTGCTCCCGCCACCGCCACCACCGCAAGCCGCCAGCATGATGGGGATGCACGCAAGAGTGCAGCGCGCCATCGAGAGAGGGTTTTTCATGATTTGTCTCCTGTTCGTACTGCCACATAAACTCAGGCGGCCCGGACCATCGCCTGCGCAGCGCATGCTAGGCACTACGGTCGAGGAAGAAAGTCTTTCCAATGACAAAGCACGTGCAGACCATTGCCATGCTGCGAGCGGCTGCCTGGGCTCGCGGCTTGTCGCAAGAACAGCTTCAGCGCGTCGAGCAGGAAACGCAGGATCGTTTCTATTCGGCCGGCGAAATCGTCTGTCAGAAATCGAGCCCGGCCACGCATTGGATCGGGGTCGTCGAAGGCATGGTCAAGGTGGATGTTCTTTCGGCGGATGGCAGAAGCACCACTTTGACCGGGGTATCCGATGGAGGTTGGCTCGGGGAAGGATCCGTGCTGAAGGGAGAGTCGCGTCCCTACGGCGTTGCGGCGCTACGAGACAGCCGCATCGCATTGATGCCGAGCTCGACCTTCCACTACCTGGTCGCCAACAGCCTGACCTTCTGCCATTTCATGATCGACCAGCTCAACGCAAGGCTTGGCCAGTTCATCGCCCTCGCTGAAGGCTATCGGATGCATGACATCAATTCGCGAGTGGCGCACTGCCTAGCCGAACTCTTCAACCCCCAGCTCAATCCCCAGACCAATCCTGTGCTGCACATATCGCAGGAAGAGATCGGTCGGCTGGCCGGCATCTCGCGCCAGATCGCCCACCGCGCGCTGCACGAACTCGAGGACGCGGGCCTGCTTCACATCCGCTACGGCAGCATCGACGTGCTGGATGTCGACGGCCTGCGGCTGTATGCGCGCGAACACGCGGAGTAAGGGCCTTGGGCTATTCGATGGCCGCCACCTCGGACTTGCTGACGGGTTGCCAACCCCCGCCCAGTGCCTTGAAGGCAGTCACCGCGGCGCGTGCCGATTCGGTTTGCGCCTGGGCCCGTGCATCGGAGGCGCGCAGCAGGTTCTCGTCTGCCTGCAGCACTTCGATCAAGCTGACCACGCCTTTCTGGTAGGCCGCGAATGAAGCGCCTCGCGCGCGGCCGAGCGAATCCACGCCCTGCGCGAGCGTGCTGGCCTGCTCCTCGCGCTTGACCAGCGCCGAGAAGGCGTTTTCCACGTCCTCGGTGGCGCGCAGCACGGCCAGCCGATACGCGGCGAGCATCTCCGCATCCTGTCCCTTGGCGAGGTCGATCTGCGCGTCGATGCGGCCAAAGTCGAACAGGCGCCAGCGCAGGCCCAGCACCCCGGCGGCCTGGTTGGCACCGCCGGTGAACAGGTGGCCGCCGGACACCGACGTCGCACTGCCGATCAGCCCGCTCAGCGAGAACTTGGGGTAGTACTCCGCGATGGCGACCCCGATCCGGGCGTTCGCTGCGGCGAGGCGGCGCTCGGCCGCGATCAGGTCGGGCCGTCGCCTGAGCAACTCGCCCGGCGATCCCGAGTCCCTGATCTGCGGGGCGACCGGAATGGCACCGGCCTCGGCCAGTTCCGCCCGATGCGTGCCCGGCGGCGAGCCCAGCATCACATCCAGCGCGTTCATGGCCGCGTCCAGGCCTGCCTCCAGGACCGGGACGGAGGCGCCGACCTGGGCAAGCGCACCTTCGGCCTGCCGCACCTGAAGTTCAGCCGTCAGCCCTTTGCCATAGAGAAGATTGACTGTGGAGAGCAGGTCCCGCTGCGTGCGCACCTGCCGGCGCGCCACGTCGAGCCGGGTCTGCAGCCCCCGGATGCTGATGTAGATATCGGCGGTCTGTGCCGCCACCGCCAACCGGGTGGCGGCCGCGCCTGCTTCCGAAGCCCGGTAATCCGCCTGCGCCGCCTCGCGTCCACGGCGCAGGCCGCCGAACACGTCCAGTTCCCAGCTCGCGCCGAGATTGGCCTCGTAGGCGCTGCCGTAACGATCGAAACCGGGCCTCGAGTTCAACACCTGTCCCAGGGGCGTTTCAACCGACTGGTAGGCCCTGGCCGCCTGGCCGCTGACATTTCCGGAAGGCAGCAGGGCGGCATTCGCCGCCCCGAGTCCTGCACGCGCCTGGGCCACGCGCGCGGACGCCTGCGCGAGGTCGAGGTTCTGCTCCAGCGCCAGCGTGACGAACCGGGCCAGTTGCGGGTCGCCGAAACCCATCCACCATGCGGTGAGATCGGCATTGGAGGTGGCGGGGCGTCGATCGACGGCGGCTTGGCCCATGTAGCGTTCGGGCAAGGGCGCCTCGGGCCGGGCATAGTCGGGGCCGACTGTGCAGCCTGCAGCGAGGCTGGCAACGAAGAGCGTGGCAAGGGTGCGTTGGAGCATGGCTTCTTCCGGAAGATGGGAAAGAAAAACGTGATCAATTGAGTGACTATAATTCAATATGGTCACTTGTTGTTGATTTTCAGGGGAGGCGCTAAGCTTCAGGCATGAGCAAAGCCACCCTTCCTTCCGTTTCGGCGCGCGGCCCGGCCGACCACGACGTGCGGGACCAGATCGTTCTCGCGGCCACGGAGCACTTCAGTCGGTATGGCTACGAGAAGACCACTGTTTCCGACCTCGCCAAGGCCATCGGTTTCTCCAAGGCCTACATCTACAAGTTCTTCGAGTCCAAGCAGGCCATCGGCGAGATGATCTGTGCGAACTGCCTGCGCGAGATCGAGGCCGAGATCCGGGCGGCCGTCGAAGGCGCCGATCGCCCTCCCGAGAAGCTGCGCCGTATGTTCAAGGCGGTGGTCGAGGCCAGCCTTCGCCTGTTCTCCGAGGATCGCAAGCTCTACGAGATCGCGATTTCTGCGGCGACCGAGCGCTGGCAGTCGGCGCTCACGCATGAAGAGTGCATTCGGCAGTTGCTCCACGACATCTTGCGTGAAGGCCGTGAAATGGGGGAGTTCGAGCGCAAGACGCCGCTGGACGAGGCAGCGGGGGCCATCTATCTCGTCATGCACCCCTACATCAATCCGCTGCTTCTGCAGCACAGCTTCGACCACACGGCCGAAGCGCCGGCACAACTGTCGGGCCTGGTGCTGCGCAGCCTGTCGCCTTGAGGAAAAGATGGATGTGACTATTGACTGAATTAGTCACTAGTATCAAAATGACGGTCCCGATCACTTCGTCACTGGGACTCTCATGCTCTGGCGCCGCCTTGCCACTTCTGCAGTCATCTGCGCATTGCCGTTGGCGTTGGTCGCTTGCGGCGAAGCAACGCCCTCCGATCCACGCACGCAGGCGCCGCAGGTGCGTGTCACCTCCGTCCAGGGGGCCGGCGCCGCATCGCGCGCCTTCACCGGCACCGTAGCCGCCCGGGTCCAGAGCGACCTGGGTTTTCGCGTCCCCGGCAAGGTGCTGGAGCGCCTGGTGGATGCGGGGCAGGCCGTCAAGCGCGGCCAGTTGCTCATGCGCATCGACCCCGCCGACCTGAAGCTCGCGGCCCATGCCCAACAGGAGGCGGTTGCCGCTGCTCGGGCGCGCTCGCGGCAGACGGCGGAGGACGAAGCCCGCTACCGCGACCTGCGGGGTACCGGTGCGATCTCGGCCTCGGCCTACGACCAGGCCTTGGCGGCCGCGGACGCCGCCAAGGCCCAGCTCAGCGCCGCCGAGGCCCAGGCCGACGTGGCCCGCAATGCGAGCCGCTATGCGGAACTGGTGGCGGACGGCGATGGCGTCGTCATGGAGACGCTGGTCGAGCCCGGTCAGGTCGTCGCCAGCGGACAGGTCGTGGTGCGCGTGGCCCGCGTCGGAGCGCGCGAAGCCGTGGTCCAGTTGCCCGAAACCCTGCGGCCGGCGGTCGGTTCCGCCGGGCAGGCCACGCTCTTCGGCAAGGAGGGCGTGGCGGTGCCGGCCACGCTGCGGCAACTCTCGGACGCCGCGGACCGGCTGACCCGCACCTTCGAGGCGCGTTATGTGCTCAAGGGCGAGCTCGCCAATGCCCCGCTGGGGGCCACGGTCACCATCCGGATTCCGGACGGGCTTCCCGCCGCGCAAGGCGGCCTGCAGGTGCCGATCGGCGCCCTGTTCGACGCGGGCAAGGGGCCGGGCGTGTGGGTCGTCAGCGGCGAACCGGCGAAGGTCAACTGGCGGCCCGTCATGGTCGAGCACCTCGATGACGATGGCGCGCGCGTTGCCGGCTCGCTCAAGCAAGGCGACCGGATCGTCGCGCTCGGCGCGCACCTGCTGCGCGAAGGCGAGCAAGTGCGTGTGGCGGGTCAGGCCGCTGCGGCGGAGGGAGTCCGTCCGTGAGCGAAGGCCGCTTCAACCTGTCGGCGCTCGCAGTGCGCGAGCGCTCGGTCACCCTGTTCCTGATCTTCCTGATCTCGCTCGCGGGTCTTGTCTCGTTCTTCAAGTTGGGTCGGGCGGAAGACCCCGCCTTCACGGTGAAGGTGATGACCATCATCACCGCTTGGCCCGGCGCCACGGCGCAGGAAATGCAGGACCAGGTGGCCGAGAAGATCGAGAAGCGCCTGCAGGAGCTGCGCTGGTACGACCGCTCCGAGACCTACACCCGGCCAGGCCTGGCCTTCACGACCCTGACCCTGCTCGACAGCACGCCGCCTTCGCAGGTGCAGGAGCAGTTCTACCAGGCTCGCAAGAAAGTCGGCGACGAGGCGGGCAACCTTCCGTCCGGCGTGATCGGACCGATGGTCAATGACGAATACGCGGACGTCACCTTCGCGCTGTACGCACTGAAGGCGAAAGGCGAGGCGCAGCGCCTGCTGGTGCGCGACGCGGAGGCGCTGCGCCAGCGCCTCCTGCATGTGCCGGGCGTGAAGAAGGTCAACATCGCCGGCGAGCAGTCCGAGCGAATCTATGTCGAGTTCTCGCACGAGCGCCTGGCAACCCTGGGCATCGGCCCGCAGGACGTGTTCGCCGCGCTCAATGGCCAGAATGCCTTGACGCCGGCGGGCTCCGTCGAAACCAAGGGACCCCAGGTGTTCATCCGCCTGGACGGCTCTTTCGATGAACTGCAGAAGATCCGCGACACGCCGGTCGTGGCACAGGGGCGCACCCTGAAGCTGTCGGACATTGCCACCGTCAAGCGCGGCTACGAAGACCCGGCGACCTTCATGATCCGCAACGGCGGCGAGCCTGCCCTGCTGCTGGGCGTCGTCATGCGGGACGGCTGGAACGGGCTCGACCTGGGCAAGGCGCTGGATGGGGAGGTGGGTGCGATCAACGCCGGGCTGCCGTTGGGTATGAGCCTGGCCAAGGTCACGGACCAGGCCGTCAACATCAGCGCCGCGGTCGACGAGTTCATGGTCAAGTTCTTTGCTGCGCTGCTGGTGGTCATGCTGGTGAGTTTCGTGAGCATGGGCTGGCGCGCGGGCCTGGTGGTGGCCGCGGCCGTGCCGCTGACATTGGCGATCGTCTTCGTGGTGATGGCCGCGACCGGCAAAAACTTCGACCGCATCACGCTCGGGTCGCTGATCCTCGCGCTGGGCCTCCTGGTGGACGACGCCATCATCGCCATCGAGATGATGGTGGTGAAGATGGAAGAGGGCTACAGCCGCGTCGCTGCCTCCGCCTATGCCTGGAGCCATACCGCGGCGCCGATGCTCTCGGGCACGCTGGTCACGGCCGTCGGCTTCATGCCCAACGGCTTCGCGCCATCGACCGCGGGCGAATACACCAGCAACATGTTCTGGATCGTCGGTATCGCACTGATCGCGTCCTGGGTCGTCGCCGTGGTTTTCACCCCCTACCTGGGCGTCAAGCTGCTGCCTGATTTCAAGAAGGTCGAGGGCGGCCATGCCGCCATTTACGACACGCCGCGCTACAACCGCCTGCGCGCGGTGCTCGGGCGCGTCATTGCGCGCAAGTGGCTGGTCGCCGGCGCGGTGGTGGGCCTCTTCGTCGCGGCCATCCTGGGCATGGGACTGGTCAAGAAGCAGTTCTTCCCGATCTCCGACCGGCCCGAAGTCCTGGTCGAGGTGCAGATGCCTTATGGCACTTCGATCACGCAGACCAGCGACGCCGCGGCGAAGGTGGAGGCATGGCTGGCCACGCAGAAAGAAGCGCAAATCGTCACAGCCTACATCGGGCAGGGCGCGCCGCGTTTCTACTTCGCGATGGGTCCGGAGCTGCCCGATCCGTCGTTCGCCAAGATCGTGGTGCGAACGGGCAGCCAGGAAGAGCGCGACGCGCTGAAGCACCGGCTTCGCCAGGCGATCGCCGATGGCCTGGCCCCCGAAGCGCGCCTGCGTGTCACCCAGCTCGTGTTCGGTCCCTATTCGCCGTTCCCTGTCGCCTACCGGGTCATGGGGCCGGACCCGGACAAGCTGCGCCAGATCGCGGCCGAGGTGCAGCAGGTCATGGATGCCAGTCCGACGATGCGCACGGTCAACACCGACTGGGGAACGCGCACGCCCACGCTGCACTTCACCTTGCACCAGGACCGGCTGCAGGCCGTGGGGCTGAGCTCCAGCGCGGTGGCGCAGCAGCTGCAGTTCTTCCTGAGCGGCGTGCCCGTCACCGCGGTGCGCGAGGACATCCGCACGGTGCAGGTCGTGGCCCGCTCGGCCGGTGCCACCCGGCTCGATCCGGCGAGGATCGCGGACTTCACGCTGTCCGGCGCCAACGGGCAACGCATCCCGCTGTCGCAAGTGGGCGAAGTCGACGTGCGCATGGAAGAGCCGGTCATGCGACGGCGCGACCGCATGCCCACGATCACCGTGCATGGCGACATCGCCGATGGCTTGCAGCCGCCGGACGTGTCGACGGCCATCACCAGGCAACTGCAGTCCATCATGGACAAGCTGCCGGCCGGCTACCGCATCGAGGAGGCCGGCTCCATCGAGGAATCGGGCAAGGCGACCAAGGCCATGCTGCCGCTGTTCCCGATCATGCTGGCGATCACGCTGCTCATCATCATCCTGCAGGTGCGGTCCCTCTCCGCGATGGTCATGGTCTTCCTGACCAGTCCGCTGGGCTTGATCGGCGTGGTGCCGACGCTGATTCTTTTTCGGGAGCCTTTCGGCATCAATGCGCTGGTCGGCCTGGTGGCGCTGTCGGGCATCCTGATGCGCAACACGCTGATCCTGATCGGGCAGATCCACCACAACCAGCAAGAGGGGCTCGATCCGTTCCGCTCGGTCGTCGAAGCCACCGTGCAGCGTGCGCGGCCGGTGGTCCTGACGGCGCTCGCCGCGATCCTGGCCTTCATCCCCCTGACCCATTCGGTGTTCTGGGGAGCGCTCGCCTACACACTGATCGGTGGCACTTTGGCGGGAACGGTGTTGACGCTGGTGTTCCTGCCGGCCATGTACTCCATCTGGTTCAGGATCAGACCCGCCCACGGCAGCCAGCCTGCGCACTGATCCGCTCTTCACCCCATTCACCTGTATCGAGGAACTGCAATGTCGAATTCAACAGTGGTCGTGGTCACCGGCGTGTCGTCGGGCATCGGACGCGCCGCCGCACAGAAGTTTGCCGAGCGGGGTTGCCAGGTATTCGGCACCGTACGCAACCTTGCGAAAACGCCAGAATTGCGCGGCGTCGAGCTTGTCGAGATGGATGTCCGCGACGAAGCTTCCGTCCAGGCTGGAGTTCGATCCATCATCGACCGGACCGCGCGCATCGACGTGCTCGTCAACAGCGCAGGAACGACGATGATCGGCGCGGTGGAGGAGACCGCGACGGCCGAGGCCGCGGCGCTGCTCGACACCAACGTGCTCGGTATCCTGCGCACGACCCAGGCTGTGCTCCCGCACATGCGGGCACAGCATCGCGGAAGGATCGTCAACATCAGTTCGGTGCTCGGCTTTCTTCCGGCTCCGTACATGGGCCTCTACTCGGCGTCCAAGCATGCCGTGGAGGGGCTGTCCGAAACGCTGGACCATGAGGTTCGCCAGTTCGGCGTGCGCGTCACGCTCGTCGAGCCGTCTTACACCAAGACCAACCTGGATATCAATTCGCCGCATGCAAAGTCAAAGATCGCGGCCTATGACCGCGAACGCGACGTCGTAGCGCGCTCCATCGCCAGCAGCGTCAACGGTGCACCCGAACCCGATGGCGTGGCAAACACGATCGTCGAAGCGGCGATTGGCGCGTGGCGCATGCGTTGGACTCCACCGGGCCAGGCATCTTTGCTAAGCAAATTGCGTCGCTTCATGCCGGCTGGTCCTGTCGATGCAAGCTTGAGAAAGAAACTCGGACTCGCCTGAAACATCGAAAGGCGGATCGGCCATCGGCCGATCCCACGCAAAGTCTTGCAAGGAAGGAGATGCTTTGGACAGCTTGGATCTTTTGCGAACCTTCAGCGAGGTTGCAGTTTCAGGCAGCTTCTCGCGCGCCGCCGAGCATCTGGAGATGTCGAGAGGAACCGTGAGCAAATACATCGCGACGCTCGAGGGGCGTTTCGGTGTCCGGCTGCTGAACAGGAACAGCCACGCTGTCAGTCTTACAGATGCCGGCGTGTTGCTGCTCGAAAGAAGCAAGCCCATGTTGGAGCTGGCCGACATAACGCGCGCGGAACTCCAGGAACGAGCGCTGACGCCCAGTGGGCGCCTGCGTATCTCCGCACCGCATGGCATCGATCAGACGGAGCTTCCGGCGCTGGTCAATACTTTCTTGGGCCACTATCCGGAAGTCAGCGTAAGCCTTGTTCTGACCAATCGCCAGGTCGATCTGGCGGCAGAGGGGATCGACATAGCCCTGCGTTTCGGGCCGACTGCGAACGAGAACCTCATCGTCCGCAAGTTGCTTCTGATGGATCTGACGGTGTGCGCGTCTCCGATGTACTGGAAAAACCGAGGAGTTCCAGCGCACCCCGGCGATCTTGCAAATCACGATGCGCTGGTAAGCGTCCATCTGAACCCCCTATCGAAGTGGCGATTTCAAGTCGACGGAGAACCATTGGAGGTTGCGGTGCGCGGCCGACTGGACGCGACAGAAGCCGGGCCGTTGATCCAGGCCGCGTTGCGGGGCGCGGGCGTCCTGTACCTGCCGTCGGTGATGCTGAGGCCGTACATCGAGAGCGGCCGCCTCGTCCCGGCATTGACGGAGTTCGTTCGCAGCGACATGTGGCTCTCTGCGGTCTATCTGCAGCGGCGACACAGTACCGCGGTCCAGCGCGCCTTTCTGAGCTTTCTCGAGGACCGGATCAGTCCTCTGCGGTCTCCACGCAGAACTTGAGCCAAGGCGAGAAAGCGAAGTTTCCGCCTTGAAGACACGACGTTGCTGCATGCGCGTACCAAGATGGCGGGAAGGCGCCAGAAAATCGCACACGCAGGCAACAAATTTCAGAGCAGTGAAAGTTTGAGCCGAGCAAGGATCGACACTCAACTCTCAAGGACAGACATGAAGAAAATTCAAATTGTTCAAGGCGCCATTCTTGCGCTTCTTTTCGCTTCGGCCGCTCAGGCGGAAACCTACGACGGCGTGCTTCAAGGTTCCAGCGTTCGCTCCCGGGCAGACGTCGACGCAGAGGCCGCAACCGTCGCGCAGAAGGAAGATCTTTACAGGGAATCGGCATCGAGCGGAGTCATCGCACCGCTCGGGTCTTCAAAGTCCCGGGATGTCGTCAATGCCGAAGCAGTCAAGGAAGCCCATTCCGCCAATCAGAATCTCACTGGCAAGGCCTATTACAGGGATGCCATTCCTTCCCAGTACCAGAGTCGGCCGCAGCTGGTGAACGCGGCGAAGTAGGAATGTGGTCAGCGGACCCCGTTGCCTGGAACGTCATGCCGCGTGTGGCTCCCGCTGCAGCGGCAGCCACAGCACGAACCGCGTTCCCGTCGGTTTCGATTCCCAACGGACCACAGCCTTGATCGCCTGCGCCCGCCGCCGCTGGTTCTGCAGGCCCCGTCCGGATGCGGACGGATTGCCCATCACCTTCTGGACGTCGAAGCCCTGGCCGTTGTCCTCGATCGTCACCTGCACACCCGCGCCCTCCAGCGAGGTGCCAACGCGTATCTCCGTAGCGCGCGTGTGCCGCAAGATGTTCGAGATGCTTTCCTGCACGATGCGCAGGATGTGCAGCGCGCTGGAGGGATCGAGCCAGCCCAGGGCCGGCAACTCCTGCACTTCCCATCGCAGCGAAACACCAGTGCCTTCGAGCCGCGGCTCCAGCCGGTAGCGCAGCGTGGCCAGCAGCAGCAGCAGGTCGGCCTCGACCGGCTCCAGGGAGTCGAGCGCGAGCCTCAGGTCGTCCAGGCAGCTCTTGAGGATCTGCGAGACCTTGTCGTCGCTCATGCCGCCGCTCTCGACCGAGCGGATCGCGCTGATCAGCGAAGAGCCGAGCCCGTCGTGCATGTCCTGCATCAGGCGCTGGCGCTCGTCGCTGATGGTCTGCAGGCGCTCGACCTCGCGCAGCCGCTGGTGGCTCAGCTCGAGTTCGGCCTCGCGTTTCTGCAGGCGCTGCGCAAGGCTCGCGTTGAGCTGCTCGACCTCGCCGATGGCGTGCATGTAGCGGCGGTACATCAGCACGCCGAATACGCTGAAAGTGACGGCGTTGGTGTACGCCCCCATGTACCAACCCTCGGGGCTGATGAAGTTGTTCTGCAGAAGCCAGTCGGTAAGGCCCAGCAGCACGCAGATGCCGATCCCTACCGCCACCAGCCGGCCTTCGTTTGAGCGGCGCCATGCGCTGACGCCGCCCACCAGGCAGACCGCCGCGCCCAGCAGTGCCGCGACCGCGTAGATCAGCGGCGTGACCCGGGGGGTGTTCTGCACGATGGACAGGCCGGGCATCGTGACGATGCCGATGGCGGTGGTTGCCACGACCACGCCGCAAGTCAGCGCTTTGAGCTGCCGGCCGTGCAATTGGCGCAGGAAGAAGTGCACGATCATCACCAGCCAGAAAAGCGAGTTGACGGTCAGCCAGGCGAACCAGTCGTTCGCTATCGGCAGGCTCACGTAGAAATGCAGCCCCCGCATGAAAGAGGTGGCTGAGAGGTTGAAGAACAGCAGGTAGGCCGTTTCGTCGCGGCGCCTGAACCACACGAACAGGGCGAACACGCCCACGGTCATGAAGGCCGCACTGAGCAGTGCCGGCAGCTCCTGCTGCAGCCACTGGCGCATGCCGTAGCGGCCTCTCAGCGCGTCGATGGGGCCGATCCACAGCGACGACAGCGCCACCTGGGCACCCCGGGTGTGCTCCAGGCGCAGGAGGATCTCGCTGGGCGGCTTGCTGCCGGCGCCGTCGTCCAGCTGGACCCACAGCGGAGTGCGGGTGCTGTTCCATAGCGGACCCGACTGCTGCGCCCGGTGGACCAGATGGCCATCGGCGTAGACCGCGATGGTGCCGTCGGTCTTGATCCGGATGCCATACAGCGCAAGCGGCCCGGGGTTGGGCGGCAGGCCGCGCACGGACAGCCTGATCCAGGTCGTGCGCGTCGTCCTTGTGGAAGTGGCCTCTGCCTGTCGCAGCAGCGCAATGGGAAGGGCGAGGGGCAGTTCGACCTGCTTCCAGGTGTTCGGCAGGGTGCTGCTGTCCTGAAGAGGCGCTGGATTGCTGAAGCCAGGCGCGTCGTCGACCTGCCAGTCGGCCCGCGTGAGGTGCAACAGCGCATCGGACTGCTGCGAGCCGACCGCTCCGACCAGCAAGACACCGATGACGCCCAGCAATGCCATCGAAACGACGAGCACCACGTTGGCGAAGAAGGGCGCGGGACGGTAGGTCAAGGGAAGTTCGGATGGGCAGCGTTCAGAACCGACGCGAACGAGATGTAACCTATTTTCTCATTTTGTAATCCAACTTCGAGACGTGCGCCGTCGTGCATTCACGACAAGGTGATTCAGGAGTAACTATATGTATGGTTAAATCCCGCAACTATCGCGAAGAAGACGAGGGATTGCATGAAGCTGCTGCTGAGCATTGTGTTCGCCGCCGTGGGCCTGGCCGGTTGCGCCAGCGCACCGCCGACACCCACCGAACCCGGAACGGGCACAGGCACTTCCTATGTGCCCATGGTCGCCATGGAGGGCGTGGACAAGGCGCGCTACGACAACGACGTGGCGGCATGCCGCACGGCATCGACCCGCATCACGGCCCGCAGCGAAACCGGCGACGCCATGTGGGGCGCGCTGGGCGTCGGGCTGATCACGGTGTACGGGCAGGGTATCGTCGCTGCAGCCTCTTACACCGGCATCACCGCCGCCGTCATCGACTGGAACGGCCGCCCTGATCCGGAACTGATCGCCGAGCACCAGCAGATCGCGATCGTGCATTGCATGGCCAAGCGCGGCTATCGCAACCTCGACCCCAACGTGCGCGAATCGTTCTACGGCAACACCTTCACCCCGGGCGTCATTGCGAAGCCCCGCCGTACCGGCGTCGACACCTACAACGTCGAGACGCTCGCCAAGGCCGGCCGCTGCAACCTGCAGCCGCGCGCCGAGCTCACGGCCAAGGGCCCCGGCTACGAGAACTACAACGTGCCCTGCGACAACGGCGGAACCTGGGCCGTGCGTTGCGAGTTCGGCCAGTGCCGCGTGCTGGCGCAGGCACCAACCCGCCGCTCCTGAGCTTCGACGGCCCCGCGCGGGGCCGGCAAGCTCACTTGACGATCATTCCCTTGAGCGCCGGGTCCGGCGGCGGCGGCTTGAGCTTCATCTGCCGCATCGTCTTCACCAGCAGCTGCGCGATCATCACGTTGCGATGCCGCTTGCTGTTGGCGGGCACCACGTACCAAGGCGCGTGATCGGTCGATGTGGCGCCCAGCGCGGTCTCGTAGGCCTGCTGGTAGGCGCTCCACTTGGTGCGCACCGCGAGGTCGTCCATGCTGAACTTCCATTGCTTGCCGAGCGTATCGATCCGGGCCTGCAGGCGCTCCCGCTGCTCGTCCTTGTCGATGTGCAGCATGCACTTGACGATCACCGTGCCGGTTTCGGTGAGCAGCCGCTCGAAGTCGTTGATCTGGGCGTAGCGGCGTTTCGCCTCGGCCTTGTCGATCCAGCCCTCGACCACGGGAACGAGCACGTCTTCGTAGTGGCTGCGGTTCCACACCATGATCTCGCCGGTGCGCGGCACGGCGGCATGGCAGCGCCAGAGGTAGTCGTGTGCGCGTTCCTCGTCGTTCGGCGCCTTGAAGGCCGTCACGCGCACGCCCAGCGGCGAGGTGCGCGAGAACACCCAGCGCACGGTGCCGTCCTTGCCGCTGGTGTCCATGCCCTGCAGCACCAGCAGCAGCTTGCGCCGCCCCTCGGCGTGCAGCACGTCCTGCAACTCGTCGAGCTCGACGGCCAGGGCGTCGAGTTCGGCGCGCTGCAAGGCCTCGTCGCCATGGCAGAACGACGTGTCGTCGGGGTCGATGTGCGAGAGCTTGAACTTGCCGCCGGCGCGGTATTTCTTGAAGCTGGCCATGAAGCGGGACTCCGTGAAGAAAAAGAGCCGACAGCGTACGCGATCGATCAGCGCTCGTCGTCTTCGGGGGGCAGCGAGGCGCTCCAGCGGTCGTCCCATTCGGCATACCGGCGCGCGGCGCCGTCGAGCTCGCGCCGGTCGCGCTTGGTGGGGCGGCCCTGTTCGATGGCCAGGGCCGGTTCGGTGCCCGCGCGGCGCTGCTCCCGGAAGGCGGCCTGCGCCGCGAGGCTCTCGGCGGTTTCCTCGTAGAGCTGCTGCGCCACCGGCGCCGGCCCGCGCTGGCCGCTGAGACCGCGCACCGTCACGGTCCGCGTCAGCGGGCCCATGCGCATGGCCACGGTGTCGCCGGGCTTGACCTCGCGCGATGCCTTGGCGACGTCGCCATTCACCTGCACGCGGTTCTTGCCGATTTCCTCCGCGGCCAGCGAGCGCGTCTTGAAGAAGCGGGCGGCCCAGAGCCATTTGTCGATGCGCAGACGGTCCATGGATGTCGAAGAGTGGGTGTCAGGAATTGTGCCCCGACAGCGGCAGATGCACGACCGCGTCCAGCCCGATCACCTGTTCGGCCCCGTTGTGCGCGTCCGGCTCGCAGCGGTTGTCGAGGCTGATGCGCCCGCCGAGCGCCAGCACGATCTCGCGGCAGATCGCCAGTCCCAGCCCGGAACCGCTCGACGCGCTGCCGGCGGAGAAGGGCGCGAACAGGCGCTGCCGCAGCTCGGGCGAGATGCCGGGGCCGCAGTCGCGCACGGTGAGCACCGCGTCATCGCCCTCGGCGCGCACCGAGACCGACAGCGCAGCGCCCATGGGGCTCTGCTTGATCGCGTTGTGCAGCAGGTTGCGCGTGAGCTCCTGCAGCATCCAATGATGGGCGCGCACCGGCACGGGCTCGTCGATGGCGAGCTCGAAGTCGAGCGCCTTGTCGGCCACCAGCGGCGACAGGTCGAGCGCGATCTGCCGCGCCACCTCGCCGAAGTCGAGCGTCACCGACTCCGGCTGCTGGCGCAGCTGCTCCACCTTGGCGAGCGACAGCATCTGGTTGGCCAGCGTGGTGGCGCGCTCCACCGTGTGGCTGATCTCGCCGAACGCCTGCTCGGGAGCGACGTCGCCGCGCCGCGCCGACTGCACCTGGGCCTTCAGCACGGCCAGCGGCGTGCGCAGCTGGTGGGCGCTGTCGCGCACGAAGCGCTTCTGGTGGTCGAGCAGCCGCTGCAGCCGGCCCATCACCTGCGTGGTGGCGTCGATCAGCGGGCGCAGCTCGCGCGGCGCATCGGGCGCGTCGATGGGCGAGAGGTCGTCGGCCGGGCGCTTCTCGATGGCTTCGCCCAGCTCGCGCACCGGCCGCGTGGCGCGCTGCACCACGAACACGGTGACCAGCGCGATCACGCCCATCAGCAGCAGCTGGCGCCACAGCATGTCGAGCAGCAGCTTGCGCACCAGGGTTTCGCGCAGCTCCAGCGTCTCGGCCACCTGCACCACGGCCATACCGCGGCCGGTGGCGCTCGCCACCGGCTGCAGCAGGACGGCGACCCGCACCGGCTGGTTGCGGAATTGCGCGTCGTAGAAGTCGACCAGCGCCGCATACGCGCCGCGGTCCGGAATGCGGCCGCGCCAGAAGGGAAGCTCGGCAAAGCCCGAGATCAGCTTGCCGTCGAGCGCCGAGACCCGATAGAACAACCGGCTGCGGTTGTCGGCCTCGAAGGCCTCCAGTGCGGAGTAGGGCACGATGGCCCGCAGCCGCGCCATGTCGTCGTAGCCCTCCACGTCGAGCTGTTCGCCGATGGTCTTGGCCGACGCGAGCAATGTGCGGTCGTAGGCCGTGGTCGCGGCCGCGAGGCTCTGGCGGTACAGGCTCACGCTGTTGATCACGATGAATACCGCAATCGGCGCGAGGATGCCGAGCAGCAGCCGTGCGCGCAACGAGATCGCGCGGGTCATCGAATGGGCTTGCAGCTCGGGGAACGCCGCGGAACCGGCTTTGCCGGGCCGCAGGCGTTGCCCCCTGCAAGGGGGTTGGCGAAGCGACACGAAGTGCGCGCAGCCTGGGGGTGAATCATGTCTCGGGGCGCAGCAGGTAGCCCAGCCCGCGCATGGTCATCAGCACGGCGCCCGTGCCCACGAGCTTCTTGCGCAGGCGGTAAACCACCACCTCGATGGCTTCGTACTGCACGTCGGCCTCGCCTGGAAACACCAGCTCGAACAGGCGCTCCTTGGTCATGGCGTGGCCGGGCTTCATCATCAGCGCCTTCAGCAGCGCCAGCTCGCGCGGCGTGAGTTCGAGCAGTTCGGCGCGGTTGTAGATGGCGCCGTTGTCGGGCTCGAAGCGCAGCCCGCCGATCTCCTGCGGGTTGAGTCCGGCGTCCTGCCCCGCGACGCCGTGGCTGCGCCGGCGCAGCGCGCGGATGCGGGCTTCCAGCTCGTCGAGGTCGAAGGGCTTGGGCAGGTAATCGTCGGCGCCGGCGTTGAGGCCCACGATGCGGTCGCCGACCGTGCCGCGGGCGGTCAGCAGCAGCACCGGCGTGCGCAAGCCTTCGGCCCGGGCCTGGGCCAGCACCTGCAGGCCGTCGAGGTTGGGCAGGCTCAGGTCGAGGGCGACCACGTCGGGCTCGATGGCGCGCCACTGGGCCACAGCTTCGGCCCCGTCGCCGCAGACGCGCACGTCGATCCGGCGGCGCCCGAGGGTGCGCTGCAGGGTGATTTGCATCGAGGGATCGTCTTCGACCAGCAGCAGCTTCATACGGTGGCGGCAGGGGTGGGTACTTTGGTGTTTTCCCCAGTCTGGCGGACAGCCAACTGACAGCGGGGCGGCGCATGATAGCGCTCAGCTAAAAGTCAGCTTCCTTTCAAGTTCCTTCCAATTCCAGGAGACACGCATGCGTCGCGACACCTTTCTGAAGTCATTGGCCGCGCTGGCCGCCACCGGTGCCCTGCCACTGTCAGCCCTGGCGGCCGCCAACGTCAAGATGATGATTCCCGCCAACCCCGGCGGCGGCTGGGACACCACCGGCCGCGCACTGGGCAAGGCCATGACCGAAGCCAAGGTGGCCGACACCGTCACCTACGACAACAAGGGCGGCGCCGCCGGCGCGCTGGGCCTGGCCCAGTTCGTGAACGGCTCCAAGGGCGATGCCAACGCGCTGATGGTCATGGGCTCGGTCATGCTGGGCGGCATCATCACCGGCAAGCCGCCGGTCAACCTGTCGCAGGCCACGCCCATCGCCCGCCTGACGACCGAGTACAACGTGTTCGTGCTGCCGGCCAACTCGCCGCTCAAGAGCATGAAGGACGTGGTCGACCAGCTCAAGAAGGACCCGGGCAGCGTCAAGTGGGGCGGCGGTTCGCGCGGCTCCACCGAGCACATCGCCGCGGCCATGATCGCGCAGAAGGTGGGCGCCGATCCGTCCAAGATCAACTACGTGGCCTTCCGCGGAGGCGGTGAAGCCACTGCCGCTGTCCTGGGCGGCAACGTCACCGTCGGCGGCAGCGGCTACAGCGAATTCGCCGAATACATCGCCGCCGGCAAGATGAAGGCCATTGCCGTCACCTCCGCGCAGCGCCTGCCGGGCATCAACGTGCCCACGCTGAAGGAGCAGGGCATCGACGTCGAGATCGGCAACTGGCGCGGCGTGTACGGCGCGCCCGGCATCTCGGCCGAGCAGCGCAAGGCGCTGACCGACATGGTGCTGGCCGCGATGAAGAGCCCGTCGTGGGCCGAGTCGCTCAAGAAGAACGACTGGACGCCGGCGGTGCTCTCGGGCGACGCCTTCGCCAAGTTCGTCGATGACGACTTCGCCAGCCTCCGGGCCATCATGGCGAAGTCCGGCATGGTCTGAATCGGGCTCGCCCCCAGGCTGCGCGCACTTCGTGTCGCTTCGCCTTCCCCCTGCCGGGGGCAACACCTGAGGCCCGGCAAAGCCGGTTCCTCGGTGTTCCCCGAAGGGGTTCTCTTCCCCCCGACTGCGGGAGCAAAAAATGACAACTCCAGACTCCTCGGCCTCGCCGCAACCCTCGGCCACATGGCCACAAACCCTGGTCGGCGCCGGCGTGCTGCTGACCGGCCTCGCGCTGGCCTTCGGCGCGATCGGCATTTCTTCCGAAGCCGGCTATGGCGGCGTCGGCCCCAACTTCCTGCCGTGGCTGGTGTCCGTGGTGCTCGTGCTGTGCGGCGCCTGGATCCTGTGGGAGGCGCGCACCGGCGGCTTCCGCGAGCTCGACGCGCCTACTGGCGCCGAGCATGCCTACTGGCCCGGCTTCGTCTGGGTGTCGGCGGGGCTGCTGCTCAACGCAGCGCTCATCACCACGCTCGGCTTCATCCTGAGCTGCACGATGTGCTACGTGCTCGCGGTGCAGGGCCTGCGCCGCGCGAGCGGGCAGGGCGGCGTCAACTCGCCGCGCACCTGGCTCATCGACTTCGTCACCGGCGCGCTGATCTCGGCCCCGGTGTTCTGGATGTTCACGCAATTCCTGGCCATCAACCTGCCTGGCCTCACCAACACCGGGTGGATCTGACATGGATATCTTCAACGCACTCATGGCGGGCTTCGCCGCCGCCATCACCCCCGTCAACCTGCTGTGGTGCCTGGTCGGCTGCGCCCTGGGCACGGCCGTGGGCGTGCTGCCCGGCATCGGCCCGGCCGTGGCCGTGGCCATGCTGCTGCCCATCACCGGCAAGGTCGACATCACGGCCTCGATGATCTTCTTCTCGGGCATCTACTACGGCGCCATGTACGGCGGCTCGACCACCTCCATCCTGCTGAACACGCCCGGCGAAACCGCCAGCATGGTGACGGCGATGGAGGGCAACAAGATGGCCAAGAGCGGCCGTGCGGGCGCAGCGCTCGCCACGGCTGCCATCGGCTCGTTCGTGGCCGGCACCATCGCCACCGTCATCGTCACGCTGTTCGCGCCCTTCGTGGCCGACTTCGCGGTCAAGCTCGGCCCGCCCGAGTACTTCATGCTGATGCTGCTGGCCTTCACCACGGTGAGCGCGGTGCTCGGCAAGAGCACGCTGCGCGGCATGACGGCGCTGTTCGTCGGCCTCGCCGCGGGTTGCGTCGGCCTCGACCAGATCTCGGGCCAGGGCCGCTATACCGGTGGCGTGCCCGAACTGCTCGACGGCATCGAGATCGTGCTGGTGGCCGTGGGCCTGTTCGCCGTGGCCGAGGTGCTGTACGCCGTGCTGTACGAAGGCCGCGTGGTCGAAGGCCAGAACAAGCTCAGCCGCGTGCACATGAGCAAGCGCGACTGGAAGCGCTCCATTCCCGCCTGGCTGCGCGGCACCGCCATCGGCACGCCGTTCGGCTGCATCCCGGCCGGCGGCACGGAGATCCCGACCTTCCTGAGCTACGCGACCGAGAAGAAGCTCGCCAAGGACAAGGACGCCAAGGCCGAGTTCGGCACCACCGGCGCCATCGAAGGCGTGGCCGGACCCGAGGCCGCCAACAACGCTACGGTGACAGCCGCGCTGATCCCGCTGCTCACCCTGGGCATTCCGACCTCGAACACCACCGCCATCCTGCTGGGCGCGTTCCAGAACTACGGCATCCAGCCGGGTCCGCAGCTGTTCACCACCTCGGCCGCGTTGGTGTGGGCGCTGATTGCATCGCTGTACATCGGCAACGTGATGCTGCTGGTGCTGAACCTGCCGATGGTCGGCCTGTGGGTCAAGCTGCTGAAGATTCCGAAACCCCAGCTCTACGCCGGCATCCTGATCTTCGCGACGGTGGGCGCCTACGGCATGCGCCAGAGCGCGTTCGACCTGTTCCTGCTGTACGCCATCGGCCTGCTGGGCGTGGTGATGCGCCGCTTCGATTTCCCGACGGCTCCCGTGGTGGTCGGCATGATCCTGGGCCCGCTGGCCGAAGCGCAGCTGCGCAACGCCATGTCGATCGGCGAGGGCAGCGCGGTGGTGTTCTTCCAGCGTCCGATGTCGATCGCGCTGGTCGTCATCGTGGTGGCCGTGCTGGTGCTGCCGCGCCTTGCCAAGCGCATGAGTGAACGCAAGCTGAAGCGGCTGGCACAGCTGGACGCCTGACACTCCTCGGGGCTCCGAGCCCGGGCAAAAAAAAGCTGCGGCAGTGCCGCAGCTTTTTTTGTTCTGCCGGGAGGCTTACTGCCCCGCCGCAGGCGTCTCGACCAGGTCGTCGTCGATGTGCGGATCGGCCGGCTGCCCGCGCAGCTTGCGCATGGTGCGCCGGATCCAGTGCTCGATGTCGTCCACGTAGGTGAACACGGCCGGCACCACCAGCAGGCTCAGCACGGTCGAGGTGATCAGCCCGCCGATCACCGCCATTGCCATCGGCGAACGAAAGCTCGAATCGGCCGCGCCGAAGCCCACCGCGATGGGCAGCATGCCCGCGCCCATGGCCAGCGTGGTCATGATGATGGGCCGCGCGCGCTTGTGGCAGGCGTCGCGCAGCGCGTCCCAGCGGCTCATGCCGTGGTCGCGGCGCGCCACGATGGCGTACTCCACCAGCAGGATGGAGTTCTTGGTGGCAATGCCCATCAGCATGATGAGGCCGATCAGCGAGGGCATCGACAGCGCCTTCTGCCCGATCAGCAGCCCCACGAACGCGCCGCCCAAGGCGAGCGGCAGCGCGCACAGGATCGTCACCGGATGCAGGAAGTCCTTGAACAGCAGCACCAGCACGATGTAGATGCACAGCATGCCCGTGAGCATGGCGAGGCCGAAGCTGGCGAACAGCTCGGTCATCACCTCGGCGTCGCCCACTTCGGTCACGCGCACGCCGGCCGGCAGCTTCTGGATCGAAGGCAGCTTCTCCACCGCGGCCTTGGCGTCGCCCAGGCCCACGCCCGAAAGCTCGATCTCGAAGTTCACGTTGCGCGAGCGGTCGTAGCGGTCGATCACGGCCGGGCCGCCTTCCATGGTGAGCGAGGCCACCTGGTTCAGCATCACGGGCCCGCGCGCGCCGGGCACCGAGAGGCGCCCGAGCAGGTCGATGTCCTTGCGTGCCGAGTCTTCCAGCTTCACCACGATCGGCACCTGCCGCTGCGCGAGGTTGAGCTTGGCCAGCGCCTGGTCGTAGTCGCCCAGGGTGGCCACGCGCAGCGTCTCGGCGATGGCCGAGCTGGTCACGCCCAGGTCGGCGGCGCGCGCGAAGTCGGGCCGCACGGCGATCTCGGGGCGGATCAGGCTCGCGGTGGAGGTGATGTTGCCCAGGCCGGGAATGGTGCGCAGGTCTTTCTCGACTGCGCTGGCGGCGCTGGCCAGCGCCGCCGGGTCTTCGCCCGTGAGCGCCAGGATGTACTTCTCGCCCGAGCCGCCCAGGCCCACGGTGCTGCGCACGCCGGGCAGCGTTTCGAGCGCGGCGCGGATCCGGTTCTCGATCACCTGCTTGCGCGGGCGGTCGCCGCGCGGATCGAGCTTGATGGTGAGCGTCGCCTTGCGCGTTTCGGGCGTGCCGAAGTTCGCGAACGGGTCGCCGCCCGCGCTGCCGCCCGCCACCGTGGTGTAGACGCTCTTCACGTGGTCGATCTTCATCACGCGGTTGCGGGTTTCCTCGGCGGCGGCCGTGGTCTGCGCCAGCGTGGAGCCGGGTGCGAGCGAGAGATAGATCTGCGTCTGCGAGTTGTCGTCCGCCGGAATGAAGCCGGTCTTGAGCAGCGGGATCATCGCCAGCGAACCGAAGAAGAAGAGGGTGGCCAGCACCATCGTCTTGAAGCGGTTGTGCGTGCTCCATTCCACCGCGCGCATGTACCAGCGCAGCCAGCCCGGCTCCTTCTCCGCGCCGACGATCGGCTTGAGGATGTAGGCCGCCATCATGGGCGTGAGCACGCGCGCCACCACCAGTGACGCGAACACCGCGAGCGAGGCCGTCCAGCCGAACTGCTTGAAGAACTTGCCGGCCACGCCGCTCATGAAAGCCGTGGGCAGGAACACCGCGATCAGCGTGAAGGTGGTGGCGATCACGGCCAGCCCGATCTCGTCGGCCGCCTCCATGGCCGCCTGGTAAGGTGTCTTGCCCATGCGCAGGTGGCGCACGATGTTCTCGACCTCCACGATGGCGTCGTCCACCAATATGCCGACCACCAGCGACAGCGCCAGCAGCGAGATCACGTTGACCGAGAAGCCCAGCAGGTACATGCCGATGAACGCCGGGATCACCGACATCGGCAGCGCGATGGCCGACACGAACGTGGCGCGCCAGTCGCGCAGGAACAGCCACACCACCACCACGGCCAGGATGGCGCCCTCGTAGAGCAGGTGCAGCGAGCCGTTGTATTCCTCGTCCACCGGATCGACGAAGTTGAATGCCTCGGTCAGCTCGATGTCGGACCGCTTCGCGCGCAGGTCGGCCAGCGCCTTCTGCACGGCGTGGCCCACTTCCACCTCGCTGGCGCCGCGGCTGCGGGCCACTTCGAAGCCCACCACCGGCTTGCCGTTGAGCAGCGCGGCCGCGCGCGGCTCGGCGATGGTGTCGCTGATGCGCGCCACCTGGTCGAGGCGGATGCGCCGTCCGTCGGTCAGCACGATCTGCATGTCGGCCAGCTGGTCGGCCGACTGCACCGTGGCCATGGTGCGAACGGGCTGCTCGCTGCCGCCCAGGTCGAAGCGGCCGCCCGCGCTCTCGGTCTGCACCTGGCGCAACTGGCGCGAGATGTCAGCCGCCGAGGCGCCCAGCGCCTGCAGCTTGCCCGGGTCGAGGTCGACGTGCACCTGGCGCGTGACGCCGCCCACGCGGTTCACCGCGCCCACGCCGGGCAGCGCGAGCAGCTTCTTGGTGATGTCGTTGTCGACGAACCAGCTCAGCGCTTCGTCGTCCATGGCCGACGAGGCGATGGTGAAGGCCAGCACCGGCTGGGCCGCGAAGTCGAGCTTGGTGACGACCGGGTCGCGCACGTCGGCCGGCAGGTCGGCGCGCACGCGCTGCACCGCGGAGCGCACGTCGTCCACGGCTTCCTGCACCGGCTTCTCGAGGCGGAACTCGACGATCAGCGTGGCGGCGCCGTCCTGCACCTTGGTGGTGATGTGCTTCAGGCCCTGCACCGTGGCGATGGAGTTCTCGAGCTTGCGCGCGACGTCGGTCTCCAGCTGCGAGGGCGCGGCGCCGGGCAGCGACGCCGAGACCGTCACGGTCGGCAGGTCGATGTCCGGAAAGTTCTGCACCTTCATCGCGTTGAACGACAGCAGCCCCCCGAAGGTGAGCAGCACGAACAGCATCACCGCCGGAATCGGGTTGCGTATGGACCAGGCGGAAACGTTCATGGGCGTGTCCTTTGAATTGCTTACTTGGCCGCGGCGGCGGAGGCCGCCGACCTGGCCGGCTGCGCGGAGGGCGCGGGCGCATCCACCACGCGCACCAGGTCGCCGTCGTTCAGGAAGCCCGCACCCTGCACCACCACCTGGGCGCCGTCGGGCAGCGCGCTGGTGATTTCGATGCGGTCGTTCAGGCGCCGGCCGATCTGCACCTTCATCTGCGCCACCTTGTTGTCGGGCTTCAGCAGGAAGACGTTGTTGAAGCCGTCGCGCGGCACGATGGCGCTTTGCGGCACCGTCGGCGCCGAGCTGCGGCCCAGCTCGAAGTCACCGCGCGCGAACATGCCCGCCTTGATGCCGGTGTTCTGCTGCACGTTGGGCAGGTCGACGTACACCAGCGCCGCGCGCGTCTGCGGATCGACCGTGGGCGCGATGCTGCGTACTTTGCCCCGCACTTGCGCGCCGCTGGCGCTGACCACGAAGGCGGTGGTGCCGACCGCGATGCGGCTCAGCTCCGCCGAGGTGACCTCGGCGCGCCATTCGAGCCGGCCCTGGCGGATCAGGCGGAACAGCTCGGTGCCGGCCGAGACCACGCTGCCGACGGTGGCGGTGCGCGCCGAGATCACGCCGTCGTCGGGTGCCAGAACCTGTGTGTTGCGCCCGCGCACCTGCTGTGCGGCCAGCACCGCCTCGGCCGCCTCCACGCGCGCCTTGGCGGTCTGCTCGGTCGTCTGGTACTGGTTGATCTGCTGCTGGCTCAGCGCGCCGGTGGCCTGCAGCGTGCGGGCGCGCGCGGCATTGCCGGCAGCGTCGGCCGCGGTGGCGCGGGCCTCGGCCAGCGAGGCTCGCGACTGCGCGATGTCGGCCTGCACCGTCTCGGGCGAGAACACGGCCAGCACCTGGCCCTTCCTGACGACGTCGCCCACGTTCACGCGCACCTCGGCCAGCTTCAGGCCGTTGGATTCGGAGCCGACCACGGCCTCCTGCCAGGCGGCCACGTTGCCGTTGGCCGCGAGCGTGAGCATCAGCTCGGTGGCCTCCGGCCTGGCGACGGTGACGGTCAGCGCGGGCCTGGGCGCGGAGGCGCCGTCCTTTGCCTTGGCGGCGGCGGACTCGGCTGCCTTGTCCGAGGGCTTGCCGCGCGCCACGAAGAAGATCGCCGCGATGACGACGACCAGCGCGAGCAGCGCGATGACGAGAGTGGAACGCTTCATTGTTTTCATGGCGACGTCGCGACCTGGGTGGCCGGGGTGGTGGTCATTGAGGACGATTCGGAAGAGGGCGCGGAGCGGCTCCAGCCGCCGCCCATCGAGCGGTACAGCGCAACCCATGCCTCGGTGCGCTCGCGCTGCAGCGAGACGCGCGCTGTCTGCGCGGAGAACAGCGTGCGGCGCGAATCCTCCAGCTCGAACAGGCTCGCGAGGCCGCTGCTGTAGCGGGCCTGCGTGGCGTCGAAGGAGGCCTGGTAGTTCTTCACCGCGGCGTCGGCGTCGGTGGTGCGGGCGTCGGTGGCGTCGAGGTTGACCAGCGCCTCCTCGACCTCGCGCACGGCCTGCCGCACGTTGGCGCGGTAGAGCGACACGGCTTCGGCGTAGCGCGCCTTGGCGGCGTCGGTGTTGGCCCTGCGCGCGCCGCCGTCGAGCAGCGGCACGGTCAGCGACAGCGGACCCACGGTCCAGGTCTCGAGCGACTGGTGCACGCCGCTGACGCGGTATTGCGTGCGTCCGATCGAACCCGACAGCGTGAGCTTGGGGTAGCGCTCGGCTTCGGCCGAGCCTACGTCGGCGCTGGCCGAGGCTACGCCGAGCTCGGCCGCGTACACGTCGGGCCGCTGCGAGATCGCCTCGGCCGGCACGCTGGCGATGCTGCCCACGGCTGGCAGTGCACGCTGTGCTGGCGCGGCGGCGAGCTTCTGTTCGAGCGTGGTTTCGTCGATGCCGCTGAGCGCCACCAGCGCCTTGCGCTGCACCGCGCACTGGGCGCGCTGCTGGGTGAGACGGCCCGAGGCGTCGGAGGCGCTGGCGCGGGCCAGTGCGGCATCGGCCGGTGCGGTGAAGCCGGCCTTCGCGGAGAGGTCGTTGAGCCGCGCCGTCTCCGAGCGCGAACGCGCGTCCGATTCGGATACCCGCAGCTGCTGCTGGCAGGCGCGCTCGGCGAAATAGGCGTTGGCCGTCTCGGCCGCCACTGCCACGCGGGCATCGTGCCACTTGGCGTTGGCGCTGTTCTGCTTGGCCTCGGCCGCATCGCGGTCGGCGCGCAGGCGGCCGAACAGGTCGATTTCCCATTTCGACTGCAGGCCCGCCTGCAGCGTGGTGATCGGCGTGCTGGCGGAGAGGTTGCTGCTGCTGTTGCTGCCGCCGCCGCTGGAAGCAAAGCCCGAGGTGCCGCGGCTGGCCGAAGCCGTGCCATCCAGGCTCGGCAGCAGCGCGGCGCCGGCCTGCACGCGCGTGGAGCGCGCCTCGGCCACGCGCGCCGCCGCGCTGGCAATGTTCGGGCTCGCCGCTTCGGCAGCAGCGATCAGCTCGACCAGCAGCGGATCGTCGAGCTGGCGCCACCAGTCGGCCAGCGAAGCCAGCGAGCCGCCGTGGGGCAGCGGGGCGTGCCATTGCGCAGGGAACGGCGCCTCGACCTGCGCGGGCGGGCGCGTCAGCGAACAGCCCGCCAGGCCGATGCCCAGGCAGAGGGCCGTCATCAGTTTCAGTTGGAGTCTTCTCATTTCTTCAGCTTCCTCTCGGCATTCCGGCGGACCGCTTCGGCCTCGACCAGCGCCAGCGCATAGCCCGTGAGGCGGTCGGCCCAGGTGTCGATGGCGCGCGGTGTGCGCAGCAGCGAAGGACGGATGGCCTCGATGAAATCCTGGCTCACGTAGAGCTGCATCGACAGCCCGGTGATCGCGAAGGTCAGGCGGTGGATGTCGTCGTCGGCGCGCTCCACCTCCAGGTGGCGGCACAGCAGGTCGGCGATGGCGCGGTGCGGACCCTTGATGTCGCGCTCCAGCTCCTCGGCCCAGCGGCTCGTCGGCTCCAGCATCTCGCGCATGTGCAGCTGGATGCACTGCCGCACGATCTCGCCCTGCTTGAGCGGATCGACCATCGACACCATGCAGATGCGCAGCGTGTCCTCGAGCGACTGGCCGGGCACGTTGCAGGCGGCGACGAGGTCGCTGGAGTCGCCGCCCATCGGTTCGCTGAAGGTGGCCGCGTACAGCCCCTCCTTGTCGCCGAAGTAGTAGCTGATGGCCGAGATGTTGACCCCGGCCTCGCGGGCGATCTCGCGCGTGGAGGTCTTGGAGAACCCCTTCTGCGCGAACAGCCGCAGCGCGGTGTGGAGCAGCCGGTGGCGTGCCTCGGCGCCGTCGCTGCGCGGTGCGCGGCGCGGGGCCTGGGTGATCGGGTCTCTCGCATTCATGCCCCGCATTAAACCATGCATGAAATCAAACGATTGATTTACTTAAGGGCTGCTGAAGGCTTTCGTCTGCAACTTCGATTCTGGGCATTTCCCCGCGGCCTTTGATGCCGGATTTGTTGCCGATTGATGCGCGCTACGATCCCGCCATGCCTGTCGCTCCCACCGCACCGCCCACACTGCCCCTCGACGCCGAGGGCATCCTCGCGCTGGCCGCGCGCTCGATGTTTCATTTGTTTTCAAGCATCAGCCAGGGCATGTTCCTGGTGGACAGCAGCGGGCGCATCGTGTGGGTGAACGAGGGCTACCGGCGCTTCCTGCCGGCGCTGGGCTTTTCGTCCATCGACCAGTTCCTGGGGCACATGGTGGAAGACGTGATTCCCAACACCCAGATGCGGCGCGTGCTCGAGACCGGCGAGCCGATACTGGTCGACCTGCTGACCAACAAGGCCGGCACCTTCGTGGTCAGCCGCCTCCCGTTGCGCCAGGAGCGCGAGGGCGGGGCGGGCGAGGTGATCGGCGCCATTGGCATCGTGCTGTTCGACCAGCCCGAGACCACTCTGCAGCCGCTCATCAGCAAGTTCGCGCTGCTGCAGCGCGACCTCGACGACGCGCGGCGCGAACTCGCGAGCCAGCGCAACAACCCGCTCTACCAGCATGCGCCCGATGGCCAGCGCCGCTCCAAGTACACCTTCGCGAGCTTCATCGGAAGCAGCCCGGCGGCGGTGGAGGTGAAGCGGCATGCGCGCCGCGCGGCCCAGTCGGCCAGCCCGGTGCTGCTGCTGGGCGAAACCGGTACGGGCAAGGAACTGCTGGCGCACGCGATCCATGCCTCGTCGGCGCGGGCGAAGGGCCAGTTCGTCAGTGTCAACATCGCGGCCGTGCCGGACACGCTGCTCGAAGCCGAGTTCTTCGGCTTCGCACCCGGCGCCTTCACCGGCGCCGACCGCAAGGGCCGCGAAGGCAAGTTCAAGCTGGCCGACGGCGGCAGCCTGTTCCTCGACGAGATCGGCGACATGCCGCTCGGCCTGCAGGCCAAGCTGCTGCGCGCGCTGCAGGAGGGCGAGATCGAGCCGCTGGGCTCCAACAAGCTCGTGCCCTTCGACGCCCGCGTGATCGCAGCCACCTCGCGCGACCTGCCTGAGCTGGTGCGGCGCGGGCTGTTCCGCGAAGACCTCTACTACCGCCTCAACGTGCTGCCGCTGCGCGTGCCGCCGCTGCGCGAGCGGCGCTCGGACATTCCCGCGCTGGTCGAGGCGCTGGGGGAAGACATGGCGCTGCGCAGCGGCGAGGCGCCACCCGAACTCACGCCCGATGCGCTCGCGCTGCTCGCGGGCCAGCACTGGCGCGGCAACATCCGCGAACTGCGCAACGTGCTGGAGCAGGTGACCATGCGCAGCGACTCGCAGCGCATCGATTCCGCGCAGCTCGAACGCATCCTGCGCGAGGCGGGGCTGGAGCAGATCGAGTTGCCTGCCACCTTGCAGAGCGCGCACGATGCGGATGAAGAAGCGGCGTTGCTGCGGCCGCTGGCGCAGCAGGTGGCCGAGCTGGAGCGCAAGGCGATCGCGGCGGCGCTGGCGTCGACGGGCGGGAACAAGCTGGCGACCTCGCGGCTGCTCGGGATTTCGCGGGCGACCTTGTATGAGCGGATGACGAGTCACGAACAGCCAACGTGAATCCGCTGTCTGCAGGGTTGCCGAGAGCGATACTCCCGCTCCAGCCCACAACTCCGACGCCACATCCGATGAAGAAGGCTCTTGCCCGCTCCGCTGCCTGCCTTGCCCTCTGCGCCGCCGCCAGCCTGGCAAACGCCGCGCCTCAGTGTTCCGGCGAGGCCGTCGCCCGTGCCAAGAAGCTGCTGACCTTCCACTTCGGCGAGGACGACCGCATCCGCATCAGCCCCGACGTGAAGGAGCTGCCGCCGATCCGCAACCCTGCCAACAAGAAGCAGCAGTTCAAGGTGCTCGAAGTCTGGGGCAGCATCTACAAGGGCGAGTACCGCATGCGGCTTATCTATTTCGTGTCCGGCAACGACTGCACGCTGATGGGCCAGGAGATCCTGGAGTACGCGAACCTGTGAGCATCAAGGCACTGCGCTCCACCTTCGGGCCCAACTGCCATTGGTGCGGGCTGCCTATGGATTTCGAGGAGCCCGCGGGGCGGCCAGAGTCCGCCACCATCGAGCACCTCGTCGACTCGACCTTCGGCGGCATGCGTTTGCCCAAGCACCGGCGGCTCGCGCACGCGGCCTGCAACCACGCGCGCAACGAATTCCGCATGCAGGCCGAGCGCCAGTTCAAGGCATGGATCGCGCAGCGCCAGGCCTCCGCGAAAACCCTGAACAATAAAAAGACAAATGTCTAAAAAAAAGACATCGACAGTGTTCTGAATTCAGCCGAACGGCGCTCTGCTCGAATAAAGAAGCGTTTGTTATCAACGGCTTAGAGAATGGCACGAACTGTGCAATATTCAGTCACCATCATCAGGAGACAAAGAATGAACCGTCGCCACCTCGTCGCCCTGGCCGCGCTCGCCACCTGCGCAGCCGCCGCACCCGCCTGGGCCCAGTCCAACGAAATCCGCATCGCCCACATCTACAGCAAGACGGGCGCGCTGGAAGCCTACGGCAAGCAGACCCAGACCGGTTTCATGATGGGCCTGGACTACGCCACCGGCGGCACGATGACGGTCAACGGCAAGAAGCTCGTGGTCATCGAGAAGGACGACCAGGGCAAGCCCGATCTCGGCAAGTCGCTGCTGGCGGCTGCGTACTCCGACGACAAGGCCGCGCTGGCCGTCGGCCCGACCGCTTCGGGCGTGGCGCTGGCGATGCTGCCGGTGGCCGAGGAGTACAAGAAGATCCTGATCGTGGAGCCGGCGGTCGCCGACTCGATCACCGGCGACAAGTGGAACAAGTACATCTTCCGCACCGGCCGCAATTCGAGCCAGGACGCCATCTCCAACGCGGTGGCCGTCGACAAGCCGGGCGTCACCGTCGCCACGCTGGCGCAGGACAACGCCTTCGGCCGCGACGGCGTGAAGGCCTTCGGCGCAGCGCTCAAGAAGGCCAAGCTGGTCCATGAGGAGTACCTGCCGCCCACCACCACCGACTTCACGGCCGGCGCGCAGCGCCTGATCGACAAGCTCAAGGACCAGCCGGGCCGCAAGGTCATCTGGATCGTCTGGGCCGGCGCGGGCAACCCGTTCAAGATCGTCGACCTCGACTTGAAGCGCTACGGCATCGAGATCGCCACCGGCGGCAACATCCTGCCCGCGATGGCGGCCTACAAGAACCTGCCGGGCATGGAAGGCGCGGCGTACTACTACTTCGGCATTCCGAAGAACCCGGTGAACGAGGCGATGGTGTCGGCGCACTACAAGCAGTTCAAGACGCCGCCGGACTTCTTCACGGCCGGCGGCTTCTCGGCCGCGATGGCGGTGGTCACGGCGCTGAAGAAGACCAACGGCGACACCAACACCAACAAGCTCATCAGCACCATGGAGGGCATGAGCTTCGACACGCCCAAGGGCAAGATGACCTTCCGCAAGGAAGACCACCAGGCGATGCAGTCGATGTACCACTTCAAGATCAAGGTCGACCCGGCGTTTGCCTGGGGTGTGCCGGAGCTGGTGCACGAGATCAAGCCTGAAGAGATGGACATCCCGATCAAGAACAAGAGGTAAGGGCTCGCCCCCAGGCTGCGCGCACTTCGTGTCGCTACGCCTTCCCCCTACCGGGGGCAACACCCGCGGCCCGGCAAAGCCGGTTTCGCGGTGTTCTTCGAATGTTCTCTATTTCGCCCCGGATGGCCGCCGGGCGAAGCGCCAGCCTGCGTCTGCGCAGCCAGCGTGATCCACGGCCGATTCGTCAGCAAGCAAGCGTTCGATACCGACAACACAAGGAGACAGCGATGCGATCGATGAACTGGAAGGGATTCGCCGCGGCCGCGGCATTGGCGGTGGCGGCGCATGCCGCCACGGCGGCGGTGCCGCTGCCGGCGCTCGGCGCCAACCCGGTGGAAGTGAGCGTGTCCGGCCTGTCGGCGGGCGGCTTCATGTCGGTGCAACTGCACGTGGCCTACTCGGCCACCTTCAAGCGCGGCGCCGGCGTGGTGGCGGGCGGGCCGTTCTATTGCGCCGAAGGCTCGGTGACCAACGCCACCGGGCGCTGCATGACGCACAGCACCAGCATTCCGGTGTCGTCGCTCGTGAGCACCACCAACAGCTGGTCCGCCAGCGGCGCGATCGACCCGGTGTCGAACCTCAGCGGCTCCAAGGTGTACCTGTTCTCGGGCACCTCGGACAACACCGTCAAGCAGGCGGTGATGGACGACCTGAAGACCTACTACCAGAGCTTCGTGCCCACCGCCAACACGGTCTACAAGAACAACATCGGCGCGGGCCACGCGATGGTCACCGACGATTACGGCGGCGCCTGCAGCACCACCGCCGCACCCTACATCAACAACTGCGGCTTCGACCTCGCGGGCGAGATCCTCTCGCAGCTCTACGGGCCGCTGAACCCACGCAACAACGGCACGCTGGGCGGCACCTTCACCGAGTTCAACCAGTCGGAGTTCATCACCGGCCACGGCATGGCCGCCACCGGCTGGATCTACGTGCCGCAGGCCTGCACCACCACCTCGTGCCGCGTGCACCTGGTGCTGCACGGCTGCAAGCAGAACTACACCGACGTAGGCGACCAGTACGTACGCAAGACCGGCTACAACCGCTGGGCCGACACCAACAACATCGTGCTGATCTACCCGCAGACCAGCACGGCCGCCACCAACAGCTGCTGGGACTGGTGGGGCTACGACAGCGTCAACTATTCCAAGAAATCCGGACCGCAGATGGCGGCGATGAAGGCCATGATCGACCGCGTCACCGGCTCGGCGGGCGGCAGCGGACTGCCGGCGCCCACCGGCGTGGGCACCTCGGGCGCGACCAGCAGCAGCATGGTGATCGGCTGGGCTGGCGTCACGGGCGCCAGCGGCTACAACGTGTACCGCGGCGGCAGCAAGGTCAACGCCTCTCCCGTCGCCGCCACCAGCTACACCGACACCGGTCTGGCCGCATCGACCACGTACAGCTGGACCGTGGCCGCGCTGGACGCGAGCAACGTGGAAGGTGCCATGTCGGCCGCAGCCACGGGCGCCACCACCGCGGGCTCCGGCGGCGGCGAAACGTGCTTCACCGCGAGCAACTACACGCACACCGTGGCCGGGCGAGCCTATGCACTGTGGGGCCTCACCTATGCCTACGGCTCGGGGCAGTCGATGGGTCTGTGGAACATCTACGTCACCACCACGCTGAAGCAGACCGGCCCCAACTACTACGTGATCGGCACCTGTTGAGGTCCGTCTTCATTTCTCTTTTCAATTCGCAATGACCAACGATGCTTGAGACCCGGGACCTGACCATCCGCTTCGGTGGGCACGTGGCCGTCAACGGTGTGAGCTGCGCCTTCGCGCCGGGCACGCTGACGGCCATCGTCGGCCCCAATGGGGCGGGCAAGACCACTTACTTCAACCTGATCTCGGGCCAGCTCAAGGCGAGCGCCGGCACGGTCTCGCTCGACGGGCACTCGCTGTCGGGCCTGTCGCCGTCGGCGCGCACGCATGCGGGGCTGGGGCGGGCCTTCCAGCTGACCAACCTGTTCCCGAACCTCACGGTGCTGGAGAACGTGCGCCTCGCGGTGCAGGCCACGCGCGAGGGCGCGCACCGGCGCGGGCTCAACCTGTGGAGCATCTGGAGCGACCACAAGGCGCTGACCGAGCGCGCGGACCAGATCCTCGCGGACGTGGCGTTGAAATCGCGCGAGCATGCGACCGTGGCGAGCCTGCCGCACGGCGACCAGCGCAAGCTCGAAGTGGCGTTGCTGATGGCGCTGGAGCCGAAAGTCTTCATGTTCGACGAGCCGACCGCAGGCATGAACGCGGCCGAGGCGCCGGTCATCCTCGACCTGATCCGCAAGCTCAAGCAGGACAAGAGCAAGACCATCCTGCTGGTCGAACACAAGATGGACGTGGTGCGCGAACTCGCGGACCGCATCATCGTGCTGCACAACGGCACGCTGGTGGCCGACGGCGAACCGGCGGAGGTGATCGCCTCGCCGGTGGTGCAGGAGGCGTACCTGGGCATCGCGAAGGAGGCTGCTGCATGAAGGCGTTGATGAATTTCTCCCTCCCCCGCTGGGGGAGGGCAGGGGTGGGGGCTCGCGGCCTTCACATCACCGCGGCCTCGCCAGCGCCGCTTGCCCCCATCCCAGCCTTCCCCCGGAAGGGGAAGGAGCAAGACCGATGACCCAGAACCTGCTGACCCTCGAAGGCGTGCACACGCACATCGGGGCGTACCACATCCTGCACGGCGTCGATCTCGCCGTGCCGAAGGGCCAGCTCACGATGCTGCTGGGCCGCAACGGCGCGGGCAAGACGACCACGCTGCGGACCATCATGGGCCTGTGGCACGCGTCGCAGGGCAGGGTGCGCTTCGGGGACAAGGAGATCACCGCGCAGCACACGCCGCAGATCGCCGGCCTGGGTATTGCCTACGTGCCCGAGAACATGGGCATCTTCTCCGACCTCACGGTGAAGGAGAACATGCTGCTGGCCGCGCGCGGCGCCAAGAACGCGCAGCAGATCGACGACACGCGGCTGAAGTGGATCTTCAAGCTCTTCCCCGCGGTCGAGAAGTTCTGGAACCACCCGGCGGGCAAGCTGTCGGGCGGGCAGAAGCAGATGCTGGCCGTGTCGCGTGCCATCGTGGAGCCGCGCGAGCTGCTCATCATCGACGAGCCCAGCAAGGGTCTTGCGCCCGTGATGATCAACAACTTGATCGATGCCTTCGACGAGCTGAAGCGCAGCGGCGTGACCATCCTGCTGGTGGAGCAGAACATCAACTTCGCCCAGCGCCTGGGCGACACCGTTGCGGTGATGGACAACGGCCGCGTGGTGCATAGCGGCTCGATGGCGGCGTTCTCCGAGGACGCACAACTGCAGCAATCGCTGCTTGGACTGGCTCTATGAAGTATTCGATGTATTTCTCCCTCCCCCTCTGGGGGAGGGGTGGGGTGGGGGCTCGCGGCCTTCGATACAGCGCCGCCTTGCAAGCGCCGCCAGCCCCCATCCCAGCCTTCCCCCAGAGGGGGAAGGAGAAAGAAGGAGCGCGCGCATGACGAAGATCGACTTCGACTGGAAACCTCTGCTGCTCGCGCCGGTCCTCGCGCTGGCTGCGCTGCCCCTCACCGGCTCCTTCTCCACCTGGCTCACGCTCACCGTCGCGGGTCTGGCGATGGGCATGATCGTCTTCATCATCGCCTCGGGCCTCACGCTCGTGTTCGGCCTGATGGATGTGCTGAACTTCGGCCACGGCGTGTTCATCGCGCTGGGCGCCTTCGTGGCCAGCAGCGTGCTCGGCCTGATGGGCGACTGGACCGGCTCGGGCGAGCTGTGGCGAAACCTCGTGGCCGTGTTCCCCGCGATGCTGGTCGCGATGGCTGTTGCCGGCGCGGTGGGCCTTGCCTTCGAGCGCTTCATCGTGCGGCCGGTGTACGGCCAGCACCTGAAGCAGATCCTCATCACCATGGGCGGCATGATCATCGGCGAAGAGCTCATCAAGGTGATCTGGGGGCCGGGGCAGGTGCCGCTGCCCTTGCCCGACGCGCTGCGCGGCTCGCTGCTGGTCGGCGACGCGGCCATCAGCAAGTACCGGCTGCTTGCGGTGGCCGTGGGCGTGGTCGTGTTCGGCCTGCTCGCGTGGACGCTGGGCCGCACCAAGATCGGCCTGCTGATCCGTGCCGGCGTGCAGGACCGCGAGATGGTCGAGTCGCTCGGCTATCGCATCGGGCGCCTCTTCGTCGGCGTGTTCGTGGTGGGCAGTGCGCTGGCCGGGCTGGGCGGTGTGATGTGGGGCCTGTTCCAGCAGAACCTCGTGCCGCAGATGGGCGCGCAGGTCAACGTGCTGATCTTCATCGTGATCATCATCGGCGGGCTCGGCTCGACCGGCGGTGCGCTGATCGGCGCGCTGCTGGTGGGGCTCATGACCAACTACATCGGCTTCCTGTTGCCCACGCTCACGCAGTTCGCGAGCATCTTCCTGATGGTCGCGGTGCTGCTGTGGCGTCCGCAGGGCGTGTATCCCGTGGCAAACCGCTGAGGAAGAAGACGTCATGTTCCTGAAACGACTTCTCTCCAACGACATGCCGCGCAGCCGCTTGCTCGCGCTGCTGCTGGTCGCGTTGTTCATCGCGCTCGCGTTCGCGCCGTTCATCTTTCCGGGCGTGAAGGCGCTCAGCGTCGCGGCCAAGATCCTGGTGTTCGTGGTGCTGGTCGCGAGCTTCGACCTGCTGCTGGGCTACACCGGCATCGTGAGCTTCGCGCACACGATGTTCTTCGGCATCGGGGCGTACGGCATCGCGATCTCGGCGACGCGGCTCGGGCCCAACTGGGGTGCGGTGCTGGTGGGGCTGGGTGCATCGCTCGCGATCTCGCTGGTGCTCTCGTTCGCCATCGGCCTGTTCTCGCTGCGGGTGCGCGCGATCTTCTTCGCGATGATCACGCTGGCCGTGGCCTCGGCCTTCCAGACGCTGGCTTCGCAGCTCTCGGACTTCACCGGCGGCGAGGACGGCCTGACCTTCAAGCTGCCCGAGCTGATCTCGCCGAGCTTCGAGTTCTCGGAAGAGCCCTTCCTCGGCGTCTCGCTCGACGGCCGGCTGCTGTGCTACTACCTGTTGTTCGTGGCCGCGGTGGTGCTGGTACTCGCGCTGCTGCGCATCGTCAACTCGCCCTTCGGCCGCGTGCTGCAGGCCATCCGCGAGAACGAGTTCCGCGCAGAGGCCATCGGCTACCGCGTGGTGGTGTACCGCACCACGGCCGCCGTGCTGTCGGCGTTGTTCGCCACGCTGGCTGGCGCGATGCTCGCGGTCTGGCTGCGCTACAACGGGCCCGACACCTCGCTGAGTTTTGAAATCATGATCGACGTGCTGCTGATCGTGGTGATCGGCGGCATGGGCACCATCTACGGCGCGGCCATCGGCGCGGTGCTGTTCGTGGTGGCGCAGAGCTACCTGCAGGACCTGCTGCGCATGGGCAGCGAGGCGGCGAGTGGCTTGCCCTGGCTGGCCGCGCTGCTGTCGCCCGACCGCTGGCTTCTGTGGCTGGGCGTGCTGTTCGTGCTGTCCGTCTATTACTTCCCCACCGGCATCGTCGGAAAACTGCGTGCGAGGGCGGCCAAATGAAGCTCACCCCCAGGCTTCGTGCACTACTTCGTGTCGCTACTCCCACCCCCTTGCAGGGGGCCGTGCCAGCGGCCCGGCAAAGCCGGTTCCGCGGCACGCCTGAAAGGGACTCACAGAAATGAACTTGCCACTTTCCCGCTACGCGCAGCTCGCGGGCCGCGAAATCCACTGGCTCGACTGGGGCGCGCCAGAGGCGCCGGTGGTCATCGCATGGCACGGCCTGGCGCGCACCTGCCGCGACATGGACGAACTGGCGCAGCACTTCGCCTCGCGCGGCTTCCGTGTGATCTGTCCTGACACCATCGGCCGCGGCCTGAGCCAGTGGAGCCCACTGCCCGACGAGGAGTACAAACTCTCGTTCTATGCGCGCATCGCCAATGCGCTGTGCGACGAACTGCAGCTCGGGCGTGTGCATTGGGTCGGCACCTCGATGGGCGGCGCCATCGGTACGGTCTGCGCGTCGGGCCTGTTCGAGCCGCGCATGAAGGCACGCATCGCGAGCCTGGTGCTCAACGACAACGCGCCCGAACTGGCGCAGCCGGCCATCGAGCGCATCCGCGCCTATGCGGGCGAGCCGCCGTCGTTCGATACGGTGGCCGAGCTGGAGGCCTTCTTCCGCACGGTCTACAAGCCCTACGGCTGGCTCAGCGATGCGCAATGGAGGCGCCTGACCGAAAGCTCCACGCGCCGGCTGGCCGACGGCCGCGTCACGCCGCACTACGACCCGGCCATGGTCCGCCAGTTCAGTGCGCACGACAACGACTACCTGATCTGGCCGCACTACGACACCATCGAGGTGCCGGTGCTGTGCCTGCGTGGCGCGGAGTCGGACCTCGTACTGCCCGAGGTGACGCAGCAGATGCAGCAGCGAGGGCCGGGCGCCGCCGGGTTGCTGAAGGTCGTCGAAATCCAGGGGTGCGGCCACGCGCCCGCGCTCAACGTGCCGGAACAACTGGAGCTGATCGAAGGGTTTATTCGCGCGGCCGGATCCTGAGGCTCGGGCGGCGTGACAATCGCCGCCGATTCCAACCACAAGGCCTCGAACACCATGGCGCTCTCGATGTACGATCTGTCCGTGCCCGTCTTCATCCGCGGACTCGGACAACTCACCCATTTTCTCGACAAGAGCCTGGTGCATGCCAAGGCCAACGGCATCGATCCGGCCACGCTGGTCGAGGCGCGCCTCGCGCCCGACATGCTCACGCTGGCCGGCCAGATCCAGCGCGCGAGCGACGCGTCGAAGCTGGGTACGGCCCGTATCACGGGCATCACCGCGCCGAGCTTTCCCGATGAGGAAAATACCTGGGACGACCTGGTGGCGCGCATCGCGAAGACGCAGGACTTCCTCGCGAGCGTGGACCGGGCGCTGATCGACGGCCAGGAGGAGCGGCCCGTGACCATCAAGGCCCGCGAGGGCGAGGCGCATTTCACCGCGCAGCGCTACCTGCTGCAGTTTGCGCTGCCCAACTTCTTCTTCCACGTGACCACGGCCTACGACGTGCTGCGCCACAAGGGCATGCCGATCGGCAAGATGGACTTTCTGGGCAAGTTCTGAAGACCGGGCGCCCTCACGGCGCCGGGACAAACTTCAAATTGCCGTGACACATGCGCACGCAGCGCGTGCGCCGCAAACAATCGCGCCTGACCGCTGTCGGTCTGACACGAACAAGGTTGCGATCATGAAGAGCATGGTGTCCAGAAGGGCGTTCTCGGGGTTCGCCGTGGGGGCCTCGGCGCTTGTCGCGGCAACAGGCGGCGCGTGGCCGGCGCGCAGTGCACTGGCCGCGTCGCCGGGCCTGCGCGACTACGGCAAGGCGCCCGAGTTCGCGGGCATCGACAAGTGGCTCAACTCGGAGCCTCTCACGCTTCAGGGGCTGGCCGGCAAGGTGGTGCTGGTCGATTTCTGGACCTATTCCTGCATCAACTGCATCCGTACGCTGCCGCACGTGGTGCGCTGGTACGAGAAGTACAAGGAACAGGGCTTCGTGGTGGTGGGCGTGCACTCGCCCGAGTTCGCGTATGAAAAATCGACGCGCAACGTGCAGGACGCGATCGAGCGCTTCAACATCCGCTACCCGGTGGCGCAGGACAACAGCTTCACCACCTGGAGGGCCTACAACAACCAGTACTGGCCAGCGTTCTATCTGGTCGACAGCAAGGGGCAGGTGATGCGGCAGCACTTCGGCGAAGGGGAGTACGCCGAGATGGAGGCCGCCATCGAGGTGTTGCTGGCGCGCAGGCCGGCGGGTTGAGCGCGACCGGTCATTCCGGCGACGAGACGATGCGCTTCATGTCGCGACGGATGTCTGTTGCGTGGGCCAGCCCGCCAGGTTGCGTTCGGCGATGTTCGCGAGCGCAGTGATCCATGCCGGGCTGTCGTTGAGGCAGGGGATATAGCTGAAGGCCTGGCCGCCCGCGTGCATGAAGGCTTCGCGGCCTTCCATGGCGATTTCTTCGAGCGTCTCCAGGCAATCGGCCGGGAAGCCCGGGCACACCACGTCGACCCGCTTGATGCCGGCGGCACCGAGTTCGCGCAGCGTGGGCTCGGTGTAGGGCTCGAGCCACTTGGCGCGGCCGAAGCGCGACTGGAAGGTGACGCGGTGCTGGGCGGCCGTGAGGCCGAGCCGCGCCGCGAGCAGGCGCGCGGTCTCGAGGCACTGCGACTGGTACGGATCGCCCAGCGCGATGTTGCGCGCGGGAATGCCGTGGAAGCTCATCAGCAGCACTTCGCCGCGGCCTTCGGCCTTCCAGTGCTTCTCGAGGCCTTGCGCCAGCGCTTCGATGTAGGCCGGGTCGTCGTGGTAGTCGTTGACGAAGCGGAACTCCGGCAGGCGGCGCTGCCTGCGGCTCCAGTCGTTCACCGCGTCGATCACGCTGGCCGTGGTGGTGGCCGAGTATTGCGGGTAGGCCTGCAGCACCAGCACGCGCGTGGCGCCTTCGGCCTGCAGTGCGTCGAGGCGGGAAGCGATGGACGGGTTGGCATAGCGCATCGCGTCGCGCACCGTCACGCGGTGGCCGCGCTCGCCAAGCCAGCCGGCCAGCAGCGTGGCCTGCTTCTGCGTAAACACTTTCAGGGGGGAGCCCTCGGGCATCCAGATGCTCGCGTACTTGGCGGCCGACTTCGCCGGGCGCGTGCGCAGGATGATGCCGTGCAGGATCAATGCCCAGATTGCCTTCGGGATTTCGACCACGCGCGGGTCGCCCAGGAAGTCGGCGAGATAGGGTCGAACGGCGGCTGCGGTGGGCGCGTCGGGCGAACCCAGGTTGCACCAAAGCACAGCGGTGCGCGGGGTACTCGAAGAGGCGTTCTCGTGGGTCGAAGGCATGCGATATTCTCGGGCATGACTTCCGCTTCCCCGGTGCCTGCGGGCGCCGCGCCCCTCGATCTCAAGCGCATCTCGGCGATCTCTCTCGACCTCGACGACACCCTGTGGCCGATCTGGCCGACCATCGAACGCGCCGAGGCCGTGCTGCATGCATGGCTGCTGCGCGAGGCGCCGAAGACGGCGTCGCTGCTGATGACGCCAGGCATCCTGCGCGAGCTGCGCGAAGCCACAGCCAAGGAGCGCTCCGACCTCGCGCATGACCTGAGCGCATTGCGCCGCGAGTCGATCCGCACCGCGCTCACGCGGGCTGGCGAAGACCCGGCGCTGGCCGATCCGGCCTTCGACGCCTTCTTCGCAGAGCGCCAGCGCGTGACGCTGTACGACGACGCGCTGCCCGCGCTGAAGTGGCTCAGCGAGCGCTATCCGCTGGTCGCGGTCTCGAACGGCAATGCAGACATCCACAAGACCGGCGTCGGCCGCTGGTTTCGCACCGCCTTCAATGCACGCGCCTTCGGCAGCGGCAAGCCGCACGCGCCGATCTTCCGCGCCGCCGCCGCTTCGGTCGGCCTGTTGCCGAAGGACGTGCTGCACGTCGGCGACGACGCCGAGCTCGACGTGGTGGGCGCGCTCAACGCCGGCATGCAGGCGGCCTGGCTGGTGCGCGACGAGCGGCCCTGGGTGCATGGCGCGCGGCCGCAGCTGATCGTGCCCAACCTGCACGCGCTGTGCATGGCACTGGGCGGCTGAGCGCTACTTGAAGACCGGTCGGAAGAAGCTGCGTTCGTAGCTGAGAAAGCAGCGCGTGTCCTGCGCGTACTTGAACGCGGCCTGGCATTCGGGGTCCTGCATCGAGTCGGCGCGGTATTTCTCGTAAGCGGCCAGGCTCGGGAAACTGAACATCGCCAGCGCCACGTCGTTCGCCCCCTCGGAGGGCAGGAAGTAGCCGTGGTGCTGGCCGCCGAACTTCTCGACCAGCGGAAGCCAGAGCCTGCCGTAGTGCTCGAACTCCTTGAGCTTGTAGGGGTCGACGATGTAGCGCAGGTAGCAGGTGACCATGAATGTTGTTCCGGCTGTCAGGGGGTATTGCCGCCGCGTCTGCGGCGATTCATGGGCCTGACTATAGTTTGCGCCTCGACGTCTCGCGGCTGCACTCCGGCCAGGAAAACCCCACATGCATTTCTCCAACTGGCTTCTCTTCTGCGGCGTGACGCTGCTCGTGGTGTTCACGCCGGGTCCGGCCGTGCTGCTCGCCGTCTCGAATTCGATGAGCGTGGGTCCGCGCCGCGCGATGATCGGTTCGCTCGGCAACGCGATGGGGCTGTTCATGGTCTCCGCCGCGTCAATGGCCGGGCTGGGCGTGGTGCTCTCCACCTCGGCCAATGCGTTCATGGTGCTGAAGGTGGCCGGCGCGGCCTACCTGATCTATCTGGGCATCAAGCAGTGGCGCAGCCAGGGCAGCGTGTTCGCCGACCTGCAGGGCACGTCGGCCGAGGGTTCGCCGCGCTCCAGTTGGCGGCTGTTCGGGCACGGCCTGACGGTGGCGCTCACAAACCCGAAGGGCATTCTTTTCTTCTCGGCGCTGTTTCCGCAGTTCCTGACGCAGGACGCACCGCTCGTCATGCAGTTCGCGGTATTGACAACCACCTTCGCGACGGCCGCGGTGCTGTCGCATGGGTTCTATGTGCTGCTGGCGCGCCTGCTGCGCAAGCAGCTGTCGGACCCGCGCCGCACGCGGGTTTTCAACAAGTTGTCGGGCGGGGCGTTCGTGCTGCTGGGGCTGAGCCTGCTGCGCCTGCGCAACAAGGCGGCCTGATCTTTTTCAGTCCAGCGCGAACTGCTCGCGCAGCGCGGCGCAGAAATCGGCGGTGCCGCTCAGCGAGAGGGTGAGGGTGTCGAAGCGCGGGTTGTCTTCGTGCGTCTGCTGCAGGTCGTAGTCCCAGGTCGCGCCTTCGTCGAGGGCGCCGCGCGCATGGGGAAACGTGGCTTCGGCCCAGTCGAGCACCTGCGCGATTTCAGCTTGCACTTCGGGTGTCTTGTCCGGCGTGGTCGACGCCATCGCGTCGAAGGTGCCGTGGCCTTCGGTGTCCTCGCTGTAGTCGAAGTCGAGATAGCGCAGTTCGGTCGTCATGCGTTCAATGCCTTCGCCGCTGCCAGTCCGCTGAGCACCGCGCCCTCCAGCGTGGCGGGGTAGGGGCCTTCGATGTAGTCGCCGCAGGCTCGCAGGCCGGGGGCAATGTCCATGGGCGGCCGCGACAGCCCGGGGCTGCAGGCGAATGTGGCGCGCTTCTCGACCACGGTCTGCACGAGCTGCAGCTTCGTCTGGCCCAACTGCGCAACCGCTTGCGCGATCACCTGTTCTTCCAGCGCTTCGCGCGGCGTTTCGTTGGCGCTTACGACCATGGCGAGCACTCCGGGCAGGCCGCTGAGCTGGCCCCGATCGAACGCGAATTGGGCGGGTGCGCTGGCCGGATCGCTGCGCAGCGCGAGCATCGGTTCGGCGAGCGGCGTCGCACCGCGCACGTAGACCGTGGCGATGGCTTCGAAGCGCAGGGCTTCGGTGGTTTCGCACCAGCGCTCGGCCGGCAGTCCGGATGCGCGGACCAGCCGCGCAGCATCCCATGGCGCGCAAGCCAGCACGACCTTGTCGAAGACCTCGTCGTCGACGCGCCACTGTCCGGCTTCAGGCGCGATGGCACGCACACGGGCGCCGATGCGCACTGCCGCGCCGTGCTCCGTCAGCCATTGGATGGCGGCATCGGGCATCAGGGCGCCGAGGTCGGCGCATGGCAGCAGCAGGTCGGCGCCGCCGCTGCCGCTGAACAAGGCGTCGTTCAGCACGCGCAGGAACACCTCGCCGCTCGATTGCGCGACGGGCGTGTTCAATGCGGAAACGCACAGCGGCTCGATCAATTCCTGCATCACGCGCGGCGTGAGGCCGGCGCACAGGTCTGCGACCGTGGTACTGCTGGCGCAGCGAAAGCCTGCCAGCCGCCACCGGATCGCGGTGCGCAGCAGCGACGACTTGTCGCGCCACGTCCAGCCGCGCGCCGTGAAGATGCCGGCCAGCAGGTCGAGCGGCGCAGGCAGCCGCGGCAACTTGAGCCCGCCGCCATCGGCGAAGCGCAGCGAGAGAGGCATGCGCAGCAGCGCGCCATCGACGTCCACGCCGACGTCTCGCATGAGCTTCAGCGTGGCGGTGTACGCGCCGATCAGGATGTGCTGGCCGTTGTCGAGCGCCAGCCCGTGCATGTTGTCGACCCGACGTGCGCGCCCGCCCGGCATGTGCGCGGCCTCGAACAGCGTCACGGCGTGCCCGAGCCGCGTGGCCTCCACCGCGCAGGCGAGGCCGGCCCATCCCGCGCCGATGACGGCGATTCTCATGGACACTGGTTTGCGGCGCCGAAGTGGCCGTCCTCGCGACACGACAGTGATCCGGCCCCATTTCCAGAAACACCGAGGAACCGGCTTTGCCGGGCCTCAGGTGTTGCCCCCGGCAGGGGGGAGGCGAAGCGACACGAAGTGCGCGAAGCCTGGGGGCGAGTCATATCCTCCCCAGCGCCTGAACCTTCCAGGCCAGCCAGAACTTGCGCACCGGCGTCAGGCTCACGCGCTGGTTGAGCACCTGGAAGTTGTCGCGCTCGATCTCGCGCAGCAAGGTGCGGTAGATGCTGGCCATCATCAGCCCGGGCTTCTGCGCGCGGCGATCGGCCAGCGGAAGCAGCGCGAGCGCTTCGTCGTACGCCGCGTGGGCGCGCTCGGACTGGAACTTCATCAGCGCGACGAAGCGATCGGAGTGCACGCGGTTGAGGATCTCGTGCGCCTTCACGTCGAACTTCTGCAACTCGTTCACCGGCAGGTAGATGCGTCCGCGCAGGGCGTCCTCGCCCACGTCGCGCAGGATGTTGGTGAGCTGGAGTGCCAGGCCGAGCTTGTGGGCGTAAGCGGTGGTCTGCGGATCGGTCTGGCCGAAGATGCGCGCCGCGACTTCGCCGACCACGCCGGCCACCAGGTGGCAGTAGCGCGCAAGGCCGGGAAAGTCGAGATACCGGGTCTGCTCGAGGTCCATCTGGCAGCCGTCGATCACTTCGTTGAGCTGGCGTGCCTCGATACCGTAGGCCGCGGCATGCGGCATCAACGCCTGCATCACTGGATGGCGCGGCGTGCCTGCGAACGACTGGGCGACCTCGGTGCGCCACCAGGCGAGCTTGGTGGCGGCCACGCCGGGGTCGGAGACCTCGTCGACCACGTCGTCGACCTCGCGGCAGAACGCATAGAAGGCCGTGATCGCGGCGCGGCGCGGCTTGGGAAGGAACAGGAAGGCGTAATAGAAACTGCTGCCCGAGGCGGCGGCCTTGTCTTGTACGTATTGCTCGGGATTCATCGGGGAGGCGCTGCTTTCATGGGCCGCAATTGTCTCCGCATCCGCATGGCCTTCCAGAGCAGCACGGGCGCATCGAATTTGCCGATGGTGGGGCGCTGCGAGAAGGTGTCGAAGCCCAGGGCCTCGATCTTGTCGAGGATGCGCAGGCCGCCCTGCACCACGAGGCGCAGCTCCCAGCCGGCGCGGCCCGGCAGGCGGTGCACGAGAGGGGCGCCCTCGTGCATGAGTTCGCGCGCCCAGTGCGACACGATCGCCATCAGGTTGATGGCCTCCTGCGGAGGCGGGCCGCTCGCGAGCGGCGCAAAAACCTTGAAGTTCTCGCGTGTCAGGCTGCGCCGCTCGCAGTCGGCCAGCGGAAAGTAGAAGCGGTCGCGCGGCAGGTCGACGCTCGGGTCCTGCCAGAAATTGACGAGCTGCAGCGCGCTGCAGATGGCGTCGCTCTGAGAGAGGGCCTGTGCGTCGTGCACGCCGTAGAGATGCAGCAGCAGGCGGCCGATCGGGTTGGCGGAGCGGCGGCAGTAGTCGAGCAGCTCGGCGCGGTCGGCGTATGTACCGCGATCGCGGGTCTTCTCGATGTCCTGCATGAAGGCGCTCAGCAGGTCGGCGAGCAGGTCTTCGGGCAGGCCGTATCGGGCGATGCTGTGGGCCAGCGGCCCGAACACCTGTGGCCAGCGCGATGCGGGCAGCACCTCGCCCCGGGCGGCGGCGGCGAGTTCCTCGCGGTAGGCATTCAGGTCGGCCAGGCGTTCGCCGGGCGAGGCATTGCCTTCATCGGCGATGTCGTCGGCGGTGCGCGCGAAGTGGTAGATGGCGGCGATCGGCGGGCGCAGGTGCGGCGGACACAGCCAAGAGGCGACCGGAAAGTTCTCGTAGTGCGCGGACGGCGCGGCAAGGTGGGGAGTGGCGGACACGCCACGATTGTCAGCGACGACGCCATGCTCCGGCACTATGCTCGCAGCGTCGCCACTCTGAATTCCCCGCTTCATGAAAGCATCCGCTCCGGCTTCCGGGCCCCAGGTTTCCGCGTACGGCGAGGCGGCGCACCCGAAAGGCCCGGTGCTCATGATCGCGGCCCTGGGCGTCGTGTTCGGCGACATCGGCACCTCGCCGCTGTATGCCTTCAAGGAAACGATGAACCCCGAGCACGGCATCCCGTTCTCGGCCGATTCGGTGCTGGGGCTGCTCTCCCTGATCTTCTGGGGGCTGATGTTCGTGGTGACGCTGAAGTACGTGGTGTTCGTGCTGCGCGCCGATCACGACGGCGAGGGCGGTATCCTGGCGTTGCAGGCCCTGGCACGCAGCGCGGTGGCCGGACCGAAGACCAAGCCCTGGGTGTGGAACGTGATCGGCATGCTGGGCCTGGTGGGCGCGGCCATGTTCTACGGCGACAGCCTGATCACGCCGGCCATCTCGGTGCTCTCGGCGGTGGAAGGGCTGGAGGTGCAGGCGCCGGTGCTGCAGCGCGTGGTGATTCCGATCACGATCATGATCCTGATCGCGCTGTTCGCGCTACAGAAGAAGGGCACGGGCGTGGTCGGCAAGGTGTTCGGGCCGATCATGCTGCTGTGGTTCCTGGTGCTGGCCGCGGCCGGCCTGTGGCAGGTGCTGCAGCAGCCGCAGGTTCTGGCGGCGCTCGATCCGCGGCGGGCCGTGGGCTTTCTCGTCGAGCACCGGGCGCAGTCGCTGGCGGTGCTGGGCGCGGTGTTCCTGGCTTTCACGGGCGGCGAGGCGCTGTATGCGGACATGGGGCACTTCGGTGCGCGGCCGATCCGGCTGGCATGGCTGTTCATCGCGCTGCCGGGGCTGGTGCTGAACTACTTCGGGCAGGGCGCGCTGGTGCTGGCCAACCCCGGCGCCATCGACAACCCCTTCTTCCGGCTCTTTCCCTCGTGGGGCGTGCTGCCGATGGTGGTGCTGGCCGCGATGGCCACGGTGATCGCCTCGCAGGCGGTCATCTCGGGCGCCTTCTCGCTCACGGCGCATGCGATGCGCATGGGCTACCTGCCGCGCATGCGGGTGATCCAGACCTCGGGTGCGGCCATCGGGCAGATCTACGTGCCAGCCGTGAACTGGATGCTGATGGTGGGCGTGCTGCTGCTGGTGCTGGGCTTCCGCAGCTCGAGCGCGCTGTCGGCGGCGTACGGCATCGCGGTGTCGATCACGATGGTGACGACCACGCTGCTGGCCGGCATCGTGGCCTGGGGGCTGTGGCGCTGGAACAAGGTGGCGGTGGTGGTCGGCGTGGCGGCCTTCGCTGTGGTCGACCTGACCTTCGTGATCGCCAACAGCCTTAAGGTCGCTGAGGGCGGCTGGCTCACCTTGGCGGTGGCCGTGGTGGTGATGGTGGTGTTCACCACCTGGGCCAAGGGCCGTCGCCTGGGGCTGGAGGCGGCCGCGGCCGAGAGCCTGCCGCTGCGGCCGTTCGTCGAGTCGCTGGCGCTGCACATGCCGCACCGGGTGAGCGGAACGGCGGTATTCCTGAACCCCGACGCCACCGCGGTGCCGCACGCGCTGCTGCACAACCTCAAGCACAACCAGGTGCTGCACGAGCAGGTGATCGTGCTGCGCGTGCTGCCTTGCGACACGCCGCGCGTCGACGCACGCATCCGCATCGAGGCAGAGCAACTGATGGACGGCATCTGGATGGTCACGGCGCGCCACGGCTTCATGGAGCGGCCCGACGTGCCGGAATTCATCCGCATCCTGGCCTACCAGAAGACGCTGGCGATCGATTCGATGAAGACCTCCTACTTCGTTTCGCGCGCCTCGATCGGCGAGGAAACCCTGCCTGGCATGAACCCGATCCGGCGTGCCCTGTTCGGCTGGCTGCAGCGCAACGCGGGGCGCGCTTCGGACTATTTCGAGCTGCCTGACAACCGCCTCGTGGAGATGGGCCAACGAACCTAGTGACCGGCGGGTCATTGACAGTGCTTCACGTTTACCCTAAATTACTAACCAGTAGGTCATTAATGATCCGGTTCGTCCTTTCCAGGGTGTCTCATGACCGCCTCCGCCTTCTTCTCGTCCCGTGTCCGCAGCGCCGCATGGCTGCTGCTTCCCGCCATTTTTCTGGCCGGCTGCTCGCCGAAACCCGCCGCCGAGGACCCCGTGCGCGCGGTCAAGTTCGTGACCGTGGGCACGAGCGAATTCGATGCCCAGCCCGAGTTCTCGGCCGAGGTTCGGGCGCGTGTCGAATCGCGCCTGGGCTTCCGCGTGGCCGGCAAGATCACCAGGCGCCAGGCCGAACTCGGCCAGCATGTGCAGGCCGGCCAGGTGCTGGCCCAGCTCGATCCGCAGGACTACAAGCTCGCCGCTGAGGCCGCTCGAGCCCAGCAGGCCGCCGCGCTGACCAACCGCGATCTGGCGGCCGCCGACCTGAAGCGCTACACCGAACTGCGCCAGCAGAACTTCATCAGCGGCGCCGAGCTCGAGCGCCGCGAAACGACCTGGAAGGCCGCGCAGGCTCAGCTCGAACAAGCGCAGGCGCAGCTCGCCTCGCAGGGCAACCAGGCCAACTACACGACGCTGGTGGCAGACGTGGCCGGCATCATCACGGCCATCGAGGCCGAGCCGGGCCAGGTGGTGCAGGCCGGCACCCCGGTCGTGCGCATCGCACAGGACGGCGCGCGCGACGTGGTGTTCGCGGTGCCCGAAGACCGCGCCACGCTGATCAAGGCGGGGTCACCTGTCACGGTGCGCGGCTGGTCCGGCGGCAGCGAGCTGCAGGGCGAGGTGCGCGAAGTGGCGGCCAGCGCCGACGCGGTTACGCGCACCTACTCGGTCAAGGTCGCCATCGATGCGGCCGCCTCGCCGCCGCTCGGCGCCACGGTCTATGCGCGTCCGCAGGCGCTCGCGCATGGCACCACCGCGGTGATGAAGCTGCCGACCAGCGCACTGCGCCAGGAGGGCAAGGGCTCCGCCGTGTGGGTGCTCGACAAGCAGACCATGACGGTGCGTTCGCAGACTGTGCAGGTCGCCACGGCTGACGGCAACGAGGCGGTGATTGCAAGTGGTATCGCCCCCGGCATGATGGTCGTGGCTGCGGGCGTGCACGTGCTGTCGCCTGGGCAGAAGGTCACCATCTACCAGTCCAAGGAGGCGGCCGCGGCCGCCGCCAATGCCGGTGCGAAGGACTCGGCACAGCCCGTGGCGGCTGTCGCTGCGACGAACAAGGAGATCGCAGCGGGTGCCGCCAAATGAGCGGCGGCGCAGCAACTCCCCCCGCTGAAAAGCCCGCCGGCTTCAATCTCTCCAAGTGGGCGCTGGACCACGCGCCCCTCACGCGCTACCTGATGGTGGTGCTGATGGTGCTGGGTGCCTTCGCGTACTTCCAGCTCGGCCAGGACGAGGACCCGCCGTTCACTTTCCGCGCGATGGTGGTGCGCACCTACTGGCCCGGCGCCACCGCGCAGCAAGTAGCCGAGCAGGTCACCGACAAGCTCGAACGCACGCTGCAGGAAGCGCCGTACGCCGACAAGATCCGCAGCTACTCGAAGCCCGGCGAGTCGCAGATCATCTTCAACATCAAGGACTCGTCGAAGTCCACCGAGGTGGCCAACGTCTGGTACACGGTGCGCAAGAAAATCGGCGACATGCGCGCGACCTTGCCCGCCGGCGTGCAGGGCCCGTTCTTCAATGACGACTTCGGCGATGTCTATGGCGTGATCTACGCGCTGGAAAGCGAAGGCTTCAGCTACGCCGAGCTCAAGACGCTGGCCGACGACACGCGCCAGCAGCTGCTGCGCGTGAAGGACGTGGCCAAGGTCGACCAGTTCGGCGTGCAGGACGAGAAGGTCTACATCGAGATCTCGCAGAAGCGCCTGGCGCAGCTGGGGCTCGATTTCAACGCGGTGCTGGCGCAGCTTGGCTCGCAGAACGCGATCGAGAGCGCGGGCTCGATCCAGTCGCCGCTCGACGTGGTGCAGGTGCGCGTGGCCGGCCAGTTCACCAGCGTGGACCAGCTGCGCGAGATGCCCATCCGCGGCAGCTCGGGCAGCCAGATCAAGCTCGGCGACATCGCCGACATCCATCGCGGCTACATCGATCCGCCGGCGGTCAAGGTGCACCACCAGGGCAAGGAAGTGATCGCACTTGGCGTGTCGATGGCCAAGGGCGGCGACATCATCGCGCTGGGCAAGGCGCTGAAGGCCACCACCGCCACCATCGACCAGCGCCTGCCGGCCGGCGTGAAGCTGGCGCAGGTGCAGGACCAGCCGGTGTCGGTGGCCAGCTCGGTCAACGAGTTCGTCGGCGTGCTGATCGAAGCCGTGGCCATCGTGCTGGCCGTGAGCATCATCTCGCTGGGCCTGCACAAGGGCGGGCGCTTCGGCTGGTACATCGACATGCGACCCGGGCTGGTGGTGGCGATCACCATTCCGCTGGTGCTGGCCGTGACCTTCCTGGCGATGAACTACTTCGGCATCGGGCTGCACAAGATATCGCTGGGCTCGCTGATCATCGCGCTCGGCCTGCTGGTGGACGACGCGATCATTGCGGTCGAGATGATGGTGCGCAAGATGGAAGAGGGCTACGACAAGGTCCGCGCCGCCACCTTCGCCTACGACGTGACGGCCAAGCCGATGCTCACGGGCACGCTCATCACGGCCGCGGGCTTCCTGCCGATCGGCATCGCCAAGTCGGTGACGGGCGAGTACACCTTCGCGATCTTCGCGGTGACGGTGATCGCGCTGGTGCTGTCGTGGATCGTCTCGGTGTACTTCGTGCCCTACCTCGGCACGCTCTTGCTGAAGGTGAAGCCGCACGACCCCGAGGCGCCGCCGCACGAGCTGTTCGACACGGCCTTCTACAACGCCTTCCGCCGCGCGGTGAACTGGTGCGTGCAGCACCGCTGGATGACCATCGGCGCCACGGTGCTGATCTTCGCGCTCGGCATCTTCGGCATGGGTAAGGTGCAGCAGCAGTTCTTTCCGGATTCGAGCCGGCCCGAGATCCTGGTCGACATCTGGTTCCCCGAGGGCACCTCGTTCGCGGCCAACGAAGAGGTGGCCAAGCGCGTCGAGAAGCGTTTCATGCAGGAAGCTGGCGTGAAGACGGTCAGTACCTGGATCGGCTCGGGCGTGCCGCGTTTCTATCTGCCGTTGGACCAGGTGTTTCCGCAGACCAACGTGTCGCAGCTGATCGTGCTCGCCAAGGACCTGAAGGTGCGCGAGACGCTGCGCCTGAAGCTGCCGCAGGTGCTGGCGCAGGAATTTCCGGAGGTGCGCGGGCGCGTCAAGCTGCTGCCCAACGGGCCGCCGGTGCCGTACCCGGTGCAGTTCCGCGTGATCGGCACTGACCCGGCGCAGTTGCGCGGCCATGCCGACGAGGTGAAGGCCGTGCTGCGCGAGAACGCCAACATGCGCGGCGTGAACGACAACTGGAACGAATCGGTCAAGGTGATCCGCCTCGAAGTCGACCAGGCCAAGGCGCGCGCGCTCGGCGTGACGAGCCAGGCCATCGCGCAGGCCTCGAAGACCATGTTCAGCGGCACGACAGTGGGCCAGTACCGCGAGAACGACCTGCTGATCGACATCGTGCTGCGCCAGGCGCCCGACGAGCGCCAGGCCATCTCGGACATCGGCAACGCCTACATCCCAACCACCTCGGGCCGCTCGATTCCGCTCACGCAGATCGCCAAGCCCGTGTTCACCTGGGAGCCGGGCGTGATGTGGCGAGAGAACCGCGACTACGCCATCACCGTGCAGGGCGACGTGATCGAGGGACTGCAGGGCGCGACCGTGACGGCGCAACTGCTGCCGAAGTTGCGCCAACTCGAGGCCGGCTGGGTAGAGGCCGGGCAGGGCGGCTACCGCATCGAGGTGGCGGGCGCGGTGGAAGAAAGCAGCAAGGGCTCGGCCTCGATCGTGGCGGGCGTGCCGATCATGCTGTTCCTGGTGTTCACGCTGCTGATGCTGCAGCTGCACAGCTTCAGCCGCTCGCTGCTGGTGTTCGTCACCGGCCCGATGGGCATCGCCGGCGTGGCCGGTGCGCTGCTGGTACTGAACCGGCCCTTCGGCTTCGTGGCGCTGCTGGGCGTGATCGCGCTCATGGGCATGATCCAGCGCAACGCGGTGATCCTGATCGACCAGATCGAGCTCGACCGCGCGGCGGGCGTGCCGGCTTGGGACGCGATCGTGGAGTCGGCGGTGCGGCGGTTGCGGCCGATCGTGCTGACGGCCGCGGCGGCGGTGCTGGCCATGATCCCACTGTCGCGCAGCGTGTTCTGGGGCCCGATGGCCGTGGCCATCATGGGCGGCCTGATCGTCGCGACGGTGCTGACGCTGCTGGCCTTGCCGGCGATGTATGCCGCGGCATTTCGTGTGAAGCGGGAGCCGAAAGAGGCGCCGATTAGCGTTTAAAATCGAAAGCTGACCGATTTCAAGCGGATGGTCTTTGGCCCGTGGGGTTCCACGGCGCAAAGAGCCGTCCGCTTTTGCATTCACCTGAAGATTGGCATCGCGCGGGTGGCGAAATTGGTAGACGCACCAGGTTTAGGTCCTGACGTTCGCAAGAACGTGCCGGTTCGAGTCCGGCCCCGCGCACCAGCCTGCCGAGTAGCCCGTTCCATCGGGCATTGACGAAGCCCCCGTTTCGAGAGAGACGGGGGCTTTTTCTTTCTTGCGGGCCTTCACCAGTCGCTGTTGTCGCCGCCGCTGCTGCCCCCGTCGTCCCACGAACCGGTATCGGTGATGCCGAAGTCGTTGTCGACGATGCGTTCGGGCGCCTGGTCGGAGGAGGGCGAGGATGAAGGCCAGAGGCTGCGGCCCATCTCGGCGTTGCCGCTGTCGGCGACGTGAGATGTGTCGTTCCGATCGGTGTTGTCCGACCGGTTGTTCATCCAGTGGCGCACGGCCTCCTGGGCCACCACCGCGCCTATGCCCACCGCCGCACCGGTGGCCAGCGCCGAGCCCAGGCCCATGCGGGGAGCGGCTGCGGGAGGGGCCGCGGGCGCCCAGTTGCCGCCCGGCGCGTAGCTTCCGTATCCGGCGCCTGGTGCGCCCGCTGCAGGGCCGTACGACGGGGCTTGGGCTACAGCTTGGGCTACAGGCGGCGCCACCCGGCGACGGAAGGCGAGGTAGCCCACGACCAGCAAGCCCACGAGCGCGATCGGCAGCCATGGCGTCGAGCCGCTCTTGGCTTCGGTCTGCGGCGCGGCCGGGGCTGGTGTGCTCATGCGCGCGGGTTCGGTCCGGGTCGGTGCGGCGGCGGGCTTGTCGAGCTTGCTGGTCAGCCGCTCGACGGCCTCGGGCTTGGCGAAAGACAGGTCGGGCGCGAGCGCCTTCGCCTGGGCCAGCGCGCTTCGCGCGCCGTCGAGCTTGCCTTGCGCCGCGAGCAGTTCGGCCTGGACGAAATGAGCCTTGGCGCTTTTGGGGTGGTCCTTCAGCACCTTTGCGATCATGGTGTCGGCCTCGGCCATCCTGCCGCCGTTCGCGGCCTCGTAGATCTGCTGGATGGTGGGCTCGGCCGGGGCGGGCGAATCGGACTTGGCCTGTGCCAACGAGGGCATGCCGAATGCCACGATAAGGGTGAAGGTGAGGGCGGCGAACAGTCGCTGAAGCATGATTTTTCCTGTGCGTTCCTGTGGAGAGGGGACGAATCGGAACTGACTTTACGGCTGGAATATTGGTCAAGCCTGACCATCGTCCGCGCCGCGCCAGGGCCCCGTGAAAACCCGCTTTCCCGGCGGATTAGAATCTCGGGTTGCCCAGTTTTGCAGGCGGCACCCGCGTGCCTCCGCATAAATCCCGCCAGCGCGTGTAAGTCCTTGATCTGTATTGATAAAAAAGATGCAGGCCCCGCGCACCGGCCCCCTTACCAGGAAGACATCATGACCGTGACCGTTGAAACTCTCGAGAAGCTCGAACGCAAGATCACGCTGACCCTGCCGGTCGGCACCATCCAGAACGAAGTCGATTCGCGCCTCAAGAAGCTCGCGCGCACCGTCAAGATGGACGGCTTTCGTCCCGGCAAGGTGCCGATGAACGTGGTGGCCCAGCGCTATGGCTATTCGGTGCACTACGAAGTCATGAACGACAAGGTCGGCGAGGCCTTCTCGCAAGCGGCCAACGAAGCCAAGCTGCGCGTGGCCGGCCAGCCCCGCATCACCGAGAAGGAAGAGTCGCCCGAAGGCGAGCTGGCCTTCGACGCGGTGTTCGAAGTGTTCCCCGAAGTCAAGATCAACGACCTGACCGGCGCCGAAGTCGAGAAGCTCTCGGCCGAAGTGGGCGACGAAGCCATCGACAAGACGCTCGACATCCTGCGCAAGCAGCGCCGCACCTTCGCCCAGCGCGCGCAAGACGCCGTTGCGCAGGACGACGATCGCGTGACCGTCGACTTCGAAGGCAAGATCGACGGCGAGCCCTTCCAGGGCGGCAAGGCCGAAGACTTCCAGTTCGTGGTCGGCGAAGGCCAGATGCTGAAGGAATTCGAAGACGCCGTGCGCGGCATGAAGGCCGGCGACAGCCGCACCTTCCCGCTGTCGTTCCCGGCCGATTACCACGGCAAGGACGTGGCCGGCAAGCAGGCCGACTTCATGGTCACGCTGAAGAAGATCGAAGCCTCGCATCTGCCCGAAGTCAACGAACAGCTCGCCAAGTCGCTCGGCATCGCCGAAGCCACCGTCGAAGGCCTGCGCGCCGACATCAAGCGCAACCTCGAGCGCGAAGTGAAGTTCCGCCTGCTGGCACGCAACAAGAACGCCGTGATGGACGCTCTGGTGGCCAACGCCGAACTCGACCTGCCGAACGCCAGCGTGCAGTCGGAAGTCAACCGCATGGTCGAAGGCGCCCGCGCCGAACTGAAGCAGCGCGGCATCAAGGACGCCGACAAGGCTCCGATCCCCGACGAAGTGTTTCGCCCGCAAGCCGAGCGCCGCGTGCGCCTGGGCCTGGTGGTGGCCGAACTGGTGCGCGCCAACAACCTGCAGGCCAAGCCCGAGCAGATCAAGGCCCACATCGACGAGCTGGCCGCCAGCTACGAGAAGCCGGCCGACGTGGTGCGCTGGTACTTCAGCGACAACAACCGCCTGGCCGAAGTCGAAGCCGTGGTCATCGAGAACAACGTGACCGATTTCGTCCTGGGCAAGGCCAAGGTCAACGAAAAGTCGGTGTCGTTCGACGAGCTGATGGCGCAGCAGCAAGGTTGATCCGCCGCTCCGGTAACGCCAATGGGGCTTGTGCTTTGCGGCACGAGCCCCATTTCACTCAGGCGTACAGTTCAGAAACAGCGAACGATTCCATTTCTCGGAGAGCAAATTCATGAGCGCACAGGAAATCCAAGGCCTCGGCATGGTCCCGATGGTCATCGAGCAATCGGGCCGCGGCGAGCGGTCCTACGACATCTATTCGCGCCTCCTCAAGGAGCGCATCATTTTCCTGGTGGGCGAGGTCAACGACCAGACGGCCAACCTCGTCGTGGCGCAGTTGCTGTTCCTCGAGAGCGAGAACCCGGACAAGGACATCTCGTTCTACATCAACTCCCCGGGCGGCAGCGTGAGCGCCGGCATGGCGATCTACGACACCATGCAGTTCATCAAGCCCGACGTGTCGACCATGTGCCTCGGCTTCGCGGCCAGCATGGGCGCCTTCCTGCTGGCGGCCGGCGAGAAGGGCAAGCGCTTCTCGCTGCCCAACTCGAAGATCATGATCCACCAGGTGCTCGGCGGCGCACGCGGCCAGGCGACGGACATCGAGATCCATGCGCGCGACATCCTGCGCACCAAGGACCAGATGAACCGCATCCTGGCCGAACGCACCGGCCAGCCGCTGGAAAAAGTCAAGGCCGACACCGAACGCGACTATTTCCTGACGGCCGACGAGGCCAAGGAATACGGTCTGGTCGACCAGGTCGTTGCCAAGCGCGGTTAAAACTGCCCGGCGCCCTGTGGCGCAAAAGGCGAAAAACGGCGTTTTCCACACGGGAAACGCCGTTTTTGTTTAGTTATCATTGTCCCTACCCTGTAACGAGGCAAAAGTCCATGGCCGATAAAAAAGGCTCCTCCAGCGAAAAAACGCTTTATTGCTCGTTCTGCGGCAAGAGCCAGCACGAGGTCAAGAAGCTGATCGCGGGCCCTTCGGTCTTCATCTGCGACGAGTGCATCGACCTTTGCAACGAGATCATCCGCGATGAGCTCCCCGCGGGCGAAGAAGCGCGTGAAGCACGCAGCGACCTGCCGACGCCGCTCGAGATCAAGACCAACCTCGACAACTACGTGATCGGCCAGGAGCCGGCCAAGCGCATGCTGTCGGTGGCCGTCTACAACCACTACAAGCGCCTGCGCCACAAGGAAAAGGCCAAGGGCGACGACGTCGAACTCAGCAAGAGCAACATCCTGCTGATCGGCCCCACGGGCTCGGGCAAGACGCTGCTGGCGCAGACGCTCGCGCGCATGCTCGACGTGCCTTTCGTGATGGCCGACGCCACCACCCTGACCGAAGCCGGCTACGTGGGCGAGGACGTCGAGAACATCATCCAGAAGCTGCTGCAGAGCTGCAACTACGAGGTCGAGCGCGCCCAGCGCGGCATCGTCTACATCGACGAAATCGACAAGATCTCGCGCAAGTCCGACAACCCCTCGATCACGCGCGACGTGTCGGGCGAGGGAGTGCAGCAGGCGCTGCTGAAGCTCATCGAAGGCACTATGGCCAGCGTGCCGCCGCAAGGCGGGCGCAAGCACCCGAACCAGGACTTCCTGCAGATCGACACGACCAACATCCTGTTCATCTGCGGTGGTGCGTTCGCGGGCCTGGAGAAGGTCATCGAAAACCGCACCGAGGCCTCGGGTATCGGCTTCGGCGCCGCAGTCAAGAGCAAGGCGCAGCGCAGCATCACCGAGGTGTTCCGTGAGGTCGAGCCTGAAGACCTGATCAAGTTCGGACTGATTCCCGAACTGGTGGGCCGGATGCCCGTGGTCGCCTCGCTCGCGGAACTCAGCGAGGACGCGCTGGTGCAGATCCTGACCGAGCCCAAGAACGCCGTGGTGAAGCAGTTCACCAAGCTGCTGCAGATGGAAGGCGTGGACCTGGAGATCCGTCCGGCGGCGCTCAAGGCGATCGCACGCAAGGCGCTGGCCCGCAAGACCGGCGCACGCGGCCTGCGCTCGATCCTTGAACAGTCGCTGATCGACACCATGTTCGAATTGCCGAACGCGACCAATGTCGACAAGGTGGTGGTCGAGGAATCGACCATCGACGAAAACAAGCCCCCGCTGCTCGTGTACCGCGAAGCGGCGAAAAAGGCGTAAAGCCAAAGACGCGAAGGATCTGCATGTCTGGCCACACCCCTCTGCCTTCCGAAGCCCTCGACCTGCCGCTGCTGCCGCTGCGCGACGTCGTGGTGTTTCCCCACATGGTGATTCCGCTCTTCGTGGGACGCCCCAAGAGCATCAAGGCGCTCGAACTTGCCATGGAGGCGGAGCGCCGCATCATGCTGGTGGCGCAGAAGGCCGCCGCCAAGGACGAGCCCTCGGTCGAGGACATGTTCGAAGTCGGCTGCGTCTCGACCATCCTGCAGATGCTCAAGCTGCCCGACGGCACCGTGAAGGTGCTGGTCGAAGGCCAGCAGCGCGCACGCGTGAACCGCATCGATGACGGCGAGACGCACTTCTCGGCCAACGTGACGCCCGTCGAGGTGCCCGAAGGCGGCGAGAAGGGCACCGAGGTCGAGGCGCTGCGCCGCGCGGTGATGCAGCAGTTCGACCAGTACGTCAAGCTGAACAAGAAGATCCCGCCCGAGATCCTGACCTCGATCTCGAGCATCGACGATCCGGGCCGCCTCGCGGACACCATCGCCGCCCATCTGCCGCTCAAGCTCGACAACAAGCAGGCCGTGCTCGACCTCGACGACGTCAAGGCACGCCTGGAGAACCTGTTCGGCCAACTCGAGCGCGAGGTCGACATCCTCAACGTCGACAAGAAGATCCGTGGCCGCGTGAAGCGCCAGATGGAGAAGAACCAGCGCGACTTCTACCTCAACGAGCAGGTCAAGGCCATCCAGAAGGAGCTCGGCGAAGGTGAAGAGGGCGCGGACATCGAAGAGATCGAGAAGAAGATCAAGCTCGCCAAGATGTCCAAGGAAGGCCTGAAGAAGGCCGAGGGCGAGCTCAAGAAGCTCAAGCTCATGTCGCCCATGTCGGCCGAGGCCACCGTGGTGCGCAACTACATCGACGTGCTCATCGGCCTGCCGTGGAGCAAGAAGACCAAGATCAAGCACGACCTCGCCAATGCCGAGGCGGTGCTCAATGCCGACCACTATGGCCTCGAGAAGGTCAAGGATCGCATCCTGGAATATCTCGCGGTGCAGCAACGCGTGGACAAGGTGAAGGCGCCGATCCTGTGCCTGGTCGGCCCACCTGGCGTGGGCAAGACCTCGCTCGGGCAGTCGATCGCCAAGGCGACCGGCCGCAAGTACACCCGCATGGCGCTGGGCGGCATGCGGGACGAAGCCGAGATCCGCGGCCATCGCCGCACCTACATCGGCGCGCTGCCGGGCAAGGTGCTGCAGGGCCTGAGCAAGATCGGCACGCGCAATCCGCTGTTCCTGCTCGACGAAATCGACAAGCTGGGCACGGACTTCCGTGGCGACCCGTCGAGCGCGCTGCTCGAAGTGCTCGATCCGGAGCAGAACCACACCTTCGGCGACCACTATGTGGAAGTCGACTTCGACCTGAGCGACGTGATGTTCGTCGCCACCTCGAACTCGATGAACATCCCGCCGGCGCTGCTGGACCGCATGGAAGTCATCCGCCTCTCGGGCTACACCGAGGACGAGAAGACCAACATCGCCATCAAGTACCTGCTGCCCAAGCAGATGAAGAACAACGGCGTGAAGGACGACGAGCTCTTCGTCACCGAAGAGGCCGTGCGCGACATCGTGCGCTACTACACGCGTGAAGCGGGTGTGCGTTCGCTCGAGCGCGAACTGTCCAAGATCTGCCGCAAGGTGGTGAAGGGCCTGCTGCTGAAGCAACTCGCGCCGAAGGTCACGGTCGACGGCAAGAACCTCAACGAGTTCCTGGGCGTGCGCAAGTTCAGCTTCGGCCTCGCGGAGAAGCAGAACCAGGTGGGCCAGGTGGTCGGCCTTGCGTGGACCGAAGTCGGCGGCGACCTGCTGACGATCGAAGCCGTGACCATGCCCGGCAAGGGCGTGATCAGCCGTACCGGTTCGCTGGGCGACGTGATGAAGGAATCGGTCGAGGCTGCACGCACCGTGGTGCGCAGCCGCTCGCGCCGCCTGGGCATCAAGGACGAGGTGTTCGAGAAGCGCGACATCCACATCCACGTGCCCGATGGTGCGACGCCGAAGGATGGCCCGAGCGCGGGCGCGGCGATGACGACGGCCTTCGTGTCGGCGCTCACGGGCATTCCCGTGCGCGGCGACGTCGCGATGACCGGCGAGATCACGCTGCGCGGCGAGGTCACCGCCATCGGCGGCCTGAAGGAAAAGCTGCTGGCGGCACTGCGCGGTGGCATCAAGACCGTGCTGATCCCGGAGGAGAACGCCAAGGACCTGCAGGACATCCCCGAGAACGTGAAGAACGGCCTCGAGATCGTGCCCGTGAAGTGGATCGACAAGGTCCTCGAGATCGCGCTCGAGAAGATGCCCGAGCCGCTGTCCGACGAAGAAGTCGCTGCATCTGCTGCGGCCGTGGCCGAACTGGCCAAGCAGCGCGCGGCGGCACCCGCCGTGGAAGGTTCGGTCAAGCACTGACCGGTTGATCGCAAAACTTGTGGAGCCTCGAAAAATTGTTATATAATTCGAGGCTCGAAACGCGGGAATAGCTCAGTTGGTAGAGCGCAACCTTGCCAAGGTTGAGGTCGAGAGTTCGAGACTCTTTTCCCGCTCCAGTTTTGAAAAAGGGAAGCAGCAGCTTCCCTTTTTTTCGCTAGTTCGATTTCGTATTTCTGCGTGGCGCGATAGCAAAGCGGTTATGCAACGGATTGCAAATCCGTCTAGCCCGGTTCGACTCCGGGTCGCGCCTCCACCTTCTCGTTCAACTCGAATCGACCCCGACGACCAAGCTCCGCCAACCCACGTTGCCGGGGCTTGTTTTGTTTGGGTTATCGTCGATGTTCAACCTGACGCCCGGATGGTGAAATTGGTAGACACATCGGACTTAAAATCCGCCGCTTCCTTAATCGGGGCATACGGGTTCGACCCCCGTTCCGGGTACCACACTTACAAGGGAGCATTCGATGCCTCGCTACAACGCTCCATTTGAGATCCATGTGCACGGCGACGTGCCGCTGCGTTCGGACGTGACCTTCGACCAGATCCAGGAAGCGCTCAAGCCGCTCTGGAAGTACGCTGGCGCCAAATCGCTGGCCGACGGTGCGACCAGCACCTACGAGGAAGAGCCCGGCATTCGCTTCGAGCAGAAGGACCACACGCTGCAGATGTGCTGGACCGTGCCCGGCGATGAAGACTTCCGCCAGGCCCTCGACGAGATGTGCATGGCCCTGAACGAGCTCTCCGAGCGCGGTGCGGCCATCGAGGTCACCTTCTACGACACCGACTTCGACGAGGAAGAGGGCGACCCCGAGGAAGAATCGCGCGACGACTTCCTGATGCTGTTCGTCGGCCCGAACCCGGCCGCGATCATGCAGGTGCAGCGTGACCTGCTGGTGGAAGACGTCGTCAACCTCATGGAGCGCCACTTCGACGGCGCCGAACTGGGTGGCGTGGTCTCCGAGATCGACCGCCTCTTCAGCGACCGTTTCGACGCGCTCGTGAACTCGCTCGAGATCGGCAAGCGTCCGCGCGGCACGGGCGGTCCCGGCAGCGGCGGTGGCCACGGCGGCGGCCGCCGTCCGCGCCACCTGCATTGATCCGCGCTTCATAGACAAGGCCTCATGGCCCTGTTTCCCGCCTCCGCGCTGCGCCCTGGGGTACGCAAGCGCGAGGTGTTCGGCTGGGCGATGTACGACTTCGCCAATTCGGGCTACACCACGGTCGTCATCACGGCAGTGTTCGCCGCCTACTTCGTCGGCGGCATCGCCAGGGGCGCGCCCTGGGCAGCCTTCGCATGGACAGCTGCACTCAGCACGTCTTACGCCATCGTGATGCTTACGATGCCCGCCATCGGCGCCTGGGCCGACTTGCATGCGGCCAAGAAGCGGGTGCTCGTCTGCGCGACCGTCGGCTGCGTCCTTGCCACGGCAGCGCTTGCAATCACGCCCGGTTTTTCGGGCACTTCCGGCGTCGCACTGGCGATGGCACTGGTAATTGTCTCCAACGCCTTCTATTCCTATGGCGAGTCCCTCACGGGCGCCTTCCTGCCCGAACTCGCCACCGCCGAGGGCATGGGCAAGGTGAGCGGGTGGGGCTGGGCCTTCGGCTATGTCGGCGGCATGCTGGCCCTGGGCATCTGCCTGGCCTATGTGCTGTGGTCGCAATCGAAGGGCTTGCCGGCGGCGCACTTCGTGCCGGTCACGATGCTGATCACGGCGGCCATCTACGGCGCGGCCGCCTGCGCCACCTTCGTGCTGCTGCCCGAGCGCGCGCAGCCTCGAACAGTGGATGTCGAACTCGGTGCCTGGCAGCAACTGCGCGCCACGTTTCGGCAGGCGCGGGCATACCGCGACTTCATGTGGCTGCTGGCCTGCACGGTGTGCTACCAGGGGGGCGTGGCGGTCGCCATCACGCTTGCTGCGATCTATGCGGAGCAGGTGATCGGCTTCGTCGCGAGCGAGACCATGGTGCTGATCTTCGTGCTCAACATCGCGGCGGCGCTGGGCGCCTTCGGCTTCGGCTACATCCAGGACCGCATCGGCCACAAGATTTCGCTGGCCGCCACGCTGGCCGCGTGGATCGCGGTCTGCGTGATCGCCGCGCTGGTGACGACCAAGGGCGGCTTCTGGTGGGCGGCCACCATTGCGGGGCTGGCCATGGGATCGAGCCAGTCGGCCGGTCGCGCCATGACGGGCTATCTGGCGCCGCCGCAGCAGCTCGCGGAGTTCTTCGGGCTCTGGACCTTCGCGACCCGGCTCGCCAGCATCATCGGTCCGCTGAGCTTCGGCGCGATCACCTGGATGACGGGCGGCAACCAGCGCATCGCGATTCTCTCGACGGCGGTGCTGTTCGTGGCGGGGTTGCTGCTGTTGCTGCCGATCCGCATGGAGCGGGGCCGCGCTGCCGCTCTTCGCAGCCCGGCCTGAAGGCGTTCAGGGCACCTGCTGGCGCAGCGACTTCGGCACCTTGAAGCGTTCGCCGTCGTAGCGCAGCGTGACGGTGTTGAACTTCGGGGGCAGTGCCTTTTCCACGCAGCCCTGGTCTTCCTGCTCCTGCGCGCGGCTCTGCAGCAGCGTGCGCGACAGCTGCAGGTCGGCAAAGCCGTTGCTGCTGCCCTTGCCGACGGACAGCATAGTGCGCAGCTTGTCGAAGTGGCCGGTGCAGGTGGTGTCCCACCCGCCGTGGTCGTGGTCCAGCTCGATCTCCTGCAGAACCTCGCGCAACTGCTTGCCATGGTGCACGTAGAGCCGCACGGTCTCGCTGGCCAGCGGGCTGCCGGGCGCGTTGCTGCCGCGGTAGCGCACGCGCAGGCCGAAGGCGCGGGCCTCGGGCGACAGCACGTAGCGCGCGGTGTCGATGCGGATGTCCTGTATCGAAGTGGTGGCGTCCTCGTCGAGCGCTTCGGGCTGGACGAGCCGGGCGATGATGGTGTCGCGCTCGGTGTTGCCGTTGTCGGGGCGCTGGATCAGCAGGATCTCGAGATCGAAGACCTTGGCGCCGTGGTCGGTCGTTTCGCGCGGCATGGGCAGCACGACGATGCTGCGCCCCGGAAAAGCCGGCCAGACCTTGCAGGCCGCGAGCCGCTCGTCGAGCGGCCGGTGGGGATGCAGCTTGGCATGCATGCGCTCGGCGAGTCCGCTTTCACAGGCCGCGTGGCTCAGCCCGGCGGCCGAGAGGCAGAAGAGAAGAGCGGCGTGGCGCAGCAGGCGCATCGAGGTCAGGCCTCGGTGGCCGTGGGAAGCCCGAGCCAGCGTGTGGCCGCCGCTTCGAGCACGGCGACGTTGCCGCTGCTTTGCAGCAGCAGGCTGCCGACGCCGCCATCCGCGAGCCGGCCGGCCGAAGCGAGCAGGCGCCGCGCCTGCTGCGCGACTGGCACGCCGGTGTCGATGAAGCGCAGCGTCGCCGGCGCATGCCGGCTCAATTCGTCTTTCACGAGCGGGTAGTGGGTACAGCCCAGCACCACGGTGTCGACGCCATCGGGGCCGTCGCCGAAAGGCCCGGCCTCTTTCATGTAGCGCTCGCACAGCGCCGCGATGCCTTCGGCGTCGAAGCCTTCGATGGCCTTCACGAGCCCGTCGCACGGCACGGGGCGTACGTCTGCCGATCCGGCGAACGATGCGCGCAGGGCCGCGTACTTGGCACTGGCCAGGGTGCCTCGCGTGGCCATCACCGACACGCGTCCGGTACGGCTGGCCGACACTGCGGGCTTGAGGCCGGGTTCCAGCCCCACGATTGGCAGGTCGGGATGCTCGGCCCGAAGCAAGTGGATGGCGGCCGTGGTGGCTGTGTTGCAAGCCACAACGAGCGCCTTGATTGCATGCTCCCGCCGCAGATGCTCGACCACCGAGCGCGAGCGCTCGATCACGTAGGCGTCCCCGCGCTCGCCGTACGGCGCATAGGCCGTATCGGCAAAGTAGACGAAGTTCTCCTGCGGCAGCTCGGCCCTCAGCGCGGCCAGCACGCTGAGGCCGCCGACCCCGCTGTCGAAGACGCCTATCGGGCTCAACTCAGGCTTCTTCCATCATGATGGTCTTGAACTCGCCGCTGGCGATGCGCTTTTGCCACTCGGCCGGGCCGGTGATGTGCGCGCTGGTGCCGCCGGCGTCGACCGCCACCGTCACGGGCATGTCGACCACGTCGAACTCATAGATCGCTTCCATGCCCAGGTCGGCGAAGCCCACCACCTTGGCGGTCTTGATGGCCTTGCTCACGAGGTAGGCGGCGCCGCCCACGGCCATGAGGTAGGCGCTCTTGTGCTTCTTGATGGCCTCGATGGCGACCGGGCCGCGCTCGGCCTTGCCGATCATCGCGATCAGGCCGGTCTGGGCCAGCATCATCTCGGTGAAGCCGTCCATGCGCGTGGCCGTGGTGGGGCCGGCGGGGCCCACGGCTTCATCGCCAACCGGATCGACCGGGCCGACGTAGTAGATGACGCGGTTGGTGAAGTCCACCGGCAGCTTCTCGCCCTTGGCCAGCATGTCCTGGATGCGCTTGTGCGCGGCATCGCGGCCGGTGAGCATCTTGCCGTTGAGCAGCAGGGTGTCGCCAGGCTTCCAGCTCGCCACTTCGGCGGGCGTGAGCTTGTCGAGGTCGACGCGCTTGCTCTTCTTTTCGTCGGGTGCCCAGTTGACGTTGGGCCACAGGTCGAGCGACGGCGGATCGAGGTACACCGGGCCGCTGCCGTCCATCACGAAGTGTGCATGGCGGGTGGCCGCGCAGTTGGGGATCATCGCCACGGGCTTGCTGGCCGCGTGCGTCGGGTACATCTGGATCTTGACGTCGAGAACGGTGGCCAGGCCGCCCAGGCCTTGCGCGCCGATGCCCAGCGCGTTGACCTTCTCGTACAGCTCGATGCGCAGCGCTTCGACTTTGCTGAGTTCGGCGCCCGACTTCTTCTTGGCCTGCAGCTCGTGCATGTCGAGGTCGTCCATCAGGCTTTCCTTGGCCATCAGCGCGGCCTTCTCGGCGGTGCCGCCGATGCCGATGCCCAGCATGCCCGGCGGGCACCAGCCGGCGCCCATGGTCGGCACGGTCTTGAGCACCCAGTCGACCACGCTGTCACCGGGGTTCAGCATGGCCAGCTTGCTCTTGTTCTCGCTGCCGCCGCCCTTGGCCGCGACCGTCACCTCGACGGTGTTGCCCGGCACGATCTCCGTGAAGATCACCGCCGGCGTGTTGTCCTTGGTGTTCTTGCGGTCGAACTGCGGATCGGCCACGACCGATGCGCGCAGCGTGTTGTCGGGGTGGTTGTAGCCGCGGCGCACGCCTTCATTGATGGCGTCGTCCAGGCTGCCGGTGAAGCCGCCCCAGCGCACGTCCATGCCCACCTTGAGGAACACGTTGACGATGCCGGTGTCCTGGCAGATCGGGCGGTGGCCCGTGGCGCTCATCTTGCTGTTGGTCAGGATCTGCGCGATGGCGTCCTTGGCCGCTGGGCTCTGCTCGCGCTCGTAGGCCTTGGCCAGATGGGCGATGTAGTCGGCGGGGTGGTAGTAGCTGATGTACTGCAGCGCGGCGCTGATCGATTCGATCAGGTCGGCCTGCTGGATCGTGGTCGTCATGGTGGGGGGAGTTTTTTGGAGTGTGGAACGCCCCCCGATTATCTCAGCCGCCGCGCCTACCTCGCCGAGGCCCGGGCTTCCTCGATCCAGCCGTCGAACAGCGGCCGATGCGCCTTGATCCAACCATCGGTGTGGCGCTCCAGGTCTTGCTGGGTGTTGGCGCCCTGGCTCATGCGCAGGTTCTGGGCATTGATGTCGCCGATCGGCAGCTTCATCACTTCGAACAGCTTGCCGGCCGCGGGGTTCTTCTCGACGAAGGCCCGGTTGGCGACGATCTGCTCCTGGTTGGCCTGGAAGCCGTAGTTCTTGCCGTTGGGCAGCCGCGTTTCGGCGCCGTCGCCCTGCGACGAAGAGGACGGCACCTGCAGCCACACCACGTCCGCACCCGGCCGCAGCACGGCGCTTACCCAGTAGGGCGTCCAGGTGTAGTACAGCACCGGCTTGTCCTGCCTGAAGCGGGCGATGGTGTCGGCCATCAGCGCGGCATAGCTGCCCTGCTTGTGCGTGACGGTGTCGCGCAGCTGGTAGGCCGTCAGGTGTTTTTCGATCGCCAGTTCGCAGCCCCAGCCGGGGTTGCAGCCCGTGAGGTCGGCACGGCCGTCGCCGTCGGTGTCGAACAGCTTCGCAATGGCCGGGTCCTTCAGCTGCGCGATGTTGGTGATGTTGTATTGCTCGGCCGTCTTGCGGTCGATCAGGTAGCCCTGCACCGCGCCGTCGGAGTACACGCCCTTGCGCCACAGCTTGGCGTCGCCGCCGCTGTTCTTGTAGAAGTCGGCGTGAAGCAGGCTCCAGTGGTTGGCCATGAAGGTGGCGTCGCCGTTGGCGATGGCGAGGTGTTCGGTGGCGGGCTCCAGGTCTTTCATGGGCTCGACCGTGTAGCCGAGCTTTTCGAGCGCGCGCATCACCAGCAGCGTCTGGAACGCCTCTTCGGCGAGCGAGCTCTTGAGCGGCTGCACGGTCACGCCCTTGCCGGGGAGGTCGTTGGCGGCTTGCGCGGCCACGCCGAAGGCGACGAAGCCCAGGGCCAGAAAGCTGCGTGCGATGAGAGTGGTTTTCTTCATGCGTTGAATTCCTCCGTGGCGGGTCATTGCGCTTGCGTGGACAAGGCGGGAACAGGCGCGTTCGCACCGCGCGACGGCGTGCCCAGCAAGCGCTGCAGCACGCGCAGCGAGAAGCCGGCCGGCCCGGTGTGCCACCAGCGGCGACCCGCGCTGCGGCGCGACTTGCCCATCGCCTGCGTCAACCGGTCGAGCGAAATCGCCAGCAGCACGATGCCCAGGCCGCCGACCGTCGCCAGGCCCATGTCGAGCCGGCCGATGCCGCGCAGCACCATCTGGCCCAGGCCGCCCACGGCGATCATCGAGGCGATGACCACCATCGACAGCGACAGCATCAACGCCTGGTTGATGCCCGCCATGATCGACGGCATGGCCAGCGGCAGCTGCACCTTCACCAGCATCTGCCATGGCGAAGCGCCGTAGGCGCGCGCGGCCTCGATGAGGTCGGGTCGCACCTGGCGCAGGCCCAGGCTGGTCAGGCGCACCAGCGGCGCCAGCGCGAAGATGATCGTCACGATCACGCCCGGCACGTTGCCGATGCCGAACAGCATCACCACCGGCACGAGGTACACGAATGCAGGCGTGGTCTGCATCGCGTCGAGCAGCGGGCGCATGAGGCGCTGGGCCCGGTCGCTGCTGGCCAGCAGCACGCCCAGCGGCAGGCCGATGAACATGCAGAACACGAGCGAGGTCAGCACCAGCGACAGCGTCACCATGGCTTCGGGCCAGATGCCCAGCATCGCCACGAGCAGCAGCGCGACCGTGGTGCCGATGGCCAGCGCGCGGCCGGCGAACTGCCAGGCGAAGAGGCCGATCAACGCGATCATCGCCAGCGTGGGCAGGCCGGTGAGCAGGCCCTGTACCCAGTTCAGCGTGCTGTCGATGGGCAGGCGCACGGTCTGGAAGAAGGGGCGGAAATGTTCCACCACCCAGCCGAGGCCCTGGTTGATCCAGGATTCGACGGGCAGGGAACCGTCCCAGAGGCGGTGCAGCGGGAAGCCGTCGGTCGCGGCATTGGCCGATCCGGCCAGCTGGTGGGCCGTGTCGACGGGGGCATCGAGCCAGGCGCTGGTGGCGGAGGTGTCGGGTGCGGCCGAGAGTGCTTCCCACGGATCGACGAAGGTGGGGACTGCGGGCGTGTCCAGCACCGGCGTGCCCAGGTCGGAAGGAAGTGTGTTGTCGTTCATCGTTCAAGGTCCTCCGTGAATTCAGTGCGGCTCGGCGGCGAGCGCGGGGGCGGCGTTGGGCAAGACGGGCTCGATCGGCGGGGTGTCGCGGTCGAGGAACTTGAGCAGCGTCGTCTTGCTGATCGCACCGCAGAAGCGGCCGTCGCTCGCCACCACTGGCAGTGCGCACGGTGCCTGCGCGAGTTGGCCGATCAGGCCTGCCACGGGGGCTTCGGCGTCGATGCGCGGCAGGTCGTCGAGGAACGCGTGCTGCAGCCCCAACGGACCCGAATGCCCATCGAGCGCGCTGCGCAGCGTGTCCGCCGACACCACGCCCAGGTAGCGCCTGTTCGGGCTGGTCACGTAGGCGAAGTCGCGGTCCTGGTCTTCCAGCACCTTGAGCGCCGCGCGCGCACCGCGCTCCGGGTGCTCGCACACGACGGTGAGCGACTTGCGCGCGATGTCCGCGGCCTTGAAGACGGCCGCCGCATCCACGCCGCGCACGAAGCTGCGCACGTAGTCGTCGGCGGGGCTGCGCAGGATCTCGTCGGGCGTGCCGACCTGGATCACCTGGCCGTCCTTCATGATCGCGATGCGGTCGCCGATGCGCATCGCTTCATCCAGGTCGTGCGAGATGAAGACGATGGTGCGGCGCTGCGCCTGCTGCAGCCGCAGCAGCTCCGATTGCATCTCGGTGCGGATGATCGGGTCGAGCGCCGAGAAGGCCTCGTCCATCAGAAGGATCGACGGGTCCGAGGCCAGCGCACGCGCCAGGCCCACGCGCTGCTGCATGCCGCCGGAGAGTTCGTCCGGATAGCTGTCGCCCCAGCCTGCAAGGCCTACTTGCGCGAGCGCCAGGTCGGCCTGTGCGAGACGCTCCTTCTTGCTCGTGCCCGACAGTTCGAGGCCGAAGGCGGTGTTCTCGCGCACCGTCATGTGCGGCATCAGCGCGAACGACTGGAACACCATGCTGATGTCCTTGCGGCGCAGCGCGCGCAGCTTGGCGTCGGAGTGCTCGTTGATGTCGGCGCCGTCGATCACGATGCGGCCGGCGGTCGGCTCGATCAACCGGTTCAACAGGCGCACCAGCGTCGACTTGCCCGATCCCGAGAGGCCCATGATCACGAAGATCTCGCCGGCCTGGATCTCGAAGGTGGCATCGAACACGCCGATCGACTGGCCCGTCTCGGCGAGGATTTCCTTCTTCGAAAAACCTTGCCGCACGAGTTCCAGGGCCTGCTCGGGCGCGTCGCCGAACACCTTGAAAACATGGTCGATGAGAATTCCTTTGGCCATATGCCGGGGCTCCTTGTGTGAAGGTTGGACACAGCACCGCCCCGGAGGACGGCAACGGTCACGCCATCAGCCGATGGGGCTGTCCGAACAGAGAGCGCGTGAGGGAAACGCGTGCAATGGCCCGGCGAGCCTCTGGGGCTGCCGACAGGCACTGAAGACGACGTGGCGACGAAACCAGTGCCCGCCGAAAGGTGGCGTGGCAGTGGGGCCGGAAACGATCCGGCCGGTTTGCCGGGCAGGGCCCGGCGGGGAGAACCTTGCACCGCGACGGGATTCGGAGATCCGCGAGTAGTGCAGGGCCGATCAACATGACTTGTTGGTCGTCTGAAGCCCATGATTATAACTTTTTGACATGACGCGAGTCAACCCAACGGGCGTAACGTAATGTCGGCGGCGGCCCAATGGCCCCGTCAGATGCGAGCTATTCTTATTGGCCGATACTCGGGCTCGCGCCCGATCAGGCGGCGCGACCATCCAAGACTGCGGAGCTTTTCCACCATGACGACTTCCCCCAAGACCCGTGCCGAGCGCGATACCTTCGGCCCGATCGACGTGCCGGCCGACAAGCTGTGGGGCGCGCAAACGCAGCGCTCGCTGCAGAACTTCGACATCTCCGGGGAGCAGCAGCCGCGCGAGATCATCAAGGCGCTGGCCCAGGTGAAGCGCGCGTCGGCCGTGGTCAACCATGCGCTGGGCCTGCAGGACCAGAAGAAGACGAACGCCATCGTGGCAGCGGCCGATGAAGTCATCGCCGGCAAGCACCCGGGCGAATTCCCCCTGGTCGTGTGGCAGACCGGCTCGGGCACGCAGACCAACATGAACGTCAACGAGGTGCTGGCCAACCGGGCGAGCGAAATCCTCGGCGGCGAGCGCGGGGAAGGGCGCCTCGTGCACCCGAACGACGACGTCAACCGCAGCCAGTCGAGCAACGACGTGTTCCCGACCGCCATGCACGTGGCCGCCGTCGAGGCGATCACGCACAAGCTGCTGCCGGCCATCGCCAAGTTGCGCGGCACGCTCGACCAGAAGGCCAAGGACTTTGCGGACATCGTGAAGATCGGCCGCACCCATCTGCAGGACGCCACCCCCCTCACGCTGGGCCAGGAGTTCTCGGGCTACGTGGCGCAACTGGCGCACGGCGAAGCGCATGTGCGTGCCGCGCTGCCGCACCTGTGCGAACTGGCGCTGGGCGGCACGGCCGTCGGCACCGGGCTCAATGCGCCCAAGGGTTATGCCGAGAAGGTGGCCGCCGAGTTGGCCAAGCTCACGGGCCTGCCTTTCGTCACCGCGCCGAACAAGTTCGAAGCCATGGCCAGCGTCGACGCGCTGGTGCACGCGCACGGCGCGCTCAAGACGCTGGCCGCCAGCATGAACAAGATCGCCAACGACGTGCGCTGGCTCGCGAGCGGCCCGCGCAGCGGCATCGGCGAACTGAGCATCCCGGAGAACGAACCCGGCTCGTCGATCATGCCGGGCAAGGTCAACCCCACCCAGAGCGAAGCCGTCACGATGCTGGCCGCGCAGGTGTTCGGCAACGACGTGGCCATCAACATCGGCGGCGCCTCGGGCAACTTCGAGCTGAACGTGTTCCGCCCGATGGCGGCGCACAACTTCCTGCAGAGCGTGCGCCTGCTGGCCGACGGCATGGTGAGCTTCAACGACCATTGCGCCGTGGGCATCGAGCCGAACCGCGAACGCATCACTGAGCTGGTGCAGCGCTCGCTGATGCTGGTGACGGCGCTGAACACGCACATCGGCTACGACAAGTCGGCGTACATCGCGAAGAAGGCGCACAAGGAAGGCACGAGCCTGCGCGAGGCGGCGATTGCGTCGGGGCACCTGACGGCCGAGCAGTTCGACCAATGGGTGGTGCCGGAGAACATGACCGGTCGCTGAGCCTCACCGGTCTTTTCGTGGGGGCGCCGCGCACGGCCGCCCGAAGCGGCCGGCCCGCCCCCGGTAGGGGGTTGGCGAAGCGACACGAAGTGCGCGCAGCCTGGGGGCGAGCCTCAATATCCGATCGTGTAGCGCTGGCGCGAGTGCGCCGGCTTTTCGAGTTCGTCGATGAACGCGATCGCGTAGTCCTCGAACGTGATCCAGCTGCGGCCTTCGGCGCTCACCAGCAGGTCGTCCTTGCCGAGGCGGAACTTGCCCGTGCGCTCGCCTTCGACGAACTCGGCGGAGGGCGACAGGAAGGTCCAGTCGAGTTCCTTCTCGTTGCGCAGCGCATCGAGGAACACGCCACCGGCCGAGGCTTCGGCGCGATAGGCGTCGGGGAAGTTCGGCGTATCGATCACCTTCAGGCCGGGTGCCGCGAACAGGCTGCCGGCGCCGCCGACCACCAGCAGGCGCTTCACGCCCGCGCGCTTCACGGGTTCGATGATGGCCGCAGGCGGCACGGTGGAGAAGTGCGCGGCGCTGAACACGGCGTCATGGCCGGCCAGGGCTTTCTCGAGCGCGGCGCCGTCGAGCACGTCGAGGTCGACGGCCTTCACGTTGGCGCGGCCCGCCAGCTTGGCGCTGGCCTTGCGCGCGATGGCCGTGACCGTGTGGCCGCGGCGCAGGGCTTCTTCGAGAAGGCGGCCGCCGGCGCGTCCGGTGGCACCAATGATGGCGATGTGGCTCATGAGGGACTCCTGTGAAAGATCGAAAGGATCGGATGGGATGAGCCGCATCTTAGGTTTCCGTTTTCGAAAGAAATACCTCGATTTGCGCGCTTGTTTATTCCTAAAATCGTTCGAATGGATCGATTGAATGCAATGCGCGTGTTCGTGAACGTGGTCGACTCGGGCAGCCTTTCGGCCGCGGCCGACAAGCTCGACCTGTCCCGGCCGGTCGTCACGCGCTACGTGGCCGAGCTGGAGCAATGGACCGGCGCGCGCCTGCTGCACCGCACGACGCGCCGGCTGAGCCTCACCGCCGCGGGCGAAGAACTGCTGCCGCGCTGTCGCCAGGTGCTCGAGCTCACCGGCGACATGCAGGCCGCGGTGCGACATCCGGCCGAGGCGCCGCGCGGGCAGTTGCGCATCACGGCCAGCACCTCGTTCGCCCAGGCGCAACTGGCCGATGCGGTGGCCGACTACGTGCGGCTCTACCCGGGTGTGGCTGTCGACCTGGTGCTGCTCGACAGGGCCGTGAACCTCGTCGACGAACGCATCGACCTGGCCATTCGCGTGGCCGCGGAGATCGATCCCAACCTGATCGCGCGCCGGCTCACCGACTGCCGCTCGGTCGTGTGCGCGTCACCGGCGTACCTGAAGGAGCACGGCCAGCCGCTGCGCGTGGAAGAACTGGCGCAGCGCAATTGCCTCACGCATTCGTACTTCGGGCGCAGCCTCTGGAACTTCACGCGCAAGGACACGGGGGAGCCGGCCTCGGTGGCCGTGGGCGGCAATGTCTCGGCCAACGATGCAGCCAGCCTGATGTGCCTGGCCCGGGCCGGGGCCGGCATCGCGATGCTGCCGACCTATCTGGCGGCGCCGCTGCTTCAGGAAGGGGAACTGGTGCGGCTCTTCGGCGATTTCGAGCCGCAGGTGGTGGGCATGTACGCGGTGTATGCCTCTCGCAAGCACATGCCGGCCGCGCTGCGCACGATGCTCGATTTCCTGGCCGCGCGCTTCACCGAAACGCCGGCCTGGGACACGCCTTAGTGGCGCGTGTTGGCGGCTGCGGCTTCGTTCATCAGCTTGTCGGTGTAGGCGATCGCCATGGCCGAGAACAGGAAGGCGATGTGGATCGCGGTCTGCGCGATCAGCACGCGGTCGGTGTAGTTGTCCGCGTTGATGAAGGTCTTCAGCAGGTGGATCGAGCTGATGCCGATGATGGCGGTGGCCAGCTTCACCTTGAGCACCGAGGCGTTCACGTGGCTCAGCCATTCGGGCTGGTCGCGGTGGCCTTCGAGGTCCATGCGGCTCACGAAGGTCTCGTAGCCGCCCACGATCACCATGATCAGCAGGTTCGAGATCATCACCACGTCGATCAGCGCGAGCACCACCAGCATGATCACAGTCTCGTTGAGCGTGCCCACCGGCGCCGTGGTCTTGTAGCCGATGCTGGTGACCAACGCCTGCAGCGCATCCTGGCTGCCGAAGGCGGCTTCGACCAGGTGCAGCAGTTCGACCAGGAAGTGCACCACGTACACCGCCTGCGCCACGATCAGGCCCAGGTAGAGCGGCAACTGCAGCCAGCGGCTCGCGAAAATCAGCTTGGGCAGAGGACGCAGCGGCGAACCACGGGCTGGTACGGGCGGGTTCCGGGTGTCGAAAGGATCGGTAGCGGACATTGGCGGGCGAGAGATGAAAGACCGCGGATTCTAGGTGTGCCCCTGTGTCGTACTCGTGATAACCCTGCGAACTAACATCGAACCCGTCAGTGACCCGTAAGTGCGGCCACCGACATTACGGCCGCACCCTCCAGGAGACAAAAAGCATGAGCAGCGCATCGAAGAACATTGAATCCGTCCTCGTCGAGAACCGTGTGTTTCCCCCTGATGCCCGCGCCACCGAAGGCGCCCGCATCTCCGGCATGGCCGCCTACGAGGCCCTGTGCAAGGAGGCCGAGGAGGACTTCGAAGGGTTCTGGACCCGCCTGGCCAAGGGCAACCTGCAGTGGACCAAGCCCTTCACGAAGACGCTGGACGAATCGAAGGCCCCGTTCTACGAATGGTTCGGCGACGGCGAACTCAACGCCAGCGCCAACTGCCTCGACAGGCACATGGGTACCCCGGTCGAGAACAAGACCGCCATCATCTTCGAAGCCGACGACGGCACCGTCACCAACGTCACCTACAAGGAACTGCTCGCCCGCGTGAGCCAGTTCGCCAACGCGCTGAAGGCCGCGGGCATCCAGAAGGGCGACCGCGTCGTCATCTACATGCCGATGACGGTCGAGGGCGTGATCGCCATGCAGGCCTGCGCGCGCATCGGCGCCACCCACAGCGTGGTGTTCGGCGGCTTCTCGGCCAAGGCGCTGCAGGAGCGCATCATCGATGCGGGCGCGGTGGCGGTCATCACGGCCAACTACCAGATGCGCGGCGGCAAGGAACTGCCGCTCAAGGCCATCGTGGACGACGGCATCGCGCTGGGCGGCTGCGAATCGATCAAGACCGTGTTCGTCTACGAGCGCACGCCCACCGCATGGACGCGCGTCGAGGGTCGCGACAAGACCTTTGCCGAGGCGCTGAAAGGGCAGGGCACCGAATGCGCCCCGGTGCCGGTGAATGCCGAGCACCCGCTCTTCATCCTCTACACCTCGGGCTCCACCGGCAAGCCCAAGGGCGTGCAGCACGCCACCGGCGGCTACCTGCTGTGGGCCAGGCTCACGATGGACTGGACCTTCGACATCAAGCCCGAGGACGTGTTCTGGTGCACCGCCGACATCGGCTGGATCACCGGCCACACCTACGTCGCGTACGGCCCGCTCGCGGCCGGCGCCACGCAGGTGGTGTTCGAGGGCATTCCCACCTTCCCGCACGCGGGACGCTTCTGGCAGATGATCGAGAAGCACAAGGTGTCGGTGTTCTACACGGCACCCACCGCGATCCGCTCGCTCATCAAGGCGGCCGAGGGCGACGAGAAGGTGCACCCGAAGAACTGGGACCTGACGAGCCTGCGCATCCTCGGTTCGGTCGGCGAGCCCATCAATCCCGAGGCCTGGATGTGGTACCACCGCAATATCGGCGGCGAGCGCTGCCCGATCGTCGACACCTTCTGGCAGACCGAGACCGGCGGCCACGTGATCACGCCGCTGCCGGGCGCCACGCCGCTGGTGCCGGGCTCGTGCACGCTGCCGCTGCCGGGCATCATGGCCGCCATCGTCGACGAGACCGGCAAGGACCTGCCCAACGGCGCCGGTGGCATGCTGGTCATCAAGCGGCCGTGGCCCTCGATGATCCGCACCATCTGGAACGATCCCGAGCGTTTCAAGAAGAGCTATTTCCCCGAGGAAATGGGCGGCACCATCTACCTGGCCGGCGACGGTGCGGTGCGCAGCGCCGACCGCGGCTACTTCCGCATCACGGGCCGCATCGACGACGTGCTGAACGTGTCGGGCCACCGCCTGGGCACGATGGAGATCGAGTCGGCCCTCGTGTCCAAGACCGACCTCGTGGCCGAAGCCGCGGTGGTCGGCCGTCCCGACGACGTGACAGGCGAGGCCGTGTGCGCCTTCGTCGTGCTGAAACGGGCCCGCCCGACCGGCGAGGAAGCCAAGCAGATCGCCAACGAACTGCGCAACTGGGTGGCCAAGGAGATCGGGCCCATCGCCAAGCCCAAGGACATCCGCTTCGGCGACAACCTGCCCAAGACGCGCAGCGGCAAGATCATGCGGCGCCTGCTGCGCAGCATCGCCAAGGGCGAGGCGATCACGCAGGACACCTCGACGCTCGAGAATCCGGCCATTCTGGAGCAGCTCTCGCAGACGAACTGACCAGCAGTGCATTAGTGCTGTAGGACGTGGCCGTTTATGCGGCCATTTGCGCCGAACAGGGCTCTTCGCTGAGGTAAAACTATCGGATCACCGCGCGCCTCGAAGCGCGCGGGTTTCCATGTGTTCGATCTTTCCGAAGGAGGCCCCCATGGGCGTGAGATCTGCTTTTCTTCTTGTCATCGTGCTGTTCATCGCAGCGCTCGCCGCGCTGAACTGGGGCACGCTGTCCGCACCCACCAACGTATGGCTGGGGTTCATGACCGTCTCGGCGCCGCTGGGCCTGATCATGCTAGGCCTGACGGTGGTGCTGGCTGCCTTCTTCCTCGTCTACGTGCTGTACCTGCACAGCTCGGTGCTGATCGAAACCAAACGCCACACCAAGGAAATGCAGGTCCAGCGCGACCTTGCGGACAAGGCCGAGGCCTCGCGCTTCACCGAACTGCGCAACTTCCTGGAGGCGCAGGAGAACAAGCACATGGCGCAGAACGCCGACCGGCAGGCGGCGATGCTGGCGCGCCTGGAGCAGCTCGAAACCGCAATCCGCCTGCGCTCGGACCAGACCGACAACACTGTGGCCGCGCACATCGGCCAACTCGAAGACCGCATCGAGCGCCGGCCGCTGCCGGTGGACATCAACCCGCAGGCGTGATACCCCCGGAACCTACTTCGTCGACAGCACCCAGGCTGCGAGCTTCCGGGCGTCGGCTTCGCTGACCTGATTGTTCGCCGGCATCGGCACCGGCCCCCATACGCCGGAGCCGCCCTTGACGATCTTGCTGGCAAGAGTGTCGACGGCACCCTTGTCGTCCTTGTACTTGGCGGCCACGTCCTTGAATGCCGGGCCGAGCACCTTGCGCTCGACCGCGTGGCAGCTCATGCAGTTCTTCGAGGTTGCCAGGGCCAGGTCGGCGAAGGCGGGCGCGGCGAGTCCGACAAGGCCGAGGCCGAGGGCTGCCGACAACAAGACTCTTTTCATGGGGCGTATTTCGTAAGGGCTGAGTTACATTCGACTCAACGCGATTGTAGGTAGCGCCGTGCACGTCGTACGGGTGCGTGCCAATACAACCCGGAGGGATTCGCGATGTGGTTTCTGGCGCTGGGCCTGCTTGGATTGGCCCTCAAGTATTTGGAAGTGGGCATGGTCGCCGGCTGGAGCTGGTGGATCGTGCTGTCGCCGTTTGCAATGGCCGTCGCATGGTGGGCCTGGGCCGATTCGTCGGGCTATACCAAACGCAGGGTGATCGAGCGGGAAGACCGACGCAAGCAGGATCGCATCGACCGCCAGAAGACCAACATGGGCATGAAGACCGGCAACGGGCAGCGCCGGAAGTAGGGCCCGCCCCCTGGCTGCGCGGCACTTCGCGTCCGCTTCGCCTTCCCCCCAGCCGGGGGCAACACCCGAGGCCCGGCGCAGCCGGTTCCTCGGTGTTTCACGCAACAGCCCCGATCAGAACTTGTCGAGCACTGCGCCCGAACTGGCGCTGGACGCATTGAACGCGAACTTCGCCTGCACGCCGCGCGTATAGCGCGGTGCCGGTGCCTTCCAGCCTTCGCGGCGCTTCGCGATCTCGGCTTCGGGCACGTTCAGTTCGAGCACCAGCTTGTGGGCATCGATGGTGATCGAGTCGCCTTCGTTCACGAAGGCGATGGTGCCGCCGGCGGCCGCTTCGGGCGCCACGTGGCCGACCACCATGCCCCAGGTGCCGCCGGAGAAACGGCCGTCGGTGATCAGGCCGACGCTTTCGCCGAGGCCCGCGCCGATCAACGCACCCGTGGGTGCCAGCATTTCCGGCATGCCCGGGCCGCCCTTGGGTCCGAGGTAGCGCAGCACCATCACGTCGCCGGCCACGATCTTGCCGGCCAGGATGGCCTGCAGCGCCGACTGCTCGTCGTCGAACACGCGCGCCGGGCCGGTGATGACGGGGTTCTTCAGGCCGGTGATCTTGGCGACCGCGCCTTCGGGCGAGAGGTTGCCCTTCAGGATGGCGAGGTGGCCCTCGGCGTACATCGGCTTGTCGATCGGGCGGATCACGTCCTGGTCGGCGCGTGGCACGTCGGGCACGTCCTTCAGCACTTCGGCAATCGTCTGGCCCGAGATGGTGATGCAATCGCCGTGCAGCAGGCCTGCGTTCAGCAGCACCTTCATCACTTGCGGAATGCCGCCCGCCTTGTGCAGGTCGACCGCGAGGTACTTGCCCGAGGGCTTCAGGTCGCACAGCACCGGCACCTTCTTGCGCATGCGCTCGAAGTCGTCGATGGTCCATTCGACTTCGGCCGCGTGCGCGATCGCCAGGAAGTGCAGCACCGCATTGGTCGAGCCGCCGGTAGCCATGATCACGGCCACTGCGTTCTCGATGGCCTTTTTGGTCACGATGTCGCGCGGCTTCAGGTCTTTCTTGATGGCTTCGATCAGCACCTTGGCCGATTCCTTGGCCGAGTTGGCTTTTTCGTCGTGCGGATTGGCCATGGTCGACGAGTAGGGCAGCGAGATGCCCAGCGCCTCGAAGGCGCTGGACATGGTGTTGGCCGTGTACATGCCGCCGCACGAGCCGGTGCCGGGAATGGCGCGCTTCTCGATCTCGTGCAGGTCTTCGTCGCTCATGTTGCCCGCGGCGTTCTGGCCCACAGCCTCGAACACGCTCACGATGTTCAGGTCTTGCCCCTTGTAGCGGCCGGGGAGGATGGTGCCGCCGTACACGTAGATGGCCGGCACGTTGGCGCGCAGCATGCCCATCAGGCCGCCGGGCATGTTCTTGTCGCAGCCGCCGACCACGAGCACGCCGTCCATCCACTGGCCGCCGACGCAGGTCTCGATGCAGTCGGAAATGACCTCGCGGCTGACCAGCGAGTACTTCATGCCCTCGGTCCCCATGGCCATGCCGTCGGAGATGGTGGGCGTGCCGAACACCTGTGCGTTGCCGCCGGCTTCCTCGATGCCGGCGATGGCAGCGTCGGCCAGCTTCTGCAGGCCCGAGTTGCAGGGCGTGATGGTGCTGTGGCCGTTGGCGACGCCGACCATCGGCTTCTTGAAGTCGCCTTCCTCGTAGCCCATGGCGTAGAACATGGAGCGGTTGGGCGCGCGGCTCTTGCCTTCGACGATGTTGGCGCTGCGGCGGTTGATCTGGATCGGCTTGGTGTCCATGGTGTCTCTTCTGTCGTGGGGATCGGGGGGAGCCCAAGTATCGGACTTCTGATTGATTGGTTCCAATCCATTTTCAAGCACGGATTGATATGCTCGGCATATGAATGAAGCCCTGATCGACCTGCGGGCCTGGCGCCAGTTCGTCGCCGTGGCCGAGGAACTGCACTTCGGCCGCGCCGCGCTGCGGCTGCACATGACACAGCCTCCGGTGACGCAGGCCATTGCCCAGCTCGAGAAGACGCTGGGCGTGGTGCTGTTCGACCGCACGCGAAGACGCGTGGCGCTCACGCCCGCCGGCGAGGCCCTGCTGCCCGACGTGCGCGAGCTGCTGGCGCGCGCGCAGGCGCTTCCCGCGCGGGCACGGGCGGCAGCGGCGGGGCAGGTGGGGCGGGTGCGCATCGCCTTTGTCTCGACGGTCGGCTTCGAGCAGCTGCCGGCCTGGGTGCGCGAGTTTCGCGTGCTGTGCCCGGAGGTTGCGCTCGAACTGGTCGAGGCCACCGGCGACGTGCAGCTCGAAGCCTTTGCGCGCGGCGAGATCGATGCCGGGCTGATGTTGCATTCGCCCGGCGCGGCGCCGCCCGGCCTGTCCCGCCTGCCGGTGGAAGAAGAGGGGCTGGTGCTGGCCCTGCCGGCGCAGCACCGGCTTGCCCGCGCACGGCCCGTGCCGCTGGCGGAGGTGCTGGCCGAGCCGCTGGTGATCTTTCCGCGCCGCATCGTGCCGTCGCTGCACGACGCGGTGTTCGACCTCTATCACGCAGCTGGCCGAGTGCCTCAGGTGGCACAGGAGGCGATCCAGATGCAGACCATCGTCAACCTCGTGTCGGGCGGCATCGGCGTGGCCTGGGTGCCGCACAGCGTGATGCAGTTCCGGCGCGCAGGCGTCGTCTACCGGCAGGCCGGCGAGTTCAAGGGCGTGGGCCGGCGCCGCGTGGCGCTGCCGGCTTGTGAGACGAGCCTCGTATGGCCGGCGCAGGCCGCGCATCCGGCGCTGGCGCGGTTCGTGGCGTTCGTGCGCGAGCGCACGGCGGAGGCCAAGCAGGGCGCAGGGTCCGCTCGCTGACCAGCAAATTCGCAGAACACCGCGGAACCGGCTTTGCCGGGCCGCTGGTGTTGCCCCCGGTAGGGGGAAGGAGAAGCGACACGAAGTGCGCGAAGCCTGGGGGCGAGTCATTTGCAGCGGGCACAATCTGCGGATGCTCATGTATCCGCAGATCAATCCCATCGCCCTGCAACTCGGGCCGGTGGCCATCCACTGGTACGGCCTGACCTACCTGGCCGCGTTTGCGCTGTTCTATTTTCTCGGCACGCGCCGGCTGCACCATGAGCCGTACCGCTCGCTGGTGGGCGCGGGGGTGTGGCAGCGCAAGGACATCGAGGACATTCTTTTTCTCGGCGTGATGGGCGTCATCGTCGGCGGGCGGCTGGGCTACTGCCTGTTCTACAAGCCAGAGTTCTATCTGACGCATCCGCTCGAAATCCTTTACGTGTGGCAAGGCGGCATGAGCTTCCATGGCGGACTGCTCGGCGTGATCGGTGCCATGGTCTGGTTCTCGCGTTCGCGTGCGCGGCCGTTCTGGCAGGTGATGGACTTCGTCTCGCCCTGCGTGCCGACCGGGCTTGCAGCCGGCCGCGTGGGCAACTTCATCAACGGTGAACTGTGGGGCCGCTTCAGCAGCCCCGATCTGCCCTGGGGCATGGTGTTTCCGCAAAGCGGATCGATGCTGCCGCGCCATCCCTCGCAGGTCTACCAGTTCCTGCTCGAGGGGCTGTTGCTCTTCGTGGTGATGTGGCTCTATGCGCGCAAGGAGCGCAAGCAGGGGCAGGTGGCCGCGGTGTTCCTCATCGGCTACGGCGTGCTGCGCTTCGTGGCCGAGTACTTCCGCGAGCCCGACGACTTCCTCGGGCTGCGCGCGCTGAACCTGAGCCAGGGGCAATGGCTCAGCGTGCCGATGGTGATCGCCGGCATCGCGCTGTGGTTCTGGTTCGGCCGCGCCAACAACAAGACCGCCACCGCGCGAGCGTGAGGTCGTTCAGCCGGAAGCTTGCAGGGTAAGTCCCAACCGCGCAGGGCGTGCGCGGCTCTTGCGCCAAATGCCCGGCAGGCTCAGAATTACGCGTAATTACAGGAAATTATGCGATTCCCATGCGCCTGGTTCCCAACTCCCTGCACGACGAAGTCGCTGCCACGCTGCGCGAGCAGATCTTCGACGGCACGCTGGCGCCCGGCAGCTTCGTGGACGAGGTGGCGCTGTGCGAGCGGCTCTCCATTTCCCGTACCCCGTTGCGCGAGGCACTCAAGGTGCTCACCGCCGAGGGCCTGCTGCGGCACGAGCCGCGGCGCGGCTGCTTCGTCAACGAGGTGACCGAGCGCGATCTCGACGAAATCTTTCCCGTCATCGCGCTGCTCGAGGGCCGCTGTGCCTACGAGGCCGCGCGCAACGCCAGCGACGCCGAGCTGAACGAACTCGATGCGCTGCACGAGCGGCTGGTGCGCCACGCCAGGGGGCGCCGCATCAACGACTACTACGCCACCAACCACATCATTCACGAGGCGATCATCAAGCTCGCCGACAACAAGTGGCTGGCGCAGGTGATCGGCGACCTGCGCAAGATCCTCAAACTCGCGCGGCTGCAGCAGCTGCATGCGCCGGGGCGGCTCGACCAGAGCCTGTCCGAGCACCTGGCCGTGTTCGCGGCGCTCAAGGCGCGCGACAGCGAAGGCGCCGACGCCGCCATGCGCACGCACATGACGCGCCAGCGCGAGGCGCTGCGTGAAGTCGCGCGCCAGCAGAAATCCAGGGTAATGCCGTGACCGCCGAACGCGCCATGCCCGCCCCCTCAAGCATTGGAGTGCCCTGATGAGTGCGACCGAATGGTTCCAGGCGCGGCTGCGTTCTGGCGAAAAGTCCAAGGTGCCGGTGGCGTCCGAAGGCGCCGCCAAGGGCGCGTCGAAGAGCGCGCCCAAGCCCAGCGCACGTTCCACAGCCGAGCGCCTGCAGGCCACGCTGCGCAAGGCCGACGAAGCCTTGTCGCCGCGCGCGCTGCGCCGCGTGCTGGCCGACCTGCAGGCCGTGATCGATCCGCGCGTGAGCGAGGTCGAGGGCGGCCGCCGCGCGCATGCCATCGCCGACGCCTATCGCGCCGCCACGCCCGAGGAGCGCCGCGACTACTGGGCCCTGATGAGCGAGCATTTCGCTGCCGACGCGCAAAAGCTCGAGACCGCCCGCAACCAGCACCAGGCTGCCGTGGGCACGCCCGACGAAGGCCAGGCCGAGCTGCGCCTGCGCCGCGCGCTGGTGTCGCCGCGCATGCGCCTGCTGCAGCGTTTCGCGGTCGAGCCTGAAGGCATGCGCTTCCTGGTCGATCTGCGTGCCGACCTGCTGCCGTGCCTGAAGGCCGACAAGCGCCTGCTCGCGCTCGATGCCGAGCTGGAGCACCTGTTCTCCACCTGGTTCGACGTGGCCTTCCTCGAACTGCGCCGCATCGACTGGGACTCGCCGGCCTCGCTGATCGAGAAGCTCATCCGCTACGAGGCGGTGCACGACATCAAGAGCTGGTCCGACGTGAAGAACCGGCTCGACGACAGCGACCGCCGCTGCTACGGCTTCTTCCATCCGCGCCTGCCCAACGAGCCGCTGATCTTCGTCGAGGTGGCGCTGGTCGACCGCATCAGCGACGGCATCACGCCGCTGCTCGACGAGGCTGCCGTGCCCGTGCTGCCGGCCAGGGCCACCACCGCCATCTTCTATTCGATCAGCAACACGCAGAACGGCCTGCGCGGTGTGAGCTTCGGCGACTCGCTCATCAAGCGCGTGGTCGAGACGCTGCAGGACGAACTGCCGCGCCTGAAGACCTTCGCCACGTTGTCGCCCATTCCGGGCTTTCGCACCTGGCTCGCGAAGAATGTGGTCGACCTGCTGCCGCGCCTGGACGAGAAGCGCGAAGCCGAGCTCGGCCGCCTCGTCGGCTCGCTGCCGCCGACCGCCGAGCGCCTGCTCGCCGCGGCGGACTCGGCCGCCACCTTCGACGCGAAGTCGCCGTTGCGCCAATGGCTGATGCAGGCCGCCGCCGAATACCTCGGCCGCGCGCTGGTCGACGGCACGCCGGCCGACCCGGTCGCGCGCTTCCACCTGGGCAACGGCGCCCGCGTGGAGCGCCTGAACTGGGCCGGGGACCCGTCGCCCAAGGGGCACAAGCAGTCGTACGGGCTCATGGTCAACTATCTCTACGACCTCAAACGCCTGGACAAACATCGCACCTGGCTGGCGGACGGCAAGGTGGCAGTATCGGGAGACATCGAAAGCCTGTACTTCAAAAAAGGCTGATGGCGTTCGCAGGCCGGTGGCAAACAGTACGCCGGACACCGCATCGGGCGGCAAGATCCACAACGACAAACTGGAGATGAGACAAATGAATCCAAGCTTTCAACGCCGCGACGTCTTGCGCGCGGCTGCCGCCGGTGCGGCCGTTCTCTGCGGTGCTGCCCGGGCCCAGCAGGGCTGGCCGACGAAGCCGGTGACGATGATCGTGCCGTTCCCGGCCGGCGGCGGGACCGATGCGTTCGCGCGGCCGCTCTCGGGCCAGTTCTCACGCATCGCGGGGCAGACGCTGGTCATCGACAACCGCGGTGGGGCAGGGGGCACGCTGGGCGCGAGCATCGCCGCCAAGGCGCCGGCCGACGGCTACACGCTGTTCATGGGCGCGGTGCACCACGCGATCGCGCCGTCGATCTACCCGAAACTCGACTACGACCTCGAGAAAGACTTCGTGCCGCTGATGCTGCTGGCCAACGTGCCGCAGGTGGTGGTGATCAACCCGAAGCGCGTGCAGGTCAACACGGTCCAGGAGTTCATCGCACTGGCCAAGCGCAACCCCGGCAAGTTCAACTACGGCTCGGCCGGCTCGGGCACCTCGCACCATCTCGCGGGCGAGCTGTTCAAGCTCCAGACAGGCACCTTCATTACCCATATTCCGTACCGCGGCGCGGGCCCGGCACTGTCCGACCTGATCTCGGGCAACGTCGACCTGATGTTCGACGGCCTGGGCTCCTCGGCCCAGCACATCAAGAGCGGCCGCATCAAGGCGCTGATGGTCGCGGGCAGCAAGCGCAACCCCGCCTTCCCCGACGTGCCCTGCGCCGCCGAGGTGGGCCTGCCCGACTACACCGTCACCACGTGGTACGGGCTGTGGGCACCCAAGGGCACGCCAGCCGAAGCGCAGGCGCGCGCGATCGACGACATGAAGAAGGCGCTCGCCACCGATGACCTCAAAGCCATCTGGGCCCAGAACGGCTCCGAGATCCCGAACCTCACCACCACCGCCTATGGCAGCTTCGTCAATGCCGAGATCAAGCGCTGGGCCGCAGTGGTGAAGGCATCGGGCGCCAAGCTCGAATGACTGACAGCTGCATTTCGCTGCGCCGGGAAGGCGCCATCGCGGTCGTCATTTTGTCGAACCCGGGGCGCCTCAATGCCATGACGCGCGCCATGTGGCGCGAGCTGCGCGCCGTGTTCGACGGCCTCGGCGGTGACGACGATGGCCTGCGCTGCGTCGTCGTGCGCGGCGAGGGCGCAGCCTTCTGCGCGGGTGGCGACATTTCCGAATATCCGTCGTTCCGCTTCGAAGAGCCGAGCCTGCGCGAGTTCCACGAGAACGAAGTGTGGGCCGCGCTGCAGGCCATGCTCGACTGCCCGCTGCCGCTGGTCGCGCAGATCGAGGGCGCCTGCATGGGCGCGGGCGTCGAGATCGCGAGCTGCTGCGACATCCGCCTGGCCGGTGCGTCGGCGAAGTTCGGCGCGCCCATCGCCAGGCTCGGTTTTCCGATGGCACCGCGCGAAGCCGCGCTGGTTCATGGCGCCGTCGGCGACGTGCTCGCGCGCGACATGCTGCTGGCCGCCGGCGTGCACGGTGCGCAGCGCCTGTACGACGCGGGCTTTCTGCTGCAGGTGCTGCCCGACAACGAAGTGGCGCTCGCGGTGCAATCCCATGCTGCGCGCATCGCCGCGCTCGCCCCCCAGGCCGCACGCCTGCACAAGAAGACCTTTGCCGCGCTGCGTGCCGGCGCCCCATCCGCTCACGGCCTGCTTGCCAGTGCCTATGACTACGCCGACTCCGCGGAGCACCGCGAAGGCATCGCCGCCTTCCTCGCGAAGCGGCCCCCGAATTTCTGAAGAGAAGAAACCGTCCGATGAAGAAGACCGCCAACGCCAACCTGTTCGCCGCCTTGCGCGCGGCGTTTCCCGCCGACCTCGACCGCATCGCCGTCGAGACCGACAACGGCCTGTTCTACTCGTGGCGCGACATCGAGCGCGCCAGCGCCATGATCGCGAACCTGCTCGACGCGCTGGGCCTGGAGAAGGGCGCACGCATCGCGGTGCAGGTCGAGAAGTCGGTCGAGGCGATGCTGCTGTACCTCGCCACGCTGCGCGCGGGCTATGTGTTCCTGCCGCTCAACACCGCCTACCAGAGTGCCGAGATCGAATACTTCATCGGCAACGCCGAACCGGCCGTGGTGGTGTGCACCAGCCGCAATGCCTCGTGGGTCGCGCCGATTGCCACCGCGGCGGGTACGAAGCACGTCTTCACGCTGGACGACGACCGCACCGGCACGCTGCTCGAAGTGGCCGCGCAGTGCAGCGACCGGCACACGGTGGCGCAGCGCAAGGCCGACGACATGGCCGCCATCCTATACACCAGCGGTACCACGGGCCGCAGCAAGGGCGCGATGCTCACGCACCGCAACCTGCTGTCGAACGCCCAGGTGCTGAAGGACTACTGGGGCTGGACCGAAGGCGACGTGCTGATCCACGCGCTGCCCATCTTCCACGTGCATGGCCTGTTCGTGGCGCTGCACGGCGCGCTGATCAATGGCAGCAAGATGCTGTGGTTCTCGAAATTCGAGCCGAAGCGCGTCGTCGCGAAGCTGCCCGAAGCGACGGTGTTCATGGGCGTGCCCACGCTGTACGTGCGGCTGCTGGCCGAGCCGGGCCTCACGCGCGAGGCGGTGCGCAACATGCGGCTGTTCGTCGCGGGCTCGGCGCCGCTCTTGATCGAGACCTTCGACGAATGGCGCGAGCGCACCGGCCACACCATCCTCGAGCGCTACGGCATGAGCGAGACGGCCATGCTCACGTCCAACCCCTACAGGCCGGAGCAGGGCGAACGCCGCGGCGGCACCGTCGGCTTTGCGCTGCCGGGCGTGCAGCTGCGCGTGCGCGACGACAGCGGCCGCAGCTGCGCCACCGACGAGATCGGCAACATCGAAGTCAGCGGCCCCAACGTGTTCGCGGGCTACTGGCGCATGCCCGAGAAGACGAAGGAAGAGTTCACCGCCGACGGCTTCTTCAAGACCGGCGACGTGGGCAAGATCGACGGCCGGGGCTACATCACCATCGTCGGGCGCAGCAAGGACCTGATCATCAGCGGCGGCTACAACGTGTACCCGGCGGAGATCGAGGGCTACATCAACGAGATGGCCGGCGTGGCGGAAAGCGCCGTGGTCGGCGTGCCGCACCCCGACTTCGGCGAGGTGGGCGTGGCCATCGTCATTCCCAAGGCAGGCTCCTCGCTCGATGCCGATGCCATCGTGGCCGAGCTCAAGTCGAAGCTCGCGAACTTCAAGATCCCCAAGCGCTGCTTCGTGGTGCCGGAGCTGCCGCGCAACACGATGGGCAAGGTGCAGAAGGCGCTGCTGCGCGCTGAGCACAAGGGGCTGTTTGCCGCCTGAGACTGCCTACGAAGCGGGCGCGAGCCCGTTCATCAGCCCGCTACCCGCGTGGCAGTTGACGTACTCGTAGCTCTGCTCGTCGGCCTTGAGCACCGACACCTCGTGGTACACGCGCAGCTGCAGCTGAAAGTTCAGCGCCTGCACGTAGCGCATGAAGCTGCCGAAGATCGCGACGTGCGTGGGGTGCGACTCGGCCCAGCGCTCCATGTCGGCCAGCGAGCGCCAGTAGCTCAGGCCGAATGATTTCTGCAGCGGCGCGCCTTGCGCGTCGAGGTGGCGCATGTAGCGGTTGCTGTAGCAGCCGATGCCTAACCCCTGGTCGCGCAGGAAGTCCATGCCTTCGCGCAGCACCGGCTCCATCTCCTGCAGGTAGAGCGTGCGTTCCTGGCCGGTGGTGTCGGTCCATTCCTGGCCCGAGCGGATCATCGCGACGTTCTCGTGGCCCGCGATGCGAACGCGCTGTCCCGGCGCCGGCGTGCCCGCGATCACCGCGCGCGTGCCCGAGGGCGCCATCGCGTCGGTCTGCGACAGTGGAATGCGGTCGCGCATCGAACCCCAGTAGCCGTGCTCCTGCAGCTCGCCGCTGACCCCGCCCATCACCATACCGACCCCTTCGAAGCGGTCGGGTGTGTTGAACATGGTCTCGAAGTGCTCGACGCGCGGCGAGGCGATTTCGCGGAAGTAGCCCAGGCCCTCCGCGAGGCGCTCGTCGGAGCGCCACCAGGCATCGACCGCGGGCGTCGCGCACCAGCGCGCGTAGGCGGCTGGGTCGCTCCAGTAGGCGATGGCGATCATGTTGTCGAAGCCTTCGGCATCGACATGGTGCGTCAGGTCGTGATGGCCGGGGCCGTCGGGCAGCGCGAAGTCGCGCGCGATCTTCATCAGCGCGGCGCAGGCCCGGCCTTGCATTTCGGGGCCGCGCGACTGCACGCCGAAGTAGCCCATCACGACCTGCTTCACCGAGATCGGGGCCCGCGCCGACCACACGGGGTAGGGCGGCACGTAGTCGTCTTCCACGCGGCGGTGGCGCGTGCGGGGGCACTTCAGGTGCTCGTCGATAGCGGATTCCATGGCGTGCCTCCGGGGATTCAGGCGACGACCGCTTCGGGAACGCTGAGTTCGGGTTCGGGCGATGACGCCTGCTGCACCACCACCGGCTCGCGGCGCGTCTTGTTGAGCAGCAGCTGCGTGACGTCGGGCCGCGAGTAGTGGCCGCTGGGGTCGGCGGCAGCCTTGGCGAGCGAGATCATGCCGAGGTCGATGTCCGCAACGACCAGGCCTTCCTCGTCTTCCGCCAAGGGCGTGCCCAGCGGCGAGCCGTCGGGTGCGTAGATGCGCGCATAGCCGCCGCCGGTGCGCAGCATCTGCTGCTTGCCGGCATCGGTGCACATCAGTTCGCTCATGGCCTTCGACACGGTGGCGCAGGGCGCGATCACGAAGCACTGGCCCTCGGCCGCATAGACCTGGCTCGCGGCGTTGTTGACCTCGGGGCCCAGCGCGTAGGCCGCGCCGCGGTACAGCGAGAAGCTCGGCCATGCGCCGCAGTGGATCTGCTCGTTCTGCGAATACATCGCGTACTTGCTCAGCGGCTGCAGGTGCTCCCAGCAAGAGAGCGAGCCGATGTTGCCCAGCGGCGTCTGGACCACGGCGAGGTCGGAGCCGTCGCCTTCCCCGAACACCGTGCGTTCGACGTGCGTGGGCTTGAGCTTGCGCCGCGTCTGCACCGTGTTGCCCTGGTCGTCGATGAGCGCCTGTGCGATGTAGAGGCTGCCCGCGGCCTTCTCGCTGTAGCCCAGCGACACCCAAATCCCGAGTTTGCGCGCGGCCTCTTTGACGCGGTCGAACTCGGCCGAACCGACCACCAGCGAGTTGTCGTGGTAGCGCTGCACGAACTGCATGCCCCAGGCCGGCGAGTCGAGCCAGATCCACCACGGGTAGCCGGGCACCCAGGTCTCGGGGAAGGCGATGAGCTTCACGCCCTGTCTGGCGGCTTGCGTCATCAAATCGATGGTCTTGTCGATGGTGCCGTCGAGGTCGAGGAACACGGGGGCGGCCTGCACTGCGGCAACGCGCAGCTTGGGATGGACGGTGGTCGGCATGAAGCTTCTCCAGATGCAATGAAAGTAACGGGGCGTGGGCCGCAAGCACCGGGTTTGCGCTGTGGCATGCGGGTTGCTTGAAGCGTAGATTCGCGCCGCCGGAACGCCTTGACCCGGTTTGGCGGCGTTCTTGTTCCTGCGTTGCATGCCTTTGCAGCCAGGCTTTCCGAGGAACCCCCGATGACCCAGTTGCTCAGCACCGACGCCGTCCCGCGCGACCAGCGGCTCGCCTACTGGACCGACATGATCTGCAACGTCTACGTGCAGCTCGGTTGCGACCCGGTGCGCGAGGGCGAGGCCGGCGATTTCGAAGGCAGCATCCGCCAGCACACGCTGCCCGGGCTCGATGTGTCGGTCGTCACCTCGGGACCGCAGAAGGTGATGCGCACGCCGGGGCATATCTCGCATTCCAGCGACGACTACTTCCTCGTGAGCATCCAGGCGCGCGGCCAGGGCGTGGTGCGGCAGGACGGCCGCGACGCGGTGCTGTCGGCCGGCGACTTCGCGCTGTACGACAGCACGCGGCCCTACCAACTGCTGTTCGACCAGTCCTTCGAGCAGATCGTGCTCAAGCTGCCCGGCGAGCGCCTGCGCAGCGAGTTGCGCGACACCGAGGCGCTGACGGCCACCACGGTTTCGGGGCGCGAAGGCGCGGGGCACCTGTTGCTGGGCATGATCCGCACGCTGCGTGAGGACATCGACACGCTGCAGCCGGCCTCGGCCCTCGCGGTGGCCAACGGCGTGCAGAACATCCTGGTGGCCGGGCTGCAGACCTTGCCGGCGGCGAGCGCGCCATCGCTGAGCAATCTCGCGGCTTACCACCTCGCGCGCGTGAAGCGGCGCATCGACGAGCAGCTGGCCGACCCATCGCTGTCGGTGAGCACGCTGGCAGCCGGGCTGGGCGTGTCGGTGAGCCACATCCACCGCGTGTTCAAGAGCGAGCCGCTCACGCCCTCGCAGTACATCTGGGAGCGCAGGCTGGAGGCATGCAGCCGCGACCTGCTGGAGCCGCGCCTCGCGGGCCGCCCCGTGGCCGACATCGCCTACGGCCGGGGATTCAACGACGCGGCGCATTTCAGCCGCGCGTTCAAGGAGCGCTTCAGCTGCTCGCCGCGCGAATGGCGGCAGCAGCGCACGCAGTAGCGACGAAGAAAACTACTGCACCAGCAGCACCGTGGTGTTCGTCTCGGCGATCACCTTGGTGGCGACCGAGCCCATCAGCGCGCGGCCGAAGATGCCATGGCCGTGGGTGCCGAGCACGATCAGCCCCGCTTGCGCTGCAGTGGCCGACTTGAGGATTTCCTCGGCCACGTGGCCGTGGCGCGATTCCACCGTGTAATTACTCACGCCGCTCTCGGCGAACAGCGCCTTCACGGGGTCGAGCACCTTTGCACTTTCCTCCGCGTAGTAGTCCGCGACGATCTCCTTGCTCAGGTGGCGCGAGACGTGGCCCGAGATGCCGGTGCACACGTTCACCACCACCAGCTGATGCCCGTCCACGAACATGCCCCGGTTGGACAACAGGTAATCGAGCGCCTTGCGGGTGTAGGCGCTGCCATCGACGGCGATGAGGATTTTCATGAGGCCGTTATACGGCGCGGTCCTGCGCGCCGCAATGGGACGGACCTCGGGCGCGAAGGGCCTTTTCGCCCGCCCGACGGATCAGCCGTGCAGCCCCTTCCAGAGCATGTAGGCCGCCAGCAGGTACAGGATGCTCGCGAACACGCGCTTGAGCTTCCTCACCGGCAGGCTGTGCGCGGCCTTCGCGCCCAGCGGCGCGGTGAACACGCTGCAAATGGCGATCACCGCCAGCGCGGGCAGCCAGATGTAGCCGAAGGAGCCCGCCGGCAGGCCCTGCACCGACTGGCCGCTGACCGCATAGCCCAGCACGTTCGCCACCGCGATCGGAAAGCCCAGCGCCGCGCTGGTCGCCACCGCGTTGTGGATCGACACGTTGCACCACGTCATGAACGGCACGCTGATGAAGCCGCCGCCCGCGCCCACGAGGCCCGAGATGAAGCCGATCGCACCGCCCGCCGCGAGCTGGCCGCCCGCACCCGGCATCTGCCGCGTGGGCGCGGGCTTCTTGTCGAGGAACATCTGCGTGGCCGAGAAGCCCACGAACAGCGCGAAGAAGATGGCGAGCGCCGTGCCCTTGAGCAGCGCGAACACGCCGAGGCTGCCCGCGAGGCTGCCGATGACGATGCCGGGCGCGAGCCGCCGCACGATGTCCCAGCGCACCGCGCCGCGTTTGTGATGTGCGCGCACGCTCGACACCGACGTGAAGATGATCGTCGCCATCGAGGTCGCGATCGCCATCTTTACTGCGAGGTCGGCCGGCACGCCGCGATGGCCCATGATGATCGTGATGAACGGCACCATCAGCATGCCGCCGCCGATGCCCAGCAGGCCCGCGAGAAAACCGGTGCCCAGGCCCAGGGCGGCGAGTTCGGCGATCAGGATGGGGTCGAGCAGGGCAGCGAAGTTCACGGGAAGGTCAGGCGAGGGGAGTTTGGAAAAAGCAACGGCCCCGTGCAGTGAATGCAGGGGGCCGTGGCAGGAATAGGTGTCTGCAGGTGATGTGCCGGACCCGCATCCTGAACCAGGGTTCAGGTGGGCGAGGGCAGCAGGACTTCGGGTTCATCTGACGCGAGATGATCACGCCCGTCGAGCGATGTACCAAGCCCGGCTCCGGAGAGCATTGGAACAAGGAAATATTAAGCCCGACACAGTCTGCAGACGGAGTGGATTTTACGCTTCGTCTGTCCCTCTGCGGGATTCATTCAGAGTAAATGTCCATCGCCGGCCAGGGCCTGATCGAGTCTTTGAATGAGTTGCGCGGCCTTCGGGTCTGTGTCGCCGCTGTCCGCTGTGGCGGCAACGGCGGGCGCCGCCATTGGCACGGCTGCGGCCTGCTGCTGTGCCGCCAGATCGAACGCCAGGTTCAGCGAGGCCAGCACCGCGATGCGATCGCGGGCCTTGACTTTTCCCGCATCGCGGATCTTGCACATGGCCGCGTCCACGCGTTCGACGGCTTCGCGTAGCTGCGCCTCGCCGCCATCGGGGCAGCCGAGCAGATAGCTCTGGCCCATGATCTGTACTTCAATCTGCTTCATGCGGGGGAATCTTCGGAAGGTGGTTCAGCCGGCAGCCGTTCGAGCAGGGCGTCGAGGCGCGTGCGAGCCGCGGCGAGGCGCGATTTCAGGCCGTCGCGTTCGCGCGTGAGCGCATCGACCTGCTCCTGCAGCAACGCATTGGTGCGTTGCACCTCTTCGTGACGCACGAGCAGTCGTTCAACACGCTCGGCGATCTGATCGATGGGGCTGGAGGCGGGCATGGTTGGCGATTGTAGTTTCACGGGGAGGCGGTCCCGCCGAGGCCGGGCGCGGCACCTTCGTGGCATGGATTCTGCTGCCTTCCAGTTGCCTTTCAAACTCCCAGAAGCAACCAATGACCACGAAGAGCAACACTTTATTCAGCCGGCGTGACCTTCTCACGCTCATCGGCAAGACCGCGGGAGGCGGTGCGATGTACCAGGCGATGAGTTCGCTGGGTTTTGCTGCCGAGTCCAACTACGCGGGGCCGCCCCGGCTCGACGGTGCGAAGAAGGGCGCATCGGTGCTGATCCTGGGCGCTGGCCTGGCCGGCATGGCCGCCGCGCTCGAACTGCGCAATGCCGGGTATTCCGTCAAGGTGCTCGAATTCAGCCAGCGCGCGGGCGGCCGCTGCTGGACACTGCGCGGCGGCGACACCTTCACCGAACTGGGCGGCGCGGTGCAGCATTGCGGCTTCGCCGAGGGCGAGTACTTCAACCCCGGGCCGTGGCGCATTCCCTACCACCACCATGCGGTGCTCGGCTACTGCAAGCGGCTGGGCGTGGCGCTCGAGCCCTTCGTGCAGGTCAACTACAACGCGCTCGTGCATTCGAGCAAGGCCTACGGCGGCAAGCCGCAGCGCTACCGCCATGTGCAGGCGGACTACCAGGGCTATGTGGCCGAACTGCTCGGCAAGGCCTCCTCGCAGGGCAGCCTCGACACGGCGCTGACGAAGGAAGACAAGGAGAAGCTGCTCGAGGGCCTGCGCCGCTGGGGCGCGCTCGATACGCAGTTCCGCTACCGCGAAGGCACCATCAGCAGCGACCGCCGCGGCTACGAAGTCGATGCGGGCGGCGGCCTCATGCCGCTGGCCAAGCCCTCGAAGCCGCTGGACATGAGCGAGCTGCTGCAATCAAACCTTTGGCGTTACATCGCGAGCGGCCAAGACTACGAATTCCAGAGCGCGATCTTCCAGCCCGTAGGTGGCATGGACATGATCGCCAAGGCCTTCGCCAAAGAAGTCGGCAGCCTCATCCGATACGGCGCGAAGGTCACCAGGATCGAGCAGAACGACCGCGGCGTCACCGTCACCTACACCGACGAGGCCAAGGGCGGCGCAATCACGCAGGCCAAGGCCGACTGGTGCCTGTGCACCATTCCGCTGTCGGTACTCAGCCAGATCGACATCCAGGTCGGCAGCGCGATGCAGGAGGCCATCAACGCCGTGCCCTATGGCGCATCGGTGAAAGTGGGCCTGCAGTTCAAGCGCCGCTTCTGGGAAGAAGACGAGCACATCTACGGCGGTATCAGCTACACCGACTTGCCGATCTCGCGCATCTCGTACCCCTCGACGCGCTACGGCGCCAAGGGCAAGGCGGTGGTGCTCGGCGCCTATGTGTTCGACGGCCCCAACTCCTATGAATTCACCGCCATGGCGCCCGAGGAGCGCGTGCGCCGCGCGGTCGAGTTCGGCACGCAGTTGCATCCGCAGTACGCGAGCGAGTTCGACAACGGCATCTCCGTCGGCTGGCACCGCGTGCCGGGCACGCATGGCTGCTACGGCATGTGGACCGACGAGACGCGCGCCAAACACTACAAGAACCTGTGCCAGGTCGACGGGCGCATCGCGCTCGCGGGTGAACACGCGTCCTACATCCCGGCGTGGCAGGAAGGGGCCTTGCTCTCCTCGCTGGACGCCATCCAGCGCCTGCATGCCCGCGCGGTTGCCGCGTAGCCGCCGAGTGAAGGACATACCCACCATGAACAACTGCAAGACCATGATGAGTTTTTTCAAGCGCGCGCTGCTCGCCGTTTCGCTCGGGGCGCTGGCCGCGACGGCCCTCGCGCAATCGCCGGAGCCGGCGTTCTCGGTCGGCCCGAAATTCCAGGAGCTGTCGGGCGAGTCGATCTACCGCGCCACCTGTCAGGGCTGCCACATGGCGCAGGGGCAGGGCGCGAAAGGCGCGGGGACTTACCCGGCGCTGGCCTCCAACCCGAGGCTGGCGGCACCCGAATACCCCCTCTACGTGGTGCTCAATGGCCAGAAGGGCATGCCGGCCTTCGGCAAGATGCTGAGCGACGAGCAGATCGCCGCGGTGGTCGGCTATGCGCGCACCCATTTCGGCAACCAGTACCCCGAGGCGATTCCCGCCGAGACCGTCAAGAAGCTGCGGCCTTGAGATCTTTTTTTCACTCACCCGTGCAGAGACAACACCCATGACCATGCCCCCCCTCGCAAGGAAGCTGGCGCTCGCCGCCGCCCTGTCCACCGCCGCCGCAGGCGCCGCCCATGCGGCCGACGACGTCATCCGCCATCGCATTCCGAACTCCACCTTCCCGATCTCGGCGGCGGTCGAGGTACCGGGTTCCTTCACGAACGTTTACCTCTCCGGCCAGGTGCCGCCGCTGCAGGACGCGACGCAACCGAAGAACAGCGCGGCAGCCTACGGTGGCGACACCAAGGGCCAGACCGTCGGCGTGCTCAAGGCCATCGAGAAGAGCCTCACGGGCCTTGGCCTGACGATGGGCGACGTGGTGAAGATGCAGGTGTTCCTGGTCGGCGACCCGGCCAAGGACAACAAGATGGACTTCGCCGGCTTCATGGAGGGCTACACCCAGTTCTTCGGCACCACCGCGCAGCCCAACCTGCCGTCGCGCTCGGCCATGCAGGTCGCGGCGCTGGCCAATCCGGCCTACCTGGTGGAGATCGAGGTGGTCGCGGTGCGCCGCGCCAAGCCGGAAAAGCCGGAGAAGTAAGAAAGGGGGAAGCCGGCGCGCTATTCGCTCAGCCGCACGTAGGTGGCGAGCAGCGCGCTCTTCGCTGCAACGCCCAGTAGCACCGGGTTGGCCGCGCTCTCGATCACCGGCAGCCGCTCGCCCAGGTGCTCCAGGAAGCGCTGCAGCGCTTCGCCCAGGCCGGTGTCGGCGGTCAGCGGCAGGATGGCCTGCGAGAGCAGGGCGCCCGCGGTCGTCTCGATGGGTGCCATACCAAGAGCCGACAGCGGCACCACGCCGAGATAGCGGTTGTCCGCATCGACCACGTACAGATACTTCACGGGGTGCTGCAGGAAGAGCTTGCTCATCGCCTCGCGGTCCGCCTCGGGCCTGACCACCGTTTCGGCTGGCTGCACCAGGTCGCGCATGTGCAGCCCGCGCAGGCGCATCTGCGCGTCGCGCTGTTCGTTGCGGCGCAGGGTGATCTCGTACATCGAGCCGGCGTTGGCCGAGCGCGCGACGAAATACGCGATGACGCTCGCCGCCATCAGCGGCAGCATGACCTGGTAGCTCAGCGTCATCTCGAAGATCATCAGGATCGCCATCAGCGGCGCCTGCGTCGCGCCCGCCAGGAACGCACCCATGCCGACGATGGCGTAGGCGAACGGCGCCGAGCTTGCGGCCGGCCACAGCGCCTGCACGCCCTGGCCGAACAGCGCACCCACCATGCAGCCGAAGAACAGCGCCGGCGTGAACACGCCGCCCACCGCGCCCGAACCCGCCGTGGCCAGCGTGGCGACCGCCTTGGCCGCCAGCACCATCGCGATCAGCGTCCACGCCCAGGGCGTGTGCAGCACCGCATTGACCACGCTGTAGCCATTGCCCCAGACCTCGGGCACGGGCACAGACACCAAGCCCATCGCCAGCCCGCCCAGGGCCAGCCGCCACGGCAGCGCCAGCGGCAGCCGCGAGAACAGCGCGCGGCTGCCCTGCAGCGCACGCAGGAAGCCGATCACAGAAAAGCCCAGCAGCACGCCGAGCACGCAGAACAGCACGACCTCGGCGCCATGGATCTCCGGGAACGCCGGCATCCTGTAAGGCGGCTGGTAGCCGGGCAGCGCCCGCATCGCCACATTGGCGACCACCGAGGCGATGATGATCGGCCCCACGCTCTCCATTGCGATCGAGCCCAGCACGATCTCGGCGACGAAGAAGGCGCCGGCGATAGGGGCGTTGTAGGCCGCGGTCAGGCCCGCCGCCGCGCCGCAGGCCACCAGCAGCCGCAGCCGCTCGACCGGAAAGCGAAACACCCGACCCAACAGCGAAGCCGCCAGCGCTGCCAGCTGCACCATCGAGCCCTCGCGCCCGATGGAGCCGCCGCTGCCGATGCTGACCAGCGACGACGCGCTGCGCACCAGCGTCTGCGCCACCGGGATGCGTCCGTCGCCGAGCACGATGGCCTCCATGTAGTCGGAGGTGGCGCTGCGCTGCGCGACGCGTTTCGCCAGCACGAGCAGCAGCCCGGCCACGAGCCCGCCCAGCGTGGGGCAGGCAACGCGCGCCCACCACGGCAGGTGCTTGGCCGTCGCCACCAGCCCTTCGCCCGGCCCGAGCACCAGGTGCTCGAAGGCAAGGAGCGCCGCGCGGAAGACTTCGGTCGCCAGCGTGCCCAGCAGGCCGGCCCCGATGGACCACAGCAGCATCGACTGCCAGCCCGAGATGCCGAAGAGACGCTGCAGCGCAGAACGAAGATCCAGGAAGACCGAGGCGGGCCGCATCATGGCCGCCGATGTTAGCGGCGACCGCAACTTTCGAATTAACTGGCTGCCGTCAGGCTCTAAAATCCCGTCCGTTGGTGCCTGCGGCGTGGTTCACGCGCCGCGGTTCAACGGGAAGCAGGAGTGGAAGCCCCCGACCTCATCTGGTCGGAACAAGGCCGAAGCCGCCTGCGCTGCCCCCGCAACGGTCAAGCAGACGGCGCCGCAAGGCGCCAACCCCTTTCCATCGAAGCCACTGGGTGCCCTGAAACAGGCGCCTGGGAAGGCGGCAGGGGTCGTTCTGCCAGCCCGGATACCGGCCAACAAGGCGGCTGCCGCATGCGTGATCGATGCATGGGGCGGCCATGGCGCCCAGGCGCCGGCGGGGAGGCCGGCGAGGGGTATTGACGTTCGTTCGGCTCATTCCATGATTTCCCACGTTTGCTTTTCTCGCGGCCGCGCTCCTGCGCGCCGTTTCCGCCACGCCTGCCTGCCGCTGGCGCTGGCTACCGCCTTCGGCGGCCTGGCCCATGCACAGGAGGCCCCCACGCTCGGCGAAACGGTGGTCACGGCCAACCGCACGCCGCAGGCGCTGTCGGACCTGGTGGGCGACGTGTCCATCGTCGACCGGCAGACCATCGAGCGCAGCGGCGCGACCGGCGCGGCCGACGTTCTCTCGCGCCTGCCCGGCATCGAGATCTCGCGCTCGGGCGGCTTGGGCAACGCCACCAGCGTGTTTATCCGCGGCGCGGAAACGCGCTTCACGGCGGTCTACCTCGATGGTGTGCGCATCGACTCGCAATCGACCGGCGGCGCCGGCTGGGAAGGCATTCCGCTCTCGCAGATCGACCGCATCGAAGTGCTGCGCGGCCCGGCCGCCGCGGTCTATGGCTCGGATGCCATCGGCGGCGTGATCCAGCTCTTCACCAGGCGCGGCGAAGAGGGCGTGGCGCCTTACGCGGGCATCGGTTTCGGCAGCAACGGCCTGCGCAAGATCGAAGGCGGCGTGAGCGGCAAGTCGGGGCTGTTCGACTATTCGTTCGGCGTGGCGCATGAAGAAAGCAAGGGCTACAACGTGCAGCCCGCCAACAAGCGCAACGTGGTCAAGGACGGCTACGCCAGCCCCGACCGTGACGGCTACACCAGCACCTCGGGCAACGTGAAGCTGGGCTTCCAGATCACGCCCGACCAGCGCATCGATGCCACGCTGCTCACCAGCGAGATCAAGGCCGGCTACGACGCCGCCGTGTCCTACAGGACCAGGCCGCCCGTCCTGTTCCGCGACGACCAGTCGACCAACACCCTGCGCACCGCCGGCCTGACCTGGTCGGCCAAGTGGAACGACGTCTACAGCACCCGCGTGCAGGTGACCGATTCGCAGTCGGTCTACAAGACGCAGCCTTCGTTCTACCGCACCGAAACCAACCTGCGCGGCTACCTGTTCCAGAACGAGTTCCGCTTCGGCCCGCACCTGCTGACGGCCACGCTCGAACGCCGTGAGGACGCACTCGAAAACGCGCCCACCACTACATCCAAACTGCTGTCGCGCGACCGTTCGCAGGATGCAATTTCGCTCGGCTACGGCTTCGTGCAGGGCCCGCATTCGCTGCAGCTGCACGTGCGCCACGACAAGGACAGCGAGTTCGGCGGCAAGACCACCGGCAGCGCGGCCTACGGCTATGCCATCACGCCATCGCTGCGCTTTACGGCTTCTGCGGGCACGGCCTTCCGCGTGCCCACGCTGTATCAGCGCTTCAGCGAATTCGGCCTGGCCACGCTCAAGCCGGAATCGAGCCGCAACGTCGAGCTGGGCCTGCAGTACACCGAAGGCGCCACGCAGGCGGGCATCGTCGTCTACAGCAGCCGCGTGCGGAACCTGATCGGGTTCGATGGAACGGCCAAGGGCTGCGCCTCCTCGTTCGGCTGCTACTCGAGCACCGCGCGCGCCCGCTACCAGGGCGTCACGTTGTCGGGCAGCCAGCGCTTCGGCGACGTCACGCTGCGCAGTTCGTTCGACTTCCAGGACCCGCGCGACCTCGCCACCCACAACCTGCTGGCCCGCCGCGCGCAGCGCCACGCCACCCTGGGCGCCGACTGGCGCATTGCCGGCTGGACGCTGGGCGCCGAGGTGCAGACATCGAGCCGCCGCTACGACGATGCAGCCAACAGCGTGAAGCTGGGCGGATACACCGTGCTGAACCTGTCGGCCTCCACGCAGATCACGCGCGACCTCAACCTCGTGGCGCGCGTCGACGATGTGAGCAACAAGGACTACCAGTACGCGCGGCTGTACGCCAATGCCGGCCGCACCGCGTACGTCGGTCTCAAGTGGACGCCTCACTAAGCCAACCCTCGCCACGAAGCGGCGCCGCCGGTGCCGAGGCGGCCTCGTGCGCCGCCGTGCTGGTGGCCGCTCCGGCCTCGGGGCAGGGCAAGACCACCATCGCGGCGGCCCTGGCGCGGCTGCATGCGCGCCAGGGCCGCCGGGTGCGCGCCTTTAAGTGCGGGCCCGACTTCCTCGATCCGCACTGGCTCGCGCTGGCCACCGGCGCGCCGGTGCATTCGCTCGACCTGTGGATGACCGGCGAGGCCGATTGCCGCGCGCGCCTGCGCGCCGCAGCGGCCGAATGCGACCTGCTGATCGTCGAAGGCGTGATGGGGCTGTTCGACGGCACGCCCAGCGCGGCCGACCTGGCGGAGCGTTTCGGCCTGCCGGTGCTCGCGGTGATCGATGCGCACGCCATGGCGGGCACCTTCGGCGCGCTGGCCTACGGGCTGCAGAACTTCCGGCCCGGATTGCCATGGACGGGCGTGCTGGCGAATCGGGTGGCCAGCGAAAGGCATGCGGGCATGCTGAAGGACGCATTGCGCGAGCCTTCGCAATGGCTCGGCGCCTTGCCGCGCGACGCAGGCTTCACGCTGCCCGAGCGGCACCTGGGCCTCGTTGCCGCCACCGAACTCGGCGATGCGATGGCGCGGCTCGATGCGGTGGCCGATGTGCTGGCCGCCACGCCGCTCGGCCGGATGCAGGCCAGTCAGCTGCCGCAGGTGCGCTTCGAAGCGACTGAACCTGAAGCAGCCATTCCGGCGTTGCTGGCGGGGCGCACCATCGCCATCGCGCGCGATGCGGCCTTCTCGTTCATCTATCCCGCGAACCTCGACGTGCTCACTGCGCTGGGCGCGCGGCTGTCCTTTTTCTCGCCACTCGCCGGCGATGCCCTGCCGGCCTGCGACGCCGTCTGGCTCCCCGGCGGCTACCCTGAGCTCCATGCCGAAGCGCTGGCCGCCTGCGTGCCGATGCGCGAATCGCTCGCCGCGCATGCCGCATCGGGCAAGCCGGTCTGGGCCGAGTGCGGCGGCATGATGGCGCTGTTCGACGAACTGGCCACGCAAGACGGTGCACAGGTCCACCGCCTCTGGGGCCTGCTGCCCGGCCGCGTGACGATGCAGAAGCGGCTCGCGGGCCTCGGCCCCCAGCAGCTCACGCTCGGCAGCGACACCTTGCGCGGCCACACCTTCCACTATTCGCGCTGCGAAACGACGCTCGCGCCTGCCGCCCACACCGCTCGGCCTGGCGCAACGCAGGCCGTGGGCGCGCGCAGCGGTGAAGCGCTGTACGTGCACGGCTCGGTGCGCGCGAGCTATTTCCACGCGTGGTTTGCCTCCAGTCCGCAAGCCACAGCCCGCCTTTTCGGCGCCATGCCCATCGAGTGGGAGAGCGATGCCGCAACCGAGTAAGCCGAAGACCGCCGAGCACGAATTCATCCTGGGCGGCCAGAAGAGCGGCAAGTCGCGCCGGGCCGAGCAGCGCGCCATCGACTGGCTCGCCGCCGAGCCTCGCACGCACCGCGCCGTGCTGATCGCCACCGCGCAGGCTTACGACGACGAGATGCTGGAGCGCATCGTGCGCCACCAGGCCGACCGTGCCGAGCGCGTGCCCGGCATGCGCACCATCGAGGAGCCGATCGAACTCGCGCGCGCCATCGTCACGCAGAGCTCGCCCGAGACGCTGGTCGTCGTCGACTGCCTCACGCTGTGGCTCACCAACCTGCTGATGCCCATGCCTTCCGAAGACGCCCCGCCCGTGACGCGCACACCGGCAACGCACGTGGCGATGCTGCTGGCCGCGCTGCGCGAGGCGCGCGGGCCGGTGGTGCTGGTCGGCAACGAGATCGGGCTGGGCGTGATTCCGCTGGGCCGCGAGACGCGCGCCTTCGTCGACGCACTCGGCCGACTGAACCAGGACGTGGCCGCCGCCTGCGACCGCGTCACCCTGATGGCGGCCGGCCTGCCGTTGAGCCTGAAAGCGCCTGCCGCATGAAGAAGACGATCCGCATTCCACTGGCTGCGCTGGGCCTGGCCCTGTTCGCACTTGGCGCGCACGCCCTCGACGTGGTCGACGAACGTGGCGCAACCGTGAGCCTGCCGCAACCACCGCAGCGCATCGTCTCGCTGCTGCCTGCGCTGACCGAATCGGTCTGCGCGCTCGGCGCCTGCGACAGGCTGGTAGGCGTCGACCGCTACTCCAATTCGCCCGAGCAGGTGAGGGCGCTGCCGCAGCTTGGCGGCGGCATCGACCCGAACGTGGAAGCCATCGCCGCGCTCAGGCCCGATGCGGTGCTGCTCGCCAAGTCGTCGCGCGTGACGCAGCGGCTCGAAGCGCTGGGCCTGAAGGTGCTGGTGCTCGAACCCAAGAGCCACGCCGATGTGCAGCGCGTGCTCGACAAGCTCGACCAGGTGCTGGGCACGCATGAAGCGTCCAAGGTGTGGCGCGTGATCGATGCCAGCGTGTCGGCCGCCGCGCAGTCGGTGCCCGCGAGTGCGAAGGGGCTGCGCGTGTATTTCGAGGTGAACAGCGCGCCGTATGCGGCGGGCGAGTCGTCGTTCATCGGCGAGACGCTCAAGCGGCTCGGGGCGAAGAACATCGTGCCGGCATCGCTGGGGCCGTTTCCCAAGCTCAACCCCGAGTACGTGGTGCGCGCGAATCCCGACCTCATCATGGTCAGCGTGCGCAGTGCGCAGGGGCTGGAGCAGCGCCCCGGCTGGGCCGGCATCCGCGCGGTGCGCGAAGGCCGCATCTGCCGCTTCGACGCTGCGCAATCCGACGTGCTCGTGCGCCCCGGCCCGCGCATGGACGAGGCTGCGCGCCTGATGGCGCAGTGCCTGAGCGACAAGGGCGGCAAGCGGTGAACGCGGCGCTCAGGCATACGGCCCACCTGCGCCGCGTCCTGCTGCTCGGCGCGGGCCTGCTGGTACTCGGCGCGGCGCTGATGGCGCTGGGGCTGGGCATCGGCAGCACCGGTTTCGAAAGCCTGTTCGCGGCGCGGCACGACCCGGTGGCGCTGCAGATCGTGTGGGAGATCCGTCTGCCGCGCACGCTCGGTGCATGGCTGGCCGGCGCGCTGTTGGGGCTGGCGGGTGCGGTCGCGCAGGGGCTGTTCCGCAATCCGCTGGCCGATCCGTACCTGCTGGGCAGCGCCTCGGGCGCTTCGCTCGGCGTGGCACTGGCGCTGCTGATGTTCGGCGGCTCGGCCGCCAGCGCTCAGTGGGTGATGCGGCTCGGGCTCACGGGCGCGGCCTTCCTCGGTGCGGTGCTGGCGGTGATGCTCACGCTGATGCTGGCGCGCGGCGTGCAGCAGACGCTGCGGCTGCTGCTGGCCGGCGTGATCGTCGGCGTGGTGCTCGGCGCCGCGAAAGACCTCATCACCATCGCCTCGGCCGACATCCTGCAGGCGATCCAGGGCTTCATTCTGGGTAGCACCGGCCTCGTCGGCTGGAGCGCTTGCGCGGTGATGGCCATGGTCGGCGCGGTCTGCCTGCTGCTGGCCTGGGCGCTGGCGCCGGTGCTCGACGGGCTCGCGCTCGGCGAGGCCACGGCGCGCAGCCTGGGCCTGCCGCTCGGCGCGATGCGCGCGGCGCTGGTGGTGGTGCTGGCATTGGCTACCGGTGCAGCGGTGGCGCAAACCGGATTGATCGCCTTCGTCGGCCTGGCCGCGCCGCACCTCGTGCGCTCGGTCGTCAAGACCACGCACGCGCGGCTGATCGTGCTGTCGGCGCTGATGGGCGGGCTGCTGCTGATGGCGGCTGACCTGCTGGCGCGCTGGCTGATCGCGCCGCAGGAACTGCCGGTGGGTGTGCTCACGGCGGTGCTGGGCGGCAGCTACCTGCTGTGGCTGATGCACCGGCGCGGCGCGCGGAGTGGCGTGGCATGAGCGAGCGGCACACACCCGCCCTCGAAGCGCGCCGCGTGAGCGCCACGCTGGGCGCTACCGAGGTCCTGCACGACATCGACCTGGCGCTGTCCGCCGCCCGCTGGACCAGCATCGTCGGCCCGAACGGCGCGGGCAAGTCGACGCTGCTCAAGGCGCTCGCGGGCCTGCTCGCGCACCGCGGCGAGGTGCGGCTCTTCGGCGAGGCGCAGGCCAAGGTACCGGCGCGCATCCGCGCCCAGCGCCTCTCGTGGCTCGGCCAGAGCGGCACGGGCGAGGGCAGTGCCGACGACCTGATGGTCTACGACGTCGCCATGCTCGGCCGCTTGCCGCACCAGCGCTGGCTGGCTGCGCCCAGCACGGCCGACCGCGAGGCCGTGGAGCGTGCCCTGCGCAGCACGCAGGCCTGGGACTGGCGCGATCGTCCGCTGGGCCAGCTTTCCGGCGGCGAGCGCCAGCGCGTGCTGCTGGCGCGCGCGCTCGCGGTCGAGGCCGAACTGCTGCTGATGGACGAGCCGCTCGCCAACCTCGACCCACCGCACCAGGCCGACTGGATGCAGACTGCGCGCGCGCTCGTGGCCGGCGGCAAGACCGTGGTCAGCGTGCTGCACGAGCTGCCGATGGCGCTGGCTGCCGACGAGCTGGTCGTGATGGACCGCGGCCGTGTGGTTCACCATGGCGGCTGCGGCGACCCTATCACTCACGCCGCACTGGAACAGGTGTTCGACCACCGCATCCGCGTGCACCGGGTGGCGGACCAGTGGATTGCGTTGCCGCTATGACGTGCGCTGTGTTTTTTGCGCGTTGTTCGGGGTGCGCGCACACCCCGAAACAGCAGCCCCGAAACTGACAAGAGAACCCATGCAAATAGAAACCCCTCCCAGCGAGAAGCCCTACGAGAAGCCCGACGGCGAACGCCGCGGACTCGTCATCGTCAACACCGGCGACGGCAAGGGCAAGAGCACCGCGGCCTTCGGCCTTGCGCTGCGCGCGCACGGCCGCGGCAAGGCCGTGAAGATCTACCAGTTCATGAAGGTGCCGTCGGCGCGCTTCGGCGAACACCGCATGTTCGAGCAGATCGGCATTCCGATCGAAGGCCTCGGCGACGGCTTCAGCTGGAAGAGCCAGGACCTCGAACGTTCGGGCCAGCTCGCCCGCGACGGCTGGGAGAAGGCCAAGGCGGCGATCCTGTCGGGCGAGCACTTCCTGGTGGTGCTCGACGAGATCACCTACCCGCTGATCTACGGTTGGCTGCCGCTCGAAGGCGTGCTCGAAACATTGCGCGCGCGGCCCAAGCATGTGCATGTGGTGCTCACGGGGCGGCGCTGCCCGCCGGAGATCATCGAGCTGGCCGATACCGTGACCGAGATGACGCTGGTGAAGCACGCCTTCAAGGCGGGCATCCCGGCGCAGCGCGGCATCGAGGACTGAGGTGAATAGCTGTCGTCGTCGTCGTTCGGGGCGTGATCACGCCGACGGGGTACCTTGCTCCGCGAATGTCCCCCGGCCTTCGGCCTCCTCCTTTATTTCGCTGCGCAAGGCACTCCGCCGGCGTGATCGTTCAGAGCACTTGTTGATCGGCCAGCACAAGAGCAGCGCTGGTTGTGCACAGGGCACCGGGTGCTGCCCGCAGCGAAATAAAGGAGGAGCCGAAGGCGGGGGACATTCGCGGAGGGGAGTACCCGGTGGCCTGTGCACGCACCCCGAATGACGCATCACGCTTTCCCAAAAGACGAGACGCAGGCCGTCTACCGCGCCATCCACGAGCGCCGCGACATGCGCCACTTCGCAGGCGGGCAGGTCGAGCCCGAAGTGCTGCGCCGGCTGCTCGATGCGGCCCACCACGCGCCCAGCGTCGGCTTCATGCAGCCCTGGCGCTTCATCCGCATTCGCGGTGAAGCGCTGCGACAGAAATTGCACCACGTCGTCGAACAGGAACGTGTGCTCACGGCCCGTGCTCTGGGCGAGCGTGAAGACGAGTTCATGCGCCTCAAGGTGCAGGGCCTGCTCGACGCCGCCGAACTGCTGGCGGTGACGCTGGCCGACGGCCGCGAGAAGCATGTGTTCGGCCGGCGCACGCTGCCGCAGATGGATCTGGCTTCGGCCTCGTGCGCCATCCAGAACCTCTGGCTCGCGGCGCGTGCCGAGGGGCTGGGCATGGGCTGGGTGTCGCTGTTCGATCCGGCCGAGGTGTCGGTGCTGCTCGGCCTGCCCGAAGGCGCCGAGCCGATCGCGCTGCTGTGCCTTGGCCCCGTGCATGGCTTCTACGAAGAGCCGATGCTGCAGCGCGAACGCTGGGCGAAGCGCGAGCCGCTCGCTTCGCTGGTGTTCGACGAAGGCTGGGGCCGGCCTTCGGACCTTTTCGATCAACCGCCTGCCGTGGAGCCCACCTGATGCTGGCTTTCGATACCGTTCTCTTCGAGCTTGCGCGCCTGTTTCTCTGGCCGGTGACGCTGGGCGTGCTGCTGTCTTTCGTCTATGCCGTGTACTGCCTCGGCGCGTTCGGCATCGAGTATCTGCAGCGGCGCCGCGATCCGTTGCGCGCGCTGGTGCTGCAGCGCCACGCGCAGGCCAGCCAGGAGCAGATGGAGCTGGTCGTGCTCAAGCAGCTCGAAGGCGTGCGCCTGTGCAGCCGCGTGGCGCCGATGCTGGGGCTGATCGCCACCATGATCCCGATGGGCCCCGCGCTCGTGGCCGTGGCCTCGGGCGAATCGCAGGGCGTGGCGCAGAGCCTGGCGCCCGCGTTCGCGAGCGTGATCGTGGCGCTGGCCTCGGCCTCGATCGCCTTCGTGGTCTACACCGTGCGCCGCCGCTGGCTCATGCGCGAGCTGGTGGCGGTGCTCGACGCGCGGGACCGGCTGTCATGAGCAGTCGTCGCCAGTTTTCCATACTGAGCAGCCTGGACAGCGACGACGACGACCCGGTGCTCTCGACCATCAACCTGATCGACGTGTTCATGGTGGTGATCGGCATGCTGATGATCGCGGTCATCAACAACCCGATGAACCCTTTCGCGCAGGACAAGGTGACGATCATCCGCAACGAAGGCCAGCCGAACATGGAGATCGTCACGCGCGAGGGCCGCAAGATCACACGCTTCAGGGCTAGCGGCGCGACGGGGCAGGGCGACGGCGAGAAGGCCGGCACGGCATGGCGGCTGAAGGACGGCACGATGGTTTATGTGCCGGCCGATGCGGTGCCGGCGCAGGGCGGGAAGTGACGCGATTCCTCTTCTGGTTGTTGATGCTGGGGCTGGGCGTTTTTTCGCCGGCCCAGGCGCAGCAGGCTCCTTCCCGCGTCGTGGTGCTGAGCACGTCGCTGGTGTCTCCGGCGCGTGTGGTGAGGTTGCAGGCCGCGGCGCGCGAGGCGGGGCTGCCGCTGCAGGTGGTGTCGGCGTCGCAGGATTCGCCCGGGACGCTGGCCGCCGCGCTCGAAGGCGCGCGTTTGCTCGTCATCGATGCGCCGCACATCAGCGTCGCGCAGGCGGCGGCGGCACGCTTCGGCGACACGATTGCGCAGAGCTCTGCGCCGTATGTGCTGATCGGCGAGTTCGCGCTGGTGGCCAGGGGGCAGACCTCCGCCGCCGCGCCGCTGGCGGCTGAACGCGGTGTCGATGCGGCGTGGGCGCAGCGGGTGCGCGAGTACTGGCGCTTTGCCGGTACCGCCAACCTCGACGCGGCAATGAAGGCACTGGCGCAGCCCGGCAATCTCGCTGGCCTGCCCGATGCCGTGCCGCTGCCGCTGGCCGGCCTCTATCACCCGGCCTGGCCTCGCATCGAAACCGAGATCACCGCCATCGAGCGGCTGGCCGGCAGCGGCACGGTCGCCATCGCCGTCAACAGCGCCACCGTGACGGGCGACGACACCGGCTGGCTCGACACGCTGATCGCCTCGCTCGAACGGCGTGGCCTGCGCGCCTATGCCTTCTACGGCCCGCGCCAGCAGAAAGATCTGTTCTTCCGCATGACGCATGCCGGCGAACGGCGCATGGCCGATGCGATCGTCAATGCCTCGCTGGTCTTCAGCCCCAACGAGCGCAAGGCCGAGCTCGAGCGCATCGGTGTGCCGGTGCTGCAGACGCTGCCTTCGCTGGCGATGGACGCCGCGCACTGGGCGCAGAGCAAGGACGGCCTCTCGCAAACCGACATTGCCGCCTACTACAGCCCGAGCGAGCTGGCAGGCATGACCGACCCGATGCTCGTCAGCGCCCGCGATGCCGCGGCCGGCACGCTGCAGCCGTTGCCCGCGCAGATCGACGCCGTGGCCGACAAGGCCGCCGCGCTGTTGCGCCTGCAGCGCACGCCGGCTGCGGACCGCCGCGTGGCTATGCTGGTCTACAACTATCCGCCGGGCGAGGCGAACTTCGGCGCGTCTTTCCTCAACGTGCCGCGCAGCGTGAGCAACATGCTCGCGGCGATGAAGTTGGCCGGCTACCGCACCGAGCTGCCGGGCACCGACGCGCTGATCGCGCAGGTGCAGGCCACGATGAAGGCCTACTACCCGACGGGGCAGGGCGACGAACTGCAGCCGCTGCTCGACAGGAACCTTGCCGACGCGATGCCGCTGTCGCGCTACCTCGCGTGGTTTCGCGCGCTGCCCGCCGAGACGCAACGCCGCATCGAAAGCTACTGGAGCTCGCCCGAAAAATCGACCATGCTGCGCCCCGTTGCGGGCGAGCCGGCCTTCGTGATTCCGCGCGTGCAGTTCGGCAACGTCGTCGTGCTGCGTCAGCCGCCGCGCTTCGAGCCCGGCACTCAGGTGGCGGGCAAGGCCGAGCAGGTCTACCACCGCTCGGCCGTGCCGTTGAGCCATGGCTACCTCGCCACCTACCTCTGGCTGCGCACGCAGTTCGGTGCCAATGCGGTGGTGCACGTCGGCACGCACGGCACGCTCGAATGGTCGGCGGGCAAGGAGCGCGGGCTGTCGGTGCAGGACGATCCGCTGCTTGCGCTTGGCGATCTGCCGAACGTCTATCCGTTCATCATGGACAACCTCGGCGAAGCCACCACCGCCAAGCGCCGCGGCCGCGCGACGATGGTGAGCCATTCGACGCCGATGTTCGCACCCGCCGGCTTCCGGCCCGGCGTGCAGGAAATGCACGAGCGCATGCATGACTGGGAAACGCTGTCGCCCGGCCCGGTGAAGAGCGCGATGGAAAAGCAGCTGGCGGCCGAGTTCGTCGAACAGCACTACGACCGCGACCTGAGCTGGACACCCGCGCGCATTCGCGTGGACTTCGCGGGCTTCGTCGCCGTGCTGCATCCGTACCTCGACGAACTTGCACAGACCGCGCAGTCGCTGGGCCTCGCGACCTTCGGTCAGGCGCCCGATGCGCAGCGCCGCCGCATGACCATCCTGCAGATTCTCGGCAAGCCGCTGGTCGAGGCGCTCGGCGAAGACATCGACGAGGCTTTCCTGGTCGATGCGAAGAACATTGCCGATTCGCGGCCCGCGCGCTGGGTCGAGCTTGCACTGACCGATGCGCAGGCCGCAAGCGCCATGGGCAAGACCGCCGCCGAGAAGCAAAGTCTTCTGCTGCTGGCCGAACGCGCGCAGAAGCTCGACGCCGTGCTCGCGCACAACGAGGAAATCGAAGGCCTGCTGACCGCGCTCGACGGGCGCTACCTGAAATCGAGCTACGGCGGCGACCCGGTGCGCAACCCCGACAGTCTGCCGACCGGCCGCAACCTCTACGGCTTCGACCCGAGCCGCATGCCGACGCGCGCGGCGTGGGACACGGGCGTGGCCGCCATGGACGCGTGGATCGTCGAACACGCGAAGTCCCATGCCGGCAAGCCGCCGGAAAAGATCGCCTTCACGCTCTGGGCCGGCGAGGCCTCGCGCCACCAGGGCGTGCTGGAAAGCCAGGCCTTCTACGCCATGGGCGTGAAACCGCGCTGGGACGAGGGCGGGCGCATGGCGGGCATCGAGGTGATTCCTGCGTCGGTGCTGAAGCGGCCGCGCATCGATGTGCTGATCAGTGTCACCGGTTCCTACCGCGACCAGTTTGCCAACGCGATGCGTTGGCTCGATGAGGCCGTGCAGCAGGTGGCGGCCCTGCACGAATCGGGCAACGCCGTGGCGCAGCACAGCGAGGCACTGGCACGCAGGCTCCGCGCGGAAGGCGCTTCAGCGCAGGAGGCGCAGCGCTGGTCGACGGCGCGCGTGTTCTCGAACGAGCAGGGCAGCTACGGCGCCGGGCTGGAGGAAGCCGCGCTTGCGAGCGACGTGTGGAAGAGCCAGCAACGCGGCGGCGGCGACGCGCAGATGGCCCAGCTCTACATGGACCGCATGGGCCACGCCTACGGCAAGGGCCTCGACGGCGCCGCGCGGCCGGGGGCCTACGCGGGCAATCTCGTGCAGGTCGATGCGGCGTTGATGGCGCGCAGTTCCAACCTCTACGGCGTGCTGACCAACGACGATCCGTTCCAGTACCTCGGCGGCATCGCGCAGGCCGTGCGGCAACTCACGGGCAAGGACCCGGCCCTGTACGTACAGAACCTGCGCGACGGCGGCGCGGTGCGCACCGACACGGCCGCAGGCGCCATCGCGCGCGAGATGCAGACCCGCTACCTGCACCCGCAGTGGATCGAGGCGCAGAAAGCCGAGGGCTACAGCGGCACGCTGCAGGTGCTGAAGACCGCGCAGTTCCTCTGGGGCTGGCAGGTCACGGCGCCGCAGGCCGTGCGGCAGGACCAGTGGCAGTCGCTGCACGACGTGTACGTGCGCGACAGATACAAGCTGGGCACGCGCGAATGGCTGGAAGGCAACAATCGCGCGGCCTTCGCGCAGACGCTGGAGCGCATGCTCGATGCGGTGCGGCTGAATTACTGGAAGCCGGATGCGGCCACGCGGCGCGAGCTGGCGCGGGCCTATGAGGAGGCGGTGCGCGCGACCGGGCTGCGCGAGCGCAATGCGGGTGTGCAGCGGTTCGCCCGGGCGGAGCTGTCGCCGCCTGCGGCTTCGCACAAGCCGAGCGCGTCGGTCGAACCCGTGGTCGCGGCTGCATCGGCGTCGGCACCGGTGCAAACACCGGCGGCTGAGCCTGCACCCGATAGTCCCCATCCCGTCAGCGGCCTCAAGCTCGAACCCACGCCCGCCGAGGCGCCATCGCCCAAGGCCGAGGCGGTCGTCCTTCGGCTCTGGGTCGCGTTGGGCGCCGCACTGCTTGTCGCACTCGGTGCGCTGATGCAGTGGCGCCGGGGCAGGGCGCCTGCCTGATTCGCGAGAATGGCGGCTCTCATGCCCTACCTGAATCCTGAACACGGCATCGCTGTCGCCACCGCGCTGTGGCTCGCGCTGGCCATCGATCGCTGGCTGGGTGAGCCGCCTGCACGCCTGCATCCGGTCGTGTGGATGGGGCGCTACCTCGGCTGGATCGGTTTGAGCGTTGCACCGCCTGCGTACCAGGCGAAGCCGGTGGATCTGCCGATGTTCTTCATCGGCGCGCTGACGTGGTGCGTGGGCGCGGCGGCCGTGTGGGGTGTCGCCATGACCATGCAGACATTCATCGCGCTGTCGCTGCCCGCATGGGCCGGCGCGTTGCTGCTGGGCCTGCTGCTCAAGCCGCTTTTCGCCTGGCGCATGCTGCGCGACGAAGTGCTCGCGGTCGAGGCGGCGTTGAGCGTGTCGCTCGATGCCGGGCGCAAGCAACTGGCGCGTCTGGTGAGCCGCGATGTCTCCCGGCTCAGCGAGCGCGAAGTGCGCGAGAGCGCCATCGAATCGCTCGCCGAAAACCTCAACGACTCGCTCGTGGCCCCGGTGTTCTGGTTCGTACTGCTCGGCCTGCCTGGTGCGGCGCTCTACCGTTTCGCCAACACCGCCGATGCGATGTGGGGCTACCGCGGCGAGCGCAACGGCCGCGATTGGACATGGCTCGGCAAATGGGCCGCGCGTGCGGACGATGTGCTCTCGTGGATTCCGGCGCGCATCACCGTGGGGCTGCTGGCGCTGGCGGCGTGGCGCTGGCCCACGGGGTTGTCCGGCGAGGCGCGCCGCACACCATCGCCCAACAGCGGCTGGCCGATGGCGACGATGGCGCTGCTGCTCGGTGTGCGGCTGGCCAAGCCGGGCGTGTATGCGCTGAATGCCGAGGGGCGCGCGCCTTCGGCGGCGGATATGCAACGCACTGCGCAACTGGGCGGACGCGCCGCTGCAGCGCTGGGCGTGTTCGCGTCGCTGGTCATCGCGGCGACGACCGGCTGGAGGTGGGTATGAGCGCGGTCCTGCACGGCGGCCCCGATGCATTCGGCGCCGCGCCGCACGACTTCTCGACCAATGGCAATGCCGTGGGCGCGTGCCCGGCCGTGCTGTCCGCATTGCGCGCTGCCGATGCGGCGCACTATCCGGACCCGCAGTACACGGCGCTTCGAAGTAGGCTTGCGGCCTTTCATGGTGTAAAGGCCGCACGCATCGTCATCGCGGCGAGCGCGAGCGAGTTCATTCATCGCATCAGCGCCGCTGTCGCACAAGGCGGCGGTCGTTGCGTCTGGCTGCCGGCGCACAGCTATGGCGACTATGAGCGTGCGGCGCAGGCCTGGGGTTTGCAAACGGTTCGCGCACCCCAGGCGTACACCGACGCCGCGCTGCGCTGGTGCTGCGAACCGTCGAGCCCGCTGGGGCAGCCGCAAGCCGATCTGCCGCAGCTGGCTGCGAGCCCGGGTGGCGCATGTGTGCTCGACCTGGCCTATGAGCCGTTGCGCCTCGAAGGCCAGGCTTCGCTCGACGTCACTCAGCGCGACCGCGTCTGGCAGCTGTGGACGCCGAACAAGGCCATGGGCCTGACGGGCATCCGCGCCGCCTACGCGATCGCCCCTCAAGACGCCGATGCGAGCCTCGTGCAACGCATCGAACGGCTGGCCCCCTCATGGCCGCTGGGCACACACGGCGTGGCGATGCTCGAGGCCTGGACCGGCGAGGAGGCACAACGCTGGCTCGCACAAAGCCGGCAGACATTGAAGGGCTGGAAAGCCCGGCAGCGCGCGGTCTGCGAATCGCTCGGCTGGCAGTGTCTTGCGAGCGACGCCAATTTCTTTTGCGCACGTACCGAGCGGCCATACCCAGACGTGGCCGCCGCGCTGCGCACCGAAGGCATCAAGCTGCGCGACTGCACCTCCTTCGGCCTGCCCGGCCACGTGCGCCTCGGCGTACTGCCCCCGGCCAGCCAGCAGGCGCTGAAGCAGGCCTGGACAAACACGTCCTGACCACATACACCCGCGAGAAAAAATGCTCTACGCCATCACCACGCTCTTTATCTGCCAACTGGCCGGCGAACTGCTCGTGCAGTGGCTCGGCCTGCCCATCCCCGGCCCTCTGATCGGCATGGTGCTGCTGTTCGCCGGCCTGCTGGTGCGACGTGGCGTGCCACAGGTCCTGGCCGACACCTCGGGCCACTTGCTGCGCAACCTGATGCTGTTGTTCATTCCGGCCGTGACCGGCGTCATGCTGCATTTCGAGCGCGTGGGGCGCGAGTGGCTGCCCTTCCTTGCGGCGGGCATCGCCGGTGCGGCATTCACCATGACGGTCACCGCGCTCACGTTCCGCTGGATGATCCGCATCACAGGCAAGGACGCCGAATGACAGCGCCCGCGAAGCTCTCCGAGATCTGGGTCTTCCTCGCGCAGTCGCCGCTGCTGTGGCTTTCGCTCACGCTGCTGGCTTATCTTGGCGCGCTGTGGCTGCACACCCGCAGCGGACGCAATCCAGTGGTCAACCCGGTGCTGGTTTCGGTGATCGTCATCGTCGGCGTGCTGCTGCTCACGCGCACGCCCTACGACACGTATTTCGAGGGCGCGAAGTTCGTGCACTTCCTGATCGGCCCCGCCACCGTGGCACTGGCCGTGCCGCTCTACAGCCAGGTCGGACGGCTGCGGCGGCTGTGGCTGCCCATCGGCGTGGCGTTGCTCGTGGGCTCGGTCGCGGCCATCGTGTCGGCCATCGGCATCGCGTGGGTGCTGGGCGGATCGCACGAGCTGATGATGTCGCTCGCGCCCAAGTCGGCCACCATGCCCATCGCCATGGGCGTGGCCGAGAAGATCGGCGGGCTGCCCTCGCTGGCGGCGGTGGCCGCGGCCATTGCCGGCATCTCGGGCGCGATCATGGCGACGGGGCTGCTGAACCTGCTGCGCATCAGGGAGCCCGCGGTGCGCGGCTTCGCGGTCGGCCTTGCCGCGCATGGCATCGGCACGGCGCGGGCGATCCAGGTGAACGAGACGGCGGGCGCATTTTCCGCGCTGGCCATGGGGCTCAACGGCATCGCGACCGCACTGCTGGTGCCGCTGGTCGTCAAACTGATGGGAGCGTGAAGGTGCCGCTGTACCGATCCCGTCCCGTCACCGATCCCCGGCCGATGGAGCTCGTCTGGCCCGCGAGGCCTTACCTGGCCGGCTACGTCTCGGCGTTGAACAGGGGCTGGTCGCGCGACGAGACGCGCCCCGAATCGGGCGCCGAGGAACGCGCCGCGATCAAGGCCGACCCCGCCCTGTTCCTCGCGAGCCTGGTCGACCGCGAGGCCAGGGGCGCGCCCATCACCATGCCGGACGGCACGCAGGTGCCGCGCCTGCCGGGCTACAAGTGCTGGATGTGGGACGGCGAGTTCTGCGGCAGCATCGACCTGCGCTGGCAGCCCGGCACCGACGCCTTGCCGATCTACTGCCTGGGCCACATCGGCTACAACGTGGTGCCGTGGAAGCAGCGCAGAGGCTACGCCACGCGCGCACTCGGTGCCATGCTGACGCTGGCCGCGCGCGAGGGGCTGAGCCGCGTCGAGATCACGACCAGCCCGGACAACTTCGCGTCGCAGAAGGTGATCGCGGCCCATGGCGGCCTCCTGGCCGAGACCTTCGTCACGTTGCCCAGCCAGGGCAGCCTCACCAAGTACCGATACTTCATCCATCTCTGAAATTTTTTCGAGCAAGGAGCACGACCCATGGCCCAGTACACCGCGGAAATCCTTTGGGAGCGGGGCGATCAGGACTTTCTCGGCAACACCTACAGCCGCAGGCATGTGCTGCGCTTCGACGGCGGTGCGGAGGTGGCGGCCTCGTCGTCCCCGCACGTAGTGCCGCTGCCGATGTCGGATGCGTCGGCGGTCGATCCGGAGGAAATGTTCGTCGCCTCGCTTTCCAACTGCCACATGCTGTGGTTTCTCACGATGGCCGTGAAGCGCAGGTTCGTGGTCGACCGCTACTTCGACGCGGCCACCGGCGTGATGGAGAAGAACGCCGACGGCAAGATGGCGATGACGGTGGTCACGCTGCGGCCGGAGGTTGCGTTCTCGGGCGAGAACATTCCTACGCGCGAGCAGATCGAGCAGATGCACCACCGGGCGCATGAAGAATGCTTCATCGCCAACTCGGTGAAGACCGAGGTGCGCTGCGAGCCGGTGTAGTTCGATTCAGCGGCGCTGCAGCCGCGGATTCTTGGCGAACAGCTCCGCCGCCCAGTCCACGAACGCGCGCACCTTCGCGCTCAGGTGCCGGTTGGGCGGGTACACCACGTGGATCGGCAACGGGTCGCGATGCCAATCGGGCAGCAGCTCGATCAGCTCGCCGCTTTCCAGCAGCGGCTCGGCCATGAAGGTGATGCACTGCGAGATGCCGAAGCCGCCCAGCACCGCGGTGATGTGCGCGTTGCTCTCGTTCACCGACACGCGGTAGGGCCCGTTCAGCTCGATCTGCTCGTCGCCCTTCTTGAACTCGTGCGGGTAAACGCGCCGCGTGGTGCCCGAGAAGTAGCTCACCACGTGGTGGCGCTTCTCGATGTCGCTCGGATGCTGCGGCACGCCGTAGCGCTTCACGTACGCCGGCGATGCCACGGTGACGAAGTGCAGCGTGCCGATGCGCCGCGCCACCAGCGACTGGTCGTTGAGCTCGCCGGCACGGATCACGCAGTCGACGTTGTCGCTGATCAGGTCGACAGTGCGGTCGCTCACCCCCAGGTCGACCTGGATGTCTGGGTAGCGGTCGCAGAAGCTGGCCAGCGCGGGCAGAATGATCTGCCTTGCCACCGAGGTGCCGACGTCGATGCGCAGTCGCCCCGTGGGGTTGGCCTGCGCATTCGTCATGCTGGCTTCCATGTCGTCGAAGTCGTTGAGCAGGCGCGCGGCCCGCTCGAAGTAGGCCGCGCCGTCGGGTGTGACCGTGACGCGCCGCGTGGTGCGGTTGAGCAGCTTCACGCGCAGGCGCGATTCGAGCGCCTGGATCTGTTTGGTGACCGTGCCTTTGGGCAGGGCGAGAGAGTCCGCCGCACGGGTGAATGTGCCGGCTTCCACGACGCGGACGAAGATCCGCATGGCCTGGATTTGATCCATTGAATGCCTGTTCTTGGTACCCGGCCCACACCGGGGGAGGCGGATTCTCACACAAGCGGCCAAACCCTTCGCGGTGGCCCCGATTGTTATCGGTTTGGAAACAGAGTAGGGCCGGCTTGCCTGTTTCAACGCTGCACCGGGCGACTTATATTTCAACCATCGCCCAATTCCCTGAGGTCGCCCATGTCACCCGTTCCATCGTCCCGCTCTGCCGAAGCCGCCGCCCGTGCGGCGGTACAGGGCGTGGAAGCCGATCTGTCGATCGAGCTGCCCGGCCGCGAACCGGTTGGTGCCCGTGTGTACGGTCAGCGTGCCAAGGGGGAAGTCGCACCGCTGGTGCTGCATTTCCATGGCGGCACCTTTGTGTGCGGCGACCTCGACAACGGCCGCAACGTGGCCCGGCTGCTGGCCGGCGCGGGGGCGGTGGTGGTGTCGGTGGCCTATCCGCTGGCGCCCCAATCGCCGTTCCCGGAGCCGATCGAGGTGGGCTATGCCGCCCTCGAATGGCTTTACAAGCAGCGCACCAAGCTTGGTGGCAAGGGCGCGCAGGTGTACCTGGCCGGCGAGGAAGCCGGTGGCAACCTGGCGGCCGCGGTGGCGCTGATCGCCCGCGACCGGGCGCATCCGCCGGTGGCCGGCCAGATCCTGCTGTCGCCCATGCTCGACCCGTGCGCCGGCACCGCCTCCCTGCGCAAGGCCACCAGCGATGCAGCCGAATGCCGCTGGGCCAGTGGCTGGGAGAAGTACCTGAGCTGCCCCTCGAACGCCACGCATCCCTATGCGGTGCCTAGCGGTTCGCTGCGGCTGTCGGCCCTGGCGCCCGCGCTGGTGCTGGTGGGACAGGACGACGCCATGCGCGACGAGGCGCTGACCTTCGCCGGCCGCCTGCGTGCCGCCGGCATCGAGGTCACGAGCAGCGTGCTGCCCAGCGCCTCCAACTGGCCCAAGGCGCTCTACGACACCGAGAACACGGGTTGCGTGGCCTGTGAGGCCACGGTGCAGCAGCACTTCCGCGAGTTTTTCAGCGCGACCACGCCACCGGGTGCGGCGCCGAACCACCCCAGCTAGTTCCCGGCCGATCCCGGCTGCCTGATCGACACGCCGCCAGCGCGGCAGCGTGCGAGGGCCTTGTTTTTTCTGAATTCCGCCGCCTGGTGCCAAAAGCGCCGGGATGGCCTGTTGCATCCCTGAAGTCATCGAGAAGGACGAACCATCATGTCGAACAACGAGAAAAAGCTGTCTTCCGTCGCCCGCAAGGGCCTGTGGCCCGCCGTGACCGGCATTACCGCACTGCTGGCCGTGGCGGCCGCCGTGCTGGGCATGCACAGTTTCAAGGCCGAGGCCAACAACGCACCGGCGGCGCCGCAGGCCACGCCGGTGTCGGTGGCCACCGTGGCGTCGAGCGAGATCAACGCCTGGGACGAGTTCTCGGGCCGGCTCGAAGCCGTCCAGCGCGTCGATGTGCGCTCCCGCGTCGCAGGCGCCGTGCAGTCGGTGCACTTTCGCGAAGGCGCACTGGTGAAGCAGGGCGACCTGCTGATCACCATCGATCCCGCGCCGTACGCGGCCGAGGTCGAGCGCGCCGAAGCGCAGGTGGCCTCCGCACAGGCCCGCCAGTCGTTCAGCCGCAGCGAGCAGGAGCGCGCCAAGCGCCTGTGGGACGACAAGGCCATTGCCCAGCGCGAGTACGACGAGCGTGTGAATGCCGGCAGCGAAGCCAATGCCAACCTGCGCGCCGCCCAGGCCCAGCTGCAGACCGCGCGCCTGAGCCTGGGCTACACCCAGGTGCGGGCGCCGGTGTCGGGCCGCATCGGCAAGCTCGAAGTGACGGTGGGCAACCTCGTCGCCGCGGGCCCCGGCGCGCCGGTGCTGACCACGCTGGTGTCGGTGAGCCCGATCTACGCGAGCTTCGACGCCGACGAGCAGGTCATCACGCGAGCCCTGAAAGACCTGCCGAGCGGCTCCAGCGCCCGAGGCCAGATCGAGAGCATTCCCGTGCAGATGGGCACCGCCGGCCTCGACGGCACGCCCTTCACCGGCAAGCTGCAGCTGATCGACAACCAGGTCGATGCCAAGAGCGGCACGGTGCGTGTGCGTGCTTCGTTCGACAACAAGGACGGCGCGCTCATCCCCGGCCAGTTCGCCCGCATCCGCATGGGACAGGCCCGCAACGACACCGCGCTTCTCGTGAGCGAGCGCGCCATCGGTACCGACCAGAACAAGAAGTTCGTGATGGTCGTGGGCGAAGACAACAAGGCGGTCTACCGCGAAGTCACGCTCGGTGCGTCGATCAACGGGCTGCGTGTCGTGAGCAAGGGCCTGAAGGTCGGCGACAAGGTCGTGGTCAACGGCCTGCAGCACATCCGCCCGGGTGCGCTGGTGGCGCCGAAGCAAGTGACCATGGACGCCAAGGCCGACACAAAGCAACCGGAACACGTGGCCGAGGCCGCGAAGTCCTGAACTCGGAGGGGAGTGCAGTCGCACCCACCGGAGAACCAACATGAATCTCTCAAAATTCTTCATCGACCGGCCGATCTTTGCCGGCGTGCTGTCGCTATTGATGCTGATAGCCGGGCTGATCGCGCTGCGCAGCCTGCCGATCTCGGAGTACCCGGAAGTCGCGCCGCCCTCGGTGGTGGTGCGCGCCCAGTACCCCGGTGCCAATCCGAAGGTGATTGCTGAAACGGTGGCCACGCCGCTCGAAGAGCAGATCAACGGCGTCGAAGGCATGCTCTACATGGGCAGCCAGGCAACGACCGACGGCGTGCTCACGCTCACCGTGACCTTCCGCCTCGGCACCGATCCCGACAAGGCACAGCAGCTCGTGCAGAACCGCGTCTCGCAAGCCGAGCCGCGTCTGCCCGAGGAAGTGCGCCGGCTCGGCATCACGACCGTCAAGAGCGCGCCCGACCTGACGATGGTGGTCCACCTCGTCTCGCCGAACAACCGCTACGACATCAACTACCTGCGCAACTACGCGGTGCTGAACGTGAAGGACCCGCTGGCGCGCATCGAAGGCGTGGGCCAGGTGCAGATCTTCGGCGGCGGCGACTACTCGATGCGCGTGTGGCTCGACCCGCAGAAGGTCGCGCAGCGCGGCCTCTCGGCGAGCGACGTGGTGGCCGCCATCCGCGGCCAGAACGTGCAGGCCGCGGCCGGCGTGGTCGGCGCATCGCCGGGCCTGTCGGGCGTGGACATGCAGCTGTCGATCAATGCGCAAGGGCGCCTGCAGAGCGAGGAAGAGTTCGGCGACATCATCGTCAAGAGCGGCACCGATGGCGCCGTGACTCGCCTGCGCGACATCGGCCGCCTCGAGATGGGTGCCGCTGACTACTCGCTGCGCTCGCTGCTGAACAACGACCCGGCCGTCGGCATGGGCGTGTTCCAGGCGCCGGGCTCCAACGCGCTGGACATCTCGTCCAACGTGCGCAAGACGATGGCCGAGCTCAACAAGAATATGCCCGAGGGCCTGGAATACCGCATCGCCTACGACCCGACGCAGTTCGTGCGCGCATCGATCGAATCGGTGATCCACACGCTGCTCGAAGCCATCATGCTGGTGGTGCTGGTCGTGATCCTGTTCCTGCAGACGTGGCGCGCGTCGATTATTCCGCTGCTGGCCGTGCCGGTGTCGGTGATCGGCACCTTCGCGGTGCTGCACGTCCTCGGTTTCTCGATCAACGCGCTGAGCCTGTTCGGGCTGGTGCTGGCGATCGGCATCGTGGTGGACGACGCCATCGTGGTGGTGGAAAACGTCGAGCGCAACATCGAGGCCGGGCTCACGCCGCGTGAAGCCACGTACCGTGCCATGCGCGAAGTGTCCGGGCCCATCATCGCGATCGCGCTGGTGCTGGTGGCCGTGTTCGTTCCGCTGGCTTTCATCAGCGGCCTCACGGGCCAGTTCTATCGCCAGTTCGCGGTGACGATTGCGATCTCGACGGTGATCTCGGCGATCAACTCGCTGACGCTGTCGCCTGCGCTCGCTGCACTTCTGCTGCGCGGCCATGACGCTCCCAAGGACGCGCTGACGCGCGGCATGGACAAGGCTTTCGGTTGGCTGTTCCGCGGCTTCAACAAGCTGTTCCATCGCGGCTCCGAGGCCTACAGCGGCGGCGTGAAGAACGTGATCTCGCGCAAGGTGCTGATGCTCGCGATCTACGTCGCGCTCATCGCCGTGACCTTCGGCCTCTTCAAGGCGGTGCCTGGCGGCTTCGTGCCGGCGCAGGACAAGCAGTACCTGATCGGCTTCGCCCAGCTACCCGACGGCGCCACGCTGGACCGTACCGACGAAGTGATCCAGCGCATGGGCGAGATCATGAAGAAGAACCCGAACGTGGAAGACGCCATCGCCTTCCCGGGCCTTTCGATCAATGGCTTCACCAACAGCTCGAACTCGGGCATCGTGTTCGCCACGCTCAAGCCCTTCGACCAGCGCAAGCGCGCCGACCAGAGCGGCGGTGCGGTGGCGGGCCAGCTGAACGGCGCCTTCTCGAGCATCCAGGACGCGTTCATCGTGATGTTCCCGCCGCCGCCGGTGGCGGGCCTGGGCACCACGGGCGGCTTCAAGCTGCAGCTGGAAGACCGCGGCTCGGTGGGCTACGACCAGATGGACGCGGCAGTGAAGGCCTTCATGGCCAAGGCTTACCAGGCGCCCGAACTGGCCGGCATGTTCACGAGCTGGCAGGTCAACGTGCCGCAGCTCTATGCGGATATCGACCGCACCAAGGCCCGCCAGCTCGGCGTGCCCGTGACGGACATCTTCGACACCATGCAGATCTACCTCGGCAGCCTGTATGCGAACGACTTCAACAAGTTCGGCCGCACGTATTCCGTGCGCGTCCAGGCCGATGCGCCTTACCGCGCCCGTGCCGAGGACGTGGGCCTGCTGAAGGTGCGCTCGACCTCGGGCGAGATGGTGCCGCTGGCCGCGCTGATGAAGGTGAATTCGACCTTCGGTCCGGAACGCGCCATGCGCTACAACGGCTACCTCGCCGCCGACATCAACGGCGGCCCGGCACCGGGCTACTCCTCGGGCCAAGCGCAGGACGCGATCACCAAGATCGCGGCCGAGACGCTGCCCAAGGGCGTGAGCTTCGAGTGGACCGAGCTGACCTACCAGGAAATCCTGGCCGGCAACTCCGCCTTCCTGGTGTTCCCGCTGGCGATCCTGCTGGTGTTCCTGGTGCTGGCTGCGCAGTACGAAAGCCTGACGCTGCCGATCGCGATCATCCTGATCGTGCCCATGGGCATCATGGCCGCGATGACCGGCGTATGGATATCGGGGGGTGACAACAACGTCTTCACGCAGATCGGGTTGATCGTGCTGGTGGGGCTGAGTGCGAAGAACGCGATTCTTATCGTGGAGTTCGCCCGAGAGCTCGAATTTGCCGGCCGCACACCCATACAGGCCGCCATCGAAGCCAGCCGCCTGCGCCTGCGCCCGATTCTCATGACCTCGCTGGCCTTTGTGATGGGCGTGTTGCCCCTCGTGCTGTCGACCGGCGCGGGCTCGGAGATGCGCAAGGCCATGGGCGTGGCGGTGTTCGCCGGGATGATCGGCGTGACGGCCTTCGGCCTGTTCCTGACGCCTGTGTTCTACGTGCTGCTGCGCCGCCTCGCGGGCAACCGGCCACTCAAGCTGCATGGCGAAGTGCCGCATGGCGACGACTTCGTCTCGGCCGGGCATCCGGCTTCGCATGGCGGCGCCGGTGGTGGCGGCCTGCATCCGGTGCCTGCATCGCCGCGTTCTTCGCATGACGACTGATCGATCGAGAAAGCGCATCATGAAATTTTCAGTACAACCTCTGGTGAAGCCGCTTCGTACCGCGTTGCTGCCGCTGATGGCCGCCCTGGTGCTCGCCGGCTGTGCCACCGCGCCCTCGGGCCTGCCCGAGATCACGACCACCGCCCAGTTCAAGGAGCAGGGCAAGGACCAGGCGGTGACGCCGCCCGCCGGCTTCACGCGGGCCGCGCCCTCCGAGGCGCTGCCGCGCGGCGCCTGGTGGCTGGCGTTCAACGATTCGGCGCTCAACGCACTGATCGAGAAGGCCGACGTCAACAACACCAACATCCAGGCCGCGGCCGCGCGGCTGGCCGAGGCTCGCGCGCTGGCGCGCAGCGCCAACGCCGACCGCCTGCCGCAGATCGGCCTGGGCGCTGGCGCCAACCGCGGCGCGGGCCTGGACAAGGCCACGGCCAGCACCCGGCCGGCCACGATGACGAACATCGGCGCCACGTTCTCGTACGAGGTCGACCTGTTCGGCCGCCTCTCGGGCGCGAGCAACGCGGCCAAGCTTGATGCGGCCGGCCGCGAGGCGCTGCTGCAAAGCACGCGCTTGGCAGTGCAGGCCGAAGTGGCGCAGACCTACCTGCAGTTGCGCGCGCTCGATGCCGAGCGCGCCCTGGTGCGCGAGCAGGTCGAGGCGTATCGCGACACGCTGCGCCTGTCGCAGCGCCGCGAGCAGGCCGGCGACATCGCCGAGCTCGACGTGGCGCGCGTGCAGACCGAGGTGTCGTCCACCGAGTCGGATGCGCTCGCGCTCGACCGCCAGCGCGCCCAGGTGGAGCATGCGCTCGCGGTGCTGGTGGGCGATTCGGCTTCGAGCTTCGGCTTGCGTGTCGACGAGTGGGCGACGGCGCTCCCGTCCATTCCGCCGGGTGTGCCCGCCACGGTGCTCACGCGCCGCCCCGACGTGTCGGCCGCGCAGAGCGCCGTGCTGGCCGCGCAGGCCCGCGTGGGCGTGGCGCAGGCCGCGTGGTTCCCGGACATCTCGCTGACCGGCGCCGCCGGCTATGCCTCGCCCGAGATCGGCGACCTCTTCAAGTGGTCGGCGCGCTCGTGGGGCGTGGGCGCGCTGCTGTCGCTGCCGATCTTCGACGGCGGCCGCCGCGAGGCCGGCGTGCAGGGTGCCAATGCCCAGCTCGACGGTGCGCTTGCGAGCTACCGCACGCAGGTGCTGGTGGCGTTCCAGGAAGTCGAAGACCAACTGGCCGCCATCCGCATCCTGCAGGAGCAGTCGGTCGTGCAGGCACAGGCCGTGACCTCGGCCCAGCGCGCCACCAGCCTGTCGGACACGCGCTATCGCAACGGCTACGTCAGCCAGCTCGACCTGCTGGACGCGCGCCGCAGCGAATTGCGCAACCGCCGGCAGGCACTGCAGGTGAAGTCGGCGCAGTACCAGGCGGCGGTGGGGCTGATCCGCGCCATCGGCGGCGGCTGGGAAGCGCCGGCGCCGGTCGCGGTTGTCCCGGCGCGGACGGCCGTGGCCGTGCGCTGAATCGCGATCAAGGATTGAAATTGAAAGCCTGAGCGCCGCAAGGCGGTCTTGCGCCGCCGTGGGTTCAGTCGGTTTTCTTGCCGGCTGGATTCGCGGCGGCGCTTATTTTTTGCAGCTCCACCGCGCCCACGGCCAGGGCGTTTGAATAGCTGGCCTGCGGCCTCGACGCTGTCCGGTAGACCCGGTAGTCGAAGGTTTCGGAGGCGGCGTCGCCATGGTGGGCTTCGAGCAGGATCCAGAAGAACTGGCCCGGTTCGCGTTCCTCGACGGCTAGCGCCAAATCATTCAAGGCTGGCATGGGTTCCCGGGTGCAATGCGGTGTGGTGGCCTCTGGTGTACGCAAAAAATGCTACTGTTTGATGCGCCGGATGTATTTGCAATGCCCTGCGATGTGAAAGATGTCGCATTTCGTCGCTTCCATTTGGCCTTTCCCGGACCGGTGTGGCGCTCAACGACAATTCGCCGATGAGTTCAAAGGCGAAAAGCGGGCCGGCGCGTTGCGTCATGGTCCTGGGCACCACCAGCGGCGCCGGCAAGAGCTGGCTGGCCACGGCGCTGTGCCGCTGGTATGCGCGGCAGGGCCTGAAAGTGGCGCCTTTCAAGGCGCAGAACATGAGCAACAACGCCCGCGTGGTCGACGGTGGCGAGATCGGCAGCGCCCAGTACTTCCAGGCCCTGGCCGCCAATGCCGTGCCCGAGGTGCGGATGAATCCGCTGCTGCTCAAGCCCGAGCGCGATACCCACAGCCAGGTGGTGCTGATGGGGCAGGTGAATGACGAACTCTCGGCCTTGCCCTGGCGCGGCCGCAGCGAGCGCGTCTGGCCGCAGATCGCGCAGGCGCTCGACGAACTGCGCGCCGGAAACGACGTGGTGGTGATCGAAGGCGCGGGCTCGCCGGCCGAGATCAACCTGATGGCCAGCGACATCGTCAACATGCGCATCGCCCGGCACGCGCAGGCGCGCTGCCTGCTCACGACCGACATCGACCGCGGAGGCGCCTTTGCCCATCTGTACGGCACTTGGGCGCTCCTGCCAGAGGCCGACCGCGTGCTGCTGCGCGGCTTCGTGCTCAACAAGTTCCGCGGCGACGCCTCGCTGCTCGCGCCTGCGCCGCAACAGTTGCAGGAGCTGACCGGCGTGCCCACCGTGGCCACGCTGCCGATGTGGTGGCAGCACGGCTTGCCCGAAGAAGACGGCGTATTCGACGACCGCAGCCGTGCGAGCGGCACCGTGACGCGCACGGTCGCGGTCGTGGCATATCCGCGCATCAGCAACCTCGACGAATTCCAGGCGCTGAAGAACGTGCCCGGCGTGCGGCTGGTCTGGGCTCGTACGCCGGCCGACGTGGCCGGCGCCGACTGGATCGTGCTACCCGGCTCCAAGCACACCAGCGGCGACCTGGCCTGGCTGCGCGCCCAAGGGCTGGACAGCGCCGTGGCCGCGCATGCCGAACGCGGCGGCGCGGTGCTGGGCATCTGCGGCGGGCTGCAGATGCTGGGCGAGGCGCTGGTCGATCCGCACGGCATCGACGGCAATGCGCCGGGGCTGGGCCTGCTGCCGCTGGTGACGGTGTTCGCGCGCGAGAAGACGGTGCGGCACCGCACCGCGGCTTTCGGCGAGCTGAGCGGCGCCTGGGCCGCGCTGTCGGACGTGCCCGTCGCCGGCTACGAGATCCACCATGGCCAGACCGCCGCACACCCGCAGATGGCGCAGCACGGCCAGGCCGTGATGTCCGACGGACTGGCCTGGCAGAACGCGCGCGGCAACGTGCTCGGCATTTATCTTCACGGCCTGTTCGAGGACCCGCGCGCCCTGCACGCGCTCTTCGGCGCCTCCGTGCCCACGCTCGACGCCACCTTCGACGGTCTGGCCGACTTCATCGATACCCACTTCGACGCCGGCGTGCTTGCCGGACTGATTGCATGACCGAAACCATCCCCACCATTTCCGACATCACCGACATCGCGCTCGCCGCCCGCCTGCAGAGCGCGCTCGACAACAAGACCAAGCCGCTCGGCGCGCTGGGCCGGCTCGAGGCGTTGGCCTTGCGCATCGGCACCATCCTCGGCACCGAAAGCCCGGTGCTCGAAGCCCCGCAGATGCTGGTCTGCGCGGGCGATCACGGGCTCGCCGCACGAGGCGTCTCGGCGTACCCGAGCGACGTGACCTGGCAGATGGTCGAGAACTTCCTCGCCGGCGGCGCGGCCGTGAGCGTGCTGGCGCGCCAGCACGGGCTGGCGCTGACGGTGGTCGACTGCGGCGTGCGGCGCGACTTCCAGGCGCGCCCGGGGCTGGTGTCGCGCCGGATCGCCGAAGGTACGGTAGACGCTTCGCAAGGCCCGGCCATGACGGCCGCGCAGTGCGCCCAGGCCATCGCCAACGGGCGCGAGGTGGTGCGCGTGCTGCCGGGCAACGCGTTGCTGCTCGGCGAGATGGGCATCGGCAACAGTTCGTCCGCCGCGCTGCTGCTCTCGCGGCTGGGCGGGTTGGACATCGACGCCTGCACCGGCGCCGGCACCGGCCTCGATGCGGCCGGGCTGGCGCGCAAGCGCGAGGTGCTGCGGCAGGTGCTGGCGCTGCACGCTGGCGCGACCGCGCCTCTGGACGCGCTGGCCGCCTTCGGCGGTTTCGAGGTGGCTACGCTGGTCGGTGCGGTGCTTCAGGCGGCCGAGGAGCGGCGCGTGATCGTGGTCGACGGCTTCATCGCCAGCGCAGCGGTGCTGGTGGCGCAGGCGCTGCAGCCGCACGCGGTGCAGCGCTGCGTGGCCGCGCATTGCTCGGCCGAACCCGGCCACGTGCTGCTGCTGGAGCGGCTGGGGCTGGAGCCGCTGCTCAAGCTCGAACTGCGCCTGGGCGAAGGTTCGGGTGGGGCGCTGGCCTGGCCGCTGCTCGAATCGGCCTGCCGCATCCTGCGCGAGATGGCGAGCTTCGAGTCGGCCGGTGTGTCGCGCAAGGACAGCTGAAGCGGATGAACGGCGTTCGCCATTTCCTGCTCGCGCTGCAATTCTTCACGCGCGTGCCGGTGACGGGGCCGCTGGCTGCGTGGGTCGGCTTCAGTCCGCAGATGCTGCGTTCGAGCGCGGCGCATCTGCCCGGCATCGGATGGCTGGCAGGCGGGGTGGCGGCGCTGGTGTTCGTTGCTGTGGGCATGGGGCTGCCGGGTGTCGCCGGTGCGCTGGCTGCTGCCGTGCTGAGCACCACGGCCACCGTGATGCTGACCGGCGCCTTCCATGAAGACGGCCTGGCCGACGTGGCCGATGGCCTGGGCGGTTCGGCCAACCGCGACCGGGCGCTGGAGATCATGAAGGACTCGCGCATCGGCGCCTTCGGTGCGCTGGCGCTGGTGCTGGCGCTGGGCCTGAAATGCGCGCTGCTCGCAGTGCTGGCGGGGCACGGCTTGCAGGCGGTTGTTGTCGCCATCGTCGGCGCGCATGTGCTGTCGCGGCTGATGCCGCTGTTCCTGATCCGGTGGTTGCCCTATGTGGGCGACAGCGGGGCGAGCAAGGCGAAGCCGCTGGCGGATGCGATCAGCGGTGGCGCGTTGCTGATCGCGGGGGTGTGGGCGCTGCCGGCGGTGGCACTGCTGCTGTATGCACACGATGTGGCGCACAGCGTGGCAGCCGTGCTTGCGGCCGTTGTTGCTGCAGGCTGGATGGCGCGTCTTTTCATGCGCCGGCTGCAGGGCTTCACCGGCGATGGCCTTGGCGCGACCCAGCAGGTCTGCGAGCTGGCGATCTACCTCGCACTGGCGTGGCGCGCATGAGCGACGCCACCCGAAGGACGCTCTGGCTCCAGCGCCACGCGCCCGTGGTGGCCGAGCCCGGCCTGTGCTACGGCGCCACGGACCTCGAAGCCCATGCAGACGCCACGCTCGCCGCTGCGCAGCGCATCGCGCCTTTGCTCCCTGCGGGCATCACCGTGCGCAGTTCGCCGCTGCGGCGATGTGCCGGGCTGGCCGATGCCATTGCCGCGTTGCGCCCCGATCTTCGGGTGCGGCACGATGCACGGCTGGCCGAGATGAACTTCGGCGCCTGGGAAGGGCGGCCGTGGTCCGCCATCGCACGCGAGGAATTCGACGCGTGGACCGGCAATTTCGCCGATGCGCCTGCCGGCGGCCATGGCGAAAGCGTGCGCGCATTCATGCAGCGCGTGGCCGCCGCGCATGACGAATGGCTTGCGGGCGAGGGCGATGCGCTGTGGATCACGCATGCAGGCGTGCTGCGGGCGGTAACGTTGCTGCAGCGCGGCACCCGCTGCCCCGGAGCCGCCGCCGACTGGCCTGCTGGGGAACTGGCCTTCGGCGGTTGGCTGACTTTCGATAATTAGCTGCCGTCGGACAGTGTCGATGCGGCTCAGTTCTTCTGCCGCCACTGTTCGCGCCAGAGCCGCTCCAGCTGCGGCGCCAGCGCAGCCGGCGGCGTGCCCAGGAAGCGGTTGCTGCCGTGGCGCTGCACCAGGCCGTAGAGGCGGCCGGAGCCCTGGTCGTAGAGCGCGATCGCGTTGTTGTCGTAGCAGTCGTGCGGCTTGCAGAAGGCGTGCAGGAGGTAGCGCGTTCCCTCGACCGTCACCCATTGCGGCTCGGGCGCCGGACCTTCGCGGCGCACCAGCCAGCGGTCGTTCTCGCGCGTGCCCAGGGCGACGCGCCAGGCCTTCTCCATGGCCGGGCCCCGCGCCAGCGCCGCTGGGCTGCCCGTGGGCGGGGGAGGCGCCTTGACGGCGGGCTCGACAGGCGGGGCCACGGCCCGCACTGCGCCGTTGCAGCGCCAGTAGCGCAGCTTCATCATGTCGGGGCCGAGCTGGCCGGCGACCGGCTTGTCGGCGTCCAGCGCGATGTACTGGCCGCGCGCTTCGCGGTAGACGAGGAAGGTCATGGAGCCGGACTTGCCCGCGCTGCTCATCAGCGCCACGTCGAAGCCCGCCGGCGGCGGGCGGTTGCCGAAGAAGCTGTGGGCGGTCTGCGGTTCGTTGCCGGTCACGCGGCGCTTGCCGCTTTCGGCGATCAGCATGTCCTGGCGCACCTGCAGCGTCGGTGCGGCCGCGTTGGCGCAGTTCGTCGACCAGCGGCCGCCGTAGAGCGCCATGGCCTCGGGCGGCAGGCCGCCGCCCTGCTGCGACCATGCCGCGGCCGGAAGGAGGGCGGCGAGCAGCGTGGCGACCAGCAGTGCCCGGGAGTCGTTCTTTCGTGTCGTCATTCGTCGTCGGTCTCAGGCCGTCTTCGGCATCGGTGTCTTTGGCTTGTAGGCGCAGAAAGTGGCCACTGCGCACTCCCAGCAGCGCGGCTTGCGCGCCACGCAGATATAGCGGCCATGCAGGATGAGCCAGTGGTGCGCATGCAGCCGGTATTCGGGTGGGACGCGCTTCTCGAGTTTGAGTTCCACCTCCAGCGGCGTCTTGCCCGGCGCAAGCCCGGTGCGGTTGCCGACGCGGAAGATGTGCGTGTCGACCGCCATGGTCGGCTCGCCGAAGGCCACGTTGAGCACCACGTTCGCGGTCTTGCGGCCGACGCCCGGCAGCGCCTCCAGTTCGGCGCGGGTGCGCGGCACCTCGCCGCCGTGCAGCTCCACCAGCATGCGGCAGGCCTCGATCAGGTGCTTCGCTTTGCTGCGGTACAGGCCGATGGTCTTGATGTACTCCTCCAGCCCCTCGACACCCAGATCGAGAATGGCCTGCGGCGTATTCGCCACCGGATACAGCTTGCGCGTGGCCTTGTTCACGCCCACGTCGGTGGCCTGTGCCGACAGCAGCACGGCGGCCAGCAGCTCGAAGGGGGTTGTGTATTCGAGTTCGGTCTCGGGCTCGGGGTTGGCCGCCTGCAGGGTGGCGAAGAAGAGGGGGATGTCGTTTTTTTTCATGGGGCTTCGTGGGGGCGGCACGCGCAATATATCGTTGAAAGGCGATAGCCTTACGCAGCTTTATTGCCCGCCGCTTTCGCGACAATGGCACCCCAGAAAGTGAGACCGACCATGCAATTCGCCTCCCGCCTCGACAACGTCGAGACCTCCGCCATCCGCGAACTCTTCAAGCTGCTGGGCAAGCCCGGCATCATCAGCTTCGCGGGCGGCTTTCCCGACAGCGCCATGTTCGACGTCGAGGGCCTCAAGGAGGCGAGCCAGAAGGCGCTCTCCGAAGAACCCGGCGCCGCGCTGCAGTACGGCGCCACCGAAGGCTATGAGCCGCTGCGCAGCCAGCTCAGCGCCTTCATGAAGACCAAGGGCGTCGAGGTCGACCCCAGCGGCCTGATCGTCACCACCGGCAGCCAGCAGGCGCTCGACCTGCTGGGCAAGACCATGATCTCGCCCGGCGACAAGGTGATCGTCGAGGGCCCGACCTTCCTGGCGACCATCCAGTGCTTCCGCCTGTACGGCGCACAGCTCATCAGCGCGCCCATCGATGCCAACGGCGTGAAGACCGACGAGCTCGAGAAGCTCATCGCCGAGCACAAGCCCAAGTTCGTCTACCTGATCCCGACCTTCGGCAACCCCAGCGGCGCGATGCTGACGCTGGAGCGCCGCAAGAAGGTGCTCGAGCTGGCCGTGAAATACCAGACGCTGATCGTCGAGGACGACCCCTACGGCGACCTCTATTTCGGCGAAGCACCTCCGCCCTCCATCCTGGCCCTCAGCAAGGACGTGCCGGGCAGCCGCGAGTTGCTGGCGCACTGCGGCAGCCTGAGCAAGGTGCTGAGCCCGGGCCTGCGCATCGGCTGGATGATCGCGCCGCCCGAGCTGCTGGCCAAGGCGACGATGTGCAAGCAGTTCAGCGACGCGCACACGAGCACGTTTTCGCAAGCCACGGCCGCGCAATACCTCAAGAGCGGCCGCATGCCGGCCACGCTGGCGCACGTGCGCGAGGTGTACGGCCAGCGTGCCCAGGCCATGGGCGCGGCGCTCAAGCGCGAGCTGGGCGATGCAGTGACCTTCACCCAGCCCAATGGCGGTTTGTTCTTCTGGGCGCGCCTCACGGGCGCCAACGGCAAGCTGGCCGATGCGAACGAACTGGCGAAACGAGCGATCGAGAAGCTCGTGGCCTTCGTGCCCGGCGCGCCGTTCTTCGCGGGGAAGCCCGATGTGGCCACGCTGCGGCTGAGTTTTGCGACGGCCGACGTGGCGAAGATCGAAGAGGGCGTGAAGCGCCTGGGTCAGGCGCTGTAGTCGATCCGGTCAGGGGGACCGGTGCAGCCGGGGCGCTGCAAGCAGGTCCAGGTTGTCTGAAATGGCCGCATCCACGTTCGGATAGCGGCCTTTCATTTTCGACAACGTCATGATGGTCTGCAGCGCCTTCAGGTCCTTGACCGATGGCGCGACCTTGATCTGCGCGATGGCTGCGGCGGGGTTGCCACCGTTGATCAATGCCATCACCTTGCTTGCCCAGTCGTTTGCGCGCGCCATGTCTTCACCTGCTTTCGTTCGAAGCGCCGACTGTACACAGCGCCGCGCCGATCGCCGCCGGGACCGTCACGCCGTGCCTGCAAATCCTCCGAAGAAAGCGCGCGCGTTGGCCTCCAGGCTGTCGAGGTGATAGCCGCCTTCCTGGACGATCAACGTAGGCAGGCCCAGCGCACCTATGGCCTTGCCGAGACGGCCGAAACCCTCGGTCGTCACCGCGACCTGCGACTGGGGGTCGTCCTTGTAGATGTCGAACCCGAGGGCCAGGACCAGCGCGTCCGGCGCGAAGCGTTGCAGCACGCCCGCCGCATCGTCGACGCGCTCGAAGAAGGTCGCTTCCGTCGCCCCGTGCGGCATCGGGAAATTGACGTTGAAGCCATCGCCGTCACCGGCCCCGCGCTCGTCGTCGTAGCCGGCGACGGCAGGGTAGAAGTTGGTCGGGTCGCCATGGATCGAGACATACATCACGTCGCTGCGGTCGTAGAAGATTTCCTGCACCCCCTGGCCGTGGTGCATGTCGGTATCGAGGACCGCCACGCGAGCGAAGTGCCCGCGCAACGCCTGGGCGGCGATGGCTGCGTTGTTGAGGTAGCAGAAGCCGCCAGCGGCATCGACGCGCGCATGGTGGCCGGGCGGGCGGCACAGTGCATAGGCTGCAGGGGCGCCGTCGACGATGGCCGCCGCCCCGGCCGCCGCGCTCTGGGCCGACCAGTACGCGGAGCGCCAGGTCTCGGCCCCGACCGGGCAGCTGCCGTCGGCAAGGTAGCGCGCCGCCTTGGCCAGCACGCCGCGCAGGCGGTTGGGCTCGCGCACGTAGACGTTCGACATCACCTCGTCGCCCCAGTCGGGCGGCATCTGCTTCCATTCGTCGTGCGCGTCCTCGAGAAAGCGCAGGTAGTCGGCGCTGTGCACGGCGGCCAATGGCGCCATGCCGGCATCGGCCGGTGTACGGAGATCGAAGCCGAGCGATTGCACGGCGGCGACGAGCCGAAGCGCACGGTCGGGAATTTCCTGCGGGGTGCGCATCTGTCCGCGCGACAGATAGCTGCGCGGATGGTGCAGCAGCTGCTCTGGATGGAAGTAGGTCAGCATGGGCGATTCGGCATGGCCGCCGTGGAATTTGCTCGGCAGCCATGGTAGCGAGCAAGATCGGTGCCCATCGAGGGCATCGGATGACGCCCGAATCGGCGGCATCCACATTGGTTACGATCACCCATGAGAAAAACCTTTCAGCTTCAGGTCGAGGGCAAGCACCCCGACCGTCTCCTCGAAGCCATCAAGCACGAGATCCGCAAGTACATCAAGCGCGAGCGGCGGCGCGAATTGCCCGAAGGCAGCGATTTCTGGGACTTCGATTGCAAGTTCGGCGCGGCCCAGGAATCCGCCGAAGTCATCCACCTTTCTGCCATCACGGGCCTCATCGACGGCGTGGTGAAGGAAGGCGGCAAGCAGTTCTACATCGAGATCCTGGCCAAGCCCGGCAAACGCAAGCCGCGGCCTGAAGGCGAACAGGGCGCTGCCACCGATTCCGAACAGGAATAACCCCCGTCAGACCTGCGCCTGCGCCAGCCGCAGGCCGTACCGCTGCTCCGCATCCTGCAGCGAGCGCGCAATCGACGGGTGCAGCCGCACCCCGTTCCTGGCCTGCGCTTCCCGACGCTTCAAACCGCCTTCGCCTGGCAGCCGCACAGGCTTGGCCGGGTCGATGGGCACGTTGCCGCGGCACTTCGCCGCCACATGGTCCATCTGGCGCAGGAAGGCGTCCTTGCCGCCGAAGGCATTCAGGTCGTACAGCGTGATGTGCACGGTCGCGCCCCAGCCCTCGGGCGGATCGGCCCGTCCGTGGCCCGCGAGGCCGGCCGTGAGCGTCTCGACCAGCAGCGCCATGCCGTAGCCCTTGTGGCCGTGGCTCAATCCGCCGACCGGCAGCAGCGTGCCGGGCGGCTGGTCGAACAGCACCTGCGGGTCGTTCGACGGCTTGCCGGCAGCGTCGATCAGCCATTCCTCGGCGAAGGTTTCGCCCGCTGCGCGCTTGCGATTGCTCATGCCGTTGGTGGTGATGGAGGCCGAGATGTCGACCATCACGCCGCCTTGCGAGAGCGGAAAACCCATGGCCAGCGGATTCGGCGTGAACACGGCCTGCGTGCCGCCGAAGGGCGCGACGCTGGCGGCATTGGGGTCGGAGCAGGCCAGCAGCATCAGCATGTCTTCCTGCAGCGCGCGCAGCATGTAGACGGCGAGGCAGGCGATGTGGTGGCTGCGGCGGATGACGAGCGAGGCGGTGCCGAGTTCGCGGGCACGCGGAATCAGCAGGTCCATGCCGTGGCCCATGAGCCAGGGACCGGGCAGGCGCTTGCCGTCCCAGAGCACGGCGGCGGGGCGGTCGGACAGCACCTCGGGGGTGCCGTCGCGCGTCATGCCACCGGATTCCAGTTCCTTGACGTACCCGGCCAGCAGCGCGAGGCCATGCGTGTCGTGTCCCAGCAGGTCGCCTTCGACGAGCGTGCGCGCGACGCTGTCGGCCATCGACGCGGCGAGGCCGGCTTTTTGCAGCAGGGCGCTCGCGTAGTCCTTGAGGGCTTCGGCGCGATAGAGCGGGGTGGTGTCGGTCATGTCAGTGGTCCTTGTCTCGTTGGGTCGGTTGTTCTAGGCGCTGTTGTTCAGGGCGCGTGCGCAGGCCACCGGGTACTCCCCTCCGCGAATGTCCCCCGCCTTCGGCTCCTCCTTTATTTCGCTGCGGGGAGCACCCGGTGCCCTGTGCACCATGGGCGTGGCGTTGTGCAGGCCGATCAACAAGTGCTCTGATCGGTCACGCCGGCGTGATCGCACCCCGAACCACGCCCCCAGCCGCTCATTGCAGTATTTCGAGAAGGCGGTCCAGCCCGCCTTCGTTGATTGCAACCATTGCCTGTTCACGCACCTTGGGTTTCGCGTGATAGGCCACCGAGAGGCCGGCTTCGCCCATCATCGGCAGGTCGTTCGCGCCGTCGCCCACGGCGATGGTTTCCTGCGGCGAGATGCCCATGAGCGACGCCACCTCGAGCAGCGTGCGGCGCTTCTCGGCGCCGTCGCAGATGTCGCCCCAGCTCTGCGTGACCACCTCGCCGGTGAGCTTGCCGTCGGCTTCGTCGAGTAGGTTGGAGCGCGCAAAGTCGATGCCCAGCCGGTCCTTCACCCGGTTCGCGAAGAAGGTGAAGCCGCCCGACACCAGCAGCACCTTGAGGCCGGCCGCCTTGCAAGCCGACACCAGCTCGGCCGCGCCTGGGTTGAGCTTCAGGCGCTCGTCGTACACCTGCTGCAGCGCCTCGACCGGCACACCCTGCAACAGCGCCACGCGACGGCGCAGACTTTCCTTGAAGTCCTTGATCTCGCCGCGCATCGTGGCCTCGGTGATGGCGGCGACCTCGGCCTTCTTGCCGACGGCGTCGGCGATCTCGTCGATGCATTCGATGTTGATGAGCGTCGAGTCCATGTCGAAGGCGATCAGCTTGAAGTCGGCGAGCCGCAGCGGCGGTTTTACGCGCTGAATGACGAGGCCGGGGGAGATTTCTTGGGTAGCGCTCATGCGGTGACGGTTTCCTTGACGAGGGGTTGGCCCAGGCTGCGCAGCACGTCGCGCACCATCTGGGCTCGCTCTTTGGGCTCTTTCAGCTCACGCTCGATGCGCAGCTTCTCGTTGCCGGCGAGCTTGATGTGCTTGTTCTTCTGGATCAGCTGGATGATGGCCATGCCATCGACCGGTGCGTCCTTCTTGAACGTGATGTTGATGATGCCCGGCGCCGCATCGACCTTGACCACGCCGTAGGGCCGTGCCAGCACGCGCAGGCGGTGCGTGTCGATCAGCGTCTGCGCCTGCGGCGGCAGCTTGCCGAAGCGGTCGACGATTTCTTCGAGCAGCGTGTCGATCTGGTCGGGCGTCTTCGCCGTGGCCAGCTTCTTGTAGAACGACAGGCGCAGGTGCACGTCGCCGCAGTAGTCGTCGGGCAGCAGGGCGGGCGCGTGCAGGTTGATCTCGGTGGTGACCGACAGCGGCGCCAGCAGGTCGGGTTCCTGTCCGGCCTTGAGCGAGCGCACGGCTTCGCTGAGCATCTCGTTGTAGAGCTGGAAGCCGATCTCCATCATGTTGCCGCTCTGGTTCTCGCCGAGCACCTCGCCGGTGCCGCGAATCTCGAGGTCGTGCATCGCAAGGTAGAAGCCGGAGCCCAGCTCTTCCATCTGCTGGATGGCGTCGAGCCGCTGCGCCGCCTGCTTGGTCAGGCCCTCGGTGTCGGGCACCATGAGGTAGGCATAGGCTTGGTGGTGCGAGCGGCCGACGCGGCCGCGCAACTGGTGCAGCTGCGCCAAGCCGAACTTGTCGGCGCGGCTCATCACGATGGTGTTGGCGGTCGGCACGTCGATGCCGGTCTCGATGATGGTCGAGCACAACAGCAGGTTGTAGCGCTGCGCCACGAAGTCGCGCATCACGCGTTCCAGCTCGCGCTCGGGCATCTGGCCGTGAGCCACGGCGATGCGGGCCTCGGGCAGTATTTCTTCGAGCTTCTGGCGCCGGTTCTCGATGGTCTCGACCTCGTTGTGCAGGAAGTAGACCTGCCCGCCGCGCTTGAGCTCGCGCAGCACGGCCTCGCGGATCACGCCAGTGCCTTCGTTGCGCACGAAGGTCTTGATGGCCAGGCGCCGCTGCGGCGCGGTGGCGATCACGCTGAGGTCGCGCAGGCCTTCGAGCGCCATGCCCAGCGTGCGCGGGATCGGCGTGGCGGTGAGCGTGAGCACGTCGACCTCGGCGCGCATGGCCTTCATCGCCTCCTTGTGGCGCACGCCGAAGCGGTGCTCCTCGTCGATGATGAGCAGGCCCAGGTTCTTGAACTTGACCGACTGCGACAGCAGCTTGTGCGTGCCGACCACGATGTCGACCTGGCCCTCGGCCAGGCCCTTGGCAGCGGCGGTGATTTCCTTGGCCGAGCGGAAGCGGCTCATCTCGGCCACCTTCACGGGCCACTTGGCGAAGCGGTCGACCAGCGTCTGGTAATGCTGCTCGGCCAGCAGCGTGGTGGGCGCGAGGAAGGCCACCTGCTTGCCGCCGGTGACGGCGATGAAGGCGGCGCGCAGCGCCACCTCGGTCTTGCCGAAGCCCACGTCGCCGCACACCAGGCGGTCCATGGGCTGGGGCGAGATCATGTCCTGCACCACGGCGTGGATCGCGGCCTTCTGGTCGGCGGTTTCCTGGAAGCCGAAGTCGTTGGCGAACACCTCGTAGTCGGCCGGCGAGTAGCGGAAGGCATGGCCTTCGCGCGCGGCGCGGCGGGCGTAGATGTTGAGCAGCTCGGCAGCGGAGTCGCGCACCTGCTCGGCGGCCTTTCGCTTGGCCTTTTCCCACTGGCCGGAGCCCAGCTTGTGCAGCGGGGCCTCGTCGGCGCTCACGCCGGTGTAGCGGCTGATCTGGTGCAGCTGCGAAACGGGTACGTAGAGCGTGGCCTTGTCGGCGTACTCCAGGTGCAGCATCTCCTGCAGCAGCGGCTTGCCGTCGGGACCGTTGCCCTGGCCGAGGTCCATATGGATCAGGCCGCGGTAGCGGCCGATGCCGTGCGCCGTGTGGACCACGGGGTCGCCGACGTTGAGTTCCGACAGGTCCTTGATCAGCGCCTCGACATCGCTGACCTGCTCCTGCTTCTTGTTGCGCCGGCGCGTGGTGGGCGCGGTGGCGAACAGCTCGGTCTCGGTGACGAGGTCGATGCCCTGTTCGCGCCAGGCGAAGCCCGAGGCCAGCGCGGCAGTGGCGATGCCGATCTTCTCGTCGGCGGAGGCTTCGAACTCGGCCAGCGAATCGAAGGCCGGCGGGCTCACGCCGCTGGCGCGCAGGAAGTCGAGCAAGCTCTCGCGGCGGCCGTCGCTCTCGGCGATCAGCAGCACGCGGTGCGGCGTGGCCCTGATGTGGGCCTTGAGCCCGACCAGCGGGTCTTCCGCGCCGCGCACCACGGCGAAGGGCGGCAGCTTGTCGAACTCGGCGTAGGGCGCTTCGGTGGGCACGTCGCCACGAATGGCGAGCTGCGCGTGCGGCTTGGCGCGCTGGTAGAACTGCTCGGCATTCAGGAACAGCGCCTCGGGCGGCAGGGCGGGGCGCTCGGGGTCGCCGCGCACCAGCCGGTAGCGCTCGTTCGTGTCCTGCCAGAAATGCTGGAACGCAGGTTCGAGGTCGCCGTGCAGCACCACCGTGGCGTCTGCGCCCAGGTAGTCGAACACCGTGGCCGTCTCGTCGAAGAACAGCGGCAGGTAGTACTCGATGCCGGCGGTGGCCACGCCGTTGCCCATGTCCTTGTAGATGCGGCTCTTGGTCGGGTCGCCCTCGAGCAGTTCGCGCCAGCGGCTGCGAAAGCGCGCCCGCGCGTCGTCGTCCATCGGGAATTCGCGGCCCGGCAGAAGCCGCACCTCGGGCACGGGGTAGAGGCTGCGCTGGGTGTCCGGGTCGAAGGTGCGGATCGTGTCGATCTCGTCGTCGAACAGGTCGACGCGGAACGGCACCGGCGAGCCCATGGGGAACAGGTCGATCAGGCCGCCGCGCACCGCATATTCGCCCGGGCTCACCACCTGCGTCACGTGGGTGTAGCCGGCCAGCGTGAGCTGGGCCTTGAGCTTCGATTCCTCGAGCTTCTGCTTGGCTTTGAAGTGGAAGGTGTAGCCGGCCAGGAAGGCCGGGGGTGCGAGGCGGTAGAGGGCGGTGGTGGCGGGCACCAGCACCACGTCGGCCTCCTTCTGGCTGATGCGCCAGAGGGTGGCCAGGCGCTCGCTGATCAGGTCCTGGTGGGGCGAGAAGCTGTCGTAGGGCAGCGTTTCCCAGTCGGGGAACAGGGCGCAGCGCAGCTCGGGCGCGAAGAAGGCGATTTCGTCGATCAGGCGCTGGGCGTCGTTGGCGTCGGCCGTGAACATCGCCGTGGCGCGCCCGGCGGCTTTCTCGCGCATGGCCAACTGCGCCAGCAGCAGGGCATCGGCCGACAACGGGGGGCGCGGCAGCGTGAAACGCTTGCCCGCCGTGAGGTGGGGGAGGTCCATGGAACGCTTACTGGAAATGCACAACACCCCGCGCCGGTTGGCGAGGGGTGTGCGTAGCGGTCGATTCTAGAATGGCGGCCCCTTATTCGCTTGCTGGCCAGCGCCGGCGCCGGGCCCTCATGTCCTCTTCCCGACTTTTCGTGCTGATTCCGTGTGCCGGCTCCGGCCATCGCGCGGGGCATGCGCAGTCCACGCTGCCCAAGCAGTATCGGCGGCTGGCCGGCCTGCCGATGGTGGCCCACACGCTGGAGGCTTTCCGCGCGCTGGCGGGGCGCTTCGCGGGGCTGGCGCTGGTGGTGTCGCCGGACGATCGCGACGTGGATGCGGTGCTGCCGCGCTTTCCCGCCGAGAACGAATACCTGCTGCGCGTGGGCGGCGTGACCCGCGCGGCCACGGTGCGCAACGGCCTGGTGGCACTTCGGCAGAAGGGCGCCGGCGCGCACGACTGGGTGCTGGTGCACGACGCGGCGCGCTGCCTCGTCACGTCGAGCCAGATCGAGGCGCTGATCGCGGCCTGCGAGCACGACGCCGTCGGCGGCCTGCTGGCGCACCGGCTGGCGGACACGCTGAAGGCGTCGACGGCCGAGAGCCGCGTGGCCCAGACGCTGTCGCGCGCCGACAAGTGGCTGGCGCAGACGCCGCAGATGTTCCGCATCGGCATGCTGCTCGACGCGCTGGAGCGCACGGGCGACACCGTGACCGACGAGGCCAGCGCCATCGAAGCCATCGGCCTGTCGCCGCTGCTGGTGCAGGGCAGCGCGCAGAACTTCAAGGTGACGTTCCCCGAGGACTTCGCATTGGCCGAGGCGGTCCTGCAGGGCCGCAAGAAGGGCATTGCATGACGAGCGCCTTCAACATCCGTGTCGGCGAGGGCTGGGATATTCACCAACTGGTGGCGGGGCGCAAGCTGATCCTGGGCGGTGTCGAGGTGCCGCATACCACCGGCCTGCTGGGACATTCCGATGCCGACGTGCTGCTGCACGCCATCACCGACGCCCTGCTGGGTGGCGCGGGGCTCGGCGACATCGGCCGGCATTTTCCGGATACCGACGAGCAGTTCCGGGGTGCCGATTCGTCGGTGCTGCTGGCCGAGGCGGCGCGCCGGGTGCGCGCGGCGGGCTGGGAGATCGGCAACGTCGACAGCACCGTGATCGCGCAGGCGCCCAAGCTCGCGCCGCACATTCCGCTCATGTGCCAGCGCATTGCCGGCACGCTGGGCATTGCGGTCGACCAGGTGAACGTGAAAGCCAAGACGGCCGAGAAGCTCGGCCCGGTGGGCGAGGGCCGCGCGATGGAAGCCCGCGCGGCCGTACTTCTGCATCGCTGAGGCCTCCGCAGGCTCAGGCCGGCTTCCTGCCTCCCGGCAGTTCGCCCGGCTTCGGTGCCGGCATCGCGCGCGGCATCCGGATGTGCGCCGCCAGGCCGCGGCCCGGTGTGCTGGTCAGCGCGAAGGTGCCGCCCATGCGCTCGATGTTCTTCGCCACGATCGACAGGCCCAGGCCCGCGCCGGCCGCCGAGGTGCGCGCCGTGTCGCCGCGGAAGAAGGGCTTGGTCAGCTGCGAGAGCAGGGCGGGCTCGACGCCTGCGCCGTGGTCGCGCACCTTGATCAGCACCGCGTCGTTGTTGGCCTGCGCCTGGATCGTGACGTCGGCCACGCCCGTGGAGGGCGATTTGCCATAGCGCCGCGCGTTCTCGACCAGGTTGGAGATCACGCGCGTGAGCTCGACCTCGTCGCCCATCACGCGCAGGTCGGACGGAACCTCGACCTTGATGTTCATCTCCTCGTAGTCCTGCACCGCATAGGTGCAGGCGTCGACCACGTCGCGCAGCAGCACCGGGCGCGGATCGACATGGTCGGGGCGCGCGTAGTCGAGGAACTTGTCGATGATCGCGTCGAGCTGGGCGATGTCGGCCGCCATGTGGTCGCGCGCGTCCTCGTCGGCGACGCTCATCTCGGTTTCCAGCCGCAGCCGGGCCAGCGGCGTGCGCAGGTCGTGCGAGATGCCGGCCAGCATGATGGCGCGGTCCTGCTCGATCTTGGCGAGCTGGTCCGCCATGCGGTTGAAGCCGATGTTGACGGCGCGGATCTCGTTGGTGCGGGCTCGCTCGTCAAGCCGGTGCGCCTCGTACTCGCCTTCGCGCACCTGCATGGTCGCGCGCGACAGCTGCTTGAGCGGCAGGTTGATGAGCCGCGTGATCAGCGCGGCGCCGGCCAGCGAGAGCGCCATCGCCGTGCTGAGCCAGACCAGCCAGGTGCGCCCTCCCACGCGGCTGAAGCGCGTCGGGTCGAGCAGCAGCCAGTAGGTGTCGCTCTCGATGGTGAAGCCGATCCAGAGACCCGCCTCGTCGTTCACGCGGCTGGCCACCGTGGTGCCTTCACCGAGCTGCTCGATCAGCTCCTCGGTCACGCGCAGGTCGAGCGCGCCGCTGGTGTAGGGCTGGAACCGGTCGTTGGGTTCGCGCGGCAGGATGCGCACGCCTTCCTGGTCGGCCAGCGTCTTGATCAGCGACACCCGGGTGATCGCGTCCGAATACACCAGCGCCGCGCGCGTGAGGTTCACGAGCGAGGCGATCTGGTGCGCGGTCTGGATGGCGCGCGGCTCGTATTCGAGCGAGCGGAAAGTCTGCAGCCAGGCGACCGTGCAGCCGATGAGCAGCAGCGCCAGCAGAAAGAAGGTGCGCCAGAAAAGGCTGAAACCCAGCTTGAGGCCGGGGCGGCGGTCACGTTGCGCGCTCGCTTCGAGCGGGCTCGGCATCGTGACCTGCACGCCGTCCTCCTGGGCCGCGCCGGGTCTGGTGGGTTGGCCGACGGCCACCTGTCAACGGCGCGTCAGGCCGTGCCGTCCGGCACGAACACGTAGCCGACGCCCCAGACGGTCTGGATGTAGCGCGGCGCCGCGGCGTCGGACTCGACCAGCTTGCGCAGGCGCGAGATCTGCACGTCCAGGCTGCGGTCGAAGGGCTCGAACTCGCGCCCGCGCGCCAGCTGGGCCAGCTTTTCGCGCGACAGCGGTTGACGCGGATGGCGCACGAGCGCCTTCAGCATCGCGAACTCGCCGGTGGTCAGCGAGAGTTCTTCGCCATCCTTCTTCAGGGTGCGCGAGCCGAGGTCGAAGGCGAACGGGCCGAAAGTGACGGTCTCGTTCTCGGTAGATGGGGCGCCCGGCGCTTCCAGCGGCGGACGGCGGCGCAGCACGGCGTGCACACGGGCCAGCAGTTCGCGCGGATTGAAAGGCTTGCCGAGATAGTCGTCGGCGCCGACTTCGAGGCCGACGATGCGGTCCACGTCCTCGCCCTTGGCGGTGAGCATGATGATCGGGGTGCGGTCGTTGGCGGCCCGCAGGCGGCGGCAGACCGAGAGACCGTCTTCGCCGGGCATCATCAGGTCGAGCACGATCAGGTCGACCGTGTCGCGCAACAGGATGCGGTTGAGCGCCTTGCCGTCCTCGGCCACGATCACTTCGAAACCTTCCTGCGTCAGGTAGCGGCGCAGGAGGTCGCGGATGCGGGCGTCGTCGTCGACGATCACGATCTTGTCGGTGCGAGCGGGAACTTGAGTCATTTCTACAACGATGAATTTGTAACAGGGCCGATTCTGAAGGCGTTAAGCCTCCGTTGAGCCGGATTTACTTATGGTTTGACACTAAGTTACAAAACTTGCGGACGCTCGCGGTCTGGTCATCCGACGTTAGCGGGGAGGTGGCAAAGTCCCATTTCCTGATGATTTGCGCTCAATGAGACGTCCATTTTTCGCCCTCCCGTTCATCCTCGTTTTCGCCTGCGGTCCGGCGCTGGCGATGTCCGGCGATTTCTTCAGGGTGGGCGACGTGCGCCGCAGCGAAGTCCGGGACGCGGTGGCGGCACATCGTGCCGCGCAGCGCGAGGAGGTCCGCCGCGAACAGGCGGCCGCCGGCAGGCGCCTGACCGCCGCCGAACTGTTCGAGCTGCGGCAGCAGGTTCGCGGCCAATGGACCCCGCCCGCGACGGGTGCTTTGCTCAATTCGGCAGAATCGCAGCCGGCCGAGCGGATCGTGCCGGTGCCACCGCCCGCAGCTCGCCCGTCCTTGACTGCACCGCGCAGCCAGCGCCGCTGATGCGTGGGCCTGCGGGGCGCAGGCTTGTCTTTTCATACCAATTCAGGGGAGTACTTCGTCTTGAAGAAAACAATCAAATTGCTCGCGGCGTGCGCCGCCCTGGCCGCCGCCGACACCGCACTGGCCCAGAACGCCGCTGCGCCGGTACCGCAGAACGTGCTGCAGTTGGCGGCTTCCGGTACGGTCGAAGTGCAGCAGGACATGCTGAGCATGACGCTCGTGACCACCCGCGACGCCCCTGACGCGGCCGCCGTGCAGACGCAGCTGAAGGCCGCGCTCGACGCGGCCCTGGCCGAAGCGAAGAAGAACGCCCAGGCGGGCCAGCTCGACGTGCGCACCGGCAACTTCAGCCTGTCGCCGCGCTATTCCAAGGACGGCAAGATCAACGGTTGGCAGGGCTCGACCGAGCTGGTGCTCGAGGGGCGCGACTTCCCGCGCATCACCCAGACGGCCGGCCGCATCACGACGCTCAGCGTGGGCAACGTGGGCTTCGGCTTGAGCCGCGAGCAGCGCGCCAAGACCGAAACCGAGGCGCAGAACATCGCCATCGAGAACTTCAAGCAGAAGGCCGGCGAGCTGGCCAAGGGCTTCGGCTTCAGCGGCTACACGCTGCGCGAGGTATCGGTGAACGCGAACGACGGTGGTCCGATCCGCCCGCGCATGATGGCGGTGCAGGCCAAGTCGTTCTCGTCCGACTCGACGGTGCCGGTCGAAGCCGGCAAGACCAGCGTGGTGGTGAACGTGTCGGGCTCGGTGCAGCTCAAGTAAGGGGCGCGCGTACCGGCAGGCTACCCTTTATTGGGCAGTCCAGCCGCCATCCATGGCCCAGGCGACGCCTCGCACCTGATCGGCCGCCGGCGAGCACAGGAAGACGGCCAGGCCGCCCAGCTGCTCGACGGTGGTGAACTGCAGCGATGGCTGCTTTTCGCCCAGCAGCTCGTTCTGCGCCTGCGCCGCCGTGATGCCTTCGCGCGCCGCGCGGTCGTCGATCTGCTTTTGCACCAGCTGGGTCAGCACCCAGCCGGGGCAGATTGCGTTGGCAGTGACGCCGGTGGTCGCGGTTTCGAGCGCGACCGACTTGGTCAGGCCGACGATGCCGTGCTTGGCGGCCACATAGGCCGATTTCTGCGCGGATGCCACGAGGCCATGGGCCGACGCAATATTGATGACGCGGCCCCAGTTGGCTTCGCGCATCGCGGGAATCGCCAGCCGTGTCGTATGAAATGCGCTGGTGAGATTGATCGCGATGATCGCGTCCCAGCGTTCGGTGGGGAAGTCTTCGACCTTGGCCACATGCTGGATGCCGGCGTTGTTCACGAGGATGTCGACGCGGCCGAACTTCGACGCGGCGAACTTCATCATGTCTTCGATCTGTTCGGGTTTGCTCATGTCTGCGCCGTGGTACTCGGCGCGTACGCCGAGCGCCTCGATCTGGGCCTTGGGAGCTTCGGCATCGCCGAAGCCGTTGAGCACGATGTGTGCGCCCTGCTGGGCGAGAGCCTTGGCGATGGCGAGGCCAATGCCACTGGTGGACCCCGTGACAAGCGCGGTTTTGCCTTTGAGCATGAAGATCAATCTCCGGATGAATTAGGATGCGACGAGACAATTATCCGCACCAGGACGACTTCGTTTTCATGACAGAACCGACGCTTCATTACGTGGCGTGCGATGACGCCCAAGGCGGCCATCGCATGGCCTATTGGCAATGGGGCGACGCGCGCAGTGCGCATGTCGTGATCTGCGTGCACGGGCTGACCCGGCAGGGCCGCGATTTCGACCTGTTGGCCCAGGCCATCGTGGCGCGCGCTGGCGGCAATGTGCGCGTGGTCTGCCCCGACGTGGTGGGCCGTGGGCGCAGCGACTGGCTGCGCGACCCCGCTTTCTATCAGGTGCCGGTGTATGCGGCCGACATGGTCGCGTTGATCGCGCAGCTCCATCGCGAGCAGGCCATCGGCACGCTCGACTACCTCGGCACCAGCATGGGCGGACTGATCGGCTTCGTGCTCGCAGGCCACAAGGAGCTGCCGCTGGCGCGGCCCATCCGCCGCTTCGTCGCGAACGATGTTGGTCCGACGATCGAGCCGGCCGCAGTGCAGCGCATCGGCGCCTACGTAGGGAAGAACGGTTCCTACGCGAGCGTGCAAGCGGCGGCCGATGCCATGTGGACGCTGTCGACCAGCTTCGGCCCGCACACGCCCGCGCAGTGGCTGGCGCTGTCGCAGCACATGGTGGTGCCCGCGTCGCAGCGCACGGCCGATGGTTCGGCCAAGGCCGAGGCTGGCGGCGACGAGGGGGCCTGGCTGCTTCACTACGACCCTGCCATCGGCGTGGCGCTGCGCGCCATCACGCCCGAGGCCGCGGCGCAGGGCGGCGCGATCATGTGGAGCCTGTACGACGCCATCGAGGCGCGCACGCTCGTCACGCGCGGCGCCGAATCGGATCTGTTGTCGCGCGAAACCGCGCTGGCCATGACACAGCGCGGCCCGCGCGCTACGCTGGTCGAGTTCGAAGGCGTGGGCCACGCGCCGACCTTTGTCGATCCCCTGCAGATCGCCGCAGTCACCAACTTCCTGTTCGATTGATTGATTGAAGCGTGAAGCGCGATTCCTCGAGTCTCCAGACGGCACCCATGTCCGACGCGGCCATGGTCGACTATCCGTTGTCCGCGGCAACGGCCGACCGTGCGCCGGTGATGGAAAACATGCTGGCGCGCGCGCGTGCGTTCGCCGAACCGCTGATCGCCGACGAGAAGCTCGATACGGGCGAGAACTCGCTCGCGCACGCCGACGCGGTGGCCGCCATCGTCGCGAAGATGGGTGGCTCCGAGGCCATGCAGGCGGCGAGCTACCTGGTTTATTCGTGCCAGCACCTGAACCGCCCGCAGGAGGTGATCGCCAAGGTGTTCGGCGACAACTTCGCGGCGCTCGCCGTCGAGACGACCAAGCTGGTGCGCGTGCAGGAGCAGGCCCGCTCCGCCTCGCAGGGGCATCACGTCGAAGGCGCGGGCGCGCAGACCGAGAACGTGCGCAAGATGCTGCTTGCGTTCTCGCGCGACCTTCGCGTGGTGATGCTGCGGCTGGCTTCGCGCCTGCAGACGCTGCGGCATGCGGCCGCAAGCAAGCAGCCTGCGCCCGAGAGCGTAGCGCGCGAGTCGTTGCAGGTGTTCGCGCCGCTGGCCAACCGGCTGGGCATCTGGCAGGTGAAGTGGGAGATCGAGGACCTCTCGTTCCGCTTCCTCGAGCCTGAAACCTACAAGCTGATCGCGCGCCTGCTCGACGAAAAGCGCATCGAGCGCGAAGGGCACATCGAGCAACTGCGCTCGCAGCTCGAGCGCGAACTGCAAGCCGAAGGCGTCAAGGCCACTGTGCAGGGGCGCCCCAAGAACATCTACAGCATCGTCAAGAAGATGCGCGGCAAGTCGCTCGACTTCGAGCAGGTCTTCGACATCCTTGCACTGCGCGTGGTGGTGCCCGACGTCAAGGATTGCTATGCGGCGCTGGCGTGGGTGCATTCGCACTTCCAGCCGATCGACGAGGAGTTCGACGACTACATCGCGCGGCCCAAGCCCAACGGCTATCAGTCGCTGCACACGGTGGTGCGCGAGCTGGTGGATGGCAAGGCGGGCAAACCGATCGAGATCCAGATCCGCACCGAAGAAATGCATGACCACGCCGAGCATGGCGTGGCGGCGCACTGGGCCTACAAGGAAGCGGGCCACAAGGGCTACGCAGGCGTATGGGCGAGTGGCGAGTACGACGCGAAGATTGCGGTGCTTCGGCAACTGCTGGCGTGGGAGCGCGATCTGTCGGGCGGCCTGCAGGGTCAGGGCCTGTTCGACGACCGCATCTATGTGCTGACACCGGATGCCGCCATCGTCGAGTTGCCGCAGGGTGCGACGCCGGTCGACTTTGCCTACACCGTGCACACCACGCTGGGCCATCGCTGCCGTGGAGCGCGCGTCGATGGTGCGATGGTGCCGTTGAACACGCCGCTGTCGAACGGGCAGACGGTCGAGATCATTGCGGCCAAGGAGGGCGGGCCGTCGCGCGACTGGCTCAATGCGGAGCTGGGCTATCTGGCCAGCCACCGTGCGCGCGCGAAGGTGCGCGCATGGTTCAACGCACAGATCACGCACGAGACCGTGGCGCGCGGACGCGAAGCGGTCGAGAAGTTGCTGCAGCGCGAAGGCAAGACTGCGGTGCGGCTCGAAGACCTAGCGTCGCAGCTCGGCTTCAAGTCGGCGGACCATCTGTTCGAAGTGGTGGGCAAGGACGAGTTCTCGCTGCGCAACATCGAGACGCTGCTGCGTCCGCCCGAGCCCGCACCGGGGCCAGACGACGGCGTGCTTATCAAGAAGGCGCGCGGCAGCGAAAAATCGGGCAAGGGTGGCGTGCTGGTGGTGGGCGTGTCTTCATTGATGACGCAGCTCGCCAAGTGCTGCAAGCCCGCGCCGCCCGATGCGATTCGCGGCTTCGTCACGCGAGGTCATGGCGTCAGCGTGCACCGCGGCGATTGCAGCAACTTCCGCACGATGGCCGCGAAGGATGGCGAGCGCGTCATCGATGTGGAGTGGGGCGTTGCGAAGAAGGGTGCCGACGCACCTGTGTATGCGGTGGACGTGGCCGTCGAGGCGGCCGACCGCCAAGGGCTGCTGCGCGATATCTCCGACGTATTCGCGCGCGAGAAGATGAACGTCATCGGCGTGCAGACGCAGTCGATCAAGGGCACGGCGTGGATGACGTTCACTGTTGAAATCGCCGACGCCGCGCGGCTCACGCAGGTCCTTGGACTGGTCACTGCAGTTATTGGTGTGCGATCTGCACGTCGTCGCTGAAAAGCGCGTTTTCTCCTGCTACAATAGCTGCTTCTCGGACACATCCTTAGGCGCGTAGCTCAGCTGGTTAGAGCACCACCTTGACATGGTGGGGGTCGTTGGTTCGAGTCCAATCGCGCCTACCAATTTCTGCTTCAGCCCCGGCCAACCACCGGACCCGTTGAACAGAGCATGCACCGGGTTCCCCGGTGCGCATATCGTCCCATTTGCGGTGATTCAGAAGAAGCCCTCGGCCATGTTGTTGTGCTACCTTGGCCTCTCTGCATCCTCATTCCATTTTTCTTGACAAGCGATCCGATGAATACGCGATCAACGCTGGTTGATCGGGCTCATGCCGACAAGCGCCTTGCGGCGCTGATGAGGCAGGCTCCCATCGAGTTTGCGCGTGCTGTCTACGGCATCAACGACCACGCGGGCGGACGCACCGACACGATGGCGGCGCGCGAAGTGGCGCGTGCCCAACGCCAGGGCATGCCCTTGACCGAAGAGCGCGCCGAACAGCGCGCTCGTGCCTACCTGCCGACCGTGGGGCAGGAGCACTGTCCGCGCTGCTGGGTGGTCTACGGGCAAAAAACACCGCTGCGTTTTCGGGAGGCCGACGAAGAGCGGCCCGAGTCGGCCGCCTGCCATGCGTGCGGCGCGGAGTACGCAACATCGTTGGATTGAGGAAGGCGGCGAGCCCGGTCAGGGTAAACCTTGTCGCGGCGCAACAAAACCGCTCCCTAGAATCATCCGATGACATGGGCGTCCATGTGAAGGAGTCCGCAGTGCAGAGCAAGAAGTCCGGGGTCAAGCCGGTACAGCGTGTGATCAAGAAGTACCCCAACCGAAGGCTCTACGACACCGAGACATCCACGTATATCACGCTGACCGAGGTGAAGCAGCTGGTCATCCAGAACGCCCAGTTCGTGGTGCGCGATGCCAAGACGGGCGACGACCTCACTCGCAGCATCCTGCTGCAGATCATTCTCGAAGAAGAGGCGGGCGGCGCGCCGATGTTCACCGAGCAGGTGCTGGCCAACATCATCCGGTTCTATGGGCAGGCTATGCAGGGCTACATGGGGCCGTATCTCGAGAAGAACATCCAGGCCATGACCGAGGTGCAGGCGCAGTTGGCCGAAAAGGCCGAGGGGCTGACGCCCGAAATGTGGTCGCGCTTCATGACCATGCAGTCTCCGATGCTGCAGGGGCTGATGGGCAATTACGTCGAGCAATCGAAGAACGTTTTCTTGCAGATGCAGGAGCAGATGCAGAAAAACACCGAACAGGTACTGGGGGCCTTTGGCATCAAGCGCCCTTGAATACCCAGCCGTCACCGATAGCTGGGACAATAGAGGCATATGAGCGAAGTTGCCTCCCCCGAACGTACGGCCACGCCGGCCGCCCCCAAGGTCGGATTCGTGAGCCTGGGCTGCCCCAAGGCCCTTACCGATTCCGAACTGATCCTGACCCAGCTGAGTGCTGAGGGTTATCAAACCGCCAAGACTTTCGAAGGCGCCGATCTGGTGATCGTCAACACCTGCGGCTTCATCGACGATGCCGTGAAGGAGAGCCTGGACACCATCGGTGAGGCTTTGGCCGAGAACGGCCGCGTGATCGTCACTGGCTGCCTGGGCGCCAAGACTGGCGATCAGGGGGGCAACCTGGTGCGCCAGATGCACCCGAGCGTGCTGGCCGTGACCGGTCCGCATGCCACGCAGGAGGTGATGGATGCGGTGCATGCGAACCTGCCGAAGCCGCACGACCCGTTCATCGACCTGGTGCCGAACACCTTCGGCGTTGCCGGCCTCAAGCTGACGCCGCGCCACTACGCCTACCTGAAGATCAGCGAGGGCTGCAACCATCGCTGCACCTTCTGCATCATTCCCTCGATGCGCGGCGACCTCGTGTCGCGGCCGGTCGGAGATGTTCTGAGCGAGGCGAAGGCCCTGTTCGAAGGCGGCGTGAAAGAACTGCTGGTGATCAGCCAGGACACTTCGGCCTATGGCGTCGACGTGAAGTACCGCACCGGGTTCTGGGATGGCAAGCCGGTCAAGACCCGCATGCTCGAATTGGTGCGCACGCTGGGTGAAATCGCCGAGCCGTATGGCGCGTGGGTTCGCCTGCACTATGTGTACCCGTACCCGAGCGTCGACGAGATCATTCCTCTGATGGCGAGTGGCCAGGTGCTGCCGTACCTCGACGTGCCATTGCAGCACAGCCATCCCGATGTGCTGAAGCGCATGAAGCGTCCGGCCAGTGGCGAGAAGAATCTGGAGCGGCTGGCGCGCTGGCGCGAGGTGTGCCCGGAGCTTGTGATCCGCAGCACCTTCATCGCCGGTTTTCCTGGCGAGACGGAGCAGGAATTCGAGCATCTGCTCGACTTCATCCGGGAAGCCGAGATCGACCGTGCCGGTTGCTTTGCCTACAGCCCGGTCGAGGGCGCGACCGCCAACGACATTCCCGGCATGCTGCCCGAGCCGGAGCGTGAAGCGCGTCGCGCTCGCTTCATGGAGGTGGCGGAGGCCGTATCAATCGCCAAGCTGCGGAAGCGTGTTGGCTCGACGATGCAGGTGCTGGTCGATTCGGCGCCGGGCATGGGCCGCAAGGGTGGGGTGGGGCGCACGTACGCCGATGCGCCGGAGATCGACGGCACGGTTCGCCTGCTGCCGCCCGAGAAGATCAGCAAGACGCTGAAGGTGGGCGAGTTCACTCGCGCCCGCATCGTGGGCGCCGAGGGCCATGACCTGATCGCGCTGCCTGTTTGATGCTTCAGATTCAAGCGGATAAGAAAAAAGCCACCGGAGGCCGGTGGCTTGAATCGAATGACCTGGTAAGGGTCTTGTTGAATCTGGTGCCCAGAAGAGGACTCGAACCTCCACGATGTTACTCGCTAGTACCTGAAACTAGTGCGTCTACCAATTCCGCCATCTGGGCTTGTTTTTGCTTTTCAGCAAAGATTGCGATTATACATATTTTTGCGAAGCAACTTTGCTGCGCCGGCTGCTCGATGCAAATTCAAGCAGCCATGAAAAAAGCCACCGGAGGCCGGTGGCTTGAATCGAATGACCTGGTAAAGGTCTGTTTAAACTTGGTGCCCAGAAGAGGACTCGAACCTCCACGATGTTACTCGCTAGTACCTGAAACTAGTGCGTCTACCAATTCCGCCATCTGGGCCCACAGAACTGCCGAAGCAGTTATGTTTTGAATTTCAGGAAAGAAGGAGATCATATCAAAAATAATGTCACTTCCAGCGGCTTGCTGGATGAATTCGAAGGAACGGTCCAAGGGCATCGCGACGGGCACGGCTTCGTGCAGCGCGACGACGGCGAAGCAGATATCTACCTGCCGCCGAACGAGATGCGCGCGGTGCTGCACAAGGACCGCGTCAAGGCGCGCGTCGTGCGACAGGATCGCCGTGGCCGCCCCGAGGGGCGCGTGGTGGAGATCATCGAGCGCCCCGAGCAGCCCATCATCGGCCGCCTCTTGCATGAAGGCGGCATCTGGCTCGTCGCGCCAGAAGACAAGCGCTACGGCCAGGACGTCCTGATTCCCAAGGGCGCAACCGGTCCTGCAAAGGTGGGGCAGGTGGTGGTCGTGCAACTCACCGAGCCGCCGGCGCTGTTCGGCCAGCCGGTGGGCCGCGTGAAGGAAGTGCTGGGCGAGATCGACGACCCTGGCATGGAGATCGAGATCGCCGTGCGCAAGTACGGCGTGCCGCACGAGTTTTCCGCAGAGTGCCTGGCCGAGGCCAAGGCGCTGCCCGAGAAGGTCCGTCCCGCCGACAAGAAGGGGCGCGTGGACCTCACCGACATTCCGCTCGTCACCATCGACGGTGAAGACGCGCGCGACTTCGACGACGCCGTGTACTGCGAGCCTGCGAAGGTGGGCCGCGGCAAGGGCTGGCGCCTGCTGGTTGCGATTGCCGACGTCAGCGCCTATGTGCAGACGGGCTCTGGCATCGACATTGACGCCTATGACCGCGCCACCAGCGTCTACTTCCCGCGCCGCGTCATTCCGATGCTGCCCGAGAAGCTGTCGAACGGCTTGTGCTCGCTGAACCCCGAGGTCGAGCGCCTGTGCATGGTGTGCGACATGCTCGTGGCCGCAGACGGCGAGATCTACGCCTACCAGTTCTATCCCGCCGTGATGTTCAGCCATGCGCGCTTCACGTACACCGAAGTGGCGGCCATCCTCGGCAATACGCGCGGCCCCGAAGCCGCCAAGCGCAAGGACCGCGTCAAGGATCTGCTGAACCTCGCCGACGTCTACAAGGCGCTGCTCAAGCAGCGCGGCAAGCGCGGCGCGGTCGACTTCGAAACCACCGAGACGCAGATCATCTGCGACGACGCCGGCCGCATCGAGAAGATCGTTCCGCGCACGCGCAACGAAGCGCACCGCCTGATCGAGGAAGCGATGCTCGCGGCCAACGTCTGCAGCGCCGACTTCATCGCCGAAGGCAAGCACCCGGGCCTGTACCGCGTGCACGAAGGCCCGACGCCCGAGAAGAAGGAAATCCTGCGCGGCTACCTGAAGGCGATGGGCGTCGGCCTGAGCATCACCGACGACCCCAGGCCGGGCGAGTTCCAGGCGATTGCCGATGCCACGAAAGAGCGCCCCGACGCGCAGCAGATCCACACCATGCTGCTGCGCTCGATGCAGCAGGCGATCTATACGCCGATCAACAGCGGCCACTTCGGCCTGGCCTACGAGGCCTACACGCATTTCACGAGCCCGATCCGGCGCTATCCGGATTTGCTGGTGCATCGTGTGATCAAGGCGATCCTCGGCAAGACGCGCTATCAGCTGCCGATGCTGCCCACGCCCGGCGAGGCGCACGCCAAGCTGGCCAAGCGGCTTGCGTCGCGCGTGAAGGCGCCGACCAACAAGCCGCAGAAAGCCACCGTGGCGCCAAGCAAGGAAGTGCTGGCATGGGAGGCCGCGGGCCTGCATTGCAGCGCCAACGAGCGCCGCGCCGACGAGGCCAGCCGCGACGTCGAGGCGTGGCTCAAGTGCAAGTACATGCGCGAGCACCTCGGCGAGGAATACGGCGGTGTGGTCACCGCCGCCACGACCTTCGGCATCTTCGTCACGCTCGATGCGATGTACGTCGAGGGCCTGGTGCACATCACCGAGCTTGGCGGCGAGTACTTCAAGTTCGACGAGATGCGCCAGGAATTGCGCGGCGAGCGCACCGGCATCCGCTACGCCATCGGCACGCGGGTGCGGGTGCAGGTGAGTCGTGTCGACCTGGACGGCCGCAAGATCGACTTCCGCCTCGTGCGCGAAGGCGAAGAACTGGCGACCCGTGCCATGAAGGACAAGGGCGTGGCATCGGGCGTGCCGGTCAAGGCCTCGGCCAAGCGCAGCACGCGCCACAAGGCTGAAGCCGGCAACGCCGAGCCGCGCGCGGAGCGCGGTTCCTCGCCCGCGGCCGGACCGCAGTCGGCAATGCAGGCCTTCAAGTCGGCGGTCAAGAAGGCCGCCAACAAGATGAAGGGGCGCAAGCCGCGCCGCTGAAGCTCAGGCAGCACGAACCATCGACCAACCCAAGAAGAGAAAGAGACAGACAGCATGAGCGCTGAAGACAACAAGGGCCGTATCGCCATCGTCACGGGGGCGGGCTCCGGCATCGGCCGCGCAGCCGCACTGGCGCTGCTGGGCGACGGCTGGAGCGTGGCTCTGGCGGGACGCCGCCTGGAGCCGCTGGAACAGGTGGCGCAAGAGTCGGGTGCCGGCGCGCGCGCCTTCGCGGTGCCGACCGACGTGGCCAATGCGGACTCGGTGCAGGCCCTGTTCGCGGCCACGGTCGAGCGCCTCGGCCGTGTCGACCTGCTGTTCAACAACGCCGGCGTGGGCAACCCGCCGGGCCCGTTCGAGGACTGGACGCCCGCGCAGTGGCAGGGCGTTGTCGACATCAATCTCACGGGCATGTTCTTCTGCATCCAGCAGGCGTTCCGCACGATGAAGGCGCAAACGCCGATGGGTGGCCGCATCATCAACAACGGCTCCATCTCGGCCACCGCGCCGCGGCCGAACTCGGCGGCCTACACGGCCACCAAGCATGCGGTCGAAGGGCTGACGAAGACCGCTTCGCTGGACGGCCGCAAGTACGACATCGCGGTGGGGCAGGTCGACGTCGGTAATGCCATGACCGAACTGGCCGCACGCATGGCCAAGGGCGTGCCGCAAGCCAATGGCGAACTTGCGATCGAGCCGCTGATCGATGTCAAGATCGTGGGCCAGTCGGTGCTCTACATGGCAAACCTGCCGCTGGAAGCCAACGTGCTGTTCCACACCATCATGGCGACGAAGATGCCCTTCGTCGGGCGCGGCTAAGGGCGGTCAGGAGGGCGCACGGCGGGCCAGCGCGCCGGCCGTGAGCGGGGCGGCATCGGCCGGCCAGGTGTCGGCGATGTGGCCGTGCTGCCAGACGGCTTCGTGCGCCGCTTCGAAGGCTGGCTGGCGCATGGCCAGTGCCGCGCCGATCATGCCGGCCAGCACGTCGCCGGTGCCGGCCGTCGCGAGGCGCGCGTTGCCGGTCAGGTTGATGACGGGTGGCGCGCTGCCGGCGTCGGCAACCACAGTGCCTGAACCCTTGAGCACTGTCACGACACCGAAGCGCACGGCAAGTTGGCGGGCCGCGTCCAGCCTGTCGGCCTGGACCTCGCCGACCGTACGGCCCAGCAGGCGCGCCGCTTCCAATGGATGCGGCGTGATCACGGTGGGGGCTCCGCCTTTTCCTCGCAATACCAATTGGGCTTGCAGCGCACCATCGGCTGCGATGGCATTGAGTGCGTCGGCATCGAGCACCAGTGCGGCCGCCGTCGAGAGCACGCGCGGCAGCAGTTCGGCCACGGCCTCTGCACCGCCGCATCCGCACACTGCCGTCATGCCCGACAAGTCGAGCGTTCGGGCGTCGCGCAGCATCAGTTCGGGTTGCGCGATGTCGACGGGGGCCGCGCTCGGATCGAGCAGTCCGACAAATACGCGCCCCGCACCGCTGTGCAAAGCCGCCGACCCGGCCAGCAGCGCGGCTCCTGCCATGCCGGGCGCGCCGCCGATCACCGCGACATCGCCAAAACTGCCCTTGTGCGACGCATGTGCGCGCCGCCGAGCTTCGGGGGCTCCGGCGATCCGGGCCGCGGGTTGATCCTTGAATGCGCCGCAACCCAGATCGTCGAACCACACGGCGCCCGCCGCATCGCGGCCCTGGGCCGTGAACAGGCCGGGCTTCAGCGTGAGGAAGGTGATGCAGCTGCGCGCCGATGATTGGGCAGGTTCGATGCCGTGGGTCAGCGTGCCGGTGTCGGCATTCAGGCCCGATGGCACGTCGACGCTGAGCACCGGCCGGGCACTTGCATGCATATTCGCCAGCCATTCGGCCATCGTGCCTTCGGGTGGCCGCGTCGATCCAATGCCGAGCAGCGCGTCGATGGCCAGCTCATAGGCCGAAGGCGGTGTCGATGCGAATGTCACGCCTGCGTCGCGGGCGCGCTGCAGCGATGCCTTGGCGTCCGGCGGCAAGCGGCCTTCATCCCCGAGGAAGGTGACGACCGGAAAGAAGCCCCTGTGCCGCAACTGCGCGGCGGCCTCGAAGCCATCGCCGCCGTTGTTGCCTGGCCCGCAGGCCACCCAGATCGTTCGTGCATGCGGCGCGATCGCCATTGCCAGCCGCGCGACTGCGAGGCCGGCACGCTGCATCAGCGCGTGCGCGGGCAGGGCGGCCGCCGCAGCCTGTTCGATGCGGCGCGTGGCGGCGATGTCGAACAGCTCGGCAATGGTGGCGGACGTGATGCGTTGCATCGGCGCATTTTGCCGTCGCGTCGTCTCCTTATCATCCGGGGATGAATCTCAAGAGCGTCGGCTGGGTGCTCGTCCTGCTTTGCGCGGCGCTCATCTTCTTCGTGGCTGCGACGATGTCGTGGATAGCCGGGCTGGGATGGGCCCTGGGCCTGCTGTGCGGCGTGTGGGGCGTCTTTCTGCTGGCCGATTTGAAGCGATGGGTGGCTTTGCGGGACCTGGCATGGGCCGCCAATGTCGGCTTCGGCATCAGCGTGGTCCGCTGGTTTGACGTGCCGTCCGAAACCGTTTCCGGTCTGGCGCGCCTCGCGCTGCTGAGCGCTGATGCACTTTGCCTGGGCTTCTTTGTGCTGGTCGGCCCCGGTTTGCTGGGATGGATCGCGCAGAAACTCCGGCCGCCGCTGGAGCCCGCGTTGCCCGTCGAGCAGCCGGCCAGCCCCGAGCGCCTGCGCCGGTGGGGCCCTAAAGACTGAGCCGTTCGACGCCCAGGCCTTCGAGGTCGATGCCCGGGTCCTGTCCGGCGATCAGGTCGCCCAGCACGCGCGCGCTGCCGCATGACAGCGCCCAGCCGCTCGAGCCGTGGCCGAGATTGAGCCACACGCCGGGGATGCCGCTTGCGCCCAGCACGGGCGGGCCGTCGGGCAGCATCGGCCGCGCGCCTTTCCACTGCTGCACGCCGGACTGCAGCGTGGCCGCGCCCGGGAACCAGTCGTGCAGCACCTTGTAGAGCGTCTGCACGGCGGCCGGATTCATCGTGTCGAGCGAGCCGCCGATTTCGGCGCCGCCGGCCACGCGCACGCGCTGGCCCAGGCGGGAGATGGCAACCTTGTAGCGCTCGTCCATCACCGCGCTGCGCGGTGCATTGAGCGGTTCGCGGATCGGCGCGCTGATCGAATGGCCGTAGACCGGCGCCATCGGGATGCGCAGCCCCAGCGGCCGCAGCAGCGACGCCGATGCCAGGCCGGCGCACATCACGACTGCGTCGTAGCGCACCGGATCCGAGCCGCTCGCCAAAGACAGCGAAGTGGGCGCCGCGCGGCTCAGGGGGGCGATGTCGCAGTTGAAGTGAAACTGAGCACCGAGCGACTCGGCCTCCCACTTGAGCAGCAGAGCGAACTGCCGGCAGTTGGCCACTTCATCGTCGGGCAGGTGGATGGCGCCCGCCAGCGGGGAGTCGGGGTTGAGGGCCGGCTCGATCAGCCGGGCCTCGTCTGCATCGACTTCCTTGAAGGCGCTGCCGGCCGCGCGCAGTACGTCGAGCCCGGGCTGCACCAGTTTCTTTTCGCGCTTGGAACGCAGCAGCACCAGGTAGCCGTCGCTGCGTTCGTAGCTGAGCTCGCGCGCCTCAGTCACCTCGTGCAGGCGGTTGCGGCTGTAGAAGGCCAGGCGCTGCATGCGTGCGCGATTGGCGAGGTAGGTTTCGAGCTTGCAGGCCTTTTGCCAGCGCGACAGCCAGCCGAGGTCGCGCGAAGCCAGCGGCCAGCGCAGCTTGACGGCGCCGTGCGAGGACAGCAGCGATCGCAGCACCTTGCCGCGCATGCCGGGGGCGGCCCACGGCGTGACGTACCCGGGAGCGACCACGCCGGCGTTGGCGAAGCTGGCTTCTTCTGCGGCGGCGCCCCTGCGCTCGAACACGGTCACTTCATGGCCGTCGGAAACCAGTTCCCAGGCGGTGGTGACGCCGACGATGCCGGCGCCCACGATCGCGATTTTCATTGAATTTTCTGGATAAGAGAGATGGTTGGCGCCCGTGCGTTGGGCAGCGTCGGCTGCTATTTTTGCAGCGTGCGCTCGGCCTGGAGCGCAACTGCGAGCACAGCGTCGTCGTGCAGCGCGGCGTGCCACAGCATCAGGCCGACCGGCAGTTCGCCGTCGGCGTGACAGGGCAGCGAGATGGCGCAGCCGTCGAGCATGTTGACGATCGATGGATTGCGCAGCAGCAGTGCATTGACGCGGAAGAATTCGTCGTCGCGCTCGGCGCCCGGCGCCACGCTGGCGATGGACGGCGCGGTGATCGGCACGGTCGGCGACAGGACGGCGTCGAACGGGGCGAGCGCGGTTTCGACACGGGCGATCCAGTCGCGGCGGGCATGGATCAGGTCGATGTATTCGTGTGCCTTCATCGTGGCACCGCGCAAGATGCGCTGGACCACGCGCGGATCGTAGCCTGCACCGCTGCGCTCCAGCAGCAGGCGGTGCCAGGCGTACGACTCGGCTGCCGAGAAACCGCCGGTGGCGTTGATGGTGATCAACTCGGCCAGTTCGGGCAGTTCGATCTCGACGATGCGGGCGCCGGCGGCCCGCAATGCCTTCAGCGCGCGCTCGAAAGCGGCGGCCACGGCGGGTTCGGCACCATCGAAGAACACGTTTTTCACCACCGCCAGCCTGTAGGCGGCCAGCGGGGCGTTACCGGCGGTCACGCGCCGCGCGGCGAGGATTTCGTGCGCCGTGATGGCGTCACGCACCGACCGTGTCATGGCGCAAACCGTGTCCAGCGTGGTCGAAAGCGGCAGTGTGCCTTCCACGGGCGTCAGCCGGGCCGTGTTCTTGAAGCCGACGATGCCGTTCAGCGCCGCCGGGATGCGGATCGAGCCGCCGGTGTCGGAGCCCAGCCCGATGAACGCAGCGCCGGTGGCCACCGACACCGCTGCGCCGGACGACGAGCCGCCCGGGATGCGGGGCGTGGCGGCGTCGCACGCATTGGCCGGCGTGCCGTGGTGCGGATTGACGCCGACGCCCGAGAAGGCGAACTCCGTCATGTTGGTGCGGCCGGTCAGCACGCCGCCCGCGGCGCGCAGCCGTGCCACGGCGAGGGCGTCGGCCTTGGCCGCGGGCGCATGGGCCAGCACCGCGGAGCCGGCGGGCGTTGGCTGGCCTTCAACATCGAACAGGTCCTTCGCGGTGAAGGCCAGTCCGGAAAGGCGGCTGTCGGGGGGCGACGCGGCGGTGGTCTGGCGGGCCTCGTCGAACATGGTGCGGGTGAAGACGTGCACGCAGGCCGGGGATTGGGCAATGCCGATGGCGTGCTCCATTTCGGTGCGGGCATCGGAGCCACCTGTCAGAAGGGTGAAACGAGTGGCGTGAAGATCGTTCATGGGCGCTGCGGATGCCGTGAGGCGGCTCGGTTTCGAGGGAGAAGGGGCGGCGGCCGTGCTATACTCTTTGGGTTTCGCTGGCAAAGCGACGGCTTTCGTTGCATCCAGCCAGACACATCCGCAAACCGGCCCAATCAAGGTGTTGTGACTCCGTTCAAAAGAGCACAAAACGGGCTGGATTTTAGACCCAACCTTTGGAGTAATTTCAATGTCTACCACCATGCGCGAAATGCTGGAAGCAGGTGTCCATTTCGGTCACCAAACCCGCTTCTGGAACCCCAAGATGGCCCCGTTCATCTTCGGCCATCGCAACAAGATCCACATCATCAACCTGGAAAAGTCGCTCCCGATGTTCCAGGACGCGATGAAGTACGCCAAGCAGCTCACCGCCAACCGCGGCACGATCCTGATGGTCGGCACGAAGCGCCAGGCCCGTGAAATCGTGGCTGCCGAAGCTCGCCGCGCCGGTGTGCCTTTCGTCGACACCCGCTGGCTGGGCGGCATGCTGACCAACTTCAAGACCGTCAAGACATCGATCAAGCGTCTGAAGGACATGAAGGCCCAGCAGGAAGCCGGCCTCGACTCGCTGAGCAAGAAGGAGCAACTGACCTTCTCGCGCGAAATCGAGAAGCTCGAAAAGGACATCGGCGGCATCCAGGACATGACCGCGCTGCCCGACGCCATCTTCGTGATCGACGTGGGCTTCCACAAGATCGCCGTGGCCGAAGCCAAGAAGCTCGGCATTCCGCTGATCGGTGTGGTGGACTCCAACCACTCGCCCGAAGGCATTGACTACGTGATCCCCGGCAACGACGACTCGTCGAAGGCTGTCACGCTGTACGCCCGCGGCATCGCCGATGCGATCATCGAAGGCCGCAACAGCGCCACCGGTGACGTGGTCAAGGCCATCGCCGAAGGCAGCGACGAATTCGTCGAAGTCGAAGAGGGCGCTTCGGCCTGATTGGCGCGCTCGCGAGCCTGAAGAAGGGGCTTTGGTGCCCCTTTTTTTTAACCTGATTTTTGGATTTACGGAGATACAACAATGGCTGCAATCACCGCAAGCATGGTCGGCGAACTGCGCGCAAAGACCGACGCGCCGATGATGGAATGCAAGAAGGCCCTGACCGAGGCCGACGGTAACATGGAAAAGGCCGAAGAGCTGCTGCGCATCAAGCTCGGCAACAAGGCTGGCAAGGCATCGGGCCGCATCACTGCCGAAGGCGTGGTCACGGCATTCGTCGATGGCGCTGCCGGCGGCATGATCGAAATCAACTGCGAAACCGACTTCGTCACCAAGAACGACAGCTTCCTGGCCATGGCCAACGCTGCCGCGATGCTGGTCGCCAAGAACAACCCGGCCGACATCGCTGCGCTGGGCGCGCTGCCCTACGAGCAGGACGGCTTCGGTCCGACGCTCGAGGACGTGCGCAAGGGCCTGATCGGCAAGATCGGCGAGAACATGAGCTTTCGCCGCTTCAAGCACTTTGCCGGCAACGGCAAGCTGGCTTCGTACCTGCACGGCACGCGCATCGGCGTGATGGTCGAGTTCGAGGGCGACGACACGTCGGCCAAGGACGTGGCGATGCACATTGCCGCCATGAAGCCGGTCGCCATCCAGGCGTCGGACGTGCCTGTCGAACTGATCGAAAAAGAGCGCGCCGTGGCTGCCGGCAAGGCTGCCGAAGACCGCAAGGTGGCCGAGGCCGAAGGCAAGAAGCCGCAGCCCGACGACATCGTTGCCAAACGCATCGAAGGCGGCGTGCAGAAGTACCTGAAGGAAGTCTCGCTGCACAACCAGCCGTTCGTGAAGAACGACAAGCAGACCGTCGAGCAGATGCTCAAGGCCGCCGACACCTCGATCAAGGGCTTCACCCTGTACGTGGTCGGCGAAGGCATTGAGAAGAAGGTTGACGACTTCGCTGCGGAAGTTGCCGCGCAGGTCGCAGCAGCCAAGGCCGCTGCCTAAGCCTTTCGGGCTCCAGCGACGGCGCGCCAACGCGTGCCGTCGCTTTTTCATCGCTACGTTTTACACTCGTCCCCGCCAAATCAAAGGAAATTGCCCATGTCTGATGCCCGCCCAGCCCACAAGCGAATCTTGTTGAAGCTGTCGGGAGAGGCATTGATGGGCGATGACGCCTTCGGCATCAACCGCGCCACCATCGTGCGCATGGTGCAGGAAGTGGCCGAGGTTGTGAACATGGGCGTCCAGGTGGCGGTCGTGATCGGGGGCGGCAACATCTTCCGCGGCGTCGCGGGCGGCTCGGTCGGCATGGACCGCGCCACGGCCGACTACATGGGCATGCTGGCCACCGTGATGAACTCGCTGGCGCTGGCCGACGCAATGGACAAGCAGGGTCTCGTGGCCCGCGTGATGTCCGCCATTGCCATCGAGCAGGTGGTCGAGCCCTATGTGCGCCCCAAGGCCCTGCAGTACCTCGAAGAGGGCAAGGTCGTGGTGTTCGCGGCCGGCACGGGCAATCCGTTCTTCACCACCGATACGGCTGCCGCGCTGCGCGGCGCCGAGATCGGTGCCGAGCTCGTGCTCAAGGCGACCAAGGTCGACGGCGTCTACACCGCCGATCCCAAGACCAACCCCGATGCAACGCGCTACGCCACGCTGACTTTCGACGAGGCGATCGCAAAAAATCTCGGCATCATGGACGCCACGGCTTTCGCGCTGTGCCGCGACCAGAAGCTGCCGATCAAGGTGTTCTCGATCCTCAAGAACGGTGCGCTCAAGCGCGTCGTGATGGGCGAGGACGAGGGCACGCTGGTGCATGCCTAGGAGTATTTGAGATGACCATTGCAGACATCCGCAATGCGACCGACGCGAAGATGAATCAGTCGCTCGCCGCATTCCAGAACAACCTCACCAAGATCCGCACGGGCCGCGCAAATTCGGCGCTGCTCGACTCGATCCACGTCGAGTACTACGGCTCGCAGGTGCCGCTGAGCCAGGTGGCCAACGTGTCGGTGCTCGACTCGCGCACCATCAGCGTCCAGCCCTGGGAAAAGGGCATGGGCGCCAAGATCGAGAAGGCCATTCGCGAAAGCGACCTGGGCTTGAACCCCGCCTCGATGGGCGACCTGATCCGCGTGCCGCTGCCCGCCATGAGCGAAGAGCGCCGCAAGGAAATGACCAAGCTGGTTCGCAACGAAGGCGAAACCGCCAAGATCGCCACGCGCAACCTGCGCCGTGATGCGAACGAGTCGGTCAAGAAGCTGGTCAAGGACAAGCTGGCCTCCGAAGACGACCAGAAGCGTGCCGAAGCCGAGATCCAGAAGGTCACCGACCGCCACATCGCGGAAATCGACCGCCTGGTCGCGGCCAAGGAAGCGGAGATCATGGCCGTTTGAGGCCTGTCATGGCCTCGTCAGCGCCGCGCATTCCCCACCACGTTGCCATCGTCATGGACGGCAACGGTCGTTGGGCGACGCGACGTTTCCTGCCTCGCGTTGCGGGGCACAAGCAGGGCGTCGAAGCGCTGCGGCGCTGTGTCAAGGCCTGCGCCGATCGCGGCGTGGGCGTGCTGACGGTGTTTGCGTTCTCGTCCGAGAACTGGAACCGGCCCGTCGAGGAAGTCTCCGGGCTCATGGAGCTGATGGTCGGGGCGCTCGCCCGCGAGGTGCCCAAGCTCAGCAGCGACGGTGTGCGGCTGCATTTCGTCGGCGAGCGGGGCGGGCTGTCACCGAAGATGGTGAAGGGCCTGGTCGACGCCGAGGTTGCCACGGCGCACAACACGCGCATGGTGCTCAACGTCTGCTTCAACTACGGCGGGCGCTGGGACATCGCGCAGGCTGCCGCCAGGTTGGTGGCGCAGGGCGAAGCGATCACCGAGGTCAGCCTCGACCGCGCCATGGCCCTGGCCCATGTGCCCGACCCCGACCTGTTCATCCGAACGGGCGGCGAGCAGCGGTTGTCCAATTTCCTGCTCTGGCAGAGTGCCTACGCCGAGCTTTTCTTCAGCGACAAGCTGTGGCCCGAATTCGACGAGGCCGCGCTGGACGAGGCGATTGCCGCGTTCCAGGGCCGCGAGCGCCGCTTCGGCCAGACCTCGGCACAGGTTTCGACGGCTGCGGCCTGAAGACCTCACAACTTCACGCATGCTCAAACAACGCATCCTCACGGCGATCGTGCTGCTCGCGATCCTGCTGCCGGCGCTGTTCTATCGAAACTACATCCCATTCGCCTGTGTGATGCTCGTGCTGATCGGTGCGGCTGCGTGGGAGTGGGGGCGTCTCAACGGCTACGGCCAGAAGGTGTCGCTGTTCCTGGGTGCCGAGACCGTGGTGCTTTGCGGGCTTTCGTGGTGGCTGGGCCTGCTCGAACAACCGTTGATCCTGATGTGGACCCTGGCCAGCGCGGCCTGGGTGCTGGGCGGCGCGGCGCTGCTGCGCGTGGCGGTGCCGGGTTGGCCCCGCATTCCGCGTGGGCTGCGGCTGGTCGGCGGCCTGCTTGCGCTCTGGGTGGCGTGGCTTGCCGCGGTGCAGGCGCGCATGATCGGCATCAACTTCCTGCTGTCGATCCTGGTGCTGGTGTGGGTGGCCGACGTGTTCGCCTATTTCGCCGGCCGTGCCTTCGGCCTCAGGTTCACGCGCAACAAGCTCGCGCCCGCGATCAGTCCCGGCAAGAGCTGGGAAGGTGTCTGGGGCGGCATGATCGGCGTGGTGGTGCTGGCCTTTGCCTGGGTCTGGGCCGACAAGGCCACCGGCGCCGCCGTGGCCAGCCTCTACACCCGTCTCAACGAGCGTGGCTGGTGGCTCTTGCTGCTCGCCGCGTTGTTCCTCTCGGCCATGAGCGTCGTGGGCGACCTCGTCGAATCTCTCATCAAGCGCAGTGCCGGCGCCAAGGACAGCAGTCGGCTGTTGCCCGGCCACGGTGGTGTTCTCGACCGCGTGGATGCCCTCTTGCCGGCGCTTCCTATTGCCATGATGCTGGCTTTCCTGTGAACTCAACCAGAAGACAACGCGTCACGGTGCTCGGCTCGACCGGCTCGGTCGGCGTGAGCACGCTCGACGTCATTTCGCGCCACCCCGAGCGCTTTGAGGTGTTCGCGCTTTCGGCTGCCACCAAGGTCGACGAGTTGCTGGCGCAGTGCGCCCAGTTCTTGCCGCGGTTCGCCGTGATGGCCAGCGCGCCGCATGCCGCGATACTGGCTGAAAAGCTGAAGCAGAACAGCCTGAAGACGGTTGTCCTGATGGGTGACGGTGCTCTCGAAACGATAGCGTCCCACGACGAAACGGATGCCGTCATGGCCGCCATCGTCGGTGCCGCGGGCCTGGGGCCGTGCCTGGCCGCCGCGCGCGCCGGCAAGCGCCTGCTGCTGGCCAACAAGGAAGCGCTGGTCGTCGGCGGCGAGCTCTTCATGCGCACCGTACGCGAGGGCGGCGCCACGCTGCTGCCTATCGACAGCGAGCATTCAGCCATCTTCCAGTCGCTGCCCGAAGACCCATCCACCTGGGCACGGCGCATCGACAAGATCATCCTGACCGCCTCGGGCGGCCCGTTCCGTACGCGTGCTCCGGAAACCCTGGGCACGGTAACGCCCGAGCAGGCCTGTGCCCATCCGAACTGGGTCATGGGCCGCAAGATTTCGGTCGACTCGGCCACCATGATGAACAAGGCGCTCGAAGTGATCGAGGCGCGTCACCTGTTCGGCGTCTCGCCCGAGCAGATCGAGGTCGTCATCCATCCGCAGAGCGTGGTGCACTCGATGGTGCAGTTCACCGACGCCTCGGTCATCGCACAGCTCGGTACGCCCGACATGCGGGTGCCGATCGCGGTGGGCCTGGCCTGGCCCGAACGCATCGAGAGCGGCGCCGCGCGGCTCGACTTCCGCCAGATGGCCTCGCTGACCTTCGATGCGCCCGATGCAGCGCTCTTTCCAGGGCTGGGCCTGGCATGGCACGCGCTGCGCGCCGCGCCGGGCACGACGGCGGTGCTCAATGCCGCCAACGAGGTTGCGGTGGAAGCTTTCCTGAGCCACCGCCTTCGGTTCGATTGCATTCACGCGGTCAACATGGAAACTTTGGAAGCAGTCTCTCCCTCCAAGCCGGCATCGCTGGCCGACCTGCTGGCGATCGATGCCAGCGCCCGTGCGGCGGCCAATGCCGCTGCGCTGCGCTTCGCAGCCTGACGTACCCCCCTCAAGAGACCAAGGATCCCGATGCTGCTCACAGTCATAGCCTTCGTGGTCGCGCTCGGTGTCCTGATCGCGGTGCACGAATACGGGCACTACCGCGTGGCCGTGGCCTGTGGGGTCAAGGTCGAGCGCTTCTCCGTCGGATTCGGCAAGGCGCTGTTCCGCTGGCAGCCGAAGCGCCAGCACCCGGGGCAGCAGACCGAATTCGTCATCGGCGCCTTTCCGTTGGGCGGCTACGTCAAGATGCTCGACGAGCGCGAAGGGCCGGTAGCGCCCGAAGAGCGTCATCGCGCCTTCAATACTCAGCCTCTGCGTTCGCGAGCGGCCATCGTCGCAGCGGGGCCTATTGCCAATCTGCTGCTGGCCGTCGTGCTTTACACCGCGGTCAACTGGATCGGCGTGCAAGAGCCGGTCGCCAAGCTGGCGCGGCCGGTGGCGGCTTCGCTGGCCGAGGCAGCGGGCCTGCGCGGTGGCGAACAGATCACCCGGGCGGGCTTCGATGGCGACCTTTCGCCGGTGCAGTCCTTCGAGGACCTGCGCTGGCGCATGACCCGCGGCGCGCTGGACGGACACGACCTGACGCTCGAAGTGGCGGGCGAAGGCGGCCGGCCGGTGCGGCAACTGGTGCTGCCGCTGAGCCGCATGGAGGCCAAGGACGCCGATCCTCAGATGTTCCGCAAGATCGGCGTGCTGGCACCCCTGACCAAGCCCGAGATCGGTGAAGTCATGGCGGGTAGCGCCGCCGAGGGTGCCGGTCTTCGCAACGGCGACCTCGTGCGTGCCATCGGAGGCACGGCCATCGTCGACGGGCAGCAGCTGCGTGAAGCGATCCGGGCGTCGGTCGACGGCGGCCAGCCGCGCACGCAGGTCTGGCAGGTCGAGCGCGGTGGCCGGTTGCTTACGATCGAAGTGAAGCCCGAGGTGCGGGAAGAGGGTGGCAACAAGGTCGGCCGCATCGGCGCGTACGTTGGTGCGCCGCCCGAAATGGTGACGGTGCGCCAGGGGCCGGTCGACGGTGTCTGGCGCGGCGTGGTGCGCACCTGGGAGGTCTCCGCGCTGACCGTGCGCATGATGGGCAAGATGGTCATCGGCGAGGTCTCGCTCAAGAACCTGAGTGGTCCGCTCACGATCGCCGACTACGCGGGCAAGTCCGCAAGCCTCGGCTTCACTCAGTATCTGATCTTCCTGGCGCTCATCAGCGTGAGCCTCGGGGTCCTCAATCTCATGCCGCTGCCGGTCCTCGATGGAGGACACCTGATGTATTATCTTTGGGAGGGCCTGACCGGCAAGAGCGTCTCCGACGCTTGGATGGAACGGCTTCAGCGCGGGGGTGTGGCCCTGCTGCTGGTCATGATGTCGGTCGCACTCTTCAACGACGTCACGCGGCTCTTTGGTTAACTTTCAGCCGGCCCTTTCCGTGCCGGTTCAATTCACAGATGAACAAAAACTTCAGTCGCTTTCGCCTGCGTAGCGTTGCCGCGGTGGTCGCCAGTGCGCTCGCCGCCACGGCAGCTTGGGCCGTCGAGCCTTTCACGGTGCGCGACATTCGCGTCGAAGGCCTGCAACGCGTCGAAGCCGGCACGATCTTCGCATCGCTGCCGCTGCGCGTGGGCGATACCTACAGCGACGAGCGCGGTTCAGCCGCCATTCGCGCGCTGTTCGACTTGGGGTTGTTCAAGGATGTGCGCATCGACGTGAACGGCAACGTGGTGGTGGTGATCGTCGAAGAGCGGCCGACCATTGCAGACGTCGATTTCGTCGGTACCAAGGAGTTCGACAAGGCGGCTTTGCAGAAGGCGCTGCGCGAAGTCGGACTGGCCGACGGCCGCCCCTACGACAAGGCGCTGGCCGACCGTGCCGAGCAGGAGCTCAAGCGCCAGTACGTGAGCAAGAGCCTCTACAACGCACAGGTCGTGACCACCGTCACGCCCATCGAGCGCAACCGCGTCAACCTGACCTTCACCGTGACCGAAGGCGATTCGGCCCGCATCCGCGAAGTGCACGTGGTGGGCAACAAGGCCTTCAGCGAATCGACGCTGCTGAGCTTGTTCGACCAGGACAGCGGCGGCTTCATGAGCTGGTACACCAAGTCGAACCAGTACTCGCGCGCCAAGCTCAACGCCGACCTCGAAACCCTGCGCTCGTACTACATCACGCGCGGCTACCTCGAGTTCCGCATCGACTCGACCCAGGTTGCCATTTCGCCGGACCGCAAGGACCTGACGGTGACCGTGAACATCACCGAAGGCGAGAAGTTCGTTGTGTCGAGCGTCAAGCTCGATGGCAACTATCTCGGTCGCGACGAGGAGTTCAAGTCGCTCATCACCATCAAGCCGGGCGAGCCCTACAACGGCGAACAGGTCACTGAAACCACCAAGGCCTTCAACGACTATTTCGGCACCTTCGGCTACGCGTTCGCACGTGTGCAGGCGCGCCCCGAGATCGATCGTGTCAACAACCGGGTGGCGCTCACGCTGCAGGCCGAACCTTCGCGCCGCGTGTACGTGCGGCGTGTGTCGGTGGGTGGCAACAACAAGACCCGCGACGAAGTCATTCGCCGTGAGTTCCGCCAGTACGAGGCCTCCTGGTACGACGGCGACAAGATCAAGCTCTCGCGCGACCGCGTGGACCGCCTGGGGTTCTTCACCGAGGTGAACGTCGATACGCAGGAAGTGCCCGGCTCGCCCGACCAAGTGGACCTGACCGTCAACGTGGCCGAAAAGCCCACCGGCAGCCTGCAGCTCGGCGCCGGCTACTCGAGCGCCGAGAAGGTCGCACTGACCTTCGGTATTTCGCAGGAAAACGTGTTCGGCTCGGGCAACTTCCTGGGCGTGCAGGTCAACACCAGCAAGTACAACCGCACGTTGTCGCTGACGACCACCGATCCGTACTTCACGCCTGACGGCATCTCGCGCACGATCAGCGTGTATCACACGACGACACGGCCGTATTCGACGACCATCGACGGCGACTACAAGCTGGTCAACCAGGGCGCTTCGATCCGCTTTGGCGTTCCGTTCAGCGAGGTCGATACGGTCTTCTTCGGCATCGGCCTGGAGCGGTATGCGTTCGATCCGAACAAGACGACGGCACTCGCGGGCTTGACCACGCCGCGTTCCTACCTCGACTACTTCCAGTGCCATCTCAACACGAGCCCTGTCAGCAACGGCCCGCTGCTGCCGCCTACACCGGCTGGCTGGCTCGTCACGGGCTGCTCGCAGGACAGCGTCTGGGGCGTGCCGCTGAGCGTGGGCTGGGGCCGGGACAACCGCGACAGCGCGTTGATTCCGACCACCGGGCGGCTGCAGCGTGCCAACCTCGAACTGGGGGTGGCGGGCGACATGAAGTACGTCAAGACGAACTACCAGTACCAGCAGTTCTTCGCGATCAACAAGCAATACACCTTCTCGATCAACGGCGAAGTCGGCTATGCCAAGGCGCTGGGCGGCAAGGTCTATCCGATCTTCAAGAACTTCTATGCGGGTGGTCTTGGCTCCATTCGCGGTTTCGAGCAAAACTCGCTGGGTCCACGCGATGTGCCGCTGTTGGGCCAGAGCGAAGGTGCTGCTTTGGGCGGCACCAAGAAGGCCATCTTCAACGCGGAGCTGAGCACGCCGTTCCCGGGCGCCGGCAACGACCGCACGCTGCGCCTGTACGGCTTCTTCGACGTCGGCAATGTGTTCGGTTCGCGTGCCGCCGGCCTGACCGACGAGCAATGGAAGGCCGAGAAGAAGCTGCGCGCTTCGGTCGGCCTGGGCATCAGCTGGATCTCGCCGCTGGGCCCGCTGCGTCTCGCCTACGCCTTCCCCATCAAGTCCCAGAAGGAAGTAGGGGTCCCGCTGACGCCCGGCTACATCCCGAAGGATAGAATTCAGCGCCTCCAATTCCAGATCGGAACGTCTTTCTAAATGAAGCATTTGATTCGCGCCGCGGCAGGCGTGTCGTTGATTTCCGCTCTCGCGTTCGCTGCGGTGCCCGCCCAGGCGCAGGAAACCTTTCGCATCGGTTTCGTGAACCCGGACCGCGTGCTGCGCGAGGCGCAGCCGGCCAAGACTGCCCAGGCAAAACTCGAAGCCGAATTCCTGAAGCGCGAGAAGGATCTGACTTCGCAGGGCGACGCTCTGAAAGCGGCCTCGGAGAAGTTCGAGCGCGAGGCGCCCACCCTGTCGGAAAGCCAGCGGGCAGCGCGCCAGCGCGGGCTGGTCGACCAGGATCGCGACTTTCAGCGCAAGCGGCGCGAGTTCCAGGAAGACCTGAACTCGCGCAAGAATGAAGAGCTCCAGCAGGTCTACGAGCGCGCCAACCGCGTGGTGAAGCAGGTGGCCGAGGCCGAGAAGTACGACGCCATCCTTCAGGAGGCGATCTACATCAATCCGAAGCACGACATCACCGACAAGGTGATCAAGGCGCTGAACGCGTCGGTCAGCTCTCCTGCGCCTGCGGCCGGCAAGTAACGCCGGGAGCCGGCGTGTCACTGCAGCTCGGAGCCATCGTTGACGCCCTTGGGGGCGAACTTCATGGCGATGCGGCGCTGTCCATCGAGCGGCTGGCGCCGCTGCAGAATGCGCAGCCCGATGCGCTCAGTTTTCTGAGCCATCCCAAATACCAGCAGGAATTGGCGGCTTCGAAGGCCGCTTGCGTGATCGTGTCGCCGGCCATGCGCGAGGCGGCTGCGGCGCGTGGCGCTTTCATCCTCACGCCGGATCCATACTTCTACTTTGCCCGCCTGACACAGCTCTGGAAGGCGCACCACGCGCGTCCGGAAGCCGATCGCATCCATCCCAGCGCAGTGATCCATGCAGAGGCCCAAGTTGATGCCACTGCGCGCATCGGCGCGCTGTGCGTGGTGGAGCGGGGCGCGCGCATCGGTGCGGGCACTGTGCTGAAGTCCCGGGTGACGGTCAGCGAAGACTGCACCATCGGCGAGCGCTGCCTGCTGCACCCGGGCGTGGTCATCGGTGCCGACGGCTTCGGCCTGGCGCCGCACGAGGGGCGCTGGATCAAGATCGAGCAGTTGGGCGCGGTGCGCATCGGCAACGACGTCGAGATCGGCGCCAACACCTGCATCGATCGCGGCGCGCTCGACGACACAGTGATCGACGACGGCGTGAAGCTCGACAACCTGATCCAGATCGGCCACAACGTGCGCGTTGGCAAGAACACCGCCATGGCGGGCTGTGTCGGCGTGGCCGGCAGCGCCATCATCGGCGCCAACTGCACCTTCGGTGGTGGCGCCATCGTGCTGGGCCATCTGACGGTGGCCGACGGCGTCCACGTGTCCGCCGCAACCGTGGTTACCCGTTCGATCCACAAGGCCGGCCAATACACCGGCATGTTTCCCATCGATGACAATGCGAGCTGGGAAAAGAATGCGGCAACGCTCAAGCAGTTGCACAGCCTGCGCGAACGACTGAAGGCGCTGGAGAAGGCTCCCTCGAAAAAATGACGACGATGCAGGAACAGAAAATCATGACAAAGCCAGCGATAGCGCTCGATATCCATCAAATCCTCAAGCTGCTGCCTCACCGCTACCCGTTCCTGCTGGTGGACCGCGTACTGGACATGGAAAAGGGCAAGCGCATCACGGCGCTGAAGAACGTGACGATGAACGAGCCGTTCTTCAACGGCCACTTCCCGCACCGTCCGGTGATGCCGGGCGTGCTGATGCTCGAAGCCATGGCCCAGGCCGCGGCTCTGCTGTCGTTCCATTCGCTCGACATCGTGCCGGACGACAACACCGTCTACTACTTTGCCGCTATCGACGGCGCGCGCTTCAAGCGGCCCGTGGAACCCGGCGACCAGTTGACGCTCGAAGTCGAGATCGAGCGCATGAAGGCCGGCATTTCCAAGTTCAAGGGCCGGGCACTGGTGGGCAGCGAACTCGCCTGCGAGGCGACGCTGATGTGCGCCATGCGCCAGATCAACTGATCCGGCCGCAGTCGTTTCCACAACGCATGACCCAGGTTCACTCGACAGCACTCGTCGACCCCCAGGCCGAACTCGACGCCTCGGTGTCGGTCGGTCCCTATACCGTGATCGGTCCGCATGTGCGGGTGGGCGCGGGCACTACCATCGGCGCGCATTGCGTGATCGAGGGGCGCACGACCATCGGGCGCGACAACCGGATCTTCCAGTTCTCGTCGCTCGGCGCCATTCCCCAGGACAAGAAGTACGCGGGCGAGCCGACCGAGCTCGTCATCGGCGACCGCAACGTCATTCGCGAGTTCTGCACGTTCAATCTCGGCGTACCGGGGGCGGGCGGCGTGACGCGCGTGGGCAACGACAACTGGATCATGGCGTACACGCACATCGCGCACGACTGCCAGGTCGACAACCACACCACGCTGGCCAACAACACCACGCTGGCCGGCCACGTTCACCTCGCGGACTGGGTGACGGTCGGTGGGCTCACCGGCATTCACCAGTTCGTCTCGGTGGGGGCGCATGCCATGCTCGGCTTCGCAAGCGCGGTGTCGCAGGACGTGCCGCCTTTCATGCTGGTCGACGGCAATCCGCTGGCAGTGCGCGGCTTCAACATCGTCGGCCTGCGCCGGCGCGATTTCTCCGCCCAGCGGCTCGCGGCGGTGAAACAGATGCACCGGCTGCTGTACCGCCAGGGCAAGACGCTCGAGGAAGCGCGCACGGCCATTGCCGCGCTCGCGACGGAAATGCCGGAAGCTGCAGGTGACGTCGCGCTGATGGAGTCCTTCCTCGCCAACTCGACGCGCGGCATCGCGCGCTGACGTGACCGCGATGCAGAAGGACGGACAGCGACGCTTCGCGCTGGTCGCGGGCGAAGCCTCCGGCGATCTGCTCGCGGGTTTGCTGCTCGATGGCCTCCAGGCCCGTTGGCCGGATCTCCAGACCGTCGGCATCGGCGGCCCTCGCATGTTGGCCCATGGCTTCCAGAGCTGGTGGCCACAGGAAAAGCTCGCGGTGCGCGGCTACGTCGAGGTGTTGCGGCACTATGCCGAGATCGCCGGCATCCGCCGCCAGCTGAAGACCCGTTTGCTGAGCGAACGGCCCGAACTGTTCATCGGCGTCGATGCGCCTGATTTCAATCTCGATCTCGAAGCCGGGCTGCGCAGCCAGGGCATCAAGACCGTGCACTTCATCTGCCCTTCGATCTGGGCCTGGCGGCCGAAGCGCATCGAGAAGGTCCGGGCTGCGGCCGACCATGTGCTGTGCATCTTCCCGTTCGAGCCCGAACTGCTCGAAAAGCAGGGTGTTGCGGCGAGCTATGTGGGGCATCCGATTGCCAACGTGATCCCGATGACGCCCGACCGCGCCGCGGCCCGCGCCGCGATCGGGTTGGCGTCCGACGCTCAGGTCGTCGCCTTGTTGCCGGGCAGCCGTCGCTCCGAGATACGCTACCTGGCGGACCGATTCTTCGCCGCCGCCGCGCTGATGCAGAAGGCCCGGCCGGCGCTCCAGTTCGTGGCGCCCATCCTTCCGGGGCTGCGCTCCGAGGTCGAGGCCTTGCTCCAGGCCAGCGGCATGACGGGCCGGGTGAAGCTGCTCGATGGCCAGTCGCACGCCGCGCTGGCCGCCTGTGACGCGACGCTGATCGCCAGCGGCACCGCCACGCTCGAGGCGGCGCTGTTCAAGCGGCCGATGGTCATTGCCTACAACATGAACGCGCTCTCGTGGCGCCTGATGCAGCGCAAGCAGTTGCAGCCGTGGGTCGGCCTGCCCAACATCCTGTGCCGCGAGTTCGTGGTGCCCGAACTGCTGCAGGAAGCCGCCACGCCAGAGGCGCTGGCCCAGGCCACGCTGGCCTGGCTCGACGATCCCGAAAAGACACGGGCCCTGCAACAAAGATTTTCCGAGCTGCACGTGCAATTGCAGCGCGATACGCCGACACTTTGCGCCGATGCGATCCAGAAAGTTCTTGAAAGCTGAGCAAGCCCGTTTGGTGTGGGACGCGCCGGGCCTGCTCGCAGGCGTGGACGAGGCCGGTCGCGGCCCGCTGGCGGGCCCCGTCGTGGCCGCGGCGGTGATCCTCGACGACACCCGGCCGATCCGCGGACTGGCCGATTCCAAGACCCTCACGCCTTTGCAGCGCGAGCGCCTGCACGACCAGATCCTGGCCAAGGCCCTTTGCTGCTCCATCGCCCAGGCGAGCGTCGAGGAAATCGATACGCACAACATCCTGCAGGCCACGATGCTTGCGATGCGGCGCGCGGTCGAGGGCTTGCGCCTGAAGCCGGCCAAGGTGCTGGTCGACGGCAACCGCCTGCCGACGCTGGACGTGCTGGCCGAAGCCGTGGTCAAGGGCGATGCGCTGGTCAAGGCGATTTCGGCTGCGTCCATCCTGGCCAAGGTCCACCGCGACCGCCTCTGCGAGCAATTGCACGTCGAATTTCCAAATTACGGCTTTGCCGGCCACAAGGGCTATGGCACGCCGGAGCACCTGGAAGCGCTGCAGCGCCACGGCGCCTGTGTGCATCACCGCCGGTCGTTCAGCCCGGTTGCCGCCGCGCTGGCTCGAACGGCAGCGGGTACCGCGCAGGTCGTCGAGGCCATGTCGGCCGCGCCCACGGTGTTTGCGGCAACGGTCGAGACCGTGCACCTCGACTTGCGCGCCGCGCCCTGACCCCCATGACCACCACCGATCCCGGCGCGAGCCTCATCAGTTCGCGCGACAACCCGCTGCTCAAGGACCTGCGCAAGCTGGCCCAGGACCCGGGCGCCTATCGCAAGCTGCGCCGCATCTGGCTCGAAGGTGACCATCTGTGCCGGGCGGCGCTTGCGCGCGGCGTGAAGCCGGCGATTGCGGTGTTTTCGGAGTCTTTCTGGCCTGCAGCCCCTGCCGAATGGGCAAATAGTGCTATCAAAACCGTAGTGGTCAGCGATGATCTGCTGCGCGGCGCCAGCGGCCTGGAATCGCCTGCGCCGATGGGCTTCGTGCTCGACCTGCCAGCGCGGCCGGAGCTGATCCCCGATGCGCCCAGCGTGGTGCTCGACCGTCTGCAGGACGCCGGCAACGCCGGCTCCATCCTTCGCAGCGCGGCTGCTTTCGGCTTCACCCAGGTGATCGCGCTCAAGGGCACGGCGGCGCTGTGGGCGCCGAAGGTGCTGCGTGCAGGCATGGGTGCCCATTTCGGCCTGCGGCTGATCGAGGGCGTGGACGCCGACGTGCTCGACGGCCTGAAAGTACCGTTGATGGCTACCAGTTCGCACCACGGCGAGTGGCTTCACAAGGCCGAGCTGCCGCATCCCTGCGCCTGGCTGATGGGCCATGAAGGGCAGGGCGTGTCACCCGCGCTCGAGGCGCGCGCCACGCACCATATCCGCATCGCCCAGCCGGGCGGCGAGGAGTCCCTCAACGTCGCGGCAGCCGCCGCGATCTGCCTGCATGCGAGCGGAGCAGCCCTGCAGGCCGAATAACACACCCAGACCGGGCTACAATCGGGGGCTTACTCGCAAATCAGCGTCGCCCGGCCGCCTTTAACGCCAAAATCCCCTGAAGCAGCAGTCCGCAGGCAACGCGCCTGGGGCTCCGGGCGACCGTAACCATCCGGAGAACCCAGTGCTTTTGTCTCTCAAGGGAAGTTTCCCGCCCGCCATCCTGGCGCTCGCAGACGGCACGGTCTTTCAAGGCAATTCGATCGGAGCCACCGGCTCCACGACCGGTGAAGTGGTGTTCAACACCGCCATGACCGGTTACCAGGAAATCCTCACCGACCCGAGCTACTGCCAGCAGATCGTGACCCTCACGTATCCGCACATTGGCAACTACGGCGTCAACGGTGAAGACATCGAAGCCGACAAGATCCATGCCGCGGGCCTGATCATCAAGGACCTGCCCCTCGTTGCGTCCAACTTCCGCAAGACCGCCACGCTGACCGAGTACCTCGTGTCGGGCAACACGGTGGCCATTGCGAACATCGACACCCGCAAGCTCACGCGACACCTGCGCACTTACGGCGCGCAGAACGGCTGCATCCTGGGCCTGGCCGTGGGCGAGACCGTGACGCAGGCGCTGATCGACAAGGCCATCGCCGCAGCCAAGGCTGCGCCGAGCATGTCGGGCCTCGACCTCGCCAAGGTGGTGTCGGTCAAGCAGACCTATGAATGGACTGAAACCGAGTGGAAGCTCGGCGCGGGCTACGGCGTGCAGATCACGCCGAAGTTCCACGTCGTCGCCTTCGACTACGGCGTCAAGAAGAACATCCTGCGCATGATCGCGCAGCGCGGCGCGCGCATCACCGTGGTGCCCGCACAAACGCCCGCGGCGGACGTGCTCAAGCTCAAGCCCGATGGCATCTTCCTGGCCAACGGCCCCGGCGACCCGGAGCCTTGCGACTACGCCATCAGCGCCGTCAAGGAACTGATCGAGACCGGCATCCCGACCTTCGGCATCTGCCTGGGCCACCAGATCATGGCGCTGGCCTCGGGCGCCAAGACCTTCAAGATGAAGTTTGGCCACCACGGCGCGAACCATCCGGTGAAGGACCTCGACAACGGCCGCGTGAGCATCACCAGCCAGAACCACGGCTTCGCGGTCGACGAGAAGTCGCTGCCAGCCACCCTGCGTCCTACCCACATCAGCCTGTTCGACAACACGCTGCAGGGGCTGGCGCGCACCGACAAGCCCGCGTTCTGCTTCCAGGGCCACCCTGAAGCCTCGCCCGGTCCGCACGACATCGGCTACCTGTTCGATCGCTTCACGGCACTCATGGAAAAGCACAAGACGGAGAGCAAGAATGCCTAAGCGCACAGATCTCAAATCGATCCTCATCATCGGCGCCGGCCCGATCATCATCGGCCAGGCCTGCGAGTTCGACTACTCCGGCGTGCAGGCCTGCAAGGCGCTGCGCGAAGAGGGCTACAAGGTCATCCTGATCAACAGCAACCCCGCGACGATCATGACCGACCCGGCCACCGCCGACGTCACCTACATCGAGCCGATCACCTGGCAGACGGTCGAGAAGATCATCGCCAAGGAACGCCCCGACGCGATCCTGCCGACCATGGGCGGCCAGACCGCGCTGAACTGCGCACTCGACCTGTGGCGCAACGGCGTGCTCGACAAATACACGGGCGCAGCCACCAACAAGCCCGTCGAGCTGATCGGCGCCACGCCCGAGGCCATCGACAAGGCCGAGGACCGCCTGAAGTTCAAGGACGCGATGACCAAGATCGGTCTCGGTTCGGCGCGCTCGGGCATTGCGCACACGATGGACGAAGCCTGGGCCGTGCAGAAGACGCTCGGCTTCCCGACCGTGATCCGCCCCAGCTTCACGCTCGGCGGCACCGGCGGCGGCATCGCCTACAACCCCGACGAGTTCGAGACCATCTGCAAGCGCGGCATCGAAGCCTCGCCGACCAACGAGCTGCTGATCGAAGAGTCTCTGCTCGGCTGGAAAGAGTACGAGATGGAAGTCGTGCGCGACAAGGCCGACAACTGCATCATCGTCTGCTCGATCGAAAACCTCGACCCGATGGGCGTGCACACCGGCGACTCGATCACCGTGGCACCCGCGCAGACGCTGTCCGACAAGGAATACCAGATCCTGCGCAATGCTTCGCTGGCCGTGCTGCGCGAGATCGGCGTGGACACCGGCGGCTCGAACGTGCAGTTCGCCATCAACCCGAAGGACGGCCGCATGGTCGTCATCGAGATGAATCCGCGCGTGTCGCGTTCGTCCGCCCTGGCTTCCAAGGCCACGGGTTTCCCGATCGCCAAGGTCGCGGCCAAGCTGGCCGTGGGCCACACGCTCGACGAGCTGCGCAACGAAATCACCGGTGGCGCCACGCCCGCATCGTTCGAGCCCTCGATCGACTACGTGGTCACCAAGATCCCGCGTTTCGCCTTCGAGAAATTCCCGCAGGCCGATTCGCGCCTCACGACGCAGATGAAGTCGGTGGGCGAGGTGATGGCCATGGGCCGCACCTTCCAGGAATCGTTCCAGAAGGCCCTGCGCGGCCTCGAAGTGGGCGTGGACGGCCTGAACGAGAAGACGCAGGACCGCGAAGTGCTCGAAAAGGAACTGGGCGAGCCCGGTCCCGAGCGCATTTGGTACGTGGGCGATGCCTTCGCCATGGGCCTGAGCGTTGATGAAGTGTTCGCGCTGACCAAGATCGACCCGTGGTTCCTGGTGCAGATCGAAGAGATCGTGAAGATCGAACTCGAGCTCGAAACCAAGTCGCTCGAGCAGATCGACAAGGACACGCTGCTCGCGCTGAAGAAGAAGGGCTTCTCCGACCGCCGCCTCGCCAGGCAGTTGAAGACCACCGACACGGCCATCCGCGAGAAGCGCCGCGCCCTGGGCGTGCGCCCGGTCTACAAGCGCGTGGACACCTGCGCGGCCGAGTTCGCGACCAACACGGCCTACATGTACTCGACCTACGAGGACGAGTGCGAAGCCGATCCGACCGACAAGAAGAAGATCATGGTGCTCGGCGGCGGTCCCAACCGCATCGGCCAGGGCATCGAGTTCGACTACTGCTGCGTGCACGCCGCGCTCGCCATGCGCGAGGACGGCTACGAGACCATCATGGTCAACTGCAACCCCGAGACCGTCTCGACCGACTACGACACGTCCGACCGCCTGTACTTCGAGCCGCTGACGCTCGAAGACGTGCTCGAGATCGTCGACCGCGAGAAGCCGCTCGGCGTGATCGTGCAGTACGGCGGCCAGACGCCGCTGAAGCTCGCGCTCGACCTCGAAGCGAATGGCGTGCCGATCATCGGCACCTCGCCCGACATGATCGACGCGGCCGAAGACCGCGAGCGCTTCCAGAAGCTGCTGCACGAGCTGGGCCTGCGCCAGCCGCCGAACGCCACCGCGCGCACCGAACCCGAGGCGCTCGAGAAGGCCGCGGCCCTCGGCTATCCGCTGGTGGTGCGTCCGAGCTACGTGCTCGGTGGTCGCGCGATGGAAATCGTGCACGAGCAGCGCGACCTCGAGCGCTACATGCGCGAAGCCGTCAAGGTCAGCAATGACTCGCCGGTGCTGCTCGACCGCTTCCTGAACGACGCTGTCGAGTGCGATGTCGACTGCATCCGCGACGCCGAAGGCGCCACGCTGATCGGCGGCGTGATGGAGCACATCGAACAAGCCGGTGTGCATTCGGGCGACTCCGCCTGTTCGCTGCCGCCCTACAGCCTGAGTGCAGAAACCATCGCTGAACTGAAGCGCCAAAGCGCCGCGATGGCCAAGGCTCTGAACGTGGTCGGCCTGATGAACGTGCAGTTCGCGATCCAGCAGAAGGATGGCAAAGACGTCATCTACGTGCTCGAAGTGAACCCCCGTGCTTCGCGCACCGTGCCCTACGTGAGCAAGGCCACCGGCATCCAGCTCGCCAAGGTGGCGGCACGCTGCATGGCTGGCCAGTCGCTCAAGTCGCAGGGTGTGACGAAGGAAGTCACGCCGCCGTACTTCAGCGTGAAGGAAGCCGTGTTCCCGTTCGTCAAGTTCCCGGGCGTGGACACCATCCTCGGCCCCGAGATGAAGTCGACGGGCGAGGTGATGGGCGTGGGCAAGACCTTCGGCGAAGCCTTCGTGAAGTCGCAGCTCGGCGCGGGCACGCACCTGCCGAAGTCGGGCAAGGTCTTCATCTCGGTGAAGAACAACGACAAGGCGCGTGCCGTGGAAGTGGCGCGCGGTCTCGTCAAGCTGGGCTTCGAGATCATCGCCACCAAGGGCACGGCTGCCGCCATCGGCGCCGCCGGCATCGAATGTGCGACGGTGAACAAGGTGACCGAAGGCCGCCCGCACATCGTGGACATGATCAAGAACAACGAGATTGCGCTGGTCATCAACACAGTGGAAGAGCGCCGCAATGCGATCACCGATTCGCGGCAGATCCGCACTTCGGCGCTGCTGGCGCGCGTGACCACCTTCACCACGATCTTCGGTGCCGAAGCTGCGGTGGAAGGCATGGGCTTCATGGACGAGCTGGGCGTGATCTCGGTGCAGGAGATGCACGCGCAGCTGGCTGCCGCCTGAGCGCCGTCATGGAAACGCAGCTCGTCGAACTGGACCTGAGCGACTGGAACGCGGCCACGCCGAAGGAGGCGTGGATCGCGGCGCTGGAAGCGGGCAAGGTGCTGTATTTCCCGCGCCTGGGCTTCGAGCTGCTGCCCGAAGAGCGCAGCCTGCTCACGCCGAGCCTGCTGTCGCCCGATGTGCGCAACATCAGCCTCGATGCCAATGGCAAGCTCAAGGGCGCGGTCGGCGACGAGGCGGTGCAGCGCAAGGCTGCGGCGATGGTAGGGCGCTTCCGGGCGCAGGCGACGCAGCTCATTCATGGGCTGTTGCCGCACTACACGCCAGCCTTGCGGCTGGCGCCCACGAGCTACCGGCCGGCGCAGGTCGAGACGCGCGTGCAGTCGTGGCGCGCGGACGATCGGCGTTTGCACGTCGATGCGTTCCCGTCGCGTCCCAACTACGGCGAGCGCATCCTGCGTGTGTTCACCAACGTCAATCCTGAAGGCGCGCCGCGCGTGTGGCGCGTGGGCGAGCCTTTCGAGAACATCGCGAAGCGCTTCCTGCCGCGCGCCAAGCCGTATGTGCGCTGGCAAGCCACGCTGCTGCAGGCGCTGCACGTGACCAAGTCCTTCCGCAGCGAGTACGACCACCTGATGCTGCAGCTGCACGACGGCATGAAATCGGACATGGCGTACCAGGAAAACTCGCCGCAGGAAAAGGCCGAGTTCCCGCCGGGCTCGGTGTGGGTGTGCTTCTCCGACCAGACTTCGCACGCCGTGATGGCGGGCCAGTACATGCTCGAGCAGACCCTTCATCTGGCCGCTTCGAAGCAATACAATCCCGACTCGAGCCCGCTCGCCATCCTGAGCCGGCTGACCGGACGCAATCTCGTCTGACCTGTCCCCCCAATCGACCGCCGAACGGCATCGTTCGGCGGTTTCGCTTTATGGAGAACCAACAACATGGCCACCATTCCGATCACCAAGCGCGGCGCTGAAAAATTGCGTGCCGAACTGCACCAGCTCAAGACGGTCGACCGTCCCTGGGTCATCAACGCCATTTCCGAGGCACGCGCCCAGGGCGACCTGAGCGAGAACGCCGAGTACGAAGTCGCCAAGGACCGCCAGGGCTTCATCGAAGGCCGCATCCAGGAGGTCGAAGGCAAGCTGTCGGCCGCGCAGATCATCGATCCGAGCGAGCTCGATGCCGGCGGCAAGGTGGTGTTCGGCTCGACCGTGGAGCTCGAGGAGGAAGAGAGCGGCGACGCGGTGAAATACCAGATCGTCGGTGAGGACGAAGCCGACCTGAAGCTCGGCCTGATCAACATTTCCAGCCCGATCGCGCGCGCGCTGATCGGCAAGGAAGAGGGCGATACGGCCGAAGTGCAGGCGCCCGGCGGACTCAAGCGCTACGAGATCGTGGCCGTGCGCTACCTCTGATTTTTCGATCCATGAAAGACCGCATTGCGCTGATGCTGGCCGCCTTCTGGTGGGGCAGCCTCACCACGATCGGTTTCCTGGTGGTGCCGATGCTGTTCGCGAAGCTGGGCAATCCATCGGTGGCGGGCAACTTCGCCGGCCAGTTGTTCGAGGCGCAGAGCTGGATCGCAATTGCCTGCGGGCTGATCCTGCTGATCCATTTCAGGTCCAAGGCCGACGAGCGCATGGACGGGCCGGCGATGACGGCGATCTTCTTCATCCTGGGTGCGCTGTTGCTGGCGCTGCTTCAGCAGTACGCCGTGGCGCCGCGCATCCTGGCGCGCGAGAACCTCAAGTTGTGGCACGCCGTGGGCAGCGGCATGTACTTCGCGCAGTGGCTGTGCGCCGGCGTGCTGCTATGGCGCATGGGCGCCCGCAAGCCGGGCTGAAGTGCAGAGGCGGCAACTGCCGCCTCGCGCCTCTCACTCTTTCCAATACTTGGCGACCCAGCCCGCAGGCCGGATGTACCGGAAGGCCCGGTTGCGGCGGCCCGCCAGCGCATCCGGCGGGTTGCACTCGCCATGGAACACCATGATGCGCGCGCCCTCGGGCACGAAGGGCTCTTCCCAGTAGTTGGTCGGCCAGGTCGGGATGCCGTGGTACTTGAAGCTCGGGCACCAGGCGTCAGGCCAGTAGGCCAGCTTGCCCTGCTTGTGGAGCACGTCAGAGAGGTAAGCCTGCTCGTTGCGGTACTCGGCCTGGACCTTGTCCATGTTGGCGCGGAAATACGCCAGCACGTCGGCATGGGCGCCCAGCTCGAAACGGTAAACCGACGAATTGCCGGTGACCCGCTCGCGTCGCCAGGGGCGGGCGTAGTCGTGAATGATCAGGAATTCGCCGGGCTGTTCGAAGAAGGCGTCCAGGCTGCCGACGACCACCACGTCGAGGTCGAGGAATAGGGCGGTGCCGCGCAGGCCGTGCAGATCCTGCTCGAAGGTTGTGAGCTTCTTCCAGGCGCCATCGCGCTGGCCCGGGGCCAGGTGCAGATTGAGGGGCGGGATCGGCAGGCACGTCACCTCGGGGTGGATGCCGTTGCCGTCGTCGGTCAGGCACACGAACTTGAAGTCGCCGCGGAGGTTGCGGCGCACCATCGCGTAGAGCCGGTTGACGTATTCGGGGCCGTATTTCGTGCCCCATTTCATGCAGAGGATGTGGCGCTGGGCGCCTTGCGCTGCCACCGAGCTCAGTCCGACTGGTTGCGCTTCTTGGCCGACAGCGGCCGCTTCGCCTTGGCGCGCTTGATGGTGCCACCGGGGGTGAGGCGCTGATTGCCGAGCACACGCAGGGTCTTGATTTCGGGGCGCTGGCCGCCGCGCTTGCTGTATTTGACGATCTTGACGTCGCGCGGGCCGGGCATGCGGTCTTCATCGACCACGCGCTCCTTCTCGGGCTTCGGGCGCCAGAGCACCAGCAGCTTGCCGATGTGCTGGATCGGGGCGGCGCCGAGTTCGTCGGACAGCTCGCGCAGCATGGCGTCGCGGGCGAGGCGGTCGTCGGAGAAGACCCGGACCTTGATCAGGCCATGGGCCTTGAGCGCCGCATCGGCCTCTTTTTTTACGGCAGGGGTGAGCCCGTCTCCACCGACCATGACGATCGGATCCAGGTGATGAGCTTCGGCGCGGTGCACCTTGCGCTCGGCAGGGGTAAGTTGAATGGCGGGCATCCCCGTATTATCGACGCGTACACGAAGACCTTCATGAGCACCAAAGCCAAAAGCAAAAAAGTCAACAAGGCGTGGCTGCACGACCATATCAACGACCCCTACGTGAAGCTCGCCACCAAGGAGGGTTATCGCGCGCGCGCCGCCTACAAACTCAAGGAGATCGACGAGTCCCTCGGGCTCGTCAAGCCAGGGCAGCTGGTGGTGGACCTTGGTTCTACCCCGGGTGCCTGGAGCCAGTACCTGCGCCGGCGCATGTCGCCCGGCGGGGCGGCGGCCGGCGAGCTGAACGGCACCATCGTTTCGCTTGACATCCTGCCGATGGAGCCCATTGAGGGGGTGATCTTCCTGCAGGGGGATTTTCGCGAAGACGCGCTGCTGCAGCAGTTGCTGGGCGTGCTGGCGGGCCGAAAGGCCGACCTGGTTGTGTCGGACATGGCGCCCAACCTATCAGGCATTCATTCGGCCGACGCCGCCCGCGTGGCGCACCTGATCGAGCTTGCGATCGACTTCGCCCAGCACCATCTGAAGCCTGAAGGAGCACTGGTGGCCAAGCTGTTCCATGGCAGCGGCTACGACGACCTGGTGAAGCTTTTCAAGGCGAATTTCCGCGTCGTCAAGCCGTTCAAGCCCAAGGCATCGCGGGACAAATCGGCTGAAACCTTCCTGGTCGGCGTGGGCCTCAAGGCCTCGGATACGCCTTGATACCTTGCTGCGCAGCGGCTCGCCAGGGGCACAAACCCATGCCAGCCTATCGCCACATTAGGGAAATGCCCGCTTTTCGCAGCTTGAAAAGCCTAAAATGGGTCGCAATTGCGTACCCATAGCGCGTTTTTCATCTGTCTGTCACGCGCTTTAGCCTGGAGCTTCGTTTGAACAATCAGTGGTTTTCCAAAGTTGCCGTATGGCTCGTCATTGCCATGGTGTTGTTCACTGTGTTCAAGCAGTTCGACACCCGCGGCGGCGTCGGTTCAGGGACAGTCAGCTATTCCGAGTTCCTGGACCAGGTCCGGAACAACCAGGTCAAGAGCGCCATCATTCCTGAAGGCGCTGCCGGCGGTGAAATCGTCGCCGTTACCAACGACGATCGCAAGATCCGCACGACCGCCACGGTGCTCGACCGCGGCCTCGTGGGCGATCTGATCGACCACAACGTCAAGTTCGACGTCAAGCCGCGCGAAGAGGGCTCGCTCCTCATGACGCTGCTGGTCAGCTGGGGGCCGATGCTGCTGCTGATCGGCGTCTGGATCTACTTCATGCGACAGATGCAGGGCGGCGGCAAGGGCGGGGCGTTCAGCTTCGGCAAGAGCAAGGCCCGCATGATGGATGAGAACAACAACACGGTCACTTTTGCCGACGTCGCGGGCTGCGACGAGGCCAAGGAAGAGGTCCGTGAAGTGGTCGACTTCCTGAAAGACCCGCAGCGCTTCCAGAAGCTCGGCGGCCGTATTCCCCGCGGCCTGTTGCTGGTCGGCCCCCCGGGCACCGGCAAGACGCTGCTGGCCAAGTCGATCGCCGGCGAAGCCAAGGTGCCTTTCTTCTCGATCTCGGGTTCCGACTTCGTTGAAATGTTCGTCGGCGTCGGCGCCGCCCGTGTGCGCGACATGTTCGAGAACGCCAAGAAGAACGCACCCTGCATCATCTTCATCGACGAAATCGATGCGGTGGGCCGTCAGCGCGGCGCCGGTCTTGGCGGTGGCAACGACGAGCGCGAGCAGACGCTGAACCAGATGCTGGTCGAGATGGACGGCTTCGAAACCAACCTCGGCGTGATCGTGGTGGCTGCCACCAACCGCCCCGACATCCTGGACGCTGCTTTGCTGCGCCCCGGCCGCTTCGACCGTCAGGTCTACGTCACGCTGCCCGACATCCGCGGCCGCGAGCAGATCCTCGGCGTGCACATGCGCAAGGTCCCGCTGGGCCAGGACGTGAACCCGAGCGTGATCGCCCGCGGCACACCCGGCATGTCGGGTGCCGACCTGGCCAATCTCTGCAACGAAGCTGCCCTGATGGCCGCACGCCGCAATGCGCGCGTGGTCGAGATGCAGGACTTCGAGAAGGCCAAGGACAAGATATTCATGGGCCCGGAGCGCAAGAGCATGGTCATGCCCGAGGAAGAGCGCCGCAACACGGCCTACCACGAGTCCGGCCACGCGCTCATTGGCAAGCTGCTGCCCAAGTGCGACCCGGTCCACAAGGTCACGATCATCCCGCGCGGCCGAGCCCTCGGCGTGACCATGAGCCTGCCTTCGCAGGACCGCTACAGCTACGACCGCGAATACATGCTCAACCAGATCAGCATGCTGTTCGGTGGCCGCATCGCCGAGGAAGTGTTCATGCACCAGATGACCACCGGCGCCAGCAACGACTTCGAGCGCGCGACCTCCATTGCCCGCGACATGGTCACGCGCTACGGCATGACCGATGCGCTGGGCCCGATGGTCTACGCCGAGAACGAAGGCGAAGTGTTCCTGGGCCGCTCGGTTACCAAGACCACGAACATGAGCGAACAGACCATGGAAAAGGTCGACAGCGAGGTGCGCCGCATCATCGACGAGCAGTACGCCCTGGCGCGCCGCCTGATCGAAGAGAACAGCGACAAGATGCACGCCATGGCCAAGGCGCTGCTCGAATGGGAAACCATCGACAGCGAACAGCTCGACGACATCATGGCCGGTCGTGCACCGCGCCCGCCCAAGGACTGGACGCCGCGCATCCCGCCTTCGGGCAGCGGCGGCAGCGGCGGCACGCCGGCGGTCAATCCCGACCCGGCGCCCACTGCGGCTTGAAGTGGACTTGGCAGCAAGCAACAACGGGGCCTCTGGCCCCGTTTTCCATGGAGAGGTCTGGCAGACCTCACGCTTTCGCATCGACCTCGCGCAGCCGCGCGTGATGGGCATCGTCAACGTCACGCCCGACTCCTTCTCCGATGGCGGTGCCCACGCCTCCACCGGCAGCGCGCTGAAGCACTGCGAGCAGCTGCTGAAGGAGGGCGCCGACATCCTCGACATCGGCGGTGAATCGACCCGCCCCGGAAGCCCCGCGGTGCCGCTCGATGCCGAGCTGGCACGCGTGCTGCCCGTGGTGCGCGAGGCGGTGAAGCTGAACGTGCCGATCTCCATCGACACCTACAAGCCAGAGGTCATGCGTGCCGTGCTCGACCTGGGCGCGGACATCGTCAACGACATCTGGGCGCTGCGCCAGCCGGGCGCGCGCGAAGCCGTCTCGGCGCACCCTTCGTGCGGCATCTGCCTGATGCACATGCATCGGGACCCGCAGACCATGCAGGCCGTGCCCATGGCGGGCGACGTGATCCCGGCAGTGCTGTCTTTCCTCGGGGAGCAGGCGCAACTTCTTCGTGCGGCGGGAGTCGATTCTTCGCGCATCACGCTCGACCCTGGCGTTGGGTTCGGCAAGACCGTGATGCAGAATTTCGCCTTGCTGGCGCGCCAGCGCGAGTTGCTCGCCGGCGGTTACCCGCTGCTGCTGGGCTGGTCGCGCAAGTCGTCCATCGGCGCCGTCACGGGCATCGAGGCGGCGGGCGAGCGCATGGTGCCCAGCGTCGCCGCGGCGGTGCTGGCCGTGGACCGCGGCGCGGCCGTGGTGCGCGTGCATGACGTGCGCGACACTGTGGCCGCCCTCGCCGTATGGCGAGCAATGAAGGCGGCAGAAGAACCACAACAAAGAAAAGAGGAAACCACATGACCCGCAAATATTTCGGTACCGACGGCATCCGCGGCACTGTCGGCCAGGCTCCCATCACGCCCGATTTCGTGCTGCGCCTCGCACACGCCGTGGGCCGCGTGCTCAAGAGGACCCAGGCGCGTCCCACGGTGCTGATCGGCAAGGACACGCGCATCTCGGGCTACATGCTCGAGTCGGCGCTCGAGTCGGGCTTCAATTCGGCGGGCGTCGATGTCGTGTTGCTCGGCCCGTTGCCGACGCCCGGCGTGGCGTACCTCACGCGCGCCCAGCGCGCGAGCCTGGGCGTGGTGATCAGCGCGAGCCACAACGCCTACCCCGACAACGGCATCAAGTTCTTCAGCGCGCAGGGCACCAAGCTCGACGACGCCTGGGAACTGGCTGTCGAGGCGGCATTGGAAGAAGCGCCGGTATGGGCAGCCTCCGCCGACCTGGGCAAGGCCCGCCGCCTCAACGACGCGCCGGGGCGCTACATCGAGTTCTGCAAGAGCACCTTCGCCAACGACCTGACCCTGCGCGACATGAAGCTGGTCGTCGACGCGGCGCACGGCGCGGCGTATCAGGTCGCGCCCAACGTGTTCCACGAGCTGGGTGCGGAAGTCAGCAGCATCGGCGTTTCGCCCGACGGGCTCAACATCAACAAGGGCTTCGGCGCCACGCATCCGCAGGCCTTGGTGACCGCGGTGACGACGCAGCAGGCCGACTATGGCATTGCCCTCGACGGCGACGCCGACCGCCTGCAGCTGGTGGATGCCAGCGGGCGCCTGTTCAACGGCGACGAGCTGCTCTACCTCATGGTGGCCGAGCGCATCGCGCGCGGCGAGAAACCGGCGGGCGTGGTCGGCACGCTCATGACCAACAAGGCCGTCGAAGTGGCGCTGCGCGGGCAGGGCATCGAGTTCGTGCGTGCCAAGGTCGGCGACCGCTACGTGCTCGAAGAACTGGACAAGCGCGGCTGGCTGCTGGGCGGTGAAGGTTCGGGCCACCTGTTGGCGCTCGACCGCCACACCACGGGCGACGGCATCGTGAGCGCACTGCAGGTGCTGCAGGCTTGCGTGCGCAGCGGCAAGACCGTGGCGCAGCTGCTCGAAGGCGTCACGCTGTTCCCGCAGACGCTGATCAACGTGCGCCTGTCTCCGGACCAGGACTGGAAGTCCAACAAGGCGCTCGCGAGTGAAACGCAACGCATCGAGGCGGAGCTCGGCGACAGCGGCCGCGTGCTGATCCGCGCGAGCGGCACCGAGCCGCTGGTGCGGGTGATGGTCGAGGCGCGCGATGCGGCACAAGCCGACTCGTACGCCCGGCGCCTGGCGGCCACGCTGGGCTGATCGGCGCGCATTGCATGTCGACGCCCGACCACGCCGCGATCGAGACCCTGATCGCCGACTATCGCAATCCCGCGCACGCCGAGGCTGTCGTATCCCTGCTGGACAGCTATGCCCGCGACCCGGCAGGTGGCGGCACGCCGCTCGACGCGGCCGTGCGCGAAGCCTTGCCTGCGGCGCTGGCGGCGCGCCCGCAGGCCTTCAGCGTGCTGGCCTACGACGGCGAGCAGGCCGTGGGCCTTATCAACTGCATCGAAGGCTTCTCGACCTTTGCCTGCAAGCCGCTGGTGAACGTGCACGATGTGGTCGTGCTGGCCGGCCATCGCGGGCAGCGCGTGGCGCAGAAGATGTTCGCTCAGGTGGAGCAGGAGGCGCGCAGGCGCGGCGCCTGCAAGCTCACGCTCGAAGTGCTGTCGGGCAACGCGCCAGCGCTGCGCGCCTATGAGCGCGACGGGTTCGTGAGCTATCAGCTCGATCCGGCGTTCGGCAGCGCCGTCTTCCTGCAGAAGAAGCTCTGAAAAAGAAAAGGGCCGAGGCGTACCTGTCGCCGTCGGCCCTCACCCCAACCCTCTCCCCGCGGGGAGAGGGAGCAAGACAGATCAGAAGCGCGTTACCGGCATTTCGGCATCGCCGGCCTTGGTCGGGGCGTACTTGCCCAGCTCCCACTTGGCGATTGCATTGCGGTGCACTTCGTCCGGGCCGTCCGCGAAGCGCAGCGTGCGCGCACCGGCGTAGGCGGCCGCAAGCGGGAAGTCGTCGCACATGCCGCCGCCGCCGTGGACCTGCATGGCCCAGTCGATCACCTGGCAGGCCATCGACGGCGCGACCACCTTGATCATGGCGATCTCGTTCTTGGCGACCTTGTTGCCGGCCACGTCCATCAGCCAGGCGGCCTTCAGCGTGAGCAGGCGAGCCATGTCGATCTTGCAGCGGGCTTCGGCGATGCGTTCCTGCGTCACGGTCTGCGAGGCCACGGTCTTGCCGAAGGCCACGCGCGACGAGGCGCGCTTGCACATCAACTCGAGCGCGCGCTCGGCCAGGCCGATCAGGCGCATGCAGTGGTGGATGCGTCCAGGGCCGAGGCGGCCCTGGGCGATTTCGAAGCCACGGCCTTCGCCCAGCAGAATGTTGTTGACGGGCACGCGAACGTTCTCGAAGTACATCTCGACGTGGCCGTGCGGCGCATCGTCGTAGCCCATCACGTTCAGCGGGCGCACGATGCGGATGCCCTTGGCATCCGCCGGCACGATGACCATGCTCTGCTGCGAGTGGCGCGGCGCATCGGGGTCGCTCTTGCCCATGGTGATGAAGACCGCGCAACGCGGATCGGCCGCACCCGAAATCCACCATTTGTGGCCGTTGATCACGTATTCGTCGCCCTGGCGTTCGATGCGCGTGGCGATGTTGGTGGCATCGCTCGATGCCACTTCAGGCTCGGTCATCGCGAAGGCCGAGCGAATCTGACCTTCGAGCAGCGGCTTGAGCCAGCGGGCCTTGATTTCTTCCGAACCGTAGCGTGCGATGGTCTCCATGTTGCCGGTGTCGGGCGCCGAGCAGTTGAAGGCTTCGCTCGCCCATGGCACCGCGCCCATGATTTCGGCCAGCGGGGCGTATTCCTGGTTGGTCAGGCCCGCGCCCTCATAGCCCGAGGCGGCGGCGCTGTCGACCGGCAGAAACAGGTTCCACAGGCCCTGGGCCTTGGCCTTTTCCTTGAGCTTCTCGACGGTCTTGAGAGCCGACCAGCGCTTGCCGGCGACCGTGTTGGCGGCCAGTTCGGCGTGGTACTCGGCTTCGGCCGGATAGATGTGGTCGTCCATGAATGCCTGGACGCGTTTCTGCAGGTCTTTGGTCTTGGCCGAGTATTCGAAATCCATCTTCGTCTCCTGGTGGGTGTGGGGCGGCTTATGCCTTTTGGGCAAACTGCCAGGCCATTTCGGCCATGGGGCGGGCGCCGCGGGCCGAGGCCACGGCTTGCTCGCTCGACGCGGTGCCGGCCTCGACCCGCTTGGCAATGCCTTGCAGGATCGCGGCCATGCGGAACAGGTTGTAGGCCTGGTAGAAATTCCAGTCGGGCGCCAGCGCCTCGGGCGTGCTGATGCGGGTGCGCTCGCAATAACGGCGGATGTATTCGCTCTCGGTGGGGATGCCCAGCGCGGCGACGTCCACGCCGCCGATGCCGCGTCCCGTGGTGGGAGGCATGTGCCAGGACATGCAGTGGTAGCTGAAGTCCGCCAGCGGGTGGCCCAGCGTGGAGAGTTCCCAGTCGAGCACCGCGATGATCCGCGGCTCGGTGGCGTGGAACATCACGTTGTCGAGGCGATAGTCGCCATGGACGATCGACACCTTGCTCTCGTCGCGCGCGCTCGCCGGCATGTGGGCGGGCAGCCAGTCGATCAGGCGCTCCATGGCCTCGATGGGCTGGGAGAGTTCGCCGGTGCCGTCGGCCGAGGCCTTGTACTGCTTGCTCCAGCGGCCGATCTGGCGCTCGAAGTAGTTGCCGGGCTTGCCGTAGTCGGCGAGGCCGCGGGCGGCGAAGTCGACCGTGTGCAGCGCCGCGATGACGCGGTTCATCTCGTCGTAGTGGGCCGCGCGTTCGGCATTGCTGAAGCCGGGCAGCGACTGGTCCCACAGCACGCGGCCCTGCATGAACTCCATGACGTAGAAGGCGCGGCCGATGATGGCCTCGTCTTCGCACAGGCAGTACATGCGTGGCACGGGCACATCGGTGCCGGCCAGGCCGCTCATCACCTTGAACTCGCGCTCCACCGCGTGGGCCGAGGGCAGCAGCTTGGCGACCGGACCCGGCTTGGCGCGCATCACGTAGCTTTGCGACGGCGTGACGAGCTTGTAGGTCGGGTTCGACTGGCCGCCCTTGAACATCTCGACCGCGAGCGGACCCTTGAACCCCTCGAGGTTCTTCTCGAGCCAGGCCGCGAGCGCGTCGACGTCGAAAGCGTGCTGTTGCGAGACGGCACGGGTGCCGATGAAGTTGGAGAAGTCCTGGCTCATGTCTGCGTCTGGCTTTTCAGTTCTCGGCTTCGGAAATGCGCCTCAAGGCTGCGCGGTCCAGCACGACCAGGCCGCCCTGTTCGATGCGGATGCTGCCCTCGCGCTCCATGGTCTTGAGTTCCTGGTTGACCCGCTGGCGCGATGCGCCCAGCAGCTGCGCCAGCTCTTCCTGCGCCAGCTGCAGGCCGATGCGCATCTGGTTGCCGTCTTCCAGGTTCGGCACGCCGTAGCTGCGCACGAGGTGAATGAGCTGCTTGGCCAGCCGTGCCCGCAGGGGCAGGGTGTTGAGGTCTTCCACCAGCCCGAACAGCGTGCGGATGCGGCGTGCCTGCAGCCGCATCAGCGCCTCGTACAGCTCCACGTGCGAGGCCAGGATCTTCTGGAAGTCGGCGCGCGCCACGCACAGGATCGTGGTGTCGCCGTGCGAGTAGGAATCGTGCGTGCGCCGGTCCCCGTCGAACATCGCCACGTCGCCGAACCAGATGCCCGGCTCCACGTAGGTCAGCGTCACCTGCTTGCCGGAGACGGCCGTCGAACTCACGCGCACCGCACCCTTGGCACAGGCGATCCAGTGTTCGGGAGGATCGCCGCGGGCAGCGATCAGGTCGCCGTCCTTGTAGCGTTTGACGAAGGCGCATCGGAGGATGTCGTGCCGTAGCGATGGAGATAGGGAAGAAAACCAGCGACCACTGTTGATCGCTTCACGTTCTTCGATGGTAAGAATGGGGTCGTCCATTGGTCTGTCCTCTCGGCGACTGGAATGCTGGTGGGTGTCACGGGAGCGACGCCGTTTGGCGTTACTCGTACTGCGGCGGCTTCTTTTCGAGGAACGCGGCGATGCCGATGCCTGCGTTCGCATGGTGCAGGTTGCGCACGAAGTGGTCGCGCTCCTGCGAGAGCTGCGTGGCCAGCGTGGCGCCTCGCGCCTCGCTGAGCAGTTCCTTGATGCTGGCCAGCGAGTTCGGCGCGCGTGCATTGAGCTTCGCGGCCAGCGCCAGCGCACCTGCGAGCGCCTGGCCGTTTTCCGTGAGTTCGTTGACGAGGCCGAGCGCATGCAGGCGCGGTGCGTCGATGCGCTCGCCGTTCATGAGCCATTCGCTCGCCAGCTGGCGCGGCAACTGCTGCCCCAGGTGCCAGCTCAGCCCGCCGTCGGGCGACAGCGCCACATTGCTGTACGAGGCCGCGAACACCGCGTCACGGGCCGACACGACGAAGTCGCAGGCCAGCGCGAGCGAGAAGCCGGCACCGGCAGCCGCGCCTTCGACCGCTGCGATGACCGGCTTGGGAAAGGTGCGGATCGAATCGATCCAGTTGTGCAGGCCCTCGATGCTCTCGGCCTGCACCGAGCGGTCGAGCTGCCGGTTGGCCAGCAGCCGCTGCAGCGAGCCGCCGGCGCAGAACCATGCGCCTTCGCCCACGATGACGACACTGCGGATCTCGGCGCTGTTCTCGGCGCCGTTGAGCGCCTCGATGCCCGCGGCATAGATTTCCGGGCCCAGTGCGTTGCGCTGGGTTGGGTTTGCGATCGTCAGCACCATGGTGCTGCCTTCGCTCGTGCTCTTGAGTTCGGCGGTCATGGTTGTCTATTCTTCTTCGTGCAGCAGGCTCAGGCCCAACGCGCCGCGGCGGCGCAGCCACGGGCTCGGGCGATAGCGCGGATCGCCGTACACCGTCTGCAGGTTGAACAGCACTTCGAGCATGTTGGTCGGACCGTAGAGATTGCCCATGGCGAGCGGGCCGCGCGGATAGCCGAGTCCCAGCTGCACCGCGGTCTCGAGGTCTGCCGGCGTGCACACGCGCTGCTGGCACATGTCGGTGGCGATGTTGACGATGGTGCCGATCACGCGTTGCGTGACGAAGCCGCCGCTGTCGCGGATCACGCTCACGGCCTTGCCGTCGCGCGCGAAGAGGGCGTGTGCCGCATCGCGGACGTCGCGGCGCGTCGCAGGGTTGGTGGCGATCACGCGGCGCTTGGTGGCGTCGTCGTCGATGAGCATGTCGATGCCGACGGTGCGCGTGGCGTCCAGGCGCTCGACCGCGGCGACCGTGGTCACGTCGAAGCCCAGCGGCGCAACCAGGATCAGCGACTGCGGCGCGGCCGCGGCGCCGCTGTCGATCTGCGCGCCCAGCGTGTTCACCAGGCGCAGCAGCTCGGCGCGGCGTGCTGCGCGCGGAGACACCCAGACCGAAGGCGTGCCCTCGACCACCGGCGCAGGGGCCTCGGGCGCCTGCTGCATCACGCCGTCGTTGTAGCGGTAGAAGCCTTCGTTGGTCTTGCGGCCCAGCGCGCCCGCAGCCAGTCGCTGCGCGGTGATCACGCTCGGTCGGAAGCGCGGCTCCTCGAAATACTGGTGGTAGATCGACTCCATCACCGGATGCGACACGTCGAGCGCCGTCAGGTCCAGCAGCTCGAACGGGCCCAGGCGAAAGCCCGCCTGGTCCTTGAGGATGCGGTCGATGGTCGCAAAGTCGGTCACGCCTTCGCCGACGATGCGCAGCGCCTCGGTGCCATAGCCGCGGCCCGCGTGGTTGACGATGAAGCCTGGCGTGTCCTGCGCCTGCACGGCGCTGTGGCCCATCTGCACCGCGTAGCCGGCCAGCTGCTTGCAGACATCGGGCGCGGTCTTGAAGCCCGCGACCACCTCGACCACCTTCATCAGCGGCACGGGGTTGAAAAAGTGGAAGCCCGCGAAGCGCTCCGGGTGCTTGAGGCCGGCGGCGATGGCCGTCACCGAGAGCGACGAGGTGTTGGTGACCAGCGTGGCGGTCTCGCTCACCGCGCCTTCGAGCTCGCGGAACAGCTTGCGCTTGACTTCGAGGTCTTCGATGACCGCTTCGATCACCAGGTCGCAGCCGGCCAGAGCCTGGATGCTGTCGACCGCCTTGACGCGGGCGATCTGGGCATCGCGCGTGGCGGCGTCGATCTTGTTCTTCTCGTGCAGCTTGTTCCATTGCGCAACGAGGGCTTCGCGGCCGCGCTCGGCGGCGCCTGCGAAACTGTCGAGCAGCAGCACTTCGCTGCCTGCCTGGGCGGCGATCTGTGCGATGCCGCGACCCATGGCGCCTGCGCCGATGACGCCGATTCGGGTGTAGTTCACTGTCATTTGCTGGAGGTTGATGCTGTCGAAGACTCTGATTTTGCAGCCCCGCGCGGGTGGGGCGTGACGGGTTTAACGCGGGGGCGCGCTTTCAGGCCGCGCGGCGGCTGCGATCGATGGCCACGCTGAGCGAGATGGCGACCAGCAGCAGGCCGAAACCGACCCAGCTCATCCATGCCCCGGCGTCGTTGGCAAGCAGCCAGCCGCCGACCGCGGCGCCCACGGCCTGCCCGGTATAGATGCCGGAGCTGTTGAGCGCCACGGAGCCTGGCGCGAGGGCCGGCGCCAGGCCCACCAGACGGGCCTGCTGGGCCGAGTTGGCGGAGAAGCAGCCCAACCCCCACGGAACGAGCACGACAGCCAGCCAGGCGAGCGTGGAGGCCAGCGGCCACAGCAGCAGGCTCGAGGCGATCAGCACGGTGGTGATCAGCACCATGCGCCCGGCGCCCACGCGGTCGATGAAGCGGCTGACCACCATGTTGCCGACCAGCCCGCAGGCGCCGAACAGCGCCCACATCACGCTCAGCGTGGTGGCATCCGCGCCGAAGCCCTGCTTGAGGACCGGGCCGAAATAACTGAACAGCACGAACTGGCCGGCCCCCTGCAGCGCCGTGACCGAAACGATGCCCATCAGCACCGGGCTGCGCAGCACGCGCGACCATGCTTCGGCGGTCAGCGCGGCGGGGCGGACGCCGTTCGGCAATGTGAGCCAGACCGCTGTCGCGCTTGCGACACTGAGCGCCGCAATGGCCAGGAAAGCCATGCGCCAGCCCAGGTGGCCGCCGATCAGCGCGCCGATGGGCAGGCCCAGCACCGAGGCCATGGACCAGCCCAGGAAGACGAAGGTGACGGCGCGTCCGCGCTGCTCCGGCGGCACCAGCATGCCGGCGCAGGCCGCGGCCTGGGGCGTGAAGATGGCTGGAGCGACCACCGTGAGCATGCGCACCGGCAGCAGGGCGCCGAAGCTCGGCATCAGAGCGCAGAGGATGTGGCCCGCGGCGTACCAGAGCAGGCTGAGCGCCAACAACTGGCGGCGGTCCCAGCCCGCGACCGCCGCGGCCAGCAGCGGTGCGCCGACGCACATCACAGCCGCTGCGGCCGTGATCAGCTGGCCCGCGGTGGCGGCCGTGACCGAAAGCGATGTGCTGATTTCATTGAGCGTGCCGGGCACCACCATCACGCCCGTGCCGATCACGAAATTGCCGGCGAGCAGCGCCCAGAGCGCACCCTGGGGCGCCGGCCGGTTCACCGGCGAACCTGCAGCGCGCCGGGATTCACGATGTTCGTCGGATTGCCGTTGATGTAGCTCACCACGTTGTCGAACGCCTGACCGAAGTAGCTCTCGTAGCTCTCCTGCTCGACATAGCCGATGTGCGGCGTACAGATGCAGTTCTCGAGCCGCAGCAGCGCATGGCCTTGCAGCGGCGGCTCGCTCTCGAACACGTCGATGGCGGCCAGCCCGGGGCGGCCGCGGTTGAGCGCGGCGAGCAGGGCGTCGGCTTCGACCAGTTCGGCGCGCGAAGTGTTGACGAACAGCGCCGTCGGCTTCATGCGCGAGAGATCTTCCAGCGTGATGAGGCCGTTGGTCTCTTCGTTGAGACGCAGATGCACCGACAGCACGTCGGCCGCGGCAAAGAACTCGTGGCGGTTCTGTGCGACCTGGAAGCCGTCGGAGCGGGCCTTGGCGCAACTGGCTTCACGGCCCCAGATCACGACCTGCATCCCGAAAGCCTGCCCATAGCGCGCCACCAGTTGGCCGATGCGGCCATAACCCCAGATGCACAGCGTCTTGCCCTTGAGCACCGAGCCGATCCCGAAGTTGGGCGGCATCGATGCCGACTTGAGCCCCGACTGCTGCCACGCGCCGTGCTTGAGGTTGCTGATGTACTGCGGCAGCCGGCGCATGGCGGCCATGATGAGCGCCCAGGTGAGCTCGGCAGGCGCTTGCGGCGAGCCCGAGCCCTCCGCAACCGCGACGCCACGTTCCGTGCAGGCAGTAACGTCGATGTGCCCGGCGACACGCCCCGTCTGCGAGATGAGCTTGAGCTTCGGCAGCTTTTCGATCAGCTGGCGCGAGATCTGGGTGCGCTCGCGGATCAGCACGATCACGTCGGCATCCTTGAGGCGAACCGAAAGCTGCCCGATGCCCTTCACCGTATTGGTATAGACCTTGGCCGCGTACGCGTCCAGCTTGGCGGCGCAGCGCAGTTTGCGCACGGCGTCCTGGTAATCGTCGAGGATCACAATGTTCATGGCGTGCCATTGTGCCTCGCAGCATTGGAATGTCGTGCCAGTGAACGTTTGGATACCCACCCCCGCAGCCGCTCGCAGGGGTGTTCGGGCTCAGTGCAGGCGGGTCGAACGAGGGGCCGCGGCCGTGGTTTCGGCGGTTTCGAGTGCGGCCAGCCGGTCGAGTTCGGCGCAGACATCGGCCATGCGGCCCGAGATCACGACGCGGTTGCTGCGCTGCTGGCCCATGCCGTCGACCACGCGAACCACGCGCAACGGACGCGCCGGCGTGGCGCTGGCTGCTGCGGGTGTTGCGCCGCCGCCGGCGCGGGCGGTGCAGGCAGGGCGCACCGCCACGTAGCGAAGTCCGGCCGAGGATTCGGCAGCGTCGAGGCGATCCCTGCGGCGAGGACGGTGTGCCGGCATCAGGCGGCTGGCCAGCGATTGCAGCGGCATCCAGAAATCAGCGATGGCGAGGAGGGCGATTCCCATGTGAACTCCAAAAAAGTATGAGGTTGAACACAGGCAGGATTTCTTGAATCGGCTGCGACAGGGTGATGGCGACTCTTCGCCATACGCCCGCCACCTGTTGCTGCCGGATGGGGTGCTGCGGAAAGCAGGCCGCAGGGCCTACATCAGCATGGTGTTGCGGATGAGCCCGACCGCGAGGCCTTCGATTTCGAAAGGCTCGCCGGGCTGGACGATGATGGTCGGGTAGTCGGGGTTCTCGGCGTGCAGTTCGATGACCTGCTTGTTGCGCTTCAGGCGCTTGACGGTCACTTCGTCGCCCAGGCGCGCAACCACGATCTGGCCGTTGCGCGCTTCCTTGGTGGCCTGCACCGCGAGCAGGTCGCCGTCCATGATGCCGGCGTCGCGCATCGACATGCCGCGCACCTTGAGCAGGTAGTCGGGCTGGCGCTGGAACAGCGTGTTCTCGACGTAGTAGGTCTGGTCGACGTGCTCCTGCGCGAGGATGGGCGAGCCGGCTGCGACGCGGCCGATGAGCGGCAATGCCAGCTGGGCCATGCCGGGCAGCGAGAGCGAGAACTGGCCGCCTTCGCGGTGGCGTGTTTCATTGAGCGAACGCAGGGCGTCGCCCTTGAGGCGGATGCCGCGCGAGGTGCCGCTCACGAGCTCGATGACGCCCTTTCGCGCCAGTGCCTGCAAATGCTCTTCGGCGGCGTTGGCCGACTTGAACCCGAGCTCGTTGGCGATTTCGGCGCGCGTGGGCGGCGCACCGGTGCGTGCGATGGCGCTCTGGATCAGGTCCAGGATCTGCTGCTGGCGGGCTGTAAGCTTCACGGCGAACTGCATATGTGGTTCCTTGCGGCACTGGCTAGATATCCAGTAGCTGTATTTTTAACCAGTTTTTAAAAGTTGACAAGCCATGGTCAATTCCTCTTCGCCTGAATCGCGCCGCCGTGTCGTGGTTTTGGGCACGGGCGGCACCATTGCCGGCCGGGCCGCCAGCAGCGGCGACAACATCGGCTACACCGCGGGACAGGTCGGCGTGGCCGACCTGTTGGGCGGCATCGAGGCGCCCGAAGGCGTGTTGCTGGAGGCGGAGCAGGTCGCGCAGCTCGACAGCAAGGACATGTCGTTCGCCATCTGGCAGCAACTGGCCCGGCGCTGTGCGCACTGGCTGGCGCAGGCCGACGTGGCGGGCGTGGTGATCACGCACGGCACCGACACGCTCGAAGAGACCGCGTTCTTCCTGCACTCGGTGCTGGCGCCTTCCAAGCCCGTGGTACTGACCTGCGCGATGCGCCCGGCGACCGCGCTGGCGCCCGACGGACCGCAGAACGTGCGTGACGCCATCAGCGTTGCCGCGACGCAGGGCGCGCGAGGCGTATCGGTGGTGTGCGCCGGCACGATCCACAGCGGCATTGACATCCAGAAGGTGCACACCTATCGGCCTGACGCCTTTGCTTCAGGCGACGCGGGGCCCGTCGGTTATGTCGAGGAAGGGGAGCTTCGCCTTGTCCGGTCGTGGCCGGAAGGCGCTGCATCACGCGCGTCGAAGATTTTTCTGGAGGCTGCGGTTCAGTGGCCCCGCGTCGAGATCATCGTGAGCCATGCCGGCGCCAGCGGTGCTGTGATCGATGCGCTGCTGCAGTCCGGCGGTGCCGATCCCGTGCGAGGACTGGTGCTTGCCGCCACTGGCAACGGCACCCTGCACCACGCCCTGGAAGCGGCCGCGCTCAAGGCACAGGACGCAGGCGTTGCGATCGTTCGCGCCACGCGTTGCGCCAACGGGCGCATCCTGCCGAAGGCCGGGGACGCGCTGCGCGATGCTGGCGCGCTGACGCCCGTGAAGGCGCGCATTGCGCTGATGCTGGAACTGCTGGGGTGAAAGCAAAACCGCCCCGTACAGGGGCGGTTGGGAGGATCAGCTGTTCAGGGCAGCCAGTGCACGTTGCGTGATCTCGTCCACCGTGCCCACGCCCTTGATGGCGCGGTATTTCGGGGCGGCGGCCGGGTCGGCCTCGGCCCAGGCCGAGTAGTAGTCGACCAGTGGACGCGTCTGCTGGCTATACACCTCGAGCCGTTTGCGCACGGTTTCTTCCTTGTCGTCCTCGCGCTGGATCAGTTCCTCGCCGGTCACGTCGTCCTTGCCTTCAACCTTGGGTGGATTGAACTTGACGTGATAGGTGCGGCCCGAGGCGGGGTGAGAGCGGCGGCCGCTCATGCGTTCGATGATGTCGCTGAAAGGCACGTCGATCTCGAGCACGTAGTCGAGCTTGACGCCCGCCGCCTTCATGGCATCGGCCTGGGGAATGGTGCGGGGGAAGCCGTCGAACAGGAAGCCGCTGGCGCAATCGGGTTGCGCAATGCGTTCCTTCACGAGATTGATGATCAGGTCATCGCTGACCAGTGCGCCGGCGTCCATCACGGCCTTGGCCTGCAGGCCGAGCGGCGTGCCGGCCTTGACGGCGGCGCGCAGCATGTCGCCGGTCGAGATTTGGGGAATGCTGTATTTCTGGCAGATGAAGGCCGCTTGCGTGCCTTTGCCCGCCCCGGGCGCGCCCAGCAAAATTAGTCTCATGGTTTCCTCGGACGGTTCTTGGATTTTGTGTCGCACCAAGCGTCGGCCCCAGGGCTGGGCTAGGCGGAGTTGCTTCGAGGATAGCACGCGTGCCCGCGAAGAATTTCCGCTGCCGGGCAGGCTGCAGAGCGTCTCAGGCGGGGGGCGCGGCGGCAAAGACGGCACGCACGCGCACCAGGTCTTCGGGCGTGTCGATGCCCGGTCCGGGGGCGACATGGCTCACATGCACCGCGATGCGATGGCCGTGCCATAGCGCGCGCAGCTGTTCGAGTGCTTCGGTTGCCTCGACAGGCGCCGGCGGCAGCGACGGAAACTTCCGCACGAAACCCGCGCGATAGCCGTAGATGCCGATGTGGCGCAGCGGGGCGGGCGTGGGCAGCACCGCGGGTGCCGCGCCGTTGGCGGAGCCGTCGCGCCACCACGGGATCGGTGCGCGGCTGAAGTACATGGCGTTGCCCTGCGTGTCGAGCACGGCCTTCACCACGTTGGGGTTCATGAAGTCGCCGATCGAGTCGATCTCGTGGGCCGCGGTGCTCATCGCTGCTTCCGCATGGGTGGCCAGCGTTGATGCCACGGCGTCGATCAGCGCAGGATCGATCAGTGGCTCGTCGCCCTGTACGTTGACAACGATGTCGTCGCCGTCCAGGCCAAGCTGCTCACAGGCCTCGGCCAGCCGGTCGGTGCCGCTAGGGTGGTCCTGGCGCGTGAGGATGGCTTCGACGCCGTGCGCCTTGCATGCCGCAACGATCGAAGGATCGTCGCCGGCGACCACCACGCGCGCCGCGCTGGATTCGCCGGCGCGCTGCGCCACGCGCACCACCATGGGCAAGCCAGCGATGTCGGCCAGCGGTTTGTTGGGCAGCCGTGTCGACGCCAGGCGCGCCGGCACCAGAACGGTAAAGCTCACAGCCCGAGCTCTTCGTCGGAGAGCGTGCGTGCTTCGTTCTCGAGCAACACCGGAATGCCGTCGCGCACCGGGTAGGCGAGGCGCGCGCTGCGCGAGCAGAGCTCCTGCTTCTCGGGGTTCCAGGTCAGCGGACCTTTGGTGACGGGGCAGACGAGCAGTTCAAGCAGCTTGGTATCCATCGAGCGATGATAGCTTTGCGTCGAGTGCGGTGAAGAATTCCGGCGAGGGCGCGAAGTGCAATGGCACCGCCAGCGCATCGGGCGCCTTGCGCCACACCTTGACGGCATCTTTTTCCGTGCAGACGATGGTGCGTTCGGGGGCTGCAGGGCGCTGCCAACTCCTGAAATCAAAGTGGTCGGGCAGTGCGATGGTTTCGGCGAGCGTCAGGCCGCGCGCGCGCAGCATCTCGAAGAAGGCCTCCGGCCGCGCAATGGCTGCCAGTGCCACCAGGGGCCGGCCTGCAAGGGTTGCCAGGGGCACGCGTTGTCCGCCGCCGGTCAAGGCATCGGGTGCGAGGGCGCGGGCGGCGGTGTAGCCACCGGCGAACGCGGGCCGTGCGCCGCTGTGCAGCACCAGATCGCATGGCCGCGGCCAGGCTTCGCGTAACGGGCCTGCAGGCAGTCGCCAACCGTTGCCGATGCCGCGGTCGTCGAACACGCAGATCTCGATATCGCGACCCAGTGCCAGATGCTGCAGGCCGTCGTCGCTCACGACGACCTGCGTGGTCGGGTGGCTGGCGAGCAGGGCGCGCGCCGCATCGATGCGCTTGCGCGCCACGAACACCGGCGCCTTCGTGGCATGGTGAATCAGCGCAGGTTCGTCGCCGACATCCTGCGGATCGCTGTCGCCTAGCACCTCGCGGCAATCGTCGGTGCGCCGGCCGTAGCCGCGCGACACCACGCCGACCGTCAGTCCTCGCGCCTGCAGATGCTGGACGACGGCCATCACGACCGGTGTTTTCCCCGCTCCACCCGCGATCACGTTGCCGACCACGATCACTGGCACTGACACCCGCTCGGTCCGCAGCCATCCCAGCCGATAGAGCCAGCCCCGCACCGCGAAGAGCGCGGCATAAAGCAACGACAGTGGCCACAGCAGGCAAGCCAGCGGGCCTCGGCGCAGCCAGGCGCGCTGCAGCCGCGAGGCGGACGGCGAACCCGCCTTGCTGCTGCTGCGGCCGTCGGAAGGCACTCAGTGCCCGGCTTGTGCCGTCGACTGGGCTGCGAAGGTGATCTGCATCATGCCGGCGCGGCGGGCGGCCTCCATCACCGTCACCACGGCCTGGTGCGGGCTGGTCGCGTCGGCGCTGATGATCACCACGCTGTCCTTGCCGCCGGTGGCCGCGGCGGCGAGGGCTGCCGTCACGGTTTCCACGCTGCGGTCGGCCACCGGGCTCTTGTTGATCGAGTAGCGGCCGTCGGCCGACACCGCCACGATCACTTCCTTCGGATAGTCACGCTGCGCGTCGACGTCCGCCGTCGGCAGCCTCAGCTGCATTTCGGTGAACTTGCTGTAGGTGGTCGACAGCATGAGGAAGATGAGGATCACCAGCAGCACGTCGATGAACGGGATCAGGTTGATCTCCGGCTCGTCGCGCGCACCATGGCGGAACTGCATGCGGCCGCGGGTCATTTGCGCAGTGCGTTCAGGTGGCGGGCGAAGCGTTCGCCGGACAGTTCGAGGTTCAGCAGGTATTCGTCGACGCGGCTGCGGAAGTAACGCCAGAAGATCAGCGTCGGAATGGCCACGATCAGGCCGAAGGCCGTGTTGTAGAGCGCGATCGAGATGCCGTGCGCCAACTGAGCCGGGTTGCCCGAGCCGACAGCGCCGCTGCCCGGCGACTGCGAGCCGAAGATCTCGATCATGCCGATCACCGTGCCCAGCAGCCCCAGCAGCGGGGCCGCCGAGGCGATGGTGGCCAGCGCCGGCAGGTAGCGCTCCAGCTTGTGCGCCACCGTGCGGCCCGAGGCTTCCATGGCGGCACGCAGATCGTCTTCGGTACAGCGCGGGTTGGCGTTCAGCGCACGCAGGCCGGCGGCCAGCACCTGGCCGAGCATCGAGTTGCGTTCAAGTTTGGTCACGATGTCGGGACCGGGAATGGCTCCGTGCGACACGGTGATGGTTTCGTCGAGCAGCTTCGGCGGAAGTACCCTCACGGTCTTCAGACTCGTGAAACGTTCTATAACCAGCGCGAGCGCAATGACCGAACAAGCGAGCAAGGGCCAGATTGGCCAACCCGCGGCAACTATGATGGAAAACAAGAAAAAATCCTCCGGCCCGTAGACTGCAAATGCGCGGCGATTATCCACTGAGCCCACCATTGGCACGCACGTTGTTTTTGTGTCGGAAAGGACGCACAGATTCTGTGGATAACTTTGTGATTAACCTGCTACGCAACTCGTCCGGGCCCGCATGGGGCGGCCTTTCTGCTAGATCGACTGAATTTTGAGCAGCACTTTTTTTAATGAAATCAACGGCTTGCACGAGAAACCGTGCGTTTGCCTCGCTCCAGGGGCAGACGCGGGGCCGCATGCGGCCTGTTGTGGACGAGTGGCATCCGGCCGAGCGTGCATTCTGTGAACTTGCGTGAATCGAACTCCGCGCCCGGGCCGCGCGTCTGGGCCGTCGGCGCGTTGTGCCGAGCGGTGGCCGACGCGCTCGACGCGCGCTTCAATCCGGTCGCGGTGCGGGGCGAAATTTCCGGCTTCTCGCGGGCCTCAAGTGGACATTGTTACTTCTCGCTCAAGGACGAGTCCGGCCAGCTGCGCTGCGCGATGTTCCGCCGCGCTGCCGGTTTGCTCGACTTTTCGCCGCGCGATGGCGATCAGGTCGAAGTGCGTGGGCGCCTTGCGGTGTATGAGCCTCGCGGCGATCTGCAACTGGTGGTCGAGAGCTTGCGGCGGGCCGGGCAGGGCGCCCTGTTCGAGCAGTTCATGCAGCGCAAGGCACGCCTGGAAGCCGAAGGCCTGTTCGATCCGGCGCGCAAGCGGGCGTTGCCGGCCATGCCGAGGGCGGTCGGCATCGTCACGTCGTTGGGCGCGGCAGCCTTGCACGATGTAGTGACGGCGCTGCGAAGGCGTGTTCCGCACATTCCGGTCGTGCTCGCACCGGCGGCAGTGCAGGGAGCCGGCGCACCAGCCGAGCTGGTGCGGGCGTTGCAGTCGCTCTACCGCCTCGAACCTGCCGTCGACGTGATCCTGCTGGTGCGTGGCGGCGGCTCGATCGAAGACCTCTGGGCTTTCAACGACGAGGCGCTGGCGCGCACCATCGTGCAGAGCCCGGTGCCGCTGATCAGCGGCGTGGGCCACGAAACCGACTTCACCATCGCCGATTTCTGCGCCGACCTGCGCGCGCCCACGCCCACGGCCGCGGCAGAACTGGTGAGCGCGCCGCGCGACCTGTGGCTCGGTGCACTCGATCTGCTCGACGAGCGGCTCAGCGATGCGCTGGATGGGCGCATCGACGCGCTCGGGCAGCGCATCGACCAGGCCGCGGGACGCCTGGGCCGCCCCTCGAACCTCGTGGCGCGGCAGCAGCTCCGATTGGCGCATCATGCGCAGCGCCTGCGGTATGCGATGCTGTCCAGACGGGAGCGCCTGTCGCAGACGCCGCGGTCGATAGCGGCCGACTTTCCCTTGCGGCTGGGGCGTGCACTGGTTCAGCGTCGCGAGCGCCTGGAGCGCATGGCCCTGCGTTTGCGGCTGCTCGACCCGGCCCTGGTCTTGCAACGCGGCTATGCGTGGCTGACCGACACAGACGGTCATGCGATCGTCAGCGCAACGCAACTGGCAGCGGGTGACGCCGTCAAGGCGCGGCTTGCCGATGGCGAGGTCGACCTGACCGTCACTCCAGGCGATGCAACGGGCACACGTCTGACGCTGCCTCGGTAATTACTTCCTAGAATCGCTGATTCCTACAACCAACCCACGAGAAAAAACCATGGAACATGTGCTCCCACCCCTGCCTTACGCCCTTGACGCACTGGCGCCCGAGTACTCGAAGGAAACCCTCGAATACCACTACGGCAAGCACCACAACGCCTACGTGGTGAACCTCAACAACCTGCAAAAGGGCACCGAATTCGAATCGATGACGCTCGATGCTTCCCAGCCCCTATGTCGCGCACGCGACCGCTCGCACACTCGAATGCCTCTTCACCAGAATTCGAATCGATGACGCTCGAGGAGATCGTCAAGAAGTCCAGCGGCGGCATCTACAACAACGCCGCGCAGATCTGGAACCACACCTTCTTCTGGAACTGCATGAAGCCSCAGGGCGGCGGCGCTCCGACCGGCGCCCTGGCCAAGGCCATCGACGCCAARTGGGGCAGCTACGACGCSTTCAAGGAAGCCTTCGTGAARTCGGCCGTGGGCAACTTCGGCTCGGGCTGGACGTGGCTSGTGAAGAAGGCCGACGGCTCGCTGGACATCGTGAACATGGGCGCCGCGGGYACGCCGCTGACCACCGGCGACACCCCGGTGCTGACGGTGGACGTGTGGGAGCACGCCTACTACATCGACTACCGCAACCTGCGCCCGAAGTTCGTCGAGACCTTCCTGGCCAAGCTGGCGAACTGGGACTTCGCGGCGAAGAACTTCGGCTGAAAGTTCAGCCGTTGATGAGGTTCAGGATGTTCCCGTCCGGGTCCTTGAACCACGCGACCTTCATGCCGCCCATGACGTGGAGGTCGCCCTCGAGCGTCGTGCCGGGCATGTCGTAGTGCTCGAAGCGCACACCCCGGTCCTTGAGCGCGGCGGCGATGCGGCCGATGTCGTCGCCCACCTGCCAGGTCACGGCCGTGGCCTGGTTGGTGCCCGCGAACTGCGAGCGATACACGTTGATGCGCGTGTTGCCGCTGCGGTAGACGATGACCTCGTCGCCTTCCGCATCGACCTGCGACAGGCCCAGCGTGTCTTCGTAGAAACGGCGGGCCACGGCGAGGTCCTTGACCGCGAGGTTGGCCACCGCGTCGATGTTTCCGAGCATGCGAGTCTCCTTCGAAGCCCGGCGACCTGCCGAGGCACGCCAGGCGAGCCAAAAATACTCAACCATGCGGTGCAGTATTCGCATCGGGCGGGGCCCTGTCAAGGCATCGGAAAATAGCCCCCCCGCAGGCCGATACGAGCCCCATCGCGAATGAAGAATTCCTTCTCGATCGGTGTCCGGCACACTGCACCTCGGTGCAGTCACGACGACAACGACTGCAACCCCGAAACGACCTCGACAAAGAGACAACCCATGATTCGCAGACACCTCGGCACGCTGGCCATTGCGCTGGCATTCCCGTTGGCCTTCACAGCCACCGCACAGGCACAGTCCTACCCCGCCAAGCCCGTGCGCATGATCGTGCCCTTCCCTCCCGGCGGCGGCACCGACATCCTGGCGCGCCTGGTCGCGCAGAAGCTCACCGAGACGAACCACTGGACCGTGGTGCCCGACAACCGCGCAGGTGCCGGCGGCACCATCGGCATTGCCGAGGCCGCGCGCGCCGCGCCCACGGGCTACGACATCGTGATGGGCCAGAAGGACAACATGGTCGTCGCGCCCTGGCTCTACAAGAACCTGAGCTACAACCCGGTGAAGGACCTGACCGCCGTGGCCCACGTGGCCTACACGCCGGTGGTGATCGTCACGCAGGCCAACTCGAAGTTCAAGACGCTCGACGACGTGGTGAAGGCCGCGCGCGCCGCGCCCGACACCGTCACCTACGGCTCGCCCGGCAACGGCACCACCATCCACCTGGCCGGCGAGATCTTCAACGGCGCAGCCCAGATCAAGATGCGCCACGTGCCCTACAAGGGCTCCAACGCGGCCATGATGGATGTGCTCGCAGGCAACGTCGACCTGATGGTGTCGTCGGTGCCCTCGGCGTTGGCGCAGATCAAGGCCGGCAAGCTGCGTCCGCTGGCCGTGACCTCCGCCAAGCGCAGCACCTCGCTGCCCGACACGCCCACCGTGGCCGAGCTCGGCTACAAGGGCTTCGACGTGTCCACTTGGTACGGTCTCTTCGTGCCGGCCAGGACGCCGAAGGACGTGATCGCCACGCTGAATGCAGAAGTGAACAAGCTGCTGGCCACGCCCGAGATGAAAGCCGCCATCGTCGCGCAGGGCGCCGAGCCGCAAAGCATGACGCCCGAACAGTTCGAGGCGCTGCTGAAGACCGACTACGAGAAGTGGAAGGGCATCGTGCAGGCTTCGGGCGCGACGATCGAATAGCCCTTCTTGCCCCTTCCCCCTTTGGGGGAAGGTTGGGATGGGGGCTCACGGCATTGAAAAAGCCATGAGCAATGGATGCGCCGCCTGCCCCCACCCCTGCCCTCCCCCGGAAGGGGAGGGAGAAATACGGGCTCAGTCCGGCGTGAACTTCTTGTTGAAGATCTCCACGTCAGCCGCGTCCTCGAACGTCGCCACCTGCCCCATCTTCCCGTCGCTCATCCTGCAGGCCGAGAACAGGCTGTAGCGGCCCTTGAAGTAGAACTCGTCCATCACGATCAGCGCGTACGGGTACGGCACGAAGACCTGGTGTTCGAAGACGATGCGGTGCACATTCCTCGGCGACGGGAAGAGCTTGTAGTCGTTGGTGTCGATCGACTTGGCGGTGGCCATGGTGTGTGCGTCCTGCAGTTTCAGGCCGGGTCGCGCACGTCGGCCACGGGGTTCGTACCGAAATCCGCGCGGGCCAGGTACTTCAGCACCTTGGCGGCCGCCGTGGCGGGGCTGTCGAGCATGCCGTCGTTCTTCATCTTCTCGAAGCGCGTGCGGTCCGGAAACTTCTCGGCCGATGCGCCGCGCAGCTGCACCTGCATGTCGGTGTCGATGATGCCAGGGGCCAGCGAGACGATGCGCGCGCCGTTCGGCGCATTCGCTTCCTCCAGCGCCACGGCGCGCGAGAAATGGTCCATGCCGGCCTTGGACGCGCAGTAGGGCGCCTGGCTGCCCATGGCGTTGCGGCCCAGGCCCGACGAGATGTTCAGCACCTTGCGTGCACCACGCCATTCGCGCGTCGCGCCCAGGAAAGCGGCCGTGAGCAGCATCGGCGCTTCGAGGCCGATGCGCAGGGCCAGCGACAGCTCGGCTTCGACGGCGCTGGACAGCGGCGCGGGGTTGCCGACGGTGCCGGCGTTGTTGATGAGCGTGACGCTGTCGAAGCGTTGCGGGTCAATGGTCTTGAGCCAAGCCGACACGCGGGCTGCCGCGGCGACCGGGTCGGACAGGTCCTGCTCCCATTGCACGAGTTCGGCGCCGGCAACCTTGGCGGCCTCGGCCAGTTGTGCGTCCTGCTTGCGCGAAATGCCGAGCACCACGTGGCCGGCTTGCAGCAGCTGTTCGGCCATGGCACGGCCCAGGCCGCGGGAGGCGCCGGTGATGAGGGTGAGATGGGAAGCGGTCATCGGAAAAAGTCTTTCTGGAGCGAAGGCAGGAAGGGTAAGCGCAATCGGATGGGCACGTGGCGCGCTCAACCGGTTCGGAACTGCTTGCGCAGGAAGTTGCGGTGGCGGGCGATGTGCTGCAGCTGCGCGGGCGCGACGCTGCCGCCGAGGTCGACTTCGTCCGCGCCATTGAGCACCGCGTTGGCGTTGGCCATCGCCCGTGCGACGACTTCCTCCTCGCTCACGCCGAGCTGCGCAGCGAGGTCGAGCGCCACGCGCCGCATGGCGCGCTGCGAGAGCATCCACATCGCGCCGAAGCGGTCCCACGCGAGCGCGGCTTCGTCGGCCTTCTCGCGGTCGGCCAGGATCTCGTTGAGCGGCTTGGCCAGCACCGCGTTGAGCGCGTCGATCTTCTCGGTCAACTGCTCGTTGCGCGCAATGGCTTCTTCCAGCGTCGGGCCGGCTTCTGCGGGCTTGTCCTTCGGCGCCTCGGGCGGTGGAACGAAGCCGGCCTCCGCGTTCGCGGGCACGATCTGGAGCTTGTCGGTCAGGGTCATGGGGTTTCCGTTGGCGTTGGCAGGTTCTTCTTGTTCGACATCGCGGTCGCGCGCAGCCCCGGCAGGTCGAGCACGCGCAGGCCACCGTACTCCACGCGGATCAACCCCTGCGCCGACAGGCCGTTGAGCGCCTCGTTCACACGCTGGCGCGACAGGCCGACGAGGTAGGCCAGCTCCTGCTGCGTGATGCGCAGGACTTCGCCCACGCCCGGGTACAGCACCGGGTTGAACAGCGAAACGAGGTTGCGCGCCACGCGCGCGTCGGGGTTGTTGAGGCGGTCGATCTCCAGCGCTGCGATGAACTGGCCGAGCCGCTCGTTGAGCTGGTTCATCACGAAGCGGTTGAAGCCGATGGAGTGGTCGAGCAGCCAGTGGAAGCTCTCGATCGGCAGGCCGGCGATCAGGCTGCGCCGTAGCGCCTGGATGTTGTAGCGGTAGGGCTCGCGCTTCATCACCGTGCCTTCGCCGAACCAGCCGCCGGGCGGCACGCCGGTGTAGGTGACCGAGCCGCCATCGGCGTTGTCGTTGCTCATCTTGAGCAGGCCCTCGAGCACGCCGAACCAGTAGGTGGGCGAGCGCCCGACGCGGCACACCAGGTCGCCGGGCTCGGCCTCGCCGACCACCAGCGTGGTCTCGGCGCGGCGGCGCTCGGTGGGCGTGAGCGTGGGCAGCCACGGAATGCCGTCGAGCTCGGCGGCGTTGGCGGGACGCGCGCGATCCTTGATCGAACCGCCGAGCAGGTTGTTGTGGTTGAGGTCACCGCGAGGCATCGGGAAACTCCGGGGAGTAGTGTCCCTAGGATTGTCGTTGGAATGACAACCGGGCGTCAAAGTGAGACCTACGATCCGCCCACTGTGCAAACAACCGCCCCCACCTTCCCCCGTCTGCTGCTCGCGCATGCCGAGGCCCAACCCGAGGCGCCCGCCGTGCGCGAGAAGGACCTCGGCATCTGGCAAACCTGGACCTGGAACGCCGTGGCGCAGGAAGTGCGCGAAATGGCCTGTGGTCTCGCGAGCCTCGGCTTCAAGGCCTTCGACAACCTCGCCATCGTCGGCGCCAACCGGCCGCACCTGTACATGGCGGTGATCGCCGCGCAAAGCCTGCGCGGCGTGCCGGTGCCGCTGTACCAGGACGCGGTGGCGAGCGAAATGGTCTTCATGCTGCAGGACGCGGCCGTGGAGTTCGTGGTCGTCGAAGACCAGGAGCAGGTCGACAAGCTGCTCGAATGCCGCGAGTTGCAAAAAGACCAGCGGCACGGCATCCGCCACATCATCTACGACGACCCCAAGGGCCTGCGCCACTACGACCAGCCGGGGCTGATGAGCTACGAGCAGCTGCGCGCGCTGGGCCGGGAGTTCGACAAGGCCAACCTGGGCTACTACGACCGCGCAGTGGCCGGCGGCGAAGCCACCGACGTGGGCGTGATCCTCTACACCTCCGGCACCACCGGGCGCCCCAAGGGCGTGTGCCAGACGCATGCGAGCTTCATCGCGGCAGGCCGCGGCGGCGTGGAGACCGACAGGCTCGGCCCCGGCGACAACATCATGAGCTACCTGCCGATGGCGTGGGTGGGCGACCACCTGTTCTCGGTGGCGCAGTGGCTGGTGGGCGGCTTCACGCTCAACTGCCCCGAGTCGGCCGAGACGGTGATGAACGACATGCGCGAGATCGGCCCAAGCTACTACTTCGGCCCGCCGCGCACCTTCGAGGGCTTGCTCACTGCGGTGTCGATCCGCATGGAAGACGCGGCCGCGCCCAAGCGCTGGCTGTATGCCAAGTTCATGGCGCTGGCACAGCGCGTGGGCGCGGACATCCTCAACGGCGCGCCCGTGAGCACCGGCGACCGGTTCATGTACAGCCTGGGCAACCTGCTCATCTACGGCCCGCTGCGCAACGTGCTGGGCATGAGCCGCATCCGCGTGGCCTACACGGCCGGTGCCGCCATCGGGCCCGACCTGTTCCGCTTCTACCGCTCCATCGGCGTGAACCTCAAGCAGTTCTACGGCCAGACCGAGACCTGCGCCTACGTGTGCCTGCAGCAGGACGGCAAGGTCAAACTGCAGACCGTCGGCACGGCCGCGCCCGGCATCGAACTGAAGATCGCCGACGACGGCGAGGTGCTGGTGCGCGGCGTGTCGGTGCTCAAGGAGTACTACAAGCGCCCCGACGCCACGGCCGAGGTGCTCGACGCCAACGGCTACTTCCACACCGGCGACGCGGGCGTGCTCGACAGCGAAGGCCACCTGCGCATCATCGACCGCGCGAAGGATGTGGGCCGTCTCGTGGGCGGCGCGATGTTCGCGCCCAACTACATCGAGAACAAGCTCAAGTTCTTTCCGCAGATCAAGGAAGCCGTGTGCTTCGGCAACGGGCGCGACGAAGTGTGCGCGGCCGTCAACATCGACTACGAGGCCGTCGGCAACTGGGCCGAGCGCCGCGGGCTGGCGTACGGCGGCTACGTCGATCTGGCCGGCAAGCCCGAGGTGCTGGCGCTGGTGGCCGACTGCATCGCCAAGGTGAATGCCGACCTTGCGAGCGAAGACGGCATGGGCGAGACGCAGATCGCGCGCTTCCTGGTGCTGCACAAGGAGCTCGACCCCGACGACGACGAACTGACCCGCACGCGCAAGGTGCGCCGCGGCTTCATCGCCGAGAAATACGCGGTGCTGGTCAGTGCGCTCTACGGCGGCAAGACCGAGCAGTTCATCGAGACGCAGGTCAAGTTCGAGGACGGTCGCACGGGGGTTGTCAGCGCCACGCTGAAGATCAACGAAGCCAAGACCTTCCCCATCGTGAAGGCCGCTGCATGAGCAACAGGAAAATCGGCGACGTCATCCTCGACGTACAGAACATCAGTTTGAGCTTCGGCGGCGTGAAGGCGCTGACGGACATCAGCTTCAACGTGCGCGAGCATGAAGTGCGGGCCATCATCGGCCCGAACGGCGCGGGCAAGAGCTCGATGCTGAACTGCATCAACGGCGTGTACTGGCCGCAGCAGGGCTCCATCACCTTCCGCGGCCAGACCTTCAAGCACATGAACTCGCGCCAGGTGGCCGAGATGGGCGTGGCGCGCACCTTCCAGAACCTGGCGCTGTTCAAGGGCATGAGCGTGCTCGACAACATCATGACGGGGCGCAACCTCAAGATGAAGAGCGGCCTGTTCGCGCAGGCGCTGCGCTGGGGCCCGGCCGAACGCGAGGAGCTGCGGCACCGCGAGTTCGTCGAGCACATCATCGACTTTCTCGAGATCCAGGCACACCGCAAGACGCCGGTCGGCCGCCTGCCCTATGGCCTGCAGAAGCGCGTCGACCTCGGCCGCGCGCTCGCGATGGAGCCGCAGGTACTGCTGCTCGACGAGCCGATGGCCGGCATGAACGTGGAGGAGAAGCAGGACATGAGCCGCTTCATCCTCGACGTGAACGACGAGTTCGGCGCGACCATCGTGCTCATCGAGCACGACATGGGCGTGGTGATGGACATCTCCGACCGCGTGGTAGTGCTGGACTACGGCAAGAAGATCGGCGACGGGACGCCGGATGAAGTGCGCAATAACGAGGACGTTATTCGGGCGTATCTCGGCGTGGAGCACTGAAGCCATGCGAAACCTCGCGCTGAAGTATTGCTCCTTCCCCCTCTGGGGGAAGGCTGGGATGGGGGCACAGCGGCCTTCGCAAAAAGGCAGCGCCTCATCGGACGCCGCGTGTCCCCACCCCAACCCTCCCCCAGCGGGGGAGGGAGAAAGTCAAGAAAGAAACTGACCATGGGCTTTTTCCTCGAAACCCTCTTCGGCGGCCTCATGGTCGGCATGCTCTATTCGCTGATCGCCATCGGCTTCGTGCTGATCTACAAGGCCTCGGGCGTCTTCAACTTTGCACAAGGCGCGATGGTGCTGTTCGCGGCGCTGGCCATGGCGCGCTTCTCGGAGTGGTTCCCGCAGTGGTTCGGCTTCGAGAACCAGATCCTCGCGAACATCCTGGCCTTCGTCGCGGCCATGGCGGTGATGGTCGTGGTGGCCTGGCTGATCGAGCGGCTCGCGCTCAGCAAGCTCGTGAACCAGGAAGGCATCACGCTGCTGATGGCCACGCTGGGCATCGCCTACTTCCTCGACGGCGTGGGCCAGACGATCTTCGGCAACGACATCTACAAGATCGACGTGGGCATGCCCAAGGAGCCGCTGATGGTGCTCGAAGGCACCTTCCAGGGCGGGCTGCTGCTGAGCCAGGAAGACCTGATCGCCGCACTGGTGGCGGCAGGGCTCGTGGTGGTGCTGGCGATCTTCTTTCAGAAGACGGCCACGGGCCGCGCCCTGCGCGCGGTGGCCGACGATCACCAGGCTGCGCAGTCGATCGGCATTCCGCTCAAGCGCATCTGGGTGATCGTGTGGTCGGTGGCCGGCTTCTCGGCACTGGTGGCCGGGATCATCTGGGGCTCCAAGCTCGGCGTGCAGTTCTCGCTCTCGCTGGTGGCGCTGAAGGCGTTGCCGGTGGTGATCCTCGGCGGACTCACATCGATTCCGGGCGCCATCATCGGCGGCCTGTTGATCGGCGTGGGCGAGAAGCTGTCTGAAATTTATCTCGGCCCCATGCTTGGTGGCGGCATCGAGATCTGGTTTGCTTATGTGCTGGCGCTGGTGTTCCTGCTGGTGCGGCCGCAGGGCCTCTTCGGCGAAAAAATCATTGATCGGGTGTGAACGAAATGTTCTACAGAGAAAACGGCCAGTTCAAGTCGAGCTACCGCGCCGACCAGCAGATCTTCCCGATCGCGCAGGACCGCCTCGCGATCCTCGTGCTGCTGCTCGTGGCTTTCGTCGTGGTGCCGCTCGGCGTGTCCGACTACTGGATGCGCGCCATCCTCACGCCCTTCCTTATTCTTTCGCTCGCGGCGCTGGGCCTCAACATCCTCGTGGGCTACTGCGGGCAGATCTCGCTGGGCACCGGCGCCTTCATGGCGGTGGGCGCGTACGCGGCCTACAACTTCCAGGTGCGCATCGACGGCATGCCGCTCATTGCCTCGCTGCTGCTGGGCGGCCTGTGCGCCACGGTGATCGGCGTGCTGTTCGGCATTCCGAGCCTGCGCATCAAGGGCCTGTACCTTGCAGTCGCCACGCTGGCGGCGCAGTTCTTCACCGACTGGGCGTTCCTGCGCATCCAGTGGTTCACCAACAACTCGTCCTCGGGCTCGGTGAGCGTGGCGGGGCTCAACGTGTTCGGCGTGCCCATCGAGTCGCCGGTGCAGAAGTACCTGTTCTGCCTGATCTTCGTGGCGGTGTTCGCGCTGCTCGCCAAGAACCTGGTGCGCAGCGCCATCGGCCGCGAGTGGATGGCGATGCGCGACATGGACGTGGCCGCCGCCGTGATCGGCATTCGCCCGGTGTACGCCAAGCTCACGGCCTTCGCGGTGAGCAGCTTCATCGTCGGCGTGGCCGGCGCGCTGTGGGGCTTCGTGCACCTGGGCGCGTGGGAGCCGGCGGCGTTCAGCATCGACCGCTCGTTCCAGCTGCTGTTCATGGTGATCATCGGCGGCCTCGGCTCGATCATGGGCAGCTTCTTCGGCGCCGCCTTCATCGTGCTGCTGCCGCTCTTTCTGAACCAGCTGCCGGGGTGGCTGGGCTTCTCGATTTCCACCGCGCTGGCCTCGCACCTGGAGACCATGATCTTCGGTGCGCTGATCGTGTTCTTCCTGATCGTGGAGCCACACGGCCTCGCGCGGCTGTGGTCCACGGCCAAGGAGAAATTGCGGCTCTGGCCCTTCCCTCACTGAATTTCCGTTCGCACGTAAAAACCCGGCACCGAGGTGCCCACATAAGGAGACAGGCATGAAACTGAAATCGCTCGCTCTGACCGCCGCCCTGGTGGCCAGCACCCTCGGCGCCCTGCTCGTGCCATCGATAGCGCAGGCGCAGGCCAAGGAGCAGTTCTTCCCTCTGCTGGTGTACCGCACCGGCCCCTACGCGCCCAACGGGACGCCCTGGGCCAACGGCAAGCAGGACTACATCAAGTACATCAATGCCACCGGCGGCATCAACGGCGTGAAGATCGCGTACGAAGAGTGCGAGACCGGGTACGCCACCGACAAGGGCGTGGAATGCTACGAGCGCCTGAAGGGCCACCCCGGCGTGGCATTGTTCGACCCGCAGGCCACCGGCATCACCTTCGCGCTGACCGACAAGGTGCCCACCGACAAGATTCCGCTGATCACGCTGGGCTACGGCCTCTCGGCCTCGCAGGATGGCGGCGTCTTCAAGTGGAACTTCCCGCTGATGGGCTCCTACTGGACTGCGGCCGACATCCTGATCCAGCACATCGGGAAGAAGGAAGGCGGCATGGACAAGCTCAAGGGCAAGAAGATCGCCCTCGTGTACCACGACTCGCCGTTCGGCAAGGAACCGATCCCGCTGCTGCAGGAGCGCGCGAAGCAGAACGGCTTCGAGCTCTCGCTGATCCCGGTGACCGCGCCCGGCGTGGAGCAGAAGTCGGCCTGGCTGCAGGTGCGCCAGCAGCGGCCCGACTATGTGCTGCTGTGGGGCTGGGGCGTGATGAACTCCACCGCGCTCAAGGAGGCCGTGGCCACGGGCTACCCGCGCGAGAAGATGTACGGCGTGTGGTGGGCCGGCGCCGAGCCCGACGTGAAGGACGTGGGCGCCAACGCCAAGGGCTACAACGCGCTCGCGCTCAACACCTCGGGCACGCAACCCAAGGTGATCCAGGACATCCTGAAGCAGGTGCATGACAAGGGCCAGGGCACGGGGCCGAAGGAAGAAGTGGGCTCGGTGCTCTACACGCGCGGCGTGATCATCCAGATGCTCGGCGTCGAGGCCGTGCGGCGCGCTCAGGAGCGCTTCGGCAAGGGCAAGGTCATGACCGGCGAGCAGGTGCGCTGGGGCATGGAGAACCTCGCGCTCGACCAGAAGAAGCTGGACGCGCTGGGCTTCTCAGGCGTGATGCGCCCGGTGAGCACCTCGTGCCAGGACCACATGGGCTCGACCTGGGCGCGCGTGCACACCTGGGACGGTGCCAAGTGGGGCGGCATGTCCGACTGGTACGAGGCCGACAGCCAGATCATCAAGCCAATGGTGAAGGCCGCCGCCGACAAGTACGCGGGCGAGAAGAAGCTGACGCGCCGCGAAGCGGCGGACTGCCAGTCCTAGGCACACCCCCAGGCTGCGCGCACTTCGTGTCGCTTCGCCTACCCCCTTGCAGGGGGCAACACCTGCGGCCCGGCAAAGCCGGTTCCGCGGTGTTCCCCGAAGGGCGGCAGGCCAAGCGGGCATCCGAAAGAACGGCATCGCGCTAGTTCTTTCGAATGCTTCGGACCACACCATGAGCGAACCCAACATCCTTCTCAACGTCAACGGCATCGAGGTTATCTACAACCACGTGATCCTCGTGCTCAAGGGCGTGTCGCTGACCGTGCCCGATGGCGGCATCGTGGCGCTGCTCGGCGGCAACGGCGCGGGCAAGACGACCACGCTGCGCGCTGTGAGCAACCTGCTCGCGGGCGAACGCGGCGCCGTCACCAAGGGCACTATCGAGTTGCGCGGCGAGCGCATCGAGGCGCTGTCGCCGGCCGAGCTTGTGAAGCGCGGGTTGATCCAGGTGATGGAAGGCCGCCACTGCTTCGCGCACCTGACCATCGAAGAGAACCTGATGACCGGCGCCTACACGCGCACCGACGGCAAGGCCGCGGTGCAGCAGACGCTGGAGAAGGTCTACGCGTACTTCCCGCGCCTGAAGACGCGGCGCACTTCGCAGGCGGCCTACACCTCGGGCGGCGAGCAGCAGATGTGCGCCATCGGCCGCGCGCTGATGGCCAACCCGAGCATGGTGCTGTTGGACGAACCCTCGATGGGCCTGGCGCCGCAGATCGTCGAAGAGGTGTTCGAGATCGTGAAAGACCTCAATGCCAAGGAGCGCGTGACCTTCCTGCTGGCCGAGCAGAACACCAACATGGCGCTGCGCTATGCCGACTACGGCTACATCCTGGAGAACGGCCGCATCGTGATGGACGGCGCGGCGCAGAGCCTGCGCGAGAACGAGGACGTGAAGGAGTTCTACCTGGGCGTTGGCGGTGCGGATCGCAAGAGCTTCCGCGACGTGAAGAGCTACAAGCGGCGCAAGAGGTGGCTGGCTTGACGGATGTGTGTGGTTCTTCAGGGCGCGCTCACGCCGACGGCGTGCTTCTTTTCTCGAATGTCCCCCGCCCTTCGGGCTCCTCCTTTATTTCGCGAAAAGAAGCCCACCGCCGACGTGATCGTTCAAACCAGTCGTTGGTCGGCGAATGCGTGAGCCGCGCCCATGGTGCGCAGGGCGTCGGGTGCTCCCCGCAGCGAAATAAAGGAGGAGCCCGAAGGGCGGGGGACATTCGCGGAGGGGAGTACCCGGCGGCCTGTGCACGCGCCCTGAACAACCCCAGCGTAGTTGGAAAACCGAATTGAAAGACAAAGGGGACGGACATGACCGACCACTACGACAAGCTTGAAATCCGCGACCCCGCCGAACGCGAGCGCGACCTTCTGGCCGCATTGCCGAAGCAGATCGCGCAAGCGCAGACCGCCGCACCAGCGTTCGCAAAGATCCTCGACGGCGTGAAGCCTGCCGACGTGACGACGCGCGAAGCCCTCGCCAAACTGCCTGTCACGCGCAAATCCGAACTGCTCGACCTGCAAAAGGCACGCCGCGCGGACGACCCGTTCGGTGGCTTTGCCTCCATCGTGCGCGGGCCGCGCATGCTGCGCATCTTCGCGAGCCCCGGCACCATCTACGAACCCGAGGGCGAGGCGCGCGACTACTGGCGCACCGCACGGGCACTGCATGCGGCGGGCTTTCGCAGCGGCGAGCTGATCCACAACAGCTTCAGCTACCACATGACGCCCGCGGGCTCCATCATGGAAAGCGGTGCGCGCGCCATCGGCTGCACCGTGTTCGCGGGCGGCACCGGGCAGACCGAGCAGCAGCTCGAAGCCATCGCCGACCTGAAGCCCGAGGGCTATGCCGGCACGCCGAGTTTCCTCAAGATCCTGCTCGAGAAGGCCGAGGAGAAAGGCATGAAGCTGCCCTCGCTCACCAAGGCGCTGGTGTCGGGCGAAGCCTTTCCGCCGAGCCTGCGCGACTGGATCGCCGCGCATGGCGTGAAGGGCATCCAGTGCTACGCCACGGCGGACCTCGGCCTCATCGCCTACGAAACAAGCGCGCGCGAAGGCCTGGTGATCGACGAAGGCGTGCTGGTCGAGATCGTGCGCCCCGGCACCGGCGACCCGGTGCCCGACGGCGAGGTCGGCGAGATCGTCGTCACCAGCTTCAACCCCGACTACCCGCTCGTGCGCTTCGGCACCGGCGACCTCTCGGCCGTGCTCGCGGGCACCTGCCCCACCGGCCGCACCAACAAGCGCATCAAGGGCTGGCTCGGCCGCGCCGACCAGACCACGAAGGTGCGCGGCATGTTCGTGCACCCCTCGCAGGTGGCAGAGATCGTGCGGCGCTTTCCCGAGGCGCAGCGCGCGCGGCTCGTGGTGTCGGGCGAGATGGGCGACGACAAGATGACGCTGACACTTGAATGCGCGGGTGCCGTGCCCATAGGGTTTCAGGCCCGCGTGGGCGATGCGATCCGCGAAGTCACCAAGCTGCGCGGCGAAGTGGTCGTCGTGGGCGCAGGCGAACTGCCCAATGACGGCAAGGTGATCGACGACGTGCGCAGCTACAAGTAGCGGCGGTACAGCCCGCGCGTGGTGGCGCGCATCAGCACCACCACGAGCACCGAATAGGCCAGCACGAGCGCCAGGGCGAAGCCGATGAGCCCGCCCGCGGGGTCGTGGCCGCGCGCCCACATCGACAGCATCAGCCACGCCAGCGCGATGGCGATGCAGCTCGCCTGCACCAGCACGAAGGCCAGCACCGCCGCCGTCACGGCCCTGAAAGGCCGCACACGCACCAGCCCGGCGTTGGCGCCGAGCCAGCCGCCCCACAATGCGAGCGCGAAGGCCACCAGCGGCGGCACCATCCAGGCGAGCAGCAGCTCGAGCCCCTCCATGCCGCTCGCCACGGAAGTCCAGCGGCTCACGACCACGCCGCTCCACATCTGCAGCGACGCGAACAGCGAGGCGCCCACCAACGCCACGGCGCGGCGTGGCGAGGAGCCGGCGGCTTCATCATCTTGCACGGCGGAGGGCGCGGCGCGGCCTGCCCTCAGGGCGAACCATGCCGCGGCCCACACACCGAGCACAAGCACGATCAGCTGGACGATCGACTGCAGGAACATGAACGCGGCCATCGCAGTGCGCATGGAATCCGGACCGAAGAAGTCCTGCAGGCGGCCGCCCGGCATGAAGAGCAGTTGCACTTCGTAGAGCAGCGGGCTCAGCGCGTAGAAGTTCAGCACCAGCACCACCGCGTATGCCGCGCCATAGCGGCTGCGGGGATGGGACAGCTTCGCCACGCTGTCCACGCCGCGCTTTTCGAGCGCGTCGCGCCCATGGCTCCAGGCCAGCGCCGCTGCCAGCAACCAGGCCATGCCGACGCTGAACACCATTGGAATCCACACGCCCGGAAGGGCATAGGTGCTGCGCAGCTGCTCGCCGTCAGGCGAGTCGGGCCAGAGCAGCATGACCATGTTGACCAGCAGCACCGCGGCACCGATGGCCACGGTGACGAGCGCGAGATCGCGCGGCAGTCGCCGCGCGCGTGCGTGAGAAGGGGTTGCCGTCATTGGAATACTTTCGCCTTGCAGGGCGCATGCCGCTGCATGCGAAGAGAGAGAGAGAGCGAGCGAGGGTATCGGATGACGGCGGGTGTGCGGTGTAGGTTCAGTGCACGAATGCGCCACGCGGCCAGCCGCGTCGGTCAATGAAGCTCGGGCTCATGCGCCAGCTCGAAGAGCTTCGTCACCTCGCGGTTGAATGCCGGCAGGTCGTCGGGCTTGCGGCTCGTCACGAGCGCCTGGTCGACCACGACATCCTTGTCGCTCCACTTCGCTCCGGCGTTCTTCAGGTCGGTGCGCAGCGAAGGCCACGAGGTCATCTTGCGCCCCTTGACGCCGCCCGCCTCGATGAGCGTCCACGGCCCATGGCAGATCGCCGCGATGGGCTTGCCCGCTTCGACGAAGGCGCGCACGAACGCCACGGCCTTCTCGTCGATGCGCAGCGCGTCGGGGTTCATGACGCCACCGGGCAGCAGCAGCGCGTCGAAGTCGCCGGCGTCGGCGCGCTTCAGCGGCACGTCGACCGCGAAGCTGTCGGCAGGCTCATGGTGGTGCCAGCCGCGCACGCTGCCGGCGAGCGGCGAGACGATCTGCGTCTGCGCACCGGCACCGTCGAGCATCTTGCGCGGCTCGGTCATCTCGACCTGCTCGAAGCCGTCCGACACGAGGATGGCGATCTTCATTCCGTCGAGGGAAGAGGAGGTGATGGGCATGAGTGAATCTCCTTCGGGGTTGCATAAAAAAAGCAATGAAGATTCACCCTAGGCCACGCCCACCTCGCCCGCATCGTCCTGCGCCGGCTCCGCCTGTCGGACAGTTCGACGGGCGGCAAACTCCTCTTACGAGTCTCAGGATTTGTTTGCCCGATTCCGCAGGGCAGACATATTTCACCCGAAGGAATCGTCGAGCCCGGGCGCCCTCGGCCCCCGGCCATCTCTAAGGGCTATCCGGTATAGGTCAGGCTGTGGTCAGCCTTTAAGATCGCGGCCTTTTTATCCCCCTCCCGGAGACGTCATGAAGAAACTGTTCGCCCTCGCGGCGATTGCCGCCGCAGCCGCCGGTGTCCACGCCCAGGATTTCCCTGCGGGCAAGACCGTCACGCTGGTGGTGCCTTTCGCGGCCGGCGGCCCGACCGACCGTGTCGCACGCGACCTGGCGGAAGCCATGCAGAAGACGCTCGGCACCACCATCGTGGTGGACAACACCGCGGGCGCGGGCAGCTCCATCGGCACCGCCAAGGTGGCGCGCGCCGCGCCCGATGGCTACACGCTGCTGCTGAACCACATCGGCATGTCGACGATGCCGGCGCTCTACCGCAAGCTGCCCTTCAACGTCGAAAACGACTTCGAGTACCTCGGCATGGTCAACGAAGTGCCGATGACGCTGATCGGCAAGCCCGGCCTGCCTGCCAACAACTACAAGGAACTGACGGCCTGGATCGCCGCCAACAAGGGCAAGATCAACCTCGGCAACGCCGGCCTGGGCGCCGCCTCGCACCTGTGCGGCCTGCTGTTCCAGAGCGCGCTGAAGGTCGAGATGACGCCCGTGCCGTACAAGGGCACGGCCCCGGCCATCGCCGACCTGCTGGGCGGCCAGATCGACCTGCTGTGCGACCAGACCACCAACACCACCTCGCAGATCGAGGCCAAGAAGGTCAAGGCCTATGCCGTGACCACGAGCAAGCGCCTGACCACGCCGGCGCTCAAGGACCTGCCGACGCTCGACGAGTCGGGCCTCAAGGGCTTCGAGGTGACGATCTGGCACGGCGTGTATGCGCCCAAGGGCACGCCCGCGCCGGTGCTGAAGAAGCTCAACGAGGCCATCAAGGCCGCGATGAAGGACCCGGGCTTCATCAAGCGCGAAGAGGCGCTGGGCGCGGTGATCACGACCGACAAGCGCACCGAGCCGGCCGAGCACAAGAAGTTCGTCTCGGCCGAGATCGCCAAGTGGGGTCCGATCATCAAGGCCGCTGGCGTCTACGCCGACTAGCTTTTGCTCGCCCCCAGGCTGCGCGGCACTTCGTGCCCGCTTCGCCTTCCCCCTACCGGGGGCAACACCAGCGGCCCGGCAAAGCCGGTTCCGCGGTGTTCCTGGATTTGAATTCGCAGAAGCCGCCGTACTCTTGAGGACGGCGGCTTTTTTCGTTGCGGCTACTTCGGCCGGATGGCGTCAGCCGTCCCCTGGATGAAGGCCTTGATGCTCTCGATCTCGTCGCCCGAGAGCTTGCCCGTGAAGTCGGGCATGCCGCGCGCCATGGCCGGGCCCTTGAGGATGAACTTGTCGAGGTTCTCGATGTAGGCCGCATCCATGTAGCCCAGGTTGGGGATGTTGCCGCCGCGGTCCACGCCCGGCACACCGTGGCAGAACACGCAGTTGCTCACGTAGAGCATGGTGCCGGCCTGCACTTTCGCGGGGTCGTACTTCACGCCCTGCACCAGCTTGTCCATGCGGTACTGAACGAAGTCCGGCATCTTCGCCGTGCCGCCGACCGCGAAGGTGTAGACCGTGCCGGGACCCTGACGCTCGGTGGCACGCTGCGCCAGGCCGTACACGCCGCCCCAGCCCACCGCGACCGACACGTACTGCTTGCCGTCGACCATGTAGGTCGAGGGCGCCGCCACCACGCCGGTGCCGGTGGGCGTTTCCCACAGCTTCTCGCCCGTCTTCGCGTCGTAGGCCAGCAGGCGGCCGTCGGCCGTGCCCTGGAACACGAGATTGCCCGCGGTGGTGAGGGTGCCGCCGTTCCATGGCGAGGCGTAGTCGACGCCCCACGCTTCCTTCTGCGCGACCGGGTCCCAGGCCACGAGGCGGCCGAAGGGCTTGCTCTTGGGCGGCTCGGCATTGGCGAACTTGCCGAGGTTCCAGCCCATGCCCGAGTGCGGTCGGCCCGGCACGTCCTCGTTGAACTTCCAGTCCTTGTCGTCCATCAGGTTGATCGGCACATGTTGCGCGGGCAGGTAGGCGAAGCCGGTCTGCGGGTTGAACGACATCGGGTGCCAGTTGTGCGCGCCGAACGGCCCCGGAATGGAGTCACCGGGCTTGGTGGTGTCGCGCGCCGCTGCGATCTCGATGGGACGGCCGTTCTTGTCATAGCCCGTGGCCCAGTTCACTTCGACGAAGTTCTTCGCCGAGATGAACTTGCCGTTGGTGCGGTCGATGACGAAGAAGAAGCCGTTCTTCGGTGCATGCAGCAGCACCTTGCGCGGCTTGCCGCCGAGCTTCATGTCGGCCAGGATCATCGACTGCGTGGAGGTGTAGTCCCAGTTGTCGCCCGGCGTCTCCTGGTAGTGCCACACGTACTTGCCGGTGTCGGGGTTGAGCGCCACCACCGAGCCCAGGTACAGGTTGTCGCCGCCCTTGGGACTGCGCGCCTTGTGCGACCAGGGCGAGCCGTTGCCGGTGCCCACGTACATCAGGTTGAGCTCGGGATCGAAGGCGAAGCTGTCCCACGCGGTGCCGCCACCGCCGGCTTCCCAGTACTTGCCCGATGGATCCCAGGTCTTGGCGGCGCGCGCCATCGATTCGTCCTCGAAGGGCTTGCTGGGGTCGCCGGGCACCACGAACCAGCGCCACTTCTGGTCGCCGGTCTTCGCGTCGTAGGCGGTGACGTAGCCGCGCACGCCGTACTCGGCACCGCCGTTGCCGATGATGACCTTGCCCTTGAACACGCGCGGCGCACCGGTGATGGTGTAGCTGCCCTTCTGGCCCTCGATGGTGTTCTTCTCCCAGACCTTCTGGCCGGTGGCCGCGTCGAGCGCAATGAGCCGGCCGTCGTAGGCCGCCACGTAGACCTTGCCTTCGTGGATCGCCACGCCGCGGTTCACCACGTCGCAGCAGCCTTTGAAGCCCTTGGACTTGTCGACCTGCGGATCGAAGGTCCACAGCTTCTGCCCGGTGCGCGTGTCGATGGCGTGCACCACGCTCCACGAGGCGGTGACGTACATGGTGCCGTCCACCACCAGCGGCGTGGCTTCCACGCCGCGCGTCGATTCGAGGTTGTATGACCAGACCAGCCCCAGCTGCTTCACGTTGCCGGCGTTCACCTGGTCGAGCCTGCTGAAGCGCGACTCCGAATAGTCGAGGCCGACGCTGGGCCAGTCGGGCGTCTTCTTCTGCGTCGCGTTGGCGCGGATGAAGCTGCCGTCGACGCGCTTCGTGGCAGCGGCTGCGCGGTCCTGTGCATTCTGGGCCGAGGCCGCGGTCGATGCGCCCAGGCACAGCAAGGCGCCGGCCAGCACGAGCAGCCCGGAGTGTGTTTTTTTCATCGCAGGTCTCCTTTGTCCCTCAAGGATCGTGCGCGCGGGCTCCGGGTTCACCCCCGGGATTTCCCCAGTCCGGCGCTGTTCCATTGCGGAACACATTCAGCGCTGGTCCCGACCCCGACCCCACCCAGGGAGGCAGCGAACCCATGGCCCTCGACAGAATCGGCACGCCGGACGCGCCGCGCCAGCTCTTTGCCAGCACGCCCGCGCAGCGCGTGGCGCTCGCGCGGCAGCAGTTCTTCGAGGAAGGCGTGCGCCCCTCGGGCCTCGTGGGCGAGGCGGTGATCCAGTCGTGGATGCGCTGCAGCCGCACGCACACCGACCGCCAGCGCATCGTGACCTTCGACGCGGTCACGCCGAGCCGCCTGCACGCCACGCTCGCGCGCAGCCGCGAGCTGCTCGATGCGGCGCGTCAGGAGCTGGCGCAGATGGAGCACGCGCTCGCGGGCACCGACTGCCGCGTGATCCTCACCGACCGCGAGGGCGTGGTGGTGCACGTCACGCAGCAGCCCGCCGCCGCGCACCAGCCGGTGCTGCGCAAGACATCGCGCGTGGGCGTGAACATCTCCGAGCGCGTCGTCGGCACCACGGCGCCGGGCATCGTGGCGAGCACCGGGCAGGCTTGCGCGGTCGATGGCGCGGAGCACTACTTCGACGTGCTGGGCCACATGCAGTGCGCGGCGGCGCCGATCCGCGACGTGGCGGGGCAGCTCGCGGGCGTGCTCGACCTCACGGTGGAGGCGCGCCGTTTCGGCTTCGACGCGGCGTCGATGGTAGCGCTCCATGCCACGACCATCGAGAACCGGCTGCTGCAGGCGCAGTCGCGCGACCACCTGATCCTGCGCTTCCAGGCCAGCCCCACGCTGCTGGGCACGCCGCTCGAAGCGCTGGCGGGCGTCGCACCCGACGGCACGATCGCCTGGCTCAACAACGCGGGCGCACGGCTGCTGGGACGGCTGCCCGAGGCGGCGGACGAGCGGGACGTCGAATACCTGCTGGGGCACGACCTCGCGAGCCTGCTGCGGCTCGGGCGGCGCGAGGCGGCGCAGCCGCTGCGGCTGGCGAGCGGGCTGGGCGTGTGGGTGCAGGCACGGTTGAAGGGCGCGGACGGTGCGGATTTCAGGCATGCGGTGGCGATGCCCGGCGAGGCGGCACCGCTGGCCCTCGAGCGGCAGGACGATGCGCGGATGCACGCGCCCGAAGCCCGCGAGCGCGCGGACCCTGGCGAATCTGCGTCTCCTGCGCAGGCGACGCTGCGCGAGCACAGCCGCAAGCTGATCGAGGAAACGCTCGCCGCGCATGGCGGCAATGTGTCGCAGGCGGCGCGGCAGCTGCGCGTGTCGCGCGGCACGCTCTATCGGCGGCTGCACGGCTGGCGCGACAACAACGGCGCAGAAGAAGGCGCGTCGCCGGCCTGATCGATCAGGCGGCGCCGCGCGCCAGCGCACGCGCGCGGCGTGCCTTTGCGTCGGGCTGCAGCGGCCGCAGATATTCGTGCAGCGCCAGCGCGGCCGCGCCCACCGCGGGTGCCAGCGCGCCGTAGCGCGCGGTGCGCAGGTCGGGCGGAGGCATGCCGGCACCGTCGGCGTGGCGCTTCACGCTTTCGAACGCTGCCTGCGCAAAGCCGCGATGGTCGGCGCAGGCCTTGCCGCCAAGCACGATCGCGCGCGGATTGAAGGTAACCCACAGGTTCTGCAGCAGCACGCCGAAGAAGGCCGCGGCGCGCTGCATGTCGGCGCCCTCGCGCTCCAGCACGCGCGAGCCGAAGAAGGCCTCGGCACAGCCGCGCCGGCCGCACGAGCACAACGGCCCGTCGAGTTCGAGGATGGTGTGGCCGATCTCCCCGGCCATGCCCTGCGCGCCGGTGAAAAGCCGATCGTTCAGCACCACGCCGGCGCCCACGCCCACGTCGCAGTTGACAAAAATCAGCGGGTCTTCGCCGTCCTGGCCTTCACTCGCCGCGAACTCGTACTCGCCGAGCGCGGCCGCATCGGCGTCGTTCTGCAGTTGCACGGTGACGCCGGGCAGGCCGACGGCGGCAAAGGCTTTCTCAAGCGCAGGCAGCAGGCTCACGTTGCGCCAGCCGAAGTTGGGCGCGAAGCGGACCACGCCGGTGCAGTCGTCCACTGCGCCCGGCACGCACACGCCGATGCTCGACAGGCGCAGGCCGAGCCGCTCGAGCACCACGTGCGCGGCGGCGGCCATGCGCGCGACCTGCGCGCATGCGCCGGCCGGCGAACCGTCGGTCAACGCATGGGTGTCGGCGTGCAGCACCTCGCCTTGCAGCGACACGCACACGAGGCGCACGGTCTCGACGGCGATCTCCACCCCCATCAGCGCGCGCACGCCGACGTTGATCTGCAGCGGCGTCGAAGGCCGGCCCATGCCGTCGGCCACCGTCGCACCGGCCTCGCTGAGCCAGCCTTCGTCGAGCAGCTCGCGCACCAGCAGGCTGACGGTCGACTTGGTGAGCCCGCTCTCGCTCGCCAGCCGCGCGCGCGACAGGCCGGGCTGCGCGCGCAGCAGCCGCAGCAGCACGCTGCGGTTCATGCGCTTCAACAGTTGCTGGTCGCCGATAGTGGTCACATCAGGAGAGCGCTGCAGTCTCGGCGTGATGGGCCTGCTCTTTGCCCTCTGGCCGCTTGCCGGCAATGATCATCCCGAGCACCTCGTCCTCGGTCACGTCGGTGGTGCGGTAGGTGCCGACCAGCTTGCCGTTCTTCATCACCGCGAGGCGGTCGCTCAGCGAGAACACGTCGGGCATGTCGTGCGTGATCAGGAAGATGCCCACGCCATCGGCCTTGAGCTGCTTCACGAGGCCGCCGACCATCGCGGTTTCTTCCGGGCCGAGCGCGGCGCAGGGCTCGTCCATGATGAGGATGCGCGCATTGAAGTAGAGCGCGCGCGAGATCGCCACCACCTGCCGCTGCCCGCCCGAGAGCCGGCGCACCGGCACGCGGATGTTGGTGAAGTTCCTGTTGAGGCGATGGAACACCTTGCGCGCCTGCACTTCCATGAAGTGGTCGTCGAGCGTGCGCCACGGCGTCATCTTCTCGCGGCCGAGGAAGAGGTTCGACACCGAGTCGAGATTGTCGGCCAGCGCGAGCGTCTGGTAGATGGTCTCGATGCCCTGCGCCTGCGCTTCGGCGGGCGTGCGGATGTGGACCTTCTCGCCCGCGATCAGCGTGTCGCCCGAGTCGATGGGATAGGCGCCCGCGAGCATCTTCATCAGCGTGGACTTGCCGGCGCCGTTGTGGCCCAGCAGCGCGACCACTTCGCCGGGGTAGAGGTTCACGCTCACGCCGTCCACGGCCTTGACGCCGCCGAAGGCCTTGCGGATGTCGCGCAGTTCTACGAGTGGCTTGGAGATATCGATCGTGTCGCTCATTTCGTTGGCTCCGGGGCTTGCTGTCGTTCATTCAGGGCGTGTGCACAGGCCGCCGGGTACTCCCCTCCGCGAATGTCCCCCGGCCTTCGGCCTCCTCCTTTATTTCGCTGCGGGGAGCACCCGGCGCCCTGTGCATCAGGGCACGCTGTTGGTGTGCGGCCGATCAACGACGGCTCTGAACGATCACGTCGGCGGTGGGCTCCTTTTCGCGAAATAAGGGAGGAGCCCGAAGGACGGGGGACATTCGAGAAAAGGAGCACGCCGTCGGCGTGATCGCCCCACGAGGCAAACGCGTTCATTCCTAGTTCTCCCCGAACTTGCGGCGGTACAGAACGTCGAATACCACAGCCACGATCAGCACCTGCCCGATGATGACCATGCGCTTGCCGATCGGCACGTCGAGCAGCAACATGCCGCTGTCGAGCGACTGCATGATCAGCGCGCCCAGCACCGAGCCGAAGATCGAGCCGCTGCCGCCCGCCAGAGCCGTGCCGCCAATCACGGCCGCGGCGATCACGTACAGCTCCATGCCCGTGCCCAGCGAATTGGTGCCCGCGTTGAGCCGCGCGATCGACACGATGGCCGCGACCGTGACCAGCACCGCCAGCAGCGCGAACAGCATCAGCGTGACGCGCTTGACCGGAATGCCCACCAGCGCCGCGGCATCGGGGTTGCCGCCCATCGCGAACACATAGCGCCCGAAGCGCGTGCGGTGCACGATGAACGACAGCACGATCGCCACCACCGCCCAGATCAGCACCGGGATCGGAATGCCCTGCGGCTCGCTCTTCGACGAGATCTGGTAGTTGTTCATGACCCATGCGAAGCCGAACACCACCGCCACCGGCACCGCGGTGATCAGCACGTCGAGCCACAGCGCCTCGGTCGGCATCTCGTAGCGCTGCCGCGCGCGGCGCTTCTGCAGCATGCGCCCGAACAGCACCAGCGCGACCAGCCCCGCGAGCACCCAGCTCGCCGTGACGCCGATGCCGCCGTCGTAGCCGCCGCCCAGGCGCTGGAAGAATTCGTCGTTCACCGGCTGCGTCTTGCCGTCGGCCACGAGGAAGGCCGCGCCGCGGAACGACATCAGCCCGCCGAGGGTGACCACGAACGAGGGCACGCCGAGCACCGCCGTGAGCCAGCCTTGATAGATCGACACGAGCAGTGCCACGGCAAGGCCCGCGAGGCAGGCCGTGGGCCACGACCAGCCCGAGGTGTATTGGAGGTACGCGATCAGCACGCCGACGAAGCCCATCACCGAGCCGACCGACAGGTCGATGTGGCGCGCCACGATGACGAGCACCATCACGGTCGAGACGATGCCGACCACGGCCGTCTGCTGCGCGACGTTGTAGAGGTTTTCGGGCGACAGGAACACGCCGCCCGACATGACGCTGAACACCACCGCCATCACGGCCAGCAGCACGCACATCAGGATCAGCCGCAGGTCGATGCCCGTGCGGCGCCACCAGCCCGGAGTTTCATTGCTCATTTTTGAAGGTGCCCCTTGGAACGGCAGGTGCGCAACCGCGTACCGGCCAGCCCCAGGGGCCGGCCGGACGCCGCGTGGCGCGGATTGGCAGACTCGTTACTTGCAGGCGGCGGGCGCACTCGCACCCGTGGCGCCCTTGCAGAGCTCGTCCTTCTTGATCCAGCCGGCCTTGACGACCACGTCGAGGTTGTCGCGCGTGATCGGCACCGGCGTCAGCAGGCGCGAGGACAGCGAGATCTTCTTGGCGCCGCCGGCCCACGGGGCGGCCTTGTCGACCGGCTTGCCGGCGGCCAGCGCCATGGCGGCGGAGGCGGCTTCGCGGCCGAGTTCGCGCGAATCCTTCCAGACGGTGGCGGTCTGCGTGCCCAGCGCAATGCGGTTGAGCGCCGCGAAGTCGGCGTCCTGGCCCGACACCGGGATGCCGCGCAGGCCCTTGGCGGTGAGCGCCGCCACCGCGCCGCCGGCCGTGCCGTCGTTGGCCGCGACCACCGCGTCGACCTTGTTGCCGTTCTTGGTGAGCATCTGCTCCATGTTCTTCTGCGCGACGTCGGGCTTCCAGCCGTCGGTGTATTCGTCGCCGACGATCTTGATGTCGCCCTTCTTGATCGCGGCGTCCAGCACTTCCTGCTGGCCGGCGCGCAGGAAGTCGGCGTTCGGGTCGCTGGGCGAGCCCTTGATGATCACGTAGTTGCCCTTGGGCTTGACCTTGAAGACTTCGCGCGCCTCCATGCGGCCGACCTCGACGTTGTCGAAGGTGATGTAGAACACGCCCGGCGCCTCGATCAGGCGGTCGTAGGCCACCACGGGCACTTTCTGGCGCGTGGCCTTGGTGATGGCGGGCAGGATGGCGTCCTTGTCCATCGCCAGCACGATGAGCGCCTTGGCGCCCTTCGACATCAGGCCCTCGATGTCGCCCAACTGCTTCTCGGGCGAGCCGCCCGCATCGGCACTGATGTACTTGGCGCCGAGCTTCTCGAGCTGGGCCTTGATGGCGGCCTCGTCGGTCTTCCAGCGTTCTTCCTGGAAGTTGGACCAGCTCACGCCGACCACGGTTTGCGCCAGGGCGCCCACGGCCGTGAAACCGAAGGCCATGGCGGCCAGGGTGTGTTTCAGTTGCATCGATGTCTCTCCAGTGTTGGTGCGCCCCGCAGGAACCGGCGGTAAGAAATTAGTTAGTTTGAAGGGCGAACTAACTATCCCATCGGGGCGAGACTCTGGGCATCCGGGAATTCCCGAAGCGCCATGCGGGGGAAGGCGCACGCGAAAAAGGCCGGGAGGTCCCGGCCTTTTCGCGAACTCGCGCCGCTTCAGGCGGCGAAGCCACCGTCGATGTTCAGGCTGGCGCCAGTCACGAACGCGGCTTCCGGGCTGGCCAGGTAGCCGACCATGCCGGCGATCTCTTCGGGGCGGGCGTGGCGGGCGAGCGCCATCAGGCCGTGCATGGCGGCGGCGTTGGGGCCGTCGACCGGGTTCATGTCGGTGTTGACCGGACCCGGCTGCACGTTGTTGACCGTGATGCCGCGCGGACCGAGGTCGCGCGACAGGCCCTGCACCAGGCCGACCAGCGCCGACTTGCTCATGGCATAGGCGCTGCCGCCGGGCCAGGGCATGCGCTCGGCGTTGGTGCTGCCGATGTTGATGATGCGGCCGCCGTCGCCCATGTGGCGCGAGGCCGCCTTGGCCGCGACGAACACGGCGCGCACGTTGACGTTGAGCGTCTTGTCGAAGTCCTCGAGCGAGAAGTCGTCGAGGGTGCCGCCGAGGAACACGCCGGCGTTGTTCACGAGGATGTCGATCTTGCCGAGCGCGCGGGCCGCTTCGTCGATGCCGGCGGTGAGCGCGGCGGCATCGGCGCTGTCGATCTTCAGCGCAAGGGCGCGGCCGCCTTCGGACTGGATGCTGCGCACCAGTTCGTCGGCCGGGGCGCTGGAACTGGCGTAGCTGAAGGCCACGGCGGCGCCGTCGCGCACCAGCCGGCGCACGATGGCGGCGCCAATGCCGCGCGAACCGCCGGTGACGAATGCGACCTTGCCGGCCAGGACAGGAGAAGAAGAAGCAGTGTTGGAGGCCATGATTTTTCCGATCAGGTGGAGGAGGAAGGCCTTCAGTGTCGGCAATTCATTCCTGGGACGGTAGCCGTCAATCGGCGCAATCAAATTCAACCCGGAGTTGAAGATGGGAATGACAATGCGGCCATGGAACCGCTCAGTCACCTCGAATCCTTCGTGCAAAGCGCCGAGGGCGGCAGCTTCTCGGCGGCGGCCCGGCGCCTGGGGCTGACGCCGGCGGCCGTGAGCAAGAATGTTGCACGGCTCGAAGCGCGGCTGGGCGTGCGGCTGTTCCAGCGCAGCACGCGCCGCCTCACGCTGACCGAGGGCGGCGAGCGCTTCCTGGCGCAGATCGGCGGCGCGCTCGCCACGCTGCAGGAGGCGGTGGCCGGCATCGACAAGGACGACGGCCAGCCCGCCGGCACGCTGAAGGTGAGCATGGGCCAGGCCTTCGGGCGCGAGCACGTGCTGCCGATGATGGGCGACTTCCTCGCGCGCTACCCGGCCATCCTGCCGGACTGGCATTTCGACAACCACCAGGTGGACCTGGTGGGCGAAGGCTTCGACGCGGCCATCGGCGGCGGCATCGAACTCTCGGCCGGGCTGATAGCGCGGGAGCTGGCGCGCATCCACGTGGTGGCCGTGGCATCGCCGCGCTACATGGAGGGGCGCGAGCGGCCCCGGCATCCCTCGGACCTGGCGGCGCTCGACACGCTGCTGCGCCGCTCCTCGCCCACGGGCCGGCTGCGCGGCTGGACGCTGCGGCATGCGCGCGGCGAAGAGGCCACGGTGGAACTGCCCCGGCCGCGCGCGATCTTCAACGACCCCGAGGCCATCGCGCATGCGGCGCTGATGGGTCTGGGCGTGGCGATGCTGCCGATGCCCTTCGTGGAGCGCGGCCTGCGCAGCGGCGAGCTGCTGCGGCTGCTGCCCGACTGGCACCAGGATGCGGGCGCGGTGTGGCTGTACTACCCGAGCAAGAAGCTGCTGCCGCCGAAGACGCGCGTGTTCATCGACTTCGTGCTCGAACGTTTTCTCGACGAGCGGTTTGCGCAGCGGATGCAGGTGGCCTGAGCGGCCTGCCAGCTCACGGGGTTTTCACCCGCGACGTGCGCGGCGCGCGCCTGTACAAACGCGCGCATGACTTCTTTCTTCTGCTCTTCCTTCCGGACCCATCGCCGCACCGCGCTGGCCGCTTCCGTCGCCACCGCCCTCACGCTGATGGCCGCTCCTTCATGGGCCCAAGGCACCTGGCCGACCAAGCCCGTACGCATCGTCGTGCCCTTCGCGGCCGGCGGCACCACCGACATCCTGGCGCGCGCCGTCGCACCTGAGCTGTCGAAGGCTTTCGGCCAGCAGTTCATCGTGGACAACCGCGCGGGCGCGGGCGGCAACGTGGGCGCCGAACTCGTGGCGCGCGCGCCGAACGACGGCTACACGCTGCTGATGGGCACGGTGGGCACGCACGGCATCAACCGCGCGCTGTACCCCAAGCTGCCCTTCGACCCGATCAAGGACTTCGCCCCGATCACGCTGGTGGCCGCCGTGCCGAACGTGATGGAGATGAACGCCGACAAGGCGAAGACGCTGAACATCCACAACGTGCAGGACTTCATCAAGTACGCCAAGGCCAACCCGGGCAAGCTCAACATGGCGTCGAGCGGCAGCGGCACGTCGATCCATCTCGCCGGCGAGCTGTTCAAGAGCATGACTGGCACGTTCATGGCCCACATCCCGTACAAGGGCTCCGGCCCGGCGCTGCTGGACATGGTGGGCGGCAACGCCGACGTGATGTTCGACAACCTGCCCTCGTCGATGGCGCAGATCAAGGCCGGCAAGCTCACCGCGCTGGCCGTGACGAGCGCGCAGCGTTCGCCCGCGCTGCCGGACATTCCGACGGTGGCTGAAGCGGGAGGCCCGTCGCTCAAGGGCTATGAGGCAAGCTCGTGGTTCGGGCTGTTGGCCCCGGCCGGAACCTCACCGGAGATCGTGAACCGCATCCAGCAGGAAGTGGCCAAGTCGCTGAGCACGCCGGCCATCAAGGAAAAGATGCTCGCGCAGGGCGCGATCCCGAGCGGAAATTCACCCGCCGATTTCACGAAGCTCATTGCGAGCGAGCACGTGAAGTGGGCCAAGGTGGTGAAGGACTCCGGCGCGAAAGTTGACTGACCCCCAGGCTTCGCGCACTTCGTGTCGCTGACGCCAACCCCTTGCAGGGGGCAACGCCTGCGGCCCGGCAGAGCCGGTTCCGCGGCGTCTCGCGACTGGGACCGTTCGATCAGGTCTTCCAGGTCACGTCTTTTTTCTCGGCCAGCGAATCCTTCAGCATATGCAGCAGAGGGATCGCGCGCTGGTGCAGCCCGACATGCTGCTTCTCGGCCTCGCTGGCGTGGCCTTCGACGGCGTAATCGTCGTTGTTGTGGGCGTTGGCGGCCTCGCGCGCCAGCGCGGCTTCGAGGGCCGCAATGGCGCCCGGAATTTGCTCGACCGTGATGATGCCTTGCGGTGCAACCGACTTGCCGACGATGTCGAACAACTGCCGGGCATGCACTTCGAGCATCACGAAGTCGGGAGAGGCTCGGGACTGGAATCGATAGAGCATGGTGTTCTCACTCACTTGTAGATGTAGTCACGGGCAAAAGGGTACACCGATTGCGCGCCGCGCAGAACGCCGTGTTCGACCTTGCCGTCTGGCTTGGTGGACAGCATCTGGTGCAGCGAGATCCAACCCTGCTCGAAGCTCATGGCCGAGCCCGCGAGGTACAGGCGATAGGCCCGCAGGATGCGCTCGGCGTTGTCGCTCTGGCGGCCGCCGCTGCGCTGCAGCACCTCGCGCGCCGCATCGAGCTGTGCCTCGAGCGCATCCGACCAAGCCCATAGCGTGCGCGCGTAGTGCGGGCGCAGGCTCTCGGTGTCGACCATCTCCAGGCCGGCCGCGGCCGTCTCGCGCAGCACATGCGTCACGTGCAGCAGCTCGCCGCCGGGGAAGATGTACTTCTCGATGAAGTCGCCCATGCCGGCGCCGAGCTGGCGGTAGTTGAGTTCGCCCGAGGTGATGCCGTGGTTCATCACCAGCCCACCCGGCTTCAGCAGCGAATGGATCTTGCGGAAGTAGGTTGGCATGTTGGCCGCGCCCACATGCTCGAACATGCCGACCGAGGAAATCTTGTCGAAAGGCTGGTCGACCGACAGCTCGCGGTAGTCGCGCAGTTCGACGCGCACGCGGCCCTGCAGGCCCTTTTCCGCGATCAGCCGCTGCACGTACGCGTGCTGATTCTTCGACAGCGTGATGCCGGTGGCGTCCACGCCGTAATGCTCGGCCGCCCACAGCAGCAACGCGCCCCAGCCCGAGCCGATGTCGAGATAGCGCTCGCCCGGCTGCAGCATGAGCTTGCGGCAGATGTGGTCGAGCTTGGCTTCCTGCGCCTGCGCCAGCGTGAGATCGGGCGTACGGAAGTACGCACATGAATAGACCCGGCGCGGGTCGAGCCACAGCGCGTAGAAGTCGTCGGACACGTCGTAGTGGAACTCGATCTGGGCCGCGTCCTTGCGCAGCGAGTGCGAGCCGTGCGACTTGGCCATGTGCTGCAGGCGGCTCCACCAGCCGGTGTCGGTTTCGGCCGGGTTGCCGGGCAGCATGCCGACGGTGGCGTCGATCAGGTCGCGCATGGCGCCCTCGATCTGCACCTTGCCCTCGACGTACGCCTCGCCGATGGCGCCCACCTGCCGCGCTGCCAGCTTGGCGAGCACCGCCCACTCCTTGAAGGCCAGCGTGACACGGGCTCCCGCCTGGACAACGCGCCGGCCATCGGGCAGTTCCAGCGCGATGGGGACAGGCAGCGAAGCCAGCTGCGACTCGATCTTGGGTATCAAGTTTTGCATGGAGCCCATGGTATTGATTTTTCAAAGTTTTTGCATGACTGCCCTTGTCGGCCGAAGCCGCGACCCGCGCGCCGGATGGTCGTTACGAATCGGCATTGACAGCAAATCGTTTATGTCTAAACTATTGAACCATGAACAGCCTCAGCACGGTCAAACCCGCTCCCGCCTCGGACCTCCAACGCATCCTGTGCATCGGCGGCGGGCCGGCGGGCCTGTACTTCGCCCTGTTGATGAAGGCGCGCAACCCCGCGCTGCAGATCACGGTGGTGGAACGCAACCGCCCCTTCGACACCTTCGGCTGGGGCGTGGTGCTGAGCGACCAGACGCTGGGCAACCTGCGCGCGGCCGATGCGCCAACCGCGGCGCTGATCGGCAACGAGTTCCATCACTGGGACGACATTCAGGTCTTCTTCAAGGGCCGCCAGGTGCGCTCGGGCGGCCACGGCTTCTGCGGCATCGGCCGCAAGCGGCTGCTGAACATCCTGCAGGAGCGCTGCCTGGCACTGGGCGTCGACCTCGTGTTCGAAACCGACGCCACGGACGACCAGGCGATCGCCGCCAAGTACAACGCCGACCTGGTTATTGCCAGCGACGGCCTCAACAGCCGCATCCGCCAGCGCTACGCCGACGTGTTCAAGCCCGACATCGACCTGCGCAACTGCCGCTTCGTGTGGCTGGGCACGCACCAGACCTTCGACGCCTTCACCTTCGCCTTCGAACAGACCGAGCACGGCTGGTTCCAGGCCCATGCCTACCAGTTCGACGACAAGACCTCGACCTTCATCGTGGAGACGCCCGAGGCCGTGTGGAAGGCCCACGGCCTCGACCAAATGGAGCAGCCGGAGGCCATCGCCTTCTGCGAGAAGCTGTTCGCCAAGTACCTGGGCGGCCACCCGCTCATCAGCAACGCCACGCACCTGCGCGGCTCGGCCAACTGGATCCGCTTTCCGCGCGTGGTGTGCGAGCGCTGGACGCACCGCATCGACGTCGAAGGCCGCTCGGTGCCCGTGGTGCTGATGGGCGACGCCGCGCACACGGCGCACTTCTCGATCGGTTCGGGCACCAAGCTCGCACTCGAGGACGCGATCGACCTGGCCAACGAGTTCGCGCAGGGCGGCACGGTCGACCATGTGCTCGAAGGCTACGAGGCGCGCCGCAGCGTCGAGGTGCTGAAGATCCAGAACGCCGCGCGCAACTCCACCGAGTGGTTCGAGAACGTGCCGCGCTACACGGGCATGCAGATCGAGCAGTTCGCCTACTCGCTGCTCACGCGTTCGCAGCGCATCAGCCACGAGAACCTGCGCGTGCGCGACACGCAATGGCTCGGCGGCTACGAGCAGTGGCTCGCAGGCGGCAAGGCGATGGCGCCGATGCTCATGCCGTACAAGGTGCGCGGGCTCACGCTGAAGAACCGCATCCTCGTGTCGCCGATGGCCACCTACAGCGCGGTCGACGGTGTGCCGCAAGACTTCCTGCTGGTGCACTTGGGCGCCCGCGCGCTCGGCGGCGCCGCGATGGTGTTCGTCGAGATGACGAGCCCGACGCCCGAAGGCCGCATCACGCCGGCGTGCACGGGCCTGTACAACGACGCGCAGCAGGCCGCATTCAAGCGCATCGTCGATTTCGTGCACACGCAGTCGAGCGCGAAGATCGCGATGCAACTCGGCCACAGCGGCCCCAAGGGCTCGACCCGCGTGGGCTGGGAAGGCACCGACGAACCGCTCGAAAGCGGCAACTGGCCGGTGCTCGGCGCGAGTGCCGTGCCTTACGGCGAGCAGAACCAGTTGCCCGCGGCGATCACCCGCACCGAGATGGACACGCTGCGCGAGCAGTTCGTAGCCTCCACCCGCCGCGCCGCCGAATGCGGCTTCGACTGGCTCGAGCTGCACTGCGCGCACGGCTACCTGCTGTCGGCCTTCATCAGCCCGCTCACCAACCTGCGCACCGACGAATACGGCGGCGACATCGAGGCGCGCTGCCGCTACCCACTCGAAGTGTTCCGCGCCGTGCGCGCTGTGTGGCCCGCGGACAAACCGATGAGCGTGCGCATCTCCGCGCACGACTGGGCGCCCGGCGGCAACACCGATGCCGATGCGATCGTGGTCGCGCGTCTTTTCAAGGAAGCCGGCGCCGATTTCATCGACGTGTCGTCGGGCCAGACCACGCGCGCCGCGAAGCCGGTGTACGGGCGCATGTACCAGACGCCGTTCTCGGACCGCATCCGCAACGAGGTCGGTATCTCGACCATCGCCGTGGGCGCCATCACCGATGCCGACCAGGCCAACAGCATCATTGCCGCCGGCCGCGCCGACCTCTGCGCCGTGGCCCGCCCACACCTCGCCGACCCCGCGTGGACGCTGCACGAGGCCGCCAAACTGCAGAGCCGCGACGTCGATTGGCCCAAGCAATACCTGAGCGGCCGCGACCAGATGTACCGCGAGATCGCGAAGCAGCAGCAGATGGCCGCGGCTGCGGTGACGGCACAGAACAACGAGGAGACGCACTGACATGGACCTCGAAGCCCGCGCGCACAGCGAACACCCCGAGGCGCTGCGGCTCTGGCTGCGGCTCCTGACCTGCACCCAGCTCATCGAGAAGCAGGTGCGCAACGAACTGCGCTCCCAGTTCGCCACCACGCTGCCACGCTTCGACCTGATGTCGCAGCTCGAGCGCTCGCCCGACGGGCTGAAGATGAACGAGCTCTCGCGCCGCATGATGGTGACGGGCGGCAACGTGACCGGCATCACCGACCAGCTCGTGGCCGAAGGACTGGTCGAGCGGATCAACGTCGAGGGCGACCGGCGCGCGTGGCGCGTGCGGCTCACCGCGCGCGGGCGAAAGCTCTTCAACGAGATGGCGCAGCAGCATGAAGACTGGATCGTCGAGGCCTTCGCGGGCCTCAGCGGCAAGGAGATCGCGCAGCTCCACAAGCTGCTCGGCAAGGTCAAGCAACACTCACACAACCAACTATTGATGGCGGAGACCGAATGAAGCACTACATCGGCGCAGGCAACCCCATGCGCGCGCAATTCGAGGCGAAGGCGGCCTACAAGGCCGAACACTTCGCGTGGAGTTTTGAAGCCGGTGTCGGCACCATCACGCTGAACCGGCCCGAGCGCAAGAACCCGCTGACCTTCGACTCGTACGCCGAACTGCGCAATCTGTTCCGCGCACTGGCCTACGCCACCGACGTGAAGGTGATCGTCGTGACCGGCGCGGGCGGCAACTTCTGCTCGGGCGGCGACGTGCACGAGATCATCGGCCCGCTGACCGGCATGCGCATGCCCGAGCTGCTGGAGTTCACGCGCATGACGGGCGACCTGGTGAAGGCGATCCGCGCCTGCCCGCAACCGATCGTCGGCGCCATCGACGGCGTGTGCGCCGGTGCCGGCGCGATGATCGCGCTGGCCTGCGACCTGCGTTATGGCTCGCCGGCCACGCGCACCGCATTCCTCTTCACGCGAGTTGGACTTGCCGGTGCAGACATGGGCGCCTGTGCACTGCTGCCGCGCGTGATCGGCCAGGGCCGTGCGTCGGAACTGCTGTTCACCGGCCGCGCCATGACCGCGCAGGAAGGCCATGCCTGGGGCTTCTTCAACGCCCTGCACGAAAGCGATGCGTTGCTCGAAGCCGCCACCAAGGTGGCGCGCGACTTGGCCGAGGGCCCGACCTTCGCGCATGGCATGACCAAGACCATGCTGTCGCAGGAATGGTCCATGACCATCGATCAAGCCATCGAGGCCGAGGCGCAGGCGCAAGCGATCTGCATGCAGACCGAAGACTTCAAGCGGGCGTACGAGGCCTTCGCGGCCAAGCGCAAACCCGTGTTCGGCGGAGATTGACGCGATGATGACCAAAGCACCCGCACCGCCGTCGACCGCGCACCTCGCGCTGCCGTTCTTCGACGATGCACATCGCGCACTGGCCGATGGCCTGTTGCCCTGGGCCGCCGCACAGGAAGTGGACGAGCGCGATGACCGCGCGGCGTGCCGGGACTGGGTGAAGCGGCTCGGCGACGGCGGCTGGCTGCGCTATGCCGTGCCCGGCAGCGCTGGCGGTGCGCTCGAGCGCCTCGACTCGCGCGCACTCGTGCTGCTGCGCGAGACGCTCGCCTTCCATTCGCCGCTCGCCGACTTTGCCTTCGCCATGCAGGGCCTCGGCAGCGGTGCGATCACGCTCGCCGGCACGCCAGAACAGCATGCAAGCTACCTGACGGCCGTGGCGAAGGGCAGCAAGATCGCGGCCTTCGCGCTCAGCGAACCCGAGGCAGGCTCCGACGTGGGTGCAATGGCCATGCGCGCCGAAGCGACCGCCGACGGCTGGCGCCTGAATGGCGAGAAGACCTGGATCAGCAACGGTGGCATCGCCGATTTCTACTGCGTGTTCGCGAAGACCGATCCCACGGGCGGCACGCGCGGCATCACGGCCTTCATCGTCGACGCGACGGCGCCCGGTCTCGACACCTCCGCGCACATCGACGTGATGGCACCGCATCCGCTCGCCACGCTGCGCTTCGAGAACTGCATCGTGCCGCGCACGGCGCAGCTCGGCGAACTCAACGGCGGCTTCAAGCTCGCGATGCGCACGCTCGACATCTTCCGCGCCTCAGTGGCGGCGGCAGCGCTCGGCATGGGTCGCCGCGCACTGGCCGAAGCCATCTCGCATTCGAAGAACCGGCGCATGTTCGGCCAGACGCTCGCCGACTTCCAGCTCACGCAGGCCAAGCTCGGCGAGATGGCCGCGCTGATCGACAGCGCGGCGCTGCTCACCTACCGCGCCGCATGGATGCGCGATGACGCCGAGCAGCGCGGCGCGCCTGCGGTCGGCGATGTGTCGGCCGCTGCCGCGATGGCCAAGATGTGCGCCACCGAGAACGCCAGCCGCGTGATCGACATGGCACTGCAGATGCACGGCGGCCTCGGCGTGAAGGTTGGCACGAAGATTGAGAGCCTCTACCGCGACATCCGCTCGCTGCGCATCTACGAAGGCGCGACGGAGGTTCAACAACTGATCATTGGCAAATCCGTTCTGCGGGGATAAACACCGTGTCTGCCCAAGTCGACCGCTTCGTTCACGACCGCCTGCCGCCCGCCGAGCAGCTGCCCGTCTTTCGCTACGACCTGCCCGAGCTGCAGTTGCCCGACCAGCTGAACCTGGTCGAGGAACTGCTCGACAAGGCTGCGGCGAAGGGCTTCGGCGACAAGCCGATGCTGCGTTCACCGCAGGGTACGCTGACATATGCGCAGGCCGCCATCGAGGTCAACCGCATCGCGCAGGTGCTGACCGAAGATCTCGGACTCGTGCCGGGAAATCGCGTGCTGCTGCGCGGCGGCAACTCGGTGGCCATGGCGCTGTCGTGGCTCGCGGTGGTGAAGGCCGGACTGATCGCGGTGGCGACGATGCCGCTGCTGCGCGCAAAGGAGCTGGGCGACATCATCGAGAAGGCGCAGCCCGTTGCTGCGCTGTGCGATGGCCGCCTGCTCGACGAACTCGCGATCGCGCAGCGCGAGCACCCCGTGCTGGCCACGGTGATCGCATTCAACAAGCCCGATGCGCCGGACTCGCTCTCCGCGCGCGCAGCGAAGAAGAGCGGCGTGTTCACGGCCTGCCCCACGGCTTCCGACGACATCGCGCTGCTGGCCTTCACCTCGGGCACCACGGGCAAGCCCAAGGCGCCCGTCACCACGCACCGCGACGTGCTCGCGATGTGCGAGACCTGGCCGCGCCATGTGCTGCGCGCGCGCAGCGACGACATTGTGATCGGCTCGCCGCCGCTGGCTTTCACCTTCGGGCTCGGCGGGCTGCTCGTGTTCCCGATGTGGGCCGGCGCTTCGGTGTACTTTGCCGACGCGCCGTTCACGCCCGAAGGGCTGGTGAAGCTCATCAACGAGGTGGGCGCGACGATCTGCTACACGGCGCCGACCTTCTATCGCCAGATGGCGCCCTTCGTGAAGCAGCACGGCATGCCCAGCCTGCGCATCAGCGTGAGTGCCGGCGAGGCGTTGCCCGACGCCACACGCCAGCTGTGGAAGGAAGCCACCGGCATCGAGATGCTCGACGGCATCGGCGGCACCGAGGTGTTCCACATCTACATCTCCGCCGCGGGCGCCGACGTACGCCGCGGCGCGGTGGGCAAGGTGGTTCCCGGCTTCACCGCCAAGGTGGTGGACGACGCGGGGAATGAAGTGCCGCACGGCACGGTCGGCAAGCTCGCGCTGCAAGGCCCCGTGGGCTGCCGCTATCTCGACGATCCGCGCCAGGCCGGCTACGTGAAGAACGGCTGGAACTACCCGGGCGATTCTTTCGTGCAGGACGACGACGGCTATTTCTTCTACCAGGCGCGCGCCGACGACATGATCATCACGGCCGGCTACAACGTCGGCGGGCCGGAGGTCGAAGACGCGCTGCTCAAGCACCCGGCGGTTGCCGAGTGCGGCGTGATCGGCAAGCCCGACGCCGACCGCGGCATGATCGTGAAGGCATTCTGCGTGCTCAAGCCGGGGCACGAAGGCGACGCGGCCCTCGTGAAGGCGCTGCAGGACCATGTGAAAGCGACGATCGCACCGTTCAAGTACCCACGGGAGATCGAGTTCGTCGCGGTGCTGCCGCGCACCGAAACCGGCAAGCTCCAGCGATTCAAACTGAGACAACTCAACACCAAACCATGATCAACAAACTCCTGCAGCCTGAAGGCTGGCTGCCTCCCAAGGGCTATGCAAACGGTGTCGCTGCACGCGGCACGATGCTGTTCGTCGGCGGCCAGATCGGCTGGAATGCACAACAGCAGTTCGAGTCGGACGACTTCATCGAGCAATGCGGCCAGGCGCTGCGCAACATCGCCGAGGTGCTGCGTGCAGGCGGCGCGGGTCCCGAGCACATGGTGCGCATGACCTGGTACGTGACGGACCGCGACGAATACAGCCGCCGGCTCTCCGAGCTCGGGCCCGTCTATCGCGACGCGATGGGCCGCAACTTCCCGGCCATGACCTGCGTGCAGGTGGCGGCGCTGGTCGAGCATCGCGCCAAGGTGGAAATCGAAGTCACGGCAGTCATTCCCGATTGATCGGGCGGCAGCGGCAGCGCTGCACGCACCGGCAAAGGCCGGCGGAAATAGAAATGCCCTCTTCGCGAGGGCATTTTTTTCTTCAATTCATCGACAAAAGAAAAAGGCCCTTTGAAATTCAAAGGGCCTTTTAAATTGGTTGCGCGAGCAAGATTTGAACTTGCGACCTTTGGGTTATGAGCCCAACGAGCTACCAGGCTGCTCCATCGCGCGGCAAGATGGAATTATAGCTTATTCTGCAGCGCTTTGCTCGGCTGCTTCTTCTTTAATTTCAGGACGGTCGACCAGTTCGACGAGTGCCATCGGAGCATTGTCGCCCACGCGGAAACCCATCTTCAGGATGCGGGTGTAGCCGCCCGGACGCGCTGCGAAACGCGGGCCGAGTTCGCCGAACAGCTTGACGACGCTGTCGCGGCTGCGCAGGCGGTCGAAGGCCAGGCGCTTGTTGGCGAGCGTGGGCTTCTTGGCGAGCGTGATCATGGGCTCGATGACGCGGCGCAGTTCCTTGGCCTTGGGGACCGTGGTCTTGATGACTTCGTGCTCGATGAGCGAATTCATCATGTTCTGCAGCATCGCAAGGCGGTGCGAGCTGGTGCGGTTGAGTTTGCGGAGTCCGTGTCCGTGACGCATGGTGCTTTCCTTTACTTTATAAAAACAGGCAGCCGTATCAGGTACTGCCCGGTGCACTGGCCCTTTCAGGGGCCAAATTCAAAAATTCAAATCAACGCTTGTCGAGGCCGGCCGGCGGCCAGCTTTCGAGCTTCATGCCCAAGGTCAGGCCGCGCGAGGCGAGCACTTCCTTGATTTCGTTGAGCGACTTGCGACCCAGGTTCGGGGTCTTGAGCAGCTCGTTTTCGGTGCGCTGGATCAGATCACCGATGTAGTAGATGTTTTCGGCCTTCAGGCAGTTGGCCGAACGCACCGTCAGTTCGAGTTCGTCGACAGGGCGCAGCAGGATCGGATCGAATTGCTGTGCGCTGCGCGGTGCGGGTGCATCGAATGCAGCGAGTTCGCCACCTTCGAGCTGTGCAAACACGGCGAGCTGTTCAACCAGGATTTTAGCCGAAGCGCGCACGGCGTCTTCGGCGGTGATCGCACCGTTGGTTTCGATTTCGACCAGCAGCTTGTCCAGGTCGGTACGCTGTTCAACGCGGGCGCTTTCGACCGTGTAGCTCACGCGCTTGACGGGCGAGAACGAGGCGTCGAGGACGATGCGGCCAATCGACTTGGTCGGCTCGTCGGCGTAGCGGCGCATCGTGCCGGGCACGTAGCCGCGACCCTTTTCAACCTTGATCTGCATGTCGAGCTTGCCGCCTTGCGACAGGTGCGCGATCACGTGGTCGGGGTTGATGATCTCGACGTCGTGCGGGGTCTGGATGTCCGATGCGAGGACCGGGCCTTCGCCGTCCTTGCGCAGGCTCAGCGTGACTTCGTCGCGGTTGTGGAGCTTGAACACCACGCCCTTGAGATTCAGCAGGATGTTGACGACATCTTCCTGCACGCCGTCGATCGACGAGTACTCATGCAGAACGCCGGCGATCGTGACTTCGGTGGCCGAGTAGCCCACCATGGACGACAACAGAACGCGACGCAGCGCGTTGCCGAGCGTGTGGCCATAGCCGCGCTCGAAAGGCTCGAGCGTCACCTTGGCCTTGTTGGCAGCAAGTTGCTCGACCTGGATGGTCTTGGGTTTCAGCAGGGTGGTTTGCATGCAGACTTCCTCTCAATACCCCCGGCTCGTTACACCGGTAAGGCTGGTGAAGCACCTGATCCGCGACGAAGCGCGGAGCAGGAACGTGAACAACAATATCAATCTCCCGCCGGCGCGAATGCGCCAAGGCGGGTAGAAAAAATCAACGCGAATACAGTTCGACGATCAGCGATTCGTTGATGTCGGCTGCGAATTCGTCGCGATCGGGCACCTTCTTGAACGTGCCTTCGGCCTTGTCGGCGTTCACGTCGACCCAAGCCGGAATACCGACTTGCTGGGCGAGTTGCAGCGCTTCGACAATGCGGTTCTGCTTCTTCGACTTGTCGCGCACGGCAATCACGTCACCGGTCTTGACCAGGTACGACGGGATGTTGACCGACTGACCGTTCACCGTGATCGCCTTGTGCGACACGAGCTGACGCGCTTCGGCGCGGGTCGAGCCGAAGCCCATGCGGTAGACGACGTTGTCCAGGCGCGATTCGAGGATGAACAGCAGGTTGGCGCCGGTGTTGCCACGGCGACGATCGGCTTCTTCGAAGTAGCGGCGGAATTGCTTTTCGAGCACGCCGTACATGCGCTTGACTTTCTGCTTTTCACGCAGTTGCAGGCCGTAGTCGGAAGTGCGCTGACCCGAGGTACGACCGTGCTGGCCGGGCTTGGAGTCGAACTTGGCCTTGTCCTGGATCGAACGGCGGGCGCTCTTCAGGAACAGGTCGGTGCCTTCACGGCGGGAAAGTTTGGCCTTGGGGCCGAGGTAACGTGCCACGATTCTTCCTTTGTGTATCTGCCGCAGTTGCCTGCGGGAGCCACTTGCGAAACGCGAGTGGCGGTGGGCTTAGATAAAAAACAAATGCGCAGCCGCTATTCAAAGCCGGCTGCGCCTTGCGGACTGACGATCAGATGCGGCGACGCTTCTGGGGACGGCAGCCGTTGTGCGGAACGGGCGTCACGTCGGCGATGGAATTGATCCGGATGCCGAGCGCAGCCAGTGCGCGCACCGACGATTCGCGACCGGGGCCCGGGCCCTTGATCTCGACGTCGAGGTTCTTGATACCTTGTTCGACAGCAGCACGGCCGGCCACTTCGGAAGCGACCTGCGCAGCGAACGGGGTCGACTTGCGCGAGCCCTTGAAGCCCTGGCCACCCGACGAAGCCCACGACAGGGCGTTGCCCTGGCGATCGGTGATCGTGATGATGGTGTTGTTGAACGAGGCATGCACGTGGGCGATGCCGTCCGCAACGTTCTTGCGAACCTTCTTGCGAACGCGCTGTGCGGCGTTGTTTGCAGGTGCTTTAGCCATGCTTGTCTATCCTTATTTCTTCAGGGACTGCGCTGCCTTGCGCGGACCCTTGCGGGTGCGGGCATTGGTGCGCGTGCGCTGGCCGCGCATCGGCAGGCCGCGACGGTGACGGAAGCCGCGATAGCAGCCGATGTCCATCAAACGCTTGATGTTCATCGTCGTCTCGCGACGCAGATCGCCTTCGATGGTGAACAGAGCGATCTGGTCGCGGATCTTCTCGAGATCGGCGTCGGTCAGATCCTTGATCTTCTTCGAATATTCGATGCCGCTCGCTTCGCAGATCTGACGGGCGCGGGTGCGACCGATGCCGAAGATGGCGGTCAGGCCGATTTCAGCGTGCTTGTGCGGCGGAATGTTGATGCCAGCAATACGTGCCATGTGCGTCCTCTAATACTCTTCAATCAACCCTGGCGCTGCTTGTGGCGCGGGTCGGTGCAAATCACACGCACCACACCTTTACGGCGGATGACCTTGCAATTACGGCAGATGGTTTTGACCGAAGCCGAAACTCTCATTTCATTCTCCTAAAACTGTTTAACGTGGCGGTCTACCGCCCGGACTCAATACTGCAACACAGCCCTACGATGTCTTGAAGTTCGCCTTCTTCAGCAGCGATTCGTACTGCTGGGACATCATGTAGTTTTGCACCTGGGCCATGAAGTCCATCGTGACGACCACGATGATCAGCAGGGAGGTACCACCGAAGTAGAACGGCACGTTGTACTTCAGGATCAGGAACTCGGGCAGCAGGCAGACGAAGGTGATATACACCGCGCCGGCCAGCGTCAGGCGAACCAGAATCTTGTCGATATAGCGAGCGGTCTGGTCACCCGGGCGAATGCCAGGAATGAATGCACCACTCTTCTTCAGGTTGTCGGCCGTTTCCTTGCTGTTGAACACGAGTGCCGTGTAGAAGAAGCAGAAGAAAACGATCGCGGCGGCGTACAGCAGCACGTAGATCGGCTCSCCCGGACGCAGTGCGCCGGCAACGTCCTTGATCCAGCGGAAACCGCCTTCACCGGTGCTGAACCAGCCAACCACCGTTGCGGGCAGCAGGATGATCGACGAAGCGAAGATCGGTGGAATCACACCGGCCATGTTCAGCTTCAAGGGCAGGTGCGACGATTGGCCGCCATAGACCTTGTTGCCGACCTGGCGCCGCGCATAGTTCACGAGGATCTTGCGCTGGCCGCGTTCGACGAACACCACGAAGTAGGTCACCAGAACCACAACCGCGATGATGAAGAGCGCAATGATCGGGTTCATCGCACCGGTCGTCACCAGCGAAGCCAGGCCGCCGATGGCGTTGGGCAAACCGGCCGCGATACCTGCAAAGATCAGGATCGAGATGCCGTTGCCCAGGCCGCGTTCGGTGATCTGCTCGCCGAGCCACATCAGGAACATCGAACCTGCCGTCAGGCTCACCATGGCGGTCAGGCGGAAGCCGAAACCGGGGGCGATGACCAGACCGGCCGACGATTCGAGTGCAACTGCGATGCTGAACGACTGGAACAGTGCCAGACCCAGCGCGCCGTAGCGCGTGTACTGCGTGATCTTGCGGCGGCCGGCCTCACCTTCCTTCTTCAATTGCTCGAAGGTCGGAAGCACGTAGGTCATCAGCTGCATGATGATCGACGCCGAGATGTACGGCATGATCCCCAACGCGAACACGGTGAAGCGCGACAGCGCACCGCCCGAGAACATGTTGAACAGGCTCAGAATGCCGCCCTGCTGGCCCTGGAACAACGCCGCCAGCTGGTCCGGGTTGATACCCGGCACAGGAATGTGCGCGCCAATCCGGTAGACCACGAGCGCGAGCAGCAAAAAGACGAGCCGACGACGGAGGTCGCCGAACTTGCCTGTTTTTGCGATCGTTGCCGCGTTAGTTGCCACGAAGAACTTCTTTCAGTCCGATGGTGATCAGGCGATGCTGCCGCCGGCTGCTTCGATAGCAGCCTTGGCGCCAGCCGTTGCGCCCACGCCCGTCAGCTTGACGGCCTTGGTGAGTTCACCGGTCTTGACGACCTTGACGACCTTGGCGAGCTGGCCCACGAGGCCGGCTTGCTTCAGCGCCAGGACATCCACTTCAGCCAGGCCGAGCTGCTCGAGGGCAGTCAGCGTGACTTCGGCGTTGAACTTCAGCAGGTGCGACTTGAAGCCACGCTTCGGCAGGCGACGCTGCAGCGGCATTTGACCGCCTTCGAAGCCGACCTTGTGGAAACCGCCTGCGCGCGACTTCTGACCCTTGTGACCGCGGCCTGCGGTCTTGCCGATGCCGGAGCCGATACCGCGGCCGACGCGACGCTTCGCGTGCTTGGCGCCGGCTGCCGGCTTGATGCCATTGAGTTCCATATCAGTCTCTCTTACAGAACCTTGACCAGATAACTGATCTTGTTGATCATGCCGCGCACCGCCGGGGTGTCCTGCAGCTCGCTCACGCTGTTGAGCTTGCGCAGGCCGAGGCCACGCACGGTCGCGCGATGCGATTCCTTGGTGCCAATCGGGCTCTTGACCAGTTGCACCTTGAGGGTTTGTTGTTGCGTCGTCATTTGAATGCTTCCTTCAGCCTTGCGAGAGCTTGCGCTCAGGCGAAGATTTCTTCGACGGTCAGGCCGCGCTTGGCAGCCACATCGGACGCGGTCGTCGAGTTCTTCAACCCGTCGAGCGTGGCGCGAACCATGTTGTAGGGGTTCGACGAACCATGGCTCTTGGCCACGATGTCGGTGATGCCCATGACTTCGAACACAGCGCGCATCGGGCCGCCGGCGATGATGCCGGTACCCTTCGGTGCGGGGATCATGACGACCGAAGCGGCGCCATGGTGACCCGTCACGCGGTGGTGCAGCGTGCCGTTCTTGATCGGAGCCTTGAACAGGTTGCGACGGGCTTCTTCCATTGCCTTCTGCACTGCAGCAGGCACTTCCTTCGACTTGCCCTTGCCCATGCCGACGCGGCCGTCGCCGTCGCCCACGACGGTGAGTGCTGCGAAACCGAGGATACGACCACCCTTCACCACCTTGGTGACGCGGTTGATCGCGATCATCTTCTCGCGCAAACCGTCTTCAGGGCCTTCGTTCTGCGTTCTTGCTTGAATCTTTGCCATTTTGAATCTCGTGTCCGGTTAGAACTGCAGACCGGCTTCGCGAGCCGCCTCGGCCAGCGCCTTGACGCGGCCGTGGTACGCAAAACCTGCGCGGTCGAAGGCGACCTTCTCGACGCCGGCAGCCTTCGCCTTTTCAGCGATGCGCTTGCCGACGGCGGTGGCAGCAGCGGCATTGCCGCCCTTGCCCGAACCGCCGAGCGAGGTACGCACTTCGGCTTCGGCCGTCGATGCGGTTGCAATCACCTTGGTGCCGTCGTCGGAGATGACGGTGGCGTAGATGTGCAGGTTGGTGCGGTTCACCGTCAGACGGGCCACGCCCTGCGTCGCGATGCGGATGCGGGTCTGGCGCGAGCGGCGAAGACGCTGTGCTTTTTTGGTCAACATCATTTTGCTGCCCCTTACTTCTTCTTGGTCTCTTTGATCACGATCTTCTCGTCCGAATAACGGATGCCCTTGCCCTTGTAAGGCTCAGGCGGACGAACAGCGCGGATCTCAGCGGCGATTTGACCAACGCGCTGACGGTCAGCACCCTTGATCACGATTTCGGTCGGGGTCGCGGTGGCCACCGTGATGCCTTGCGGCATGTCGATGTTGACCGGGTGCGAGTAACCGACTTGCAGGTTCAACTTGTTGTTGGAGGCTGCAGCCTTGTAGCCGACGCCGACCAGGTTGAGCTTCTTCTCGAAGCCCTTGGTCACGCCAACCACCATGTTGTTCACCAGCTGACGGATCGTACCGCTCATCGCATTCGCTTCGCGCGATTCGTTGGCGGGTTCGAAATTCAGCTTGCCGTCATTGCTGACGATCTTGACCAGTGCATTGCGTGCGAGGTTGAGCGTGCCGCCCGTGCCCTTGACGCTGATCTGGTCTTCCTTGATCGACACATCCACGCCAGCGGGGATGGTGATCGGCATTTTTCCTACTCGGGACATTTCAGTAACTCCTCGATGTCTCGGTTAGGCGACGTAGCACAGGACTTCGCCGCCGACACCGGTGGCGCGTGCCTTGCGGTCGGTCATCACGCCCTGGGGGGTCGTGACGATCGCAACGCCGAGGCCGTTCTGGACTTGCGGAATGGAAGAGCTTGCCTTGTAGACGCGCAGGCCAGGGCGGCTCACGCGCTCGATGCGCTCGATGACCGGACGGCCAGCGTAGTACTTCAGAACAATTTCAAGTTCGCTCTTGCCGGCTTCGGTCTTGACCTGGAAGCCGTCGATGTAGCCTTCGTCCTTCAGGACTTGTGCGATCGCGACCTTCACCTTGGAAGACGGGACCGACACGGTGGGCTTCGCCACCATCTGCGCGTTACGGATACGCGTCAGCAGGTCGGCAATGGGATCACTCATGCTCATGTTGTTTGCTCCTGCCTGGCTTACCAGCTGGCCTTGGTGACACCGGGGATGTCGCCAGCGAAGGCCAGTTCACGGATCTTGGCGCGAGCCAGACCGAATTGACGGAAGGTGCCGCGGGGGCGACCAGTGATTTCGCAACGGTTGCGCTGACGCGTGGGGTTCGCGTTGCGCGGGAGCTTCTGCAGGCCCAGGCGGGCAGCAGCGCGCTCTTCGTCGGTCTTCTTCACGTCGTTGGAGATTGCCTTCAGTTCCGCGTGCTTCGCAGCGAACTTGGCAACCAGCTTGTCGCGCTTGAGTTCGCGCTGGATCAGGGATTGTTTTGCCATGATTCGCCTCAGTTCTTGAACGGGAAACGGAAACCAGCGAGAAGCGCCTTGGCTTCTTCGTCGGTCTTGGCCGTCGTCGTGATGCTGATATTGAGACCGCGCAGGGCGTCGACCTTGTCGTACTCGATCTCAGGGAAAATGATCTGTTCCTTGACGCCGATGTTGTAGTTGCCACGACCGTCGAAGGCACGACCCGAAATACCGCGGAAGTCACGAACGCGCGGCAGCGCGATGGTCACGAAACGGTCCAGGAATTCATACATCTGAACGCCGCGCAGCGTGACCATGCAGCCGATCGGTTGCATTTCGCGAATCTTGAAGCCGGCGATGGCCTTCTTCGACTTGGTCACCACGGGCTTCTGGCCAGCGATCTTGGTCAGGTCGGCGACAGCGTTGTCGAGAACCTTCTTGTCGGCGACTGCTTCACCCACGCCCATGTTGAGCGTGATCTTGGTGAGGCGCGGAACCTGCATCGGCGACTTGTAGCCGAACTTTTCCGTCAGGTCTTTCGCGATCTTTTCGCGATAGTGTTGTTGGAGACGTGCCATGTGAGTACCTCTTAGGCGAACTTGATTTCGTCGCCGCTCGACTTGAAGACGCGAACAGCCACGCGCTTGCCGTCGGCACCCTGGGTGATCTTGATGCCCACGCGATCGGCCTTGCCGGTCGCAGCATTGAAGATCGCCACGTTGGATTGGTGAATGGGCATGGACTTCTCGACGATGCCACCGGTCGTACCCTTGAGCGGGTTCGGCTTGGTGTGCTTCTTGACGAGGTTCAGGCCTTCGATGACGACGTGCGAGTCATCCTTGCGCAGCGAGACGGTGCCCCGCTTGCCCTTGTCACGACCGGCCAACACGATGACCTGGTCGCCTTTGCGAATCTTGTTCATGGCGTTGTTGTCCTTACAGAACTTCGGGTGCCAGCGACACGATCTTCATGAACTTCTCGGTGCGCAGTTCGCGCGTGACCGGTCCGAAGATGCGGGTGCCGATGGGCTCCAGCTTGGCGTTGAGCAGCACGGCGGCATTGCCGTCGAACTTGACGAGCGAACCGTCGGCGCGACGGATGCCCTTGGCGGTACGGACCACCACTGCACTGTAGATCTCGCCCTTCTTGACGCGACCACGTGGAGCGGCTTCCTTGATGCTGACCTTGATGACGTCGCCCACGCTGGCGTAACGCCGCTTGGAGCCACCGAGCACCTTGATACACAGGACGGATTTCGCGCCCGTGTTGTCGGCCACTTCGAGCCGGGATTCAGTTTGGATCATTTCTTGATATTCCCAACTTGTACCGATGTGCCTCCAGGAGGGAAGCACCGCGGTCAGTCTTGGGCCCGTCGTCCATGCCTCGAACCACTCGAGGCACTTCCGCTTTGGGCTGAAAGCTTCGCCTTTTGAAAGCGAAGCCAGCGATTGTGGCACGCACTACTGCCGATGTCAACAACCCCATTACATCACCGCGCTGGCACTAGACTCCGGGCGGTGCGCGACACCCTGAATTTCTACTTTTCGCAGCCGAAGCGTCGGCGCGTGCTGGCGGGCGCGGCCGGCCTGCTGGCGCTGGGCCTGGCCGGCTGCAGGAGCGCGGCGCCGAACCCGGACCCCGGCCGGCTGCGGCGCATCGCGGAGGCCCGCTGGCCGCACCACTTCAATATAGAGGGCACCGTGGCCGGAGGCCTCTCGGGCATCGACTACGACCCGATCCGAGGTGAGTACCTGCTTATCAGCGATGACCGGTCGGACCTCGCGCCTGTGCGCTACTACATCGCCCGATGGCCCCAGCCGCAGGCCGCCCGCCCCGAACCCCTCGGCGTGGTGCAGTTGCAACGCCCCGGCGGCGGCCCCTGGCCCAACCGGCGCCGGGCGGTCGAGGGATTTCCGGTTCCCGACCCCGAGGCATTGCGGCTGCGGCCCGCAACCAACACCCTGTTGTGGACCAGCGAGGGCGACATCGCCCGCGGCTTCGGCCCGGCGCTGTACGAATCGGCCCGCGACGGCCGCTTTTTGCGTGAATTCTCCCTCCCGGCCATGTTCAGGCCCGATCCGGCCCAGCGCCGCGGCCCGCGCGACAACCTGACGCTCGAAGGACTCGCCCTCACACCCGACGGCCGCTTCGCTTGGCTCGGCATGGAAAACGCCCTGATCCAGGACGGCCCCGAGCCCACCACCGGCGCCCCCGGCGGGCCTTGCCGCTTCACCCGGATCGACCTGGAAACCGGCCAGGCCGACCGCCAGATCGCCTACGTTCCCGACGCCATCCCCTTGCGCCCGCTGATTCCCGGCAGCTACGCCGACAACGGCGTGAGCGAGATCCTGATGCTCGATGCGGACCGCATGCTGGTGCTGGAGCGCGCCTACGCCACCGGCGCCGGCAATTCGCTGCGCCTGTATGAAATCGACACCCGTGCCGCCAGCGACGTGCTCGCCATCGACGCACTGGCGCCGAACAACCACCGGCCGGCGGCCAAGACCTTGGTGGCCGATTTCGCCGCGCTTGGCCTGTCCCGCCTCGACAACACCGAGGGCATGTGCTGGGGACCGCCCCTGCCGGACGGCAAGCGCATGCTGGTGGTCGTGAGCGACGACAATTTCAATCCGCTTCAAATCACCCAGTTCGCCGCCTTCGAATACGCCGACCGACCATGACCATCGCCGTGACCTTCCTGCCCCGCACCGGCCCCGCGCCGCTGCCCCCCGTCGCCTTCATCGGAGGCGGCAACATGGCCAGCGCCATCATCGGCGGCCTGATCCAGCAAGGCACTCCGGCGGATGCGTTCGAGGTGGTCGAGCCCTTCGAGGAGGCCCGCACGAAGCTGGCCCAGTCATTCGGCATCGTCGCGAAGGCCGAGGCGGGCGAGGCGCTGTCGCGCTGCGGGGTGGTGGTGTGGGCGGTCAAGCCCCAGGCCTTTGCCGAAGCCGCCCGGCCGGTGCGCGGCTTCACCGAAGACGCGCTGCACCTGAGCGTGGCCGCGGGCATCCCGTCCGACAGCATCGCCCGCTGGCTCGGCACCGAGCGCGTGGTGCGCGCCATGCCCAACACGCCGGCACTCGTGGGCAAGGGCATGACGGGCCTGTACGCCCGACCCGGCGTCGAAGGGGCCGACCGCTCGCTGGTCGGGCAGCTGCTGGCACCGACCGGCGAGCTGATCTGGGTCGACACCGAATCGGCACTCGACGCCGTGACCGCCATGTCAGGCTCGGGCCCGGCGTACGTCTTCTATTTCATCGAGGCGATGACCGAAGCCGGCGTCGAGATGGGCCTGACGCCCGAACAGGCCCAGCGGCTGGCCATCGGCACCTTCACCGGCGCCTCGGCGCTGGCGCACAGCGCGACCGAACCGCCGTCGGTGCTGCGCGAGCGCGTGACCTCCAAGGGCGGCACCACTTACGCGGCCATCACCTCGCTGCAGCAGGCCGACGTGAAGGCGCAGTTCAAGACCGCGATCCGCGCGGCGCAGAAGCGCGCCGCCGAACTGGGCGAGGAATTCGGCCGCGGCTGATTTCAGGCCGGCGGCAGTGCGCCCGGCCCAAGGAAGAACAACCACTCGGCGGCCAGCGTGACGGTGCCGTCTTCCAGCTCGAGCAGGACTTCCTCCTTCACCATGAAGCTGTCGCCGGGCTTGGGCGTCACGTCCATGATGCGCACGCGCGCCCGGAAGCGCGCGCCCACCGGCATCGGTCGCACGAAGCGCAGGCGGTCGAAGCCGTAGTTCAGTGCGTGGTTCGAATCGAAGGGCAGCAGCGTGCGCATGGCCTCGCCGGTCAGCCGGACCAGGTGCGAGACCTGGAAGAAGCCCTGCACGATGGTGCCGCCGTAGTCCGCCTCGCGCGCCGCGCGCTCGGGATCGAGATGGATCCACTCGCCTTCGCCGTCGCCCGACAGTTCCGAATAGCGCTGGACCATCTCCTGCGTGATGCAGTGCCATTCGGAGAAGCCCTCCTGGCCGATCTTTCGCTTCAACTGTTCCAGCATGCAGGCCCTCTCAGCGGACGGCGTAGCCGGCCACGATGCCGGCGAACACCGTGAAGCCCAGCCAGTGGTTCAGGCGGAAGGCCTTGAAGCAGCCCTCGCGCGTGCGATCGCGAATCAGCCGCCAGTGCCACAGCGCCTGCACCGCCGCCGCGGCGATGCCGGCGTAGAACAGCGTGCCCAGCGAGCTGCTCGCGCCGGCCCAGGTCCAGACCGCGAGGAAGATCGCGTAGCTCGCCATCACCGCCGCCACATCGAAGCGGCCGAAGGTGATGGCCGAGGTCTTCATGCCGATCTTGAGGTCGTCGTCGCGGTCGACCATCGCGTACTCGGTGTCGTAGGCGAGAACCCAGAAAAGGTTGCCCGCCAGCAGCCACGCGGCGAAGACCGGCACGGTGGACTGCACCGCCGCGAAGGCCATCGGAATGCCGAAGCTGAAGGCAATGCCCAGCACCGCCTGCGGGACCGAGACGAAGCGCTTGGCAAACGGGTAGATCAGCGTGATGGCCAATGCCGCGAACGACCACAGCACCGTCGTGCGGTTGGTCGTGAGCACCAACCCGAAGGCCGCCAGCGCCAGCACCACACCCAGCCCCAGCGCCTCCTTGACCGACATCGCGCCGCTGGTGACGGGCCGCTGCGCGGTGCGCTTCACATGGCGGTCGAAGTCGCGGTCGGCCACGTCGTTGACGCAGCAGCCCGCGCTGCGCATCAGGAAGGTGCCCAGCGTGAACACGACCAGCAGATGCCAGCCGGGCCATCCGCCGGCTGCAAACCAGAGCGCGCCCAGCGTGGGCCACAGCAGCAGCAGCCAACCCGCCGGACGGTTCCAGCGGATCAGGTCGAGGTACAACGCAAAACGCCCGCGAGGAGGCACGGGCGCGGCGGTGGGGGGAGCGGACTCAGTCTTCAAGGAGCGAACGCAGCATCCAGGCCGTTTGATCGTGCACCGTGCAGCGCGCGGTCAGCATGTCGGCCGTCGGGTCGTCGCCTGCTTCTTCGGCGACCGGAATGAATTCGCGCGCAATGCGCGACACGGTTTCGTGGCCCTTCACCAGGATGCGCACCATCTCCATCGCCTTGGGCGGGGTCTGCGGCACGTCGGGCACGGTGGCAATCTTGCTGAACTCGGCGTACGAGCCCGGCGCGTAGTGGCCCAGCGCGCGGATGCGCTCGGCCAGCACGTCGGTCGCGCCCCACAGCTCGGTGTACTGGCCCATGAACATCGCATGCAGCGAGTTGAAGTGCGGGCCGGTCACGTTCCAGTGGAAGTTGTGCGTGGTGAGGTAGAGCGTGTAGGTGTCGGCCAACACGCGGCTCAGGCCTTCGGCGATGGCGGCGCGGTCCTGGCGCTCGATGCCGATGTTGATGATCGGCGCATTGCGGCTGCCCGACTCCTGCGCGACCACCGTGCCGCCCTTCTTGGGCACCTTGCCGGAGGAGGACGCGGACGACGATTTCTTCGAGGCTTTGGCCATGGCGGGAAGTCTTTCTTCAAATTGGGAGGGTGGACACCCGATTTTGAAAGCCGGCATGCGGCTTCGCAACAGCGCCACTCTATCTCAGCGATCAACGATTCAGAACGGCCGGCGCGTAGGCCAACCCCGCAAATGCCGCTACGAAAGGCGCTTCACGCCCGGCAGCTCGCAGGCATAGATCGCGTTGCGCAGTGCCGCGATGGCCTCGTAGCGCGTGAAGGTGCGCCGCCATGCGAGCACCACGCGGCGCGTGGGCGGGTCGCGGTCCTGCGCGTCGCGCACCGGCAGGTAGCGCACCATCTGCTCGAGTTCCTTGCGGCCCTTGAGCTTCGGCTTGAGCGCATCGGCCGGCACCGACAGGCGCGGCACCAGCGTCACGCCCATGCCCGAGGCCACCATGTGCTTGATGGTCTCCAGCGACGAGCCTTCGAAGCTCTTGCGGATGCCCTCTGCGTTGCTGGAAAAGCGCGCGAACTCCGGGCACACCTCCAGCACGTGGTCGCGAAAGCAGTGGCCGGTGCCCAGCAGCAGCATGGTCTCGCTCTGCAGTTCTTCCGAGGTGATCGATTCGCGGTCGGCCAACTTGTGCTTGTTGGGCAGAGCCGCCATGAAGGGCTCGTCGTACAGCGGCGCCATCGCGAGGCCGGTGTCGGGAAAGGGCTCGGCCATGATGGCGCAGTCGATCTCGCCGGCGCGCAGCATCTCGAGCAGCTTGACGGTGAAGTTTTCCTGCAGCACCAGCGGCATCTGCGGTGTGCGCGCGATCACCTGGCGCACGAGGTCGGGCAGCAGGTACGGCCCGATGGTGTAGATCACGCCGAGGTTCAGCGGACCGGCCAGCGGGTCCTTGCCGCGCTTGGCGATCTCCTTGATGCTGGCCGCCTGGTCGAGCACGCTTTGGGCCTGCTGCACGATCTGCTCGCCGAGCGGCGTGACGGTCACTTCGCCGGCACTGCGCTCGAAGAGCTTGACTTCGAGCTCGTCCTCGAGCTTCTTGATCGCGACCGACAGGGTCGGCTGGGAAACGTAGCAGGCCTCGGCCGCCTTGCCGAAGTGCCGTTCGCGGGCCACTGCGACGATGTATTTGAGTTCGGTGAGAGTCATAGCTTGCGTCAATTATGCGCAAGGGTTTGTGACCCGACCGTATAGGGCTTTAGAAGCCCCTGACAGAGATTCAAAATCTACGAGGATCGGCAAGAACACGCTTCAATCCCGAACCACTCAAAAATGCCAGGCCCTCTGCGGATTGACAAAGAAACTGCTTGGGTCCCATTGCGATACGGCATCTCCTGCAAAGGGGGCAAACCTAGACTTGCTCCATCTCAACGCAGCGGGCGCGCCCATGATGTTCAAACCAAAATTTATCAGCTTCGATTGCTATGGAACGCTCATCAATTTCGAGATGGGCCCGACGGCAAAAGTCCTGTTCAAGGACCGCGTGCCGGTCGACCGGATGCCGGCGTTCCTGGACAGTTTCCGCGCCTATCGCCTTGACGAGGTACTGGGCGACTGGAAGCCGTTTTACGACGTGGTGGCGAACTCCATCCAGCGTGCCTGCAAAGCGCACGGTATCGAATACCTGGCATCGGATGCGGTCTCCCTGTACGACGCGGTGCCGACCTGGCAGCCTCATCCAAACGTGGTCGAGGTGCTGGAGGCGATCGCGCCGCACGTGCCGCTGGTGATTTTGTCGAACTCGATGGTCGACCTCATCCCTCGCAGCGTCGCGCATCTCAAGGCCCCTTTCCATGCGGTCTACACCGCCGAGGAAGCGCGCGCGTACAAGCCGCGCATGCAAGCCTTCGAATACATGTTCGACGAACTCGGCTGCGGGCCCGATCAGATGATGCATGTCTCGTCGAGCTTCCGGTATGACCTGATGACAGCGTCGGACCTGGGCTTCATGGCCAAGGCTTTCATCGACCGTGGTCACGAGCCCACGTCAAGCGAATATGGCGTGAGCCGCTTGACCGACGTTCGTCAGCTTCCTGCTCTGCTCGGACTCTGATGGCCAGCCTGCACCTCCACCCTGGACCCCGGGTGCCCGAGGGGCGCCCGACCGAGGCCGCCGCGCTGAGCACCCCGGCGCCCGACCTGGCGCCGGCCGAGGTGCAGGCGCTGGTGGAACGCCTCTACGGCATCCATGGCGTGGTGAAGTCGCTGGCCGGCGAGCGCGACCAGAATTGCGCCGTGGAGTCCGCCGACGGCACGCGCTACGTGTTCAAGATCAGCAACCCCTCCGAGCCGGTATCGCTGGTCGATTTCCAGATCGCCGCCATCGAGCACATCGCCCGCACATCGCCCGGCCAGCCTGTCCCTCGCGTCGTTCGGACAGCAGACGGCCGCACGCGTGAAACCGTGACGCTCGCCGACGGCGCCCGGACCACCGTGCGCATGCTCACTTACCTGGAGGGCATCCAGGTCCGGGAGACACAGCGCACCGCCGCACAGCGCGTGGCGATGGGCAAGGGTCTGGCCGAACTGAACCTTGCCCTGCAGGGCTTCACGCACCCTGCGGCCACGCACGACCTGCTGTGGAACGTGTCGGCCGCGCACCGACTGACCGTCCAACTCGACAGCCTGGTCGAAGGACCACGACGTGCGCTGGCCCGATCGTTCATGACGCGCTTCACCGAGCATGTGCTGCCCCGCCTTGCGTCGGTGAGGGCGCAGGTGATCCACAACGACTATCACCTCTACAACGTGCTGGTCGCGCCGGACGATCAGGCGCGCATCACCGGCATCATCGATTTCGGCGACATGCTCCATGCGCCACTGGTCGGCGAGGTGGCGACGGCCGCCGCCTTCCACATGGCCGGCAGCGCCGACCCGTTCGAGGGTCCGGCACAGTTCGTCGGCGCCTACCAGGCCGTCCTGCCATTGACCGAGCCGGAGCAGGACATCGTCGCCGACCTCATGGCAACACGCCACCTCATCACGGCGCTGATCTCGGAGTGGCGCGCCCTGCGCTATCCCGAAAACCGCAGCTACATCATGCGCCACAACCCCGCGGCGTGGGAGGCACTGTCACAGATGGCAGACCTCTCGCGCCATGAAGCACGCGACCGCTTGTTGACGCCATCACGACGAAACGGAACCTCTCCATGAAAGCCACTGCTGACCTCAACATGGTCAACGCCTACATCCCCGGCCGCGCCAACGTCGGCCCCGTCACCGAGGCAATGATCGAGCGGCGCAATGCGCTGCTCGGCCCGGCCTACCGGCTGATGTACGAACACCCGCTGCACATCGTGCGCGGTGACGGTGTGTGGTTGATGGACCCGGAAGGCCGCCGATACCTCGACGTCTACAACAATGTCACCTCGCTCGGTCACTGCCACCCCGCGGTGACCGAGGCGATCTGCCGCCAGGTGCAGACGCTTGCGACCAATACGCGATACCTCCACGACACCATCCTCGAGCTGGCGGAGCGCCTGCTCGCCAGCGTGCCCGGCACGGACCTCGCCCACCTGATGCTGACCTGCACCGGCAGCGAGGCCAACGACCTGGCCTATCGCATCGCCAAGGTACGCACCGGCGGCACGGGTGTGATCGTCACCGACACGGCCTACCACGGCATCACCGACGCGGTGTCGCAGTTCTCGCCCTCGCTCGGCGTGAGCGTCGCCCTTGGTCCGCACGTTCGCCTGGTGTCGGCGCCGCGCCTGTACCACGCCGAAGGCACCGACCTTGGCGAGCGCTTTACGCGCGACGTCGAGGCGGCCATCGCCGACCTGCAGCGCCACGGCATCAAGCCGGCGGCCTTGATCGTCGATTCGCTTTTCACCAGCGACGGCATCCTGCCCGGGCCTGCGGGCTTCCTGAAGGGAGCGGTCGAGGCGATCAAGCGTGCTGGCGGCCTGTTCATCGCCGATGAAGTGCAGCCCGGCTTCGGCCGCACGGGCGAGCACATGTGGGGCTTCCAGCGCCACGGCCTCGTTCCTGACATCGTCACCATGGGCAAGCCGATGGGCAACGGCCAGCCGATCGCGGGCCTCCTCGCGACAGCCGATGCCCTGGCGGAATTCGGCAAGAACTCCCGCTACTTCAACACCTTCGCCGGCAACACGGTCTCATGCGCGGCTGCCTTGGCAGTGCTGGAGACCATCGAGCGGAGCCAGCTGGTGCCGCACGCAGCCAAGGTCGGCAAGGTGCTGCTCGACGGCATCGTCGGGCTCGGCGCGAAGCACGAGGCCATCGGCGACGTGCGGGGGGCAGGGCTTTTCGTCGGCGTCGAGCTCGTGTCGGATCGCACGACGCGGGCGCCGGACCGCGGCCTTACCAGCCAGGTGGTCAACCTGATGCGTGACAAGGGCGTGCTGCTCAGCGCCTGCGCCCAGGGGCACAACGTGCTGAAGATCCGCCCGCCGCTGGTGCTCACGGCGGAGCAGGCCGGCATGGTTATCGAGGCGCTCGACGAATCGCTTACCGAGGCGAAGCGCGGGTCGCCGGGCTCGCGTTGACGGTACGATCACTCCATGAGATCAGCAGTTTCGTTCGACCGGTTCGACCTCAAGATCCTGGTGCATCTCCATCGCGAGGGGCGCTGCTCGAATGTCGATCTGGCCGAGTCCATAGGCCTCAGCCCCAGCCCGTGTCTCATGCGCACCAAGCGGCTGGAGGAGACCGGGCTGATCCGCGGCTACAGCGCCGACATCGCGCTGGAAAGGCTTGGAGATCACGTCATCGTGTTCTCGGAGGTCACCCTCGGCAGCCACCGACCGGATGATTTCCGCAGATTCGAGGAAGCCGCCGGGAAGTACGAGGAGATCGTCGAGTGCTACAACGTCAGCGGCGGCTATGACTACCTGCTGAAGATCGTGGCGCCCGGCGTCGGCTATTTCCAGGCACTGATGGAAAAGATGCTGGAAGACGACATCGGCATCGAGCGCTTCGCCAGCCGGATCGTGCTGCGCCAGTCGCTGGGCCGGCGCGGGTATCCGCTGCGCATCATTGCGACCCAGAAACGGTGGGATTGATGGTTGTGGGCCAGCCTATTCAGCGCGCTGGTATATCTCGGCGAGATCGCACAGGTCCCAGTTTCCGCCTGTCAGAACCACACAGACTTTTTCGTCCGGCCTGACCTTCACGCCACCGGCCAGCAGGGCGCCGATGCCGATGGACGCCGCAGGTTCCGCGATCAGCTTCGCATCCTTGGCCAGCGTGCGCATGCCCGCAATGATGTGTTCGTCATCGACAAGAACGATCTCGTCCACATACTTCTCGATGATGGGGTAGGGGTTCTGCCCCGGAACACTGATTCGCAAACCATCCGCAATGGTGTTCTTCAGCGGGAGCGATATGCGTTCCTGGTTGATCCGGCTGTGAAAGTACTTGGGTGTCAGGGCAGGTTCGGCGCCGATCACGCGCACCGAGGGCTTGGTTTCCTTGATGGCGGTAGCGATCCCGGAAATGAGGCCGCCGCCACCCATGGGAATGATGACCGTGTCGACATCGTCCAGGTCTTCCAGGATTTCGCAGCCAATGGTTCCCTGGCCGGCCATGACCAAAGGATCCTCGAAGGCGTGCACAACCGAGTAGTGATTTTCTTCGGCGATTTCGTAAACCTTCTTCCATCGGGCGGCGGTATCGCCATCAAACAGAACCACTTCTGCGCCGAGCGCCTTCGTATTCTCGATCTTGATTTTGGGCGTGGTCACTGGCACGACCAGGATCGCCTTCACACCCAGCATCCGAGCGGCATAGGCAAGCCCTTGCGCATGGTTGCCCGAAGAGGTGGCGATGATGCCGTTGGCGATCTCGTCCCTTGGAAGCGACAGCGATTTGTTCAAGGCGCCCCGGATCTTGAAGGCCCCCGTGATCTGCAGCATTTCCGGCTTCAGATAAACATGGCATCCCAAGGCGTTCTCCATCTTTTCCGCGCGCAACAACGGCGTGCGTCTGATGTGCGGTTTCAGCCGTGCCCGGGCTTCGTGGATGTCCTGCAGGGTGGGGTGTTCGAGCATGGTCGTCATTGAAAAAACTCGAAGGCGGTGCCAGTGTTGCCGGCGATGGCGTTCCGATAGATCCTGCTCGACGTGGTGTTGTCCTGTATGGCCATGCCCGTCGAGTCGAAGATGGTGGTCTCTTCGTCGTTTTCTCTGCCTGGCTTCTGGCCCAGCAGGATTTCACCAATTTCTGCGTGGATGTCTGCCTGGGTGATGATGTTGTGATGAAGCGGGTGCCAGGTTTCACCCTTTTCAATGCACTGCGCCATGGAGTCGTTGACGATCCTGGCATTCCTGAAAATCTCCGGCGCCAGCTCCTGCTTGCCTTGCGTGTCCGTACCGATGGCGACGATGTGCGTGCCGGGTTTGACCCAATCGGCCTCCACCAGCGAGCCCTTTCCGCGGGTCGTGGTGACCAGGATGTCGGCCTGTTCAACCGCCTCCTTTTTGGAGTGGGCCATCACCACCGGAATGCCGAACTCGCTTTCGATGTCCGCCTTGTATCGGGACAGCGTCTCGGGGTGGTTGTCCCACGCGTGAATCTCCTCGATCTTCATCACCTCGTGGATCGCACGGATTTGCATGCGGGCCTGATTGCCGGTGCCGATCGAGGTGACTTTTCTTGCATTCTTTCTGGCCAGCACTTTCACTGAAACGGCGCCTGCCGCCCCGGTTCGCAGGCCCGTGATCAAACTTCCGTCCATGACGCACACCAGGGCGCAGCTTCTGGCATCGAACAGAAGGATGGTGCCCATGCCGCTGGGCACGCCGTGCTCCGCCGGGTTGTTCGGGAATCCCCCGGATGAGGCCTTCATGGAGATCACCTCATTGGTTTTGTAGTAGCCCAACTTGAAGTCGATTTCGCCGCGTGGCGTCGGAAGATGAATCTCGACATAGCCAGGCTGCACCACCTGCTGGCTGTTGAAGGCTTTGTATGCCTCTTCCACCGTCTCGATGACTTCCTTCATGGAAATCAATCGGCTGACTTCCTGTTTTTTCAACAGCAGCGTTTTCATTGAGGTGGCCTCTGTATTCTCGAATTGGGGGGATGAGTTGGATGACTGATGCTAGGCATTAAGGCCCGGCATTTGTGCCCATAAGCGCCCCTCAGGCCGCAGCAAATTGCAAAACCAAGAGGCCCCGCAGACGATGCCTGCAGGTTGCGGGCACCCCCCCCGTTCACCGCTGGTGCGAAGCCGCGATGTCGTCCAAGACAAGCACCAAAGCCCGCCGTTTTCTTCTCGCATTCCGCTACTTCCGTGGCCGACGACGGGTGGCATGGCCCGTTGGCGAACCCCACCGTGGCTGTTCAAGGCGCGGCGGGTGGCACTACCAGGTCTCTTTCGGCATAGCGCCGCATCGTGGTGACGTCTTCGATTGCAGGCATGCGGTCGGAATCGCTGTCGAGATATGCCTATGGTGTCGTGAACGCCATTGCACCCGCCCCCCTTCGACAGAAAACCGCTACTTCAAGGCAGCACCGCTTCCCGCGAGGTACTGCGCTGAAAGACGCGCGAACTGGCCGCCATCCGTGCTGATCGAGGTCTGGTGGCTGCCGCCCGCGCTGAAGACGATCGCGAAGGTGTGCATGTCGGCGTATTCCTGGGTGTTGCGCAACATGTAGTCGACATGGTTGTCGCGGTAGTGCTGGTCGGTGCCGCCGGGTGTGTCGGAAGGCACGCCCATCGGTGTCTGCCACCACAGGATCGGCAGGCCGTTGCCCAGCGCCGCGCGGTAGTCCGAATACTGCTTCTGCGAATCGTGGAAGTTCGGGCTGGTCTTGTTGCTCGCGTCCCAATAGAACGGAGCGCTTCCGTTCTGGCATTCCGCGGGCGGCGATGCGACTTCCCTGCAGCCCGCGTCGCGGTCGCTGGTCTGTGCGACGATGAAGTCGGCCTGGTTCGCGCCGGCGGCCCGCATCATCGCGGCGACCTCGACGGGCGTGCCATTCCAGAAAGCGGGCGGGAACCCGATCAGCGTCTTCGGCGCAACCTTGCGGCCCATCTGCACGAAGCACTGGCCGAGGCCCGCGACGGTGTCGGGCAACGTGCTGCATTCCGGCTGGCCGCTCACGGCGGCGGCCATCTTCGTCAGATCGCGACCAGGCGCCTGCGACGCGGCGAAGCCCCAGAAGTCCGGCTCCACATTGACCAGCGCAGGCTTGCCCCATTCCGCGATGCGCTGGTACATCAAGCGGACTTGGCCCCAGTACTTGTTCATGAAGGTCGCGTCGCTGATGCCGCTCAGGTTGCCCTCGCCGTTCGCCGTCATCTGGTAGAGCGTGAACATGGGAACCGCACCATAGGCCTGGGCGGCCTGCGCGGTGAAGGTGACGTAGGCCCCATCGGGACTGTTCCACGTGGGCCACGAGCCCGGGCCGACGCCCACCAGGTACTGATCCACGATGTCGGGGTGGATGTCCTGGCTCTTCATGTCGTCAATGGAAGTCGATCCCAGGCCAACCAACACGCGAGAGGGCTTGCCGAGCTTCGCGACCAGGGCTGCCGACGCTGCAACGGGTGCAGCGTCGCCGCCCGGGTTGCCCGTGGTGCCACCACCGGTCTGGGTGCCACTTCCGGTCGTGCTGCCACTTCCGGTCGTGCTGCCACTGCCGCCTTGGCTGCCGCTCTGGCCGGCATTGGATGGACCGCCGCTGCCGGACTGGCCTGTCGGGCTGCCGACCAACGCAACGCCGGCTCCGCTACCGCCCCCGCCTCCGCCGCCACAGCCGAAAAGCAGCAGCGAAGTCATCAGTGCGCAAGCGCATCGTTGAGAAGCAAAGTTCATGGGAAAAGTCTGTTTAGGAGGAAGAAAGCCCCGGCGCGCCCCGAAAGGCGCGCGCGGGCCGGTTGAAATTCAGGGTCGGTTGCGCCGCGCGGCTATCCGACAACCGTCAGCGGGCGAGGTTCGCGATGAAGGCCGCGTCCTGCGCGCCGCTGTAGATGCGGAAGTCCTGCATGCGGCCCTTGAAGTACGGGTCGCCGCCGTACTGGGAGCGGCCCAGCCATGTCCGGGTGGTGTTGCCCAACTGAAAAGGATTGATCCAGATGTCGTCTGCGGTGGCGACCTGCGCGCCGTCCATGTAGAGCGTACCTGTGGTGCCGGAGAGCGTGACCGCCAGATGCACCCAGCGCCCGGTGGGAGTCTCGCCGCCAGCTACCGACTCTTCCTTCCAGAACTGATTGCGCGAGGCTGAAAAGCGCAGCTGTTTGTTGCCATCGCGCAGGATCAGGATCATGTAGGCCACGTCGTTGGAGCCGAAGTCGAAAACGCGCGCGATGACCGACGCGGTATCCCAGTAGACCCACACCGCGATCGTGAAATCGCCCAGGGCCGACACGGCTCCGTCGGGCAGCTGTATATGGCCGCTGCGGCCATCGAGCTGCACGGCGCTTCCGCCGTTGCGTCCTTCGCCCCAGCTCGTGCCGCCCTTCAACTGCGCGTTCAGGCCGCGGCCGCTGGCGTCGTTGGCATCGCCGTTGAGCGGCAAGTGCAGCCACAGCTCGCCCGGAACCGCCACGCGCAAGGTATCCGCACCGGTCATCTCCCCGGCGTCGGCCACCGCGTCGATCCGGTAGTACCAGGTGCCTTGGCCGGGATCGTCGGTGTAGGTGCGCGGTTCGGTGACCGGCGCGAGGGTCGTGAACGGACCGTTCGGCGAAGCCGCGCGCTGCACGAGGTACTGGGAAGCGCCTGCGGTGCCCCACCAGGACAGCTGCACCTTTCCGTCATTCAGGAATGCGCTCAGCCCGCTGGGCCTGGCGGGAGGAACCGGATCGCGCGCATAGAGCAGCGTGCCCATGCCCGGCTGGTCGCCGCCGTCGACGCGTTCGGGCCGGATCTTGTCGAGCATCGCCTTGGTCCAGGGTGCCGAGAGTCCCTTGCGGCTCACATAGTGGCTGTAGATGAGGTCCCAGTTGGGCCGCAGGCTGTTCGTGCCCGCAGCAGCAGTCCCTTCTCCGTGGACGCCGTTGTAGGGCGCGAACGGCATCGTGTACAGCGCGTTGCCATTGGTATCGGCCAAGTTCGTCTTGGCCACGTACTCCGCGCCGGCCAGCAGCCGGTTGTTCCAATAGCCGAAGAGATCCTCGCCCTGGTTCCAGGCCATTTGGCACAGCATGCCGGCCAGAGAGATGCCGAGGGTCGAGTGGCCCTGGTCGCGATGGCTCTCCTGCCACTGCCCCAGATAGCCAGGATGCACGTGGTAGACGTTGTTGGCGCTCGCGCCGCAGCCACGGCCGCTCTTGTAGTAGTTGCTTGCTTCGGCGACCAGGTCGCTCCGGTCGCAGAACACGCCGATCGCGTAGATGGCGCAGATGTTGGCCAGGTCCCAGTTGGCCCAGTAGTGGGTGACCTTTCTGGTCTCCGTGCCGTTGTGGTTGACCAGGAAGTCGTGGGCCTTCGGGTAGAACACGTTCAGCAGCATGGCCTGGAAGCGCGCGACGTCTTCCTTCGCCCAGCCGGGGTAGGTCCGCATCAGTTCCGCGGCATTGGCCCACTGGGCGCCATAGAGGCCGGAGGCCAGGTAGACGTTCGAGTTGCCGCCCAGCTCGGTCAAGGTCGACGACCATGCATTGAGGAACTCCACCGACTTCTTCGCGTAGGCCTCGTCGTTCGTGATCTTCCAGCGCAATGCGAGATGAAGGGCGCGCACAAAGTCGCCGATCATCTGGCCGTAGTTCTCGCCCTCGACGCCGCGTATCACCACCGCCAGGGGGCGCGGCTTCGCATCGAGGTTGGTGTTGTTCGTCTTGAGCATCATGTTCAAGCCGCCCACCCAGGGCTCCGCCTTGGCGGCCAGCTTGTCACGGATGCGCTGCAGATCGTCCTCCGTGACCAGCAGGCCCGGGTGCACGATCTTGCGTACTTGGGGCTCAGGGGTGGTCGGCTCGGGCGCTGGGGTTTCGGGAGTAACGGGGGTGCCGGGGGTATTGGGGGAATCGACACCGGCAACCGCAGCAGGTGTCAGCTGCGGCGGCGTCTGCTGCGCGGCCGCCCCACCTATGGGCGAGAAGCTGCTGCCCTGACTTCCTCCGCCGCAGGCCGTCGTTCCCAGTGCCAGCGCACTCGCCGTACCAAGGAAGAAGGTGCGTCGATCCAGCAGAAAGTCGCTCTTGTCGTCGCTCATGAATGTGTCATCTCTCGTGAGTGTGTAAAGAAGTGATTCCGCAATCTGCGTGCCACTCGCCCCGATCGCTCGATGCGATCGAATTGGTAAATCCGATGGATGCATTGCGCGCGGCGCGAGGGACATGCAACGACAGGAAGTGACATTCGTTGTCACCTGCGATGCGCGCAAGGCCACTGAATGTCATCGCTCGCCGTCTTGCTCGTGCATGTTCGACTGGCACGATCAGCGGCTTCGCCATGCAGCGCTCGGATGCGAGCTCGCAGCTCGATCAGGTTGCGGAGTTCACTCCCAAGTTCGCGCAGGGCTTGACTCGCGCCGGCACCTGCTTGTCTGAGGAAAGAGCCGATCCTGAAGCCGGACCGGACTGGCTGGAGGGAACCTCCATCGAGGCGACTAGTGTGGCCTACAAGATGAAGAAATCGCCCGCCGGATTGCCTCTGAAAATGAGCGGCTGAATTTCATTTTCGGAATGACGCATGCGCCGGTTCGCAAATGCATCGCCGCGGCACGGTGCGACACCTTCTTCAATGAACCGCGACCGCACTGGGTCGATATGCATTGGCGGGGTGCCCGACGTCCACACGCTGATGTTCGGCTATGTCGGCACGCATGCGATGAATCCCGCCCTGCAGAGGCGGGACTACGATCCGGTCGCCAACTTCGAACCCGTCGGGCTCGTCGGTTCTTCCTCGACCTTGATGGTCACTCACCCGGGCGGGGGAATACTGGACGTGCACCAGTTGGTCGCGCAGCTGAAGAAAACGCCTCGCAGCCTGCGCTACGCATCGGCCGGCGACGGGACGCCGCCGCATTTCGCTGCCGAGCTCTTTCAGCTCAGCAGCGGGACTTCGATGGCCAGCACGACCTACGAGGGTGCCGCACCTGCAATCGCGGAAGCGGTCGAAGGTCGCTCGCAGATCATGTTCCCCAGCTTGTTCACGGCATCTCCATTCATCCGGACGGGTCAGCTGCGCGCCTTGGCTGTGGCAGGTCCAAAGCGCCTGGATGCTCTTCCTGGCGTGCCGACACTTGCAGAGCTAGGCATCGCGGGAGTGGATGTCGTCCAATGGTATGGGCTGTTTGCGCCGGCCGGCACGCCTCCTGCAACCATCGCGCGCCTCAATCAAGCCCTCAACAAGGTGCTGACCGATCCGGAAGTTGTCCAACGCTTTGGGAGCCATGGGGCGCTGGCCGAACCGGGCAGATCCGACGCGCTCGCACAAAGGATGCAATCGGATCTGGAAGATCTACTGCGGCAGATCGCCCGCCGGGCGCTCCAGCCATTTCATCGACAACTTGTCCAGTTCGCCGCTCTTCTTCGCCTCGTCGATGATGCCGTTCACCCTCAGCCGCAACGAATCTTCACCCTTGGCCACCCCGATGTAGTTCGGGCTCTCTTTCAGCAGCAGCTTGTAGGTAATGCCAAGCGAGGGATTGCTGCTCATGACGGTGTTCGCGACGGATGCCCCCGTGGCGATCAATTGGGCCTGTCCGGACACGAAGGCCGCAACGGTTCTGGTGTTGTCGTCGAAGCGCCTGATATCGGCACCCGCTGGCGCAACCTTGTTGAGCTCCTGGTCTTCGACCGAACCGCGTGTGACAGCGATCGACTTCCCCGAGAGGTCGGCGAAGCTCTTGATGTTCAAGGCCTTCGCTCCGAAGATGGCTTGATAGAAAGGCGAATACGCGGCGGCAAAGTCGATCTGCTTCTCGCGGTCCGGGTTCTTGCCCAAGGTGGCAATGACCAATGCAGCTTTTCTTTTCTGCAGATACGGAATGCGATTGGCGCTGGTCACGGGTATCAGGTCGACTTCCACGCCGAGCTTGGCCCCGATGTAGTTGGCCATGTCGATGTCCAGGCCATGCATCTTGAAGTCCCGGTCCATGGATCCATAAGGCGGGAAATCAGGAGGAACCCCGATCGCGATCTTCTTGTTCTTCAGGATGGTGTCCAACGCACTTTGCGCATGGACTGCGCCGGTTGCCATGAGACCGCTGAGCGCGAGTCCCAGAACGATTTGCAATCTGCTGAATTTCATGATTCCTGAACAAAGAAGAGTAGTTGTGGGTTTGATCTCGAGCGCACGCCTGGCCGCCAAAAGGCCATGCCAGCCCCGAGCCGCACGAATCATGCCAGTGGTATACAAGGCTCATGCACCCATGTCGAAAACAAATGTGATGCGCAAGATGCGAGCCGCCCCGATTCGGGGATCGTCGCCCCATATTGGGGACGTCCGAAGAGGCCGCTTCGCGACGCTGGAGTGACAGCGTCCTGGTGCTTATTTCCCGGAAGCGGGTCGAGCATTCCAGCCTGTAGCCGGCGCAAGGCTCGAGGCTGTCCGCCTCCCATCTCGCGCCGCCGGCTCGGCGTGTTCCTTGTTCTGCGCAAAGCCCTCGGCCGCTTCACTATCTGCAGCCGGCACCCGGAATCGCGACGCATACGCCCACGCAGCGCCGCGCCGATGCAGGGCGAACGCCCTCATGCCTTGATGGCGTCGCGATCCCTGGCCGCGAGGGACCGCAGCCGCATGTCGGTCCAGTTCGCCTCGATGAAAGCGCTGCAGGCCGCCCTGTCGGTCGCGGCCAGCGCGATCTCCCAGCCGGTGGGCACTGCAATGAAGCTCGGCCACAGCGAGTGCTGTCCTTCTTCATTGACCAGCACGAGGAAGGTGGCGTTCTTGTCGTCAAACGGATTGCTCATCGTCGATTTCCTTGCAGGGGTTCAAGCCATTTCCACGGACTCGGGGGCAGCCGTGTGCAGCGCCGCGAGGGCCGCGGTGATTTCGCCCAGCGCGTGGTGGCGCGCGAAGTCTTCGCGCAGCGTGCCCGCACGCTGGCGGTATGTCGGTTCGCTCAACAGCCTGCGCACCGCGTCGCCGATTTGGCGCGCGGCCGGTTGGCCGTTGCCGAGGTTGATGCCTGCGCCCGACCAGGCCACGCGCGCCGCGATCTCGGGCTTTTCCTCGGTGGCTCCGGCCACCGCCAGCGGCACGCCAAGGCTCAGCGCGTGGTTGACCGAGCCGTAGCCGCCGTTGGTCACCATCGCATGCACCTTGGGCAGCAGGCGGTCGTAAGGCAGGAAGGGCAACACGCGGGCATTGGCCGGAATGGCCATGCCCAGCGCGGCCGGCAGCGGGCCGCCGGTGGTGGCGATGACCTGGATGTCCTTCGCGCCGGCCAGCGCCTGCAGGGTGGGGACGATCAGCTGCGCCGGGTTCTGGTTGGCCAGCGTGCCCTGCGTGACCAGCACGACCGAGCGGCCATCGTCCAGCTCATGCCACCAGTCGGGTGGCGTGAAGTCGCGGCTGGCGGGCGCGAGCAGCGGGCCGACGAAACGCACCGAGGCGGGCAGGTCGCTGCGCGGGTATTCGAAGGATGCGGCCGTCAGCTGCAGGTAAAGGTCGGGCAGCTTGACCATGGCGTCGATGAAGAAATCCGGCAGTGCGGGCGAGCCCGCGCATGTCAGCAGCGCATCGAAGTAGCGCTGCACCTCGCCGAACATCGCCTGCTTGAGGTTGGCGTGCATCGTCCGGTTGCGCACGCGCCCTTCCGGCGTGGACGACGGCGGCAGCGCGGTGCCGAAGAAGGCCGTGTCGCAGCTGGACAGCGGCAGCGCCGAGATGCCGATGGCCACGACCGCCGGGCGCTGCTCGCGCGGCCCGAGCAGCATCGGGAAGGTGCCGCAGAACATCGTGTCGACCACGATGGCGTCGGCCTCGAAGCTCTCCAGAATCGCGCGCAGGCCGGCGCATTGCGCGGCCATGGCGTCGGCGAAGAAGTGCTTGAGGCCGAAACACATTTGCGCATGAGCCGACGGCAGGCGCTGGCGCTGCGGAAAACGCTGGTCGAGCTCGCGATGATCGAAATCGATCGCAGCTTCGAAGGCCGTGAACGTAGCGCCGGTGGCCTCGGCCTGCGCCCTGAACCGGCTCGCGGTGTGCACCCGCACCTCGTGCCCGAGGCCCACCAGGTGCTGGGCGATGGCCAGCATCGGCAGCACGTGTCCCGGCAAGGCGGTTGCGGCGATGAGATAGCGTGCCATGTCGCTCCTCCTAGGACGTGCTGGTTTCCAGGGCCCGGCGCGCCTTGGTGTCGATGCCGAGATCGACGAAGTAGCGCTGCAGCAGCTCGCGGTCGACCGGCCGGATCGCGGCGCCGATGGCTTCGAGCTGCGCATGCGTGGCCGCGCCGCTGACCTGCGGCGGCGTGGCCGAGGTGTCGTAGCGGTCGAGGATGGCCAGCACCGCGGCAAGGTCGCGGTCCTGCCCGACGGCGAGCCGCGCGTGCGCGCGCTCCAGCCAGGGCTCGAGCCCCACCGGTTCGAGCCGCATGCCGAGCCGCTCGAACACCGGAGGAATGTCGCGCACCCGCAGCGCCTCCTGGCTCATCAGGTGGAACACCTGGCCCCATGACGCCTGCCGGCCCGCGAGGCCGAGGATGGCGCGCGCCACGTCGTCCACCGGCGTCAGGTTGAGCGGCAGGTCCATGTCGGGAATCGCTTCCAGGTCGGCATAGAGATGCGCCACGCGCCAGATCAGGTCCTCGGCGTTGCAGATCGCGTGCGTGTGGTCGCCCGTGACCGCGCCCAGCCGGTAGATCGCCACCGGCATGCCGCGCGCCTGCGCCTCGCGAGCCAGCGCGTCGCCGACCCACTTGCTCTGGCTGTAACCGTCGACCAGCCCGCTCCAGGAGGCCAGCGCCGACTGCTCGGTGACGGCGCCCTCCTTGCCGTTGTTCTGGTCGATCACCGCCAGCGTCGAGACGTAGTGCATGCTCTTGGGCCGGCCCTGCGCGGTCCACTCGAGCAGCGTCACCACGCTGTCGACGTTGGCTGGCTTCAGGCTCGCGTAGGGATGCAGGAAGTCGACCTGCGCGGCGCAGTGGTAGATGGCGTCGCAGCCGTCGCGCACCAGCCGCACGGCGCTGTCGTCGAGGCCGAGCCGCGGTTGGCCGAGGTCGCCGGTCACGACCTTGATGCGCGCATCGTCCCAGATCGCGCCGAGCTGGCGCTGGGCCAGCGTGAGCTGCAGGCGGCGCCTGCCCGCCTCCTCGTCGGCGGCGCGCACGTGGCAGACCACGCAGGCCGATGTGTCGCGCAGCAGCGCGGCCAGCAGGTGGCTGCCGACGAAGCCGCTGGCGCCGGTCAGGAACACCCGCTTCGCGTCCAGCGGCGGCGCGGCATCCTGCCTGCGGATGTGCGCGGGCAGGTCGAGCTCGCGCGACAGGTCGAGCGCCTCGGCCGCACCGGCGGCGTTGTCGAGCCATGCGGCAAGCTCGGCGATCGACGGGCGGTTGTAGACCTCGGCGTGCGGAAAGTCCGCGCGCAGCTGCTGGCGGATGCGCATGCCGAGCTGGATGGCCAACAGCGAATGCCCGCCGAGTTCGAAGAAGTTGTCGTGAATGCCCACGCGCTCCAGGTGCAGTGTCTCGGCCCAGAGCGCGGCCAGCTGCCGCTCGGTGGGCGTGCGGGGTTCGGCATAGTGCGCCGCGGCCCGCTGCTCGGGCGCCGGCAGCGCCTTGCGGTCGAGCTTGCCGCTCTGGGTCAGCGGCAGCAGCGGCAGGTGGACGAAGGCCGAGGGCACCATGTAGTCGGGCAGCGCCCGCGCCATGTGGGCACGCAGCTCGGCCGGCTGCGGGTCGGCCGCGGCGACCACGTAGGCCACGAGGCGCTTCTCGCCCGGCACGTCCTCGCGGGCGATCACTGCCGCCTGCGTCACCTGCGGGTGTCGCAGCAGCACCGACTCGATTTCGCCCGGCTCGATGCGAAAGCCGCGGATCTTCACCTGCTGGTCGGCGCGGCCCAGGAAATCGAGGCCGCCGTCATTGCGCCAGCGCACCAGGTCGCCGCTTCGATACATGCGGCTGCCGGGTTCGCCGAAGGGGTTGGCGATGAAACGCTCGGCGCTGAGCAGCGGACGGTTCAGGTAGCCGCGCGCCAGCCCGCTGCCGGCGATGTAGAGCTCGCCCGCCACGCCGGGCGGCACCGGCTGCAGGCTGTCGTCGAGCACGTACAAGCGCGTGTTCCAGACCGGCCGGCCGATGGACGGCGGCTCTTCGGCATTCATCGGCGCGCTCATGCTCGCGCAGATGGTGATCTCCGTCGGGCCATACGCGTTGATCATGCGGCGGCCTTGCGACCAGCGCGCAGCCAGCGCGGCGGGGCAGGCATCGCCGCCCACCACCAGCGTCTGCAGGTGCGGGAATTCGCCATGCGGCAGGGTGGCGAGCGCGGCGGGCGGGATCAGCGCGTGGCTCACGGCCTGCCTGTGGAGCAGGTCGGCCAGCTCCGGGCCCAGCAGCTGCTGCGCCCCCGGCAGCACCAGCGCGGCGCCGGCGTGGAAGGCCATCAGCAGGTCCATCACCGAAGCGTCGAAGCCGCTGGAAGAAAACTGCAGCACGCGCGAGTCGGGGCCGATGGCGAAGCGCTGCGCCATCGCCGCGCCGAGGCTGCTCAGGCCCGCGTGCGGCACCACGACGCCCTTGGGCAGGCCGGTGGAGCCGGAGGTGTAGATGACGTACGCGGCATCCTGCGGCTCGGCCGTGCGCGCATGCGCCGGTGCGGCGTCCGACTGGATCGCCAGCGCGGCGACCGTCTCGTCGCTGTCGAGCGCCAGGCAATGCGCGATGCCGGCGAGTTCCGGCAGCAGCGCAGCGTGGGTCAGCACGCAGGCGGGTGCGGCCTCCTCGAACACGAAGGCGCTGCGCCCAGTCATGTGGTTCGGGTCGATGGGCAGGTAGGCCGCGCCGGCCTTGACGATGGCCAGGTGCGCCACCACGAGGTCGAGCGAGCGCGGCAGCACTGCCGCGACGATGGCGCCGACGCCGATGCCCCGGCCGTGCAGCAGGTGCGCAAGCCGGTTGGCGCGCATATCGAGTTCGGCATAGCTGAGCGTCGCATCGTCGAGCACCACCGCCGCCGCATGCGGGCGCTCGGCGGCATGCGATGCCACCATGGCGGCCAGCGATAGCGGCGCGATGTCTCGCGTGCTGCCGCTCCAGTCGGACAGCAGGCGCCGGCTTTCTTCGGCGCTCAGGATGTCCAGGCTGCCCAACGCGGTGTCTGGCGCATCGCAGGCCTGTTCCAGCAAACGCACCAGCCGCTCGGCGATGGCCTCGACGGTACTGCGCTCGAACAGGTCGGTGCTGTACTGGATGCCGCCGGCAATGCCGCCCGGCAGGCCGTCGGCGCCGCGCTGCTCGTCGAGGATGAAGGACAGGTCGAACTTCGCCGTGTCGACCGCCACCGGCTGCGGCGTGATCGACAGGCCGGGCAGGCTGAAGGACAGGCGGCTGTTGCTGCTCTGGAATCCCAGCATGACCTGGAACAGCGGCAGGTTGGCGCCCGAGCGCTCCGGGCGCAGCAGCTCCACGATGCGGTCGTAAGGGAACTCCTGGTTCGCGTACGCGGCGAGGTTGGTGGTGCGCACCCGCGCGATCAGCTCGCGCAGGCCCGGCTGTCCCGAGGCATCGGTGCGCAGCACCAGCGCGTTGACGAAGCAGCCGATCAGGTCGTCCAGCGCATGGTCGCTGCGCCCGGCGACCGGCGTGCCGATGACGATGTCGTCTCCCGCGCCCAGCCGGTTCAGCAGGCCCGCCAGCGCCGCCTGCAGCACCATGAAGACGCTGGCCTGGCCGTCGCGCGCCAGCTGCAGCATGCGCTCGTGCACATGCGGCGGAATGTGCATCGGCACCACGTCGCCCTGGTAGCTGGGAACGGCCGGATGCGGGCGGTCGACCGGCAGGCTCAGCCGCTCGGGCAGGCCGCGCAAGGTCTCGCGCCAGAACTCGCGCTGGCGCCCGGCCATGCTCTCGGGGTCGTCCTCGCTGCCGAGCAGGTCCTGCTGCCACAGCGCGTAGTCGGCGTATTGCAGCGGCAGCGGCACCCAGCCGGGCGCCTTGCCTTCGCTGCGCGCGGCGTAGGCAATGCTCAGGTCGCGCGCCAGCGGCAGCAGCGACGCGCCATCGCCGACGATGTGGTGCGTCAGCAGCAGCAGCACGTGCTCGTCGGCCGCCAGCCTGAACAGATGGGGACGCAGGGGCGCCATGCTGCCGAGGTCGAAGCCCAGGCGGGCCGCGGCGTGCAGCTGGGCAGCGATCTCTTCTTCGCTGCTGTCCGCTTCGGCCAGCACCGCGCGTGCCTGCGGGCCGTCGAGGATGTGCTGGTACGGCAGCCCGTCCTCGTTCGGATAGATGGTACGCAGGCTTTCGTGGCGCTGCACCAGGTCGTCGAGCGCCGACTGCAGCGCCGCGCGGTCGAGCACGCCCGACAGGCGCAGGGCCAGCGGCATGTTGTAGGCCGGGTTCGCGTTCTCGAGCTGGTTCATCAGCCACAGGCGGCGCTGCGCGAAGGACAGCGGAATGCGCGCCGGGCGCGGCATCGGCACGAGGCTGGGCCGCGCGCCAGAGGCCTGGTCCAGCATCTCCGCGAGGCCTGCGATGGTGGAGACCTGGAACAGCGTGTCCAGCGGCAGGTCGATCATGAACTGCTGCCGGATCATCGAGATCAGCTGCACGATCATCAGCGAGTGCCCGCCGAGCTCGAAGAAGTTGTCGTCGATGCCGACGCGCGGCAGGTGCAGGGTCTCGGCCCAGAGCCCCGCCAGGATCTTCTCGGTGGGCGTGCGCGGCGCAGCGTACGGCGTGGCCGCCTGCAGCTCGGGCGCCGGCAGCGCCTTGCGGTCGAGCTTGCCGCTCGGGCCGAGCGGCAGGGCCGGCAGGCTGACGAAGGCCGAGGGCACCATGTACTCGGGCAGGGCCTGCGCCAGGTGGTCGCGCAGCTCGGCCGCCTGCGGATCGGCCGCATCCGCAGCCACGACATAGGCCACGAGGCGCTTCTCGCCCGCCACGTCCTCGCGCGCGACCACCGCGGCCTGGGCGACCTGCGGATGCCGCAGCAACACCGACTCGATCTCGCCCGGCTCGATGCGCAGGCCGCGGATCTTCACCTGCTGGTCGGCACGACCCAGGAAATCGAGGCTGCCGTCGCTGCGCCAACGCGCGAGGTCGCCGCTGCGGTACATGCGGCTGCCGGGTTCGCCATAGGGGTTGGCAACGAAGCGCTCGGCGCTCAGCAGCGGGCGGTTCAGGTAGCCGCGCGCCAGGCCGATGCCCGCGATGTACAGCTCGCCGGTGGTGCCGGGCGGCACCGGCTGCAGGCCGCTGTCGAGCACGTGCATCTGCGTGTTCCAGATCGGCCGGCCGATGGGCACGCTCGACGACGACGGTTCCTCTTCGGGCGTGCGCGGGCATTCCCATGAAGTGACATCGACGGCAGCTTCGGTCGGTCCGTAGAGGTTGTGCAATTCGCACGACAGGCGCTGCTGGAACTGCGACTGCAGCGCGGGCGATAAAGCCTCGCCGCTGCAGATCACGCGCCGCAGCGTGGTGCACGCAGAGGCCGTGGGCTCCTGCAGGAAGACCTCCAGCATCGACGGCACGAAGTGGATGGTGGTGATGGCCTCCTCCGCGATCAGCGCCGCGAGATAGGCCGCGTCCTTGTGGCCGCCCGGCTTGGCCAGCACCAGCGTGGCGCCGTCGATCAGCGGCCAGAAGAATTCCCACACCGACACGTCGAAGCTCGACGGCGTTTTCTGCAGCACGCGGTCGTCGGCCTGCAGGCCGTAGCGGTCCTGCATCCAGCGCAGGCGGTTGACGATGGCGCGGTGCGACACGACCGCGCCCTTGGGCCTTCCGGTGGAGCCGGAGGTGTAGATCACATAGGCGGGGTGCGAGGGATCGATGGCGATGCCGGGATCGGTGTCGGCATAAGTCCCCAGTTCCGCAAACGTTTGCGCTACATCGAGCAGCAATTTCGGGGCATCGGCCGGCAGCGACTCCGCGAGTGCCGCCGTCGTCACCAGGCACACCGGCCGTGCGTCGCCGAGCATGAAGGCGATGCGGTCCTGCGGAAAGTCCGGGTCCACCGGCAGGTAGGCCGCGCCGGTCTTCAGCGTGGCCAGCAAGGCCACCATCAGCTCCATCGAACGCGGAATGGCCAGCGCCACGGTGCGCTCCGGTCCCGCGCCGCGCGCGCACAGCAGGTGCGCGAGGCGGTTGGCGCGTCGGTTCAGCTCGTCGTTGCGCATCGCCTCGCCGTCGAAGCGCAGCGCGATGCCTTGCGGGTTGGCGGCGAGCTGCGCCTCGATCAGCGCGACGAGATTCGTGTCGGGCACCGGGCGGGCCGTGTCGTTCCACGTCACCAGCAGCTGCTCGCGCTCGCCGGCTTGCAGCAGGTCGACCTGGCCGATGGCCTGATCAGGCTGATGGATCACCGCCGCCATGAAGGCCAGCAGCCGGCGCTGGTGATCGGCCAGCGCCTGCGCGGTGTGCACCGCCGGGTTGGCGTCGAAGTCGATCTGAAGGTCCTGCCCGTTGCCGCGCTCGTACAGGAAGATGCCCAGGTCCTCGGCCGTGCCGTTGGACAGGTTGCGCGGCTTGGCCGCATGCCCGGCGAAGCGGAAGTCGTAGTCGAAGGGCTCGACGTTGACCACCGTGGTGAACAGTTGCCGGTTGTTCACGAGCATGTTCAGGTCGCTGCGCAGGTGTTCGTAGCGGTAGGACTGGTGCCGCAGGATCTGCCGCATCTGCCGCCCGACCTCGTGGATCAGTTCCGGCACCGGCAGGTCCGGGCGCATCGCGAGCCGCAGCGGCAACGCGTTGGCCACCATCGCCGGCACGCGCCGCATGCGGTCGTTGTGGCGCGCCGTGACCGGAATGCCGATCACCATGTCCTCGACGCCGGTGGCGCGGTACAGGTAGGCCGCGGTGGTGGCGATCAGGATCTGCGGCAGCGTGGTGCCCAGTTGCTGCGCGATGCCCTGCAAGGCCCGCACGCTCGCGGCCGGCAGGTACGCGGTCTGGCGCAGCAGGCCGCCGACGTTGACCGAGCGGTGCGAGGCGAGGCTCAGCGGATCGGGCGCATCGCCGAAGCGTTCCGTCCAGTACTGGCGGTCGCGCGGAAAGCGGCCGGACTCGCTATAGGCCTTTTCTTCCTCGGCCAGCTGCGAGATGGGCGCCAGGCGCGAAGCCTCGGGCACGTCGGTGCCGGCGATGCGTGCGCTGTAGATGTCCGCGAAACGGCGCGCGATCAGCCCGCCGCCGAAACCGTCCAGCACGATGTGATGGCTGCGGTGGTACCAGATGTGGCGTTCAGGTGCGATGCGGATCAGCGCGGACAGCCACAGCGGCCCTTCCGCCAGGTCGATGTTGCGGCTGAAGTCGGCGTGCATCCAGGCCTGCGCCGAAGCGGCCGGATCTTCATCGCCGCTGAAGTCCAAGTAGGGAATCTCGCGCGTGAACACCGGCGCGACGACCTGGCGCGCTCCCTGTGCGGTATCGACGAAGCGCAGGCGCGTGGCTTCGGCTTCCCGGGTCACCTGCTGCATGGCCGCCATGAAGACGGCGGGGTCGATCCAGCCTTCTATGTCGATGGCTTCGGCGAGGTTGAAGTTGGTGTCGGGCGAGGCGAACTTCGCGCCGAGCCACATGGCCATCTGGCCGGAAGTGAGGGGAGATGCATCGCCCAGGGGATCGACCGTGCTCATGAACTTCTCCACGTCTTGAATGAATCGGCAGCGTTAACTCCGAATCAATGTACAAGCCGTTTCAATCATTTCAGAGACGGTTTTCCGGGTGAAAACATGTCGCACGAGGCATTGAGCGCGAAAGATTTCATCGGGAAGTAATCACCCGATTCGCGCTTTCTGGAATCCGAACTCTTTCGTCCTATGGCAAGAAAAAAGCGCCACGAAAGCATGTTGCGATGCAACAACTGCGTCAGCGGCGAGTAGGGTTTTCATCACTGCCCAAGCCGGCTCGCGATGTCAGCCGATGGTTGCAATGGCGGCGCCAGCGGCCACGTATCCGCCCGCAACAACCGAGAAAGCGATGCGCCCCGCCCGGTGCGCGAGCACCTGCATTTCCATCTTCATCGCCTCCATCACGGCGATGACGCTGCCCGCCGCGACCTCGTCGCCATCGGCCACCTTCCAGCCCTGCACCGTGCCCGACACCGGCGCGGCCACGGCGGCGGCGTCTGCCACTGCTGGTTCTGCCGTGGCGATGCCCGCACCGCCAGCAGCCGCAGACGACAAACCACTCAACAGCACGGCCGGCAGGCCCAGCGACATCCGTCGCCCATCCACTTCGATCGCCGTGCGCAGCAGCGCCGTGTCGGGCATCGGGTCGGGCCGCATCGCAGCGGCCTCGCCGTTCGCGAAGTCGGTCTCTATCCAGCGCGTGTGCACCTTGAAGGCATCGCCCGACACGAAGTCGGGGTGCGCCATCACGGCGCGATGGAATGGCAGCACCGAGGGCACGCCCTCGATGCGGAACTCCTTCAGCGCGCGCCGCGCCCGCGCGATGGCCTGCTCGCGCGTGGCGCCGGTGACGATCAGCTTGGCCATCAGCGAATCGAAGGTGCCCGGCACCTGCGAGCCGCCATCGACGCCGGCATCGACGCGCACGCCGGGGCCCGAGGGCGCATCGAACACCTTGACCGGCCCCGGCGACGGCAGGAAGCCGCGCCCCACGTCTTCGGCATTGATGCGGAACTCGAAGGCATGGCCGCGCGCCGCGGGCGTCTGTGTGATCGACAAGGACAGCCCCTCGGCAATGCGCAGCTGCTCGATCACGAGGTCGATGCCCGTGGTTTCCTCGGTCACCGGATGCTCCACCTGCAGCCGCGTGTTCACCTCGAGAAAAGAGATCGCGCCGCTCGCGCTCAGCATGAACTCGACCGTGCCGGCGCCCGTGTAGCCGGCCGCCGCGCAGATGTCGCGCGCCGACTGGTGGATGCGTTCGCGCTGCGCGTCGCTGAGGAAAGGCGCGGGCGCCTCTTCCACCAGCTTCTGGTTGCGCCGCTGCAGCGAGCAGTCGCGCGTGCCGAGCACCACCACGTTGCCGTGCGTGTCGGCCAGCACCTGCGCCTCGACGTGGCGCGGCCGGTCGAGGAACTGCTCGACATAGCACTCGCCGCGGCCGAAGGCCGTCACCGCCTCGCGCACCGCAGATTCGTAGAGGCCTTCCACCTCGTCGAGCCGCCACGCCACCTTGATGCCGCGGCCGCCGCCGCCGAACGCAGCCTTGATCGCGACCGGCAGGCCGTGCTTTTCCGCGAACGCGAGCACCTCGCCCGCGTTGCCCACCGGATCGGCCGTGCCCGCGACCAGCGGCGCACCGACCTTCATCGCGAGCTTGCGGGCCTGCACCTTGTCGCCCAGCATCGCGATGGCGGCCGGCGACGGGCCGACCCAGGTGAGGCCGGCGTCGATGGCGGCCTGCGCGAACGCCGCGCTCTCGGAGAGAAAGCCGTAGCCCGGGTGCACCGCGTCGGCGCCGCAGCGCGCGGCCACCGCAAGCAGCTTGGCGATGTTCAGGTAGGTGTCGGCGGGGCGGTCGCCGCCCAGGCCGTAGGCCTCGTCGGCCATGCGCACGTGCAGCGCATTCAGGTCGGCATCGGCGTACACCGCGACCGACTGCACGCCGTGGTCGGCACAGGCACGCGCGATGCGCACGGCGATTTCGCCGCGGTTGGCGATCAGGAGTTTTTTCATCGGAAGGCTTTCACGAAGCGATGGGCGCGGCCAGCGGGTTGAAGCGGACGCGGGCGTTGATGGGGATCTGCCCCGCGCGGTCGAGGTGATAGGTGGCGACGGAGGCGATCACGGGATAGCCGCCGGTCAGCGGATGGTCGGCCATGAACAGCACGGGCTGGCCGCTGGGCGGCACCTGGATCGCACCGCGGGCCGTGCCCTCGCTGGGCAGCTCGGCGTGGTTGGCGCGTGCCAGCGGCTCTTCGCCGGCGAGGCGAATGCCCACTCGGTTGGACTGCGGCGTGACCACCCACGGCTGACTGCACAGAAGCGCGAGCGCATCGGCCGTGAACCAGTCGGCGCGCGGGCCGGGCACGATGTCGAGCACGACTTCTTCCTGCACGGTGGGCAAATCTGTCGGCGGGGTTTCTGGTGCGCCGACCACGGCACCCGCGGCCACCGCGCGCACGGGCAGCAGGTCGCCCACGACGATGGCAGCCGGGCCGATGCGGGCCAGCGTGTCGGTCGAGAGGCTGCCGAGCACCGGCGCGATGTCGAAGCCGCCGCGCACGGCGAGGTAGCTGCGCATGCCGGCGCACGGCTCGCCCAGCGCCAGCATGTCGCCGTCGGCCAGCGCGATGGGCTGGTAGCGCGGCAGCGGCCATTTCGCGCCGTCGGCACGGGTCAGCGTGACGGGCCCGTCGGCGCCCGCGATGGCCACCACCGCTTCGCCACGGCAGGCGAACTGGAAGCCGCCATGGGCGATCTCCACGCACGCAGTGTCCGATGCGTTGCCGACCAGCCGGTTGGCGGCCTGCAATGCACGTTGGTCCATCGCACCGGAAGCGGAGACGCCCTGCCGGGCCTGGCCAGGGCGGCCGCCGTCCTGCAGCAGCGCCTGAAGGCCCGCTGTGCGAATCTCGAAGGCGCAGCCGCCTTCCACCGCGGCGGGCCGCGAAGGTGCGGGCGCCACGGCCACAGGCTCGGCCCTCGGTTGCGCTGTGGCATCCACGAAGCGCACCGTGTCGCCCGGCTGCAGCAGCGCGGGGGTCTCGCGCGACAAGTCCCACATCGGCGTATCGGTGGTGCCGATGATCTGCCAGCCGCCGGGGCTGGCCTGCGGATAGACGCCGCTGAAGCTGCCCGCCAGGCCGACCGCGCCGGCCGGGATGCGCGTGCGCGGCACCGGGCGGCGCGGCACGTTCAGGCTCGGGTGGCCGCCCGACAGGTAGGCGAAGCCCGGTGCGAAGCCGGTGAAGGCGACCGTGTAGTCGCTGCCGGTGTGGCGGCGCACGACTTCCTCGGGCGTGATGCCCAGCAGGCTGGCCACCTCGGCCAGGTCTTCGCCGTCGTAGCGCACGGGGATCTCGATGCGCTTGTCGATGCGCGTCTCGCGGGCGTCGAGGCTGCGCTGCCCGACCCGCCGCGCGAGTTCGTCAGCCGCAATCGCGGCCGGACGGAAAGTGATCAGCAGCGTGCGCGCGGCGGGCACCAGTTCTTCGATGCCGGCGACAGGCTCGGCACGCAGCGAGGCCAGCAGCGCGAGGGTCTGCGGCAGGTCGTCGAGCTCGACCAGCACCGCATTCAGGTTGACGGGCAGGAAGCGCATCGTCATGCAGCGTCCACGAACGGACGGATGGTCACGCCCGCCTGCTCCAGCCGCACGCGCACCTGGCGCGCCATCTCGACCGCGCCGGGGCTGTCGCCGTGCACGCAGACCGACTCGGCCTCGATGCGCACCGTGCTGCCGTCGATGGCCGTGACCACGCCCTCGGTGGCCAGCCGCAGCATGCGATCGGCCACTTCATCGGCGTCGTGCAGCACCGCGCCGGGTTCGCGGCGCGACACCAGCGTGCCATGCGGCGTGTAGGCGCGGTCGGCAAAGGCCTCGGCCACGGCGCGCAGGCCCTCGCCGCGCGCCCAGCCCAGCAGCGGCGAACCCGCGAGCGCGACCAGGCACAGGCCGTGGTCGATCTCGCGGATGGCGGCGATCACGTCGCGCGCCTGGCGCTCATCGTGGGCGATGGTGTTGTAGAGCGCGCCGTGCGGCTTCACGTAGCGCACCGTGGTGCCGGCCGCGGCGGCCAAGCCCTTCAGCGCGCCGATCTGGTAGATGACGTCGGCGCGCAGGTCGGCGCTGTCCACGTCCATGTTGCGGCGCCCGAAGCCCACGAGGTCGCGGTAGGCCACGTGGGCGCCGATCGCAACGCCGCGCTCCTCCGCTTGGCGCAGCGTGCGCAGGATGCCGGCCGGGTCGCCCGCATGGAAGCCGCAGGCCACGTTGGCGCTGCTCACGAGGGAAAGCATGGCGGCGTCGTCGCCCATGCGCCATGCGCCCAGGCTCTCGCCGAGGTCGCTGTTCAAGTCGATGTTCATGTTCGTCCCGGCGCGCGGTGATGCGCGCTCTCGGTTCAATGCAGGCGGCCTGCCTGCCGGGGGCAGGCGGTCACGCGAACGAAGGGGGAATGCGCCGGATCAGTTCTGGCGCAGATCGCGCCCGCGCGTCTCGGGCAGGCACAGGGCCACCAGGACCACCATGGCGTAGGCGACGGCCGCGCACACGCCGATGGCGGTGCCCAGCGGCAGGTGCATGCGGTCGCTCAGCAGGCCGACCAACGCCGGAAAGGTGGCGCCGATGCCGCGTCCGAAGTTGTAGCAAAAGCCCTGCCCCGAACCGCGCAGCTCGTTGGGAAACAGCTCGGCCAGGAAGGCACCCGCGCCGCTGAAGATGCCCGACATGAAGAAGCCCAGCGGAAAGCCCAGCAGCAGCATCAGGCCGTCCGTGATGGGCAGCAGCGTGTACGCATAGACCAGCGAACCGGCGCCGATGGCGAACAGGATGAAGGCGCGGCGCCGGCCAAGGCGGTCCGACAGGTAGGCACCGCACAGGTAGCCGATGAAGGCGCCGACGATGAACATGAACTGGTAGCCGCCCGAGCCCAGCACGGTGAGATGGCGCTCGTTCTTCAGGAAGGTCGGCAGCCAGACGCCGATGGCGTAGTAGCCGCCCTGCATGCCGGTGAACAGCAGGCTCGCAAGCACCGTGGTGCCGAGCATGCCGGGCTTGAAGATCGCGAGGAAATTGCCGCTGCGTTCGCCGCGCGCCACGGCGGCGCGGCTTTGCACGTAGATTTCCGGATCGCGGATCGAGCGGCGGATGAAGACGATCAGCAGCGCCGGCAGCAGGCCCAGCAGGAACATCGCGCGCCACGAAATCTCGGGCGGCAGGAACGAGAACAGCGCCATCGACACCAGCACCGCCGCTCCCCAGCCGATGGCCCAGCTGCTCTGCACCAGCCCCACGGCCTTGCCGCGATAGGCCGGCCGGATCATCTCGGCGATGAGCACCGAGCCCACCGCCCATTCGCCGCCGAAGCCCAGCCCCTGCAGCGTGCGGGCGATCAGCAGTTCCTCGGGCGTGCGCGACAGGCCGCAGGCAAAGGTGAAGATCGCGAACACCAGGATCGTCAGCTGCAGGATGCGCACACGGCCATAGATGTCGGCGAGGATGCCCGCCGCCCAGCCGCCGATGGCCGAGGCGACGAGCGTGGCGGTGCCGATCAGCCCAACCTCGGTCTTGCTCATGCCCCACAGCGACAGCAGGATCGGCGTGACCAGCGGCAGCGTGTAGTAGTCGAACGCGTCGACCGCGTAGCCGCTGAAAGACGCGGCGAGCGTGCGTTTCTCGTTGGGATTGAGCGTGCGCAGCCAGTTCTCGCCGGCAGGCGCATCGCCGGCCGCGGGGGCAGCATCGAGGGTGCTCTTCATGATCGTTGTCTCCAGGGTCTCGGGTGAAAAAAAGCAGCCTAGAAGGCCGCCAGGCGGTGGTGCAGCAGGTCGGTAACGAGCATCGCGCCCGGTGCATGGGTGATCGCGAACGGCAGCCGCGCGGCCGCCAGCACGGCCTGGGGCGTCACGCCGCAGGCCCAGAACACGGGAAGCTCGTCGGGCATCACCTCCACGGCGTCGCCGTAGTCGGGCACGCCGATGGCGCGGATGCCGATCAGCGCCGGATCGCCGATGTGCACCGGCGCGCCGTGCACCGCCGGAAAGCGCGAGGTGATCTGCACCGCGCGGATGGCGTCGGCCGCACGCAGCGGCCGCATCGACACCACCATCGGCCCGTGGAACGGGCCGGCCGGCACGGTCTCGACCGAGGTGCGGTACATCGCCACGTTGCGGCCCTGCGCAACGTGGCGCAGCGCGATGCCCTCGGCCATCAGCGCATGCTCGAAGGTGAAGGAACAGCCGATCACGAAGCTCACCAGGTCGTCGCGCCAGAGCGCCCGCACGTCGGTGGGCTCGTCGACCAGTTCGCCTTCGCGCCAGACGCGGTAGCGCGGCAGGTCGGTGCGGATGTCGATGTCCTCGCCGAGCACCGGCAGCGCCGGGTCACCGGCCTCGGACACGCCCAGCAGCGGACAGGGCTTGGGGTTGGCCTGGCAGAAGCGCAGGAAGTCGCCGGCATGCGACTTCGGCAGGATCACCAGGTTGCCCTGCGCGTGAGCGCTGGCGAGTCCGCTGGTGTGCGTGTTCAGCGTGCCGCTGCGGGCGGCAAGGCGCACGGCCAGCGCGCTGCTCGAGGGACCGGGCTGTTGTTCGAAGGAATGGCGGCTCGACATGGCGTTCCCGATGCGCAATGCATCGCTGTGTTGTGATTTGCCGGATTGTGGGAATCCGCGCTCACGAACGCCAACGCAAAGTTTCTCGCTCAGCTCATCGATTTTTTCGATGACCCCTGGCGGTGCGAGGCGTGCACCACGGCGGAGCCGAGCGCGGCCTCCGGCAGCGGCGACGACGGGTCGTCGCGGTAGCTCGCATAAATGGGCAGCGGCTCCAGCGTGTCTTCGCACGGCAGCACGCGCAGCGGCAGGCGCCGCGCCAGCGGCTCGACCACCGCGCGCGGCAGCGTGGCGACGCCGAATCCCGCCTCGACCAGCTGGGCCATGGCCGAGATCGAGGAGATCGCGTGCACGCGCGGCGGCGGGCTGCCGGCCTCGCGAAACAGCTCGAGCAGCGCCACGTGCGGCTGCGAGCCGCGCTGAAAGGTCAGCAGGTCGAGCGACAGCAGGTCGGCCAGGCGGTAGCGCCGTTTCAGGTGCAGCTCGCGGTGGCCGACGAAGCACATGGGCATCGGCGGCACGGCGCGCGTGCGCACGCCGTCGCCGGCGGCGGGCAGCGCGGCGAACACCAGGTCCTGCTTGCCGCGCTGCAGCTGGTCGACCAGCACCGGCGTGGTTTCGACCGTGAGCTCGAGCTCGAAGTCCGGATGGGTGGCCTGCATGTGCTTGAGCCAGCCGGTGAGCCAGCTGTGCACCACCGACTCGATGGCGCCGACGCGCAGCACCGTCTCGCGCGCCGCGCCCGAGCCCATCTCGGCCTTGATGTGCATCTGCATCTCGAGCAGCTTCTGCGCGAAGGCATGGAAGCGCTGCCCTGCCACGGTCAGGCGGAACTGCTTGTCGCGCCGGTCGAGCAGCAGCACGCCGAGTTCGCGCTCGAGCGCGGCGATGCGGCTGGACAGGGCCGACTGGGTCAGGTGCAGCTTCTCGGAGGCGCGCGTGACGCTCTTGAGCGCCACCGCCCAGTGGAAGGCTTCCACGAATCGAAGGTTCATTTGCGTTGCGGTCCCGGAATCAGGCTTTCAGGTACTCGGCCTTGGTGCCGAGCCAGCGGTCGATGTGGCGCTGCGCCAGTTCGGGATGCTTCTGCAGCATCACCGGTGCCAGTTCGCGCGCCCAGTCGAGCAGCAGCGTGTCGGTCGTCAGGTCGGCGAAGCGCAGCAGCGGCGCGCCCGACTGGCGTGCGCCCAGGAATTCGCCGGGGCCGCGGATCTCCAGGTCGCGCCGCGCGATCTCGAAGCCGTCGCCGGTCTCGGCCATCGCCTTGAGCCGCGCGCGCGCCGCTTCGCCGACACGGCCACTGTCGCCCGGCGCATAGAGCAGCACGCAGGCCGAGGCCGCCGCACCGCGCCCCACGCGGCCGCGCAGCTGGTGCAGCTGCGACAGGCCGAAACGCTCGGCATGCTCGATCACCATCAGCGAGGCATTGGGCACATCGACGCCCACCTCGATCACGGTCGTGCTCACCAGCACCTGGATCTCGTTGGCGGTGAATGCGGCCATCACCGCCTGCTTCTCGGCCGTGGGCATGCGCGAATGCAGCAGGCCGACCTGGATGGGCTCACCCAGCGTGTCGGCCAGCTCGTCGCGCGTTTCGGTCGCGTTGCGCAGGTCGACCGCCTCGCTCTCCTCGATCAGCGGGCACACCCAGTACACCTGCCGGCCCTGCGCGATCTGCGCATGGATGCGGTCGATGACTTCGTCGCGCCGATGGTCGGCCACCAGCTTGGTGACGATGGGCGTGCGGCCCGGCGGCAGCTCGTCGAGCGTGGAGACGTCGAGGTCGGCGTAGTAGCTCATCGCGAGCGTGCGCGGGATGGGGGTGGCGCTCATCATCAGCAGATGCGGCTCCAATCCGGCGCCGGGCCGCCCCAAGCCGGATTGCCCCCCCTCGGGGGGGTGAGGCGAAGCCTCAGGGGGGCTGAAAGTGCCGCCGCCGGCCTTGCCGCGCAACGCAAGGCGCTGGGCTACGCCGAAGCGGTGCTGCTCGTCGATGATGGCCAGCGCGAGATTCTTGAAGCGCACCTTCTCGGAAATGACCGCGTGCGTGCCGATGACCAGCGCAGCCTGGCCGCTCTCCACCGCCGCCGACATCTCGTCGCGCTCCTTCTTCTTCTGGCTGCCCGTGAGCCAAGCCACGCGCAGACCACGCGCAGCGAGCAGCGGATCGAGCCAGCCGACCAGCTTGCCGAAATGCTGGGCCGCGAGGATTTCGGTGGGCGCCATCAGCGCGCACTGGAAACCCGCGTCGATGCAGCGCGCCGCCGCCAGCGCCGCCACCACGGTCTTGCCCGAGCCCACGTCGCCCTGCAGCAGGCGGTGCATCGGGATCTGACGGTGCAGGTCGGCCGTGATCTCCTCGCCCACGCGCTGCTGCGCACCGGTCAGGCCGAAGGGCAGCACCGCGAGCAGCTGCGCATGCAGCGAGGTGGCGACCGGCTCGGTCGATGCAGGCAGCACCGGCGCTCGCTGCGCCGCACGCTCCAGCCGCGCCTGCAGTTGCGACAGCTGCTGCGCGAGCAGTTCCTCGGCCTTGATGCGCTGCCATGCCGGGTGGCTGTGGTCTTCGAGCGCGGCCATCGACACGTCGGGCGTCGGGTAGTGCAGGAAGCTCAGCGCGCTGCGCAGGTCCCACGCGCCGCGCAGGCCGATCTGCACCGGAATGGTCTCGTCGAGCACCGCGCGCGCCAGGCCCGAACGCACTTCGCGCCGCAGCACCGGCTGCGCGAGACCGGCCACGGTCGAGTAGACCGGCGTGAGCGCGTTCGGCAATGCGGTGCCGGCCGCCTTCACGGTCGGATGCATCATCTGCCGCCCCACGAAGCCGCCGCGCACCTCGCCGCGCACCCGCACCCGCGCGCCGACCGCCAGCTGCTTCTGCTGCGACGGATAGAAGTTGAAGAAGCGCAGCTGGCAGGTGTCGCTGCCGTCGTCGATGGTCGCCAGCAGCTGGCGGCGCGGGCGGTACACCACCTCGCATTCGGTGATCACGCCTTCGACCTGCGCCATGTCGCCGTCGCGCGTGTCGGCAAGCCGCACGATGCGCGTCTCGTCCTCGTAGCGCATGGGGAGGTAGAGCGCGAAGTCGATGTCGCGCACGAGGCCTAGCTTGCGCAAGGCGCGCTGCACCTGGCTCAGGCCGCTGCCGGGCGGGCCTGCGGGCGCCGGCGCGGCGGCACTCGCGGAAGCTGCAGGGGACGGGGCTTTCTTGGGAGGCACGGACGGGCTTCTAGCGCGGGCGGCAAAGGTCCGTCAAGGCGCTGCGGGCATCGGGGAACATGAACTGGAAGCCGGTGCGCAGCAACTGCGCGGGCACCACGCGCTGGCCTTCGAGCAGCAGGTCGGCCTGCTCGCCAAGCAGCAGCTTGACGGGCGCGGCAGGCGTGGGCATCCAGCAGGGGCGGTGCAGCACGCTGGCGGCGACGCGGGTGAATTCTTCCTGGCTCAGCGCGCCGGGCGCGGTGAAATTGAAAGCCTGCGCTGTCGCTGGGGCCGCGGCCCGTTCGGTCACGCTCCACACATGCGCCATCGCGCGGACCAGGTCATGCACATGCACCCACGACAGCCATTGCCGCCCGCTGCCCAGCCGCCCGCCCATGCCGAGCCGGACCGGCATCAGCAACTGCGGCAGCGAGCCCTGGTGGCCGAGCACGAAGCCGAAGCGCATGCAGGCCACGTGCACACCGTGCGCGACAGCGGCGCGTGCCGCCTGCTCCCAGCGCCGGCACAGCTGCGACATGAAGATGTCTTGCGGCGGCGCATCTTCGGCGAGTTCGGCAGCGTCGCCCTGCGGCTGGACGCCGTAGTAGCCGATGGCGGAGCCCGAGAGCAGCAGCCACGGCTTGCGCGGCCGCGTGGCGATCCATGCCACCAGCTGCTGCGTCAGCCCTTCGCGGCTCCTGAGCAGCTGCTGCCGTCGCCGTTCGCTCCAGCGCATGCCCAGGATTCGCGCGCCCGCGAGGTTGACGACCACGTCGACATCGTCGGCCGCCGGGACCTGGTGGAGCGATTGCACGCAGCGCACCGCGCCGCCGAAGCCCCAGGCGGCCGAGCGCGCATCGCGCGTCCAGACCGTCACCGCATGGCCGTCGGCCAACAGGTGGCGCACGAGGATCTGGCCGATGAAGCCGGTACCGCCCGTCACCAGCACATGCTGCGGCTTGGTGCCGAAGCGCACCGGCGCCAGGGCATCGCGCGCCTGCGCCTGCTTCTGCTGCCCGAACAGCGCGCGCGCTGCGAAGCCATCGCGCAGGCCCGAGAGCCCCACGCCCACGCCGCACAACGCCAGGAATGCGCTGAGCCAGCCGTGCGGCTGCCACACCATCGCGGTCGGCTGCGCGGCCCAGCCGACCGCGCTCATCGCCAGCAGCGCGATGAACGCGCCGGCGTTGATGGCCAGCACCGTGTGCGTGACCCGTTCGGTGGGCGGCAGCAGGCGGCTGCCGTCCTCGACCACGAAGTCCCACAGCGTGAGCACGATCTCGACGCCGAACACCGCGAGCAGCACCCACGCCCACACGCCGTGCCAGGCCCACGCCGACAGTCCGAGGAACAGCGCGCAGTAGATGGACGAGCGCGTCGCGTGGATCGCCAGCTCGCGCGCCGCCGTGCCGCGCCGCGGCAGCGCCTCCGTGCCCTCGTGGTGGTAGAGCGTGTCGAAGGCGCCCAGCACGCCCTGAGCCGCCATGAGCTGCAAGGCCAGCAGGTGCGTGTCGAGCGTCATGCGGCCACCGCCTGCGGCTCGGCCACTTCCTCGAACACGCCGACCTGCGTGAAGGTGGTGCCCATCAGCCAGTGGCGGATCTCGATGCGGATGTTGAAGCGCTCGGGCGTCTCGTTGTGGTGCCAGAGGAAAGTCTTGCCTGGCGTGAAGAGGCCCGGCAGCGGAATGCGCCAGCCGAACACGTCCCAGAAATAGCCGTCGCTCTGGAAATGCAGGCTGCCGTTCTCCACGCTCAGCACCAGCTTCATGCCCAGGCCCATGCCGACGTACTCCAGCACCTCGCCGCGCTCGCTCTCGCGCATGAAACTGGTGAACTGGATCGGCTTGCGCCCGTGCAGGCGGTAGATGCGCTGCTTGTAGATGGCGGGGTCGCCGGGCCTGGCGTAGACCTGGATCTCCACCGGAAAGTGGCTGTCGCTGTAGGGGATCAGCGCGCCCTGGATCATCGGCTGCGTGAGGTGCCCCAGCAGCTTGCCGAAGCGCGAGCAACGCAGTTCGCTGAGCGCGCCCAGGTAGTGCAGCGCCTTGCCGGGCGAGGGGTTCTTGTCGAAGCGCCGGCGGATGTCGGGGTGCAGTCCCATCCAAGCGCCGCCCAGGATCTTCTTGAAGAGCTCGCCTTCGGAAGGAGGAGCAGGGGCTGGCGGGACGCGCGCGACGGAGGAATCGACCATGCGTCGATTCTGCCTCGGCAACCCCTTGCCGGGCCCGTGATCCCGACCCATGGGACAATCGCTCGCTTCCTGCATCCTTCTCTTCCCATGCCTCCTTGGCACGGGCCCGTCCGGCCCTCAAGCACCATGCGCGCCTTCACGCTTTCCGATTTCGATTTCGCCTTGCCGCCCGAGCTGGTGGCGCAACACCCGGCCACCGAACGCACCGCCTCCCGTCTGCTCGACGGCACCGGGCCCGCGCCAGTCGACCGCATCTTCAAACACCTGCCTTCGCTGCTGCGCGCGGGCGACCTGCTGGTCTTCAACGACACGCGCGTGGTCAAGGCGCGCCTGTTCGGCGAGAAGCCGACCGGCGGCAAGCTCGAGCTGCTGGTCGAGCGCGTGCTGCAGGGCCACGAGGTGGTCGCCCACATGAAGGTCAGCAAGAAGCCGCCCGTGGGCACCACGCTCGAGATGGCCGGCGGCTTTCGCGCCACCCTGCTCGGGCGCTGGCCCGACGAGCAGGGCGCGCTGTTCCGCTTCGGCTTCGAGAGCGATGCGGGCGAAGATCCCTACGCGCTGATGCAGCGCTGCGGCCACGTGCCGCTGCCGCCCTACATCACGCACACCGATTCGGCCGACGACGAGAGCCGCTACCAGACCGTGTTCGCACGCGTGCCCGGCGCGGTGGCCGCGCCCACGGCCGCGCTGCATTTCGACGAAGGCCTGCTGGCCGAGCTCGAAGCACGCGGCGTGCAGCGCGCCAACGTCACGCTGCACGTGGGCGCCGGCACCTTCCAGCCGGTGAAGACCGAGAACATTTCAGAGCACACGATGCATGCCGAGCGCTACGAAGTGCCCGAGGCCACGCAGCGCGCCATTGCCGAATGCAAGGCACGCGGCGGCCGGGTCGTTGCGGTCGGCACGACCACGGTGCGCACGCTCGAATCGTGGGCCAAGAGCGGCGAAGCCACGGGCGACACGCGCATCTTCATCACGCCGGGCTTCGTGTTCGAACACGTCGATGTGCTGGTGACGAACTTCCACTTGCCGAAGAGCACGCTGATGATGCTGGTCTCGGCCTTCGCGGGCTACGAGCACGTGATGGCGCTGTATGCCCATGCCATCGCCCACGGCTACCGCTTCTTCAGCTATGGCGACGCCATGCTGCTCGCGCGACAAACGGACTGAACGACATGCTGAACTTCGAACTCCTCAAGACCGACCCCGACAGCCACGCGCGCCGCGCCACGCTCACGCTCAACCACGGCAAGGTGCAGACGCCGATCTTCATGCCCGTGGGCACCTACGGCACCGTCAAGGGCGTGATGCCGCGCAGCCTCGAGGAAATGGGCGCGCAGATCATCCTGGGCAACACCTTCCACCTGTGGATGCGCCCGGGCCTGGACGTGATGGCGAGCTTCGGCGGGCTGCATGGCTTCGAGAAGTGGGACAAGCCCATCCTCACCGATTCGGGCGGCTTCCAGGTGTGGTCGCTGGGCGCGATGCGCAAGATCAGCGAGGAAGGCGTCAAGTTCGCCTCGCCCGTCAACGGCGACAAGCTGTTCCTCACGCCCGAGGTCTCGATGCAGATCCAGACCATCCTGAACAGCGACATCGTGATGCAGTTCGACGAGTGCACGCCCTACGACACCAAGGGCCACATCACGACCGAGGCCGAGGCGCGCATCTCGATGGAGCTGAGCCTGCGCTGGGCCAGGCGCTGCCAGAGCGAATTCGCACGACTGGAGAACCCGAATGCGCTGTTCGGCATCGTGCAGGGCGGCATGTTCGAGAACCTGCGCGAGGAATCGCTCGCAGCGCTGGTCGACATGGACTTCCCGGGCTACGCCATCGGCGGCGTGAGCGTGGGCGAGCCCAAGGAAGAGATGCTGCACATCATGGGCCACACGCCGCACCGGCTGCCCGCGAACAAGCCGCGCTACCTGATGGGCGTGGGCACGCCCGAGGACCTGGTGCAGGGCGTGGCCGACGGCGTCGACATGTTCGACTGCGTGATGCCCACGCGCAATGCGCGCAACGGCACGCTGTTCACGCGCTTCGGCGACCTGAAGATGCGCAACGCGCGCCACAAGAGCGATCCGCAGCCCATCGACCCGAGCTGCACCTGCCATGCGTGCGCCGGCACATCGGGCGTGAGCTGGAACGACGGCGGACGCGAGGGCTTCAGCCGCGCCTACCTGCATCACCTCGACCGTTGCGGCGAAATGCTCGGGCCGATGCTCACGACCATCCACAACCTGCATTACTACCTGAACCTGATGACCGAGATTCGCGCGTCGCTCGACGCGGGCACGTTCACCGAGTTCCGCGCGCGCTTCAAGTCGGAGCGGGCGCGAGGCGTCTGAGGCTTCTTCTTACTTCGGGGCCTGGATGGGCAGCGGGGTGGCGTAGGGCTCGATACGCAGCGCCTCGTTCTTGAAGACCACGATCTGCCTGAGCGGCGCCTGCACCAGCGCGCCGCCCGAGTCCTTGTGCGAGGCGTACTGCCACAGCGTGAGCTGGCCCTTGGCCGCCAGCTGCGCGGCCAGCCGCTCCACGGCGGGGCCGGAACCCGCGCCGAGCAGCGCCGCGTCGGCGCCCACGATCACCTCGTCGCGCGGCGAGACCACCTTGAAGAGCTGCACGGGCGCCGGCGCCTGTGCGCGCACGGAACGCACCGCCAGGGCGGCGGGAAGAAGCGCGAGCGCCAGGACGGCGCGGCGGTGAAAGGTGTTCGTCATGGGCAGGAGCGTAGCCACGCCGGCCGGCGCTGCCCATTCGCCGGAAGCCATACGCCGACCGGCAACCCCGGGCTCGCCGGGGGCCCGCTCATCCGCTACGCTTGCCTTCCGTTTCCACTGCTGTTGCCGCATTCCCATGACCAACGCATCTTCCCCCTACACCGCCCGCTATCCGTCGCTGGCCGGGCGCACCGTGTTCATTTCCGGCGGCGCGAGCGGCATCGGCGAATCGCTGGTGCGGGCCTTCCACGCGCAGGGCGCGAAGGTCGGCTTCTGCGACCTCGACGCCGCCGCCGGCAACGCGCTCGCAGCGCAGCTGCAGGGCGAGCACCCTGCGCTGTTCCAGGCCTGCGACGTGACCGACACGGCCGCGCTCGGCGCCACCATCGACGCGGTGCGCCAACGCTTCGGCCCGATCGCCGTGCTGCTGAACAACGCGGCCAACGACCGCCGCCACGAGATGGCCGACGTGACCAGCGAGGACTTCGACCGCCTCGTGGCCGTCAACTTCAAGCACCAGTTCTTCGCCGCGCAGGCGGTGGCGGACGACATGCGTGCGCTGGGCGGCGGATCGATCATCAACTTCGGCTCGATCAGCTGGATGATCAAGGGCCGGGGCTACCCGGTGTACCAGGCCTGCAAGGCGGCCGCGCGCGGCCTCACGCGTTCGCTGGCGCGCGACCTGGGCAAGCAGAACATCCGCGTGAATTCGATCGTGCCGGGCTGGGTGATGACCGAGCGGCAGATCAAGCTGTGGGTGAAGCCCGAATCGGGCGCGGAGATCGATGCGGCCCAATGCCTGCCGGGCCGCGTGATGGCGGAAGACATCGCTGCAATGGCGCTGTTCCTCGCGGCCGACGATTCGCGCATGTGCACCGCACAGGACTACGTGGTGGACGCAGGCTGGACCTGAAACAGGCTCGCCCCCAGGCTACGCGCACTTCGTGTCGCTTCGCCAACCCCCTACCGGGGGCAACACCTGCGGCCCGGCGAAGCCGGTTCCGCGGTGTTTCTGGAAAAAGAAAATTCCCAGGTACCGATCTTCTTAGTCGCGCAGTTCGGCTGGCAGCGTGCCGCCATTGGCGGCGATGCGGCTCATCACCTGCTTGTGCAGGCCGATGTTCCATTCGGCCGAACCCGGCTCGCCATCGCTGTAGAGAATTTCGCTGGCCAGTTCCTTGCGCGCGGCGAGGCTGCTGTCCAGGCCCAGCAACTTGAGCAGGTCGACGATCGAGGTGCGCCAGTTCAGGCCGGCGGCACCAGGCATCGCGTCCAGGACGGCGGGCACGTCGCCCAGCGGGATCGCAGGCGGCGGTGCGGCAGCGGCCGGCGCGCCCGGTGCAGCCGCCGGCGGTGCGGCGACGACTTCAGCGGCGTTGGCCGACGGAAAAATCTTGGAAAAAATCTTGCCGAAAATGCTCATGGGTGTACTCCGTCAATGTGAATGGGAAAACCCGCGGCACGGCGTTGCGTGCCGCAGCCTCGGGTTGTAGCACGCCCGTGCGGCGGTTCCGCTACGTGGCCGGCAGAACCGGGGCACCCGGCGTGACCGATTGCGCAGTGCCGGTCACAGGTGTGTGCGGCGACTGCGCCTGCGCGCCCGCCGAGGTGCCGCAGGCATGGCAGAACTTCGAGAACGCGCTCTTGCGCGTCTCGCACTGGCCGCAGTGGTCGAACAGGCCGATGCCGCAGTGCGGGCAGAAGTCAATCTCGTTGTTCTTCAGGTCGACCGGCCGTTCGCAGCCTGGGCATACGCTCTTGCCCAGGCGCGCCAGGGCGACGTCGTAGCTCAGCTCCTCGCGGCGCACCTGGTCGGGCTGCTGCTCGGCGAGTTTCTGGCGCGCCAGGTAGCGGTTGAGCGCGATGATCGCGTAGCGCCCCACCAGCACGGTGAGCAGGATGCCCACCACGTAGCGCACGTAGCCGCCGTAGCTCGGCAGGTAGGGCACCAGCTCGACGAAGAAGGCGAACAGCGCGAAGAAGATAAAGCCCCACACGAACGGCCACCAGGTGCTCTTGCGCTTCTTCACGAAGAGCCAGCCGGCCACGACGAGCAGCGGCAGCGTGAGCGCCAGCCGGTAGGCGAACACGCGCAGCTCGATGCGGCGGTACTCGGCGTCGAGCTTGACCTGCGCGTCGCGCTCCAGCACCGACAGCGCCTCGGAGGCGCGCTGCTCGGCCTGGCGCGCGTCGAGTGCGATCTTCTGCTGCGCGTTGACCTTGCGCTGTAGCTCCTCCTCCTTCTGCTTGAAGGCGTCGAGCGCCTTGGTGCGCGCGATGAGCTCGGTGTCCTGGTCGGGCTGCGCGGTGGCGCGCCGTGTGGAGATCCAGTTGCCGAAGGTCTCGCGTGCATTGGCGCTGGCCTGCTGCGCGGCGTTGAGCTGCAGGCGGATCTGGTCGAGGTCGCGCGCGGCCTGCAGCTCGGCGGCTTCCGAGGCCTTGACGGTGGCGCGCAGCGGCTCGGCCGCCGGCTTGTCGATGAAGTCGTCGATGCCGCGCACGCGCTCGACCTGCGGCAGGTCGCTCACGACGGTGCTGCCGAGCCCGATGAGGAAGCTCGCGAACACCAGGGCCACCAGCCAGAGGCCGCGGCGGAACCATTTTTCGGAAAGGCGCAAGGATTTGCTCATGTTGTTTTCTCCACGTTCTTATTGAAGCTTCAAGGTCACCGGCGCCGCGCCGAGCCCGGCACGCGGCAACCATGCGAACACCGAATCGACCGTCACGGTCTCGATGCGGTCCGAGAAGCGCTTGTCGTTCGGATGGTCGTCGAAGGCCACGTTGGCCGAGCCTACGCGCCCGCCCAGCCGGGTGAGCGGGCCGAGCTTCAACGTGGTCGGCTCGTAGCCCTTGAACTGCAACCAGGCCTGCGCCTGCGCGCGGCTGCCGATGGTGGCGGGCTCCATGGCGGCGGCCAGCGTCTCGACGGCCCACTGGTTCGACTGCTGGTACTTCCGGCCCCAGGCGTAGCTCACGATGCTGTAGGGCGCGGTATGCAGCCGCACGATGCGCGCGGGCGGTTCGTTCAGCGCGACCAGCAGCTGCGCCTGCACCTGCGGCGTGGGCACGGCCCAGGCCGCCTCGTAGCGCCACAGGTCGTCGAGAAAGAACTCGCCGAGCCCCTGGCGGTAGACGGCGGCCACCGCGGTGCCGCACTGGTTGAGCTTGTGCACCACGCGCCACGGGCCGGCATCCGTCTTGTAGGCGAAGCCCAGGTGCGAGTAGCGCAGGCCGTACTTGCTCAGGTCCTGCCCCGCGCGCGCCAGGATCACGACGCGCGCGCCGCTGGCGTCGAGCGCCTGCGAGGTGCGCTCGGCCAGCTGCATGCCCTTGACGATCACTTCAGGCGTTGGCTTGGCCTGCTCGCATGAGCGGCCGGCCTGCGCCTGCATCGGCACGGCCATCGCGGCTGCGACGGCGAGCCAAGCGAACACGGCCAACGCGGATTTCACGACAACCTCTCGTTGTGGAGCAGCGCACGGCCGATGGCATTGGGCACGAAGGCCAGCACCTCGCCGGCGGCCGACAGCACGACGCCCGTGCCGATCACGCTGACGAGGACGCTGGTGCCCACGGCTTTCGACACGCCTTCGGCCGCGCGGCCCGCGACCTTGATGCTGGCGCGCGCGCCGTCCGAGGCGCGTTCGAGCAGGTACACCGTGCCGTCGGCGGAGGCTTCGATCGCGATCACGGTGAGCGTCGAGCCGCCCACCGACAGCGCGGCGGGCAGCGCGACCGCCGTGGTGGCCGAGGCCCCCACAGCAGAGGCTGCGACCACCACCGACGCCACGGGCATCAGCGAGAGGGCCACGGAGGCGTCGCTCTGCGCCTGGGCTTGCAAGGGAGCCGAGACGCCGGCAAAGGCAGTGCAGGCGGCGACGAGAACGGCGGCAATCGACTTTTTCATGATGGGCTTTCGTTGATCGGACGCGGGTTAATCGGCAGCAGAAGAAGAAGCAGCTTCGGCACGGGCCATGCGGCGGCCCTGCAGGCGGGCTTCGGCCATGTCGGCTTCGTGGCGGTCGCGCAGCGTCTTGGCCAGCGTGAAGGCCGAGCTGATCAGGAACAGCCAGCTCACGCCCAGGAAGGCCTTGTAGGCCTCGTTGATCTCCATGCGCACGAGGCCCCAGCCGGTCAGGCCCATCGCGGTGAAAAAGCTGCCCCAGACGACCAGCTTCCACATCGGCACGTCGCGCGTCGCTTCGGCGCTGCGCTCGGCGGCCTGCTGGCTGTCGCGCACGAACTTGGCCAGCATGAAGGCGGTGCTCAGGCAGAACACGTAGCCCATCACCATGAACGCCCGGTCCAGCGCCTCGCCCGGCAGCCAGCTCAGGCCGGTGGCGCACAGGAAGACGGCGATCGCGAACGAGGCCCAGGCCTGGAACTGCCAGGCCCGCGTGTCGCGCTGGATGAAGACGGTCGTGGTCGATGAGAGGGGTTGCATGTGTGCCTCGCGGCGTAGTGAAGGTGAGCGAATGATGGTTCGCTCCCGCACCGCGGGGCTTGAATGCTTGCACCAGTTGCGGTTTTCAGCGCCGCCGGTATCTGCAATCGATACTTTCCGGTGCCTTGCGCGCCGGAAAGGAGCTGCGCCTCAGGCGGCCAGCAGGGCGCTCACACGCTGGCGCAGCGACTCGGGCTGCACTTCCACCGGCGGCACGGGACCGCCGACGTTCAGTCCCACGCGGCTGAAGAAGCCGCGGCGGAAGGGCTTGGCCATGGCCACGCGCTCACCGCCGCGCAGCTCGATGCGGCTGAAGTACGAGCCCCAGAGATTGGTCAGCGCCATCGGGATCACCGGCGGCTCGATGCCCTGGGCGCGCGCGCCTTCAAGGATCTTCATCACACCGCCCTTGAACGGCTGCAGCTCGCCGTCGCGGGTGATCGCGCCTTCGGGGAAGATCGCGAGCAGGTCGCCCTCGCGCAGCACGCCGATCGCCTTGGCAAAGGCCGCCTCGTAGGCCGCGGGGTCTTCCTTCTGCGGCGCGATCGGAATGGCCTTAGCCAGCTTGAACAGCCAGCCCAGCACCGGCACCTTGAAGATGCGGTGGTCCATGATGAAGCGGATCGGCCGCGGGCTCGCCGCCATCAGCAGCACCGCGTCGATGAAGCTCACGTGGTTGCACACCAGCACCGCCGCGCCCTCGGTGGGAATGTGCGACTCGCCCTTGATGTCGAAGCGATAGACGAAGCGCGACAGCACCCAGGCCACGAAGCGCAGCAGGTACTCGGGCACCAGCATGAAGATGTAGAACGCCACCACCGCGTTGGCGATGCCGGTGAACAAAAAGATCTGCGGAATGGTGAAGCCCGCGCCCAGCAACGCGCCCGCGATGACCGAGCTGCCGATCATAAACAGTGCATTGAGGATGTTGTTCGCCGCGATGATCCGCGCGCGGTGCGTGGGCTGGCTGCGCAGCTGGATCAGCGCGTACATCGGCACGCTGTAGAGGCCCGCGAACAGCGACAGCAGCGCCAGGTCGGCCATCACGCGCCAGTGGGCGCCCTGGCGCACGAAGGCGCCGATGCCCATCTCGGGCACGGCCGGCAGGCCGCGCGACGCGAAGTACAGGTCGACGGCGAACACGCTCATGCCGATCGCGCCCAGCGGCACCAGGCCGATTTCCACCTGCCGGCGGCTCAGCGTCTCGCACAGCAGCGAGCCAACGCCGATGCCCACCGAGAACACCACCAGCAGCAGCGAGGCCACCTGCTCGTCACCGTGCAGCACTTCCTTCGCGAAGCTCGGGAACTGGCTCAGGAACACCGCGCCGAAGAACCACATCCACGAGATGCCCAGCAGCGAGCGGAACACCACCACGTTCTGGTTCGCGAGCTTGAGGTTGCGCCAGGTCTCGCTGATCGGGTTCCAGTTGATGACCAGCCCCGGGTCGGTGGCCGGCGCCTTTGGTATGGCCTGCGCCACGCCCCGGCCGACCAGCGCCAGCAGCACGCAGCCCACCGCCACGCTCATGTGGCCGATCTGCGGCACCGCCACCAGCAGCCCGCCCGCCACCTGCCCGAGCAGGATGGCGACGAAGGTGCCCATCTCGACCATGCCGTTGCCGCCCGTGAGCTCGCGCGCGTCGAGCACCTGCGGCAGGTAGGCGAACTTGACCGGCCCGAACAGCGTGGAGTGCAGGCCCATGAGGAACACGCAGCCCAGCAGCACCACCGCGTCGGCCCGCACGAAGCCCCAGGCCGCGAGCACCATGATCGCGATCTCGAGGTTCTTGACGAAGCGGATCATCTTCGTCTTGTCGAACTTGTCGGTGAGCTGGCCGGAGGTGGCCGAGAACAGAAGGAACGGCAGGATGAACAGCGCGCCGATCACCAGCCCCGCCATGGCCGGCGGCATCCAGCTCAGCTGCAGCTGGTAGGTCACCATGACGGTGAAGGCGAACTTGAACAGGTTGTCGTTCGCCGCGCCCGCGAACTGGGTCCAGAAGAAAGGCGCGAAGCGCCGCTGCCTGAGGAGGGCGAACTGGTTGGCGTGGGCGTTCTCCTCGTGAGCCACGGGCGTGGCTGCGGCTGCGGGATTTGTCATTCGAAGAGTGCTCCTCATGCGGCCACGGCGGCGGCGCCCGGATTGTGCCGCAGCGCAGCTTCCCAGCGCATCTCCAGCTTGCGCAGCGCGAACACCACGGGCAGCCCGGCGAGCGAGGCGGTCAGGTGCTTGAGCGTGTGGCCCGACACCGTGTGCTGCGTGAATTCGTAGATCGGGTGGTCGGCCAGCTCGAACGCCTTGGCCAGCACGTAGAAGAAGATGACCCAGCCGAGCTTCAGGCCGAGCGACTTGCGCATCGGCGTGGCCAGCGCCAGCGTCACCACCAGCGCCATGCCGCCGAACTGCACGAGCGCCCAGGGCATGACGTTGCCGGTTTCCTGGAACACCTCGGCCGAGAGCAGGCCGGCGGTCAGCACGAACCAGGCGGCGGGCCAGCCGGCGCGCTGGCTCACCCGCTCGCAGACCGCCACGCCGATCAGCCCGGCGAAGGCCACCGCCATGCCGGCGCGGTCCGCGGCGAGCCGGGGGGCGTCGGGCACGAGGTGGAAGAAGGCCGAGCCCGCGGCGGTGGCGATCAGGCCGGCGAAGAAGAGCCAGGCGCAGTCGAGCGTGTTGTCCGGCGGATCGCTGGCGGGCGGGGCCAGCGGAAACTGCGACAGCGCCTCCTGGTGCGAGCGGTCGATGCGGTTGAGCCGGTACAGGCCCCACAGGCCAATCACGACGAAGGGGATGTTGCTCAGTACGTCCATGGCGTTGGGCAGCCCGTGCCAGGCGCGGTTGTCGGCGAACACCGAGGCGATGGCGACCTCGGCGGCCGGCAGCTCGGGGCCGAAGAAGGCGATCAGAGTGAGCAGCGCGAAGGTGAATAGCAACCCGCGTTCGCGGCGGCTGAGTCGGCTGGCAAGAGGCAGGAGCATGGCGGTCCTCGGTGGGTGGGTCGGTACGAGCCGCGAATTTAGGCGCGGGCCGCTCCACAGGCATCGAGAATCGATACGAGGCACTAATTCACTCCTGCCGGTATCTCCAATTGATACTTATCGGCGCCCGTGTACGCTTCCGGGCCATGAGCACCACCGTCGATCTCGTCCAAGCCCTCAAGAACGAACTCAAGAGCGCCCGCATGACCTACGCCGACCTGGCGCGGTCGCTCGACATGGCCGAATCCAGCGTCAAGCGGATGCTGGCCAAGAGCGACATGCCGCTGTCGCGCGTGGACGCCATCTGCCGCGCGCTGAAGATCGATTTCGCCGAGCTGGCGCGCCGCGTGGCCGATGCCCAGCCGCTGCTGAAGGAGCTCACGCACGAGCAGGAAAAGGCCGTGGTCAAGGACAAGAAGCTGCTGCTGGTGGCCATCAGCGTGCTGAGCCAGTGGACGCTGGAGCAGATCGTGGCGGCCTACCGCATCAGCGAGGCCGAGTGCATCGGCTGCCTGGCGCAGCTGGACCGCATCGGCATCATCGAGCTGCGCCCGCTCAACCGGTATCGCCTGAAGCTCGCCAAGACCTTCCGCTGGCGGCCGCACGGCCCGGTGATGGAGTTCTTCCGCGAGAACGTGGTGCTGGACTACTACCGCGGCGGCTTCGACGGCCCGGCCGAGGGGCTGCTGCTGGTGCACGGCTCGATCAGCCGTTCCCTGGCCCCGGCCTTCCTGGAGCGGCTGCAGCGCGTGGCGCAGGACTTCGCGCAGCAGCACCAGACGGACCAGAAGCTGTCGGCGAAGGACCGCGAGGGCTATACCCTGCTGCTGGGCATGCGCAACTGGGAGTTCGAGCTGTTCACCCGCCTCCGCAGAGCCTGAAGGATCAGGGCTTGGCGGATTCCAGCGCGTCCCGCGTCGTGCGCGCGGCGCTCTTCGCCGCATCGGCGAAGTCATCGCCCGACGACGCGTAGATGATGGCGCGCGACGAGTTCACGATGATCGGCGCATCGGCGCGCCAGCCGGCACGCACTGTGGCGACCGCGTCGCCGCCCTGGGCGCCGACGCCCGGAATCAGCAGCGGCACGGTCGGCGCGAGTTCGCGCACGCGCTCGATTTCCGCCGGGTAGGTCGCGCCCACCACCAGCCCGAGCTGGCCGTTGAGGTTCCACGGCCCCTGCGCCAGCCTGGCCACGTGTTCGTACAGGAAGGGCTGCCCTTCGACATCCGCCAGCCGCTGGCCCTGCAGGTCGGAACCGCCGGGATTGCTGGTGCGGCACAGCAGGAACGCGCCCTTGCCTTCGTGCTTGAGGTACGGCGCGACCGAGTCGAAGCCCATGAAAGGCGACAGCGTCACCGCATCGGCGCCGTAGCGCTCGAAGGCCTCCAGGGCGTACTGTTCGGCGGTGGAGCCGATGTCGCCGCGCTTGGCGTCGAGGATCACGGGCACGTGGGGCGCATTGCGGCGCATGTGCTCCATCAGCTGTTCGAGCTGGGCTTCGGCGCGGTGGGCCGCGAAGTAGGCGATCTGCGGCTTGAAGGCGATGACCAGGTCGGCCGTCGCGTCGACGATGCGCGCGCAGAAGTCATAGATGCGGCTGGCGTCGCCCTTGAGCTGTCCCGGGAATTTGGCTGGCTCCGGATCGAGCCCCACGCAAAGCAAGGAACCGTTTTTTTGCTGTGCGGCGGCCAGCTTGTCGAGGAAAGTCATGGGGTCCGATTTTAAGGATGCCCGCGCACTCGCCCGCCACCTGCCTGCGAACACCGCGGAACCGGCTTCGCCGGGCCGCAGGTGTTGCCCCCTGCAAGGGGGTTGGCGAAGCGACACGAAGTGCGCGAAGCCTGGGGGTCAGCCCTGTTCAGCGGCCAGGCAGAGGTCGGCCCAGGCGCGTGCCTTGTCGGCGGGATTGCGCAGCAGGTAGGCAGGGTGGTAGGTCGCCACCACCGATGCGCCGCCGGCGGAAGCCAGCGGCATGGCGCGGCCGCGCAGCTTGCCCAGCGGGTCGCCGCTGCGCATCAGGCTTTGCGCGGCCAGCGGGCCCATTGCCAGCACGATGCGCGGTGCGAGCGCGGCGGCATGCTCGTCGAAGGCCTCGTCCATGGCACGCGGGCTGCCGGGCTGGCCGGCGGCCACGCCACGGTGGGTGCGCATGAGGTGCACGGGGGTCTTGCCGTCGTGCAGCTTCAGCGCACGCAGCATGTTGTCGAGCAGGCGGCCGGCGTCGCCCGCGAAGGGTTCGCCGTGGCGGCCGTCGGCCTCGGGCGGCATGTCGGCCACGACCAGCCAGCCGCCCTGTGTGGATTCGGTGCCGGCGTCGGCATAGAGACGGCAGGGCGCCTCGACCAGCACGGCGGCGCCTCCGGCCAGTGGCGCAGCGGCCGGACGGACAGCCGGTGCGGGGGGCGGCACGGGTGCCGCGACGGGCCGGGCCACGAGCGGCGGCGGTGCGGCCACCGGCATTTCAGCCTCCACGCGCTCGCGGACGACCGCCATCTCTTCGGCGGCTGCAGCGGAAGCCCTTCCAAGCGCCGCCTCGGCGGCCTCGGGCACCGGCCACCAGACCTTCACGCCCATCTCGTCGAGCATCGCGCGCCGGCGGGCGTCGAGCTTCAATGTCTGCACCGCGCTCATCGCAAGGCTCCCCAGGCGCTGCCTGTTTCATTCAAGCGCAGGCTCATGACGACCGCGTCCTCGCGCTTGCCGTCATGCGCCGGGTAGTAGCCCTTGCGCACGCCGACGCTGCGAAAGCCGTTGCGCAGGTAGATGTCGAGTGCGCGCTGGTTGCTCTGGCGCACCTCGAGCCAGAGCCACTGCGCGCCCTCGGCCCGCGACCAGCCGCCCAATGCCTCGAGCATGAGCGGCGCCCAGCCCTGGCGCTGGAAGGCCGGCGCCACGGTGATGTTCAGCAGGTGCACCTCGTCGACGCCCTTCATGGCGACGTAGTAGCCGATCAGCGTCTCGCCCAATTGGGTGAGCGGCGAGCTCACCCCGGGCGCCATGCCGGGCGCCAGCAGGCACTGGCAGTGGTAGCCCACGGCCATGGAGTCGGTGAAGTTGGCGCGCGTCCACGGATGGCTGTAGGCCGTCTGCTCGACCGCGCAGACGGCATCGATCCGCTCGACGGTGAGCGGTTCGAGGCGGGCTTCGACGGGCTGGAGGACGGCGCTCATGCGATCAATGGGCTGCTGCGGCTGCGGCCGCCTTGATGGCGGCGCGCTCTTCGGTGGTTTGCGCCACTTTATCGCGAACATAGAGCGGCCAGGCCTGTGCCGCCGGCACGGTGCGCCCGGCCACGAGCAGCGCGGGGGCCAGCCGCAGCATCGCGGTGGCGGTCGGCAGCGCGTCGTGGCGGGCGGCGGCCGGGGCCAGACGCGGGCCGTAGGCGGCGAAGGCGTTGCCGGCGAGCGCCCAGCCGGCGGGCACTTCCAGTGCTTCGGGTGACAGCAGCAGGGGCTCGTCGTTCCCGCCGAGCGGGCCGTCGGCCTCGAAGTCGTAGCGCGCGGCGTAGAGCTGGTCCATGCGCGCATCGAGCACAGCGACCACCTGCTTCGCGCCGAAGGCGTGGCGCGCTTCTTCGGCCACGGCGAGCAGCGTGTCGACCGGCAGCAGCGGCACGTTGGCGCCGAAGGCCAGCCCCTGCGCCACCGAGCAGGCGGTGCGCAGGCCGGTGAACGAACCGGGGCCGCGGCCGAAGACGATGGCATCGAGTTCGCCCAGCGCGAGCCCGGCTTCGCCCAGCAATCGCTGGATCAGCGGCAGCAGGGTGGTCGAGGCTTGCGCGCCGCCCACGCCGTTGTGGGCGTGCAGCGTGTCGCCGTGCAGCACGGCCACCGACAGGTGCTCGGTGCTGGTGTCGAAGGCGAGCAGCTTGGGCAAGGCGAGGGGCATCCGCCGATTATCGAGGGACGGCCAATTCCCGGGCTCACGCGCCGTTATCGCTGCGCAGAATCGCCAGCCCCGCCTTGCGCAGCGGCGCCAGCGCCCGGGCCGGCACGTCCGGCGACACCAGCAGGCTGGTGGCCGATGCCACCGGGTTGACCACCCACGCCGACGCCGCCCCGATCTTTTCCGACGAGGCCAGCACGACCGTCTCGGCCGCCGCTGCCATCAGCGCGCGCTTGATCTCGGCTTCTTCCAGGTCGCCCGTCGTCAGCCCCGCCTCGGCGTGCACGCCGGTGACACCCATGAAGTACGTGTCGGCATGGATGCGCGCAATGGCCGCCATCGCCGCCGAGCCGACCGCCACCACCGAATGCTTGAAGAGGCGCCCGCCGATCAGCACCACCTCGATGCCGGCATGCGCCACCAGCTCGACCGCCACCGACGGGCTGTGCGTGACCACGGTGGCCTGCAGGTTCGCCGGCAGATGGCGCGCGAGCTGCACGGCGGTGGTGCCGCCGTCGATGAACACCACCTGCCCCGGCTTCACGAGGCGCGCGGCCGCGCGGCCGATGGCGACCTTTTCGTCGGGCGCGAGCTGCTGGCGCCGGGCGAAGTCGGCTTCGGCCGCCGCGACCGGCAGCGCCCCGCCGTGCACGCGCTGCAGCAAGCCTTCGGCCGCCAGCTCGCGCAGGTCGCGGCGGATGGTGTCTTCCGACAGGCCGAGTTCGTCGCTGAGCGCCTTCGCGACGACGTTGCCGTCGCGCTTCAGGACCGAGAGGATGTGTTGCTTGCGCTGGCTGGTGAGCATTGCCCGATGGTACCGGCGTGACCGACGGATTGCACGTTTTTCATTGTTTTTGCACGAATATGCACATATGCTCGCAGTCATGACCATCCAAGACCGCGTCCGGGTGCACGAAGTCACCCTCCTTTCCGACAACTGGTACACGCTGCGCACCACCGCCTTCGACTGGCGGCGCAACGACGGCCAGTGGCAGCGCATGCACCGCGAGACCTACGATCGCGGCAACGGCGCCACGCTGCTGCCCTACAACCTCGCGCAGCGCAGCGTGCTGCTGACGCGGCAGTTCCGGTACCCGGCCTTCGTCAACGGCCACGACGGCCTGCTGATCGAAGCCGCGGCCGGCCTGCTGGACAACGCCGCGCCCGAGGAGCGCATCCGCGCGGAGGTCGAGGAAGAGCTCGGCTACCGCCTCGGCGCCGTGCAGAAGATCTTCGAGAGCTTCATGAGCCCGGGCTCGGTCACCGAGAAGCTGCACTTCTTCGTCGCGCCGTACGAGTCCTCGATGCGCATCGGCGCGGGCGGCGGGCTGGCGGAAGAGGGCGAGGACATCGAGGTGCTGGAACTTGGCATCGACGAGGCACTGGCGATGGTGGCCGACGGCCGCATCGCCGACGCCAAGACGGTCATGCTGCTGTACCACGCGAAGCTGCACCTGTTCTCGCCGAGATAATCGGCGCATGCCTTTTGCCTTCCGCCGCGCCGCCTTCGCGCTGACCCTCGCAACGCTGGCCTCGGCCAGTGCATTCGCCCAGCAGTCCCTCCCGACCCAGGTCGACGCCGCCCTCGCCCGCGCCAAGGTGCCGCGCGAGTCCGTGACCATGCTGGTCGCCGAAGCCGACGGCACGCGCCAGCCGCGGCTGGCCTGGCGCACGCAGGCGCCGGTGAACCCGGCGTCGATCATGAAGCTCGTCACCACCTACGCCGCGCTCGACCTGCTCGGCGCGGCCTACAGCTGGACCACGCCGGTCTATGTCGACGGCACGGTGAACAACGGCGTGCTCAACGGCAACCTGTACATCAAGGGCCAGGGCGACCCCAAGCTGGTGCTCGAGCGCGTGTGGCTGCTGCTGCGCCACGTGCAGGGGCTGGGCATCACCACGGTGAGCGGCGACATCGTGATCGACCGCAGCGCCTTCGAGACCACGGTCGAGGGCGACCCGTCCGCCTTCGACGGCGAGCCGCTGCGGCCCTACAACGCCTCGCCCGACGCGCTGCTCGTGAACTTCAAGTCGGTCAACATGACTTTCGCGCCCGACCGCACGGGCCAGATCGCGCGGGTGAGCTACGAGCCCCCGCTCGCAAGCGTGGCGATGCCCCCCACCGTGGCGCTCGTGCCCGGCGAATGCGGCGACTGGCGCGGCACGCTGCGCGCCGATTTCTCCGACGTGAACCGCATCCGCTTCAACGGCGGCTTCCCGGCCGCCTGCGGCGAGAAGAGCTGGGCCGTGGCGTACGGCGACCCGCGCACCTACGCCATGCGGGCCATCGGCGGCATGTGGGCCGAGATGGGCGGGCGCGTGGGCGGGCAGATGCGCGAAGGGCGCGTGCCGGCGGGGCTGAAGCCGGCCTTCGAGTTCGAGTCGCCGCCGCTGGCCGAGGTGATCCGCGACATCAACAAGTACAGCAACAACGTGATGGCGCAGCAGCTGTTCCTCACGATCGGGCTCACGCAGAAGAACCGCGGCACCTTCGAGGCTTCGCGCGCGGCGCTGGGCCAGTGGTGGCGCGAGCGCATCGGCACGGGCGAGGCGCAGCCTGTGTTCGAGAACGGCTCGGGCCTGTCGCGCGACGAGCGCATCAGCGCGGCCGCGCTCGGCAAGATGCTGCAGGTGGCATGGCGTTCGCCGGTGATGCCGGAGCTGATGTCCTCGCTGCCCGCGATGGGCGTGGATGGCACGCTGAAGAAGCGCACGCTGCGCTCGGGCGGCTCGGCCCACCTGAAGACCGGCACGCTGCGCGATGCCTCGGGCGTAGCCGGCTACGTGGACGGTGCGAGCGGCCGGCGCTACGTGCTGGTGGCGATCGCCAACGGCGAGAACGCGGGGGCCGCGCGCGCCGCGTTCGACGCGCTGGTCGACTGGGCCTCGCAGGACAACTGACGGCAGCTGGCGGGCCTGCGCGACCCTGCCGGGTACTGAAATCTTCTGATGGCAAATGCCGCTTGCGCGCGGCCATGGCACTGCACAGAATCGGACGGTCGTTCTATTCAGTACAAATCCAACGCAGGAGACATGCCTTGACCAAGCCACGCCCCCCCTCGTTCGTCCTGATGCGCAAGACAGCCGCCTGGACGGCGCTCGCAAGCGCAACCTTGCTGCTGCTCTCCGCCTGCGGCGGCGGGGATGGTGGCGGAGTAGGCATCGGCGTTGGCTTTCCGCCGCCCGCAGCCGACACCGGCCGGGGCTCGGTGGTCACCAACCCGCCCGAGCAGACGGCCAAGCTGACCGCCGACCAGTTCAAGGCCAACCTCCAGGCCAGCGACCAGGGCAGGTCGGTGCTGCAGGTGGCCGGCACGCCCAAGTGCGGCATCGACGTGCGCTACCTCGAATACCGCACCATCGGCGCGAAGAACGAGGCGACCAACGCCACCGCCGCGATCATGGTGCCCACCGGCGCCGACGTGGCCTGCGGCGGCCAGCGGCCCGTGGTGCTCTATGCCCACGGCACCACCGCCGCCAAGGCCTACAACCTCGCCAAGTGGACCGACAGCACGCAGCCGGCCGCAGGCGAGGGCCTGATGATTGCCGCCATGTTCGCGGCGCAGGGCTACATCGTGGTGGCGCCCAACTACGCGGGCTACGACAAGTCGACGCTGCCCTACCACCCGTACCTCGACGGCGACCAGCAAGGCAAGGACATGGTCGACGCGCTCACGGCCGCGCGCAAGACCTTCTCGGGCATCGACGCGAACGACGCCGGCTCGCTGTTCATCACCGGCTACTCGCAGGGCGGCTATGTCGCGATGGCGGCGCACCGCGAGATGCAGGCGACGGGCAAGACGGTGACGGCATCGGCGCCGCTGTCGGCGCCCTCGGCCATCAGCCTGTTGTCCGACTACACCTACCTGGGCTGGCCGGCGCTGGGCTCCACGCTGTTCGTGCCGCTGCTGTCGACCAGCTGGCAGCAGCAGTTCGGCAACGTCTACAACGCCACCAGCGACATCTACGAAGCGCAGTACGCCACCGGCATCGACACCCTGCTGCCGAGCCTGACGCCCGGCACGCTGTTCTCCAGCGGCAAGCTGCCGCAGCTGGCGCTGTTCCCGGCGAATGCAACGCCGGGGCCGGTGAGCCCTTCGCTGTCGATCTTCTATGGCGCCAACAACCTGATCAAGCAGAGCTTCCTGACGCAAGCGGCCGGCGACATCCTGGCCGCGCCCTGCCCTGGCAACGCACTGCCGGCCACGGCGGCGTCGCTGAGCACGACCTCGCCGCTGGACTGCAAGCCGGCCACGGGTTTCCGCAAGGCGGCCGTCGCCAACGACCTGCGCAACTGGGTGCCGACCCGGCCGATGCTGATGTGCGGCGGCGCCAATGACCCGACGGTGAACTTCCTCAGCACCCGCGCCACCTCGGGCTACTTCCGCGCCAAGGGCGTGCCGGCCGCCGCGCTGGCGGTGGTGGACCTGGAGGATTCGGCCGCGATCGACGCCTACTCGACCGCGCGCGCCGGCTTCGCGCAGGCCAAGGACCTGCTGGCGCAGAACACAGCGGGCAGCGCGTCCGACAAGGCGCAGGCGGTCATGCTCGCGTACCACGGCACGCTAGCGCCGCCGTTCTGCCTGGCCTCGGCCCGGGGCTTCTTCCAGGGCGTACTGGCGGCCGGAGGCTGAGCGAAGAGCCCATTCCAGGAATACCGCGGAACCGGCTTTGCCGGGCCGCAGGTATTGCCCCCTGCAAGGGGGTTGGCGGCCACACGAAGTGGGCGAGCCTGGGGGTTAGGCCATTGAAGCGCGTTGAAGGCGGTCTTTCACGCCTTCCCACTCGTGCGTGTCGGGCGGCGACTCGACCCAGATCAGCTTGACGCCCTGCGCGTCGAACTCGCGCAGCACCGCGAACAGCAGCTGGGCACTCGCCACCGCGTCGTCGGGCATGCGCCGCAGCAGCACGCGCTGCGAACGGCTGCGCACCACGGCGCGCGACCAGACGGCGATGTGCGCGGCGTTGGCGCCCAGCACGTCGAGGCCGGTCTGGATGGCCTTGGCGTCCATCAGGCGCACCTTGGCGTTCGGGGCGTAGTGCGCCTCCAGCGTGCCCGAGGCGCGCGGGTCGGGCGTTTCGAGCACTTCGCGGTCGCTGAGCTTCTCGCCGCAGGCGGCCTCGATCTGCGCGCGCGTAATAAGGCCCGGCCGCAGCAGCACGGGCGCGCCGCGGCTGCAGTCGACGATGGTCGACTCGATGCCGACCTCGCACGCGCCGCCGTCCACAACCAGCAGCGCATCGCCGAACTCGTCGAACACATGCTGCGCCGTGGTCGGGCTGACGCGGCCGAAGCGGTTGGCGCTCGGCCCCGCGAGGCCGGGCACGCCCTGCTCCGCACAGGCTGCGAGCAGCGCCTGCGCCACGGGATGCGAAGGGCAGCGCAGGCCGATGGTGTCCTGTCCGCCCGCCGCCGCCGCGCCCACGCCGGGCTGGCGCGTGACGATCAGTGTGAGCGGACCGGGCCAGAAGACCTGCACGAGCTTCTGCGCGAAAAGCGGCAGCGGCTGGGCGAAGCGCGACAACGACTCGGTGCCCTTGATGCCGGCCGCCACGTGGACGATCAGCGGGTGGTCGGAGGGCCGCCCCTTGGCCTTGAAGATGCCGGCCACGGCCATGTCGCTGCTCGCGTCGGCGCCCAGGCCGTAGACGGTTTCGGTCGGGAACGCGACCAGCCCGCCCGCGCGCAGCACGCGCGTGGCTTCGGCGATGGCTTCGGGGGCGTGGCCGTCGAGGATCATGCGAGGTCGGCGGTGATCACCGCCGGCAGGCCCAGCAGCTGCGCGGCCTGCGAGGCCGTGGTGCGCACGGCTTCGAGCGTGGCGCCGGTGAGCGTGAGGTGGCCCATCTTGCGGCCGCGCCGCGGGTCGATCTTTCCGTAGAGATGCAGGTGCACGCCCGGCAGCGCGAGCACTTCGCTCCAGCGCGGCGACACGGGCTTGGCAGCCTTGTCGTCGCCCGCGGGGAACCACAGGTCGCCCAGCAGGTTCAGCATGATCGCGGGGCTGTGCTGGCGCGGCGCCGCCAGCGGCAGGCCGGCGAGCGTGCGTACCTGCAGCTCGAACTGCGACACGTCGCAGGCTTCCATCGTGTAGTGGCCGCTGTTGTGCGGGCGCGGCGCCATCTCGTTGACGACCAGCGAGCCGTCGGCCAGCGCGAAGAACTCGACGCACAGCACGCCGACGTAGTCCAAACCGTTGGCAATGCTCTTGGCCGAGTTGATCGCGCCCTGCGCCACCGTCTTCGGCATGTTCTGCGGATGCACCTCGGTGACGGCGAGGATGCCGTCGCGGTGCAGATTGCGCTGCGGCGGGAAGTGCACGATCTGGCCGTCGCGGCTGCGCGCGAGGATGACCGAGCATTCGAATTCGAGCGGCAGCATCTTCTCGAGTACGCAGGGCACGCAGCCCGTGGCTTGCCAGGCATCGACCAGCTCGGCGCGCGTCTTCACGCGCTGCTGGCCCTTGCCGTCGTAGCCCAGCCGCGCGGTCTTCAGGATGCCGGGCAGCAGGCCGTCGTCGACGGCGGCAAGCTGCGCCGCGGTTTCGACGACTGCGTAAGGCGCGCAGGGCACGCCGCAGCGGGTGAAATGGGCCTTCTCGGCGATGCGGTCCTGCGCGATGGCGATGGCCGAGGCGCCGGGCGATACCGGACGCGCGACGGCCAGGTGCTCCAGCGAGGGCGCCGGCACGTTCTCGAACTCGGTCGTCACCGCGTCGGCCAGGCCCGCGAGCCGGGCGAGGCCGTCGATGTCGTCGTAGTCGGTGTGGATGTGGTGATGGCTCACGCGGCCGGCGGGGCTGTCGGTGTCGGGGTCGAGCACCGCCGTGAAGTAGCCCATGCGCTGAGCCGCGTGGGCGAACATGCGCCCCAGCTGGCCGCCGCCGAGCACGCCGAGCGTGGCGCCCGGAAGAATGGGCAGGTCGCCGTTCTGGCTCACAGGGCACCTCCGCCTTGCGGCGAGAAAGGAGAAACGGGGGGTGCCTCCGCGGCGGGGGCCGGCGGCAGCGTCATGGCTTCGGCGGCGGCGGTCTGCGCCGTGCGGAAGACGTCGAGCTTCGCGCGCAGCGCCGGGTCGTTCACCGCCAGCATCGCCACCGCGAACAGCGCCGCGTTGGCTGCGCCCGCATTGCCGATGGCGAAGGTGGCCACCGGCACGCCCTTGGGCATCTGCACGATGCTGTAGAGCGAATCGACGCCCTGCAGGTGACGGCTGGCCACCGGCACGCCGAGCACCGGCACCGTGGTTTTCGAGGCCAGCATACCCGGCAGGTGCGCCGCGCCGCCCGCGCCCGCAATGATCGCCGTGAGCCCGCGCCCGGCGGCGCTTTCGGCGTATGCGAACAGCGCATCGGGCATCCGGTGGGCCGAGACCACCTTGGCTTCGTGCCCGATTCCGAATTGCTGGAGAATCTCGACCGCGTTGCGCATCGTCTCCCAATCGGAGTTCGAGCCCATCACTACACCGACCTGAATGGTTTCGTTCATGGTTTCAATTTTACGTTTCACCCTCAGTTGGTTCCGATGATCGACATCACTCTCGAAAATTTCCAGGCCGAACTGATCGAAGGCTCCGTCGCCACGCCGGTGCTGCTGGACATCTGGGCCGAATGGTGCGGCCCCTGCAAACAGCTCGGCCCGGTGCTCGAAAAGCTCGAGGTCGAGTACGCCGGCCGCTTCACGCTGGCCAAGCTGGACGCCGACAAGGTGCCGCAGATCTCGTCGCAGCTGTCGGAGATGTTCGGCGTGCGCAGCATTCCGTTCTGCGTGATGTTCAAGGACGGCCAGCCGGTGGACGGCTTCGTCGGCGCCATCCCGGCCGAGAAGATCCGCGAGTTCCTCGACAAGCACGTGCCGGGCGCCGACGAGGCCGAGGCCGCCTCGGAGGAAGCAGCCGCGCAGGAAGCGCTGGCCGAAGGCGACACGGGGAGCGCTCTCGAAAGACTGCAGCACGCCGTGGCCACCGACCCCGCCAACGACGACGCCCGCTTCGACTACATCAAGCTGCTGCTGCAGGAAGGCCGCCACGACGACGCCAAGGTCGCCTTTGCGCCCGTGATCGCCAAGACCACGCTGGTGCGCCGCTTCGATGCGCTGCAGCGCTGGATGGACGCTATCGATTTCGCAGCACCGCCTACAGGCACGGCGCCCGCGATGGCCGATTTCGAGGCGAAGATCGCCGCCAACAAGCGTGACTTCGACGCCCGCTTCGGCCGCGCCCGCCTGCTGATGGCCGCGCAGCGCTGGACCGACGCCATGGACGAGCTGCTCGACATCCTCATGCGCGACAAGACCTGGAGCGAAGACCTCGCCCGCAAGACCTACATCGCGATCCTCGATGTGATCGAGCCGCCGAAGGTGAAGGTGGCCGACGGGCAGATTCCGCCGGACGATCCGGTGGTGGCAACCTACCGGCGCCGCCTGAGCAGCGTGGTGCTGAGCTGATGCGAAAGCGGCCTGCGGGCCGCTTTTTTCATGGCCTCCCCCGTGAACGCGGCGGCATTGGCGAGCGGGGCCTCGTCGCATACGATCACGCCCGATTCAACTTGTTGCAAATTCGAAAAGGAAAGACCGGCCATGCGCTCCTTCGCCCGCCTCGCCCGCCGCACCGCGCCCCCCGTTCTCGCCGCGACGGCGCTGCTGGCCGTCCTGACCGGCTGCGGGAGCGGCATCAGCCTCGACGAGCCGATCGAAGGGCCGGCCTGGCAACTGGTTCAGCTGGGCGACGAGCCCGTCGCGCCCGGCAACGGTGCGCAGGTGCAGTTCGATCGCAGCAGCGGGCGCCTCAGCGGCTCGGGCGGCTGCAACCGCCTTTCGGGCACGTTCACGCGCAGCGGCATCTCCCTGAAGATCGGCCAGCTGGCCTCGACTCGCATGGCCTGCACCGACCCGGCGCGCGGCGCCAACGAGGCGCAGTTCATCTCGGCGCTGCAGAGCACGGCGAGCTACAGCCTCGCTGGCGCCGACCGCCTTGCGCTGCTCAACGCCAGCGGTCGGACCGTGGCAACGCTGAGCACCAGCGGGCGCTGAAAGAAGAAAAAGACCGGGATCAGCCCGTCAGGCGCTCAAGCGCCTCGCGGTACTTGGCCGCCGTCTTCTCGATGACCTCGGCCGGCAGGCGCGGCGCCGGGGGCGTCTTGTCCCAGGGCTTGCCGTTGATCTTGGTGGCTTCGAGCCAGTCGCGCACGAACTGCTTGTCGTAGCTCGGCGGGTTGGTGCCGGCGGCCAGCGCGGCCTGGTAGCCCTCGACCGGCCAATAGCGCGAGCTGTCGGGCGTGAGCACCTCGTCCATCAGCACCAGCGTGCCGGCTTCGTCCAGGCCGAACTCGAACTTGGTGTCGGCAATGATCATTCCCTTGGCCAGCGCGATCTGCGCGGCGGTTTCGTAGATCTCGATGCTGGTCTCGCGGATCTGCTGGGCCAGCTTGGGGCCGACGATCTCGACCACGCGCTCGTAGCTGATGTTCTCGTCATGCTCGCCGGCCGCGGCCTTGGCGGCGGGCGTGAAGATCGGGCGCGGCAGCTTGCTGGCGTTGGTCAGGCCCTCGGGCAGCGGCACGCCGCAGACCGAGCGGCTTTCCTGGTATTCCTTCCAGCCGCTACCGGCGAGGTAGCCGCGCACCACGGCCTCGACCGGGATCGGCTTCAGCCGCTTGACCAGCATCGAGCGGCCCGTGACCTGCGGCACCTCGTCGGGCGTGACCGCGCTCTCGGGCGCGTCGCCGGTCAGGTGGTTGGGACACAGCTGGCCGAGCCGGTCGAACCACCACAGCGCCATCTGCGTGAGGATCTCGCCCTTGCCGGGAATGGGCTCGCCCATGATCACGTCGAAGGCGCTGAGCCGGTCGCTCGCGACCATCAGGATGCGGTCTTCGCCGACGGCGTAGTTGTCGCGCACCTTGCCGCGCGCAAGCAGGGGCAGGCTCTGGATGGAGGAGGTGTGGACGGTGGTCATGAGGCAGTTGCGGTGAAAACGGGATAGCGGAATTCGGATTGTGCGCGCAGAAAAAAGCCTCCATCGACGGTGGCCCGCAGATCGCGAAAAAAGCCCCCGATCATTCGGGAGGGCCGCCGCGCACGGCCGCCCGAAGCGGCCGGCCCGCCCCCGGTAGGGGGTAGGCGAAGCGACACGAAGTGCGCGCAGCCTGGGGGCGAGCTTAATTAAATGACTTCTTGCGCCAGTTCGCCCTTGGCGTACTTGGCGGCGACCACCTGCAACGTGTCGCCCTTGACCTTCGCGCCCTGGCCTTCGCAGCCGAACTCGATGTAGCGCTGCTTGCAGATCTGCTTGGCGGCTTCGCGCGCGGGCTTGAGCCACTCGCGGGCGTCGAACTTCTCGGGGTTCTCGGCCAGGAATTTGCGCACCGCACCGGTCATGGCCAGGCGGATGTCGGTGTCGATGTTGATCTTGCGCACGCCATACTTGATGGCTTCCTGGATTTCCTCGACCGGCACGCCGTAGGTTTCCTTCATGTTGCCGCCGTGCTTGCGGATGATTTCCAGCAGGTCCTGCGGCACCGACGACGAGCCGTGCATCACCAGGTGGGTGTTGGGCAGGCGGGCGTGGATTTCCTTCACGCGCGAAATCGACAGGATGTCGCCCGTGGGCTTTCGCGTGAACTTGTAGGCGCCGTGGCTGGTGCCGATGGCGATGGCCAGCGCGTCGAGCTGCGTGGCCTTGACGAACTGGGCGGCTTCTTCCGGGTCGGTCAGCAGGGCCGAGTGGTCGAGCACGCCTTCGGCGCCGATGCCGTCTTCTTCACCGGCCAGGCCGGTTTCGAGCGAGCCCAGGCAGCCCAGTTCGCCTTCGACAGTCACGCCGACCTTGTGCGCCAGCTGAACCACCTTGCGGGTCACGTCGACGTTGTAGTCGAACGAGGCCGGCGTCTTGCCGTCTTCGTGCAGCGAGCCGTCCATCATGACGGAGGAGAAGCCGAGGTCGATGGCGCCCTGGCAGATGGCCGGGCTCTGGCCGTGATCCTGGTGCATGACCAGCGGGATGTTCGGGTACTGCTCGATGGCGGCCTGGATCAGGTGCTTGATGAAGGCTTCGCCGGCGTACTTGCGCGCGCCTGCGCTGGCTTGCAGGATGACGGGCGCGCCCGTTTCCTTGGCGGCCTCCATCACGGCCTGGACCTGTTCGAGGTTGTTGACGTTGAAGGCCGGAATGCCGTAGCCATTGGCTGCGGCATGGTCGAGCAGTTCGCGCATCGAGACGAGTGCCATGGGGAAATACCTCGCTGGAATTAGGGGAAGAAGAAGGCGGAAAGACGAGAGAAAACTGCCGCAATTCTACCGAGCCCCCTTGTGGGACGGCACTGACGCTGATTTGGCGCCCCTGTCCTCAGATCGGCAGCTGCGTGGTCGACAGCACCTGCTTGAGCACCACGAAGGTCCGGATCTGCCGCACGCCCGGCAAGTACAGCAGCTGCTCGGCATGCAGGCGGTTGAAGCTGTCGCTGTCGCGCGTGCGCACGAGCATGAAGTAGTCGAACTCGCCCGTGACCACGTGGCATTCGAGGCAGCCCGGCACCTTCTGCGCGGCCTTCTCGAAGTCGGCGAAGGAATCGGGCGTGGAGCGGTCGAGCACCACGCCGATCATCACGAGCATGCCGAGGTCGAGCGCGTCGGGGTCGAGCAGCGCGACGATGCCCTTGATGAGCCCCGCCGCCTTGAGCCGCTCGACGCGGCGCAGGCAGGCGGCGGCGCTGAGGTTGACCTTGGCGGCCAGCGCCACGTTCGACAGCGAGGCGTCGCGCTGGAGGGCGCGAAGGATGGCGCGGTCGGTGCGATCCAGCTCCGGCGGAATACGCAATTTTGTTGTGCTCATTACTTTTTCTGTGGAATAAAAACATTCGATCTGGTCATCGTGCATTTTTTTGTCGATCGAATCCAGAAAATTTCGCAAGCACGTTGCGAGCCGTTCTTCCTACGATCGAAGGCCTCAACGCACCGGAGCCTCTGCCATGAATCTCAAGAAATTTCCCCGCCACGCCCTGACCTTCGGCCCCTCGCCGATCCACCCGCTGAAGCGGCTGAGCGCGCACCTCGGCGGCAAGGTCGACCTGTATGCCAAGCGCGAGGACTGCAACAGCGGCCTGGCCTTCGGCGGCAACAAGACGCGCAAGCTCGAATACCTGATCCCCGAGGCGCTCGAGGGCGGCTACGACACGCTGGTGTCCATCGGCGGCATCCAGTCGAACCAGACGCGGCAGGTCGCCGCCGTGGCCGCGCACCTCGGAATGAAGTGCGTGCTGGTGCAGGAGAACTGGGTCAACTACTCGGACGCGGTGTACGACCGGGTCGGCAACATCGAGATGTCGCGCATCCTCGGTGCCGACGTGCGGCTCGATGCGGCGGGCTTCGACATCGGCATCCGCAAGAGCTGGGAAGAGGCCATGGCCGACGTGCGCAAGGCCGGCGGCAAGCCGTTCCCGATTCCCGCGGGCTGCTCGGAACACCCGCGCGGCGGCCTCGGCTTCGTGGCCTTCGCCGAGGAAGTACGCCAGCAGGAAGCCGAGCTGGGCTTCAAGTTCGACTACGTCGTGGTCTGCTCGGTCACCGGCAGCACGCAGGCCGGCATGGTGGTGGGCTTCGCGGCCGACGGGCGGGCCGACCGCGTGATCGGCATCGACGCCTCGGCCAAGCCGCAGCAGACCTACGACCAGATTCTTCGCATTGCGAAGAACACGGCCGAGCTGGTCGAGCTGGGCCGCGACATCACCGAAAAGGACGTGGTGCTCGACCGCCGCTTCGGCGGCCCCGAGTACGGGCTGCCCAACGACGGCACGCTGGAGGCCATCCGCCTGTGCGCGCGCTTCGAAGGCATGCTGACCGACCCCGTGTACGAGGGCAAGTCGATGCACGGGATGATCGAGAAGGTGCGGCTGGGCGAATTCCCTGCCGGCTCGAAGGTGCTGTACGCGCACCTGGGCGGCGTGCCCGCCCTGAACGCCTACAGCTTCCTATTTCGTAACGGTTGAGTGCCAGTAACACCGCGGAACCGGCTTTGCCGGGCCGCAGGTGTTGCCCCCGGCGAGGGGGAAGGAGAAGCGACACGAAGTGCGCGAAGCCTGGGGGAGTGCCTAGCTCGCGCGGCAAATCTTCAGCATGTTGGTGCCGCCCGGGGCACCCATCGGTTCGCCGCAGGTGATCGCGTAGACGTCGCCGCTCTGCACGATGCCGCGCTTCTTCAGATGGGCCTCGGCCTGTTCGAGCGCGGTGTCGCGGTCGGTCTGCGAGTCCATCAGAAGCGGGCGCACGTTGCGGTACAGCGCCAGCTTGCGCTGCGTGGCCAGCCGCGAGGTCAGCGCGTACATGGGAATGTGCGCGCGGTGGCGGCTCATCCACAGCAGCGTGGCACCCGACTCGGTCAGCGCCACGATGGCCTTGGCGCCCAGGTGGTGGGCTGTGAACAGCGCACCCATGGCGATCGACTGGTCGATGCGGCTGTAGGTCTTGCCGCTGAAGTCGGCGTCGAGCGTCTTGTCTTCGGCCCCTTCGGCGGCTTCGCAGATGCGGCTCATCTCCTGCACGGTTTCGAGCGGATAGCGGCCCGAGGCGGTCTCGGCCGAGAGCATCACGGCGTCGGTGCCGTCGAGCACGGCGTTGGCCACGTCGCTCACTTCGGCGCGCGTGGGCACGGGGTTGGTGATCATCGACTCCATCATCTGGGTCGCGGTGATCACCACCTTGTCCATGTCGCGCGCCATGCGGATCATCTTTTTCTGCAGCGCCGGCACGGCGGCATTGCCGACTTCCACCGCGAGGTCGCCGCGCGCGACCATGATGCCGTCGCTGGCGCGCAGGATTTCCTCCAGCTTCGGAATGGCCTCGGCGCGCTCGATCTTGGCGATCATGCCGGGCTTGTGGCCGAACTCGGCCGCCGCCACGTTGCACAGCTGGCGCGCCATTTCCATGTCGGTGGCGTTCTTCGGGAAGCTCACGGCCACGTAGTCGGCCTGGAAGCTCATCGCGGTCTTGATGTCCTCCATGTCCTTGGCCGTGAGCGCGGGGGCCGTGAGGCCGCCGCCCTGCTTGTTGATGCCCTTGTTGTTCGACAGCTCGCCGCCCAGCTTGACGGTGGTGTGCACGGCCTCGCCCTTGACGGCGTCCACCGTGAGCACGATCAGGCCGTCGTTCAGCAGCAGCCTGTCGCCGGGCTTCACGTCGCGCGGCAGGTCCTTGTAGTCGAGGCCCACGGCATCGGCGTCGCCGGGCTCGGTGCGCGAGGCATCGAGCACGAACTTGGCGCCCGGCTCCAGCCAGACCTTGCCCTGCGCGAACTTGCCGACGCGGATCTTGGGGCCTTGCAGGTCGGCCATGATGGCCACTTCGCGGCCCGTCTTGCGGGCGGCTTCGCGCACCATGGCGGCGCGGTCGATGTGGTCCTGCGCCGTGCCGTGGCTGAAGTTCAGCCGCACCACGCTGACCTTGGCCAGGATCATCTTTTCCAGCAGTTCCGGCGTGTTGGACGCCGGACCGAGCGTGGCAACGATCTTGGTGGCGTGGCGGGGGATGCGGTCCGTGCTCATGAAGGTAGTCTCCGTTTTGTATTCGCTACTGTATACACTTTGTGTGTCTGACGGAAGTCACCCTCGCGAGATTCCCCGCCGCCGGGATCAACCCGCCGCGCGCTTGGCCAGGATTTCGAAGGCCGGCAGGGTCTTGCCTTCCAGCACTTCGAGGAAGGCACCGCCGCCGGTCGAGATGTAGCCGACCTGCTTCTCGATGCCGTACTTGGCGATGGCCGCGAGCGTGTCGCCGCCGCCGGCGATCGAGAAGGCGCTGCTCTCGGCAATCGCCTGCGCGATGGCCTTGGTGCCGCCCGCGAACGCGTCGAACTCGAACACGCCCACCGGGCCGTTCCAGACGATGGTGCCGGCTTCGCGCAGCTGCGCGGCCAGGATCGCGGCGGTCTTGGGGCCGATGTCCAGGATCAGGTCGTCGTCGTCCACGTCGTTCGCGTCCTTGACGGTGGCGGCCGCATCGGCCGCGAAGGTCTTGGCCGTGACCACGTCCACCGGGATCGGCACATCGGCGCCGCGCGCGCGCATCGCCTCGATCACCGCCTTGGCCTGGTCGATCAGGTCGGGCTCGGCCAGTGACTTGCCGATCTTCAGGCCGGCGGCCAGCATGAACGTGTTGGCGATGCCGCCACCGACGATCAGCTGGTCGACGTTGGCCGACAGGCTCTTGAGGATGGTGAGCTTGGTGCTGACCTTCGAGCCCGCCACGATGGCCACCAGCGGACGCTTGGGCTGCGCCAGCGCCTTGCTGATGGCATCCATCTCGGCCGCCAGCAGCGGGCCGGCCGCGGCGATCTTCGCGAACTGCGCGATGCCGTAGGTGGTGGCTTCGGCGCGGTGCGCGGTGCCGAAAGCGTCGTTCACGTAGATGTCGGTGAGCGCGGCGAGCTTGCGGGCCAGCGCCTCGTCGTTCTTCTTCTCGCCCTTGTTGACGCGGCAGTTCTCGAGCAGCACGACCTGACCGGGCTTGACGTCGACGCCGTCAACCCAGTTGGCCACCAGCGGCACATCGCGGCCGAGCAGTTCGCCGAGGCGCTTGGCGACGGGGGCCAGCGAGTCTTCGGGCTTGAACTCGCCTTCGGTCGGGCGGCCCAGGTGCGAGGTGACCATCACGGCCGCGCCGGCGTCGAGCGCCAGCTGGATGCACGGCACGGAAGCGCGCACGCGCGTGTCTTCGGTGATGTTGCCGGCATCGTCCTGCGGCACGTTGAGGTCGGCACGGATGAAGACGCGCTGGCCGGCGGCTTTGCCCTGTGCGCAGAGGTCGGTGAATCGAATGACGTTCATGGGTCTGGAGGAGGTGGAAGACGGGTCGGCCTGCATTGTAGATTTGGCCCCGTCGCCGCCCTGAGCGGCTGTTGCCGCGGGCCGATGCTTTTCAGGCCTTTTGCTGCGCCCTGGCGAACTGCTCGAGGATCTCGACAAAACCCGTGGCGGCCGGCGAAAGGCTGCGCCGCGCCGCGCTGTAGACGCACACCTCGCGGTGGAAGTCGGGCGATTCGAGCCGCACCATCTGCAGGCCGTGCGCGCGCACCAGCGGCGCGGAGTAGGTCGGGCACACCGTGAGCCCCAGCCCCGAGGCCACCATGCCGAGCGCGGTGGTCATGTACGACACCTCCTGGGTGCCGGGGCGCAGCATGTAGTCGCGCTCGGCCGGCGCCAGTTCGGGCAGCACGCGCTGGCGGAAGTCGCGCGTGGGGGCGATGAAGGTGTAGGGGCCGAGTTCGTGCCAGCGCACCTTGCGGCGCTTGGCGAAGGCGTGGTCGGGCGGGCAGATCAGCCAGTGGCGGTCGCGGAACAGGGGGCGGCGCTCGATGGCGCTGTCCACGGCCACGTCCTGGCCCACGGCCAGCTCCACGTCGCCGGCCATCACGCCGGTCAGCAGGTGCTCGGGCAGCGTGTCGGCCAGGCGCACATCGACGTCGGGGTACTGCGCGCGGTAGACCGCGATCACGCGCGGCATCAGCGTGCAGGCCATGAGCTGCGGCGCCGCAAGCCGCAACAAGCCTTTCTTCTTGTCACGAAGATCGGTGACGCCGGCCACCGCGCTCATGAGGTCACCGAGCAGGCGATGCACCGACGGCAGGAACTCGCGCCCGGCTTCGGACAACTGCACGCTGCGGGTGTTGCGGTCGAGCAGCTGCACGCCCATCTCGCGTTCGAGTTCGCGCACCAGCACGCTGAGCGCCGACTGCGTGAGGTGCAGCTGCTGCGCCGCGGCGGTGAAGCTGCCGCTTTCGGCCACGGCGGCGAAGGCGCGCAACTGGCGCAGGGTCAGGTTCATATATATGGTTATTTCATCAATCGATGAATTAATTTCGATTGCATCATAAGACGCGGCATCGCCCAATCGGGGCTTACCGGAGACACGAGCCATGCCGACCCCACCACCCGTGCGCGGGCTGCACCACTTCGCCTGGCGCTGCCGCGACAGCGAGGAAACCCGCCGCTTCTACGAAGACCTGCTCGGCCTGCCGCTGGCCCACGTCATCAAGAGCGACCACGTGCCGAGCACGGGCGAGTACTGCCCCTACGTGCACATCTTTTTCCAGATGCGCGACGGCTCGTACATCGCCTTCTTCGATCTCGGCGACGACGTCGCCGCGCTGCCCTCGCCCAACACGCCTTCGTGGGTGAACCACATTGCGCTGCGCGTCGATTCGGTGGCCGACCTGCTGGCCGCCAAGGCGCGGCTCGAAGGCGCGGGCGTCGAGGTGCTGGGCGTGACCGACCACCACATCATCGAATCGATCTACTTCTTCGACCCCAACGGCATCCGCGTGGAGCTGACCACGCCGACCGTGCCGCAGGCCGAGATGGACGCACATGCGCTGCGCGCCCATGCGGACCTCGATGCGTGGACCGCGCGCAAGGCCGAGCTGCGTGCTGCAAGGGGTGTATCGAATGTCTGATCTGCAACTCGCCGTCATCGACGTCAAGCCCGGCGCATCGATGGAAAGCCAGTCGGGCCTGCAGATGCTGCGCCCGCGCATCTACGGCGCCTACCGTGCGCCGGCGGGGCCGAAAAAAATCGCGGCCATCGTGATGCACCCGACCAGCAACTTCATGGGCCACTACCTGATCGGCCCGCTGGCCGAGCGCGGCATCTGCTGCATGGGGTTGAACTCGCGCTTCGTAGGCAACGACACGGTGCTGCTGATGGAGCGCGCCATTCAAGACCTGGGCGCAGGCGTGCAGTACCTGCGCGCGGCCGGCTACGAGAAGGTGTTCCTCGTCGGCAATTCGGGCGGCGCGGCGCTCGCAAGCTTCTACCAGGCGCAGGCCGAGAAGCTCACGGCCACTCATTTGCCCGACGGCGACCCCACGCACCTGCACCCGAGCGACCTGCCTCCCGTGGACGGCATCGCGCTGTGCGCCGCCCACCTGGGCCGCACGCGGCTGATGCGCGACTGGATCGATCCGTCGGTCACCGACGAGCACGACCCGCTCTCGGTGGACCCAGAACTCGACATGTACGACGCGCGCCATCGCATGCCCTACGACAGCGCGTTTCTCGCGCGTTTCAGCGCGGCGCAGAAGGCGCGGCTGGACCGCATCGAGCAGTGGGCCATCGACCGGCTCGCGCTGCTGCGCAGCACGCCGGGCGCGCCGCGCGACCAGGCCTTCGTCGTCTACCGCACGCATGCCGACCCGCGTTGCGTGGACCTGTCGCTCGATGCGAACGATCGTTTGCCCGGCAGCGTGTGGGGCGACGCGCGGCAGGTGAACTACTCGGCCAACGCGATGGGGCGCACCACCTCCCTCACGGCGTTCCTCTCGCAATGGTCGTCGCGCTCGCAGGCCGACGGACCGACCAACCTCGCGCGCACCACGGTGCCGAAGCTGCTGCTGACCTATACGGGCGACCAGTCGACCTTTCCGAGCACGCGCGACGCGTGGATGGCGGCAGGTGGATCGCGCATCCGCAACGTCGACATCGTCGGCGGCAACCACTATCTCGCGGGGCAGCCAGAGCTGATCCCGAAGGCGGCGGATGCGATCGCCGAGTTCGCGCACGCGCTCTAGAACATCATGGAAACCTTTGCATTCGCGCCGGCCTACGAGCTGCCGAGCTGGCCTTTCACGCCTCCGCCCGAACTGAACGGCACGACGGTCGTGCGGCACCCCATCGTCATCGTCGGCGCGGGGCCCTCGGGGCTGACACTCGCTTGCGACCTCGCGCAACGCGGCGTGCACGCCGTGCTGCTCGACGAGGACGACACCGTCGGCGTGCGCGGCGCATCGTCGCGCGGCATCTGCTACGCGCAGAAGAGCCTGGAGATCTTCGAGCGCCTCGGCATCTACGAGCGCATCGCGGCCAAGGGCATCACCTGGTCGTTCGGGCGCACCTTCTCGGGCGAGCAGGAGGTCTACAACTTCAACCTGCAGGCGAACAGCGTCTCGAAGCAGCCGCCGTTCATCAACCTGCAGCAGTTCTATGTCGAGTGGTTCCTGGTCGAGCGCATCCTCGAGCTCGGGTTGACCGACGTGCGCTGGAAGAGCCGCGTGACGCACGTCGAGCAGCTCACCGACGGCGTGCGCCTGGACATCGAGACGCCCGCAGGCAGCTACACGATCGAGGCCGATCGGCTGATCGACGCCACCGGCGCCAACAGCCCGATCCGCACGCAGCTCGGCATCGAGGCGCACGCCTCGCGCAGCACCGACCGCTGGTGCATCAGCGACGTGCGCTTCAGGAAGCCGCTGCCGACCGAGCGCTGGACCTGGGTCGACGCACCGTTCAACGAAGGCCGCGGCGTGTGGCAGCACCTGATGGCCGACGGCGTGTGGCGCATCGACTACCAGATGCCGGAGGACTGCGACACGGCCCACATCAGCCAGCCCGAGGTGGCGGGCGCGCGGCTGCGCGAGCAGCTCGGGCCGGACGTGGAGTTCGAGTTCGTATGGATCGGGCCGTACGGCTACCGCGACCACCTGCTCGACAGCTTCCGGCACGGCCACGTGTTCTTCATCGGCGATGCGGCACATGTGGTGAGCCCGTTCGGTGCGCGCGGCGGGAACAGCGGGATTCAAGATGCGGCAAACCTCGGCTGGAAGCTGGCACTCGTCGCACAGCGCAAGGCGGGCGATGCACTGCTCGACAGCTACGACGCCGAGCGGCAGCCCGCCGCGAAGCAGAACCTGCAGGTCACGAGCCGCTCGGCCCGTTTCCTTGCGCCGCGCTCGCCGGCCGAGCACACGCTGCGCCGCGCCGTGGTGGCGCTGGCCGCGCGGCATCCGTTTGCGCGCGCGCTGGTGAACACCGGGCGCATGTCGGTCGCGAACGAGTACCCGGCCGCGCCGCAGTTGCCCGAGGGCGGACGATCCGTGCAGAACCTGCCGCTGCGCTGGGCCGATGGGCGCGAGACGACGTTGATGCAGCTGCTGGCCGAGGGCACACACTGCATTGGCCTGTGGTTCGCGCCGACGCGCGAGCAGGCCAATGCGGCGCTCGAGGCCACTGCGTCGCTGCCACTGCACTTGCTGGCCGTGGGCGGCAACAGCGGCCTGCCCACGCTGCAGGCCGACGAGAAGCTCGCGAGCCATCTCGGCATCGGCGACACGGGCGGCTTCGTCCTCGTTCGGCCTGACGCCTACCGCGCGGCCGTGCTGGCGAACCCGACCCCGGAAACCATCGCCGCCGCCTTGCGCATCGCGCTTGCCCACGACAACAGCAACCCATGATCACCGAGCCCCGCATCCCCGATCCCGACGGCTTCTACGCCGCATTGCTCGCGGCACACGAAGGCCGCAGCGAAGCGCAGAGCGCCGACCTCAATGCCCGCCTCGTGCTGCTGCTGGCCAACCAGTGCGCCGACCACGACGTGCTGCTCGCCTGTATCCAGGCGGCGGCCGAAGAAGACCCCACGACAACGAACACCCCATGACCACGACCGTTTCCTTCGCTTCCGCTTCCGACACCCGCGAGCAGAAGCCCCGGCTGCAGGAGCTCGGGCCCGGCGCCTATGGCTACATCAGCGACTTCGATCCCAACTGCGGCTTCGTCGTCGGCGACGAGCACGTGGTGCTGATCGACACGCGCCCCACGCCGCGCATGGCGCGCGACTTCCTGGCCGCCATCCGCACGGTGACCGACAAGCCTATCCGCACCATCGTGCTCACCCACTACCACGCGGTGCGCGTGATGGGCGCGAGCGCCTTCGACGAGGTGCGCGAGATCGTCGCCAGCAGCGGCACGCTCTACTGGATTCGCACGCGCGGCCAGGCCGACTTCGACTCGGAGGTCGGCCGCTTTCCGCGCCTGTTCGCGGGCGTCGAGGAGATACCGGGGCTGACCATTCCCACGAAGGTCTTCGATCGCGAGACCACGCTGCCGCTGGGCGGCGGCTGCGAGTTGCGGCTGATGTCCCTGGGCCGCGGCCATTCGGGCGGCGACGCGGTCGCGTGGCTGCCCGACTGCGGCGTGCTCTTCTCGGGCGACGTGGTCGAGAACCGCTGCGGCGTATATGCGGGCGACGCCTACATCGGCGACTGGGCCGGCACGCTCGACGCTGTGGCCGCGCTGAAGCCGCGCGTGCTGGTGCCCGGCCGTGGCGCGGTGCTACAGGACGAAGCCGCATGCGCCGAGGCCATCGGGCTCACCAAGGCGTTTCTCTCGACGCTGCTGGAGAGCGTGAAAGCCGGCATCGCGGCGGGCGAGACGCTCAAGGGCTGCTTCGCGCGGGCAGAAGCGGCGATGACGCCGCGCTTCGGCGACTGGCCCGTGTTCCAGCACGTGCTGCCCTTCGATGTTTCGCGCGCATACGACGAGCTGCGCGGCATCGAGCACCCGGTGGTGTGGACCGCCGAGCGCGACCGCGAGCTGTGGCAGGTCCTGCGCGGCGAGTGAGCTGAACCGATTCCAAAACAAGCAACGGAGACAAGAGACGATGAAGCGATTCCTTCTTCCCCTGCTGGCCTCGGCCTTCGCGCTGGCCACCGGCCTCGCATCCGCACAGCCGGCCGCCTATCCCACCCAGCCGATCAAATGGATCGTGCCCTACGTGGCCGGCGGCGGCACCGACAACCTCGCGCGCACGCTGGCCGAGGCGATGCAGCCTTCGCTCGGGCAGCCGCTCATCATCGACAACCGGCCGGGCGCCTCCACCAACATCGGCGTGGGCGTGATGATGCAGGCCAAGCCCGACGGCTACACCATCATGCAGGCCGAGAACGCGGCGCTGCTCTTCAACGAGCACATGTTCGCCAAGCTGCCCTACAAGCCCGCGAGCGATTTCACCTACATCGGCACCATCGGCCGCTTCCCGGTCGCCCTGGTGGTGCACCCCGACTTTCCCGCGAAGAACGTGGCCGAGTTCGTGCGCTACGTGAAGGCCAACCCCGAGAAGGTGAGCTACGCCTCGCCCGGCAACGGCTCGCCGCACCACATGGCGATGGAACTCTTCAAGCAGAAGGCCGGCCTGAGCATCACGCACGTGCCGTACAAGGGTGCAGCGCCGGCCATGACCGACGTGATGGGCGGCCAGGTGCCGACGATGATGCTGGACCTGGCCTCGGGACTGCCGATCATCAAGTCGGGCAAGGTGCGCGTGCTGGCCATCGCACTGCCGCAGCGCGCGGGCGCCCTGCCCGAGGTGCCGACCTTCGTCGAGGCCGGCTTCCCCGACGTCAACGCCTACGCCTTCCACGGCCTGATCGGCCCGGCCGGCATGCCGCCGGAAGCGGTGGCGCGGCTCAACGCCGAGCTGCACAAGGCGATGAAGGCGCCGAAGGTGGTGAAGCTGTTCGCGGACTTCGGCTTCGAGGCGCTGCCGGGGACGCCGCAGGATTTCTACAAGCTCTCGCGGGCCGAGAGCGAGCGCTGGGGCAACATCATCAAGACCGCGGGCGTGAAGCTCGACTAGCCGCCTACCAGCCCAAGCCCAAGTGCAGCGGCAGATAAACCGCCATGCCCGCGAGCATCGTGCCGAGCACGCCGCGCCGCCAGTAGAAATAGGCGGCACCGACCACCGCCGCGTACAGGCGGGCGTCGTGCAGCGTGGTGATCAGGTGGCCCTGCGTCATGACGATCTCGGGTGCGATCACGCCCGCGAGTGCGGCGGCCGGCGCGTAGTGCAGCGCGCGGTGCGCCCAGTCGGGCAGGCCCCAGGGCCGGTCGAGAATGAAGAAGAAGCAGCGCGTGAGCACGGTGACCAGGGCCAGGCCGACGATCACGGCCATGGTCCACCAGTCGGTGGTTGCGCCGGCGCTGCTCACTTGTCGTCCTCCGCGTTCGGGTCGAGCCCGAGCTGCTTCTCGAGCCAGAAGCACAGCAGCACGGCCACGCCGATGGCGGCCACGATGTTGAGCTTCAGCGGCAGCGCATAGGCCGCCACGGCCGTGGCGCCGGCGATCAGCCCGGCCAGCACGCGCAGCCGCGTGGTCGCCATCGAACAGACGATGGCCACCAGGCTCAGCACGCCCGCGAAGCCCAGGCCCCATTTCTGCGGAATGAAGTTGGCCAGCGCAACGCCCAGCAGGCTCATGCCCATCCAGGCGCACCAGGTCACGAAGTAGTTGCCGGTGAGGTAGGCCTCCTGGGCTTCCTGCTCGGCGATGGTCAGCGGCGGCTTCGGGTACTTCTTAGTGAAGAGCGCGTAGCTCATGTCCGCCGTGAGGTAGCCGTGCAGCATGCGGCGCCAGCGCGGCATGTGCATGAGGTAGGGCCGCAGGTGCAGGCTGAACACCACGAAGCGCAGGTTGACGCAGAAGCCCGTGGCCAGGATCACCCAGGCCGGCGCGCCCGCGAACAGCAGCGGAATGGCCGCGAGCTGCGAGCTGCCCGCGTAGACCAGCAGGGTCATCGCCACGGCCTCGAGCACGCTCATGTTCGACTTGACCATGGCCACGCCGGTCATCAGCCCCCAGGCGCCGATGCCGAGCGCCACCGGAGACATGTCGCGCATGCCGATGCGGAATTCCGGGCGGCCGCGGATGCTTTGCGAGAGAAACATCAGCCGAACACCTGCCCGGGCTTCAGGTCGAAGCCGCGCAGGAAATCGGCCACGGCGAGGCGCTTGCCGCCCGGCCGCTGGAGTTCGGTGACGGTGACGACCGAATCGGCAGCCGCCGCCACGGCCACGCCGGCATCGGTGACGGCGAGGATCGTGCCCGGCGCGGCCGATGCCGCGGGGTACGGCACCGCATGGGCCGCCCAGAGCTTGATGGTTTCGCCGTCGAGCGGGCTGTTGGCGCCGGGAAAGGGGTCGAAGGCGCGGATGCGGCGCACGATGGCGTCGGCCGGCTGGGCCCAGTCGATCAGCGCCTCGTGCTTCTCGACCTTGCTGGCGTAGGTAACGCCTTCGGCCGGCTGCGGCGTGCGGACGAGCGCGCCGATATCCGCGAGCGCCTCGACGATCATCCTTCCGCCCAGTTCGGCCAGCCGGTCGTGCAGGCGGGCGGTGTTGTCGTCGCCGATGTCGACGGCCTCGCGCAGCAGCATGTCGCCGGTGTCGAGCCCGGCGTCCATCTGCATGATGGTGATGCCGGTCTGCGCGTCGCCGGCCTCGATGGCACGGTGGATCGGCGCGGCGCCGCGCCAGCGCGGCAGCAGGCTCGCATGGATGTTGAGGCAGCCGTGCACCGGCAGGTCGAGCACCCACTGGGGCAGGATCAGGCCGTAGGCCGCGACCACCATCACGTCGGGCCTGGCGGCCAGCAGGGTGTCGCGCGCGGCCGAGGCTTCGTCGGGGTACTTGCCATCGAGCCGCAGGCTGCGCGGCTGGGCCACGGGCCAATTGTTGGCAACGGCGCATTGCTTGACGGGCGACGCCTGCAGCTTCATGCCGCGGCCGGCGGGCCGGTCGGGCTGGCTCATCACCAGCACCACGTCATGGCCGGCGGCGGCAATGGCCTCCAGCGCGACACGCGCGAACTCGGGCGTGCCCGCGAAAACGACTCTGAGGCGGCTCAATCGCGGATCCGATCGAGCTCGAGATCGTCCCCCGTGTGATAGCGCCGGACCACGCCGGTCGGATCGATATAGATGTACAGCATGCGGCGCTCGTTCACGGCCTTGTAGCGCCAGGTCCAGACGACACCGTCGAAGGAGCTGACGCGGGTGATTTCATAGGGGCGGCCGTAGAAGGCCACCACATCGTTCTGGCGCCACTGGCCGACCTTGATGTCATGGCCGAAGCGCGCCTCGCTGAGCACCTGCGTCACCGAGACCACCTTGCCCGAGGCGTCGACATCGATGTCGGTTACCTCGAAGCCGGCCGGCATGCGCGAGTACTGCAGCCGCTCGCCGCCGCCCGTCAGCGGGTAGCGGCCCGTGGGCGCGCCCAGGCGCTGCAGGGTGTCGGCGGCCGTGGCGCCCGGCTGGACGCGCGTGGGTTCGTTGGCGCAGCCGGCAAGCCCCAGGGCCGCGACGGCGACGACCGCCATCGCGGCAAGGGAACCGAAACCACGTACGCGCATGGGATCAGGCCCGTTCGCGCAGGTCTTCGCGCTGCTGCTTGAGCAGCTTGCTCTTGATGCGGTTGCGCTTCAGGGGGGAAAGGTATTCGACGAACACCTTGCCGAGCAGGTGGTCGAGTTCGTGCTGGATGCACACGGCCAGCAGGCCGTCGGCCTCGATGGTGCGCGACTCGCCGTTCTCGTCGAGCGCCTGCACCTTCACCGAGGTGGAACGCATCACACCGTCGTAGATGCCGGGCACCGAGAGGCAGCCCTCTTCGTTCAGCACCTTCTCGTCGCTGGCCCAGGTGATCTCGGGGTTGATCAGCACGATCGGCTGGTTGCGCTCCTCGGAAATGTCGATGACGACGACGCGCTCGTGCACGTCGACCTGGGTCGCCGCCAGGCCGATGCCGCTGGCGTCGTACATGGTTTCCAGCATGTCGGCGACCAGGGCCTTGACGCGCGCGTCGACGCCCTGCACCGGCTTGGCCACCGTGTGCAGGCGTTTGTCCGGGTAACTCAGAATGATTCGTTTGGCCATGAAATCGGGGGAAAGTTGTGGCTATTTTCGCCATTTCCGCGACTCAAGGCGCCGCAGGGGCCCGAAATCGTTGCCCTCCAAAGGGCTTCAGCGCAGAATTCGTAGCAAATTGTGAGATTCGTATGCGCCGCGCTACTGTGGGCGCTCACCCATCCAGACATGAAAAAGCTCAGACTCACCGAACGCCAGCGCCCCTCCCTCCTCGCCACGCTGACAGCCCTGGCGGTCATCGGCAGTTGCGGCGCCACGACAGCCTGGGCCCAGAACTACCCCGTCACCCCGCAGCAGCGCGCCACGGCGCAGCAGACCGCCCAGGCCGGCGTGCCGCTGAGCGAACTGTCGCCCAAGGCGCCGGACGAATACACCGTCAAGCCCGGCGACACGCTCTGGGCCATCTCCCGCCTCTACCTGCTGCGCCCCTGGCGCTGGCCGGAGCTGTGGGGCATGAACATCAATGAAATCGCCAACCCGCACCGGATCTATCCGGGCCAGGTGCTCTACCTGGACAAGAGCGGCGGCCGCGCCCGCCTGACCACCCGCCGCGGCGGCTTCAGCGGCGACGGCGGAACCATCAAGCTGTCACCCCGCACCCGTTTCGACTCGCTGGCCGGCATGGCATTGCCCACGCTCAACCCGAGCATCATCGAGCCCTTCCTCAGCGAGCCCATCGTGGTGGACGCCGGCACGCTGGAAAGCGCGCCGCGCATCGTCGCGGGCAACGACAGCCGTGTGCTGTTGTCGCGCGGCGACCGGGCCTATGCCCGCGGCAGCGCCGAAGCGCCGCTGGTCGAGGTGCCGGGACCGGTGCAGAACTTCCGGATCTTCCGCAACGCCACGCCGCTGAAGGACCCGGGCACGGGCGAAATCCTCGGCTACGAGGCGCAGTACCTGGGCAAGGCCCGGTTGCAGCGCGGCGAGTCGACCACGGTCGAGACGGTGGAAGACAAGGACGTCATCACGGTGGTGCCCGCCAGCATCGACATCGTCGCGTCGCGCGAGGAAATGCGCGCCGGCGACCGCCTGCTGCCCGAGCCGCCGCGCCAGCTGCTGAGCTACGCGCCGCGCGCGCCCTCCACCCAGGTGGACGGCCGCATCGTGTCGGTCTATGGCAACGCGGTGCAGTTCGCGGCGCAGAACCAGGTAGTGGCCATCAACAAGGGCACGCGCGACGGCATCGACAACGGCCACGTGCTGGCCATCCTGAAGAACGGCGAAACCATCCTCGACCGCACCGGCGCCCGCAAGGAAACCATCAAGCTGCCGAACGAACGCATCGGCCTGCTGATGGTGTTCCGCACCTTCGAGAAGGTGTCCTATGCGCTGGTGCTCGAAATCAACGACACTCCGCGCGCCGGCGACTTCCTCGTCAACCCCTGACCAGCGACCCCGGCTTCATTCCTCGCACATTCGTTTGGAACGCGCAGAACTCGCAGGCTGGCTGCGGCTTTCATTGACGCCCGGCATCGGTGACGGTGCCGCACGCCGTTTGCTCGCGGCCTTCGGGCTGCCCGACGGCATCTTTGCGCAGCCCCCTGCCGCGCTGCGCGAGGTCGTCTCCTCGGCGCAGGCCGAAGCGCTGCTGCAGCCGCCTCCCGGCCTGCAGGCACAGATCGACCAGACTTGGCAATGGCTGCAGGCGGCCGATGGCGGCGTCTCGCGCCGCATCGTGACGCTGGGCGACAGCGGCTATCCGGCCTCGCTGCTCGAAATGGCCGACCCGCCGCTGATGCTCTACGTGCTCGGCGCCGCAGACTTCGACCTCACGCAACTCGGCCACAGCATCGCCGTCGTGGGCAGCCGCAATCCGACGCCGCAGGGCGCCACCAACGCGCGCAGCTTCGCGCGGGCGCTGGGCGAGGCGGGGCTGCCCGTGGTGTCGGGCCTCGCGCTGGGCGTCGACGGCGCGGCGCACCAGGGCGCGCTCGATGCGGCCGGCGATGCGCCCCGGCTCGCAACCGTGGCCGTGGTGGGCACCGGGCTCGACCGGGTCTACCCCGCGCGGCATCGCGACCTGGCGCACCGCATCACGCTGCAGGGGCTGATCGTGAGCGAGCTGCCGCTGGGCACGCCGCCGCTCACGCAGAATTTTCCGAAGCGCAACCGGCTCATCGCCGGGTTGGCGCGCGGCACGCTGGTGGTCGAGGCGGCGCTGCAGTCGGGCTCGCTGATCACGGCGCGGCTCACGTCCGAGCAGGGCAAGGAAGTGTTCGCCATCCCGGGCTCGATCCATTCGCCGCAATCGCGCGGCTGCCATGCACTGATCCGACAGGGCGCGAAGCTCGTGGAATCGGTCAACGACATTCTCGAAGAGCTGCCGCCCCTGCAGCCGCGAGCGGCGGCGGCGCCCACGTCCGGCAACGGAAGCACGGCTGCCGTCGCCACCGACGAAGACCCGCTTCTGGAGGCCCTCGGCCACGACCCGGTGAGCCTCGATGCCCTCAGCGCACGCACCGGCTGGAGCGCCGCGGCACTCCAGGCGAAGATGCTCGAGCTCGAGCTGGACGGCCATATCGCACGCCTGCCCGGCGGGCTCTTCCAGAGAACGGCCATCGGCTGATTCCCAGGCCCCAGGCCGCGCCCTTTTTTTGCAGGGGCCGCCGCGCACGGCCGCCCGAAGCGGCCGGCCCGCCCCCGGCAGGGGGAAGGAGAAGTGACACGAAGTGCACGAAGCCTGGGGGTGAGCAACGTTCCTCGGCTATATTGGGCTCATGTTCGAAGTGCTTGTTTTTGTGTACGAAAACTATTGGCGCGGCGATGCCTGTCCCGAACCCGATCAGCTGGGCCGCAAGCTCAGCGCACACGGCTTCGAGGCAGAGGAAATCCGCGAGGCCCTTCACTGGCTCGACGGCCTGAGCCTTGCCACGCAAGGCATGCAGATCGAGCGCAGCGCCAACGACGAGGCCAGCGCCACGGTCGTTCTTCGGGGCACTCCCGAAGCGGCCATGCCGCAGTCCGCCGATGCGATGCGCATCTACTCGCAGGCCGAGCAGGAGCACCTCGGCGCCGAGTGCCTCGGCTTCATCCGCTTTCTCGAATCGTCGAACGTGCTGCCCTGCGGCCTGCGCGAGATCGTCGTCGAGCGCGCCATGGCGGCGCCCGGCGACCCGGTCGCGCTCGACGAGCTGAAGATCATCGTATTGATGGTGCACTGGAGCACGGGCATCGAACCCGATGCGCTGGTGCTCGATGAGCTCTGCGAGTCGCGCGAGGGCCGCACGGCACACTAGGCGCCGCGGGAGCTGGCTGCTAGTTCAGCAGCCGCTCGGGATTCGCATCCAGCTTGGCCAGCGCTTCGCGCGTGGCACGCACCGTGAGCGTTTCTTCTTCCGCCGGCACCAGCAACCCGGCCTGCAGGTAGGTCGCCAGCCGCCCCGCCTGGATCAGGAAGCTGCGTCCATCCGCCGACGCGAACAGGTGCAGCTGCTTGCGATCGCTGCGCCAGACAAACTGCACCTGGCTCACGCGGTCGTTGTGGTCCAGCATGAACCAGTTGCCCACCTGCAGCTCATGCGCCCAGGCGAGCATGTCCTCGGGCACCTTGGTGCCGGCGGCGTCGGGAATGACCTCGATCGAGGCCGCATCCACGCCCAGCAGCAACTCGATGCTGTGGGCATCGAGCGGCAGGTCGGCGGTGCCGCCCACGTCGGTCACGAAATCTTCCAGGTGTGCCAGCCGCTCGGCCATCGCTTCGATCTTGGCCTGCGGGATCGCCTCGGTCTTCGACAGGAAGGCGTCGGACAGCGTGGCGCCGATGGTCTTGATGTGCGCCTCCTGCGGCTCGTCCACGATGCCGAGCAGGGCCATGCCCTGGCGCAGGCGCTGCAGCAGCTGCGGCAAGTCCTGGATCACGCGGGCGCGGTCGGTTCGGTTGGGCTTGGCACTCGCGGCCCACACCAGCTCCGAAGCCACGCGCTTGAGCATCACGGTCTGTTCGCCCTGCGCGCCGTAGCGCAGCGCGGCGATGGCGAGCACCTCGGCCCAGACCTTGAAGAGAAACTCCCGGATCTCGTCGCGCACCGGCATGTCGTTGAGCATCTTGCGCAGCTCGATGGTGTACTGGATCGCCATCGTCTCCTTCTGCTCGACCTGCTGCGCCACGCTCATCACGCGCTGCGTGGTGTCGCTCTGGGTCAAGTAGCGGTTGAGGAAGGCGACGAATTCGTCGAACACCAGCTTGAACACGCGCTGGCCGGTTTCGGGGTACTGCTCGATCACCTGCACGACGCGGCGGATCTCGCCTTCGAGCGCGCTGCCGGTGATGGCGGCCGCGTCGAAGCCCATCACGCAGGAGCCCATGCGGTCGATCAGCATGCGCGCGGGGTGCTGCAGCGTGCCGAAGAACTCGGGCTCGGCGATGGCCACGCGCAGCACCGGCATCTGCAGGCGCGCGAACCACACGCGCGCCGAGAACGGAATGCGCTCTTCGGCCAGGATGGCCTGGAACATCAGCGCCACGATCTCGACCGTGGCCTTGTCGGCTGTGGTGGGCGCGCGCTTCTTGAGCTCGGTGGAGCGCCGGCGCAGGTCGACGGCGGTCTGCTGGATCAGCGTGGCCTGTTCGCCCGCGCCATCCATGTACTGCGTGGCGGCCATCCGGTAGGCGACTTCGGCGTCGGCGATGGCGCCGGCGAAGGTCCTGGAGAACACGCGGGGCGCCGCGCCGCCGCTCTGGCCCGGTTGGCTGCCTTGGCTGCCGCCACCCGTTGCGCGCCCTTCCGCGCCCCCGGCCTGGAACTGTGCGGCGGCACCGCCCGCGTCGCCGCCGATGCGCGCGGTCACGAAGCGCTTGAGGCTCAGCAGCGCGGTCTGCGCACGTTGCCGCGCGATCATCAGCGGCGAGCCGCCGGTGGTCGAGGTGGGCGCCATGGTCGAGGGCATGGACGGCTGCTGATGTCCTTCGAATCCGTACCCGGGGCGCTGCGCAATGGTGGAACCGCCGGTCATGCCGCTGTCGACCGGCGCGACGCCCGATCCGCCGCCGCCTGCATTGCCCGTGCGCCGGACAAAGCTCTTGAGATCGATCTCCTGCATCACGCCATTGGCGATCAGATAGGCATTGGCGCTCTCGTAGGCCTTGACGATCACCTCGACCAGCCCCTGCTGCACCGTGTCCTGCACACGGGCCCACAACCCGCGGCTCAGGCCTGCCGCCAGCCACTGGTCGACCAGCAGCTTGGCCAGCGTCTCGGGCTTGAGCACGTCCTTGGCGTCGAGCTCGGTCGTGCCTTCGAGGTGCTGGATGCGCAGGCGCAGGTCGCTGAGTTCGAAGCTGGCCTTGTCGTGGATCATCTGCGCGAGGCGCGAGGAGAGGATGTTGCTCTCCACCACTTCATTGCCGATCAGTTCGAGCCGCAGCGCCGCAGGCGCGGTCATGGCGCCGGATGTGGTGCCCAGCGCCTTGCGCCAGCCGGCCTGCGCGAGCGTCACCCATTGCGTGGCGTGGCCCTGAAACGCGACGAAGTCGTCGCGGTTTTCCTGCATGGAACGGGCGTTGCCGGCCTCGGAGGCCAGGGCCGTCAGCCGGTCCCGGATCGCGCCGGCCAGCGGCGCAATGGCGCCCTCGGTGGCCGACACGAAACGCTCACGCGTCTCGCGTGCGAGCTGCAGGGAAGAGGCGGACCGCGCAATGCTCATTGAAAAGTCGGGAAGGCCAGGGTAGTTTGAACCCCGAAGTATCCGTCAGACCACGGCGCCGGCGTTCGGGTCGTCCTCGGATTCGCCGTCGCGCTTGGTCGGGCCGCCCTTGATGAGGTCTTCGCGCTTTACGCCGAGCCACATGGCGATCGCCGCCGCCACGAAGGCCGACGAGTAGATGCCGAAGCAGATGCCGATGGTCAGCGCCAGCGCGAAGTAGTGCAGGGTCGGGCCGCCGAAGAAGAACATCGACAGCACCACCAGCTGGGTGGAGCCGTGGGTGATGATGGTCCGGCTGATGGTCGAGGTGATCGCGTTGTCGATGATCTCGGTGGTCGACATCTTCCGGTAGCGGCGGAAGTTCTCGCGGATCCGGTCGAAGATCACGACCGATTCGTTCACCGAATAGCCCAGCACCGCCAGCACCGCCGCCAGCACCGCCAGCGAGAACTCCCACTGGAAGAAGGCGAAGAAGCCCAGGATGATCACCACGTCGTGCAGGTTCGCCAGCACGGTGGCCAGCGCGAACTTCCACTCGAAGCGGAACGCCAGGTAGATCATGATGCCCACGACCACCATGCCCAGGGCCTTCAGGCCGTTGGTGGTGAGTTCGTCGCCGACCTGCGGGCCGACGAATTCGTTGCTGCGCAGCTCCACCGTCGGCTCGGCCACCTTCAGCGCGTCCATCACCTGTGCGCTCTGCTGGGCGGAGGTCACGCCCTTCTTCACGGGCAGGCGGATCTGCACCGACTTGCCGAAGCTCTGCACCTGAACTTCGGTGTAGCCCAGCTTGCCGACGATGTCGCGCACCTTGCCGACGTCGGCCGACTGCGTGTACGCCACTTCCATCACCGTGCCGCCGGTGAACTCCACCGACAGGTGCAGCCCGCGGTGGAACAGGAAAAACACCGCCAGCGCGAAGGTGACGAAGGAGATGATGTTCAGCACCAGCGCGTGGCGCATGAACGGGATGGTCTTGTGGATGCGGAAGAATTCCATGGCTGTCTCTTCTGCCTCTTACTTGGTTTCGGCCACGGCCGCGCCGTCGGTCTTCGGCCGCCAGACCGTGCCGATGGACACCGTCTTGAGCTTCTTCTTCTGGCCGTACCAGAAGTTCACGAGGCCACGCGAGAAGAACACGGCCGAGAACATCGAGGTGACGATGCCGATGCAGTGCACCACCGCAAAGCCGCGCACCGGACCCGAGCCGAATGCCAGCAGCGCGATACCCGCGATCAGCGTGGTCACGTTGGAGTCGAGGATGGTGCCCCAGGCGCGTTCGTAGCCCGCATGGATCGCCGCCTGCGGCGACGCCCCGTTGCGCAGCTCTTCCCGCACCCGCTCGTTGATGAGCACGTTGGAGTCGATCGCCACGCCGATGGCCAGCGCCATGGCCGCGATGCCCGGCAGCGTGAGCGTGGCCTGCAGGATCGAGAGGATGGCCACCAGCAGCATCAGGTTGACGGCCAGCGCGATCGACGAGAACAGGCCGAACAGTGCGTAGTAGATGCACATGAACACCATGATCGCGGCGAAGCCGTACATCACGCTGTCGAAGCCCTTCTTGATGTTCTCCGCACCCTGCGTCGGGCCGATGGTGCGCTCCTGGATGATTTCCATCGGCGCGGCCAGCGAGCCGGCGCGCAGCAGCAGCGCGAGGTCGTTGGCTTCGGACACGGTCATCGAGCCCGACACCTGGAAGCGGTTGCCGAGTTCGCCGTTGATCGACGGGGCCGTGAGCACTTCGCCCTTGCCCTTCTCGAAGATCAGCATGGCCATGCGCTTCTTGTAGTTCTCGCGGCTCACGTCACGCATGATGGTGCCGCCCTTCGCGTCCATGGTCAGGTCGACCTTGGGCTGGTTGCTCTGCTGGTCGAAGCCGGGCTGCGCGTCGGTGAGGTTCTCGCCGGTGACGAGCACCTGCTTCTTCACGATCACCGGGCGGCCCTGGCGGTCGAGGAATTTCTCGGAGCCGAAGGGCACCGGCCCACCGCTCAGTTCGGCCGAGCGGCCTTCGGCGCTTTCGTCCACCATGCGCATTTCGAGCGTGGCGGTGCGTCCGATGATGGTCTTGGCCTGGGCCGGGTCCTGCATGCCGGGCAGCTGCACGACGATGCGGTCGATGCCCTGCTGCTGGATTACCGGTTCGGCCACGCCGAGTTCATTGATCCGGTTATGCAGCGTCGTGACGTTCTGCTTGAGCGCCGCGTCCTGGATGCGGCGCGCGGCCTCGGGCTTGATGCTGGCCACGATGCGCCATTCGGTGCCCTGCTGGCTCTCGACGGTGCTGAGGTCGGGCATCGTGTCCTGGATCAGGCGCCGGGTGGTTTCCACGCTGTCGGCGTCGCGCAGCGTGATTTCGACGGTCTGGCCGTTGCGGTTCACGGCGCTGCCGCGCACCTTCTTTTCGCGCAGCCCCATGCGGATGTCGCCGGCGAAGGATTCGGCCTTCTTGTCGAGCACGCCGCGCATGTCGACCTGCAGCAGGAAGTCGACACCGCCGCGCAGGTCGAGGCCCAGGTACATCGGGAAGGCGTGCAGCGCGGTCAGCCACGAGGGCGAGCGCGACACGAGGTTCAGCGCCACCACGTAAGAGGGTTCGTCCGCGTTCGGCACCAGGGCCTGCTGCAGCGTATCGCGCGCCTTGATCTGGTCGTCGGTGGTGGCGAACCGCGCCCGCACCGCGGTGGGCTCGAGGCTCAGCAGCTCGGGCGTGAGGCCGGCCGTCTTGAGCAGCTCCTGCACCCTGGCCCGGGTCGACGCGTCGATCTTGACGGTCGACTTCGCGGCCGACACCTGCACCGCAGGCGCCTCACCAAAGAAATTGGGCAGGGCGTAGATGAGCCCCACGAGCAACACGACCACGATGATCGCGTACTTCCAGACCGGGTAACGGTTCATGAGAAAGCGCTTTTTCTGAAACGGAACACGGCGTGAATTGGGGCCCTGCGCCGCAAGGCGCAAGGTTCAGCTCACGCTTTTATTGCTTGACGGCGCCCTTGGGCAGGACCTGCACCACGGCGCTGCGCTGGATCTTGATCTCGATGCCATTGGCGATTTCGAGGCCGAGGTACTGGTCGCCGATCGAGGTGATCTTGCCGAGCACGCCGCCGGCGGTGGCGACTTCGTCGCCCTTGGCCAGGGCCTCGATCATGGCGCGGGCTTCCTTCTGGCGCTTCATCTGGGGCCGGATCATGACGAAGTACAGCACCACGAACATCAGCACCAGCGGCAGCATGCTGCCGAGGGAGGACAACATGTCACCGCCGCCGGCTGCAGCGGGCGCGGTCTGGGCGAAAGCAGAGGAAATGAACAAGAGAGTCTCCAGCAGAGGGAAGAGAAAACGATGGGAGCGCAGGACGTGCCCGCGGTTCCTTGGGCTTCGCGGCCGCGAAGGAGGCGGACCGCAAGTCAAAGCGCGGCGGGGCTTGGCCGCGCACAGCACCGGACATTGTATTCGGCGCAGATGACCGCTCCGCGCGCTTATCCGGCGCGGCAAGGAGGGCTTTCCGGGCGGTGGATTGCGCGCCGTTTGCTACGTTTTAAATAGCAACGGGCGCCCATCGGGCGCCCGTTGCATGTCGACCAGCCCTGAAGATCAGGCCGCCGCGCGCTGCCCCTGCGGGTTGCGCCACTTGGCCATCAGCTCGCTCCAGCGGGTACGGGCTGCCGCCAGGTTGCGATCCTTCACGTGGCCGTAGCCGCGGATCTGCTCGGGCAGGGCCGCGATTTCCAGCGCCAGCGCGTGGTTGTCCGCACGCAGGGCGCCGATCACTTCCTCGATGCTGGCGCGGTACTCGCCGATCAGCGCACGCTCGGTCTTGCGCTCTTCGGTGCGGCCGAAGATGTCGAGCGCCGTGCCGCGCAGGCCCTTCAGCTTCGCGAGGAAGCGGAAGCCCGTGAGCATCCAGGGACCGAACTTCTGCTTCTGGAGCTGCCCCTTGGCGTCCTTCTTCGCGATGAGCGGCGGCGCCAGGTGGTAGTTGAGCTTGTAGTCGCCCTCGAACATGCCTTCGACGCGGTCGAGGAAGGCACGGTCGGTATGCAGGCGGGCGACTTCGTACTCGTCCTTGTAGGCCATCAGCTTGAACAGATAGCGCGCGACTGCTTCGGTCAACGCGGTGCTCTTGCCGACGGCCGATTCGGCCTGCTGCACCTTGCCGACGAACAGCCTGTATTCATCGGCGTAGGCGGCGTTCTGGTAGCCGGTCAGGAATTCGACGCGGCGCGCGACCAGGCTTTCGACCGATTCGCGCTTCTTGAACTCGATGACCTGGCCGGGACGCACGCGCTTTTGCAGCTCTTCAGGACGCACCGCCGCCTGGCGGCCCCATTCGAAGGCCGTCTTGTTGTTCTCGACGGCCACGGCGTTGAGCTCGATGGCGCGCATCAGCGACTCGTGCGCCAGCGGGATCCAGCCCTTCTGCCAGGCGTAGCCCAGGATCATCGGGTTGACGTAGATGCTGTCGCCCATCAGCGCGGTGGCGGCGGCATCGGCGTCGAAGGTGCCCATGCCGTCGACACCCACGGCGCGCGCGATTTCCGCAGCACAGGCGTCTTCGGGGTTCTGCCAGTTGGCGTTGCGCACGAAAGCCGCCGTCGGCGAGCTGTGGCTGTTGAGCGCCACGTGCGTGCGCCCTTCGCGCATGCGCGCCATGGTTTCGCCGTTGACCGTGACCAGCGGATCGCAGGCCAGGATCAGGTCGGCCGCCGCGGTGCCGACGCGCGTGGTGCGGATGTCGTCCTGCGTGTCGCCGATGAGCACGTGGCTCCAGGTGGCGCCGCCCTTTTGCGCGAGGCCGGCCGCGTCCTGCGTGACGATGCCCTTGGCCTCGATGTGCGCCGCCATGCCGAGCAGCTGGCCGATGGTGATCACGCCGGTGCCGCCGACGCCCGCCACCACCACGCCCCAGACCTTGCCGCCGACCAGCGACGGAATCGCGGGCTCGGGCAGCAGACCGAACTCGGCCGGCGTGGCGCCCTTGTTCTTGCCCTTCTTCTTGAGCTGGCCGCCTTCGACGGTGACGAAGCTCGGGCAGAAGCCCTTCAGGCAGCTCATGTCCTTGTTGCAGCTGCTCTGGTTGATGGTGCGCTTGCGGCCGAACTCGGTCTCCAGCGGTTCGACCGACAGGCAGTTGCTCTGCACGCTGCAGTCGCCGCAACCTTCGCAGACCAGTTCGTTGATGACCACGCGCTTGGCCGGATCGACGGCCGTGCCCCGCTTGCGGCGGCGGCGCTTCTCGGTCGCGCAGGTCTGGTCGTAGATGATGGCCGTGGTGCCGGGGATCTTGCGGAACTCGCGCTGCACCTCGTCGAGCAGGTCGCGGTGCTTCACCTGCACGTGGTCGCCGGGGATGTTCACGCCCTCGTACTTCTCGGGCTCGTCGGTCACGATCACGACCTTCGCGGCGCCCTCGGCATGCAGGCTCTCGGCAATCTGCAGCACCGAGTGGCCTTCCGGACGCTCGCCGACCTGCTGGCCGCCGGTCATGGCGACCGCGTCGTTGTAGAGGATCTTGTAGGTGATGTTCACGCCCGCCGCGATGCTCTGGCGGATGGCAAGCAGGCCGCTGTGGAAGTAGGTGCCGTCGCCCAGGTTCGCGAAGATGTGCTGGTCGGTGGTGAAGGGCTGCTGGCCCACCCACGGCACGCCCTCGCCGCCCATCTGCGTGAAGCCGATGGTGGAGCGGTCCATCCAGGTCGCCATGAAGTGGCAGCCGATGCCGCCCATGGCGCGCGAGCCTTCGGGCACCACGGTGCTGGTGTTGTGCGGGCAGCCCGAGCAGAACCAGGGCTGGCGCGTGGCGTCGGCCACGCTGGTGGAGGCTTGCTGCACCACCATCGAGCGTTCCTTGGCTTCGAGGATGGCGAGTTGGGCATCGATGCGCGCGGCCATGTCGGCGCCGGCCGCGGCCAGCAGGCCGGTCTTCTTCAGGCGCGAGGCGATGGCCTTGGCGATGAGCGCCGGGTTCAGGTCGGCGTTGGCGCGCAGCAGCGTGTGCGAGGTCGGGTTGGGCATCGACCATTCGCCGCCCGAGTAACCCTCGGCCGCGTGCACCTCGCCCTCGTCGAACTTGCCGACCACGTTGGGGCGCACGTCGGGTCGCCAGTTGTAGAGCTCTTCCTTGAGCTGGTATTCGATGACCTGGCGCTTCTCCTCGACCACCAGGATCTCCTGCAGGCCGGTGGCGAATTCGCGCGTGAGCTGCGCCTCGAGCGGCCACACCACGCCTACCTTGTGCAGGCGGATGCCGAGCTGGCGGCAGGCCGCGTCGTCCAGGCCCAGGTCGATCAGCGCCTGGCGCGTGTCGTTGAAGGCCTTGCCGCTGGCCATGATGCCGAAGCGGTCGTTCGGGCCCTCGATCACGTTGTGGTTCAGCCGGTTGGCGCGGATGTAGGCGAGCGCGGCGTACCACTTGTAGTGCATGAGCCGGGCTTCCTGCTCCAGCGCATGGTCGGGCCAGCGGATGTGCAGGCCGCCGGGCGGCATCTCGAAATCGGTGGGGATGACGATCTCGACGCGCTCGGGGTCGATCATGGCCGTGGCGCTCGATTCGACGATCTCCTGGATCGTCTTCATGCCCGACCACACGCCCGAGAAGCGGCTCATGGCGAAGGCGTGGATGCCCAGGTCGAGGATTTCCTGCACGTTGGCCGGAAAGAACACCGGCGTGCCGCAGGCCTTGAAGATGTGGTCGCTCTGGTGCGCGGCCGTGCTGCTCTTGGAGATGTGGTCGTCGCCCGCCACCGCGATCACGCCGCCGAATTCGGTGGTGCCGGCCATGTTGGCGTGCTTGAAGACGTCGGAGCAGCGGTCCACGCCCGGGCCCTTGCCGTACCAGATGCCGAACACGCCGTCGAACTTGTTGGTGCCCGCGGGCGAGAAGCCCAGCTGCTGGGTGCCCCAGAGCGCGGTGGCCGCCAGCTCTTCGTTCACGCCGGGCTGGAAGACGATGTTCCGTTCCTTGAGGAACTTGCTGGCCTTCCACAGCGCCTGGTCGTAGCCGCCGAGCGGAGAGCCGCGGTAGCCGCTGATGAAGCCGGCGGTGTTCTTGCCGGCCTGCTTGTCGCGCAGTTGCTGCAGCATGGGCAGCTTCACGAGGGCCTGGACACCGCTCATGAAGGCACGGCCGTAGTCGAGGGAGTACTTGTCGTCGAGCGTGACGGTTTCTAGCGCCTTGCGGATGTGCTCGGGCAGCGGGGCGTTCATGGTGTCTGTCTCCGTATGGCAGGGCCTTGTGGGCCTGGCTGATTGCTTGGGTCTGTGCCCGATAGGGCGCGAGCCCATGGTCACGCAAAGTGTATGCCGGGGTCGGCGACAGGTGTTTGCGTTCTTTGCCTCGAAAAAGCGGCTTCCAGAAAGAATCTTGCTTAAAATCCGCGCCAATGGAAAGCATCGATAAGTTCGACCTCGCAATCCTGCAAGAACTGCAGGCCGACGGTCGCCTCACCAACGCCGAGCTTGCGCAACGCGTGGGCCTCTCGGCCGCGCCCTGCTGGCGTCGGGTGCGGGCACTCGAGGAGGCAGGCGTCATCAAGGGCTACCACGCCGAGATCGACCGCCACAAGATCGGTCTCGGCGTGCTTGCCTTCGTGCGCGTGGACACCGAGCGCGTCACCCATGAGGCCACCCGCAAGCTGGAGGATGCGATCCGCAGGATGCCCGAGGTGGTGGCCTGCCACTACATCAGCGGCACCGGCACCTTCGAACTCCAGGTGGTGGCGCAGGACCTCGACAGCTTCTCGTCCTTTGCGCGCCAGCACTTGATGAACCTGCCGAACGTGAAGGACCTGCACACCAGTTTCTCGCTGGGCGAGGTGAAGGCGAGCAGTGCGCTGCCGCTGGGGCATCTGGCACGCTGAGTGCATGGGGCGACGCGGCCGCCCGATAGCGGCAGCCTAAAATCCCCGCCCACCACCTCCCGCCGGACGGCGAAAAACAAGGACCCCGAATGAATCTCCTCCGCCGCGCCCTGGCCCTTGGCCTCGCAGCCGCCACGCTCGCATTCAGTGCCCAGGCGCAGAACCGCGAACTCACCGTAGCCTCCAGCGCCACCTACGCGCCCTTCGCCTTCGAGAACAAGGACAAGCAGATCGTCGGTTTCGACATCGACATCATCAACGCCATCGCGAAGCAGCAGGGCCTGAAGATCAAGATCGTCAACACGCCCTTCACCGGCATCTTCGGCGCGCTGAACAACGGCGACGTCGACCTCGTGATCTCGGGCGTCACCATCAACGAGAAGCGCAAGCAGAGCTACGACTTCACGCCGCCGTACTTCGCGGCCCGCCAGCTGATCGCGCTGCCGAAGAACAGCAAGGTCGCCTCACTGAAGGACCTCGCCGGCAAGAAGATCGCCGTGGTCAGCGCCTCCACCGCCGACGACATCGCCTCGCGCGAGTTCGGCAAGACCAACCCCGACATCCGCCGCTTCGAGAGCACGCCGCTCATCATTTCCGAGCTGGCCGGCGGCGGCGTCGATGCCGCCATGGGCGACAACGGCGTCATCGCTTATCGCGTGGCGCAGAACCCCGACCTGAAGACGCTGGACGACAAGTCCTTCCCCGAAGAGGGCTTCGGCATCGTCGTGAAGAAGGGCGACAAGGCCCTGCTCGACAAGCTCACCGCCGGCCTCGCGGCCATCCGCGCCGACGGCAGCTACGCGACGATCTACAAGAAGTGGTTCAACAAGGACCCGAACGTCCGCTGAGCCGCACCCCGCCTGTGATCCGATCACGGCCGCCACGATGCGGCCGTTTGTTTTTTGAGTTTGACGCGATGAAGCGGAGGCGATAGATGGAACAACCAATTCTTCTTTTCGGATGGTTCCGATGGGACATCCTGGTCGAATACAAGGACCTGTTCTGGCAAGGCGCCTGGATGACGCTGCGCATGACCGTGGTGTGCGTGCTGCTGGGTTCGAGCTGGGGCCTGTGCCTCGCGCTCGCGCGCCTGGCGCATCCGCGCCACGCCCCCTGGACCTGGATCGCGCGCTTCTTCCTGCGCTGGCCGGCCACGGTGTACGTGAGCTTCTTCCGCGGCACGCCGCTGTTCGTGCAGATCCTGCTGATCCACTTCGCGGTGATGCCGGTGTTCATCCACCCGACGACGGGCATCCTGATCGACGGCGAGCTCGCGCGCACGCTCAAGCAGGAGCACGGCGCGCTCATCTCCGGCGTGGTGGCGCTCACGCTCAATTCGGCGGCCTACATCTCCGAGGTGTTCCGCGCCGGCATCCAGTCGATCTCGCGCGGACAGTTCGATGCGGGCCGCTCGATCGGCTTCTCGCCCGCGCAGGTGATGCGCTACGTGGTGCTGCCGCAGGCCTTCCGTCGCATGCTGCCGCCGCTGGGCAACAACGCGATCGCGCTGCTGAAGGACACGTCGCTGGTCTCGGCCATCGGACTGGCCGAGCTGGCCTACGCGGCGCGCACCGTGGCCGGCGCCTATGCGCGCTACTGGGAGCCGTACCTCGCGATCTCGGTCATCTACTGGGTGATGACGCTGGTGCTGACCACGATGCTGCGCCGCCTCGAACACCGCCTCGCCCGCAGCGACAGGGGATGACGGCGGCGGGCGCGCCAAAATAGCGCCACATGCCACCCATATCCCCCGAAGAGACGCCCATCCCGCCCGCGCGGCCGCAGCCAGCGAAGCTCGCGGCCCTCGTGCCCCTCCAGCTCCCCGTGTTCCGCATGCTGTGGAGCACCTGGCTCGTCGCCAACATCTGCATGTGGATGAACGACGTGGCCGCCGCGTGGATGATGACCTCGCTGACCACCTCGCCGATCTGGGTGGCGCTGGTGCAGTCTGCCTCCACGCTGCCGGTGTTCCTGCTGGGCCTGCCCAGCGGCGCGCTGGCCGACATCCTCGACCGCCGGCGCTGGCTGGTGGCCACGCAGTTCTGGCTGGCCGGCACGGCCATCGTGCTGTGCGCCGCGCTGGCGCTCGACCTCATGACCGCGCCGCTGCTGCTGGCGCTGACCTTCGCCAACGGCATCGGCCTGGCGCTGCGCTGGCCGGTGTTCGCGGCCATCGTGCCCGAGCTGGTGCCGCGCCCGCAGCTGCCGGCCGCGCTGGGCCTGAACGGCATCGCGATGAACGCCTCGCGCATCGTCGGCCCGCTTACGGCCGGCATGCTGATCGCGAGCGCCGGCACCGTGTGGGTGTTCGCGCTCAACGCGGTGCTGTCGGTGGCCTCGGGCTTCGTGGTGCTGCGCTGGCGGCGCGAGCACACGCCCAACCCGCTGGGCCGCGAGAAGCTCATCAGCGCGATGCGCGTGGGCGTGCAGTTCGTGCGGCAGTCGCAGCGCATGCGCGCGGTGCTCACGCGCATCTCGATCTTCTTCTTCCACTCGACCGCGCTGCTGGCGCTGCTGCCGCTGCTGGCGCGCAACCTCGAGGGCGGCGGCGCCGGCACCTTCACGCTGCTGCTGGCGGCCATGGGCTCGGGCGCGATCGTCGCGGTGCTGTTCCTGCCGCGGCTGCGCCAGGCGATGGGGCGCGACCAGCTGGTGCTGCGCGGCACACTGCTGCAGTCGGGCGCCACTGCCGTCATGGCCTTCGCGCCGAATGCGTGGATCGCGGTGCCGGCAATGTTCTTCGGCGGCATGGCGTGGATCACGGTGGCCAACTCGCTGTCGGTGTCGGCCCAGCTCGCGCTGCCCGACTGGGTGCGCGCGCGCGGCATGTCGATGTACCAGATGGCGATCATGGGCGCGAGCGCGATCGGCGCGGCGCTCTGGGGCCAGGTGGCCACGGTCACCACGCTGGTCGCCAGCCTGTGCGTGGCGGCCGTCAGCGGCACGCTGCTGATGCTCGCCGCGCTGCGCTGGGTGACCGACGTGAGCGGCGAGGACGACACCAGCCCCGCCCAGGCCGGCTGGGCCGCCGGCCCGCCCGCCGAGGCGCCGCAGGAAGACGGCCGCGTGGTCATCACCGTGGAATTCATGATCGACCCGGCCCGCGCCGCCGCCTTCCACCTCGTGATGCAGCAGACCCGCCGCGCGCGCCTGAGCCAGGGCGCCATCGGCTGGGAGCTGCTGCACGACATCGCGCAGCCGGAACGCTACGTGGAGCAGATCGTCGACGAATCGTGGACCGACCACCTGCGTCGCTTCAACCGCGCCACCGCCGCCGACATGGCGCTGCGCGAGCGCCGGCTGGCGTTCCACCTGGGCGAGTCGCCGCCGGTGGTGACGCGCTACGTGGTGCGGCGCTGAGCCGGTCGGAGCCGGGCTGCCGCCCGCGCCGCCGTCAGTGGAAGAACGCCATCCGTGTCAGGAAGGTGTGGCCGGCCTCCGCCGCCATCAACCACACCAGGACCAGCAGGCACAGGGGCGGCACCAGGATGGCATAGACCAGCGACAGCCGCTCCCAGGCCATGTGCATGAAGACCGAAACGATCAGCCCCGCCTTCAGCAGCATGAAGACAATGATCAGGGTCCAGCGCAGGTACCCGTGGAAATGGAAGTAGTCGACCAGGTACGACATCGTGCTGAGCACGAACAGCAGCCCCCAGATCTTGAGATAGAGGCCGATCGGATGTTGTTGGCCGGTGTCGGGGTTCATGATCGTCCTCACCAGAGATAGAACAGCGCGAAGATGAAGACCCACACGAGGTCCACGAAGTGCCAGTACAGGCCGGCGATCTCGACGATCTGGTAGTTGCCCTTCTTGTCGTAGTCGCCGCGGATCAGCTTGAAGGCCACGGTGAACAGGAAGACCACGCCGGCCGACACGTGCAGCCCGTGAAAGCCCGTGATCATGAAGAAGGCCGAGCCGAACTGCGCCGCGCCCATCGGGTTGCCCCAGGGCCGCACGCCTTCATGCAGGATCAGCTTGGACCACTCGAAGGCCTGCATGCCGACGAAGAGTTCGCCGAAGGTCGCGGTCACGATCATCAGCGTGGCGGCGTTCACGCGGTCGCGGCGGTAGGCGAAATTGACGGCCATCGCCATCGTGCCGCTGCTGCTGATGAGCACGAAGGTCATGATCGCGATCAGCAGCAACGGGATGTCGGCGCCCGCCACGTGGAGCGCGAACACCTCGCTCGGGTTGGGCCACGGCACGGTGGTCGAGACGCGCACCGTCATGTAGCCGGTCAGGAAGCAACTGAAGACGAAGGTGTCGCTGAGCAGGAAGATCCACATCATCGCCTTGCCCCACGAGACGTGGAACGCCTGGCGATCGGAAGACCAGTCGGCAATCAGCCCGCGCCAGCCGCTTGCGGCAAGGGTCGGATTCAACGGCGTTGCGGCGACGGTTGCGGTGTTGTTCATGGATGCCTCCTCAGGATGTGCCGCAGACGAAGCGCGCCACCTCCGGCGTCACCCACCCGAGCAGCGCGAACAGCACCAGCCACACCGCCAGCATGAAGTGCCAGTAGCGCGCGCACAGCGCGATGCGCCATGCGGCCCTGGCGGGATCGGGCCATGCGGCGTGCGCCGTCCAGGCCCACCCGACCAGCCCACCCGCCAGGTGGAGTCCGTGCATCGCGGTCAACAAATAGAAGAAGCTGCCCGCCGGATTGCCGGCCGGCATCACCTGAGCGCTCAGCAGCGCCTGCCAGGCCCACAGCTGCACGCTCAGGAAGCCCGCCGCGCAGAGGCCGCCCGCCAGCAGCAGGCGACGCGTCCGCATCGGGTCAAGGCCGCGCGATGCACCACCGGCCCCTTGCAGCGCCACGCTGCCCGCCACCAGCAGCGCCGAGCTGAGCCAGAGCTGCCACGGCAGCGCGATCGTCATCGAGTCGTCGCCGCTCATGCGCATCACGTAGGCCACGATGAAGAGCGAGAACAGCGCGGTAGCCACGCCCATGAAGACCCACAGGCCGATGCTGGCCGCGCTCGCGCGCGCATCGCGGGGCGAGCCGCGGTCGCTCCAGGCAGCAACCGCGCTCATGCCGGCGCTCCCCGCACCTCGCTCTGGCCTTCGGGCTCGGGCTCCCCGGCCCCGGCTTGCGGCGGCGCGTTCTGCGCGATGAAATCCTCCGCCGCGCCCGGCTCTCCATAGGCATAGGCCCACCGGTAGACCACCGGCAGCCGCGGCCCCCAGTTGCCGTAGCCCGGCGGCGTCGTCGGCGTCTGCCATTCGAGCGAGGCGGCGCGCCATGGGTTGGCGTCGGCCGGTCGGCCGCGCCAGGCGCTCCAGGCCAGGTTGGCGATGAACAGAAGCTGGGCCAGGGCGATGATCATCGCGATCACGGTGATGACTTCATTCAGGCTGAACGCCGACGGCGGAATGAACTTGTAGCCGTCGAAGTTGTAGTAGCGCCGCGGCATGCCCAGCACGCCGAGGTAGTGCATCGGGAAAAAGACCGCGTAGGTGCCGAGGAAGGTGATCCAGAAATGCAGCCGGCCGAGCCGGTCGTCGAGCATGCGGCCAGTGACCTTGGGAAACCAGTGGTAGATGCCGCCGAACACCACCAGCAGCGGCGCCACGCCCATCACCATGTGGAAGTGCGCCACCACGAAGTAGGTGCCCGAGAGCGGGATGTCCACGCTCACGTTGCCGAGGAACAGCCCGGTCAGCCCGCCGATGAGGAAGGTGCAGAGGAAGGCCAGCGCGAACAGCATCGGCACCGTCAGGTGGATGTCGCCGCGCCACAGCGTCAGGATCCAGTTGTAGACCTTGATCGCGGTGGGCACCGCGATGATCAGCGTGGTGGTCGCGAAGAAGAAGCCGAAGTACGGGTTCATGCCGCTCACGAACATGTGGTGCGCCCAGACCACCACGCTGAGCGCGCCGATGGCCACGATGGCCCACACCATCATGCGGTAGCCGAAGATGCACTTGCGCGCGTGCACGCTGATCAGGTCGGAGACGATGCCGAAGGCCGGCAGCGCCACGATGTAGACCTCTGGGTGGCCGAAGAACCAGAACAGGTGCTGGAACAGCAGCGGGCTGCCGCCCTTGTAGCCCGTCACCTGGCCCATCGACACCAGCGCCGGCATGAAGAAGCTGGTGCCCAGCGTCCGGTCGAGCAGCAGCATCACGCCGCTGACGAACAATGCCGGAAAGCCGAGCAGCGCAAGGATGGTGGCGACGAAGATGCCCCACACCGTGAGCGGCATGCGCAGCAGCGTCATGCCTTCGCAGCGCGCCTGCAGCACGGTGGTCACGTAGTTGAGGCCGCCCATCGTGGTCGCCACGATGAAGATGAGCAGCGACACCAGCATCAGCACGATGCCGCCCGCATGGCCCGGCGTGCCGGGCAGGATCGACTGCGGCGGATACAGCGTCCAGCCCGCGCCGGTAGGTCCGCCCGGGACGAAGAAGCTCGCCATCAGGACCACCACCGACAGCAGGTAGACCCAGAAGCTCAACATGTTGAGGTAGGGAAAGACCATGTCCCGCGCCCCCACCATCAGCGGGATCAGGTAGTTGCCGAAGCCGCCGAGGAACAGCGCCGTGAGCAGGTAGATCACCATGATCATCCCGTGCATGGTCACGAACTGGTAGTAGCGCTCGGCGTTGATGAAGTCGAACTGGCCCGGAAAGCCGAGCTGCAGCCGCATCAGGTTGGACAGCACCACGCCCACCACGCCCACCGCGATGGCGGTGCAGGCGTACTGGACGGCGATCACCTTGTGGTCCTGGCTCCAGACGTAGCGGGTCAGGAAACTCTGCGGCGCGGGATGCTCGGCGTCGTCGGCGTGGGACATGGCCTGCCCCGTGGGCATGGAAGAGTTCATCGCGCAGCCTTCTGTTCGGCGGCAGCCTGCGCCGGCGGGCTGCCCAGACTCTGGATGTAGGCCACCAGCGCGGCCAGTTCTTCATCGGTCATTTCGATCTTGGGCATGACCGGCGGGAAGCCCTTCACATGGCGGGCCTGCGGATCGCGGATGAAGCTGCGCAGATAGGCTTCGTCGACCAGCGCGGTGGAGCCGTCCGCCATGGTCTCGGTCTTGCCGTGCAGGCCCTTCCAGGTCGGTCCCACGCGCGGGCTGCCGTCGACCGTGTGGCAGGCCACGCAGCCCTTGGCGTCCGCCAGCGCGCGGCCCTGCTCGACGCGTGCGCCGCCGCCGGCCGGGCCGCCCGGGGCGGCCGGCGCCTCGGGCGCCTTGGCCTGCGACTTGGCGAAGCTCGGCAGCGCCGCATACCAGGTCTGGTAGTTCGCCGGGGCCTCCACCACCACGTAGCCGCGCATGTTGGGATGGCCCACGCCGCACAGCTGCGCGCAGAGCGCCTCGTAGCGGCCTGCGACGGTCGACGTGAACCAGAAGCGGCTGACCTGCCCCGGCACCATGTTCATCCGGGCGCGGAACGGCGGCACGAAGAAGTCGTGCAGCACGTCGTTCGAGCGCATCAGCACCAGCACCGGCTTGCCGAGCGGCAGGTGCACCTCGTCGCCGGGGATCAGGAGGTCGTCCTGCCCGGCGGGGTCGCCCGGGTCGATCCCGAACGGATTGGTGGCGCTGACGAAGCGCGCGTCGGTCGCGCCCAGCTTGCCGTCCGGCCCCGGGAAGCGGAAGCGCCATTGCCACTGCTGGCCCAGCACCTCCAGCACGAGCGCGTCGCGGGGCTCCCTGACGTAGTTCGCGTACACCACGAGGCCGGGCGCCAGCAGCGCCATGATGCCGACGGTGGTGCCGCCGATCAGCCAGCGCTCGAGCTTCCTGTTCTCGGGCTCATGCGCCGCCCGGTGCCCCTCGCGATGGCGAAAGCGCACCAGCATGTAGGCGACGAACAGGTTGATGACGACGAAGAAGATCCCCGTGATCACCAGCGTGATGGTCAGGGTGTCGTCCATCGGCTGCCAGTTCGAAGCCAGGGGCGTCGTCCACCATGGATTGAAGACGTGGAACAGCACCGAGCCGAGCACGATGAGCAACAGGGCGACGGCCATGATCATGTGCGGTCCCTCGGCTCGGCATCATGGGTTCAGGGCTCATTCGCGCTTCAGAGAAACGCCGGGATTCGCGGCTCTTCGCCCTCGAACCGGGCCTCGGGATGCGCTGACTGCAGCAGCGCCTCGATGTCCCGCATGCGCGAACGCGGCAAGTCCACCATCAGCAGGATCTGGCCCTGCGCGATGGCGCCCTCGAAACGCTGCAGCCTGGGACTCGGAATGGAAATGCCGATCATGCTGGCCGACCAGGTCCCGACCACGCCACCCACGACGGCCACCAGCACGGCCACTTCCCATTCGGGGTCGTCGCCGAAGATCGGAAACATCAGGGCGGCCAAGAGGCCGACGACGATGCCGCAGGCACTGCCGACCGCCCATCCGGTCTTGGCAGCGTGGACCACGTCCGAGGTTTGCCATACGTTGGCCGCATGGAGCCCGGCCATGTCCATGCCTTCCGGTCCGGCGAAATGAATGCGCGCAACGTCGACGCGCGCCCGCACCAGATCGTCCATCGCCCGCCTGGCGCTCGCCAGGTCCGGCATCAGCCAGTAGATGCGTCTCTTCATAGCGTCCCCTTTCCGCCTTGCGACAAGCCGAGGAAACATGAACGACTTATATGCCCAAGGAGAGCCGCCATCAAGGGGTGCTGCATTCGGCGGCCGCGGCGTGGGTAACCCGCGATCCAACTTTTTTTGACCGATTGGATAATTTAGATCATCATCCGCGCTCCACTGCCCGTCACCACGAGGTACGCCACGATGAACCCGGTCCCCTTGCGCAGCCGTTTCTGGTCCGACCTGACCAGCGAAGAGTTCTCCCGCCTCGACCGTGAACGGCTCATTGCCGTGCTGCCCGTGGGCGCGACCGAGCAGCACGGCCCGCACCTGCCGATGTCGACCGACACCGCCACCATCGACGGCATGGTCCGCGCCACGCTGCCGCACCTGCCCGACGACCTGCCGGTGCTGTTTTTGCCCACCGTGCCCTACGGCAAGAGCAACGAGCATTCGCGCTACCCGGGCACGCTCACGGTGTCCGCCAACACGCTGATCTCGCTGTGGAAGGACATCGGCGCCTGCGTCGCGAAGGCCGGCGTGCGCAAGCTGGTGCTCTACAACAGCCACGGCGGCCAGATGAGCGTGATGGACATCGTGGCGCGCGACCTGCGCGAGGAACACGACATGATGGTCGTGGCCGCCAACTGGTACACGCTGGGCCTGCCCGAGGGCCTGTTCACCGCGCACGAGGGCCGGCACGGCATCCACGCCGGCGACCTCGAAAGCTCGGTCATGCTGCACCTCGCGCCCGACTGCGTGCGCCAGGACCGGTTCCAGAACTTCAGCTCGATGACGGAGCAACTGGCCGCCGAGAACAAGTTCCTCTCGATCACCCCCAGCGGCAAGCTCGGCTGGCAGATGCACGACATCAACCCCGCGGGCGCCGCCGGCGATGCCACGCGCGCCACGGCCGAGAAGGGCGCGGCGGTGCTCGACCACGTGGGCCGCCGCTTCGTCGAGCTGCTGCAGGAGGTCGACCGCTTTCCGCTCTCGCGCCTCGCCAACGAACCGGCCTGGAAATGATGTCCATCCCCACCCCGCCGCCACTGGTCACCCTGCGCAACGTCAGCAAGCGTTTTGCGAACGGCACGCTCGCGCTGCAGGGCATGTCGCTCGATATCGGCGAGCACGACTTCATCAGCTTCCTCGGCCCCTCGGGCTGCGGCAAGAGCACCGCGCTGCGCCTCATCGCGGGGCTCACGCGGCTCAGCTCGGGCGACATGCACTGGTCGGGCGCCAACACCGGCAAGACGCAAAGCGACCGCGACCTGGGCTTCGTGTTCCAGGAGCCCACGCTCATGCCGTGGGCCAAGGTGTTCGACAACGTGTGGCTGCCGCTCAAGCTCGCCGGCATGAGCCGCGACGCGGCGGCGCCGGTGGTGCAGCAGGCGCTGGAGATGGTCGGCCTCTCGCGCTTTGCCGACGTGTATCCGCGCGAGCTGTCGGGCGGCATGAAGATGCGCGTGTCCATCGCGCGAGCGCTGGTCACGCATCCGCGCCTGCTGCTGATGGACGAACCCTTTGCCGCGCTCGACGAGATGACGCGCATCAAGCTCAACAACGACCTGCTCGCCATCTGGCGCGAGCACCGCTTCTCGGTGGTGTTCGTCACGCACAGCGTGTACGAGTCGGTGTACCTGTCGAACCGCATCGTCGTGATGGCGGCTCGACCGGGGCGCGTGATCGACGAGATCCGCATCGACGAGCCCTACCCGCGCGGCGAAGAGTTCCGCACATCGAGCCGCTACAACGCGCATTGCACGGCGGTGTCTCAATCCCTGCATGGAGCGCTGCATGGCCTCGACATCGATCATTGACCGGTTGCGCATTGCAGTGCGTTGTTCGGGGCGCGCTCACGCCGACGGCGTGCTTCTTTTCTCGAATGTCCCCCGGCCTTCGGCCTCCTCCTTTATTTCGCGAAAAGCAGCCCACCGCCGACGTGATCGTTCAGAGCACTGGTTGATCAGCCAGCACAAGCGCCGCGCCCATCGTGCACAGGGCACCGGGTGCTCCCCGCAGCGAAATAAAGGAGGAGGCGAAGCCGGGGGACATTCGCGGAGGGGAGTACCCGGTGGCCTGACCGCGGAAAACTGAAATGGCCACGCTGATCGCCAACGCCGACCCCACAGCAGACGACGCCCCCTCCGAGGCCACGCTGCGCGCCCACGAAGACAAGCTGCGCCGCCGCGAGTCGATGCTGCGCATCGTGGTGCCCGTCGTCATCATCGCGGCGCTCCTGCTGCTCTGGGAATGGACCGTGCGCGCCAACAACATCCCGCACTACATCCTCCCCGCACCCTCGCTCATTCTTCGCACGCTGTTCGACAACTGGGATTCGCTTTCCAGCGCCCTGTGGTTCACGGTCAAGCTCACGCTGCTCGCGCTCGGTGCGGCCATCGTCGGTGGCGTGCTTCTGGCGATCTCGTTCGCGCTCTTCAAGTGGGTGGAAATCGGCCTGTTCCCTATCGCCGTGATCCTGCAAGTGACGCCGATCATCGCGATCGCGCCGCTCATCCTGATCTACGTGTCGAACACCACTGCGGCGCTGCTGCTGTGCGCGTGGATCGTGGCCTTCTTTCCGATCTTGTCGAACACCGTCATCGGCCTGAAAAGCGCCGACAGCAATCTTCGCGACCTGTTCCAGCTCTACAAGGCCTCGCCGTGGCAGACCTTCCGCTACCTGCTCGCGCCCAGCGCGCTGCCGTACTTCATGGCGGGCCTGAAGATCGCGGGCGGGCTGAGCCTGATCGGCGCGGTGGTGGCCGAGTTCACGGCCGGCACGGCAGGCAAGGAAACGGGGCTGGCTTCGCGCATTCTCGAGTCGAGCTTCCGCACCGAGATCCCGATGATGTTCGCGGCGCTGCTGCTGGTGTCGCTGCTGGGCATCGTGATCTTCATCGTGTTCGCCGCCTTGTCACGCCTCGTGCTCGGCCACTGGCACGAAAGCGAGATGCGCCGTGAACGCTAGAGCGATGCACGCCGTCATCGACTGGAAAGCCGTGCGCAATGACCTGCGCGGCCTCAACCTGATCACCGCGCCGGCCCAGCGCAAACAGCTGTCGAAAGACTTCTACTGGTACAGCCCCATCCTCACCGCGCAGCTCGCGGGCTGCGTGGCCGACCTCGTCGTCAAGGTCAGCACCGAGGACGACGTGCGGCAGGCGGCTGCGGTTGCGGCCAAGTGGAAGCTGCCGCTCACCGTGCGCGCCGGCGGCACCGGCAACTACGGCCAGTGCGTACCGCTCGAGGGCGGCATCGTGCTCGACGTGACGCAGATGTGCCGCGTGCTCGACATCCAGGACGGCCGCATCCGCGTCGAAGCCGGCGCGCGCATGCACGACATCGACCTCGCGGCGCGCGAGACCGGCCAGGCGCTGCGCATGTGGCCCTCGACCTGGCACGTGGCCAGCATCGGCGGCTTCATCGCGGGCGGCTTCGGCGGCATCGGCTCGTTCCGCCACGGCATCCTGCGCGACCCCGGCAACCTGCTGCGCGCGCGCGTGATGACGGTGGAGCGCGAGCCGCGCGTCATCGAGCTGCATGGCGATGAGATCCAGCAAGTGCACCACGCCTACGGAACCAACGGCGTGATCCTCGACGTCGAGGTCGCGCTGAGCCCGGCCGTCGAATGGGTGCACTGCACGGTGCTGTTCGAAACGTACCGCGGCGCGCTAGCCTTCGGGATCGCGGCACAGGCGCCCTCGCTCGACATCTTCCTGCTGTCCACGGTCGAGGCGCGCTTCTCGCCCTACTACACGGCGATGCGCGACCGCTTTCCGCGCGACCGGCATGCGGTGTTCGCCATGGTCTCGCCCGAGTCGATGGCGGACTTCCGCGCCCTCGCCGAGGCACAGGGCGGCACGATCTCCGTTGCCGGCACCGAAGCCGAACTGCTCGCCGACGGTTTGCCTCCAGCCTACGAGTGCGCGTTCAACCACACGACGCTGCAGGCACTGAAGGCCGACCGCAGCTGGACCTACCTGCAGGTTGCCTACGCCCAGCCCTTCGATCCGTCGGTGGTCGAGCGGCATCTGCAAATCTTCGGCGACGACGTGCTGCAGCACCAGGACTTCGCGCGCGCCAACGGCGAGTGCGGCACCTTCGGCATCCTGCTGGTGCGCTGGAAGGGCGAGGCCCACCAGTACGAGCTGATCCGCGAGATCGAGTCGCAGGGCGGCTGCAAGATCTTCAATCCGCACGTCGTCACCATCGAGGACGGCGGCATGAAGACCATCGATACGCAGCAGATCGAGTTCAAGAAGCGCAGCGATCCGATGGGATTGATGAACCCCGGCAAGACGCGCGGATGGACGCCGGACATGGCTGTCGAGCGCTGAGATGGAACTTCGGGGTCTTGTTCTTTGTGTTGTGCGTGACGTGTGCCGCCATTCGGGGCGCGCTCACGCCGACACGGTGACCTTTTTCGCGAATGTCCCCCGGCCTTCGGGCTCCTCCTTTATTTCGCGAAAAAGGCCCCCGCATCGACGTGAGCGTTCAGAGCACCGGTTGATCGGCGAAGCACCGGCGGCGTGCCCTCGTGCACAGGGCGTCGGGTGCTCCCCGCAGCGAAATAAAGGAGGAGGCCGAAGGCCGGGGGACATTCGCGGAGGGGAGTACCCGGCGGCCTGTGCACGCGCCCCGAACAAAGGCGCCAAGACAAGAACAAAGCCCCTTGCGCAACAAACAACTGACATGAAAATCTCAAGTCGCATTCAACCCCAGGAGTCCACTGCCATGCGCGTCCCCGCCCTGACCATTCGTCCGCTCGCTCTCGCCCTGGCCCTCTCGGCCGCAGCCTTCGCCGCGCAGGCGCAGGAAAAAGTGGTATTCGCCACCAACTGGAAGGCGCAGGCCGGCCACGGCGGCTTCTACCAGGCGCTGGCGGATGGCACCTACAAGAAGTACGGCCTCGACGTCGACATCCAGCAGGGCGGACCAATGGTCAACAACCGGCCGATGCTGCCGGCCGGCAAGGTCGACTTCCTGATGACCGGCAACCTGCTGCAGTCCTTCGACAACGTGAAGAACGGCGTGCCCACCGTGGTCGTCGCGGCCTTCTTCCAGAAAGACCCGCAGGCCATGTTCGCGCACCCGGGCCAGGGCTTCGACACCTTCAAGGACATGGCCAAGGCGCCCGTGGCCTTCATCGGCAAGGACGGCCAATTCAGCTTCTGGCAGTGGATGAAGTCGGAGCACGGCTTCAAGGACTCGCAGCTCAAGCCCTACACCTTCAACGTCGGCCCGTTCCTGGCCGACAAGAAATCGATCCAGCAGGGCTACGCGATTTCGGAGCCGCTGTCGATCAAAGCGCAAGCCGGCTTCGACCCGGTGGTGCAGCTGCTGGCCGACAACGGCTTCTCGACCTACTCGACCACCATCGAGACGCGCGCCGACCTGATCAAGACCAAGCCCGAGACGGTGCGCAAGTTCGTCGAGACCTCGATCATCGGCTGGAACAACTACCTCTACGGCGACAACAAGGCGGCCAACGAGATGATCGCCAAGATCAACCCCGATTCGCCCGTGGCCGCATCGCAGGGCTCCATCGAGCTGATGAAGAAGATGGGCATCGTCGACAGCGGCGAATCGCTCGCCAAGGGCATCGGCGCGATGGACGAGGCGCGCGTGAAGGACTTCTACGACAAGATGGTCAAGGCCGGCCTGTACAAGCCGGGCGAGGTCGACCTGTCGAAGGTCGTCACCACACAGTTCGTGAACAAGGGCGTCGGTGTCGACGTCCGCAAGAAGCTGACAGGCAAGTAGGCAGTTTCGTTTTTTCTCGAGGGTCGCGCGGGGCTTGCGCCGGGGTCAGATGCCGGCGCCTGGGTTGCCATAAGGCACTGCGCGACCTTTTATCCCCTGGGCTCTGACCCCGTCTCGCCAGCGACAAAAACCGCTGAGCGAACCGGCCCTCAACCATGAAAACGCTAGTCATCCACTGCCATCCGAACCCTGACAGCTTCAACCACGCGCTCTACCGCACCGCGCTCGAGGCGCTCCAGCCGCGGCACCCCGTCAAGGCCATCGACCTGTACGCCGAGGGCTTCGACCCAACGCTGACCCGCGAAGAGCGCATCGCGTACCTCGACAACCCCGACCTGATCCGCGAACGCGTGAAACCCCACGTCGAGGCGCTGCTGTGGGCCGAGCACCTGGTGTTCGTGTTTCCGACCTGGTTCCACGGACCGCCGTCGATGCTCAAGGGCTGGCTCGAACGGGTGTGGCTTCCGGGCGTGGCCTTCCTGCCGGCGCAGCGCAAGGGGCAGATCGCGAAGTCGGGGCTGCGGCACATCCAGCGGCTCACGGTGGTGACCACCGGCGGCTCGCCGCGCTGGTTCGTGATGGTGATCGGCGACCCGGGCCGGCGGCTGTTCACGCGCGCATTGCGCGCGCTGTTCGCATGGCGCTGCAAGGTGACGTGGCTGCAGCTGCATGACATGAACGCCGTGACTGCAAGCGACCGCAGCCACTTCATCGAGCGCGTGTCGCGCAAGCTGGGCAGCATCTAGAAAACGCAGAAAGCAGGGAGACACATCACCATGAGCCTCGAACGCACGCTCACCGTCCGCGTCGAACGCATCTCGCGGCAGACGCCTGAAATACTGGCCTTCGAACTGGCCCATCCGTGGGGCCGGCCGCTGCCTGCCTACGAGGCCGGCGCGCACATCGACGTGCACATGCCTGGTGGGTTCTCGCGGCAGTATTCGCTGGCACGCGCGCCTTCCGGCGCCAACTCGTACATGATCGGCGTGAAGCGTGAACTCGACAGCCGCGGCGGGTCGGCCTCGATGCATGAGCGTGTGCGCGAAGGCGACCTGCTCGCGATCAGCGCGCCGCGCAACACTTTTCCGCTGCGCGAGGAGGCCGCGCACCATCTGCTGATGGCCGGCGGCATCGGCATGACGCCGCTGCTGGCGATGGCGCAGGCGCTTGCCGCGCGCGGCGCCGGGTTCACGCTATGCGTGTTCGCGCGCAGCGAAGAGCATCTGGCGTTCGCCGAGGCGCTGCGCGCGCCCGCGCTGGCACCGCATCTGCGGCTGCATCTCGACCAGGGCGACGCCTCGCAGCGCATCGACTTGCGAGCGCTGCTGGCCCAGCCCGCGTCTGGCACGCACCTGTACGTGTGCGGCCCCGGCGGCTTCATGCAGGCGGTGCGCGACGCGGCCGCGCACTGGCCCGAGGACGCGCTGCACGCCGAATATTTCGCCGCACCCACCGATGCCAGCACCCCAACCGGCCTGCCCTTCACGCTGAAGCTCACACGGCGCGGCATCAGCGTGCCCGTTGCCGCAGATCAGGCCGCCGTCGACGCGCTGCACGAAGTCGGCATCGACATTCCCGTGTCGTGCCAGCAGGGCCTGTGCGGCACCTGCGTGGTCGAGGGCGACGGCGAAGGCGCCGAGCATCGCGACTTCTGCCTCACGGGCAGCGAGCGCCGCCACAAGATCGCCCTGTGCTGCTCGCGCGCCAAGGGGCAGGAACTGGAACTCCAACTGTGAGCGCGCGTCCTCCCGTCAACGAAGAAAGCGACAACGAAGCCCCCGCCACGCGCGGCCGCTCGCGCAAGTACACGCAGGTGCTCGGCCTCATCAACCAGGCCGCCATCGAGGTGTTCGCCAGCGAGGGGCTGGCCGGCGCATCGACGCAGGCCATTGCCGACAAGGCCGGGCTCTCGAAAGCGCAGTTGCACTACTACATCGAGAGCAAGGAAGCGCTGTATCGCCAGGTGCTGCAGGACATCCTCAACGACTGGATCGTGGTGTTCGGCTTCAGCGACGAGGCCTTCGGCCCGCGCAAGGTGCTGGGCGACCTGATCGAGCGCAAGATGATGTTCTCGTTCGAGCATCCGCTGCGATCGCGCATCTTCACCGCCGAGATGTTGCGCGGCGCGCCGGTCCTCGACGACATGATGGACACGAGCAAGCAGCGCACCGACCAGGCCGCCGCCGTGATCCAGAACTGGATGAACCAGGGCCTGATGGACAAGGCCGACCCGATGCTGGTGCTGTTCCACATCTGGGCCGTGACGCAGTTCTATGCCGACCACGCCACCCAGGCCGCGTACTTCCGCAACGTGGCCCAGCAGGGCGACGACAAGGACCGGCGCTACCTGATCGAGCAGGTGACGGAGTTTTTGCTGAAGGGCGCGGGCGTCAGGTAGGGCGGGACTTTTCGCGGAACACCGCGGAACCGGCTTTGCCGGGCCGCAGGTGTTGCCCCCGGCGAGGGGGAAGGCGCGCGCGACACGAAGTGCGCGAAGCCTGGGGGAGTGCCTATTTTGGCAGGTACATGGTCGCCTCGACCTCCACCAGCACCTCGTCCCCCGGCAGGAAACGCGACACCTCGACCACCGTGCTCACCGGCGGCTCGCCCGGATAGAACAGCCCGCGCACGCGGTTGTAGAACGCGTAGTGCGGCAGGTGGCGAAAGTACTGCACCAGCTTCACCACGTCTTCCATCGTGCCGCCATGCTCGGCCGCGATCTGGCGGATGCGTTCGAGCACGAACCAGCTCTGCGCGACGATGGGCGCTTCGAACACGTCGACCGACATCTGGCCCGTGGCGTAGCCCACGCCCTGCAGCGCGATGCGGGCTGCTTCGGGAATGTCGTCGTAGCCTGCGACGGCGCGGCGCGTGGCCGGATCGACCGCGACCACGCCGCTCATGAAGACGAAATCGCCGACGCGCCTGGCGGCGGCGTAGTTGGCCATTGGCTTGCCCATGCTCATTGTGTTTTCTCCAGTACCCGGCCGGCGCGGATGACGATGCGTTGCCGCCCGCGCGGACCGATGAGTTCGTGTTCGTCGGTGGCCGCCAACACCAGCAGGTCCGCCGGGCAGCCCGGCGCGATGCGCCCGTCCCATGCGAGCCCCAGGGATTTCGCGGGGCTCACGGTGACGGCGTCGAGCCAGTCGGAGGCCGGCGCCAGGTGCGCCATCTGCACACCGAGGCCGAAGGTCTCCAGAAGGTCGTAGCTGCCGTAGGGATAGAAGGCGTCCTGCACGTTGTCGGTTGCCAGGCTCGCACGCAAGCCCCATGCCGCCGCCTCGCGGATGCGCGTGATGCCGCGCTGCACGGGCGTGCGGTCCCACGCGCCTTGCAGGTAGAGGTTGGTGGTGGGCAGCGCGATGAGGTGAATGCCCGCGCCGGCGCACAGCGCCAGCGTTTCGTTGGCAACGCCATCGCCCTGCACCGACAGCGAGCAGGCATGGCCGCAGGCCACGCCGTTCCTGAAATTGCGCGCACGCACCAGTTGCGCGATGCTGCGCAGGCCGCTGGCTTCGGCGTCGAGGCCTTCGTCGACATGGAAGTCGAGACCCATCCCGTGCTGCTGCGCGAGGTCGAACACGCGCCCCAGCTTGTGGACGATGCCTTCGTTGCGGTAGACGAACGCGCCGAGCACGCCACGCGCACGCTTCACCTCGCGTGCGATGCGCTCGCCCGCGGCGAGGTCGGCGAACAGGTCGAGCGGCGTGAGCGAAACGAACTGCAGCTCGACGCGGCCGCGCCATTCTTCGCGCAGTGCCTCGAACACGGGCAGGGCGGCGGGCGGCTCGGGCTGCACCCAGTCGAGGTGCGTGCGCAGCGCGCGCGTGCCCGATTGCCATGCGTCGTGCAGCGCGCGCTCCATGCGCAAGCGCAGCGACTCGCCGGTCCAGCTGTCGCGGTGCTTGTTCATGCGGTCGATGGCGGCGAACAGGTTGCCCTGCGCCGCACCCACGTCCTGCACGGTGTAGTTCTTGTCGATGTGCGCATGCGCCTCGACCAGTGCGCTCAGCAGCGTGCCGCGCGCGTGCTGCTGCTGGGCGCTGGCCACGATGGACCCGACCCTGTCGCCGGCCAGCGTGACGTCGAACAGTTGCGCATCGCCCGCCGCGAAACCTCGCAGCGGCACCGGAATGCGCAACGCTTCGAACTTCATGCGCGCTGCTGCAAGGCGCGCAACCAGCCGAGCCCGGCCGAGGTGCCGCCCGGCTCCGAACCGCGGCGCGGCCGGTATTCGCAGCCGACCCAGCCCTGCCATCCGCACTGCGCCGACACCTCGTCGATCACGTCGAACAGGTACGGATAGTTCTGCTCGCCGATGTCGGGCTCGTGGCGCTCGGGCACGCCGGCGATCTGGATGTGGCCGACGCGGCCGGTGGGCAGGTACTTGCGGATCTTCATGGCCACGTCGCCTTCGACGATCTGGCAGTGGTACAGGTCCATCTGCACCTTGAGGTTCGGTGCGCCGACGGCCTCGACGATCTCGTGCGCTTGGTCCTGGCGGTTGAGGAAGAAGCCTGGAATGTCGCGCGTGTTGATCGGCTCGATCAGCACATCGCGGTTTGCCTTGGCAGCTTCGGCCGCGGCCCAGCGCAGGTTGTCCAGGTACACGGGCCGCAGCGCATCGCGTTCCAGGCCTTCGGGCACGAGGCCGGCCATGACGTGGATGCGCGGGCAGTCGAGTGCCACGGCGTAGTCGATGGCCCTGGCGATGCCTTCGCGGAACTCGGCGTCGCGTCCGGGCAGGCAGGCCAGGCCGCGTTCGCCACCGTTCCAGTCGCCGGGCGGGCCGTTGAACAGCACCTGCTGCAGGCCGTTGTGCTTCAGCCTTGCGAGGATCTCGTCCTTCGAAAAGTCGTACGGGAAGAGGTACTCCACGGCCTTGAAGCCGTCTTTCGCGGCGGCGTCGAAGCGGTCGAGAAAGGCGAGCTCCGGATAGAGCATCGAGAGGTTGGCGGCGAATTGGGGCATGGGGTGTTTCTACTACCAGCGCGCCCCGAAGGTGCGGCGCAGTTCATCGATCTGTTCGGCGTTCAGCGGTGCAGGCCTTGCGGCGCTCGCAAGCATTTGAAGCCGGGCGGTTTCCTCTAGTTCCTCAAGCACGGCCATGGCAGCGGCCAGCGTGTCGTGCCAGACATTGGGGCCCAGGCGCGTGAGCATCACGGCGCGGATCGGCGTGCCGGCAGCGCCGAGGCGCTCGATGGCCTGCGCCACCTGTTCGGCCGCTTCGGGCGCGCCGGGCCGGTGGTACGGAATGACCGGCACATGGCCGACCTTCATCACGAAATACGGCGTGAGCGCGGGCAGCAGCTCGTCACCCGGATTGTTCAACGTGAGCGCCACGCAGTGCGTGCTGTGCGTGTGGATCACGCAGGCCGTTTTCGCATCGAATTTGCGTGCGGCTGCGTAGATTCGCGTGTGCAGCGCGATGGTCTTGCTGGCGCGGTCGCCGCTGGTCTGCTGGCCATTTGCATCGAGCCTTGCAAGCCGCGCCGGGTCGAGAAACCCGAGGCAGGCGTCGGTTGGCGTGATGAGGAAGCCATCGTCGTCCAGCCGCACGCTGATGTTGCCGGCCGTGGCGTGCACGTAGCCGCGTTCGAACAGGCTGCGGCCTACGCGGCAGATTTCTTCTCTTGCTTCGGGTTCTTTCATGTCGAGTTTCGTCGCTTACGTTCTGGGCGCTGATGTTCGGGGCGCGTGCACAGGCCACCGGGTACTCCCCTCCGCGAATGTCCCCCGCTTCGCTCCTCCTTTATTTCGCTGCGGGGAGCACCCGGTGCCCTGTGCACAGGGCACGCTGCTGGTTTGCGGCCGATCAACCAGTGCTCTGATCGATCACGACGGCGGGGTGCCTTGCGCAGCGAAATAAAGGAGGAGCCCGAAGGGCGGGGGACATTCGCGGAGCAAGGTACCCCGTCGGCGTGATCGCACCCCGAAACGACACAAAGTGCGCAAACTCCGAGAGCAGATGTCATGCAAGCACTGTAAAGGCCTTGGTGAAGAAATCGTCACTGCCGAAGTTGCCGGACTTCAGTGCGATGTGCACGCCCGTCTCGGGCGCGGCGTCGGAGCGCGCATGGCACCACGGCACACCGGGGTCGATCTGCGGGCCGATCTGCATCTGCGCGATGCCGAGCGCCTGCACACAGGCACCGGAGGTTTCGCCGCCGGCCACCACCAGCTGATGCACGCCGCGTTCGACCAAGCCGCGCGCGATGGCGGCGATGGTGCGTTCGACCATCGCGCCTGCTTCCTCGACACCGAGCCGCCCCTGCACCGACTTCACGGCGCCGGCCTCGGCAGTCGAGTAGACGAGCACGGGGCCTTTGTCGATCAGGGGTGCGGCCCAGGCCAGCGTTTCGGCCGCAACGTCCACGCCTGCCGCGATGCGCAGTGGGTCGATGGCCATCGCCTGGCCGCCGCGCTGGATGAAATCGAGCACCTGCCGGTTGGTCGCGAGCGAGCAGCTGCCCGAGACCACGGCCGTCTTGCCACCGGCCTTGGGCAACGCGCTGGCCTGCGACGACGGCGCGAGCCCGAAGTTGGCCGGCAGGCCGATGGCCACGCCCGAGCCCGCGGTGAGCAGCGGCATCTTCGCGAGCGCCGGGCCCATGCGCAGCAGGTCGTCGTTCGACACCGCGTCGACGATGGCGATGGACACGCCCTCAGCCTTCAGCTGCGCGATGCGCTCGTCGATGGCAGCCGCGCCGCGTGCCACCACCGCGTAGTCGATCAGCCCCACCTTGCGCTTGCACTGCGCCTGCAGCACGCGCACGAGGTTCGGGTCGGTCATCGGCGTGAGCGGATGGTTCTGCATGCCGCTCTCGTTGAGCAGCACCTCGCCCGCGAACAGGTAGCCCTTGAATACGGTGCGCTTGTTGTCGGGGAAGGCGGGCGTGGCGATGGTGAAGTCGCACTGCAGCGCGTCCATCAGCGCCTCGGTCACGGGGCCGATGTTGCCTTGCGCCGTGCTGTCGAAGGTGGAGCAGTACTTGAAGTAGATCTGCCGCGCGCCCTGCGCCTGCAGCCAGCGCAATGCGTCGAGCGACTGCGCGATGGCCTCGGCCGGAGCGATGGTGCGCGACTTGAGGGCGACGACCACCGCATCCACGTCGGCGTCGAGTGGGCCTTCGGGCACTCCGATGGCCTGCACCACGCGCATGCCCGCGCGCACGAGGTTGTTGGCGAGATCGGTGGCACCGGTGAAGTCGTCGGCGATGCAGCCGAGCACGAGTTTGGCCATGGCTTTCAATCCTTCAGCGGCAGCTTCACGGCCTGCGCGTTCTCTCGCACGTAGTCGCGCAGGATGGCGTCGAAGCTCGCGTCGGCCTTCAGGCCCAGCGCCTCGGCGCGTGCGGCGTGGATGCGGCTGGGCCAGCTGGTGACGATCTTCGCGATGGCCGCGTCGGGCTCCCAGTCGATGAGGCCGGTTGCCTCCTTGCCGGCAATGCGTTCGAGCGCCTGCGCCATCTCGCGCACGGTGGTCGTCAGCGCGGGCAGGTTGATGGCGGTGCGCGCACCCCACTCGGCGGCGCTGGCCGTGGCCGCGCGCACGATGCCCGCGACGGTGTTACCGGGCGAAGCCAGCGCGACCGGCGTGTCGGGCGACACCGGGCAGCGCGCTCGCTCGCCCGCCAGCGGCTCGCGCAGCATGCCGCTCAGGAAGCTGGAGGCCGCGCCGTTGGGCCGGCCGGGGCGCACCGACACCGTCATGAGCCGCACGTTGCGGCCCTGCACGAAGCCCTTGCGCGTGAAGTCGGCTACCAGCTGCTCGCCGATGAATTTCTGGATGCCGTAGCTGTTCTGCGGCGTGGGCAGCGTGGTGTCTTCGATCACGGCGGGCAGGCGCTGCTCGGGCGAATCGCCGAACACCGCGACCGAGCTGGAGAACACGAACACCGGCGAGTGGCCCGCGTGGCGCGCGGCTTCGAGCAGGCCACGCGTGGCGTCGAGGTTGCTGCGCATGCCGAGGTCGAAGTCGGCCTCGCATTCACCGCTGACGGCGGCGGCGAGATGGAACACGAGCTGCGTGTCGGCGATGGGCAGCGCGCCGTTGCCGAGTTGTTCGAGCAGGTCGCCCTGCACGAACTGGATGCGCGCGTCGCCGGCCAGGTCGGCGGGCGGCGGCACGCGGTCGGCCAGCGTGATGCGCGACACGGGCCGCGCGGCGCCGCTGGCCAATGCGAAGTTGCCGCCCGCAAGCAGCGTGCGGGCGAGGCGGGCGCCGAGAAAGCCGCAGCCGCCGGTGATGAGGATGTTCATGTGTCTCTTCTCTGCTTTCTTTCAGGCTTGTTTTTTCGGAGCTGGCACTTCGATGCCCGGGAAGATCTTGATGACCGCGCTGTCGTCCTCGCGCGCGTAGCCCGCGGTCGAGGCCTGCATGAACATCTGGTGCGCGGTGGACGACAGCGGCAGCGGAAACTTGCTGGCCCGCGCCACGTCGAGCACCAGCCCCAGGTCCTTCACGAAGATGTCGACGGCCGACAGCGGCGTGTAGTCGCCCGCGAGCACGTGCGCCATGCGGTTCTCGAACATCCAGCTGTTGCCCGCGCTGTGCGTGATGACCTCGTAGAGCGCGGCCGGGTCCACGCCCTCGCGCAGGCCCAGCGCCATCGCCTCGGCCGCGGCCGCGATGTGCACGCCGGCCAGCAGCTGGTTGATGACCTTCACCTTGCTGCCCGCGCCAGCCGAGTCGCCCAGGCGGTAGACCTTGGCGGCCATCGCGTCGAGCACGGCGCCGGCCTTCTCGTAGGCGGCGGGCGTGCCGGCGGTCATCATCGTCATCTGGCCGCTCGCGGCCTTGGCGGCGCCGCCGGAGATCGGCGCGTCGAGGTACAGGATGCCCAGCTTTGCAAGGCGCGCCTCGAGCGCCACCGACCAGTTCGGGTCCACCGTGGAGCACATCACGAACAGGCTGCCGGGCTTCATCGAGGCGGCGCAGCCGGGCGTGGTGCCATCGCCGAACAGCACCGACTCGGTCTGAGCGGCATTCACGACCACGCTGACCACGATGTCGCACTGCGCGCCGATCGCGGCCAGCGTGTCGCAGGCCGTGCCGCCGTCGCGTGCGAAGGCTTCGGCCACTTCGCGGCGCACATCGAACACGTGCGGCGCGTGGCCCGCGCGGCGCAGCGATTGCGCCATGCCAGCGCCCATGGCGCCGAGGCCCACGAGGCCGACGACTGGAGAGTTGGAGGAAGAGGTCATCAGGATGTTCTTTCGATCAGCGATTCACGAGTTGCTTGGGCGTGAGCCACACGCCGATGGCGCCGAGCACCAGCGCCGCGGCCAGCACGTACATGCCGATCTGCGTGCTGCCCGTCAGGTCTTTCAGATAGCCGATGAGGTACGGGCTCACGAAGCCCGCGAGGTTGCCCACCGAGTTGATGGCCGCGATGCCGGCCGCAGCCGCCGTGCCCGACAGAAAGGCGGTAGGCAGCGACCAGAACAGCGGCGCGCAGGTCAGCACGCCGGCCGCGGCGAGCGACAGGAAGGCGAGCGACACGGCGGTGTTCTGCGTGTACGAAGCCGCGACCGTGAAGCCGATGGCGCCCATCAGCGCGGGCACGATCAGGTGCCAGCGGCGCTCCTGGCGACGGTCGGCGCTGCGGCCGAAGAGGTTCATCGCGACGATGGCGCAGACGAACGGGATCGCGCTGAGCAGCCCGATGTGGAGGTTGCCCTTCACACCCGTGGCCTTGACCAGCGTGGGCAACCAGAAAGTCAGCGCATATTGGCCCATGACGAAGGCGAAGTAGATCAACGCCATCCACCATATGCGCACATCGCGGAACACGCCAGCCACCGAGTGCGGCCCCTTGGCGCCGTGCTCGGCATCGCGCGCCACCTCGCGCTGCAGCAGCGCCTTTTCCGCGGCGTTGAGCCAGCGTGCCTGCGCAATGCCGTTGTCGAGGTAGACCAGCACCATCACGCCCACGATCACGGCCGGGACGGCCTCGATGATGAACATCCATTGCCAGCCGCTCAGCGACGCCGCGCCGTGGAAGCTGTCCATGATCCAGCCCGACAGCGGGTTGCCGAAGATGCCCGCCACCGGAATCGCCGACATGAACACCGCGATGATCCGCGCGCGCCGGTGGGCCGGGTACCAGTGCGTGAGGTACAGGATCACGCCGGGGTAGAAGCCCGCCTCGGCCACGCCGAGCAGGAAACGCAGGATGTAGAAGCTGGTCGGCGTCTTCACGAACATGAAGCAGGCCGAGAGCAGGCCCCAGGTGATCATGATCCGCGCGATCCAGATGCGTGCCCCGACGCGGTTGAGCAGCAGGTTGCTCGGCACCTCGAACAGGAAGTAGCCGAGGAAGAAGATGCCCGCACCCAGGCCGAACACGGTTTCGCTGAAGCCCAGGTCCTGCCCCATCTGCAGCTTGGCGAAGCCGACGTTGACGCGGTCGAGGTACGCGACCACGTAGCAGAGCATGAGGAAGGGCACGAGGCGCCAGAACACCTTGGCGTAAGTGCGCTTTTCGAGCGCGGCATCGGCTGTGGCGGACGGCGTGGCGTGCGCGGCGCCGGCCGGGAGGGTGGAAGAAGTCATGAAAAGGTTTGTCCCGCTTGATTTGTCAGGTCATCATACAAATTTGAGTTTTGTTGATTGACCCGGGGAAACCCGAAGGCAACGCCTCTTGCGGCGACTTTCTGGTGTCTTTGTGTGTCGGCGGACTCAGCTGCCGACAGGCCAGCCTTCGACCAGGGGCCGCGCGAGTTGCGCGCCTTCCTGCTGCCAGAACGCGGGATCGGCCAGCTCGATGCGGCGGATCGCGTTGTCCATGTGGTTCTTGGCCGCCTCGCGCGCGCGCAGCGGATCGCCGGCCTCGATGGCCTCGACGATGCGCGCATGCTCCTGCGCCACCTCGCGCGCGAAGTCGGCGCGGCGCGCCTCGTTGGCGCGCGTGACGCGGGTGGCGCCATGCAGGAACTGCCGCAGGTACTGCAGCGTGCCGATCAGGAAGGGATTGCGCGCCGCCTCGGCGATGGCGCGGTGGAAGCGCACGTCCTCCTCGGCGCCGTTGCCGCCCGCCTCGACCGCCGCATGCAGTGCGGCTATGGCCTCGCGGATGCGTTGCACGTCGTCGGGCGTGCGGCGCTCGGCGGCCAGCGCGGCCACTTCGGCCTCGAGCGCACGGCGCACCTCGACCATCTGGATGACGGCTTCGCGGGAGGCGACGTGCGGCATCTCGAAGCGCAGCGGCTCGACACCGGCGGGGCGCACGTACACGCCGCTGCCCTGGCGCGAATCGAGCAACCCCAGCGACTTGAGCCGCGACACGGCCTCGCGCACCACGGTGCGGCTCACGCCGAACTGCTCTGCCAACGCGGCCTCGGTCGGCAGGCGGTCGCCTTCGGAGAGACGCCCGCTGCGCACCTCGGCCGCGAGCGCATCTGCCACCTGGTCGGCGAGGCGGACGGCGGGGGCGAGGGACTGGAAGCGGGCGGTCATGGGTGCGATGGAGGTGGGGCCTGCGACTCTAACGCAGGCCCTGCGCGACCGCCGACGCTCAGTTCAGCGCGTGCCGCGCGGCGTTTGCAATGCTCGCGGCATCCACCCCGAAGAAGTCGCGCAGCGCCGCGCGCGTGTCGCTGCGGCCGAAGCCGTCGGTGCCGAGCGTGAGGTAGCGGCGGCCTTCGGGCAGGAAGGCGCGTACGCTCTCGGGCACGGCGCGCACGTAGTCGGTGGCGGCAATGACCGGTGCCTTGCCCTTGCCGAGCTGCTGCGCGATGAAGGGCGTGCCGGCTTCTTCGCCAGCCAGTGCGCGCTGCTCGCAGGCCAGCCCGTCGCGCGAAAGCTCGCTCCAGCTCGTGACGCTGAACACCTCGGCCTCGATGCCTTCGTCGGCCAGCAGCTGCGCGGCCTTGACGACCTCGGTGAGGATCGCGCCCGAGCCCATCAGCGTGACCTTCTTCTTCGCCTTGCCCGAAGTTGGCGAATACACGCCGAAGCGGTAGCACCCGCGCAGGATGTCCGGCTCCGCGCCCTCGGGCACATCGGGCTGCGCGTAGTTCTCGTTCATGAGCGTGACGTAATAGAACACGTCCTTCTGCTCGACCATCATCTCGCGGATGCCCGCATCGACGATCACCGCCATCTCGCCCGCATACGCCGGGTCGTAGGCCTTGCAATTGGGAATGGTCGCGGCCACGAGGTGGCTGCTGCCGTCCTGGTGCTGCAGGCCTTCGCCGCCGAGCGTGGTGCGGCCCGACGTGGCACCCAGCAGGAAGCCGCGTGCGCGCTGGTCGGCGGCGGCCCAGATCGCATCGCCCACGCGCTGGAAGCCGAACATCGAGTAGTAGATGTAGAAGGGCAGCATCGCCAGGCCGTGCACGCTGTAGCTGGTGGCCGCTGCGGTCCAGCTCGCGATGGCGCCGGCTTCGCTGATGCCTTCTTCAAGAATCTGCCCGTCGGTCGCTTCGCGGTAGCTCAGCACCGAGCCGATGTCTTCGGGCGCGTAACGCTGGCCCACGCTCGAATAGATGCCGACCTGCTTGAACAGGTTGGCCATGCCGAAGGTGCGCGCCTCGTCGGCCACGATGGGCACGATGCGCGGACCGAGCGCGGAGTCCTTCATGAGGTTGCCCAGCATGCGCACGAAGGCCATGGTGGTGCTCATCTCCTTGCCGGCCGCAGCGGTCGCGAACTGCGCGTAGCTTGCGATGTCGGGCTTGGGCACGATGTCGCAGGCGGTCTCGCGGCGCGGCATGGCGCCGCCGAGCGCTTCGCGGTGCTGGCGCAGGTAACGCATCTCGGCGCTGTCCTCGGCCGGGCGGTAGAAATCCATCGCGATGGCCTGCGCGTCGGTCAGCGGCAGGTTGAAGCGGTCGCGGAACTCGATCAGGTCCACGTCGCCCATCTTCTTGTGCGAGTGCGTGGTCATCTTGCCCTGCGCGGCGCTGCCCATGCCGTAGCCCTTCTTGGTGTGGGCGAGGATCACGGTGGGCTGGCCCTTGTGCCGGGCCGCCGCCGCGTAGGCCGCATGGATCTTCACGAGGTCGTGGCCGCCGCGCTTCAGGCGGTCGATCTGTTCGTCGGTCATGCCTTCGGCCAGGCGCGCGAGTTCGGGGTTCTGGCCGAAGAAGTTGTCGCGGTTGAAGCGGCCGTCCTTGGCCGCGAAGGTCTGCATCTGGCCGTCGACAGTGTTGGCGAACACACGGGCCAGCGCACCGCTCACGTCCTGCGCGAAGAGGCCGTCCCAGTCGCTGCCCCACACGAGCTTGACGACGTTCCAGCCCGCGCCGGCGAAGAGCTTTTCGAGCTCGTCGATGATGCGGCCGTTGCCGCGCACCGGGCCGTCCAGGCGCTGGAGGTTGCAGTTGACCACCCACACGAGGTTGTCGAGCTTCTCGCGCGCGGCGAGCGTCAGCGCGCTCATCGATTCGGGCTCGTCCATCTCGCCGTCGCCGAACACGCCCCACACCTTGCGGCCTTCGCAGTTCAGCAGGTTGCGGTGCGTGAGGTAGCGCATGAAGCGCGCGTGGTAGATCGAGCTGATGGGGCCGATGCCCATCGAGCCGGTGGGGAACTGCCAGAAGTCCGGCATCAGGTACGGATGCGGATAGCTGCTGAGGCCGCGTGCGCCGCTGCCTTGCGTAAAGGCCGGAGCCGTCAGCTCCTGGCGGTAGTGCTTCAGGTCTTCTTCGCCGAGACGGCCTTCGAGGAACGCGCGCGCATAGACGCCCGGCGCGCTGTGCGGCTGGAAGAACACGAGGTCGCCGCGATGCTGCTCGCTGCGCGCGTGGAAGAAGTGGTTGAAGCCGGTCTCGAACAGGTCGGCCGCGCTCGCATAGCTGGCGATGTGGCCGCCGAGTTCGCCATACGCCTGGTTGGCCTTGGCCACCATCGCGAGCGCGTTCCAGCGCATCAGCGATGCGAGCTTTTCCTCGATGGCGAGGTCGCCGGGGAACGGCGGCTGGTCTTCCACCCCGATGGTGTTGACGTACGGCGTCGCGAGTTCGGGCTGCCAGCCGATGCGCTGCTGCCGCGCGAGGCGCGCCAGTTCGACCAGCATCTGCTTCGCGCGCTGCGGCCCCTGCGTTTGCGCCAGCGCCAGGAAGGCGTCGCGCCATTCGGCGGTCTCGGCGGGGTCGGGGTCGTGCGAGAGCGGCGTGTCGAGCAGCAGGGCACGCATCTGGTCGGGCGAAATCGGGGCGTTCATATCGGCACTTTAGGCCGCAGCGCGAAAAATTAGCTACTGGCAAAGCCAATTCCCTGCAAGCGTCGCAGCATAAAATTCCGCCAATCTTCTACTTTCCGGCACTTCATGCAACTCGACGCCATCGACCTGCGCATTCTCGACGAGCTGCAGCGCGACGGCGCGCTGTCGAACGTGGAGCTGGCGCGGCGCGTGCACCTGTCGCCATCGCCCTGCCTGGCCCGCGTGAAAGTGCTCGAAGCGAACGGCGTGATCGGCCGCTATGTGGCGCTCCTCAGCGCCAAGGCGCTGGGCTTGGGGCTCAACGTGTTCATCTCGATCAGCCTCACGACGCAGAGCAAGCAGTCGCTCGCCGACTTCGAGCAGCGCATCGCCGAGCACGACGAAGTGATGGAGTGCTACCTGATGACGGGCGACAGCGACTACCTGATCCGCATCGCGGTGGCGGACATGGCGGCGCTGGAGAAATTCATCCTGGAACAGCTCACGCCGATTCCAGGGGTCGAAAAGATCCGCTCCAGCTTTGCACTGAAGCAGGTCAGATATAAAACGGCGCTGCCGTTGCCGAGAGAGTAGGTACTCCCCCAGGCTTCGCGCACTTCGTGTCGCTTCGCCTTCCCCCTCGCCGGGGGCAACACCGGAGGCCCGGCAGAGCCGGTTCCTCGGTGTTTCCCGAATGGGGGCGGGTTGTTGCGACGATCAGAGGCCGATCAGGCCGCCGTCGTCCTTGGTGATCACCAGCGTCGCCGAGCGCGGGCGCGCGGTGCCGCCCTGCGGCCAGTGGCTGAGGTACTTCGACGGATCGCCGATGTCGGCCTTGGCTGTGTTCTCGCCCGGGTGCTGGATGTTCACGAACAGCGCACGGCCGTCGCCCGATTCGGCGATGCCGGTGATTTCGCAGTCCACCGGCCCGACGAGGAAGCGGCGCAGGCCGTCGGTGCCCGGCGCCTTGCCGACGAAGGTGGCCTGCGTGGCGGTGGTGGCGCCATCGACGTTGATGATGGTCTTCGCCGCGCCGTCGCCAACCTTGCCCGGCAGGGCGCCGAGCAGCATGCAGTTGGTCACGTCGGTGTACTTGCCGTCGTCGGTCTCGAGCCACAGCAGGCCGGGGGCGGCCTGGCTGAACCACATGCCGTCGGGGCTGGAGAAGTCGTTGTCGGCCACGAGGTTGGACAGGTTGATGTCGGCCGACGCCGTGGAGCGGGCGCCGAACAGGTAGACGTCCCAGTTGAAGGTGGTGGCCGCCGGGTTGCCGCCGGCATCGGCGAAGCGGATGACGTGGCCGTTCGGGTTGCCCTTCTGCGCCGTCTGGGCCGTGCCCTTGGGGTCGTTGTAGTAGCGTGGATTGGCGGCGTCGGTGTTGGCGATGGCGCGCGCGGCGTTGTTGGTGAGGGTGAGGTACACCTCGCCGTTCTTCGGATTGACGGCCGTCCACTCGGGGCGGTCCATCTTCGTCGCGCCGGCCACGTCGGCCGCCAGGCGGGCATTGACCACCACGTCGGCGGCGTCGGCGAAGGGGTAGGCCGCGTTGCCGGAGGTGATGCCGTTCACGCCGAGCGAAAGCTCCAGCCAGTTGCCGGTGCCGTCGGCATTGAACTTGGCCACGTAGAGCTTGCCGTCGTCCATGTACTTGTCGCCGGCAGCCATGCCGCCGCCGACATCGGCCGCGTCCCAGCCCTTGGTGGAGACGAACTTGTAGAGGTATTCGTTCTGCGAGTCGTCGCCCATGTACCAGACCAGCGGCTTGCCGGCCACGACCGGGCCGAGGCAGGCGCCTTCGTGGCCGAAGCGGCCGAGGGCGGTGCGCTTCTTCGGGGTGCTGGACGGGTTGAACGGATCGATCTCGACCACCCAGCCGTAGGTGTGGGCGCCGTTGCGGAAGTCGTCGGTGGCGGTGGCGCCGACCACCTGGGTGTTCCAGCGGCCGTAGATGCTGTCGGCCGTGTCGGGCGTGACGGTGGCCCAGAGTTCGCGGCCGGTGCCGGCAACGCCGTAGCGGGTGAACGAGGCGATTTCCTTGGCGCTGCGGCTGGGGTTGTCGGTCGCGGCGATGCGGCGGAAGTAGCCGGCCCAGTTCTCTTCGCAGGTCAGGTAGGTGCCCCAGGGCGTGGTGCCGTTGGCGCAGTTGTTGAGCGTGCCGCGGGTCTTGCTGCCGTCGGTCGAGTACTTGGTCTTCAGGTAGTCGGTTTTCGCGGCCGGGCCCGAGAACTGCATTTCCGTCAACGTGTGCACGCGGCGGTTGAAGCTCGAATCCTGCTTGTAGCTCCAGGCACTGCCGTTCTTGTTGACCTCGATCACGCTCACGCCGTGCAGGTAGAACTCGCGCAGCACTTCGTCGGAGACGGTACGGACGGCCGCGTTGCCGCTGCCGGTGATGGTCTGCCCGGTGGGGTGCAGGAACAGCGACGTGATGGCTTCATGGTTCATCGCGAGCAGGCCGCGCGAGGCGCTGGCAGCGTCCCACTTGTTCGACGCGTTCATGCCGAAGAAGGTCATGCCGTCGTGGTGGTCACCGGCGCGGCGGTCGTAGGTGGTCGCGTCGTCGGTGCCGTCGTTCTTGTAGGCAGCGACGCCCGCGGCGATCGGGTCGCCCAGGCGATACAGCACGCTCGCGGTGTAGCCGGCAGGCACTGTCACGACGTCGGCGAGGCTCTTGGCGACGGCGTTGAAGCCGAGCTTCATCGGGGTGGCCGGCGCAGGCCCCGGCGCGGGCGCGGGTGCAGGTGCGGGCGGTGCGGGGGCCGGCGCCGGAGGCAGGACCGGGAAGCCCGCACCTCCGCCGCCGCCGCCACCGCCGCACGCCTGCAGCAGTGCCGTGCCGGCGGTGCCGACGCCCAGGCCGAACAGGTGGCGGCGGCTCAGGCGCGAGGCGATCAGGTCGGTGAACGAGGGGTTCGACGTGGGGTTGGTGCCGATGTCGTCGAGGTCGACCGAGGGATCGTCGGTGCGGGTATTTGCGGTCATGCGCAATGTCTTTCTTCGTGGATTGGAGGAAACCAGCCCGTGAAGTTAGGCACTTCGTATGACGGCTCAATGAAACCCTCAGCCTCCCGTCAGGTTGAATTGATCTACCAAGTGCCGTGCCCTGCTCAGGGAGCGGGCGACTGCCTCGGCCACAGCGCCCACAGGCGCAGCGGCTGGTTCATGCTCGCCGCGAGGCGGCCCGCATCGGCGCCGGTGCCCGCGAAGTAGTCGGCGCGCACCGCGCCGAGGATGGCGCTGCCGGTGTCCTGCGCCACCACCAGTTTCTGCAGCTGCGCCGCCGGCCCGCTGGACGCCAGCCACACCGGCGTGCCGTACGGGATGCTCTCGCGGTCAACCGCGATGGAACGGCCGGCCGTGAGCGGCACGCCTTGCGCGCCGCGCGGGCCGAAGGCGGCGTCGACCTCGCTCATCGTCTCTTCACGGAAGAACACGTAGCGCGGATTGCTCCACATCAGTTGCGACACGCGCTGCGGGTTCTGCGCGGCCCAGGCCTTGGTGTCGTCGGGCCACTTGCCGACCTTGGTCACACCCTGGCTGATCAGCCATTGCTGCACGCTGCGGTAGGGCTGCTCGTTGGTGGCCGAGAAGGCCATGCGCACGGTGTGCTGGTATCCGTTGGCCTCGGTGATGCGCAGCCGCCCCGATCCCTGGATGTGCAGCATCAGCGCGTCGATGGGGTCGGCCATCCACGCGATCTCGCGGCCGCGCAGCGCGGCCTGCGCTTCGGGCAGGGTCTCGATCTCCTGGCGCGTGTACCAGGGGCGGCGCGGCACCAGGCCGTCCGGGGCCTGGTAGATCGGCACGTTGAAGGTGGCGGTGGGCACGCGCGAGGCTTCGTACACGGGCTCGTAGTAGCTGGTGAGCTTGCCTTCGGTCTGGCCGTTCAGCGCCTCGACGCGGTAGGGCTGCAGCCGCTCGGTCATCCACTGGCGCTGCTCTTCGGGCGTGGCGATGGTCAGCTGGCGCACGTCGCGGCACAGCGGCGCGAAGGCGGCGTTGGGTCGCACGCAATTCGCCAGCAGCGCGATCCACGCCTCGTGCAGCGGGTCTTCGCCGAAGCCCGGCAGTTCCGTCCAGCCGACCGGCACCCAGCGGCTCTTGGGGTGCGCGAGCGAGCCGGTGAGCGGACCGAGGTCGCGCGGCGGGGTGGCGGAGGGGCGGGCGGGGGCCTCGGGCGTGCGCGGGCCGGTGGAACAGGCGGCGAGCGTTGCTACGATCACAAGCCCGACCAGCCACTGGAGTCCATTTCTCATGGGTTTGATTCTGCTTGAAGCCCTCGCCGCGGGACTCGTGTTCATCTTGATCATCTGGTGGACCATGTTTTCCGGCCGCAACAAGGGCGAATTGCACGACGAGGACCCACCCGAAGCCGGCCGCGACGCCACCAACGGGAACCCGCCGCCGGAAACGTGAATTGCTTGCGCAGTCCCGCGCCGCGCAGCCGTGTCGGACAATCACCCCATCGCTATTACTTTAGTAGCAATCATCGCAGCATTCATGCGCAACGGCGACACTTTTCTTGTTTTCGGGAGGGCTTGGAGCCCGTACCATCGCGTACTCCCGGAAGCTAAGCTGTGGCCCGCCTGATTCAACCTAGAAAGGGATTGCCATGAAAAAGTTCGTCCTCGCAACCACCGCCACCGCGCTCATCCTGTCCGGCTGCGCCGGAGGCATGACCGACACCCAGCGCAACACCGGCATCGGCGCCGGCATCGGTGCACTGGGCGGCGCCGCCATTGGCTCGGCCACCGGCGGCAACCGCGGTGCCATCGGCACGGGCGCCGTGGTCGGCGCGGCCGCCGGCGCGCTCGGCGGCTACCTGTGGTCGCAGCGCATGGAAAACCAGAAGCGCCAGATGGAAGCCGCCACGCAGGGCACCGGTGTCGCCGTGACCCAGACGCCCAACAACGAGCTGAAGCTGCAGATTCCGAGCGACGTGTCCTTCGACGTGGGCCGCGCCAACATCAAGCCGAACTTCGCGCCGGTGCTCGACCAGTTCGCCAACGGCCTGCGCAACAACCCGAACGCCGAGGTGCGCATCATCGGCCACACCGACAGCACCGGCTCGGACGCCGTCAACAACCCGCTGTCGGTCGAACGCGCGGCCAGCACGCGCGACTACCTCGTGGCGCACGGCGTGAACGCGGCGATCTTCCGCATCGAAGGCCGCGGTTCGCACGAGCCCATTGCCGACAACAACAGCGACGCAGGCCGGGCGCAGAACCGCCGCGTCGAAATCTACATGGGTGAGCGCGGGCCGCGAGGCTGAGCGTTCACCGCATGGGGAAACCGGCCGCGCTGAAAGGCCGGTTCCCGCCACTACCGTTCCATTGGTCCATTAAGAGGGAATCTCATGAGGAAGTTCGTTGTTTCGAGTGCGGCCGCGGCCGCGTTGCTTTTCATCGCGGGCTGCGCTTCGCAGTCGCAGCCGCCGGCCACCGCCGCGCCGGCCGCCGCAACGGCCGCGCCAGCCAACAGCTGGACGGCCCGCCTGGCCGCGTTGAAGACCGATCTCGAAACCTCCACCAAGGGCACGGGCGCGGTGATCGAGCAGACCGCCGACAATCAGTTGCACGTGGTGATCCCGAACGAGCTGTCGTTCGACTCCGGCCGCGCCAACGTCAAGCGCAACCTCGCGCAGGTGCTCGACAAGGTCGCCGAAGGCCTGAAGAGCGCCACCGCCGCCAGCGTGCGCGTGGTGGGCCATACCGACAACACCGGCAGCGAGGAAGGCAACGAGCGCCTCTCGGTGAGCCGCGCGGACAGCGTGCGCAACCACCTCGTGAGCCGCGGCGTGTCGACCACGGCCATCACCACCGACGGCCGCGGCTCGCGCGAGCCGCTGGCGGACAACGGCACGGCCGCCGGCCGCGCACAGAACCGCCGCGTCGAGATCTTCGTCGCCGAGAAAGCCTGACCCCCAGTCTTCGCGCACTTCGTGTCGCTTCGCCAACCCCCTTTCAGGGGGCAACACCTGCGGCCCGGCAAAGCCGGTTCCGCGGTGTTCGCTTGGAAGAGGCCGGGCGCCGTCGTTAAAGCCGCCGTTAAAGATCTCTGAGGCGGTTGGCTAGTTCTACGGCTGACTTCACTTCCATTTTTTCGAACACGCGCGCGCGGTGGACTTCCACCGTGCGCACGCTGATCGCGAGCTGGTCGGCGATCAGCTTGTTCGGCAGGCCCTCGACCACGAGCCGCATCACGTCGCGCTCGCGATCGGTCAGCTCGGCGATGCGCTCGCTCAGCCCACGGCGCAGGCGCTGCACTTCCAGCGCCTGCAGCGACGCACTCAACGCATGCTCGATGCGGTCGACGAGCGCATTGTCCGAGAACGGCTTCTCGCAGAAATCGAAAGCGCCGCGCTTCACCGCATCGACGGCCGTCGGCACGTCGGCGTGGCCGGTCAGGAAGATCACCGGCATCGCTGGCAGCAGGCCGCGCTCGGCCAGCCGGTCGAACAGCACCAGCCCGCTGGTGCCGGGCATGCGCACGTCCAGCAGCAGGCACAGCGGCTGCGCCGGCAGCGGGCCCTGGTCGAGGAACTGCTCGAACGCCTCGGCACTGCCGAAATGCTCGCTGGCCAGGCGGCGCGAGCGCAGCAGCCAGGCCAGCGCCTCGCGCACGCTGGCGTCGTCGTCCACGATGAAGATCAAGCCGTCGATCAGTGGTTGCATGTCATGAGGTCCAGCGGAAGATTGATTGTCTGAAGGGCGCCGTCAAGCGGCCGGCAGCGTGAAACGGAATACGGTGCCGCGCGGCTTGTTCGGCTCGAACACCAGCGCCCCGCCGTGCTGCTCCACCACCGTGCGGCACAGGCTCAGGCCGAGCCCCATGCCGTCGGCGCGCGTGGTGAAGAAGGGCGTGAAGAGCCGCTCGGCCACGTCCTCGCCGATGCCGCTGCCCAGGTCGGCCACCGAGAACTCGAGCCAGCGCCGCCCGTCTTCCTGCACCGTGCCACCCACTGCGACGGCACGCGCCACGCGCAGCCGCAGCACGCGGCTGCCGATGTTGTCGGGGCCGTCCATGGCCTGCATCGCATTGCGTGCCAGGTTCAGCAGCACCTGCTCGACCAGCGTGCGGTCGCACATGGCCGCCGGCAGGCGGTCTTCGAGCACCACCTCGATGGTCACGCCGAGCTTGCGCGCCTGCAACCGCACCAGGGGCAGCACCGCGTCGATCAGCGCCTGCGGCGCGACGGCCTCGCGCGTGCGGTCGCGCCGGCGAACGAAGTCGTGCACGCTGCGAATGACCTGGCCCGCGCGGTCGGCCTGCTCGGCGATGCGCTTCACCGCCATCGCAACTTCGCCCTGGTCGCCCTTCGCATGCGGGCCGAGCAGGTTGAGCGAGCCGCTCGCATAGCTGGCGATGGCGGCCAGCGGCTGCGTGAGTTCGTGGCTCAGCAACGACGCCATCTCGCCGACGGTCGCCAGCCGTGCGCTGGCCTGCAGCCGCTCCTGGCTGGCGCGCGAGAGCTCCTCGATGCGGCGCTGCTCGCTCACGTCGATGAACGCGCTCATCCAGCCGGTCTGCACCTTGTGGGCGTTGATGAGCGGCGCCTCGAAGATCAGCACCGGAAAGCGCGTGCCGTCCTTGCGCATGAAGACCGACTCGAAGCCTTCGCGCGGCGGCATGCCGCCGGCAAGGCGCCGCGCCTGCCGCTGCTGGTACTCGTGCGCCAGTTCGGTCGGCCAATAGGGTGCGTCGGCGCTGTCCGCCATGAGCTCCTCGGGACTGAAGCCGACCATCTCGCAGAAGGCCGGGTTCACGTAGGTGATGCGGCCCTGCAGGTCGCGCGCGCGCAGGCCGGTGATGACCGAGTCTTCCATCGCCTTGCGGAAGGCCAGCGCGTCGGCCAGGTCGCGCTCGGCGCGCAGGCGCCGGCGCGTGTCGCGCGCGAGCAGCACCAGCACCGACACCAGCGCGATCGAGATCGCAGTGACCAGCGCGGTGAGCATGTTCGGGAACAGGTCGGGCGCGGCGCGCCAGCCGTCGACGCGCAGCATCAGCGCGGCGCCCGGCAGGTCGATCAGCTGCTGCGAGGTGAACACCCGCGTACCGACGCGCCGCGAGCTGCCGAGCGCCACCAGCCGCGTGCCGTCGGCCTCGGTGAATGCCACTTCCTGGCCGCGCGTGAGCGTGGAGCCGACCAGCTCGATCAGCGCATCGCGCAGCGAGTAGCTCGCCACGAGGTAGCCGCCGCCATCGATCGGCAGGCACAGCTCCATCACTTCGATGCCGCCGCCACCGGCGATCGGCACGTAGTGGCTCGGCGAATAGGCCGGCGCGCCGAGCTTGCGCGCAGCGGCGCAGGCCAGCGTCACGTCGGACTGCTCGGGGCCGCGGCTCTCCTCGTCGAGGAGGCGCATGCGGTAGGGCGTGTTGACGGCCTGCTGCGTGCGCATGGCGGCATCGCGCCATTCGAGCCGCAGCCATTCGCGGTGCTCGCGCAGCAGCGCGGCCGCGGCCGTGGACCATTGTGTGCGGTCGGCGCCCGGGGCCTGCGTGGCGCGCAGGCTCTGCGCATTGCGCTGGAAGCCGCTGCGCAGGTCGGAGACGGCATCGGCGGTGTCGCGGTCGAGCGCGGCCTGCACCTGCTCGACCTCGTGCCGGCCGGCGAGCCACACCACCGTCACCAGCAATACCGACACCAGCACCGCCATCAGCAACCACAGGAACCAGCGCTGCCACAGCGAGCGCAGCCGCGCGAACGCCAGCAGCGCCCACCGCTGCGGTGCGACGGTCAGCAGCGCATCAGACATCGCTAGATCACGCAGTGCGAGAGCACGGGCAGCTGGGCGCGCGTGCTCTCGACCCTTGCGGCATCGATGTCGAACAGCACCACGCCTTCTTCGCTGGCCTGCTGCGCCACCACCTCGCCCCAGGGGTCGACGATCAGCGACTGGCCCCAGGTCCGGCGGCCGTTCTCGTGCGTGCCGCCCTGCGCGGGTGCGACCACCCAGGCCAGGTTCTCGATGGCGCGGGCGCGCAGCAGCACCTCCCAGTGGGCGGCGCCGGTAGTGCGCGTGAAGGCGCTGGGCACCAGCAGCAGGTCGGCGCCCTGCTTCGCGAGCGCGCGGTAGAGCTCGGGAAAGCGCAGGTCGTAGCACACGCTCATGCCCACGCGCCAGCTGTGGCCGTCGCGCGAGGGCAGGTCGAACACCACGGGCTGCGTGCCGGGCGCGATGACGCGGCGCTCGTCGTAGCGCTCGGTGCCGTTGTCGAAGAAGAACAGATGGATCTTGTCGTAGCGCGCCACGCACCGCCCCTCGGGCGAGAAGGCCAGCGAGCTGTTGAACACGTGCTCGGCGTCGGTGCTCTCGATGGGCAGCGTGCCGCCGACGATCCACAGGCCGAACTCGCGCGCCGCGTCGGCCAGGAAGCCCTGCACCGCGCCTGCGCCGGCGGTCTCGCGCAGGCCCAGCTTGTCGGTGTCGCGTGCGCCCATCATGCAGAAATACTCGGGCAGCACCGCCAGCTCGGCGCCGGCCGCGGCCGCCTGCGCGAGCAGGCTGTGGGCGCGAGCGAGGTTGGCTTCGCGGGCGATGGCCGACACCATCTGGATGGCTGCGACTTTCATTGCGTGGTCTCCGTTTTCTTGCCCTCGTTCGCGGCCGGCGAACCCGGCAGGCCGGGGATGGCCGGAATGCTCTGGGGCAGCAGTTGCAGCGTGCGCGGCACCTTCGCTATTTTGGGGTCGGCCCAGGTGCCTTCGATATGGAACTCCTGCGTGGCGGCCGCCGCCAGCGGCTTGCTCAATACCCATTGGGCGAGGAAGGTGCCCAGGCCGATGGCCGGGTTGATGGCGGTGGCCACGAGCGCGGCCGTGCCCGCATTGATCTCGGGCACCACCACCACGCGCAGGTTCTGCGTCTCGCGCACGATGTCGGCCGAGCCGTCCATCAGGGCGGCAGCGTTGACGCCCTTCATCTGCAGGTTGTTGGTGCTGGCGATGCCCTTGTTGATCTTCGCGTCGCCGCGAATGAAGTCGAAGGCGAAGCCCTGGCTGAAGACGTCGCGGAAGTCGAGCGTGAGCCGGCGCGGCAGCGCCTGCAGGCTCAGCACGCCGAGCAGCTTGGCCAGGCCCGGGTCGGCCTTGAGGAACTGGCCCTGCTCCACGTCGACCTGCAGCTGCCCGCCCAGGCTCGGGTAGTCGAGCGAGAACGGCGAACCGCGCCAGTTGACGTCGCCCTCGATCCGCCCGCGGCCGCGCAGCAGCACGCCCGGCATGCCGAAGCGCGTGAGCAGGTCGCCGGCATCGCTGATGTCGAGCTTGAACGTCATGGCGGTGCGGCGCTGGCCGGCCGCGGCACCGGGCACCGCCGCCCAGCTGCCCTTGGCCGCGAAGCTGGCCTCGGGCATGGTGAAGGTCAGCTTGTTGAGCGCCCATTCGCGGCTCGCGCCCCCGCGGTTGACCGCGTCGATCTCGGCGCGGCCCAGGCGCTTGCCGAGCAGCTCGAAATCGTCGATCACGATGTCGAGCGCCGGCAGGGTGCCGGGCTGCTCGTCGAGCAGGGTCTCGACCTGCGTGGCCTCGGACGGTGCGATCTTCAGCCGCGCGAGCCGCGCATGGAGGCGCCCGGCCTGCGCGTGACGGTATTCGGCATAGCCGCTGAGTTCGGTGGCGTCGATGTTGGCGCGCCAGACGGCGCCGTCGCGCGTGCCGCCGAGCACCACGTTGTGCAGCGTGCGGCCCGCGATGCCGAGCTGCTGCGCGCGCACCGCGATGCGCGTGGGCAGATAGGCCTGCGAGGGATCGTCGGCGCGCTCCGCCGTCTCGGTGCCGGTGCCGGTCGCCTCGCCGAGCAGCGCCTGCCATGCCGCCATGTCGAGCTTGGCGACGTTGACGTTCGCGAACACGCCCTTGTCGGGCAGGCTGGCCGTCTCGCCGGCCGCGAGGCCGACGCCGATGCTGCCGCGCAGCACGCGCGCCTCGTTGCCGACGAGATCGCGCACGTACTGGACGGCGCCGACGCGGCCGAGGTCGAGCGAGAGCTGGTCCTGCGTGGCCACGATGGCGCCCTGTTTCGTGGTTTCGCGCGCGAGCACCTTCTTCTCGATGCGCAGCGGCATCTGCTCTTCGGCCGTCTTCACGAGCGGCGGCGGCAGTTGCAGCGCCAGGCCCTGCAGGCTGCTGGTGAGCGAGAACTCGGGCGTGCCGTCGCGCATCGAGAAAGTGGCCGCATAGGGCGTGCTGCCGGTCGCCTTCTTCGCGAGGCGGGCGAGCCAGTCGACCTCGCGCGCGCCGCGCAGGCCCTCGGCCGTGGCCGTGCCCTGCGCCTTCAGGGCCACCTCGCGATTCGGGCCGGTGAAGCGGCCGCGGCCTTCGACGCGGATGTCGCCGCCGAGCAGCCTGGCCTGCACGCCGGCCAGCGAAAAGCCGGTCTCGGTGAAGCTGAGCGTGCCCTTGGCCTGCGTGAGCGAAGGCGCCTCGGGCACGACTTGCAGCTCGTTGTCGGCCAGCGTCACAGTGGCCTGCACCTTGGAGTTTTCCATGGCCGCCAGGGGCAGTTCGAGGTGCAGCTTGTAGTCGGCCGAACCGGTGGCGCGCGCGGTCCGCATGATCTCGCCGGTTTCGCCGGCCAACGGCGCGCCCGCGCGCAGCACCTCGCCGAGCGGTCCTTTGGCCTGTGCATCGACGCGCAGCATCGAGGCATGGTGCGACATGTCGGCGATCTGCGCCTCGGCCTTCGTGATCTCGACACCGGGCGCACCGACGATCCGGCCGCGCGCGTTGCGCACCAGCATGCCGGCGCGCTCGAACACGAGCTCACCCGACAGGCCGGTGAGCGGCGGCCACACCGGGGCGGGCGTGCCGTTGCGCAGCGGCGCGGAGGACGGCGGCACATAGGCGTAGTTGACGTCGGCCACCTTGGCGGCGATGCGGAAGTCGCCCTGCTTCGGGTCCATGAAGGGCATGTCGTGCAGGTCGCCGCGCACGCGGAAGTCGACGCTGCTGGCGACGCCCTTGGTGACGGCGTTGCGCACGTAGTCGCGCGTGTGCTGCGGAATGTCGAGCGGCAGGTAGCGGAACACGCGCGTGCCGTCGGCGCGGGTCAGCTTGCCCTGCAGGTCGAGCACGCCGGGAAAGCGCCCGTGGCCGCTGGAGACGGCCGGGTCGCTGGTGCGCCAGGCGGCCTCGGCATCGCCCTCGGCGTCGGCGTTGGCGAAGCGCAGCTTCGACAGCTGCAGCTGCGCGTTGCCGTTGTCGAGCTTCCATTGCAGCTGCGCCGAGAGCCGGTCGATGGGAATGACCGGCTCTTCGAACACGCCCGGGAATTCGAGCGTGCCCTGTGCGATGGCGAGCGTGGCGGTGCCGCCGGTGTGGGAGGCGTCGAAGTCCACCGCGGCGCCGCTCAGGCCGGGGGTGCCGGGACGGGTCTTGGGCGGTGTGGCCGCCGCATCCAGCTTGCCGGGCTGCGAGGCGATGCGCAGTCCGCTGACGCGGCCCTTGGCCTGGTAGCGGCTGGGCGCCCCCAGCGGGCCCTGCCAGTTCAGGTCGACGCGCTCGACGAGGCCGCGCGGCGCGTAGGCGTCGAGCATGCGGTGCGTGGCATCGCCCAGCGGCAGCCGGTCGGCGATGAGGGCCAGCGCGGCCAGGTCGAGGCGGTCGGCACGCAGCGCGCCGTGCTCGGGCGTGCGGCCCTTGCCCGGCGTGTGCTGCAGCCGCAGGTTGCCGCCGGGCCAGCGCAGGCCGTCGCTGGTGTCGAACTGCAGCGCGGTGGTCGAGAACTCCAGCGTCTCCTCGGTGAGCTGCCCCGCGAGGCGGCCGGTGACGGCGCGCAGCACCAGCGGCTGCAGGCCCTTGGCGAGCGATACGTCGACCTTGTCGAGCCCCAGGTCGGCCGCGCCACCGACGACCTGGCCGTCGTCCACGTCGGCCCACACGCGCAGCGCGCCGTTGCCTTCGCGGATGCGGGCGTCGAGCGACACGTACTGGCCGAGCCGGGTCACGTCGATGTAGGGCAGGTCGGCATAGAGCTGGCCATCCCAGGTCTGCCAGTGGCCGCTGCGGATGGACAGCAGCGGCTGGCGGAACTGGCCGCGCAGGGTGAAGCGCTGGCCCCAGCCGGCCGGCGGCGTGGCGTCGAGCCGCAGCCCGTGGCGCCGGGCGCTGTTGCGCGCGACGAAGCGCACGTCCGTCAGCAGCAGGGGTTCGGCCTGGCGCTGCTCGTCGGTCCAGCGCACGGTGCCGCCTTCGATGACCAGTTCGCGCTGGGCAAAAAACCAGTCGGCGCCGCGGGTTTCCCCGCTCGTGTCAGTCGCCATGTGCAAACCGGCCACATGGAGTTTTCCCTGAGTGTCGCGCCGCACGTCGAGTTGCGGACCCTCGATGTAGAGCTGCTCGAAGTTGAGCCTCCAGAGCGAGCGCGGCGACACGCTGGCCACCACGCGCACGAGGCGCAGGGCCTCGCGCTTGCCGGCGTCGAGCAGCACCACGTCGCGCAATTCGAAAGCCGGGAAAAGCCCTTCGGAGCGGGCGGTGATCGATCCGATCAGGACCGGCACGCCGATCGCCTTGCTAGCCTGTGCCTCCAGTGCACCGCGGAAATCGCCGATTCGCGGCACAATCCACGCGTGTAGGACAACGACTGACAGCGCCAGCAGAAGCCATGCAGCGATCAACAGACTCAGCAGCCAGCGCGCTGTCACAGCGGTTAATTTGAGCAGACGTGAAGGGGAAGACGCCGTGTCGTTCATTGAGGATCGCGCTGTGTCGGGAATTATGACCGCCAGCATTCAGAGGGGTTCCACGGAAACCAGCATCAGTGTGAACCACTTGCCAGACACTTCGACGCAGGCCGCGTCATCTTCTTACTCACGCTTCGTGCAGCGCCTGCGTCGCAGGTATGCGGCCGAGCTTTCATTGCTTCCCCCTGGTGCGCCGCGGCGCGAGTCGATGATGGTGGCTTACGAGGCATTGCGCCGGCGTGGGGACAACGTCGGCGATGCACTGCGGATTGTGCGGCAGCTCGTGATGGAGCGGCTCGTGACGCTCGACTGCGACGAACAGGCGCCGCTGGCCGTGGTGACCACCGCCGTCACCGAACTGGCCGAGCTGGCACTCGATATTGCGTGCCAGGACGCCTGCCACGAACTCGACACCGCGCACGGCGCCCCGCTCGGCCCCGAGGGCCAGCGCTCGCAGCTGTGGATCGTCGGCATGGGCAAGCTCGGCGCGCGCGAGCTCAACGTGTCGAGCGACATCGACCTGATCTACCTCTACGACGTCGACGGCGAAACCGCCGGCGATGCCGACGGCCGCGGCCGGCTGTCGAACCAGGAATACTTCGGGCGGGCCGTGAAGCGCATCTACGCGCTGGTGGGCGACACCACCGAGCACGGCTTCGTGTTCCGCGTCGACCTGGCGCTGCGGCCCAATGGCAATTCGGGCCCGAGCGTGGTCTCGCTCGATGCGCTGGAAGAATATTTCCAGGTGCAGGGCCGCGAATGGGAGCGCTTCGCCTGGATGAAGAGCCGGGTGGTGGCGCCGCGCGACATCGTGCTCGCGGGCCAGGCCCAGGGGCTGCGCGGTGCGGTGCTGCCCTTCGTGTTCCGGCGCTACCTCGACTACAGCGTGTTCGATTCGCTGCGCGTGCTGCACCGGCAGATCCGCGAGCAGTCGGCGCGCCGCAGCGCCGGGCGGCCCGAGCGCGCCAACGACGTGAAGCTGTCGCGCGGCGGCATCCGCGAGATCGAGTTCACCGTGCAGCTGCTGCAGGTGGTGCGCGGCGGCCAATTCCCCGAACTGCGCACGCGGCCCACACTCGATGCGCTGCAGCGCCTCGCGCGCGCCAACCTCATGCCGCAGGAAACCGCCGACGCGCTGGCCGCGGCCTACGAGTTCCTGCGCCGCGTGGAGCACCGCATCCAGTACCTCGACGACCAGCAGACCCACGCGCTGCCGGTGTCCGACGACGACCTGCGCTGGATTGCCCAGACCATGGGCTACGACTGCTGCGCCTTCCTCGAGCAGCTCGACACGCACCGCGAGTTCGTCGCGCAGGAGTTCGACAAGCTGCTCGGCGGCGAGAAGCCCTGCAACGGCAAGTGCAATGGCAAGAAGGCCTCCGCCGCGCCGGCCGATCTCGCCGATCTGCTCGACGATCTGCCGGCCGCCTTCGCCGACCGCATCCGCGACTGGTGCGAAACGCCGCGCGTGCTCGCCCTGCGCGAGGAGACGCGCGGGCGGCTGCGCCAGCTGGTGCAGCGCACCGGCCAATGGCTCAAGGAGCCCGATGGCGACGGCCCGGGACAAACGCCGCGCCACGTCGACGCGGCCTTGCGCTGGGCCGACTGGATCGAACCGCTGCTGCGCCGCGAGAGCTACCTCGCGCTGCTGGTCGAACGTCCGGCCGTGCAGCAACGCCTGCTGCGCCTGCTCGGCGCCGCGAAGTGGCCAGCGCGCTACCTGATGCAGCACCCGGGCGTGATCGACGAGCTGGCGAGCGACGAAATGCTGTCGGGCCGCTTCGTGGCCGCCGAGTTCGAGCGCGAGCTCGAGGCGCGCCACGCCTCGCTCACCCGCACCGGCGAAGCCGACGAAGAACGCCTGCTGAACCTGCTGCGCCACGCCCACCACGCCGAGGTGTTCCGCACGCTGGCACGCGACGTCGATGGCCGCATCACGGTCGAGCAGGTGGCCGACGACCTGAGCGCGCTGGCCGACACCACCTTGCGCGTGACCGCCCACTGGTGCTGGCCGCACGTGCGCAACCGGCACCGCGAGGTGCCGCAGTTCGCGATCATCGGCTACGGCAAGCTGGGCGGGAAGGAACTGGGCTACGGCAGCGACCTCGACATCGTGTTCGTCTATGACGACGACGACGAGCGCGCCGGCGAGGTCTACGCCGCCTACGTGCGCAAGCTCATCAACTGGCTCACGGTGAAGACGCGCGAAGGCGACCTGTTCGAGATCGATACCGCCTTGCGGCCCAACGGCAACTCGGGCCTGCTGACCACCAGCTTCGAGGCCTACGAAAAGTACCAGCTCGGCCGCGGCAGCAACACCGCGTGGACCTGGGAACACCAGGCCATGACGCGCGCACGCTTCGTGCTCGGCAGCGAGGACCACGGCGCCGAACTCGGCGCGCGTTTCGACCAGGTGCGCGAGGCCGTGCTGGTGTCGCCGCGCGACCGCGAGGCGCTGAAGGCCGAGATCATCGCCATGCGCGACAAGCTGCGGGGCGCGCGGCCCGTGAAAGCCGACCGGTTCGACGTGAAGCACAGCCCCGGCGGCATGGTCGACGCCGAATTCGCGGTGCAGTTCCTGGTGCTGTCGTCGTCGGGCGAGCACCCCGAGCTGATTCCGAACGTGGGCAACATCGCCCTGCTGCTGCGCGCCGAACTCGCGGGGCTGCTGCCCGAAGGCGTGGGCCGCAACGCGGCACGGGCCTATCGCGAGCTGCGCCGCGTGCAGCATCGCGCGCGCCTGAACGAAGAGCCGACCCAGGTCACCCCGCCCGCACTGGCCGCAGAACGCGACGCGATGCTGGCGCTATGGAAGGCCGTATTTGGCTGACTTGGCTCACCCCCAGGCTTCGCGCACTTCGTGTCGCTTCGCCTCCCCCCTTGCAGGGGGCAACACCGGCGGCCCGGCAAAGCCGGTTCCGCGGTGTTTCTGGCGCGAACCGTATCGAGAAGCTGCGGCAGTGTGTGCAGTCGCAATCGCCATCCTTCTTGCGGGCTGCGCCAGCGGTCCACGCAGCGGCGGCGGCGTTGCCGGCGGCCGCGACGGGCCAGGCACGAACATTCCGCCGGACCTCGCCAGCGTGCCCGACGCCGAGCCCCGCATCGAATCCATCCGTGCCAGCGGCGGCACCAGCAAGCCGTACACCGTGCTGGGCCGCGGCTACCAGCCGATCACCGACGACCGGCCCTTCCGCGAATCGGGGCTGGCCTCCTGGTACGGCCGCAAGTTCCATGCGGCATCCACTTCGAGCGGCGAGCCCTACGACATGTACGCCATGACGGCCGCGCACAAGACGCTGCCGCTGCCGAGCTACGTTCGCGTGCGCAACCCCGCCAACGGGCGCGAGGTGATCGTGCGCGTGAACGACCGCGGGCCCTTCGTGGACGGCCGCGTCATCGACCTGAGCTACACGGCCGCGCTGAAGCTCGACCTGCTGCGCGGCGTGGCGCCGGTGGAGATCGAGCGGATCACGAACGAGGACATCCGCACCGGTGCGTGGCGGCGCGACGCCGGCACGGCCTACGCCGCGGCGCCCGCCCCCGTGCCCGTCTCCGCGCGGGTGCCGCCAGCGCGTGTGGCGAGCGCGCAGCAAGTGCGGGTGCCGGCCGAATGGGTGGCGCCGATTGCCGCGGCGGACAGCGACATGCCGCCGCCCGCATCGACGATGCCGGTCGCGCCGCAGACACCGATGGCGACCGCCAATCCGCCCGGCGCCGAAACCGAATCGGCACAGTGGCCGCCTTCCACGCCGCCGCGCCAGGCCATCGTGGTGAACGACCTCGCGCCGCTGCAGGCCGCACCTTCACCGCCGCCGCTGCCGGCAGGAGCGCCCGCACCGTCCACCGCCCTGCCGGGCTTCTGGGTCCAGCTCGGCGCGTTCCGTGAGCGCGAAGGCGCCGAGAGCCTGCAGAACCAGGCATCCCGCGGCGTGCCTTCGCTGGCATCGCAGCTGCGGGTTTTCAGTGAGGCTGGCACGCACCGGCTGCAAGCCGGTCCTTTCACCTCGCGCAATGCGGCCGGCGAGGCGGTCACGCAGCTGCGCGAGAGCCTGCGCATCTCGCCGATGGTGGTGGAGCGCCGCTGAGGGCTGCTCCGAGGCCGCCTCGGCGACGGCTCAGGGGATGGCCTTGACGGCCACCGGCATGCGCATGCCGACGCCCATGCGGTTCCAGGCATTGATCTGCGCGATGGCGACGGAAAGCTCGGCAATCTCGACTTCGCTGAAATGCGCTTGCAGCGCCTCGAACTCGGCGTCGCGGGCGCCATGGTGTTCGGACAGGCGCGTCAGCGTTTCGGCCCAGGCGAAGGCGGCGCGCTCGCGCTCGTTGAAGAAGCTCACTTCGCGCCAGGTCGCGAGGCTGTTGATGCGCTGCCAGTCTTCGCCCTGCTGGCGCAGGTCGCGCACGTGCATGTCGAGGCAATAGGCGCAGCCGTTGATCTGCGAGACGCGGGCGTAGACCAGGTCGAGCAGCGTCTTGCCGAGCGTGGTGGCCTCGTAGGCGCCGTTCACGCCGAGCATGGCCTGGAAGGCCTTGGGGACGGTCTTGTACCAGTTGAGACGGGGGGTGCTGTTCATGGTGCTCTGACTCCAGTGAGTGGGTTGAAACGAATCTGCCTACCCCCTGAAGACGTGCCGGCCGAGCGCCTTGTGACACGCCGCGCGAAATTATTCTTTCGGCGAAGAAAAATACAGGCGTGCGATGTGCGCCAGCTTGTCCGGGTTGCGCTGCGCGCGGATGCGCACGATCCGCTCGTCCTCGATCTCGAAGGTCTGGGCCGATTCGAGTGCGCCGTCGACGAAGCGCAGCAGCCCGGGCTCGCCGTTGATTTCGACCAGCTCCATGCGCACCGCCGGCCCCAGGCGGCGCCAGAGCGCGAAGTAGAGCTGCGCCAGGCGCTGGCTGCCGCGCAGGATCTTGCTGAAGCTCTGCACCTTGCCGCCGCCGTCGCCGATGAGTTCGACGTCCTCGGCCATCAGCGCCTTCAGGTCCTGCAGGCTGCCGCGGGCGGCGGCATCGGCGAAGGCGCGCAGCAAGCGCTGGTGCGTTTCGCGCGGCACGCTGAAGCGCGGGCGCCCCTCCTGCACCTGCGCCTTGGCGCGGTGCACGAGCTGGCGGCAGGCGGCCTCGCTCTTGCCGAGCGTGCGGGCGATTTCGTCGTAGTCGGCGTCGAACACTTCGCGCAGCAGGAAGGCGGCGCGGGCCTCGGGCGCGAGGCGCTCCAGCACGGCGAGGAAGGCGACGGAGATATTGTCGGCGCGCTCGAGCAGCTGTTCGGGGCTTTCGGGCGCATCGGTCAGCACGGGCTCGGGCATCCAGGCGCCGATGTAGTGCTCGCGCTGGACCTTGGCGGCGCGCAGCCGGTCGATCGACAGGCGGGTGACGACGGTCACGAGCCAGGCTTCGGCGCTGTCGAAGCTGGCCTTGTCGGCTTCGTGCCAGCGCAGCCAGGCGTCCTGCACGACCTCTTCGGCCTCGGCCATGGAGCCGAGCATGCGGTAGGCGATGCCCTGCAGGCGGCCGCGGTGGCTGTCGAAGGTGAGGGTCGGGTCGTCCATGGCCATAAGACGGATGACAGCCGAGGTTTGTGACAACCCCTAAAGAGTGGGCGGCATTTCCGCCAGGGCCGCCGCGCACGCCCGCCCCCGGCAGGGGGTTGGCGAAGCGACACGAAGTGCGCGCAGCCTGTGGGCGAACAACAGCTACGCGCCTTGGTATTCAGGCTTGGGGCCGAGGGTGGCCGTGATTTCCTTGCGGTAGCGATTCAGCTCCTGCACGGTCTTGAAGCTGCGGTTCATCAGCAGGCTCAGGTTGTGCAAGATGCGTTCGCCGACCTTGGTTTCCCAGACGGCGTCGAACTTGATCTGCTTGTCGAGCCAGTGCTCCAGCCAGTCCGGGTCGGGCATGCGGCTCTGGATGGTGTCGTTCGGGAACAGCGCCTTGTTGACGTGCAGGTTCGTCGGATGCAGCGCCTGCGCGGTGCGGCGCGCGCTGGCCATCAGCACGCCGACCTTGGTGAAGGCGGCACGGGCCTCGTCGCCGAACTTCTCCATCGCGCGCTTCATGTAGCGAAGGTAGGCGCCGCCGTGGCGGGCTTCGTCCTGGCTCAGCGTGGTGTAGATGTGCTTGATGACCGGCTCGGTGTGCCACTGGGCGGCGCGGCGGTACCAGTGGTTGAGGCGGATTTCGCCGCAGAAATGCAGCATGAGGGTTTCGAGCGGCGGGGCCGGGTCGAAGTCGAAGCGCACTTCGTGCAGTTCCTGCTCGGTGGGCGCGTGCTTGGGGCTGAAGCGCTTCAGGTATTCCATGAGCACCAGCGAATGCTTCTGCTCCTCGAAGAACCAGATCGACATGAAAGCGGAAAAGTCGCTATCGTGGCGGTTGTCGCGCAGGAACATCTCGGTGGCCGGCAACGCCGCCCACTCGGTGATGGCATTCATCTTGATAGTCTGGGCCTGCTCTTCCGACAGCAAGGAAGCGTCGAACGACTGCCAGGGAATGTCCTTGTCCATGTCCCAACGGACGGATTCGAGTTGTCTGAAGAGTTCCGGATAGAGCATCAATGTCTTTCTATGGCCGCCGATTTTAGTCGGCCCGTTTGGCGCGACCATGACAGACGCGCGATGATGCGGCTATACGCGCCGTTGCGGCACGGATGCACATCTCCTTTTTGAACCAGGATCCCGCGATGCGAACCCTTTTCTTATTGTCGACGCTCTGGCGATGCGCCCCTGCGGTTTCCCTCGTGGCGGGCCTCTTTTCGATGCTGCCGGCCCACGCCCAGACAGCCTATGCGGCACCCGCTCCGGCAGAGGCCGCAGGATGCCCTGCAATCCTGCAACACACCTTCCCAAGGCTGCAGGACGAAAAACCCCAGTCCTTGTGCCAGTATTCCGGCAAGGTGGTTCTGGTGGTCAATACGGCCAGCTTCTGCGGTTTCACCCCGCAATACAAGGGGCTGGAGTCGCTGGACATGAAATACCGCTCGCGCGGGCTCGTGGTGCTGGGCTTTCCGTCGAATGACTTCGCCCAGGAATCGGGCTCCAACAAGGAAATTGCCGACTTCTGCGAAAGCACTTTCGGGGTGAAATTCCCGATGTTCGCCAAGTCGTCGGTGCGCGGCACCGATGCCAATCCGCTGTTCAAGCAGCTCGCGCAGGCCTCGGGCACCACGCCGAAGTGGAATTTCTACAAATACCTGATCGGGCGCGACGGCAAGGTCGTACAGGCGTGGTCGAGCATGACGGCGCCCGATGAAAACGGCTTCGTGAACGTCATCGAGAAGCAGCTCGGCCCCAATTGACACCGACACGTCCGGTCATGGTGAATTCGGAGACACAAACGTTTACCAAACGAGCGGGAACCGTGCAGCGGATGCCGCGCTCCTAAATCGCGTGGGCAGTGATTGCCCACCCGTTTTCATGTTGCGAGGTCTTCCGGGCGCTTGCCGTTCGGTCGAAATCCCGAGGCGATTCTTCTCCTCCTCCCTCCCTCCCTCCTTCGCGTCGGGGCGCCTCGCAGCATTTTTGTCTTCCAGCCGCAGACGTGAAAAAGGCGCCTCGCGGCGCCTTTTTCAGGGTTTGGTGTCGATGAAGCTGGGCCGCAGCATCAGCTTGTCGTACAGCTTGGCCAGGTTGCCGTGCTCCCCCCGCCAGTCGATATCGGGAAAGCGCAGGTCCAGCCAGCCCAGCGTGCAGCCCACCGCGATGTCCGACAGGCTCAGGTGGATGCCGCTGCAGAAAGGCTTGTCACCCAGGCCCTTGGCCATCGCGGCAATGCCGCCCTCTACCTTGTTGCGCTGGCGCTCGATCCAGGCCGCGCTGCGCTCGCCGTCGCTGCGCCCGGCCCAGGTGGCTTCCAGGCGCCAGAGCACGCCGGCGTCCATGACGCCATCGGCCAGCGCCTCCCAGGTCTTGACCTCGGCGCGCTCCCGGCCCTGCTGGGGAATCAGCTTGCCGACCGGCGAGAGGGTGTCCAGGTATTCGACGATCACGCGGGAGTCGAACATCGCCTCGCCGCCTTCCATGATCAGGCAGGGAACCTTGCCGAGCGGGTTGGAATGGGAGATCGTGGTGTCGGCGGCCCAGACGTCCTCGAGCACGAACTGGTAATCGAGCCGCTTCTCCGCCAGCACCACGCGCACCTTGCGCACATAAGGGCTGGCGACGGATCCGATCAGTTTCATGAAGACTCTCTCCCTGCTTGAATGACGTTTGTTGGGGAGTCATTTTAGGTGAACGAGGAAACCAGAGCCCTGAATCGGCCCCAATCTGTCGGGACCACCCCACGGACCGGCGGCCGCCTAAAATTCGGGCATGAGCTTTTCCACCGTCTCCGCCCTCTCCCCCCTTGATGGCCGCTATGCGGCCAAACTCGCGGCACTGCGCCCGCTGATGAGCGAGCAGGGCTATATGCACCGCCGCGTGCAAGTCGAGGTGGCGTGGTTCATTGCGCTGTCCGACTGCGGCTTCGCCGAATTCAAGCCCCTCACGGGCGGCGCCCGCAAATACCTGCTGGGCCTCGTGTCCCACTTTTCCGAGGCCGACGCACTGGCCATCAAGGAAATCGAGAAAACCACCAACCACGACGTGAAGGCGGTCGAATACTGGATCAAGTCCAAGTTCGAAGCCCGGCCCGAGCTGCTCGCAGCCGCCGAGTTCGTGCACTTCGCCTGCACCAGCGAGGACATCAACAACACCAGCCATGCCCTGCAGATCCAGGCCGCGCGCGACAAGGTGGTGCTGCCGGCCATCGACGGCCTGATCACCAAGCTGCGCGAAATGGCGCACCAGTTCGCCGGCGTGTCGATGCTGTCGCGCACGCACGGCCAGACCGCCAGCCCGACCACGGTCGGCAAGGAAATCGCCAACGTGACGGTGCGCCTGTCGAAGGCCCGCGCGCAGATCGCCTCGGTGCAGCTGCTGGGCAAGATGAACGGCGCGGTCGGCAACTACAACGCCCACCTGGCCGCCTGGCCCGAGTTCGACTGGGAAGCCTTCAGCCGCAAGGTGATCGAAACGCCGGCGCCGCTGGGCCTGGGCTTGAACTTCCAGCCGTACAGCATCCAGATCGAACCGCACGACTACATGGCCGAGTTGTTCGACGCCGTCGCGCGCATCAACACGATCCTGATCGACTTCTCGCGCGACATCTGGGGCTACGTGAGCCTGGGCTACTTCAAGCAGCGGCTCAAGAAGGGCGAGATCGGCTCCTCGACGATGCCGCACAAGGTCAACCCGATCGACTTCGAGAACGCCGAAGGCAACCTGGGCCTGGCCAACGCAGTACTGCGCCACCTGAGCGAGAAGCTGCCCATCAGCCGCTGGCAGCGCGACCTGACCGACAGCACGGTGCTGCGCAACATCGGCGTGGCCTTCGGCTACGCCACGCTGGCCTACGCGAGCCTGGCCACGGGCCTGGGCAAGCTCGAACTCAACGAGGAAGCGCTGGCCGAAGACCTCGACGCCTCGTGGGAAGTGCTGGCCGAGCCGATCCAGACCGTGATGCGCCGCTTCGGCGTGCAGGGCGCCTACGAGCAGCTCAAGGAAGTGACGCGCGGCAAGACCGTGACGGCCGAGGCGCTGCATGGACTGATCCGCTCGCTCGCAATTCCGGAGGAGGAAAAGGCCCGCCTGCTGGCCATGACTCCCGCCAGCTACGTGGGCAAGGCGGCGGAACTCGCCAGTAGAATTTAAGCCTCCTGTATCGATGCAACAGCCGCCTGAAGGCGGCTGTTTTGCGTCGGTGGTTATCTTTTCCAGCCAACGCCCCCGCGGGGCGCCAGCCAACAACATTCTCCGAGGGGCCCGCCGCCCCTCTGTTGGTCATGCGCCCCCCTCTGAGACGTCTCTGGCTCAAGGTTCATCGCTGGATCGGCCTCACGCTCGGTCCGATCCTCGCACTCACCGCCCTGCTCGGCGCCGTGCTGGTGGTGGCGCTGCCGCTCGACCGCCAGGCTCATCCCGACTTCTTCGTCGCCCGCTCGGCCGGTGATGCCACCACGGCCGCGCTTCCGCTGGAGCCCCTGCGCCAGCGCCTTGCGGCCGAGTTCGGTCCCGACGCCAACTTCACGCTGCGCCCACCGCGCAAGCCCACCGACACGCTGTGGGTGCTGGTGCGCGGCAAGTGGGAAGGCACGCTCTACCTCGACCCCGCCACCGGCGCCGAGCAGGGGCGGCGCGGCACGCACGAGGGCGCCTACAACATCCTGTTCGAGCTGCACAGCAGCCTGCTGCTGGACGACACCGGCAAGGGCGTGCTCGCCTTCGCCGCGCTGGCCTACCTGTTCCTGCTGGTCACGGGCATCGTGCTGTGGTGGCCGGTGCGCTGGCCACCGTCGCTGCGCATCGTGCTGAACCGCGGGCTGCTGCGCGGGCTGTTCGATCTGCACCGTACCGGCGGCGCGGTGCTCGGGCTGCTGATCGCGGTGTCGGTGGCCACGGGCGCGTACATGGCGTGGCGGCCGCTGGGCGATGCCATCTCCGGCGCGATGGGGCAGCCGCCGCTGAAGCCGCCGGTGATCGCCAAGGGCGCGGCCGATGGCCCGCGCCTCCCGCTGGACGAGCTCGTAACCCGTGCCCGACAGGTGTACCCGGGCCAGCCCATCGGCTTCATACAGGTGCCCGCCAAGACCAGCCGGCCGATGCGTGTGCGCTTCCGCCTGTCGGACGACCCGCATCCGAACGGCATCGGCTCGGTGTGGCTGAACCCGGTGACCGGCGAGGTGCTGGCCGCACGCAAATGGCAGGACCTCGACGCGGGCAACGGCGCGGTGGCGGCGATCTACCCGCTGCACACCGGCGAACTGGGCGGACCGCTGCACGAGGCGCTCATCGCGCTGCTGGGCCTGGCGCTCGGCGGCCTGGGCCTGAGCGGCGTCTGGCTGTGGTGGCGCCGGCGCGCCATGGCGAGCGCCGCCCGCGACAACGACACGCTTTCCCGGGGCAGGACGGCGCCCTGAACGGCTCCACGCCGCGCACGACCTGCTTCTTCACCATCAGAAAACCCGTAGGAGGAATCTCCCTTGTTGTTCACGCACAAACGCACAGCCGTTGCGATGGCGCTGCTTCTCCTGAGCCTGCAGGGCTTCGCCGCCGAGGCCGAGCCCTCAACAGCCGACGCGACCAAGCCGCTGGAAACCATCACCGTCACCGGCGACTGGCTCGGCAGCCCCAGCGAAACCAAGGTGCTCGAGCACCCCGGTGCCCGAAGCATCATCGAGCGCAAGCAGATCCAGGAAAGCGGCTCGTCCAACGTGCGCGATGTGCTGCGCCAGATGCCCGGCGTGCAGGTGCAGGAGAGCAACGGCACCGGTGGCAGCGACATTTCGCTCAACGTGGGCGTGCGTGGTTTGACCTCGCGCCTGTCGCCGCGCTCCACCGTGCTGCTCGACGGCGTGCCGCTGGCCTACGCGCCCTACGGCCAGCCGCAGCTGTCGCTGGCGCCGCTGTCGCTGGGCAACCTGGAAGCGGTCGACGTGGTGCGCGGCGCGGGCTCGGTGCGCTATGGTCCCCAGAACGTGGGCGGCATCATCAATTTCGTGTCGCGCGCGATCCCGAAACGGTTCTCGGGCGAGGTGAGCGTGGGCGTGGAAAGCGCGGGCCACGACGGCGGCACCAAGACCACGCCCAACCTCTTCATCGGCGGCACCAACGAGAACGGTCTGGGCCTGGCGCTGCTGTATTCGGGCACGCACGGCGACGGCTTCCGCCAGAGCAACGACCACACCAGCATCGACGACCTGATGCTCAAGGGCGCCTACCGCATCTCGAAGACCGACGACGTCGCCATCACGCTGCACCACTTCGAAGGCAAGGGCCGCATGCCCGGCGGCCTGACGACGGCGCAGTTCGCGGCCAACCCCTTTCAGTCGGACCGCCCCTTCGACGAGTTCACCGGCCGCCGCACCGACGGCTCGGTGAAGTACACGCACAACGACGGCATCAACAAGTTCGAGATGCTGACCTACTACACGGACTCGTACCGCAGCAGCTTCCTCGAGCAGGAAGGCACCGGCACCAGCAGCGGCCGGCGCCGCCTCACCTCGGCGCCGCGCAACTACAAGACCTTCGCCGTCGAGCCCCGCTACTCGCGCCTGATCGATTCGGGCAGCGTGGTGCAGGAAGTCAGCGTCGGCTACCGCTACCTGAAGGAAGAGGCGTCCGAAGTGGCGACGCGCAGCGCCTACTACCAGCCGCGCCCGGGCTTCAACGCCTTCGGCCTGGCCAACCCGGCCTACCAGACCAGCAAGGGCGGCACGACCGCGCACGCGTTCTACATCGACGACCGCATCGACTTCGGCAACTGGACGATCACGCCCGGCGTGCGCCACGAATCAATCCGCTCGTTCAACGATGTCTACAGCCTCACCAACGGCCGCATCACCAACGCGATCTATCCGAAGATCGACTCCGACGAATGGCTGCCCACGCTGTCGGTGCTCTATCGCATGAGCGACCGCTGGTCGGTGTTCGCGAACGCGGGCGTCTCGTTCGGGCCGCAGCAGTACGCGCAGCTCGCGCAGTCGACCACCGGGCTGCATCCCGAGAAGGCCAAGACGTACGAGATCGGCACGCACTACAAGGGCGAGGCCTGGAGCGGCGAACTCACGCTGTTCAACATCAACTTCGACAAGGAACTGCTGCTGGCGCGCTCCATCACCGGCGACGTCGGCCAATGGACCGACCTGGGCGCGACGCGCCACCGCGGGCTGGAGTCGGCGCTGCGCTACGACCTCGGCACGCTGAGCGATTCGCTCAAGGGGCTGTCGGTGTCGGGCACCTACACGTACACGCAGGCCATCTCGAAGGCCGGCGCCTTCGCGGGGCGCGACCTGCCGTTCTACTCGCGCCAGGTGGCGACGCTGGGCGCGCGCTACGAGCGCGGGCCGTGGACCTTCAACGCCGACATCTACGCGCAGTCGAAGCAGCGCTCGCCGGGCTCGCCCGACGACGGCGCCAGATACGTCACGCTGGAAGACGCGACCGGCCGGCTGGGCGACATCCCCGGCTACGCCACGATGAACCTGCGCGCGGCCTACGACTTCGGCCCGTCGATGAGCAACCTGAAGCTCGCGGTGGGCGTGAAGAACCTGTTCGACCGCCGCTACTTCAACCGCTCGGTGGACAACAACGGCGGCAAGTACGTGGGACAGCCGCGCACGGTCTACCTGCAGGCCTCGGTGGCGTTCTGACGCACGGCGGGTGCCCGATCGGGCCCAACTAATAAACTCGCGCACCCATGGCCCTCAAATCCACCATCTTCAAGGCCACCCTCGCGGTGGCCGACATCGACCACGGCTACTACGCCGACCACGCGCTGACCCTGGCGCGCCACCCCAGCGAGACCGACGAACGGATGATGATCCGGCTCGTCGCGCTCGCGCTCAACGCGCACCAGCTGCAGGACATTTGCAACGGCGACGGCACGCTGGCCTTCGGCGCCGGTTTGTCGAACGTCGACGAGCCCGACGTCTGGCTGCGCGACTTCACGGGCGAGGTGAAGATCTGGATCGAGGTCGGCCAGCCGGAAGACAAGCCCATCATCAAGGCCTGCGGCAAGGCGGACGAGGTGATCGTCTACTGCTTCAACCACGCGGCCGAGATCTGGTGGCGCGGCATCGAGAACAAGCTCACGCGGCCGCAGAACCTGAAGGTCTATCGCGTGCCGACGAATGCCTCGCAGGCGCTGGCCGCGCTGGCGCAGCGCAGCATGCAGCTGCAGGCGACGATCCAGGAGAACACGCTGACGCTGGGCGACGGCACGAATTCCATCGACGTCGAACTGCTGCGCTGGAAATAGGGCTCGCCGAAGCTAGACGGCTGGCATCATCTCGCCGCACTGCCAGCACTGCTCGAAGCCGCCTTCGACCTGCTCGCCGCACACGCACCGCCAGCTGCGCTGCGGGCGGTGCTGCAATTCATGCAGCAGGCGCCTGGCCAGGTCGAACTGGGTTTCGTCGTCGATCCAGATCTCGGGCAGGCACTGGTCGGGCGGCAGCTGGCCCATCACCGCACCGAGGAATTCGCGCTGCACGGTGGCGGCCACACCTTCTTCGCGCAAGGCGTGCGCCCACACGGCCGCGATTGCGAGGTTGGGGGCTTGCGCGAGGCGGCGCATGGTCAGGGGGCCCAGTTCTTCTCGTCGTCGGAGTCGAACTCGGGCTCGGCCCCGGATACCGCAGAGGGATCGGCTTCGCGCGCACGCTCGGCGTAGCGGTTGAAGCGCCAGGCCGAGTCTTCCATCGTGATGCGGCGCCAGGTGGCGCGCTTTTCGACGGGCGTCATGGCGGGCCAGTGCTGCACCTCGTCGAAGCTGCGGCCGCAGCCCTTGCATTCGTCGTCGCCCTGGCTGGTCGAGCAGATCGCGATGCAGGGCGTGTCGGGCGTGCTCTCGTACCAGGCCATCCAGGCGGCCCAGGCCTTGGGCGGGAAACCGAGCTCGTCGACCTCGTCCTCGTGATGGAAGACCATGAGCGCGTAGACCTCGGCCAGCGCGCGCAATTCAGGGCCGAGCGTGACGCCGTCGGGCGACGGCGTCTTCTCGCGCCAGTGGTTGATGGCGGCCTCGATGTCGGTGATGTGTATGGCAGCCATGGGGCATGAAAAAGCAGCGGACGGCGATCATAGTCCGGCAATGTCCCGAAGCGGCGAAGGGACAAGATCGCTATAAAAACAAGAGCGCCATCACCAATATTCATGCGCCTTCTGAAGCAGTTCTCTTTAAATCCCTGAAAACTTTCGATTGCGCCGCCGCGAGCTTCGATGCTCTAATTCCCCCACGAAGGGGAGTAGCTCCCGACCGCTGTCCACGACAGCGCGAATCGTCAGGTCGTCAATACGAAGCAAAACACTTCCGGCCTGCCGGACAACGTACGTGCACTCGCACGCAGCGCTGTCGAGCGAGACCTTCGATTTGAACCTGTGCAGGTTTGGTCGAAGCGTCGCCAGTCTCTGGAGCCCCCGGTGTCACCCGGTCTTCATTCCTCGCTTTCGACCTTCCCTGCATGGGATGAATCGAAACGCATCTGCATGCGCCTCCGTCGTCGCCTCTGAAGGGAGAGACAGGGGCGCGAAGACAAAAGAGGAATCTATGGAAATGTTCATGACCCCGGAGTTCTGGGTCGCGGTCGGTCAGATCATCATGATCGACATCCTGCTGGGCGGCGACAACGCCGTCGTCATCGCGCTGGCCTGCCGCAAGCTGCCGCCGGCCCAACGCACCAAGGGCATCCTGTGGGGTACCGCCGGCGCCATCGTGCTGCGCGTGATCCTGATCTTCTTCGCGCTGACCCTGCTGGCCATTCCGTTCCTGAAGCTGGTGGGCGCAATCCTGCTGCTGTGGATCGGCGTAAAGCTGCTGGCCCCCGAGCATGACGACGCACACGGCAACATCACCGGCAGCGACAAGCTGTGGGGCGCGGTCAAGACCGTGATCGTGGCCGACCTCGTGATGAGCGTGGACAACGTGATCGCCATTGCCGGCGCCGCGCAAGGTGCAGGCGACAGCCACCAGATGCCGCTCGTGATCTTCGGCCTGCTCGTGAGCATCCCGATCATCGTCTGGGGCAGTCAGTTGGTCATCAAGCTGATGGACCGCTTCCCGATGATCATCACGCTGGGCGGCATGCTGCTGGGCTGGATCGCCGGCACGATGGCCGTGTCCGACCCCGCGCTGGCGAACACCGCCGCCTGGACCTGGGTGCCGAAGGTGCCGCAGACCGACGTGGTCAAGTACGCGGCCGGCGTGGCCGGTGCGCTGCTGGTGCTGGCGATCGGCAAATGGGTGGCCGCGCGGCATGCCCGCAACAAGCCTGAAGAACAGGCAGTGACGGCCGGCTGAACGCCGGTGGTCGCTCCCCTGCCCCGAACTTCGTGTCCGAACCAGTCTCTGTCACTCTAACTACCTGAAGGAGCACCCATGGAAAAGGTCATTCTTTATGTCGACGACGTCACTTACGCCTGTGAGCAGTTCGCCGAACTCGCGCCGGACGCGAACAGCGTCGTGGCACGCCATTGGGTGCTCGTGGCCTGCGCGCCGCGCATGACGCATCGCATCAGCAAGTGGGTGAGCCACAGCGCGCGCGAGAACTGGCGCGCCAAGTGGTTCAGCAAGGTGCAGGCGCAGATGCTGCCGCTGCTGGAACGCAATGGCGGCCAGGTGACGCCGGTGCTGGCCAAGGGCCCGCTGGCCGAACTGACGGCACAGCTCAAGCGCGAGCATTCGGCCGTCCACGTGGTCGATGCGCGCCGCCCGAAGATCGGCGTCGACCTGGAACCGGTGACGCCGGAGCAGACACCGGCCCACCAATCGGGCTGGGCCTTTCCCGGCGCCGTGATGGGCATGGGCGCATTGCTGGTGCTGGCGAACGAGCTGGCCGAGTAAGGCAGCACGAAACTCCCCGACGAGCCCCGGTGCGGCAACGCACCGGGGCTCGTTGTTTTGCGGGCCCTGGGGTATCCTGCCCGCCATATGCGCATCATCCTCAAATGGCTGCTCAGCGCCGTCGCGCTGCTGGCGGTGGCTTATCTCTACAGCGGCGTCCAGGTCGCCAGCTTCGGTTCCGCGCTGATCGCGGCCGCGGTGATCGGCCTGCTCAACATGGTCGTGCGGCCGGTGCTGGTGGTGCTGACGCTGCCCGTCACCGTCATCACGCTCGGGCTGTTCCTGTTCGTGATCAACGCGCTGCTTTTCTGGGCCGCGTCGGGGCTGCTCGGCGGCTTCCACGTCAACGGCTTCGTGGCCGCGCTGATCGGTTCGCTGCTGTATTCGCTGCTGGGGCTGCTGATCGAGGCCGCGTTGGGCGGGCTGGTGCCCAGCAGGCGCTGAGCGGAGTGGCTACTTCAGCGGCGGCTCGGCCGCCTGCTCCTTCACCAGCACCTCCACGGCTCGTGCGCGGGTGTCGACGATCGACGCCTCGTAGTGATCGACCACCTTGGACTGGCGGATGATTTCCTGCGCGGCCTTGAAACGGTCGCGCGCGGCCGGGTAGTCGAGGATCGCTACGTTCGCCTCGGCATCGGCGCGCACCGCACGCAGCGTGTCGTTCTGCGCACCGTAGAGGTTGGCGAGCGCGTGCCACGCCCCCGCGTCGCGCGGGTTCGCAGCGACCCAGTCGCGCAGCACGGGAACCATCGGTGCGGGCTGTCGCATCGCCGCCGCGGCTTCGGCCGCGAGCAGCATTTCGGGCCGCTCCTTCGACCTGGCATCGAGCAGCGCGGCCGCCTTCGGCGCAGCGCCTGCGGCCAGTTCGATCTCCGCGCCGAGCCAACGCGCCTGCTTCGCCGCGGCGGGATCGTCCGCCGTGCGCGCGGCCAAACGCTCGGCCATCGCACGGGCCGTCTTGTAGTCGCGCATCTCCTTTGCCGACAACGCCGCCGCGTACAGCGTGCCGGCCTGCTGGGCCGGCGAACTCTTCGCGAACTCGCCGCTGGAGGCGGATTCGACCCAGAGCCGGAGCACATCGACGCCCGGACGCGTCAGCACGCGGGCGCGCGAGGCGATCATGGCGTGGTCCATCGCCAGCGGCACCGGCGGCGCCGCGTCCATGCGGAACTGGAAGCGGCCCTGCATGTCGGAGATGCGCTCGGTGGTCAGCGGATGGCTGCGCAGGTAGGGGTACGAGCCGTTGTCGTTGAGGCGCGAGGCGTACTGCAGCTTCTCGAACATCGCGGCCGCGCCCTGCGGCGCGAAGCCGGCCTGCGTCATCACGCCGAAGCCGATGCGGTCGGCCTCGCGCTCCATGTCGCGCGAGAAGCTCAGCTGGTTCTGCGCAAAGAGCGCCTGGCTGCCCATCATCACGGCCTGGCCAGCATCGCCGTTGCGGCTCTTGCCGGCCGCAATCATCCCGAGGATCAGGCCGGCGAGCATCAACGGCATCTGCTTGCCCTGCCGGGTCATGATGCGCGAGATGTGGCGCTGCGTGACGTGCGAAAGCTCGTGTCCGAGCACCGTGGCCAGTTCGTCGCGGCTGCCGACCGCGGCGACGAGGCCGAGGTTGAGCCCCAGGTAGCCGCCCGGCAGCGCGAAGGCATTGATGCTGCGGTCGCGGCCCAGCAGGATCGTCCAGGCGAAGCGCTCGTCGAGCTCGGGCGTGAGCTCGCCGCGCGCGCGGGCGGCCGCCAGCAGGCGCTGCCAGATGTCCTGCACGTAGGCGGCGATCACCGGGTCGTCGATGTAGTCGGTGTCGCGGTACAACTCGCGGGCAATCTGGTCGCCGAGGTGGCGCTCGGCGCTGGCGGTCATCTCGCCGCCGTCGCCGAGGCCGGGCAGCACCTGCATCTGCGCCAGGGCCGATGTCGGCAACAGCACCTGGGAAGCTATCAGGAACGTAGCGCACAGCGACCGCAGGGCGGGCTTCAGCTGGCGTTTTCTGGGGTGGTGTGGAGTCAAGCGCGGCATTCCTCGTCTGTGGCTCGGGCTCGTATGATGCACCTCCAACCCGATCGTTCACACATGAGCTCTCTCACCCATTTTGACGCCCAGGGGCAGGCCCATATGGTCGACGTGGCCGCCAAGCCCGCCACCCACCGCGTGGCCGTGGCCACCGGCCGCATCGAGATGCAACCGGCGACGCTGGCGCTGATCGAGTCCGGAACAGCCAAGAAAGGCGACGTGCTCGGCATCGCGCGCATCGCGGGCATCCAGGCTGCGAAGAAGACGAGCGACCTGATTCCGCTGTGCCATCCGCTGGCGTTGACGCGCGTGGCGGTGGCGTTTGCAATCGCCGATGCGGGGGCAGCGCCTCAGGTGGCCTGCACGGCGACCGTCGAGACCGTCGGGCCGACGGGGGTGGAGATGGAAGCGCTGACGGCGGTGCAGGTGGCGCTATTGACGATCTACGACATGTGCAAGGCGGTGGACCGGGGGATGCGGATTACCGATGTGCATGTGCTGGAGAAGCATGGGGGGAAGTCGGGGAGCTGGGTGGCGGGTTAAGTCACCGGGCACGTCCCCGATGCTCAAGGCGCGGGCGCATCGCCCGCAGGCTCCTCGAGCCAGCGATTGAACGCCGCGGGAAAGGCGATCCTGAAACGCTCGGCCTGGGCCCGCGCTTCGTCTTCGCGCCCAAGCAACTCCGCGCTTTCGATCAGCTTGGTGATGACGCGCGGCTCCGGTGAAAAGTGCAGCGTGCGTTCGGCGAGCGCATGCATGCCGGCCGCGTTGGCAGGGGTCACCGTCGTGAGCGTCAGCTCGGCAAAATCCACCTGGCGTGCGAAGAGCCACGAGCCTCGCAGCTTGGCGAGCGTGTCGTCCTCGTACGCCGGCAGGCGCTCGCTGCGAGGCATGTAGATCTGGCTGATGCGGATGTAGTCCCAGCCTGCGTACACGACGATCGCCATGAGCGCTGCCGCAGCAAAGGCAGACAGCCCTGGCGCCTTTGAAAATCGAACGGACGTCCGGCCCGGCCACAGCATGCCGAGGCACAGGCCGAATACCAACTGGAACGGCCCATACCAGAGCGGGTACTCGAGCAGGCTGTGCAGCACGATCATGGCCAGCACGCCCCAGGCCATCAGGCGCGCCGGATCGCGCTCGCGCCACGGCTTGGCGGCAAGCACCATCCAGATGAAGCCGCCGCAGATCAGCACGGCGGCGGGAATGCCGAGCTCGACGGCAAGGTGCAGGGGCAGGTTGTGGGCGTTGTCCAGGATTTCGGAGAATCGCGGGCCTGGGTACAGCGTGCTGTAGTGGGCAAAGCTCAGTTCGCCCCAGCCCCAGCCCGTCCAGGGACGCTCGGCAATCAGCGAAAGCACGTTGTGCCAGAGGATCAGGCGGCTGTGGTCATCGGGAGCGCCCTTCTCGAGGCGCTGCAACATTCCTTCCACCCCGCCACCGCCGACCAGGTGCGGCAGCACCCAGCAGATGGCGAAATAGAGCGGAATCGCGGCCAGCAATGCGATCGGTGGCGGCAAGCTGAAACGAGCGCGCTCCCGTCCAGGAATACTTCGGCGCTCCCTCCAGGCGACGAGACTCGCGACGCCGATGATCGACAGCAGTTGTAGCAAACCTGTCCGGGAGGTTGAGGCCGCCTGAGCTACCAGCAACAACAAGGCGGCAACCACTAGCCCGCGCCGGTTGCGCGGCGACGCCTGCATGGCGTAGAGCCACAGCGCCGCGACGAGCGCCATGCTGATCAGCGTGGCGAACTGGTTGCGTTGCCTCAGGTTGCCGTAGGCCTGGCCGAGCGGGGGTGAGGTGGTCCAGGGGGCCAAGGGCTCGGCGAGGCCGTAGTACTGGAGCAGGCCGAGGACGGCGCTGACCAGGCCGGCGACGAGCAGGCCCATTGCCAGCCCTCTCGGAGTGGTCGTCCCGCCGCCCGCCAGACCCGCCCCCGCGCAAGCTGCCGCCGCCATGGCGGCGAGCACGGCCGCGGCGGGCAGCCATGAAGCAGCTGTGGCGTACGGAGAGGAGAAAAGCACGACCGCCGCCGTTGCGACGCCGAGCCAGGCCCAGATGCCGCGCGCTGGCACTGCGGGAGGAATAGCTAGAAGCAATGCCGCGAGGCAGATCCAGGTGGCCAGCAACTGCCAGGCCTGGACCGAAGGACCGGCCACGAGCGGGCAGAGAAATGGAAACGAGACCAGCCCGGCGCGTACGGCTCGGACGGCTTTCGGTGTGAGAGCGGCTGCCTCGGTAGGCGCTGCGCGGGAAGTCATTTCGCCGATTGTGCCGACCGGACGGGCCGACGAATGGCCGTGGACGGGAGACGAGCGGCTTTGCGAAAAAGGACAGCAAGAGACATTCTCTAACAATTGTCTTTAATTGTTGCGCGTCATGCGCGCCCGGCCATTTTGGCCCCCGGAAGGTGTCCCTTGATGAACAAAAAGCCCCCCTATCGAATTGCCGCGCATCACTCCCCTGCGAGCGGCTTCACGCTGATCGAAGTGATGATCACCGTGGCGATCATCGGGATCCTGGCAGCCATCGCGATCCCCAACTACCGGGACTACGTGCTTCGCGGGCAGCTCGTGGATGCCCAGAACGCCCTTTCGACGCTGCGCGCCAACATGGAACGGTTCTTCCAGGACAACCGGACCTACAGCTCCGTCGGCACCACGTTCATATCGCCGTGCGCCGCGCCGCCTGCGGCAGGCAGTTTCACCATCTCCTGCCCGACGCTGACTGCCACGACGTTCACGGCGCAGGCCGTGGGCAGCGGTCCCACCAATGATTTCACGTTCACCGTGGACCAGCAGAACACCCGCGCCACGACTCATGTGGGTTCGGGCTGGACGCAGTGCACCACCGGCTGGACGACGAAGAAGTCGGGTTGCTGATGAAGACGCCCATACATCGGCCGCACGGTGTGCGCGGCTTCACGCTGATCGAGATGATGGTGACTGTGGTGCTGTTGAGCATCCTGCTGGCGCTGGCGTTCCCGGCAATGAATGAATGGATACGCAACAGCCGCATACGCACCGTCGCCGACGCGCTGCAGAACGGTCTTCGCCTTGCGCAGACCGAGGCTCTGCGGCGCAGCCGCCAGACCGTGTTTTCGCTGACAGCCGATACGAATCCCTCGGACGGTCTCACCGCCGTGGCCAACGGCGCCAACTGGTCGGTCAACTTCGTGCCGCTCCTCACGGGCGAGGAAAACGACCCCACGTTCATCGAGGGCGGCGGCCTGACCGGCCTGGCTCCGAACGTCCGGATCACCGGCCCCGCGACGCTGTGCTTCAACTCCCTGGGACGCGTCGTCGACAACGCCACGCCCGGCACCGGCGTGGCATGCAGCGCCGCGGCTGCAGCCTACGACATCACGATCCCCAATGCCGACCGCCCGATGCGCGTGCTGGTCGCCCTGGGCGGGCAAGTGCGCCTGTGCGACCCGGCCAAGACGCTTTCCAATACCCAGCCCGACGGATGCCCAGCGTGATGAAACACCAGCACTCCACGCCCTCTTCCGCGCGCGCTTCGCAATCCGGCGTCGCGCTGATCGAAGTCCTCATCTCGATCCTTCTGTTCTCGCTGGGCATCCTGGGCCTAATCGGCCTGCAGGCGCGCGCGATCAGCCTGTCGATCGATGCGGAAGACCGCAACCGCGCCGCCCTGATCGCCAACGACATCGCGACCACCATGTGGACCACGCGCACGGTGGCGATCGACCCCGCGGCCGGAAGCCCGTCGTGGAACGCCCGCGCCAGCAACCCGCAAGCCGGCGGCCTGCCCGGTGGCAGCGTCACGATCACCGCGGACACCGCGGCCAAAACCGCCGACATCCTCATCACCTGGCGCCCCCCCCAGCGCGCAAGCAGCGAACAGGACAGCCGCCTCACCACGCGCGTCGCGCTGCCGCTCACACCATGAACGCCCGCTCCAAGCCCTTTGCCCACGCCGCGCAGCGTGGCCTGACGCTGATCGAACTGATGGTGGCCATGGTCATCGGCCTGGTCGTTGTGCTCGCCGTGACCAGCGTCGTCACGGTCGGCGAGACGCACAAGCGCAGCACCACCTCGACCAACGACATGAACCAGAGCGGCTCCTACGCCACTTACATGATCGACCGCGTACTGCGGAGTGCCGGCTCCGGCTTTGCGCAGACTGGAACCCGTGGGCTCTTCGGTTGCCGGCTGAGCGCCTCGCGCATCATCGGCGGCACCGCCACCACCATCCTGCCGCGAACCGCGTCCGCGTTTCCGGCGCCGTTCGACACTCTCCTCGGCGGCTCAGGAGCCGCCGCGGCGGGCAATCTGCGGCTGGCGCCGTTCCTGATTGCCAAGGGCGCCACTGCCGGCGCCTCGGACACCCTCGTGGTCATGGGTGGCAACGCGGCGGCGGGCGACGTGCCGCGCCGCATTCGCTCCGGTTTCCCGGGCAACAACAACCTGCGGCTGGACAACACCATCGGCCTTGCCAACGGCGACATCGGACTGGTGAGTCTGGAAGGCAAGACCGACTGCCTGATCGAACAGGTGAACGTGACGGACGCGACGGCATTTGCCGCGGCGGGCAACGAAGTCCTGCCCATGGGCGGACGCTACTTCACCTCGACCGGTGCCACCACGTCGCTTGCCACGCTCGCGGCGGACGGCACGGCGCTCTTCACCCCGCTCGGCAATGTGGGCGCCAACAACCTGCAGTTCCAGCTGCTCGGCGTGAACGCCAATCGCACGCTCGTCGCCTACGACCTGCTGCGAGCAGCCGGCACCGGCAGCGACGAGGGCACCGACGCCTCGGCCATGCAGGCGCTGGCCGACGGCGTCGTCGCCATGTACGCGGTGTACGGCGTCGACACCGACAGCAACGGCACCGTCGACACATGGATCGATCCAGCCGCTGCGGGCTACACCATCGACACCCTCATGCTCACGCCCGACCGCATGCGCCACATCGTGGCGGCGCGCGTCGCGCTGGTCATGCGAGGCAGCCTGTTCGAGAAGGAACCCGTCACCCCGGCCAGTCTGACCATCTTCGGCGATCTCGCCACGGCGAGCCAGCGCACCCTGACCATTGCGACCTCCGACCGGAACTTCCGCTACCGCGTCATCGACACGACCATCCCGCTTCGCAACATGCTGTTGCTGCCTTTCCCATGAAAACACCTTCCAAGATGCACGGCCCGGCGCGCGAGCGTGGCGTGGTGCTGCTGTTCTGCCTGATCATCCTCGTGGTGCTGCTCGCTGGTGGCGTGGCCATCATGCGGTCGACGGGCAACTCGCTCTTCGGCGCCGGCAACCTCGCCTTCAAGCGCGACCTGGTCAACCAGGGCGAGCTCGCCATCGCGAAGGCGATGACGGAGTTTCAGACCGGCGGCGCGCTCGTCCAAACGACCGCGACCGCCGCCAATCTGCCAACGGCGAACTACAGCGCGGTCCAGCTGCAGGCCAATGAACACGGCATCCCACAGGTGCTGCTGAAGAAGACCACGCTGACCGGGCTCGACGTGGCGGGCAACACCTTCACGCCGACCGGCGGGGCCATCACGGGCAACGGCGGCGTCACCGTGCGCTACGTGATCGACCGCATGTGCAACACGACCGGCGCCTTCTCGACCATCGGCAAGAGCGGCTGCGTCTATACCCCGTCGAGCACCGAAACGCTGGGCGGCGACCAGAGCCAGCTGAGCACGCCCGGTCCGTCCATTCCCAGCCCGCCCATCTACCGGATCTCCGTTCGCGCCGACGGTCCACGCGACACGCAGGTGTTCCTGCAAGCCTCCTTCACCAAGCCCGAATAGGGCACAGGCGAATCATGAAAACAAGAATTCGTTCGTCCGTTCGCGCATTGCGCCGCGCGGGCATCGCCACCGGCCTCGGCCTGGTGCTCTGCAGCACCTTGATCGCCTCGGCGGCCAACCTCGCCAACCAGCCGGTGTTCTCGACCTCGGAGGTTCCGGGCAACCTGGCGCTGGCGCTGTCGGTGGAATGGCCCACGGCATCGCGCACGGCCCACGTCGGCGACTACTCCAGCGATACCAACTACCTGGGCTACTTCGATCCGGGCAAGTGCTACCTGTACCAGGTCGACACCACTGCCAACGGCGTCAGCACTACCGACAAGGGCGACTCCAGCTACTTCTACCCGGCCGGTGCCGCCACCAACCGCACATGCACGGGCGCCAACGACGACAAGTGGAGCGGCAACTTCCTGAACTGGGCCTCTACAGCCACGATCGATCCTTTCCGCTGGGCCATGACGGGCGGACGGCGCGTGGTTGACACGGCCACCACCACCATCCTCGAGAAAGCCTGGCACGGCAATCGCAGCCTGTTCCCCGATCGCACGGTTCCAGCCAGTGCCATTGCAGGCGCCACGCCGTTCAATAGCGCCACCGCGCTGACAACGAGCATCACCAACCGCGGCTTCAAGATGAACATGACCGCCACGGGCGGCAACCGCACGATGACGGCGCAGTATTTCAACAACGTGAACCTCAACAACCCGGTGATCGCCACCGTCACCGCGGATACGGCCGACCACGACTGGGGCACCGGCGCTCCGGTGGCCGGCATCAATGCCGACAACTTCTCAGTGCGCTTCAGCGGAACCTACACGGCGCCCGAGGCAGGTAACTACACCTTCCGCACCATCAGCGACGACGGTGTACGAGTCTGGATCAAGACCGGCAACGGCAACTTCGGCAACAACGACCTACGCATCGACAACTGGACCGATCACGCACCGACCACCAACGACTCGGCGACCATCGCTCTCACCGCGGGCCAGCAGTTTCGCGTGCAGATCGAGTACTACGAAAAGTCCGGCGGCGCGGTAATGCAGTTCCAGTGGCGCACCCCCTCGTCGAACAACACCTTCACGCGATTCACCCAGACCGGGCCAGCCGACGGCGATTTCACGATGCGCGTGAAGGTGTGCGACCCTTCGGCCGCAGCCGGCGGACTCGAAGCCAATTGCAAGGCCTACGGCACCAACTACAAACCCGAAGGCCTGATCCAGAAGTACTCCAACAAGATGCGCTTCAGCGCCTTCGGCTACCTGAACGACAGTAGTGACCAGCGAGACGGCGGCGTGCTGCGCGCCCAGCAGAAATTCGTCGGACCGACCGCGCCGACCCCTGGCCAGGCGCCCGCGGCCAATACGAGCAAGGAGTGGAGCGAGACCGACGGCACCTTCATCCGCAACCCCGACGCCGCCGATGCGACCGCGACCACGACGGCGACCGGCGTGACCATCTCGGACAGCGGCGTGATGAACTACCTGAACAAGTTCGGCCAGATCCTTCCGGGCGACTACAAGAACTACGATCCGGTCAGCGAGCTTTACTACGCGGTCATGCGGTATTACAGGAACCTCGGCAATGTCGCGGCCTGGAGCTCGATGGGGACTGCCGATGCCCCGACGAAGACCAGCTGGGTCGACGGTTTCCCCGTGATCACCAACTGGGCCGACCCGATCCAGTACTCGTGCCAACGCAACTTCGTGCTGGGCATCGGCGACATCTACACCCACGTCGACAAGAACGTGGCCGGCAACACCACATACCGCACCCGCGAGCCCACCATGCCTGATGAAGTGGCGGCCGACACCACCGTCAACGCGGTCACGGCCACCAACCGCGTCGGCGCGCTGCAGGGCCTGGGCGACCTCGGCAACACCAACGACTACAGCGGCCGCAACAACTCCGCCTACATCGCGGGTCTGGCCTTCGACGCCAACACCAAGGACATCCGTCCCGACGTGGCGGGGCAAGCCAACACCATCGGCAAGCAGACCGTCAGCACCTACTGGGTGGACGTTCTGGAGCAGCCCTTCCAATACAACAACCAGTTCTACCTTGCCGCCAAGTTCGGCGGACTGGACCAGAAGAAGTTGCCGGCCAACTTCGACCCCTACACCTTCGCTGGCACCATTCCGCTGGACTGGTGGTCGACCAGCGGCGAGACGCTGACCGACGCGCGCGCCGCGAACCTGACGCAGCCGCGTCCGGACAACTACTTTGCCGCAGGCCGACCCGACACCATGGTGAGCGGCCTGACGCAAGCCTTCGAGCGCATCGTGAATGCCATCCAGGCGTACACCACCTCGTTCTCACTCTCGGCCCTGCAGGTTGCGGCCACGGGCTCGGCTTCGTATGCCTCCCAATACGACGCCCAGGACTGGAGTGGCGTCGTGAGCGCGAGCAGCATCAGCTTTGCCGCCGACGGCACGCCCTCGCTCACGGCAGCATGGAGCAGCACCGACAAGCTCGCGACACAGTTCGCCGGCACGGGCTGGGACACCAACCGCCGCATCGCCACATGGAGTGGCACGGCCGGCGTGCCCTTCCGCATCGGCAGCCTCACTACCGGAACAGGCAGCCAGGCAGCCGCGCTCGACACGCTCTACGTCACCGGCGACGACAGCGCCAACTACCTGAACTACCTGCGCGGCGATCGCAGTCAGGAAAAGACGGCCTCCGACGGAACCAAGCCCTACCGGCTTCGCAGCAAGCTGCTGGGCGACATCGTCAACTCGAAGGTGAAGCCCGTCGGCCCGCCCGCATCGAGCTACTCCGACGCAGTGAACCCTGGCTACGCAGCCTTCAAGACGGCCAAGGCCGCGCGCCCCACGATGGTCTATGCCGCCGCGAACGACGGCATGCTGCACGCATTCCGCGGCGAACTCACCGGCACCAACGCCGGCCTCGAACAGTTCGCCTATGTGCCGAGCGCCCTCTTCAACGGCCCCAGCTCCCCTGCCACGCCTGCTGCAGACGGCCTAGCCCAGTTGGGCAATCCGAACTACCTGCACAAGTACTACGTCGATGCGACGCCCGAAGTGGTCGACGTCGACTTCGCCCGTGCCGGCGGCACCTTTGCGGCCACGGGGTCGAACTGGCATTCGCTGCTGGTCGGCGGCCTCGGCAAGGGCGGCAAGAGCTTCTACGCCATCGACGTGACCGATCCGGCCGCGATGACCGATGAAACCATCGTGGCAGGCAAGGTGCTGTGGGAGTTCACGGATGCGGACATGGGCTTCAGCTACGGCGCGCCGCTGATCCTGAAGACCAAGCGCTACGGCTGGGTGGTAGTGCTGACCTCGGGCTACCACAACGACAACAGCAGCCACAACGGCTATCTCTACTTCGTACATCCGCAAACCGGCGCGCTGCTGCAGAAGGTGAGCACCGGCGCGACGGCCAACGGCATGACCCACGCCACGGCCTTCATCTCCGACCTGACCGACGGCACGGCCGACGCAATCTACGTCGGCGACCTCAACGGCCAGCTCTGGCGCTTCGACGTGACCGCCCCCGCGGGCTCGACCGCAGCCTACCCGGCACCGGCCAAGATCGCCCTCTTCACCGATGGCGCCACGACCCCGAACGCCCAACCCATCACCTCGCGCCCGTTGGTGCAGATCCAGCCCTCGACCCGCAAGCGCTATGTGATGGTAGGCACCGGCCAGTTGCTCGATTCGAGCGATATCAACTCCGCCGCGGCACAGAGCTTCTATGCCGTCATCGACGGAACCGCCACCGCCTTCAAGCCGGCCGACAGCACGATGCCCGTGACGCGCAGTTCGCTCACCGCGGTCACCGATCTTGTGAGCGGCACGGTCGTACCCACCGATTCGCTCGGCTGGTACCTCGACCTGGGCACGGAAGGCCGCATCGGCCTGCGCCTGGTGGCGAGCCCGACCTCTTTCAACGGCATCGTGGCGTTCTCTTCGCTGCTCACCAGCGGCGATGCGTGCAGCCCCTCGGGCCAGAGCCGGGTCTACGCCATCGACTTCAACACCGGCCGCACAGTGCTGGCCAGCGGCGCCGCGTACGCGCAGTACAGCACCGCGATCACCGACCTCAAGTTCGTGGGCGTCGACGGCAGGGTGCGCCTGATCTCCGGTGACGTGCGCGGAGACCTGCGCAACGTTGGCTTCACGCCGCCGGCCGGTACCACGCTGCGGTTGCTGAACTGGCGGGAAGTGCCGACGGCAGATTGAGTGCTGCAGCCGAGTCGCTTCGGCTGCCGATAGAAGGGAGCATTGCCAGTCGCGCACAAACAGGGCGCTCGTGATGGGCGCTCGCTGCTTCACTGGCAATCTTTACGATGGACACATGAGTGGTCGAACAATGGGAGCAGGTCACGACCCTCATCCAGGAGACCGGCGGCAACCAGAAGATGACGGCCTTGGGTGCGCCAACATGCGGACGGTTTATTGACCGTCTACTTTTTGTTGGTATCGTCACTCACTTAAAAGCTAGCACCCTCATCAGATTGGAAGCAACGTGACAGTAGCCGTTTTAATGTCCACCTACAACGGCGAGCAGTTTTTGGAAGAACAAGTCCGCTCCATTCTCAAGCAGCTTCCCGACGATGGGACCCTACTTATCAGGGATGACGGTTCCACGGATCAAACTGTTGCCAAGGTCGTCGCCTTCAAGGACGACCGGATCAGACTGGTGCAAGGCAAGAACATAGGATTCGCATCAAGTTTTTTATGTCTGCTGAAGATGATTCCCGAGTCGTCGACTTCCGTTTTTTTTTCCGATCAGGATGATGTCTGGGAGCCAAAGAAGATTGCCACTGGCTGCACGGCGCTAGCTGGCAGAGAAGAGATTCCAAGACTTTACTGTTCGGGTCTCCTCCTTGTTTCTGAACATCTTGAGTCCTTGGGGCGCTCTCCCCTCTGGCCACGCAAACCAAGTTTTGACAACGCTCTGGTCGAAAATATTGCGACCGGGTGTACCGTCGCTCTCAATCGAGCCGCGGTCACTCTCATTCTGCGAACCAACCGCCCGGAGCAAATTCGCTATCACGATTGGTGGTGCTATCTCGTCGTGGCAGCCTTCGGAGAGGTCTTGTACGACCCCGTTCCGCAAATTCGATATCGGCAGCACAGGCAAAATGCGTTGGGCATGTCGTCGGGGGCAGCCAGGTACTTGAGAATCATGCAAGCAATCAGGCGCCAGAGTTGGTTAGGCATCATGCAAGCTCATCTACGCGAGTTTGCTTCCAGCTTTGGAAGTGATATCTCGGCCTCTCAGAAGAGATCCCTTGATCGCATGACAATCCAGGGGGCGCGAGATGCATTTCGCGTAATTTTCTCGATGGAGCGCAGAAGGCAGTTCCTGAGAGACGAACTGCTGTTCAGATTGCTTGTGGCTTTCGAACTAGTCGCTCGTCGCGATTCTCCGTTCGCTTCGCGCCGTTAGGTCCTCGCTCAATATCTCGGATGATGAACATAGGGTCCGCCGCATAACCTTCGCACGCTCCAAGCATGGAAAGCTTTCGTGGCAAGCACACCGATTCTGACCGCCGCGAAGGTTGCAAGGAACTGGCGGGAAGTGTGGGCGATTGCAGCCAACTGTGTGAGCGTGGCCATGTCCAATCGTACGCCCCTACCGCGTAGCGCAAATACAATCCTGTATGCCACATAGTTCGCCGCACTTCTTCGAGCGACTTTTTTTTCAATGAATGGCAGCGCCGCAAACAAGGCCTCGCGATAAAGATCCTGCACTTGCCCTCCTTGTAGCCGCTGTATTGAGCCAGGCAAGCCCGCGCGATAACAAACCAGAGGCTGAGCGATGAATCCGATCGGTGCCCTGCGCGCAAGCGCGAGCAAGATGCCATAGTCAATGAAAGGCGGGATGAGGCTGCAAACTGTTGAGAGCGCCGCGCGTCGATAGAGTAGCGAGCTGTGATTGAGAAAGTTTCCTGACCCAGTCAGGTAATCCAGGTCGACTGCCCGTGACTCGACATTAGTGAATATCCCGCATTCTTCCTCATGCTTGTTCACGACGCGGGCATTGGTACACACCGCTTCATTGTCCGGATGCTGATCGAGGAACTTAATCTGTACACGGAGCTTGCTTGGCTCCCAATAGTCATCGCCATCGAGATGCGCGATGTAGTCGCCAGAAGCTTTAGAGAGGATTGAAAGGTAGTTGAAGGCGGGGCCGATATTCGATTCATGGCGAACGATAATCAACGACGTGCCGTATCGACATTGCAGGCCTTCGAGTACAGCGCCCGTCGTATCGCTTGAACAATCGTCACCGACGATCACTTCCACCTTCAGCGAGCCGTCAATCACAGCATCTTGAGCGAATATGCTTTGAATGCAGCGCTCAAGATATTGAGCTTGATTGAACGTCGCCACGCAGACCGTGACGATCGGCAATCGTTCATCTTGACTCATGACTTTAGTTCTTGAGTAGTTTTTGAAAAAGCAGGAATGGTTCTGCTGGATTTACGCCGTATCGCGCAGCGTCTATTTCCGGAAGAAGTACCTGATGGGTCTTAATCCGACTGACTAGGCCTTGAGACGTGAATACAGCTTCGATGTCGCGGCCGTACATGCGTACGTGATCTTCCTGCCCATAGGCTTGTAGACGCGCGCTCTTGTCCTGGATACCAGAATCCTCGAAAGTTCTAGTAAGCGTCGATGCAAAGGGCGTTTGGAGAATCGCAAAACCACCATTAGCGAGCACTCGATATATCTCCACTAAGGACTGCTGCGCGTCGTCCACATGCTCCATTACATGATTGGCTATCACGAAGTCAAAGCTTTGATCCTCTGCAGCAATCCGGGTGAGGTCCAGCTCGACAATACCTGCGCGAGTTGGAAACTTGTCGGCCTGGATATATAGTGCCGGTTGATGCGCTACGATTAATTCCGCGACATGTTTCTCCGGTGCAAAATGCAAGACTCTCGCGCCGGCAATGCGCGCAGTCAGCCCGGTAGCGCGAAGATAGAGTGCCAAGTGCCGATCTCGATCACTCGCCCCACAATGGGGACACTCGAAGTGATCGACATCGCTTCCGACCACGTTGAGGACACGAGCAAGAGGCGGCAAGAACATGCTTCCTCCGCGATACGGAACAAAGCGCAACACGCCGCGCTCGCAAATGCAGCAGTAGCGAGACCTCGGAAACGGCAGGAAATTGAGGCCGAGAAAGAACGCTCGCCAGAATTTGAGCAGCATTTTTATTGGAGAGAGTGTCAGGAAGCAGGATCGGTCAGTTTCCGAGTCTGCGGGAACTGCTTCCAGTGCCGATGACAAGTCCAGAGCATGCAAAGAGCAAGCCCCTGAAGAACAATCCAAACTGTTGCAAGCTCGCCGAAGCGTAGAAGCAGCGAACTGGAGTCTGGAAAAAGCCACTTCAGTGCATACGCCACAATACCGAGCGGCAAAGCGAACAGGGCGACTGTCCGTGCCCAGGGCCACCAGCCTCCTTCGAGATGCCTGCGATGGACAACCTGCGGCCAGATCAGAAAGAACAGCCCGAAACTTCCACACCACAAGGCTATAGCACCGTTAGCACCTGAGTGCAACGAACCGGTGACGAGCGCTACAGCTATACACGCCGCGAGGGCCAGTGACGCAGCAACGTGTCTTCGCAATTCGCCCGCTGCATTGAGCAGACCATATGGCATCGACGAGAGTGCAAGAAGCGAAGCCCCAACTGCGTATAGTGGAATCAGAGAAGCTGCATCAAATCCGACAGCATCCAAGCGCCCAGCGAACCATACCATTAGTAGTTTTTCAGAGAAGGCGACACAGACCAGGGCCGTGGGAAAAAGAAGGCAGCACGTAGCTGCGGTCAACGATAGATAGAGGTCTGTTTGCTCGCGTCTGGACTCACGACCATGAAGTCGGACCAAAGCAGGATAAGAAAGTTGTAATAGTGGAATCGCAAGTGTCAACAAACCAGCAGGGATTGCCGCCGCGATCCCCACCGCCCCGTATTTGTGCAACGAAAGTGTTTGGGAAAGCACCAACTTATCCAGCTGAGTGATCGAGATCCAGATCGCTGAGGCTGCTGAAATTTGTGCCGCGATGGGCCATAAGGCATGCAGGACCCTCGTCGACTCGCTGCAGCTATTACCGAACTGCAGATGCAGTTTCCGTCGGCACAGGAGTACCAGCGACAGCATCTCTACGGCCGATAGGACTGCTTGGCAAATCAACCAGACAAAAACTCCTCCACCTGCCCATTTAAGAACAACTAGTGCGCCGGCCAATCGCGCCGTAGCAGAAAAGACGTTCAACACAGCCAATCCCGCGAACTGTTCTGCGCCCCCCAGCGCCGCACGGTAAAGCTCGCTGCCCCAGCGTAAGGAGAGCGCCAGAGTAACGGCCAATATCGAGAGACTCGCAACGCCGGTATTGACGAAAATTCCCTCGCCCCCGCGCCCTGCGATCCATTTGCTAATCCCAAGGATTGCGATACCGAGCAGCACCATGCCCAGCAACATAGGAAGCTGCAAAGACGCTAGCATCGACCCGATCCTGTCGGGTCGATGCTCCCTGCGCGATATGGCAACTTCGCGAGACAAGGCAAGTGGGAAGCCGAAATCTGCGATCTGGATCCAACCCTGCGCAGCAAAGAACATCATCATGAGCGCGAACTGCTCTGCGCCAAGCTGAGTCAGATAGAGCGGCAGCAGCAGGATCAGCAAGCCCGCGCCATATAGCTGCGAGCCGTGGGCATAGTACTTATCCCTTGGGCTGCTCATCATTCTTATCTTGAAGAAACACCCTGTACTGGCGCTCCTTCTCGATCAAGCCTCGCTGTCGATCACGCACAAGACGAGCGGGCACGCCGGCGAATACACCAAACGCTTCGTACTTTCCATTGGCGAGGCTCAATGCTCCTAATGCAGCGCCCTCACCGAAATGTGTGCCAGGCAACACCACACTGCCGCTTCCGAGGATGACGTGCTTGCCAAGGTGGACGGGCGCCGATCGCACGCCAGTGAACTCTTTCGCGACCGTAGGGTTGGTCAAGGCGGCACCGGAGTAATCGTCGGAACTCGAATAGATAGAAACTCGCGAGGAAAGACCCGAGAAGTCATCAAGTCGGATTTCCGACTTTCCTGCAAGGAGGCAGAACGCTGCGATGTGCACGTTGGAGCCAATTGTGATGCCTCCATCGCCTGCGGAGAGAATTGCGAAGTCATCGATCCGAGACCGACTGCCGATTGCGATTTGGCCGCAGTTGAAATAGGACGCCTTAGCTGAAAGCGTTGCATCGGATGCCACAAAGGCGAATCCCATTCGTTCTATTTCTTGCTCGGTTAGCCATGTCACTTTCCATCCCCCTTGATCGCTGCGATTACTCGATCTTGATCGATCCTCGAAAGCTCTGGATAGAGCGGCAAACAAAGAACCTGGTCGGCCTTGCGCGTCGCGATAGGAAGGTTTGAACTCGCGGCAGAGGGGAGTCCGCGATACATCGGGAACGTCGTAATCAAAGGATAAAAGTACCGCCTGGCAAAGACAGCCGAGCGCTTCAGATGCTCGTAGAGTTCGTCTCTTCCACACCAGAAGTCGTTCTCGATCAGGACGGGAAAATACGCATAGTTAGCCGTGATCGCTGGATCATCCTCCAACAATCTAAGACCCGGAATGGTCGAGAGTTCCTCTCGGTACCGCGCGGACACGCGTTGGCGTGACAATATTGCATTGCCAATTTCGGCGAGTTGAAGGATACCAATCGCCGACTGCAGTTCGTTCATCTTTCCGTTGATGCCCGGAGCAACCACCGTGACCTCGTCAACAAATCCGAAATTCTTGAGATGATCGATGCGCTCCTTGGACTTCCGATCAGGACAGATGATCGCGCCACCTTCGAAGGTGTTCATTACCTTGGTGGCATGAAAACTCACTATCGAAAGATCACCATGCCGCAACAGCGATCCACCCGCGTCGCACACCCCGAATGCATGAGCGGCGTCATAGATCAGTTTGAGCCCGTAGGTGTCGGCTATTTTTTGAAGAGCTTCTACGTTGCAGGGACGCCCGTAGCAATGGACAGCGAGAATCGCCGTCGTTTGCGGAGTGATAGCTGCCTCGATCTTTACAGGGTCTATGTTGAGCGACTCTTCATCGATGTCGACGAAGATCGGGCGTATGCCGTTCCATAACAATGAATGCGCGGTAGCGACGAACGAGTAGGGCGTCGTGATGACCTCACCGGTGATGCGCAAGGCTTGAAGTGCTGTCACCAAAGCGATGGTCGCATTCGTAAATAGCGATACATGCTGCACTCCGAGATGCTCAGCAAGGGCCTCTTCAAACCGTTGGTGGTACTTGCCGCCATTAGTCAACACGCGGCTTGACCAGATATCTTCAAGCAGGGGCTGCAGGTCCTTGAGAGACGGCAACTGCGGCCGTGTTACGTAGAGAGGGGTCATCCGCTCACCTTGGAACGCTGTGCTCTGTCCACCGTCTGAGGGGAATCATCCGATACATGTTTCACGGCGACATCCGTATGCATAACCTCTTGCCGCAGGTCGAAAGCGCTTCGAAGTGCTGCAAAGAAAATTGCGGCCAACAATGATTGCGTGCCCATCAACAGCAGCGCTATACCAGGAATGACCTGGCGCATCGCGGTTTCGGGATCCAGCGCGCCGAAGCCGGTGCGCCCCCACTGCCACGTTAGGCTCGCGCACATTGTCAGTCCGAACAACGTCGCCAGTGCGCCCCCTATCGATAGCCATCCTCCGCTGGCCGCGCGCAGCGCCCATCGCTCCCGCGGGTGCGGCGTGTTCAGCCGCGCGCAATGGCGCGCAAGTACGGCACCCATGGCAAACAACATGGTCTGGTAGCCGAGCACCATGCCGGCACCGGCGAACAATTGGGTATGAATGCCTACTGGCCAGCGACCCAAGTTGCCCGGGTGGGACTGCGCAAGCAGCAACTGCGCGAGACTCAACAGGGCCAACACCACACCCGGATACAGAAACAACCACCGCGGCGTAAACAGAAGCAGGAAGCGAAAGTGGCGCCAGCCGTCACGCCAAGTGCGCAAATGTGGAGGACGGTCTCGCCCGTCCGGAGAAAGGACGGTCGGCACTTCGGCGACGCGCAACCCATGCAAAGAGGCTTTGACGACCATCTCACTGGCGAACTCCATGCCCTCGCAACACAGCCCTAACTGCAGAATGGCCTGGCGCTCGAAGCCACGCAAGCCGCAGTGGAAGTCACCAATCTTGGACTTGAAAAAAAACCGTCCCATAAAGCTCAGTACCGGGTTGCCCAGGTAGCGGTGCAATGGAGGCATTGCGCTGGGCAGGATGCCACCGCGGAAGCGGTTCCCCATCACGAGTTGGCTCCCTTGGCGCAGTTCGGCGACAAAGGGGGCAAGCGCACTGAAGTCGTAACTGTCGTCGGCATCGCCCATGATTACGTAGCGGCCTGCCGCAGCGTCGATGCCGGCGATCAGCGCCGCCCCGTAGCCGCGAACAGGCACGTCGACGACCCTTGCGCCACACGACATGGCCAATGTCTGCGACCCATCAGTCGAGCCGTTGTCGGCCACCAGCACCTCGCCACGAACGCCCGAGTGCGCCAGGAAGGCTTTTGCCTTGCCGATACAGGTTGGCAGCGTGCGCGCCTCGTTAAGGCAGGGCATCAGGATCGTTAGTTCGAACTGCGGTTCGATCCCCGCAGCGGGCACCGCGAAGCGTGATGCTGGATCAGAGATCGAGCATGCGGCGACTTCGCCCACGGGCGTGCCCGGCGCGCGGTCGTCACGATCAGACTGCTCGCTCGAATAATGCAATACAAGGCTAGCTTCCATGGGTCGTTCTCCGCTACGCCCAGCCAATACGAAGCCTGGCGAGTGGGCTGCATTTGATACTTCTGCAGTGCGGCCGCCCGACGTTAGCTGAACTTGCATCGTCATTTCAGCCTTTCCCAAATTCGACATGAGCGCGGCCCTCCGAGCGCCAGCAGGTGAGTTTCTGCGGCGATCTGATCCAGTCCTCTTCACGCCCAATAGCGACGAAATCTCCGCCGCCACGAAGCAGATCGGCAAATCGCACAAGGCCATCATCGTTGACCCAAATGACTACATCGGCATAGTTGCGGCGCCAGATAGCACCGCTGCGCAGGCTGGCCCTCCGCGAAGGAAATAACTCGGGACACGCGTCTTCGACCCGATCGAGCACAAGATCGGTGACGACTTTGCGCTCGCGCTCGGCTTCGGTCAGGCTCGGTCCCGACACTACACGGCAGGTGTATAGGTAGACTTGATCGCGCGGGCCGGAGCGAGGGCCCAGTCGCTCGACAACGTCCGGGTTGCCCCGATAGTTGATGTAGTCGCAGTCCGAGGTATCGACACGCAGCCCAAAACGGCGTAGCGGGTAGTCGAAAGTCGACGCGGCGGGTGCCACAGGGCGCCCGTCTGATTCGATGGCCTTCACGAGTTTGAGCATGCGCAGTCGTGCGAGATTGGTGTTGATCAACGTCAGCGTCTGCCGGCCATCAGACCCCTCCGGCGTAAGGCCGGTGCTGATGCCCAAGAAAGCGGAGCCGGGCGCTAACGACGGTAAAAGAAACGACTGCGATTGCGGATCCATCGGGAGATAGAGGTACGGTTCCGTCTGCAGGTGCAGCGGAATCGTCGCTTGCACCCACTGCCCGCCCCATGGCTGCGCGCCCCAGCGGAATTCGGTCGCTTGCCACAGCAGCAGCCCCTGGACACCGAAGACCGCGGCCAGCGCATAGGCCAGCACACGCGGCGCATCGGCAAACACGCGATGCAGCCCCGCTGCTAGGAGCACAGCCGAAACGCATGCCATGGGCAGAAAGTAACGGCTGTTGCCACTGATGGCTAGCCATATCACCCACCCAATAGGGAACGCCGCCGCCAGAAAGGTAAAGGCTTGATCGGAGGACGCCATGGCCGCCTTCACGCCGTGCCAGCGCCGCCATGCGACGGCCGCCAGCGCCGATACACATAACAGCAGCAGGCCTGCATAGCGCGCGTCAGGCGCCATGGTTTCGGTGTGAATTAGCCGCCGCGGACGCAACATTTCGAATGGTCGGGCAAGCGCTTCGACCAGCGACGGCGGCAGAAAGCGCGGGTCGCGCATGGCGTTGAACAATCGTCCCAACGCTTCGACAGCCGAAGTATGCGGGGCGGTCTGGCTGCGCATCGCCCCTTTCATGGTGTCGAGTGGATGGAAGACGTCGTTCAGCATCGGGAAGAACGGATTGCCGAAAGCTTGTTCGAGACGCCATGCCCATGGCGCGAAGATGAAGAGCGCAGCCCCGCTCGCACAGACCGTAAATATCAGCACTGTGCGCACTCGCAATCGAGCCGTCGCCACGCAGCCCAGCACGAGTGGCAGGGCCGGGACAAGTGCCAAGAAAGCATTGGACAATTTCAACGCCGCGGCAGCCCCGAGCAGCACTCCGGCCAAGGCGACGAGGCGGAGACGGCCCCCGATGAAGGCGTTTGCAAGTGCGACATATCCGCCGAGCGCCAGCGTACCCGTCGTAACGTCGGTAAACGACGAGCCGATTTCCTGCAGCAGTACAGGGTTGAGCAGGGCGAGACCGACTGCGGTCCATACCACGATAGCGGGGCTCGTACCATCACCTCGGCGGCTGACGGCGCGCGCTAATTCGTAAGTCATCCACAGCATTACGCTGTGCAGGCACGCGAAAGTGACGCCGATGGCAATCGATGGCCACTGAGCGTGCACCATCAGGTAGAGCGGAAGGTGTGCGTAGGGGTTTAGATAGGTCAGCGAACCGGCCGGGTAGAAGTCGATCGACAGGCGCTCATTGAGCGCGCTAAAGCCCGCATACAGGTGATAGTGGAGCGCATCCCAAGGAACGTCCTTGCCGGCATATAGCGTCCAAGCGATTACCAAAACGGTGCATATCCCATATGCAGCGGCGCGTTCAGGCCAAACCGGCCGTCTTGCAGCAGGCCGGCTTGAGAACGATGCGAACATGTATGTCGACGCCTTGGAGATAGCGAAGAAAAAGCGGCCCGAAGGCCGCCTTTCAACTCATAGTCCGCAGATCCAAAGGATTAGGCGCGGCATTCAGCCGGGACAAACTTTTCGGTGATAGTGGTCGTGCACTTCCACTTCAACTGACCGGTGCCAGCCGCGACTACGGTTGGCGTCAGAATGATGTCACCTGCTGCACCAGGCACGGCGGACGTGACCGTGACAACGCCGGTCGTTGCCGTGATCACGACGTTGCTAACGTACTTCGTAGCACCCGGGAACGAATATCCGGTATTAGTTGCGGTAACAGAAGCAAGATCCCCGAGCGAAGAACTGGTTTCGGAAACTGCCAATTTTGCAGGCGCTGCCATCAGGATCACTTCGCTGACCTTGGCACGCGTCGTGTAGTCCTGATATGCCGGCAGAGCCACCGCTGCCAAGATACCAATGATCGCCACAACGATCATCAATTCGATAAGGGTAAAGCCGGCCTGTGCGCGGCGAGCGAGAGTACGACGATTCATTGAACTAACTCCAGGTTGGTTGGTTGTTACGCCCGGGAACCTGCCCGGAGCGAGGTACCTTCCGCAGCATCTGTGCCACCCCCTGCGGAGCGTTGTAGTGACCGAACGCGTCATCTTTGTTCACATTTGCGTTACATGGTGTGACATAACTTGCTTCGAGATGCTACACATGTTGACAATTTTGTCATTCCAGTGCGCAGCCAAAAGTCAGAAAGTCAGCACCCCATCCGCCTTCAACCAGCGAATATCCCGCTGCGCCAACCCCGCCACCTGTCCGACCGCCAGCGTCTCAATCTGGCTCATGATCTCGTCCGTCTCCGCCGGCTTGGTGTGTGTGATGTAGATCGGGTATTGCTTCCCCGGCCCGATATGCGCCAGCTCATCGGCCAGCACGGCAGGCGAGAGATGCTGGCTGCGCTCCGCCAGCGCATGCTCGCGGCTGCTGAAGGCCGTTTCAATCACCAGCATCGCCACGTCCAGCGCGTTCACGCGCTCCCAGAACGGCGCGTTGCGCTCGGTATCACCGCTGAAGACCCAGTGGGCGCCGCCTTCGGCCCGCCGTACGGCGAAGCCGCAGGCCGGCACCGTATGGACCGCAGGCAGCACCTCGACGAGCTTGGGCTCGCGGCTGCCCAGCTGCAGCGTCTGCCCCACGGCGATGTCATGAAAGCTCACGAAGGGCGCATCGGCGCTGGGAATGCTCTCGAAATCCGGCCAGATGACGTTGTTGAACACGTGCGTGCGCAGTGCCTCGATGGTGGCGCGCAGTGCGTGCACGCGCAGCGGTCGGGTACGGCGGCTGCCCACGGCGTCGAGCATCAGCGGCAAGGCGGCGATGTGGTCGAGGTGGCTGTGCGTGAGCACGACGTCGTCGATGCGGGCCATCTCTTCGAGCGTGAGATCGCCGACGCCGGTGCCCGCATCGACGAGCAGGTCCGTGTCGACCAGGAACGAGGTGGTGCGGCAGTCTTTGGCGATGGCGCCCGAGCAACCCAGCACACGAACCTGCATTGTGAGAGACCCCTCGTATGTGTCTGCCGTCATTTGGTTTCGAACCGGGTTGCGCCGTCCCAATCCGGGTCTTGCGGGCGCAACGCCATCGAGGCTAAACGCTGGGCGTAGAGCTGGTAAAGGACTTTTTTCGCGTCCGCGGCGAGCAGGGGAGCCAGCAAGTTTCGGCCCACCGCCCAGTCCTGCCGACGGTAGGCCGCGAGCACTTCGCTCCAGCGGTCAAGCAACTGCTGCGTTTCTTTCGCCGCTTCGGGCGTGCGCGCGGCCAGGGGCGTAAAAACGGCAACGGCCTGTGCCTTGCCCTTGACGCGCACGCTGTCGAGTTCCTGCCAGATGTAGCCGGGCGCCAGTTCGCGGGTGGCGCCGCTGGCGACGATTTCCATTCCGTAGTGCCCGCTCAGGCCTTCGAGGCGCGATGCGAGATTGACCGCATCGCCGACCACGGTATAGCTGCGGCGCGTGGTGGAGCCCATGTCGCCCACGCTCATCACGCCGCTGTTGATGCCGATGCCCACGCTGATCTCGGGCCGGCCGCTGGCGCGGTGAATGCGGTTGATGTCGTGCACGGCATCGGCCATGTCGAGCGCGGCGCGCACAGCGAGCGTGGCGTGCTCGGGCGTGTCGATGGGCGCACCCCAGAAGGCCATGACGCAGTCGCCCATGTACTTGTCGACGGTGCCGCGGTGCGCGCTGATGACGTTGGTGAGCCGGCTGAAAACGGTGTTGAGAAAGGCCTGCAGTTCGGCCGGCGCCATCTGCTCCGACAGGCGGGTGAAGTCGCGCATGTCGCAGAACATGACGGTCATGGGCTTGCTCTCGGCGCGCATGCTGTAGCGGTCGGGCTGGGCCATCATTTCGTTGACGAGCTGGGGCGGCACGTAGGTGCCGAAGAGCCGCATGAGGCCGCGCCGCGCGCGCGATTCGACGAAGTAGCCCCAGCTCATGTTGAAGGCGAAGGCAAGCGCCGTCATGGCCAGGGCCGACGCCAGCGGCAACACGAGGCCGTGGCTCGCGTACAGCCAGGTGTTGAGGCCGATCAGCACGGCGATCGCCCCCGCGGCCAGCAACACGGCACGCGGCGCCGACAGCAGCGACAGCCCGAAGGCCAGCACGAGCCCCGTAACGGCGACCAGCAGCGTCTCGTAGCCCGAGGCATAGTCGGGCACGCTGAGCAGCCGATGGTCGAGCAGGCCGGAGACGATGTTGGCATGCACTTCCACGCCCGGAAAGGCGGCTTCGACGGGGGTGGCGCGCAGGTCTTGCAGGCCCGGGGCGGTAGCGCCCACGAGCACGATCTTGCCCTTCAGTTCGCCCGGCCCGAGCCGGCCCTCGAGCACGTCGGCGGCGGGCACATAGCGGAACGATCCTCCGTCCGCACCGCCATGGCCGCGAAACGGCACCTGCATGCTGCCCGTTGTGTCGACCGGAATGCGCAGGGCGCCCACTCTCAACGATTCGAGCTGCGGCTTGGCGCCGCCGGGCGCGAAGGCGGGCTGCACGGGCGGCAATCCGTTCGCGAGGCGGTAGACCGCGAGCGCGAGCGATTCGTAGTAGCCCGGCTGCGCCTTGTCGCCCTCGTAGCGGGCGATGAGCGGCACGCTGCGAATGACGCCGTCGCCGGTGGCGCCAACCAGCGTATTCAGGAAACCCGCGATGGGCGCGGCCTGCGCCAACGCCGGCAGGCTGGCTCCGAAGCCATTCCAGTTCGTGGCGTAAACGCCGCCCGGGGGGAACGCTCCCTCCGGCAACGAGGGAGCAGGAGGCAGCTGCCCCTTGGCGCTCGGCGTTTCGGTCCGCGTGAAGTAGTAGCCCAGCGCCACGCGCTGGCCCTCGAGCGCCGCGGCGAGCGTGGCATCGTGATCGAGCGAGGGCGCAAGCCGCTCGACCTCGGCGGCCAAGCCCGGCGTGCTGCCCAGCGGCCCGCTGGCGATTTCTCGCAGCCTGTCGAGGCCGGAGCTGCGGTCCGGCTCGAGGAACATGACGTCGAAGCCGAGCACGGCCACCTGCTGGCGGGCCATCAGTTCCGTGGTGAGGCGAGCGATCTTGTCGCGCGCCCAGGGCCATTGCCCCTGGCGCGCCAGGCTGGCGTCGTCGACGTCGACGATCACGACGCGCGCATCGAACGTGCCCGGCATGGTGGCGCGCAGGCGGATGTCGTAGATCAGTCGGTCAAGGCGTTCGAGTGCGCTCAGCGGCCACGCGCCGGTGGCATGCGCCAGCGCCAGCAGCACCGGCAGCAAGGTGATGGCGACGCGCGGCCAGTGCCGCCGCAGCCCTCTCACGGCGCTGCACCCCTACGGGCTTTGCCGCAACAGGCCGGGAGAAAAAGCGGCTCAGATGCGCACGAACTGCATGCGTGTGGCACCGCCGAGCTCGAGCACGTCGTGCTCCTGCAGCGCGACCGCCTCGGCCCCCAGTTGCTGGCCGTTGAGCATGACGCGTCCTTCGACGCCCGCGGCCACGTAGCCCATGCGCCGGCGCGTGACCACCGCCACCGCGACACCGGGCTTGCCGATGGTGGTGACGACCTTCTGCAGCGAAACATCCTGCCCCTCGTTGGCGCCGGAGAGCACGCGCAGCACCGGAACGCCGAGTTCGACCAGCGCGCCCGATTCCGTGGGTGCCGACGACAGGGGCATGTTCCCCGACGGGAACTCGGCCGATGCGGTGCGGACCGAGCTGGCGCTGACGGCCAGGTTGCTGCGCGCGCGGAAATGGATACGGCAGCCGCCGACCTCGACGACATCGTTGTCCTTGAGCGCCTGCTTCTGGATGGCGAGCGCATTGACGTAGGTGCCGTTGGTGCTGTTGAGATCTTCAATTTCGACTTCGCCACCGCTCATGTGGAGCACGGCGTGTTCGCCGCTGACCGCCAGATTGTCGATCACGATGTCGTTGTAGGCACGGCGTCCCAGTGTCGTGCGCTCCTTGGCAAGCGCCACTTGCCCGATGACAACGCCATCGACCGAAATGATCATCCTCGGCATTGCCGACCCCCGGTATCCAAAGCTTGAAAGACGACAAGCGCATCGGCGTGATGCCGCCGGGGCCTGCTACCTGGCCGTGCGAGGCGCCTATGCAACGCTCGCGCTGGCCAGGACAACAGAGATGTTGTCCCGTCCGCCATTCTCGTTGGCAATTGCAACCAAAAGTGATACTTTTTTCTGAAGCCCGACATCGTGTCCTAGAAGCGTGAAAAGCTGCTCGTCCGAAACCATCTCACTGAGCCCGTCGGAGCAGAGCATATAGAGATCGCCCGGTCTTGCGCTGTGTTCGTGCATTTCCAGCAAGACCTGGGCCTCCACACCCATGGCGCGGGTCACCAGGTTGCGCGTGGGCGAATTCAGGGCTTCCTCGGCGGTGATGGCGCCGGCGTCGAGCTGCTGCTGACGCAGCGAGTGATCACGCGTGAGCAGTTCCAGCTTGTTGTTGCGCACGCGGTAGCACCGCGAGTCGCCGATGTGGCCGACCACCACGCGCTGCGGCCGAAACGCCGCCAGCACCAGGGTCGTTCCCATGCCCTGCAGTTCGGGGTTGGTCGTGCCGGCATGCAGGATCGAGCCGTTGGCCTCGTCCGTGGCCGCCTGCAGCGCCCGCCGGACCACGCGGGCAGGCGCCTGCATCCCGGCCTGGGCGAACCAGCGGCCGAAGCTGGCGTGCATCAGGGAGACGGCCATGGCGCTAGCCACCTCGCCGCCCTTGTAGCCGCCCATGCCGTCGGCCAGCAGGGCCAGCCCGAGGACGGGGTCCACGTGCACGGCGTCCTCGTTATGGGCGCGCGTTCGGCCGACGTCGGTCAGGGAGGCGAATTCCCAGGTCAGCGCAGGGCGAGTGGAGAACAGGGAAACGCCGACACTCGCCATGGTTTGTCAGTGCTGACTTATTTAAAACTCAGTGAGCAGCGGCACGTGCGCGCCGTTGCAGCAAGCGGCCACCAGCCACGACGAACACTGCGCCGGCGGCAGCCGCCGCGTAGTGCAGCCAAGGGTTGGCCGCCAGCGTGTCGCGCAGGATCGCGTCCTGCACGATGGTTTCGCCGCCGACCCAGCCGATCAGCGCAGCACCCAGCATGACGATGATCGGGAAGCGTTCCATGAGCTTGATCATGAGCGTGCTGCCGAAAATCACCAAGGGAATGCTGATCGCCAGGCCGAGGACCAGCAGGACCATGCTGCCCTGCGCGGCGGCCGCGACGGCAATCACGTTGTCCAGGCTCATCACCAGGTCTGCCAGCAGGATGGTGCGCACCGCGGCCATCATGCTGCCGTATTCCTTGGACTCGCCCTCGCCCTCGTCTTCCTCGCTCAGCAGCTGCAGGCCGATCCACAGCAGCAGCAGGCCGCCGATGATCTGCAGGTAAGGCAGGGCGAGCAGCTTGGCTGCCACCACCGTGAGCACGATACGCAGCACCACGGCCGCGCCCGAGCCGAAGAGCACGGCCTTTTTCTGCTGTGCGGGCGGCAACGACCGCGCCGCCATGGCGATCACCACCGCGTTGTCCCCCGACAGGATGATGTTGATCCAGACGATCTTGAGCAGACCCAGCCAGAAATCGGTGCTTTGAAGAATTTCCATGTCTCTGATCCCACTGTGTTTTATTGAAAAAAGCGCCCGCAATCGAGTGCGGGCGCTTTTCTATTTCTGCGTGGTCCTCTCATGACCCGGCTCTGCGGCCGGTATCGCGGGGCCGTCTCTTAGAGCTGCGCCTTGAGCAGCTTGGCCAGTTCCGAGAAGTTGCGCGTCACGGTGAAGCCGCATTCTTCCATGATGGCCAGCTTGGCATCGGCCGTGTCGGCACCGCCCGAGATCAGCGCGCCGGCGTGGCCCATGCGCTTGCCGGGAGGGGCGGTGACACCGGCGATGAAGCCGACGACCGGCTTCTTCATGTGTTCCTTGCACCAGCGAGCCGCATCGGCTTCGTCGGGGCCGCCGATTTCGCCGATCATGATGACGGCGTCGGTGTCCGGATCGTCGTTGAAGGCCTTCATCACGTCGATGTGCTTCAGACCGTTGATCGGGTCGCCGCCGATGCCGACTGCCGACGATTGGCCCAGGCCGATTTCCGTCAGTTGAGCCACGGCTTCGTACGTCAGCGTGCCCGAGCGCGAGACCACGCCGATGCGGCCCTTGCGGTGGATGTGGCCGGGCATGATGCCGATCTTGATTTCGTCGGGCGTGATGAGGCCGGGGCAGTTCGGGCCCAGCAGCAGCGTCTTCTTGCCGCCAGCCGCTTCCTTGGCCTTCATCTTGTTGCGCACTTCGAGCATGTCACGGACGGGGATGCCTTCGGTGATGCAGATCGCCAGGTCCAGGTCGGCTTCGACAGCTTCCCAGATGGCGGCCGCTGCGCCTGCCGGCGGCACGTAGATCACCGACACGGTGGCGCCGGTCTGCGAAGCGGCTTCCTTCACCGAACCGAAGATCGGGATGTTGAAGATCGACTCGCCGGCCTTCTTCGGGTTCACGCCCGCCACGAAGGCGTTCTTGCCGTTCGCGTATTCCTGGCACTTCTCGGTGTGGAACTGGCCGGTCTTGCCGGTGATGCCTTGCGTGATGACTTTGGTGTCTTTGTTGATGTAGATCGACATGACTTGTTCCTTAGGCCTTCTTGACTGCTGCCACGACCTTCTGGGCCGCTTCCGCCATGGTGTCGGCGCTGATGATCGGCAGGCCCGAATCGGCCAGCAGCTTCTTGCCTTCGACTTCGTTGGTGCCCTTCATGCGCACGACCAGCGGCACTTGCAGGTTCACGGCCTTGCAGGCTGCGATCACGCCGGTGGCGATGGTGTCGCACTTCATGATGCCGCCGAAGATGTTCACGAGGATGGCTTCCACGTTCTTGTTCTTCAGCATGATCTTGAAGGCTTCGGTGACCTTCTCGGGGGTGGCGCCGCCGCCCACGTCCAGGAAGTTGGCCGGCTCGCCGCCGAACAGCTTGATGGTGTCCATGGTGGCCATGGCCAGGCCGGCACCGTTCACCAGGCAGCCGATGTTGCCGTCGAGGCTGATGTAGGCGAGGTCGAACTTGGAGGCTTCGACTTCGGCCGCGTCTTCTTCGTCGAGGTCGCGCAGGGCCACGATTTCAGGGTGGCGGAACAGCGCGTTGCTGTCGAAGTTGAACTTGGCGTCCAGCGCCATGACCTTGCCCTTGCTGTCACGGTTGAGCGGGTTGATCTCGACCAGCGAAGCGTCCGTCTCCATGTAGCAGGTGTAGAGCTTCTTGAGGATGTCGACCGTCTGGGCGGTCGAATCGGCGGGCATGCCGATGCCGTCGGCGATCTGCTTGGCCTGTTCGTCGGTCAGGCCCTTTTCGGGGTCTGCGAACACGGTGATGATCTTCTCGGGCGAGGAGTGGGCCACTTCCTCGATGTCCATGCCGCCTTCGCTCGAAGCGATGAACGCCACCTTCTGGGTGGCGCGGTCGGTCACGGCCGAGACGTAGTATTCCTTGTTGATGTCGGCGCCGTCTTCGATGTAGAGGCGGCGGACCTTCTGGCCTTCGGGGCCGGTCTGGTGCGTCTTGAGCTGCATGCCGAGGATTTCGCCGGCGAGCTTCTTGACGTCTTCGATGGACTTGGCGACCTTGACGCCGCCGCCCTTGCCGCGGCCACCCGCGTGGATCTGGGCCTTGACGACCCAGACCGGGCCTCCAAGTTTCTGGGCGGCTTCCACCGCCTCCTGGACCGTATAGGCCGGGATGCCGCGCGGCACCGGCACGCCGAACTTGGCAAGGATTTCCTTGCCTTGGTACTCGTGAATCTTCATGAGGGATGTCTCTCGGAAGGAGGAGGTTGAGAACAGGAGATCTGGGGTCTGAGGCTTCGTTGGCTCTGTTGCTCGCGGGCGACGGCAGCCTGACGGCTGGGGGCGGCGAACAACCGCGGACTGTATCATGGTGCGCCGCACCAATACCGTACGCGGGTTTGCGGTCAATACGTACTTTCTTCTAGCCACCCGAGCACACTCCATCATGGCCAAGGTTTTCATCGACGGCGAAGCCGGTACCACCGGCCTGCAGATTCGCGAACGGCTCCAGGCGATGCCGCAGATCGAACTCGTGAGCATCGCACCCGAGCTGCGAAAAGACGCCAACGCCAAGCGCGACCTGATGGCCGGCGTCGACCTGGTGGTGCTGTGCCTGCACGACGACGCGGCGCGCGAGTCGGTCGCGCTGATCGACCAGCTGCCCGGCAGGAAGCCCAAGATCATCGACGCCTCCACGGCGCACCGCATCGCCCCGGGCTGGGTGTTCGGCTTTCCCGAACTGGTGGAAGGCCACTGGCAGGCAGTGGCCAAGGCCGAGCGCGTCGGCAACCCCGGCTGCTACGCCACCGGCGCCATCGCCATGGTGCGTCCGCTGGTCGACGCAGGCCTGCTGCCCGCCGATTTCCCGATCTCGCTGCCCTCGGTGAGCGGCTACTCGGGCGGCGGCCGGACCATGATCGAGGCCTACGAAAAGGGCGAAGCCCCGCTGTTCGAGACCTACGCGCTGGGCCTGAAGCACAAGCACATCCCCGAAATCATGACCTACACCGGCCTCACCCGCCGGCCGGTCTTCATCCCGTCGGTGGGCAACTTCAAACAGGGCATGCTGGTGCAACTGCCGCTGCACCTCGACCTGCTCCCGGGCAAGCCGAAGGCCGGCGACCTGCAGGACGCGCTGGCCGCGCACTACGCGCGCAGCAACACGCCCGAAAAATTCGTGAAGGTACTGCCGCCCACCGAGGACGGCAAGCTCGAGGCGTTGGCGCTCAATGACACCAACGAGCTCGAGATCCGCGTGTTCCCGAACGAAGACCACCGCCATGCCGTGGTGATCGCCCGCCTCGACAACCTCGGCAAGGGCGCCAGCGGCGCCGCGGTGCAGAACCTGAAGCTGATGCTGGCGCTCTGAGCGCCGCGCCTCCTCGTCAGTTCACCAGCCAGAGCCCGACGCCCAGCAGCGCCGCGTGCGCGCCCAGCGCGATGTACAGCGGCTTGCGCGAGGGCGTCGCCATGTCCTGCAGCGTCTCGTGGATGCGGCGCGTGAGCAAGGCACGCAGGGCCGGGTCCTGCTCAGCGCCCTCGCCCACCGGCGGCTCGCCATGCTCGGCGCGGCTTTGCTGCCACTCGGCGAGCATCTCGCTCAGCGGCAGCCGGTCGAGCACGAAGCTCACCACCGAACGCACCGCCCTGCCCTCACCCAGCACCGGCGCGAGCTGCTTGCTCAAGGCATCGACCGACAGCCATTCGGCTGCGCGCTGCAGGGTGCCGTGGGCACGCGGCATCGCCTCGATGCGCCCGGCAATCGCGCCACCGAGCCGCTGCGACACCGCCTCGCCACGCGCCGCGACCAGATGCTGCATCGCTCGTGCGCGGCCCTGCTGCACGCCGAGCATCGCGTAAACGGCCACGAACAGCAGCAGCAAAACGGCCACCAGCAGCGGCGGCGAGGTGACGAGCGCGAGGATGGCGCCAGCCCCACCGGCACGCGCCGCCGTGTTGCCCGGCCCGTGCAGTTGGCCCAGGTAGAAGAAGAAAACGCCGCCGCCCAGGACCAGGCCGAGGAGACTGCCCTTGATCACGGAGCCGGCGAAGGAAAGGCCGGCCTTGGCGCCGGTGCGAACGAGAGACGGCTGGCCGATGGGCTCAGGTGACATGGAAAAGCTCCTCCGAAAGTTGACGGCCGGTCCTTCTTGTGGGTTGCAGTGCGAGCTGCCGGCGCGCGGCGGATCATGCCATTGGCGCTCCACACCATAATCGCGCACCCATCTACACGAGGAGGATTCCATGGCCGTCAAATTCCAGAAGCCGACCGCGGCATTCGTTGCCGCTTCCTGGGCCGCACTGCTCATCGGCGCCATCGTCTACCTGATCGGGCTGTGGAACGCCTCCATGCAGCTCAACGAGAAGGGCTACTACTTCACCATCCTGATGTACGGCCTGTTCTCCGCCGTGTCGCTGCAGAAGACCGTGCGCGACCGCCTCGAAGGCACGACCGTGACCGGCATCTACTACGGCCTGTGCTGGATCTCGCTGCTGCTGTCGGTCGCCCTGCTCGCCGTCGGCCTGTTCAATGCCACGCTGGCTGCCAGCGAGAAAGGCTTCTATGCCATGGCATTCCTGCTGAGCCTGTTCGGTGCGGTCGCGGTGCAGAAGAATGTGCGTGACATCGCCGCGCACAAGAGCGAGACGCCCTCGCTCGACGAAGTGCCCGAAGCGAACTGATTCAGCCTGCCTCGGGAAGGTTGCGCAGCGTCATTCGCCGGTTTCATCGAAATCGCTCCTGAGCACCTTCGACACGACGGCACCTGAAAAGCCCCGCGCCATCAGGAACCGCATCTGCTTTGCCCGCTCCTTCGCATCGGCGGGCGGGGCGTCGAAGCGGCGGCGCCACAGGGCGGTGGCGCGCTCGACCTCCGTGTCTTGCAACCCGGCCACCGCTTCGGCAATGGCCTCGGGCGCGATGCCCTTGGCCTGCAGTTCCTGCTTGACCCGCAGCGCACCCGAGCGGGCGGCGCGCTGGTTCAGCACCGAGGCCACCACGCGCGGCTCGCTGATGAAGTCCTTAGCGGCCAGTTCGTCGAGCGCCTTCGCCAGCGTGCCGGGCTCTTCTTCGTGCCTGGCCAGCTTGCGCTCCAGTTCCGCGCGCGAATGTTCGCGCTGGCTCAGCAGGCGCAGTGCGCGGCCTTTGAGGGACGGGGCGTTGAATGCCATGCGGGGGTCGCTCGCGCGGCCCCCGGGGAGCCGCGCCTGTACTTACTCGCCCTTGTCGGCCTTGTCCGCCTTCGCGGCCTTCTGCGGCTTCTCGGGCGTGGCGCCGGCATCGGCGGCCAGCAGCGGGATGCCCAGCGATTCGCGCACCTTGTTCTCGATCTCGCGCGACAGCTCGGGGTTCTCGCGCAGGAACTCGCGGGCATTGTCTCGGCCCTGGCCGATCTTCTCGCCGTTGTAGGCGTACCAGGCGCCCGACTTGTCGACGATCTTGGCCGTGACGCCCATGTCGATGATCTCGCCCTCGCGGCTGATGCCCTCGCCGAACAGGATGTCGAACTCGGCCGTCTTGAACGGCGGCGACACCTTGTTCTTCACCACCTTCACCTTGGTTTCGTTGCCAATGGCCTCGTCGCCCTTCTTGATGGTGCCGATGCGACGGATGTCCAGGCGCACCGAGGCGTAGAACTTCAGCGCATTGCCGCCGGTGGTGGTTTCGGGCGAGCCGAACATCACGCCGATCTTCATGCGGATCTGGTTGATGAAGATGACCATGCAGTTGGTCTTCTTGATGGTGGCGGTGAGCTTGCGCAGCGCCTGGCTCATCAGGCGGGCCTGCAGGCCGGGCAGCGAGTCGCCCATTTCGCCTTCGATTTCGGCCTTGGGCGTGAGCGCGGCGACGGAGTCGACCACGATCAGGTCGACAGCGCCCGAGCGCACCAGTGAGTCGACGATTTCGAGCGCCTGTTCGCCGGTGTCGGGTTGACTGATGAGCAGGTCGGACAGGTTCACGCCCAGCTTCTGGGCGTACTGCACGTCGAGCGCGTGCTCGGCGTCGACGAAGGCGCAGGTGCCGGCCTGCTTTTGCATGGCAGCGATGACCTGCAGCGTGAGCGTGGTCTTGCCCGACGATTCAGGGCCGTAGATCTCGATGACGCGGCCGCGCGGCAGGCCGCCGACGCCCAGGGCGATGTCCAGGCCCAGCGAGCCGGTGGAGACCACCTGGATGTCTTCGAGCGCCTCGCCTTCGCCGAGCCGCATGATCGTGCCCTTGCCGAACTGCTTTTCGATCTGGGCCAGTGCGGCCTGGAGGGCCTTGGCCTTTTCACTGTTGGCGACCGAGATGCTTGCGCCCTTGACGACTGCGTCCATGTGGAAACTCCTTGAATATCAACGGTTTGTGTTGGGTTTCAATCCATCTGCTTTTAATTACAGGCTGGATGCTTGAACAGTAGTGTAGGGGCTCATGGATTCGAGTAAACCCATTTTTTGGTCAGTTTGCTTTACCATTTGGCGCCATGTCCGAAGCCGCGTTCCCGACCGATCCCGACGCCTGGCGCCAGACCCACCTGGGCCGCCTGCTGGGCCACGCGATGCGCCGCTTCGACGAGCGCGTGCTGGAGCTGATGGCGCATGACGTCGGCGTGCCGCTGGCCCTGTCGAACCTCGCGGCGCGCGCGCAGGTGAGCGCGGCGCACATCCACATCACGCGCCACCTGGCACGCGAAGGCTCGCGCCTGACCGAACTGGCAGAGCGCGCCGGCATGACCAAGCAGGCCATGGGCGCGCTGGTCGACCAGTGCGAAGCCTGGGGGCTGGTGACGCGCGGTCCCGACCCGCTCGACGCGCGGGCGCGGCGCGTGCTGTTCACGGCCGACGGCCTGGCCTGGCTCGACGCCTTCCGCAGTGCGGTGACGCAGGCCGAAGGCGAGTTCCGCGGCAGCGTGGGAAACGACATTGCCACCGTGGTAACCATCGGACTCGAAGCCTATACGGCGGGCTAGACTCCAAGGCGGAGACCAACGCGCGCCCAGGGGCGCCGATACAGCCGGAGGTGGCGCATATGCGGATTCTGATTGCCGAAGACGACCAGGTGCTGGCCGATGCCCTGCTGCGCAGCCTGCGCACCTCGGGCGCGGCGGTCGACCACGTGGCGAACGGCTCGCAGGCCGACACCGCCCTCATGACGCACGACGAATTCGACCTGTTGATCCTCGATCTCGGGCTGCCCAACCTGCACGGCATCGAGATCCTCAAGCGCCTGCGCGCGCGCGGCTCGCAGCTGCCGGTGCTGGTGCTCACGGCGGCCGACAGCGTGGAGGAACGCGTCAAAGGCCTGGACCACGGCGCCGACGACTACATGGCCAAGCCCTTCAGCCTGCAGGAGCTCGAGGCGCGCGTACGCGCGCTCACCCGGCGCGGCATGGGCACCACCAGCAACACGATCCGCCACGGCCCGCTGGTCTACGACCAGGCCGGCCGCGTGGCGACCATCGACGGCAAGATGATCGAACTGTCGGCGCGCGAACTCGGCCTGCTCGAAGTGCTGCTGCAGCGCGCCGGCCGGCTGGTGAGCAAGGACCAGCTGGTCGACCGCCTGTGCGAATGGGGCGAGGAGGTGAGCCTCAACGCCATCGAGGTCTACATCCACCGCCTGCGCAAGAAGATCGAGAAGGGTCCGGTGCGCATTGCGACGGTACGCGGGCTGGGCTACTGCCTCGAGAAGATCCAGCCCTGATGCCCCTTGCCAAGCGCGAAGCCTCGGGGCGAGCCCAGTGAAGCTTTTCCAGCGCGCGCAGCGCTCCCTGTTCGGCGAGATCCTCGACTGGATGCTCACGCCGCTGCTGCTGCTGGTGCCCGTGAGCATCGGCGTCACGTGGCTGGTGGCGCAGGGCATTGCCAACGCACCCTTCGACCGCGCGCTCGAACACAACGTGAAGGCCCTGGCCGAGCTGGTGACGGTGAAGGACGGGCACACGCAGTTCGTGCTGTCGCAGTCGGCGCGCGAGATCCTGCGGGCCGACGACACCGGCCACGTGTACTACCAGCTGTTCGACGGGCACGACACGCTGCTGAGCGGCGAGCGCGACATTCCGCTGCCCGGGCTCGACGAGCCGCTGCCGCCCGGCCAGGTGTTCCTGCACAACAGCGACGTGCACGGCAAGCCGGTGCGCGTGGCCTCCCTGTGGATCGCCAGCGGCGCCGAGGACGTGCCGCCCTCGCTGCTGCAGCTGGCCGAGACGCGCGAGAAGCAGTCGGTGCTCGCGGCCGAGATCATCAAGGGCGTGCTGCTGCCGCAGTTCGCGATCCTGCCGCTGGCGGTGCTGCTGATCTGGCTGGCGCTGGTGCGCGGCATCAAGCCGCTGTCGGTGGTGGAGGCGCGCATCCGCGAGCGGCGCCCGGGCGACCTGAGCCCGCTCGACGAATCGTCGGTGCCGCAGGAAGTGGTGCCGCTGGTGTCCTCGGTCAACGAGCTGCTGGACAAGCTCAACGATTCGATCGGCACGCAGAAGCGATTCCTGGCCGACGCGGCGCATCAGTTGAAAACGCCGCTGGCGGGCCTGCGCATGCAGGCCGACCTGGCGCAGCGCGAAGGCGCCAATGCCGACGAGCTGAAGCAGTCGCTCAAGCAGATCGGCCGTGCGAGCAAGCGCGCCACGCACACCGTGAACCAGCTGCTGTCGCTGGCTCGCGCCGAGGGCAACAGCGCCAACGCGCACCACCAGCCCTGCGACCTGGCGCGGCTCACCATCGAGGTGGTGCGCGAGGCCGTGCCGCGCGCGATCGAGAAGCGAATCGACCTGGGCTACGACGGCGCCGAGGCCGGCGCGCCGGGCGTGGTGTTCGACGGCAACGCGACGCTGCTGAAGGAGCTGGTGCGCAACCTCGTCGACAACGCGATCAACTACACGCCCTCGACGCCCGAGCGCCCGGGCTTGATCACCGTGCGCGTGCTGGCCGACCCCTTCGGCCACGTGCTGCTGCTGCAGGTGGAAGACAACGGCCCCGGCATCGCCGAGAGCGACCGCGAGCTGGTGTTCGAGCCCTTCTACCGCGTGCTCGGCAACGAGGCCGACGGCTCGGGGCTGGGGCTGCCGATCGTGCTGGAGATCGCGAACCAGCACCGCGCGCAGGTGAAGCTGGAGGATGCGCATCCCGGCAAGCAGCCGCCGGGCGCGCTGTTCACGGTGCGCTTCGAGAGCGAGACGCCCTCCTGACCCGCTGGATCAGGGCGTCGGCGCGCCGGTTCTCGCTTCCTTGCGGATTTGCAGCCATTCGGGGTGGATCTGCCGCGCCACGCGCTGCGGCTCTCGCTCGCTGAGCGCGGCGGGAACCAGGCCGAAGCCGGCGAGATCGCCCCGCGCCCAAAGGAAATAGCCGGCGTTGGCAATCAGCAGAACGACGAGCAACAGGCGCAGCTTCATGCGGATCAGAACCCCATGCCGCGAGGGCGCACGCTGACTTCGTCGCTGGAGACCAGCTGCAGGCCGGCGTCGGTGCGCACCTGCAGCTCGCCGCCCCAGGCCACGCCTTCGCACAGCCCGGCGGTGCCGTCGCTGAGCGCCACTTCGCGGCCGCGCAGCACGTCGCGTGCGGCAAAGCGCTCGGCGAACGGCGCGAAGCCGCGGGCTTCGAAGTCGAGCACGCTGCGCACCAGCGGCTCGGCCAGTTCGTGCAGCACCTCGGGCGCGGTGGCCTCGGGGCGCCACTGGCGCAGCCAGGCCGGCGGCGTGCGCATGCCCTCGGCTTCGCGCGCACCGATGTTGATGCCGATGCCGATCACGAGGTAGCGCGACGCATCCGGCCGGCCGGTGGACGGCAGCGCGGTCTCGATGAGGATGCCGGCCAGCTTGCAGTCGCCGACCCACACGTCGTTGGGCCACTTGAGGCCGATCTTGTGCGCGCCCGAAGGGTCGAGGCTTTCGGCCACGGCAACGCCGACGGCCAGCGACAGGCCCGACCAGTCGGCCGGCGCGAGCGGCAGGCCGAGAGAGAAGGTCAGCGACGCGGGCTCTTCGTTCTGCTGCGCGCTCTGCCAGGGCCGCCCGAGGCGGCCGCGCCCCGCAGTCTGGCGCTCGGCCACGAGCAGCACGGGCTCGACGCGGCCGGCGCGCGCGCGGCGCATCAGCTCGGTGTTGGTGGAATCGATTTCGGCCACGGCCTCGACGGCGAAGCCGGGCAGCAGCGGTGCAACCGCCGCGGCGATCCGGTCTTCGAACCAGTCGGCCGTTGTGCTGCTGCTCATGGTCAGTCCTTGTCGGACTTGTCTTTCTTCGCGGACTTCTTTTCCGATTTCTTGTCGGCTTTTTTCTCGGCCTTCTTTTCAGCCTTCTTCGCTTCTTTTTTCTCGGCCTTTTTCTTTTCGGCCTTCTTGGCTTTCTTCTTCTTTTTCTTCTCGTCGTCCTTGGGCGTCAGCAGCGTGCCGCGGCACTCCTCCGAGCCGCACCAGCAGGGAAATTCGGACAGGAGTTTCGGCGTGTACGGCTCGTCGATGATCAGGCCGTAGTCGTAATTGAGTTCTTCGCCTGCAGAGATGTTTCGCAGCGCCTTGATATAAACGCGCCCATCGACTTCGTCCGCTTCGCAATTCGGTTCGCACGAGTGATTGATCCAGCGCGCATCGTTGCCCTTGACGTTGCCGTCGATCACACGCCCGTCGTCGATGTGGAAGTAGAAGGTGTGGTTCGGCTGGGCAGGGTCGTGCGGATGGCGGCGCAGCGCCTCTTTCCAGCTGATGACCTCGCCCTTGTATTCGATCAGCGTCTCGCCTTCGGCCAGATCCTGCACGGCGAAGACGCCGTTGCCGTGGACATCCGAGCGCCGCATCTGGATGCGGCGGCCGGCGGAATGTGGGGATTTGGAAGGCATCGCCGAAGTCTGTTAGTTTGAATATGCACACATGCGCGTGTGCGCGTGTGCACACGCGGGAAGCCGCAGAGTATAGAGAGCCCTTAGATGACAAAGACTTTGGTAATCGCAGAAAAACCGTCGGTGGCACAGGACATCGTCCGCGCCCTCACGCCGGTGGCAGGGAAATTCGACAAGCACGACGAGCATTTCGAGAACGAAAGCTACGTCGTGACCAGCGCCGTGGGCCATCTGGTCGAGATCCAGGCGCCCGAGGAGTTCGACGTCAAGCGGGGCAAGTGGAGCTTCGCCAACCTGCCGGTGATCCCGCCGCACTTCGACCTCAAGCCCGTCGACAAGACCAAGACGCGCCTGAACGCCGTGGTCAAGCAGGCCAAGCGCAAGGACGTGACGCAACTGATCAACGCCTGCGACGCGGGCCGCGAGGGCGAGCTGATCTTCCGGCTGATCGAGCAGTACGCCGGCGGCAAGTCGGGCCTGCACAAGCCGGTGAAGCGGCTGTGGCTGCAGTCGATGACGCCGCAGGCCATCCGCGACGGCTTCGACGCGCTGCGCACCGAAAAGCAGATGCAGGGCCTGGCCGATGCCGCGCGCTCGCGCTCCGAGGCCGACTGGCTCGTGGGCATCAACGGCACGCGCGCCATGACCGCCTTCAATTCGCGCGACGGCGGCTTCTTCCTCACGACCGTGGGCCGCGTGCAGACGCCGACGCTCTCCGTCGTGGTGGAGCGCGAGGAGCAGATCCGCAAGTTCGTCTCGCGCGAGTACTGGGAAATCCACGGCAGCTTCGCGGCCGAGGCCGGCGACTACCCGGGCAAGTGGTTCAACCCCGACTGGAAGAAGGCCAACGCGCCGCTGCTGGCCAACGGCGAACCCGATCCCGAGCAGCGCGCCGACCGCGTGTGGAACGAGCAGGAAGCCCGCGCCATCGCCGACGCCTCGCGCGACAAGCCCGCCACGGTGACGGAAGAGAGCAAGCCCACCACGCAAGCCTCGCCGATGCTGTTCGACCTGACCTCGCTGCAGCGCGAGGCCAACGGCCGCTTCGGCTTCAGCGCCAAGACCACGCTGGCGCTGGCGCAGAGCCTGTACGAACGCCACAAGGCGCTGACCTACCCGCGTACCGATTCGCGCGCGCTGCCGGAAGACTATCTGCCCGTCGTCAAGCAGACCATGGGCATGCTCGCCAACAGCGGCATGAAGCACCTGGCGCCGTTCGCCCAGCAGGCGGTCGACGGCAACTACGTGAAGCCGAACAAGCGCATCTTCGACAACGCCAAGGTGTCGGATCACTTCGCGATCATCCCGACCCTGCAGGCGCCCAGCGGCCTGAGCGATGCCGAGCAGAAGCTCTACGACTTCGTCGTGCGCCGCTTCATGTCGGTGTTCTTCCCGAGCGCCGAGTACCAGGTGACCACACGCATCAGCACGGTGGAGCAGGGCGGCAGGAAGTATCCGTTCCGCACCGACGGCAAGGTGCTGGTGAAGCCGGGCTGGCTCGCCATCTACGGCAAGGAAGCGCAGGACGACGAGAAGGAAGACGACAAGGACGGCAAGCGCCTCGTACCGGTGAAGCCGGGCGAGATCGTGAAGGCCGAGTCGGTCGACACCAAGGGCCTGAAGACGCGTCCGCCGGCGCGCTACTCCGAAGCCACGCTGCTCGGCGCGATGGAAGGTGCTGGCAAGACCATCGACGACGACGAACTTCGCGAGGCCATGCAGGAAAAGGGCCTGGGCACGCCAGCCACGCGCGCGGCCACCATCGAAGGCCTGATCACCGAGAAATACATGCTGCGCGAAGGCCGCGAGCTGATCCCCACGGCCAAGGCCTTCCAGCTCATGACGCTGCTGCGCGGCCTGGGTGTGGAAGAACTCTCCAAGGCCGAGCTGACCGGCGAGTGGGAATACAAGCTCGCGCAGATGGAAAAGGGCGCGCTGAGCCGCGATGCCTTCATGCGCGAGATCGCCGAGATGACGGAGCACATCGTCAAGAAGGCGAAGGAATACGACCGCGACACCGTGCCGGGCGACTACGCGACCCTGCAGACGCCGTGCCCCAACTGCGGCGGCGTGGTGAAGGAAAACTACCGCCGCTACGGCTGCGTCGGCAAGAGCGGCACGGGCGAGGACGCCTGCGGCTTCTCGTTCGGCAAGTCGCCGGCCGGGCGCACCTTCGAGGTGGCCGAGGCCGAGGCGCTGCTGCACGACAAGCACATCGGCCCGCTGGAAGGCTTCCGCTCCAAGGCCGGCTGGCCCTTCACCTCCGAGATCATTCTCAAGTTCGACGAGGAAGCGAAGAACTGGAAGCTGGAATTCGACTTCGGCGACGACAAGAACGGCGACACCGGCGAGATCGTCGACTTCAGCGAGCAGGACACCGTGGGTCCGTGCCCGGTGTGCGGCGCGCCGGTGTTCGAGCACGGCAGCAACTACGTCTGCGAGAAGTCGGTACCGACGAATGCGCAGCCGACGCCCAGCTGCACCTTCAAGACCGGCAAGATCATCCTGCAGCAGCCAGTGGAGCGCGCGCAGATGGAAAAGCTGCTCGCCACCGGCAAGACCGACCTGCTCGACAAGTTCGTGAGCATGCGCACGCGCCGCGCCTTCAAGGCCTTCCTGACCTGGAATGCCGAAGAGGGCAAGGTGACCTTCGAGTTCGCGCCGCGCGAGGGCGGCAGCAAGTTCCCGCCGCGCAAGACCTTCGGCAAGGCCGCGCCCGCGGCCAAGAAGGTGGCGGCGAAGAAGACGCCCGCCGCGAAGAAGGCCCCGGCAGCGAAGAAGGCGGCCGCGCCGCGCAAGCCCGGCGCGGGCTTGAAGCCCAGCGACTCACTGGCCGCGGTGATCGGCGCCGAACCAGTGGCGCGCACCGAGGTCATCAAGAAGCTGTGGGACTACATCAAGGCCAACGGCCTGCAGGACGCGGCCAACAAGCGCGCGATCAATGCCGACGCCAAGCTCAAGCCGGTGTTCGGCAAGGACCAGGTGACGATGTTCGAGCTCGCGGGCATCGTGGGTAAACACCTTTCGGCGCCCTGAGCCATGCGGCGCCGACATCTCGCCGCCGGCCTGGCTGCAGCGATGCTGCTGGGCACAGCCTGCCTCGCACAAGCCGCGGCCTGGCCTGACAAGCCCGTCAAGCTGGTCGTGCCCTTCCCGCCGGGACAGGCCACCGACATCTTCGCCCGCGCGCTCGCCGAGCAGCTCGGCAAACGGCTGGGCCAGCCGGTGGTCGTCGACAACAAGGCCGGTGCCGGCAGCAACATCGGCACCGAGTTCGTGGTGCGCTCGCAGCCCGACGGCTACACGCTGGTGGTGGCCGGCAGCGCGATGGCGGTGAACCAGACGCTCTATGCCAAGCCGGGCTTCGACCCGCGCAAGGACCTGGTCGGCATCTCGCTGATCGCCAAGGTGCCGCTGGTGTTCCTCGCCACGCCCGAGAGCGGCATCCGCACGCTCGCCGACCTCACCGCGCGCGCCAAGGCCGAGCCGGGGCGGCTGAGCTACGCGAGCGCCGGCATCGGCGGCACGCAGCATCTTTCGGGCGAGATGTACAAGTCGGCGGCGCACGTGTTCATCACGCACATTCCGTACCGCGGCAGCGGACCCGCGCAGTCGGACTTCCTGGGCAACCAGATTCCGCTGATGGTCGACTCGGTGACGGCCGCGCTGCCGCACATCAAGTCGGGCAGGGCGGTGGCGCTGGCCGTGACCTCGGCCACGCGCTCCTCGCAATTGCCCGACGTGCCCACCGTGCGCGAAAGCGGCGTGGCGGGCACGAAGAACTTCGAGGCCGTGGGCTGGCTCGGCCTGATGGCGCCGCGCGGTACGCCACCCGACATCGTCGAGCGGCTCAACCGCGAAGTCACGGACATCCTGAAGAGCGAGCAGATGGCGCGCTTCATCCGCGAGCGCGGTTCCGAGCCCGCGCCCACGACGCCGGCCGAGTTCGACCGCTTCGTGGCGAGCGAGATCGGCGTCTGGGGCACGGCGGTGAAGGCGTCTGGCGCGAAGCCGGAGTAGCAACGGAGCAAGGGCCGGGGCTGTTACAAGGCCGGCCAGGGCTGCGGCCTATAGTGGTCTGCAGTCCCACCTTTTCCTGGAGTTTTCCGTGAAGTCATTCATTGCAGCTGTGTTCGCCCTTGCGATGGGGGCCGTCCTGGCGGGCTGTGCCGGAACGGGCTCGGCCGGATCCGCCGGTGCGTCGCCGGGCAGCGGTGTCACGGTGTTCGGCACCATCGATGCCGGCGTCAGCGGCAGCACGAACCGCTCCGACCGGCGCTAGGCCCGGCGGGCGGCCATTCTCCCGATCGCGTCAGCGCCGCAGCAACGCCTGTCGCAGCACTCGCGCCGCGCGGTCGCGGATCTTGGCGGGGCCGGACCCCGGCGACGTCTTGGGCGCGACCCGGGCAGTCGCGCAGGCCCACAAGAAGTCATGCAGGATCGGCGTGTCGTCGACCGTCTCGGTGCTGCCGTACTTGTGGAACTCGGGGTGCCACTGGGTCGCGGCGATGTAGCTGCGGCCCTTGTCGGACCGGCGGCGGATGGCCTCGGGCACGCGGTCGGGCAGGCTCCAGGCCTCGATCTCGAAGCCCGGTGCGAGCCCCTTGATGCCCTGGTGGTGGATGCTGTTGACGCGCGCCTTCTGCACCTGCGGAAAGAGCTTGGAAAGCCGCGTGCCCTGCACCAGTTCGATCTCGTGGAAGTTCTGGTCGTAGGTGACCGGGTCGCGGTGGCGCAGGCCGCCCGCGTGCTGGGCCTCGATGTCCTGGTAGAGCGTGCCGCCGAAGGCCACGTTGATGAGCTGCAGCCCGCGGCACACGCCGAAGATCGGCTTGCCGGCCTGCTCGAAGGCTTCGACCAGCGCCAGGTCGTAGAGGTCGCGGATCTGGTCGCCGATCCACGCATCCTTGAGCGGCACTTCGCCGTAGCTGCCGGGCCAGACGTCGGCACCGCCGTGCATCACGACACCGTCGAGCCACTCTGCGTAGTGTGAAAGCTTGGTGTCGCCGCGCGCGGTTTCGCCGGTGGGGCAGGGCACCATCACCACCATCGCGCCGGCGGACATGAGCCAGTGCGCGATCGACTGCTCGACGTACTGCAGCGTCTTGTTGGTGAAGAGCGAGCGGGCCGGGTCGGCATGCGAAAAGCAGGCGGACAGGCCGATCTTGAGTCGGGCGGAAACAGGTTGTGTCATCGCGGGACTGTCGTCAGTGGGAACCGGACGATGGATGCGAAAAGGAAAGTCCATTTTGGCTCGTTGGCCTCTCGCACGGGGTCGGACGACACGCCAAGTATGCTTTCAACGCCGCCCCAACGAAGAAGGAAGACAAGCCGATGAAAACCATCAAGGGTCCCGCCATATTCCTGGCCCAGTTCGCGGGAGACACCGCCCCGTTCGACACGCTCGACGGCATCGCCGGCTGGGCCGCCAGGCTGGGCTACAAGGGCGTGCAGATCCCGAGCTGGGACGCGCGCCTGTTCGACCTCCGGCGCGCCGCCGAGAGCAGGACCTACTGCGACGAGGTGAAGGGCACGCTGGCGAAGCACGGCCTGGAGATCACCGAACTCTCGACGCACCTGCAGGGCCAGCTGGTGGCGGTGCATCCGGCCTACGATGCGGGCTTCGACGGCTTCGCGGCGCCCGAGGTGCGCGGCGACCCGGTGCGGCGGCAGCAGTGGGCGGTCGAACAGCTGCACTTCGCGGCGAAGGCCTCGGCCAACCTTGGCCTCACGGCGCACGCGACCTTCTCGGGCGCGCTGGCATGGCCGTACCTGTATTCGTGGCCGCCGCGCCCGCCGGGCCTCGTCGAGGAAGCCTTCGACGAACTCGCGCGCCGCTGGCGGCCGATCCTCGACGCCTTCGACGCCGTGGGCGTGGACGTGGGCTACGAGATCCACCCCGGCGAAGACCTGCACGACGGCGTGAGCTACGAGATGTTTTTGGAGCGCGTGAACAACCACCCGCGCGCCTGCCTGCTGTACGACCCGAGCCACTTCATGCTGCAGCAGCTCGACTACCTGGCCTACATCGACCACTACCACGAGCGCATCAAGATCTTCCACGTGAAGGACGCCGAGTTCAATCCGACCGGCAAGCAGGGCGTGTACGGCGGTTTCCAGAGCTGGATCAACCGGGCCGGGCGCTTCCGCTCGCTAGGCGATGGGCAGGTGAACTTCAAGGCCATCTTCTCGAAGATGGCGCAGTACGACTTTCCGGGTTGGGCGGTGCTGGAGTGGGAGTGCTGCATCAAGCACCCGGAAGACGGCGCGCGCGAAGGCGCGAAGTTCATCGCCGACCACATCATCCGCGTGGCGGACCGGGCGTTCGACGACTTCGCGGCGGGCGGGGTGGACGTGGCGGCCAACAGGCGGATGCTCGGAATCGGCTGACCTGACCCTCAGAGCAACGCGACCAGCCGACGGATCGCGCCGTCGATCTGCTGCTCGGCGATCAGCCCGTAGCCGAAGGCGAGGCCGTTGGCCACGCCGGGCGCGTGCGGATCGAGCGCAAAACGCGAGAGCGGCGGCAGCGTGATGCCGGCCGCGGCGGCGCGCTCCACTACCGCATCGGCGCGCGTACCGCCGTGCAGCCGGGCCGACAGGTGCAGGCCGGCGTCCGAAGGAATCACTTCGAGCCGGCCCGCACCGTGGCGTGTCAGGGCCTCGAGCAATGCGGTGCGCCGCGCGCCGTAGAGCTTGCGCATCTTGCGGATGTGTCGCGCCAGGTGCCCTTCGGCGATGAAGGCGGCCAGCGCCTCCTGTCCCAGCACCGGGCCGTGCCAGTCGGCCAGTTCGCGCGCGCGCACCAGCGCCGCGCGGGCCCAGGGCGGCGCCACCACGAAGCCCAGCCGCAGCGCGGGGAACAGGCTCTTGGAAAAGGTGCCGATGTAGAAGACCGACTCGGCGCGGTCGAGGGTCTGCAGCGCATCGAGCGGGCGGCCTGCAAAGCGGAATTCGCCGTCGTAGTCGTCCTCGATGACGACCGCGTTGCGCGCCCGCGCGAAGGCCAGCAGCGCGGCACGGCGCGGCGGCGACATCGCCACGCCGGTGGGGAATTGGTGCGAGGGCGTCACGCAGACCACGCGGGCTTCGGGCGGAATGCGGTCCACGCACATTCCTTCGTCGTCGGTCGGCACCGTCACCACTTTCGCGCCAGCGGCCAGCATGGCTTCGCGCAGCGAGGGATAGAACAGCTGCTCGACCGCGACCACCGTGCGCCCCGGTACGACGAGGATGCGCGCGAGCAGCCCGAAGGCCTGCTGCGCGCCGGCCGTGACCACGATGTCGCCGGCGGTGCAGCCGACGGCGCGGGTGAACGACACGTGCTTCGCGATGGCCTCGCGCAGCGCGCCCTGGCCCTGCGGGTCGGCGTAGTCGGCGGTCTGGCGTGCGATGCGGCGCAGCGCGCGGTCGCTCAGGCGGCGCCAGATGTCGAAGGGAAAGGCGCTCACGTCGGGCAGGCCGACCCGGAAGTCGTCGCGCGCTGGCAATGGCTGCAGCGTGGGTGCGAGGTCCGCGCCCGGAAGGGTGAGTGGCACCAGACGGGGGTCGCGCCGGGCTGTCGAGGCTTTGGTGGCGCGGCCGCGCCGGGAGGCCGGCAGCGTGTCGGCCACGTAGGTGCCGGCGCCGGGGCGCGCCAGCAGGTAGCCCTCGCTCAGCAGCAGGTCGTAGGCCGCGAGCATAGTGTTGCGCGACACGCCCAGCCGCTGCGCCAGCGCGCGCGTGGCGGGCAGGCGCGCGCCGGGCTGCAGCCGGCCGTCGAGGATGGCGCCGCGCAGCTGGCGGTGCACCTCGCGCAGCAGTTCGCGCGAGCCGGCGCCCGGCAGGTGGATGGCGAGTTCGAAAAGTGGCTCCATGAACTTCGTCAATTGTGGTTCTTTTGAAGAGCCAATTGCAAACGTACTCTGGAGGCCTCGAACACAGCTTCAACGGAGTTCCTCATGAACGACACCGATCTCCCGACCTCGCGACCGCCTGAACGCCTGCCCCTGAGCCTGGGCTGGCTCGCGCTGGGCGCCTTCGCCATCGGCACCGAAAGCTTCATGGTCGCGGGGCTGCTGCCGGTGCTGGCGGCCGACCTGCAGGTCAGCGCCGCGCGGGCCGGGCAGCTGGTGCTGCTGTTCGCGCTGAGCTATGCGATCGGCTCGCCGGTGATGGCGGCGCTGCTGGCGCGCTTCGGTCGCCGGCCGCTGCTGATTGCCAGCCTCGCGGCCTTCTCGGCGCTGACGCTGGCGGCATCGATGGCGCACGGCTTTGCGCAGCTGGCATTCGCGAGGGTCGCGCTGGGGCTGGTGGCTGGCGTGTTCCTGCCGACCGCGAGCGCGGTGGCGGCCGCGATGGTGTCGCCCGCGCTGCGCGGCCGAGCGCTGGCCATCGTGACCGGCGGCGGTACGGTGGCGGTGGCACTGGGCGTGCCGCTGGGCGCGTGGATCTCCGGCTGGGGCGGCTGGCGCACGGCCTACCTGCTGATCGCGGCGGCTGCGGCGCTTGCCACCTTGGGCCTCGCCCTCGGGCTGCCGCGCCAGCTGGCGCAGGCCCCGGTGGCTGCAAAGCGCGCGCCGGCCTTTGCCGTGGCCCGCGAGCCGGGCGTGCTGCCGGCACTGCTGATCAGCATGCTGTGGGCCACGGGCGGCTTCAGCTTCTACACCTACATCGCACTGTTCCTCTCGGAAACGCTGGGCTTTGGCGCCGAAGGCGCGAGTGCGGTGTTCTTCGCCATCGGCGTGGCGGCAGCCATCGGCACCGCGGCTGGCGGCTGGGCCACCGACCGCTTCGGTGCCGATCGCATGGCACAGGGCTTCGCGCTGATGCTGGTGCTGATCCTGGGTGGGCTCTCGTTCTCGGCGCAGATGCTGCCGCGCGGTTTGGCACTGCCGCTGATCGTGGGACTGTCGGCGCTGTGGGGCTTTGCGGGCTGGGGGTTCGGCCCGGCGCAGGCGGTGCGGCTGATCCGGCTGGCGCCGGAGCGCGCGCCGATGACGCTGTCGCTCAACGCATCGGCGATCTACCTTGGCATTGCGGCCGGCTCGGCACTGGGCGGCATGGCGATCGAACTGGCCGGCGTCGGCGCGGTGGGCTGGGTGGGGGCGGCCTGCCAGTTCACGGGGCTGATGCTACTGTTGCGCGCGCCACGCGCGGCCCGCAGCGCCTCGTCAAACTATGTTTTTGATAGCGAATAGTGCTTGAGCAACGGCCCTTCGGGGCCTTTTTGATGAGATCGTTGTTTTAAAGACAAGCAACTGTCATGCCCTGCAAGCTATAATGTCGGGTTCGTTTCGATACCACGACGAAGAATTTCGTCAATACCGCCGGCTGACCTGCACTGTCCCTTGGATTCTTCAGGCCTCTCACTTCCAAGCCGGCTTTTACAGTGTGTTGGAGCGCCAGACCGGGCGCCCATGATTGCCACCACTGCCTTCGTTCCTGTTGAAGCGAATAGCGCGTCCGCCGCGCCATTCCGGCCGGCCCACGCCCGTTTTCAATTATTTTTCAGGCACTTCGCGCTTTGCATCTGCGCGCTGTGCCAAGGCTTCATGGACATCATTCAACACAGTATCGCGGTGGGCAAGTACCTTGTTTCCCCGCTCATCCGACATCAGGACGACGGCAAGTACGCCGCTTCGGTCTCGATCCGCTCCGGCCACGGCAGCGGCATGCACGACCGCGTGATGCGCTTCACGCCGCGCTTTGCCAGCCACGCCGCCGCCGTCGGCTACGCCATCGACCAGGGCCTCGGCTGGGTGCGCGAACGCGCCCCCCAGGTTTCGAAGACGGCCCCTCTCGCGCTTCCGTGCGCGGGCTGAAACAATTACGCCCAATTCCATCTCCAACAAACATCGAACGAGTCAGAGGTAACCACATATGCCCAAGGAAGAACTGATCGAAATGAATGGCGCAGTGACCGAAGTCCTGCCCGACTCGCGCTACCGCGTCACGCTGGACAACGGCCATCAGCTGATCGCCTACAGCGGCGGCAAGATGCGCAAGCACCACATCCGCATCCTGGCGGGTGACAAGGTGTCGCTCGAACTCTCGCCCTACGACCTGACCAAGGGCCGTATCACCTTCCGTCACCTGGAACGTCGCGGCCCGCCGCCGACCACCGGCGGCAACAACTCCCCCCGCCGCTGATCCGCAACTGACGAAAGGCCTTGCGGTGCCCGCAAAGGGCGCCCGCAAGGCTTTTGTTTTTTGCGCTTCCCGGCTGCTGAACGATGACCACACCCAACCCCACAGCCGGCGGCACCCCAGCCGACAACGGCTTTGCCTCGCTGGCGCTCTCGCCCCAGATGCTGGCCAATCTCACCCAGCTCGGCTACACGCAGATGACGGCCATCCAGGCCGCCGCGCTGCCGCCGGCGCTGCTCGGCAAGGACCTGATCGCGCAGGCCAAGACCGGCAGCGGCAAGACCGCCGCCTTTGCGCTGGCGCTGCTTTCCAACCTGAACCCGCGCCGCTTCGCCATCCAGGCGATGGTGCTGTGCCCGACGCGCGAACTGGCCGACCAGGTCACGACCGAAATCCGCCGCCTGGCGCGTGCCGAAGAAAACATCAAGGTCGTCACGCTCTGCGGCGGCGTCGCCCTGCGCGGGCAGATCGCCAGCCTGGAGCACGGTGCGCACATCGTCGTGGGCACGCCGGGCCGCATCATGGACCACCTCGAGCGCGAGAACCTGAACCTCGAGGCGCTCAACACCCTGGTGCTCGACGAGGCCGACCGCATGCTGGACATGGGCTTCTTCGACGACATCGTGACGGTGGCGCGCCAGTGCCCTTCGGCCCGCCAGACGCTGCTGTTCTCGGCCACGTACCCCGAAGGTATCGCCAAGCTCGCGCAGCAGTTCATGAAGAGCCCCGAGCAGATCACGGTGCAGGCGCAGCATGAAGGCAGCAAGATCCGCCAGCGCTGGTACCAGGTGAAGGACAGCGAGCGGCTGCACACCGTGAGCCTGCTGCTCGACCATTTCCGCCCTGTCAGCACGCTGGCCTTCTGCAACACCAAGCAGCAGTGCCGCGACCTCGTCGAGGTGCTGCAGGCCCAGGGCTTCAGCGCGTTGGCGCTGTTCGGCGAGCTGGAGCAGCGCGAGCGCGACCAGGTGCTGGTGCAGTTCGCCAATCGCAGCTGCTCGGTGCTGGTTGCCACCGACGTGGCAGCGCGCGGGCTCGACATTTCGCACCTCGAAGCCGTGATCAACGTCGACGTGACGCCCGATTCCGAAATCCACATCCACCGCGTCGGCCGCACCGGCCGCGTGGGCCAGCAGGGCGGCTCGGAAGGCCTGGCGCTGAACCTGGCCAGCATGAACGAGATGGGCTTCGTCGGGAAGATCGAGCAGCTGCAGGGCCGCGAATCCGAATGGCACGAACTGGCCGAGCTCACGCCGGGCAAGGGCGAGCCGCTGAAGCCGCCGATGGCCACGCTGCAGATCGTGGGCGGGCGCAAGGAAAAGATCCGCGCCGGCGACGTCCTGGGCGCGCTGACCGGCGACTGCGGCTATGCCAAGGACCAGGTCGGCAAGATCAACGTCAACGAGTTCTCGACCTACGTGGCGGTTGACCGCGCGATCGCCGAAGAAGCCGCGCGCAAGCTGTCGGCCGGCCGCGTCAAAGGCAAGTCGGTCAAGGTGCGGCTGCTGGAGCAGTAGCCGCCGCACCGGCCTGCGGCGAGGTCGGGGCCACCGGCGCGTCGAGCGGCGGCGCCGCGGCCGCAGCGGGCGCAGCGGGCGCGGGCGCCTCCTGCCGCGCCAGCTTCGCGGCCAGCCGGAACGCCACGATCACCGCCAGCAGGCCGAAGATCGACGAGCCCACGGCCTGCCCGATCAGCACGCCTGCCGCACCGTAGTGCGAGCCCCACCACGCGAACGGAATCGTGCCCAGCGTGGCGCGCCCCCAGTTGAATGCGGTCGACAGCAGCGGATGCCCGAGGTTGTTGAAGGAGGCGTTCGCCACGAACAGCCCGCCCGCGAAGAAGAAGCTCGCGGCCAGCCAGCTGCAGAAGAGCGAGATCAGCTCGGCCGCCTGCCCGTCGGCCGAGAACGCGCGGATCAGCACGCCCTGCCCGAGCGCCAGCACCAGCCACGCCACGGCCACCGACGCCACCATGAACAACAGGCTGTCGCGCAGCCCTTCCTGCACGCGGCGGAACTGCCCCGCGCCCAGGTTCTGCGCGAGGATCGGCCCGACCGCGCCGCTGAGCGCATAGACCAATCCGAAGGCCACCGGCGTCAGCCGGTCGATGGTGGCCGCGCCCGCTACCGCCGAGGGCCCGAACTGCGCGACCGAATGCGTGACGAAGGCCGCGCCCACCGGCGTGGCGAGGTTGGTCAGCACCGCCGGCGCGGCCACCTTGCCGAGCGCGCGCGCATCGCCGCCCAGTCGCGACGGCTCGAAGCGCCCGAGCATGCGGTGCCTCATCGTCACGCCGTGCAACCCGATGGCCGCGAGCACGATGCGCGAGACCACCGCGCTGATGGCGGCGCCGTCGAGCCCCAGGCCGAAGCCGAAGATCAGGATCGGGTCGAGCACCGCCGTCACGAAGGCGCCGCCGAGCGTCACCGTCATCGAGCGGCGCGCATCGCCGATGGAACGCAGCAGCGCCGAAGTCGCCATGCCGATGCCCAGCAGCGGCAGCGTGTGCACCGTCACCGAGAGGTAGCGATGCGCGAGCCGCGCCGTCTCGCCCTGGGCGCCCAGCACCTGCAGCGCGGGATGCAGGAAGAACGCCGTGCCGGTGCCCGCCACCACCGACACCGCCGTCATCAGCACCAGGCTCGATGTGGCGATGCGGCGCGCGTCCTCGCCACGGCCGGCCCCCACGGTGCGCGACACCACCGCCGCGATGCCGATCGTCAGCCCGATGCACAGCGACGCATGGAAGAAGCCCACCACGCCCGCAAAACCGACCGCCGCGGCAATCTCCTTCTCCCCGAGCAGCGAGATATAGAACAGGTTGATGAGGTCGACCGCGAACACCGCGATCAGCCCGATGGCCCCCGTGCCCGCCATCACGCAGACATGGCGCATCAACGACCCCGAAACGAAGCGCGCGCGCTCGACACCACCCGCCGTTGCGGTTATTGGCATATGAAATTCCCGATGTGGCCTAATTGCAGGTTCGAACATCACTTTTACCCGAGCTTTTCATGCCCAAGACATTCCGTACCGAAGCCGAACGCGTTGCCACCCCCAAGCCGACGCCGATGCCCGGCTACACCGTGCCTCGCTCCGGTGGCGGCCAGAAGGTCAGCCTCGAACGCGGCACCGCAACGCGCAGCAAGAAGAACCCCGGCAAGCGCGCCAAGAAGGGCGGCTGATCCGGCCCCCGCTGGCTCCCCGGAGCCACGACGAACGCGCCCACGGGCGCGTTTTGTCGTTGGGGCAGCTATAAGGCAGCGATGTCCGACGACAACCAGATCTTCATTCCTCCCTCGTTCTTCGCGGTCTACACCGATACACGCCAGCGCCTGAGCGAGCCGATCGGCGTGGTGCGCGAGCGCTACGAGATGTGCGAAGACCTCTCCAACCATCTCGTGGGCCACGCGCAGATCCAGCACCACACCGAGGTGCCGGTCGAAAGCGAGATCCTGCGGCGCATCCACGCCGGGCTCGCCGCGCCCGAATCAGGCGTGACGGCGGCCGAGGCCACGTGGATCGTGCAGCGGCTGGCCGAGCTGCTGGGCTGGGGCACACCCGAGCCCGAGCCGGCCGACGACTGATACGGCGCGAGCATGACCAGTCGCACCACCGACCTCCTGCTCACCGCGAGCGCGCCTGCCATCTGGGGCAGCACCTACATCGTCACGACCGAGTTGCTGCCGCCGAACTACCCGCTGACGGTCGCCATGCTGCGCGCGCTGCCCGCCGGCCTGCTGTTGCTGCTGATCGTGCGCAAGCTGCCCGAGCGCGCGTGGTGGGGGCGCATCCTCATCCTCGGCGCGCTGAACTTCTCGGTCCTCTGGGCGATGCTGTTCCTGGCGGCATACCGGCTGCCGGGCGGCGTCGCGGCCACCATCACTTCGGTGCAGCCGCTGCTCGTGGTGTTCCTGGCCAGCGTCTTCCTGGGCTCACCGATGCGCGCGCTGTCGGTCGCGGCGGCGGTGGTCGGCATCGGCGGGGTCGCACTGCTGGTGCTCACGCCGAATGCGGCGCTCGATGCCATCGGCATTGCCGCGGCCATTGCCGCCGCGGTGTCGATGGCCTTCGGCACGGTGCTGAGTCGGCGCTGGCAGCCGCCGGTGTCGGCGCTCACCTTCACGGCGTGGCAGCTCACCGCCGGTGGCCTGCTGCTGTTGCCGGTGGCGCTGCTGCTGGAGCCACCGCTGCCCGCGCTGACGGCGCAGAACTGGATCGGCCTCGGCTGGCTCGGCCTCGTGGGCGCCGCGCTGACCTACATCGTGTGGTTCCGCGGCGTGGCGCGGCTGGAGCCCTCGGCGATCGCGCCGCTGGCTTTCCTGAGCCCCGTGACGGCGATGATCCTGGGCTGGGCGCTGCTGGGGCAGGCGCTGTCGGCGTGGCAGGTGACGGGGATCGGCATCGTCATTGCGAGCATCTGGCTCAGCCAGCGCGGGGCGCAGCCTGTGGTGCGAGCCATGCCGGCCGCGCGTCAAGCCGGCTGAGCCGAGGTCGAGGTCGCGCGCTTCAGCAGGCTCAGGTAGCCGGGCTGCACTTCCATGCGCGCGATGGCGCCCTGCCTCTGCAGCAGGCGATGCGCCTTCGGCAGCGTCCAGCAAGGCAGGTTGGTGAACATGTGGTGCTCGCAGTGGTAGTTGACCCAGTAGGGCGCCACCAGGATGCGTTCGAGCCAGCCGGCGTGCGTGGTGCGGGCCTGGCGCAGCGGATCGGCCTCGTTCTGCGCGACCAGCGCATGCTCGGCAATGTTGCGCACGCGGCTCACGAGCGGCAGCCAAGTGGCCATGGGCAGCAGCCACATCAGCAGCCATGCCCACCAGCAGCCGGCGAGCGCGAAGGCCAGAAATCCGAGGCTGTTGACAATGAGAAAGCGCCTGTCTTTCGCAAGCTCCCGGCCGAGCACCGCAGGGACCGACTCACCCGGCCCGCGCTTGCGGATGCCTTCGGCGACATGCCCGAAGCGCTGCTTGTAGAACGTCTGTCCGCTCAGGTCGCGCACCACCTTGCGCCACATCGACGCGCGCGTGATGGGGAAGGGCGCCGACAGCACGAGGTCCGGGTCTTCGGTCTGCTGCACGAAGCGGTGGTGCTGCAGGTGGTACGGCCGGTAGTCGCGCAGCGTCGACGAGCACAGCCAATAGCCCACCCAGTCGTTGATCTTGCGATTGCGGTGCAGCCCCGCGTGCGCCGCGTCATGCATGAGGATGAACAGCCCCAGCTGCCGCGTGCCCACTACCGGCACCACGAGCGGAAGGGTCCAAGGCCACACGATGCCCACGAGCATTGCTGCGCCGATCACGGCCCAGCAATGCAGCACCAGCCACAGGCCCTTCCACGAAGAACGCGCAGTGAGCGACTGCCATTCTTCGGCGGTGAAGAACTCTTCGGGTTGGGCGCGGGGAGCGGCGGCCATGCGGGCCAGTATGCGCCGCCGGCCCGGGCAAGGCACGCGGAATTCCCCGCAGTGCAGCGGCGAGTGGAGGCGAGGCCCTTCGGCCTACTTGTCGATGATCTTGCGCGCGAAGACTTCGAGGTAATCCATCAGCCGCTCGGCGCCCGCGACGGCGGCGGCTTCGTCGCCGGTCGCGATGCCCTGCGCCAGCTCGAGGTGCGCGTTGGCGCCCTCGACGATCTCGCCTTCGTGCTGGTAGGCATACCAGAAGCGCCGGCACTGCACGATCGGCGGGATCACCGCCCTCACTGCCGAGTCGTTGTGGCTCGCCTGGTGGTTGACGAGGTCGAGTGCATGGTCGGCGCGCATGTAGCCGGTGAGGTCGCCGCGTGCCGCGGCCTCGACCATGGTCCGGGCGCAGCGGACGATGTCGGTGCGCTGCTGCGCGGTGGCCCGGCGCGCCGAGCAGGCGGCGATCAGCCGTTCGAGCACGCGCCGAGTCTGGATCACGTCGAGGTGGTCGGCCAGGTCGATGGCCGACACGAGCAGCCCGCGGCGCGGTTGCTGCACGATGAGTCCGATGGACACCATGCGCATCAGCGCCTCGCGCACCGGCGTGCGGCCGAGCCCCGTGCGCTCGGCGAGTTCGGCCTCGACGACCTGGCTGCCGGGCTGCAGCTGCATGGTCGACAGCAGCGTCTCGATGGCGTCGTAGGCCAGGTCGGCAGCGCGGCGCTTGGGCGGTGGGCGGGATGCGGTCTTCGAGGCGGGCATGGTCTTGTTCTGCAGATGCGGCGGCGTCATTGTCGGCGGTCGCCGTCGTTCGCCAAGCCTGCGAGCGTCGAGATGCGGGCCGGCGACAGCGGAGGGCGCGGCGCGGGCGGCGTCCATCCGAAGAGGAAATGCGCCGCGTCGCCGCAGACGCGGCCCTGGCAGGCGCCCATGCCGCAGCGGCGATGCAGCTTGGCGTCGGTCCAGCCGGTGCAACCTGCCAGCGAGGAGAAAGGAATGTCTTCGCAGCGGCACACGAGCGTGTCGGGCTGCGGCATCGTCTTGATATCTGGCGCCAGCGCGAAGTTGCGGTGCAGCTGCGCGGCAAAGGCGTTCCAGCGGGCGCGTTCGCCTTCGTGCGCCTTGGCTGCATGTTCGTTGCCGACAGCCGCATGGCCTGCGATCGTGCCCTGCGCCAGTGCGCGTTCGCTGCCGCCGAAGCCGGTGCACTCGCCGGCTGCATGGATGCCGGGAACGCTGGTGGCTTGCAGGGCATCGACCCACAGGGCTTGGGCCTTCAGCGCGCAGCCGAGCAGCTGGCCGAGCTGCGTGTTGGGTGTGAGGCCGAAGCCGCAGGCGATGCGGTCGCAGGCAATCTCGATTTCGCTGCTGCCTTGGCGAAGTCGCGCCGATTCGACTTGCGTCGCGCCGTGCGCCGAGACGATGCGCGACGAAGTGCGGTACCGCGGATCGGCCAATGTCACCGCCTGCGCGGCCTTGCCGGGCCAGCGAGCGAGGCTGGCGCCGAAGCGCGCGACCGAGGCGAACGACGCCTGCTCCGCGATGCGCAGCACCTTCGCGCCGGCTGCGCGCGCAGTGGCTGCAGCGGCAAGCAGCAGCGGGCCGCTGCCGGCGATGACGATGCGTTCGCTCTCGACCGGCATGCCCGCCTTGACGAGCGCCTGCAGCCCGCCCGCGCCGGTCACGCCGGGCAGCGTCCATCCGGGGAAGGGCAGCAGAAGTTCGCGTGCACCGGTGCAGAGAATGAGCTTCTTCCACCGCATGCGCGTGGCGCCTTCGGCGTCTTCGAGCAGCAGTTCATGCGGCAAGGGCACGGCGACGACGCGCGTGCCGCTGCGCACGCGGATGTTGGCATGGTGCTCGAGCGCATCGCGCCGTTTGCGCGCCGCAGGCGGCAACGCCGCGCCGGGGCCATCGCGCCAGATCTGTCCGCCGGGCACGGGGTTGTCGTCGATCACGACGATCGATGCGCCGCTGGGCGCAGCCGCCACCGCTGCGGCCATGCCGGCCGGCCCTGCACCGACGACGAGCACGTCGCATTCTTCCTGTGCCATGCCGGTCGTCATTCCGTCGTCTCCACGCGCATGCCTTCGATGCAGACCGTCTGGCACGCGAGCCTGCGCCGGCCGTCGACCAGCACGCGGCATTCCTGGCACACGCCCATGCCGCAGAACGGCGCGCGCGGCTGGCCCGTGACCGAAGTGCGCGCCACGCCCATGCCGCTGGCCACGCGCAGCGCGGCAGCGACCGAGCTGCCCGCCTTCACGCGCACCAGATGGCCGTCGATGTTCAACAGGGTGTGGCCGCTCATGCGATCTCCCGGAGGCCGCGCGGCGCGTAGGGCGCCGCATCGAAGTCGGGGGTCGCGCCGGTCATCAACGCAGCAAGCAGATGCGCGCTGCCCGGCGCGGTGGTCACACCGAGCCCTTCATGTCCGACAGCGAGCCAGAGCTTCTCGCGCCACGGGTGCTTGCCCAGCAGCGGAAGCCCGTCGGGCGATGCCGCGCGCATGCCGGTCCACGAGCGCACCGCGTTGAGGTTCGCGAGCCCCGGCAGGTAGTCCAGCGTGCGCTGGAGCATGCGCGCGAGCATCGGCGCCTCGACCGCCGGGTCGGTCGTGTCGAACTGGCGCGACGAGCCGACCAACAGCTGCCCCGTGGGCCGTGGCTGCACGTTGAAGGCGACCGAGTCGCCGTCGCTGTGGTGCGCGCTGGTCACGTAGCCGAGTTCGACCAGTTGGTGATGCACCGTGCCCGGATAGCGGTCGGTGATCAGCAGATGGCCCTTCTTCGGGCGGATCGGCAGTTCGGGGCACAGCGTCGTCGCCTGGATGCCGTTGGCCAGCACGACCTGCGCCGCTGTGCGGCGGCTGCCGTCGGCGAGCCGCAACGTGCCGTCGTCTTCGATGGCCTCGACCTTCGCATGCTCGACGCTGATCGATTCCGTGTTTTGGGTGAGCAGCCAGCGCGCGGCATTCGGCGCATAGAGGATGCCGTCGCCCGGCACTTCGAGAGCGCCCGACAGACCCTTGCGCAGCGCGGGCTCCGCGCTTGCCAGTTCGCGCGCATCGAGCAGCCGGCTGCCGATGCCGTGCGCGCGCAGCCGCTGCTGCTTGCGCTCGGCCTCCACCATCTCTTCGTCGTTCGCGGCAATCCAGAGCGTGCCGCAGGCGCTGTACGCGCAGTCGTCGCTCATGCGCGGCGCCAGCTCGCGCCATTGCGCGACCGAATGGCGGCTCAGTTCGAGCTCGGCCGCGTTGTCGTCCATCACCACGAGGTGGCCCATGCCCGCGCCGGTGGCACCGCCGATGCGCGCATCGAGCACCAGCACCCTGCGCCCCGCCTGTGCAAGCGCCTGTGCGCACGCCGCGCCGACGATGCCGGCGCCGATGACGATGACATCCACGTCCATGCCGCCCGATGTCAGAGCCGGATGCCCCAGCCGAAGGGATCGTCTTCTTCGATCAGGAGCGTGGCTTCGGCGCTGATGTGCGCGCGGCCTCGCAGCGTGGGAATGACCTTGCCATCCGCCATCTCGTAGCTGGCCTCGAAGCGGCTGCCGATCACGCTGGCCTGCGTCCACACTTCGCCCGGCGCGAGCTTGCCGTCCGCCGCGAGGCAGGCGATCTTGGCGCTGGTGCCGGTGCCGCAGGGCGAGCGGTCGTAGGCGTTGCCCGGGCACAGCACGAAGTTGCGGCTGTCCGCGCCTTCGTCGTCGTTGGCAAAGAGTTCGACGTGATCGATCTCCGCGCCGTCCGCGCCCGTGATCCCCTGCGCCGCCAGTGCGCGGCGCAAGGCAGAGGTGTAGCCGGTCAGCGCCGCGAGGTTGTCGCTCGCCACGCGCTGGCCGTGCTCGCTCACCAGGAAGAACCAGTTGCCGCCCCAGGCCACGTCGCCGCGGACGGTGCCATGGCCCGGCAGCTCGACCGCCACCTGGTGCAGATGCCGGTAGGCCGGCACGTTGCGCACGCTCACCGAGCCGTCTTCGTGCAGCGTGGTCGTGACCGTGCCTACAGGCGTCTCGATCCGGTGCTCGCCCACGCCGATGCGCCCCATGTGCGCAAGGCTCGCGACCAGCCCGATGGTGCCGTGGCCGCACATGCCGATGTAGCCGGCGTTGTTGAAGAAGACCACGCCGGCAGCCGCATCCGGCGACACGGGCTCGCAAAGCAGCGCCCCCACCACCACGTCGCTGCCGCGCGGCTCCAGCACGGCCGCCGCGCGCCACTTGTCGTGCCGCTCGGCCAGCAGCGCACGGCGCTCGGCCATGCTGCCGCCGCCCAGATCGGGAAACCCGCCGATCACAAGGCGCGTGGGCTCGCCGCCCGTGTGCGAATCGATGACCTGGATGCGTTGCATGTGGCTGGGTCCGATCAATAGCTGGCGAGGGGAACGGGCGCCGCGTTCTTGAAAGTAAAGACGGTGATGGGCGCCTGCTTCATGTTGCCCTTGTCGTCGTACGAATAGGTTGCGGCCACGCCCTTGTAGGTGGTCTTGTAGAGCTCGGCGCCCACCTTGTCGGGGTCGATGGAGTTGGCCTTCTTCATCGACTCGCCGATGAACAGCACCTGGTCGTAGTACGAAGCAGCGTACGCGTCGGGATCGACGTTGAAGCGCTTCTTGAACTTCTCCTTGAAGGCCGGGCCGCTCTGCGCCTTCTCGAGGATAGAGCCACCCTGCGCGCAGAACACCAGATCGTTGACCGCGTCGCCGCCGAGCTTGCCGGTGGCGGGGCTGCACACGGTGTCGCCGCCCAGCAGCTTGCCGGGTACGGCGAGCTGCTTCATCTGGCGCGCCATGGGCGCGGCCTGCGGTGCATAGCCGCCAAAGAAGATGGCCTCGGGCGCCTTGGCCTTCATGTTGGTCAGGATGGCCGTGAAGTCCACGGCCTTGTCGGTGGTGAACTCCTGGCCGACCACGGTCAGGCCCTGCTTCTTCGCTTCCTTGGTGAACTCTTCGGCGAGGCCCTGGCCGAAGGCGGTGCGGTCGTCGATCACGCCGACCTTGGTTACCTTCAGCACCTTGGCCGCGTAGACCGCCATGGCGCCGCCGATCTGGTTGTCGCTCGCGATGATGCGGTAGAGGTTCTTGTAGCCACCCTGCGTGACCTTCGGGTTGGTGCCCACCGTGGAGACCATGGTGCCGCCGTCGCTGTAGATGCGCGACGCCGGAATGGCCACGCCCGAGCAGTACGGGCCCATGACGAACTTGACGCCGTCGTCGACGAACTTCTGCGCCACGCTCACGCCGGTCTTGGCGTCGCACTGGTCGTCTTCAGACACCATCTCGAACTTCAGCGTCTTGCCGCCGACGCTGAGCTTCTTAGCATTGAGTTCCTCGACGGCGAGGCGCACGCCGTTTTCATTGTCCTTGCCCGCGAAGGCATTGGGGCCCGAGAGCGGACCGCTGTGACCGATCTTGACCACCTGCTCCTGTGCTTGTGCCTGACCTGCGATGGCGATGGCCACGAGGCCGAGAAACGAAACCATGTTTGCTTTTGACTTCATGCTTCTTCCTAGGTTGGGGACGATGAAAAGAGGGGCGTATTACATAACCGATTGGTACTGCGCAGGCCGCGTGGCGAGCGCCTTCTTCACGACGGCCTCGATGAAGGCGCGCTCCTCGCCGATGAGCGGCAGGCGCGGGCGGCGCATGTGCTCGSTGCCCACGCCCACCAGCACGTCGATGAGCTTGAGGTTCTGCACGAGCTTGGTCGACACGTCGAGGTGCAGCATCGGCGTCATCCACTGGTAGAGCTTGAGCGCCTCGGCGAACTGGCCGGCCTTCATCAGGTCGTACAGCGCCACCGTCTCACGCGGGAACGCGCAACCCACCCCGGCCAGCAGGCCGTCGCAGCCCAGGGCTAGGCCTTCGTAGGCCAGGTCGTCCACGCCCAGGAACAGCTGGTAGCGGTCRCCCACCGTGTTGCGCAGGTCGGTGATGCGGCGGATGTCGTCGGTGCTCTCCTTGATCGCCGCGATCCATTCGCAGTCGGCCAGCTCGACCATGTGCTCGGGCTTGAGGTCGACGCGGTAGGCCACCGGGTTGTTGTAGACCATGATGGGTTTCTGCGCGGCGTTGGCGATGGTGCAGCTTGGTCGACACGTCGAGGTGCAGCATCGGCGTCATCCACTGGTAGAGCTTGAGCGCCTCGGCGAACTGGCCGGCCTTCATCAGGTCGTACAGCGCCACCGTCTCGCGCGGGAAGGCGCAACCCACCCCGGCCAGCAGGCCGTCGCAGCCCAGGGCCAGGCCTTCGTAGGCCAGGTCGTCCACGCCCAGGAACAGCTGGTAGCGGTCRCCCACCGTGTTGCGCAGGTCGGTGATGCGGCGGATGTCGTCGGTGCTCTCCTTGATCGCCGCGATCCATTCGCAGTCGGCCAGCTCGACCATGTGCTCGGGCTTGAGGTCGACGCGGTAGGCCACCGGGTTGTTGTAGACCATGATGGGTTTCTGCGCGGCGTTGGCGATGGTGCGCACATTGAGCATCGCCTCGCGTGCGTCGGCCACGTAGATCACCGAGGGCATCACCATGAAGCCGGCCACGCCGAGCTTGTTGGCACCGTCCACGTAGCGCAGCGCTTCGCGCGTGCTGGTTTCCGACACATTGGCCAGCACCGGGATGCGGCCGTCGGCGGCGTCCAGCGCGATCTTCGCGACCTGGAGCTTTTCTTCCAGCGTCAGCGTGCTGGCTTCGCCGAGCGAGCCGCAGGTGACGAGGCCATGGATGCCGTTGCGGATCTGGAAGTCGATGTGCCGGGCGGTGCCCTCGGCATCGATGCTCTCGTCGGCGTGGAACTTGGTGGTGATGGCGGGGAAGATGCCTTGCCAGCGGGGATTGGTCACGGATGGTGCTCCTNGCGGTGCCCTCGGCATCGATGCTCTCGTCGGCGTGGAACTTGGTGGTGATGGCGGGGAAGATGCCTTGCCAGCGGGGATTGGTCACGGATGGTGCTCCTTGGGTAACAGGGTGGTCGATTTCAAATATCTTATTAATATATTTAAAACATACAAACAAAATATTAGCGTTATTCGCTATTGACATCGCATCAGGGAATCTACGGATATATGGTTCCTCGAATGGCCTTGATTGAGTGCAATTTTTGTATACAAATAACGCATCCGAATATCCGGCGCGAAATTTGCGTCAAAACCGGTCCCAATCCAACTCACTCGCACGAGGAATGACCATGAGCACAGTCGTCAGCCAGGCCCCCGCGGGGGCAAGCGAAGCCGGCATTGCGCCGCACGCGGAATCAAACGCCGTCATCAAGCCGGGCTACCACCCGCGCCTGACCAACGAAGACCTCGCCCCGCTGAAGAAGCAGACCTGGGGCCAATACAACATCTTTGCCTTCTGGATGTCCGACGTGCACAGCGTGGGCGGCTACATCACGGCCGGCAGCCTGTTCGCGCTGGGCCTGTCGAGCTGGCAGGTGCTGGTGTCGCTGCTGGTCGGCATCGTGATCGTGCAGTTCTTCTGCAACCTCGTGGCCAAGCCCAGCCAGGTGACGGGCGTGCCCTACCCGGTGGTGTGCCGCGCGCCCTTCGGCGTGCTGGGCGCCAACATCCCCGCCATCATCCGCGGGCTGATCGCCGTGGCCTGGTACGGCGTGCAGACGTACCTCGCATCGGCGGCGTTCATGGTGCTGGCGCTGCACATGGCGCCGGGCCTGGCGCCGTATGCCGATGTCGCGCAACACGGCTTCGTCGGCCTGTCGGCCCTCGGCTGGGTCGCGTTCATGGTCATGTGGGTGCTGCAGGCCTTCGTCTTCTGGCACGGCATGGACGCCATCCGCAAGTTCATCGACTGGGCCGGCCCGGCGGTGTACGTGGTCATGGCCGTGCTGTGCGGCTGGCTGGTGTGGAAGGCGGGCTGGAGCAAGATCGACCTTAACCTGGGCGGCATCAAGTTCCAGGGCTGGGACGCGCTGCCCGTGATGCTCTCGGCCATTGCGCTGGTGGTGAGCTACTTCAGCGGCCCGATGCTCAACTTCGGCGATTTCTCGCGCTACGGCAAGAGCTTCGACGCGGTGAAGAAGGGCAACTTCTGGGGCCTGCCGGTGAACTTCGTGTTCTTCTCGCTGCTGACTGTCATCACCACCGCCGCCACGCTGCCCGTCTTTGGGGAACTGATCACCGATCCGGTGCATACCGTGGGCAAGATCGACAGCACCACCGCCGTCGTGCTGGGCGCGCTGACCTTCATGATCGCAACCATCGGCATCAACATCGTGGCCAACTTCGTCTCGCCGGCCTTCGACTTCTCGAACGTGGCGCCGCAGCACATCAGCTGGCGCACGGGCGGCATGATCGCGGCCGTAGGCTCGGTGTTTCTCACGCCATGGAACCTGTACAACAGCCCCGAGGTCATTCACTACACGCTCGACGTGCTGGGTTCGTTCATCGGGCCGCTGTTCGGCATTCTGATTGCCGACTACTACATCGTGCGCAAGCAGCGCATCGACGTGGACGCGCTCTACAGCATGAGCCCGAAGGGTGAGTACTGGTACAGCAGCGGCTACAACCCGAAGGCGATCCAGGCGCTGGTGCCCTCCGCACTGGTGCCGATCCTGTGCGTGATGGTGCCGGCGCTGCGCGGTGGCGCGAACTATGCGTGGTTCATCGGCATGGGCCTGGGCTTCGTGCTCTATGCCGTGCTGAACCGCAACAACAAGACTTGAACTGAAGAGAAAGGGAGCGCCGTGCGCATCAAGATCATCAACCCCAACACCACCTGGAGCATGACCGAGAAGATCGGTGCCTGCGCCCGCGCGGTGGCGCACGCCGGCACCGAGATCGTCGCCGTGAGCCCGGCCATGGGGCCGGTCTCCATCGAGAGCCACTACGACGAAGCGCTGGCCGTGCCGGGCCTGCTGCAGGAGATCGCGGCGGGCGAACGCGAGGGCAACATCGACGGCTACGTGATCGCCTGCTTCGGCGACCCGGGCCTGAAGGCCGCGCGCGAACTGGCGCGCGGACCGGTGGTGGGCATCGCCGAAGCCGCGATGCACCTGGCCAGCATGTTGGGCAGCCGCTTCAGCGTGGTGACGACGCTGGGCCGCACCATGGGCCAGGCCTGGCACCTGGCCGAGATCTACGGCATGGAGCGCTTCTGCGCCAACGTGCGCGCCTGCGAGCTGCCGGTGCTCGAACTCGAGGAGCCCGGCTCGCGTGCGCGCGAACGCATCGTCGACGAATGCCGGCGCGCGCTCGAGGAAGACGGCTCCGACTGCATCGTGCTGGGCTGCGCCGGCATGACCGACCTGTGCGCGCATATCGAGCAAGTGCTCGGCGTGCCCGTGATCGACGGCGTGGCCGCGGGCACCAAGCTCATCGAGTCGCTCGTCGCCCTGAAGCTGCGCACCAGCAAGCGCGGGGAGCTGGCGAAGCCCTTGCCCAAGCCCATCGTTGGCGCACTGGAAGGCTTTACGCTTTCGAGCTAGGCCACAATCCGCGCATGCCCCGCGCCAGTTCCAAATCTTCCGTACCCCCCGCCATCGCCGTTCCAGCCGAGAACGGCGCGGCCGCAGCCGACAAGAACAGCTCCATCGAAAGCATCGCCAACGACATCGCCACCGCGATCGTCGAGAAGCGCCTGCCGCCCGGCACCTGGCTGCGCGAAGAGGCGCTGGGCCGGGTCTATTCGGTCAGCCGCACCAAGGTGCGCGCCGCATTGCTGATGCTGTCGAAGGACAAGCTCATCGAGATGATTCCCGACAAGGGCGCCTTCGTCTGCCAGCCGACGGTGGAAGAGGCCCGCGAGGTGTTCGCGGTGCGCCGCATTCTCGAAAGCGAGGTGGTGCGCCTGTTCGTCGCCGCCGCACGGCCGCGCGACTACCAAGTGCTGGAGCAGCACATCAAGTTCGAACGCACAGCGCTGCGCCAGACCACTACCACGGGCACCGTGCGCGAGAAGCTGCTGGGCGACTTCCATGTGGCGCTGGCCGAGGCCACGGGCAACCGCACGCTGGCCGAGCTGGTGCGCGAACTGGTGGCACGCAGCTCGCTGATCGCCATGCTGTACCACTCGTCGAACGATCCGCACTGCTCGTCGGACGAGCACGCCGATTTCCTGCGCCTGTGCCGCAAAGGCGATGCCGAGGCCGCCGTGAAGAGCATGAATGACCACCTGGAGCGCATCGAGGCCAGCCTCGAACTGGGCACCGAGAAGCCCGACCGGCAGCTCGATCTGGTGAAGGCGCTGCTCGCCTAGGGAGGGCCTGCAAGACAGACACCTCGACGGTGTCCTGGGCACCCCGGGTGTGATTCAGCGCCGAGCTTTCTTCGCAGCGCGCTTCCTGGGCTCGCGCGAAGAAGAGTCGGCCGGTGCGACAGCTGCGGTTCCCAGGCATTCCGCACTTGCGATCAGTCCGCGCAGGAACACCATGATCAGCCGGCCCGAGGGATCCGGGCGCGTGCTCATCCGCTGCAGTGCCAGTCCATGCGAGAGTGCCATGAAGGCCGCGGCCAGTTCGTCCGGTGCGGCAGGGGGCGAGCGCCCGAGCTTGTCGAACAATAGGCCGATCACGCCGCCGATTTCGGAGCGGTGTTTGTCCCACACCTTCCGGTACTCCGCAGCGAACGTCGGGCTGCGATTGGCATGCAACTGCAGTTCGATGGAAAGCATGCACCAGTCGGCATCGTGATTGAGCGTGGAAGCCCAGGCTTCCAGTTCGGCCAGCATCTGTTCGGGCTGTTGCGCGTCGTTGCCCAAGACCGTGGAAAGCTGCGTCGCTTCCGCTTCCATGTGCCGTCGCAGCAACTCCAGCAGGACGTCTTCCTTGCTCGAGAAGTTCGAATAGAAGGCACCTTGGGAGTAGCCCGCCTTGTCCGCGATGTCTCGGATCGACGCGCCCCCATAGCCGTTCGACACGAACAGGTTCTGCGCGGTATCGACCAGACGCTCGCGAGTCTGCGCCCGGCTTTCCTCACGGGTCAGGCGCGTTCTTGCTGTCGTGGGGCTCATGCCTCAAAAGATATCACATGAACTTTGGATATCGACCGGCGGGGCGCGTGCTTCCGGAGGCGAGGCTGCACACCGCTCCAGATATCACTTGATATTTCAAAATGTCGAAGGTACATTCAAAACTCATTTGATCTTTGAAATTCAATCGATATGGAAAAACCCAAGAGCCCGAGGTCCGCGTTTGTCACCGGCGCCACTGGCCTTCTCGGCAACAACCTTGTGCGCGAACTGGTCGCGCGCGGCGTCTCCGTCAAGGCCCTCGCCCGCTCGAAGACCAAAGGTCAGCAGCAGTTTGCGGGGGTGAAAGGCGTCGAATTGGTGCTGGGCGACATGGCGGATGTACCCGCTTTCTCCAGGGCACTGCAAGGATGCGACGTGGTGTTCCACACCGCCGCCTTCTTCCGGGACAACTTCAAGGGCGGCAGCCACTGGGAAGAGCTCAAACGCATCAATGTGGACGGCACACAGCAGCTCATCGAGCGGGCATACGACGCCGGCATCCGGCGCTTCGTCCAGACCTCATCCATCGCGGTGCTGAATGGCGAACCTGGCATGCCCATCGACGAGACCTGTCTGCGTGACCTGGCAGATGCCGACGACGACTACTACCGCAGCAAGATACTGGCCGATCAAGTCGTGTCGGCCTTTCTTGCGACGCACCCGGACATGCACGCGAGCTTTGTCTTGCCAGGGTGGATGTGGGGGCCAGCCGATATCGGCCCCACCTCGTCAGGACAATTTGTCAACGATGTGGTGCTTGGGAAATTGCCTGGGTTGCTGCCTGGAAGCTTTTCCGTTGTCGATGCCCGCGATGTGGCGAGGGCGCAGATTTCGGCCGCGGAGCACGGGCAGCGCGGCGAACGCTATCTGGCTGCCGGCCGCCACATGACGATGCAGGAATTGGTGCCCTTGCTGGGGAAGATCGCGGGCATCAAGACGCCGACACGCAACTTGCCCTTCCCGCTCCTGTATCTCCTGGCGGCGGCACAGGAGCTCTATGCGCGGATCAGCGGCAAACCCATCCTGCTCAGCCTGGCGACGGTGCGGCTGATGCGCAAGGAGGCGGGGCGCAGTCATTTCAACCACACGAAGAGCGAGCAGAAGCTTCAACTGAAGTTTCGCCCGATCGAGCAAACCGTTGCCGATACGGTCGCCTGGTACCGCGGCAATGGCTGGCTGCCCGGTGCGTCGCCCCAATAAAGGAAAGACCGTGACGAACAAATTGATCTTGAAATTCTTGACGGCCTTCGGAGCCGTCCTTCTTGTCGCGGCAGCGCCGCACGAATCCGCGGCGCAGGGCATCCCCTCGGCCAGGGCGGCGGACAGCATGGCCGAGTTCTGCAGGAAAGGACAGGCGGAGTACCCGGGAGGCGTCGCTCGCATGCATCCTTCGTTCAAATTCAACATCTGTTGGTGGCTCGAGGATGCCGGCATCGACGCAAGTACGTTCGACGACGTCGCTGGAACGCTGCCGGAACATGCCGGGCCGTCGCAGGCAGCCTGGCAAGCGACTTTCAGCAAGCCCGCCCAGCTGCATCTGGAACGAGCCCGCGTGGCCGAAGAGCGGGGCGACAGCACGACCGCATCGGCCGAATACAAAAAGGCCGCTTTCTATCTGCGGATGAATCGACTGCCCAAGCGTGTCCCCACTGCGGATCTGCAGGCGACCGAACGAGCCTACGCGGTCCAGGGAAAACCGCTCCAGCGGATCACGTTCAAGACCGGAGAGAAAGAATTCATCGGCTACTCCCGAGCACCGTCGGTACGACGCGGCAGCAACGAGAAGCTGCCGGTGCTGGTCATTCTGGGCGGCCTCGACAACCTGAAGACGGAGATGATCCGGCACAGCGACTACTTCATGAGCCGCGGGTTCGCAACCCTCATTGTGGAGAATCCGGACACCGGGGAGAACCAGTTGGGATTCCGTCCGGAGTCCTCCGCGATGCTCGACACGGTTGCGGACTACATCAAGACCCGCAGCGATCTGGACGCAAGCCGAGTGGCCGTGTACGGCTGGAGCATGGGGGGCTACTTGGGAACGCTTGGCGGGCTTAAGAACGACTTCTACAAAGCGATCGTCAACATAGGCGGCCCCAGCGACTCGAGCTTCGGACAAGCGCATTGCAAGACAGCGCCTGCATGGATCGTCGCGCCCTACACCGTGTTTGCCAACATGAATCCGCAGACGACGCCTCGTCAGGCGATGTGCGAATACTACGAAGCATTCCAACTCTCACATCAATTGAAGATGCCAACCGCGGTGCAGTTGCACAAACCCATTCTCATGGTGAACGGCGCCCGCGAAGATCTCATCTCCAGAGATGAACCCGCATCTCTTGCGGCTCTTGGCTTCAATGTGACGCAACTGGTATTTGGGGATGATGGCCACACGGCGGAGTCGAACATGCGAGAGCACTTCGAGTTCACCGCGAACTGGCTCATGCGGCGGCTGAAACTGGAAAACTGATCGTCTTCGCCCGGCGCCCGCGATGCGGGTTTTCCTGCATCCGGATTGCCGCATAAATTGTATACAGTTTGGCGTACACACTAGGTGGACGCCACGGAACACCGCGCCGTTCACGCTCTCTCCCCTTGCTGCGCCAGGAGATACACGATGACGGCCGAGACCTCTTCCACTGTTCCAACAGTCCATCCCGTGGACCAGCGCCTGCCTTCAGGCAAGCTCGCGGCCCTCGGCCTGCAGCACGTGCTGGTGATGTATGCGGGCGCGGTCGCGGTGCCGCTCATCGTCGGCCGAGCGCTCAAGCTCTCGCCCGACGAGGTCGCGCTGCTGATCTCGGCCGACCTGTTCTGCTGCGGCATCGCCACGCTGATCCAGGCGCTGGGTGCCACGCAGTTCTTCGGCATCAAGCTGCCCGTGATGATGGGCGTGACCTTCGCGTCGGTGGCGCCAATGGTCGCCATCGCCAACGCCAACCCGGGCCAGAACGGCGCGCAGCTGCTGTTCGGCGCCATCATCGGCGCGGGCGTGGTGTCGATACTGATCGCGCCGCTGGTGAGCTGCATGCTGCGCTTCTTTCCGCCGGTGGTCACAGGCACCATCATCACGGTCATCGGCATCAGCCTGATGCGCGTGGGCATCAACTGGATCTTCGGCAATCCCGTGGGCCCGACGGCGCCCGCGCTGGTCGACCCGGTGTATGCGAAGTGGCTGGCCGAGGTCACCTCGCCCGGCAGCTCCATTCCCGCGGTGCCCAAGGGCTTTGCGATCATGCCCACCGTGCCCAACCCCAAGTACGCGGACCTCTCCGGCTTCGGCGTGGCTGCGCTGGTGCTCGTGTCGATCCTGCTGATCGTCAAATACGCCAAGGGTTTCATCGCCAACATCTCGGTGCTGCTGGGCATCGTGATCGGTGCGGTGGTGGCCTCGGCCACCGGGCTCATGACCTACGAGAAGGTCGGCAAGGCCGCGTGGGTGGACGTGGTGCTGCCCTTTCACTTCGGCATGCCGCAGTTCGACCCGATCCTGATCCTCACCATGACGCTGATCATGATCGTGGTGATGATCGAATCGACCGGCATGTTCCTCGCGCTCGGTGAAATGACCGACCGCAAGATCAGCCAGAAGGACCTGGCGCGCGGCCTGCGCACCGACGGCCTGGGCACGCTGATCGGCGGCATCTTCAACACCTTCCCGTACACCAGTTTCTCGCAGAACGTGGGCCTGGTGGCCGTCACGGGCATCAAGAGCCGCTACGTGTGCGTGGCCGGCGGCGCGATCCTGATCGTGCTGGGCCTGCTGCCGAAGATGGCCGCGCTGGTGGAGTCGTTGCCCACCGTGGTGCTCGGCGGCGCGGGCCTCGTGATGTTCGGCATGGTGGCCGCCACGGGCATCCGCATCCTCTCAGGCGTGGACTTCAAGACCAACCGCCACAACGCGATGATCGTCGCGGTGGCTATCGGCGTGGGCATGATTCCGCTGATCGCGCCCAACTTCAAGCAATGGATGCCGCACGCAATCCACTCGCTGATCGAGTCGGGCATTCTGCTGGCGTCGATTGCGGCCGTGCTGCTCAACCTGTTCCTCAACGGCGCGAAGCACGACGAGCAGGCTGTGATCGCCGCGGCCAAGCAGGCCGAGGCGCACTGATCCTTCTTTCTTCTTCTCAGATCATCGCTAGCGGCGTCTTGCGCCGCGGCGGTGGATGCAGGCGGTCCAGCTCGGCCAGGGTCGCCGCATCGAGCTGCAGATCGGCGGCGGCCAGGTTCTCCTTCAGGTGCGCGCTGCGCACCGCCTTCGGAATCGCGGCCACGCCGGGCCGTGCGACGACGGCGGCCAATGCAAGCTGCGCAGCCGTCACGCCGAGCCGGCCGGCCAGTTCGCCCAGCCCATCGTCTTCAGCCAGCGCCCCCTGGTCGATCGGGCTGTAGGCCATCAGCGGCATGCCGCGTTCGCGCTGCCAGGGCAGCAGGCTGAACTCGGGGCCGCGCTCGCCGAGCGACAGGTACACCTGGTTCGCCGCACAGCCCGGGCCGCCGCCCACGGCCCGCGTCAGCTCTTCCATGTCGTCGGTGTCGAAGTTGCTCACGCCCCAGTGGCCGATGCGTCCGTCGGCCGCCAGCGACTGCATCGCCGCGACGGTCTCGCGCAGCGGATGGCTGCCACGCCAGTGCAGCAGGTAGAGATCGATGGCGTCGAGGCCCAGCCGCTTCAGGCTGCGCTCGCACGCGTCGCGCGTGCCGCGTCGGCTGGCGTTGTGCGGATAGACCTTGCTGACGACGAAGAGCTCTTCGCGGCGCGCGTCGCCCACGCGCAGGGCCTCGGCAATGGCCTGGCCCACCACCGTTTCGGCCCCGCCTTCGCCGTACATCTCGGCCGTGTCGATGAGCCGGTAGCCGAGGGCGATGGCCTCGCGCACGGCCTTCACCTCCGCCGCACGATGACCCGCGTTTTCGCCCATCCGCCATGTGCCCAGGCCGAGGACGGGCATCTCGCCGCCAGTGGGAAGTTGGAGTGTTCGCATCGGGCCATGGTACGGGGGACACAAGGCCGTGTCAGCCCTCTGGCGACGGCTGTCCCAGTGCTCCGTGCAGCAGCATCGCGTTCGCCCAAGGCTCTTCCAGCCTTCTAATTTTTCGAAATCGAAGTCGATTTCGTGACAGTGGATTGACAAGCTCCTCTCTGAAACCTCGACGCTTCGCCTTCTGATCTTGTCAATGCGGTTTGAGTGCCAACCCCCACCGCACCCGCACCCCTCGCTCCTAGAATTTTTCAACAGCCCAGCGTCGCAGGCGCCGGCCCCCGAACGCAACGAACTTGGAACAGGTTGAGTCAATGCAGAAAAAGCACAGGATTGCCGTCATTCCCGGAGACGGCATCGGCGTCGAGGTCATGCCCGAAGGGTTGCGCGTGCTCGACGCGGTGGGCCGCCGCTTCGGCATCGACTTCTCCTACGACCACTTCGACTGGGGCTCCGACCACTACGTGCGCACCGGCCTGATGATGCCGGCCAACTGGGCCGACAAGATCCAGGGCCACGACGCGATCTACTTCGGCGCGGTGGGCGCGCCCGACAAGGTGCCCGATCACATCGCAGTGTGGGGCCTGCTCATCAAGATCCGCCGCGACTTCGACCAGTACGTCAACCTGCGCCCCGTGCGCCTGATGCCCGGCGTGCCCGGTCCGCTGGCACACCGCAAGCCCGGCGACATCGACTTCCTGGTGGTGCGCGAGAACACCGAAGGCGAATACACCTCGGTCGGCGGCCGCTTGTTCGAAGGCACGCCGCGCGAAATGGCGATCCAGGAAGCCGTGTTCACCCGCACCGGCGTAGACCGCATCATCGACTACGCGTTCAAGCTCGCCAGCCGCCGCAAGCGCAAGAGCCTGACGGCCGCCACCAAGTCGAACGGCATCTCGATCACCATGCCCTACTGGGACGAACGCCTGGCCGAGATGGCCACGCGCTACCCCGACGTGGCGACGAACAAGTTCCACATCGACATCCTCTGCGCGCACTTCGTGCAGCACCCCGACTGGTTCGACGTGGTCGTGGCCTCCAACCTCTTCGGCGACATCCTGTCCGACCTGGGCCCGGCCTGCACCGGCACCATCGGCATCGCGCCCTCGGCCAACCTGAATCCGGAGCGCAAGTTCCCGTCGCTGTTCGAGCCCGTGCATGGCTCGGCGCCCGACATCGCAGGCAAGGGCATCGCCAATCCCATCGGCCAGATCTGGTCGGCCGCGCTGATGCTGGACCACCTCGGCGGCGACGATCCCGTCTACGCGCAGGCTTCCGCCGCCGTGCTGTCGGCCATCGAGACGGTACTGAGCGAAGGTCCGCGCACCCGCGACATGGGCGGCACGGCCAACACCGTGGACGTGGGCCGCGCGATTGCCGAGTGCATTTCTGCATGACGCATCTGGAAGCCAGGGGTCGGTACGGGGTGCGTCGTTCGGGGTGCGCTCACGCCGACGGGGTACCTTGCTCCGCGAATGTCCTCCGGCCTTCGGCCTCCTCCTTTATTTCGCTGCGCAAGGCACCCCGTCGGCGTGAGCGTTGGACAGAGCAGTCGTTGATCAGCCGTGCACCCAGAGCGTGCCCTCGTGCACAGGACACCGGGTGCTCCCCGCAGCGAAATAAAGGAGGAGGCCGCAGGCCGGGGGACATTCGCGGAGGGGAGTACCCGGTGGCCTGTGCACGCACCCCGAACACACCGCAACACAACACCACGCAGCGGAGTCACTGACATGGGCCTCTTCCTGCTCAAGCGCACGCTGACGCTGATCGGCACGCTGATCGGCGCCTCGGTCATCGTGTTCCTCGTTCTGGAAATTCTTCCGGGCAACGCAGCGCAGATGCTCATGGGGCCGGACGCCTCGCCCGAAGCCGTCGCCGCCCTGGCCACCAAGCTCGGTCTCGACCAGCCCGCATGGACGCGCTACTGGCACTGGATCGGCGGCCTGCTGACCGGCAACCTCGGCGACAGCTACGCCTACAGCTCGCCCGTGCTCGACCTGATCCTCGAACGCCTCGCGCTCACCGTGCCACTGGCCATGATGGCGATGGCCCTGACCGTCGTCATCGCGCTGCTGGTGGGCGTGACGGCTGCCGCACGCCACAACAAGCTCGGCGACGTCGGGCTGATGGGCATGGCCCAGGTCGGCATCGCGATCCCGAACTTCTGGTTCGCCATCCTGCTGATCCTCGTGTTCTCGGTGCAGCTGCAGTGGTTCTCCGCTGGCGGCTTCGAGGGCTGGGGCGAGGGCTTCTTCGCGGGCATCAAGTCGCTGCTGCTGCCTGCGCTGTCGCTGGCGGTGGTGCAGGCCGCGATCCTCGCGCGCATCACGCGTTCGGCAGTGCTGGAGGTGATGCGCGAGGACTTCGTGCGCACGGCGCGCGCCAAGGGTGTCTCACAGCGTGCCGTGCTGTGGACCCACGTGCTGCGCAACGCCATGATCCCGGTCATCACGGTCATGGGCATGCAGTTCTCCGAGCTGCTGGCCGGCACCATCGTGGTGGAGAACGTGTTCTACCTGCCGGGCCTGGGCCGGCTGATCTTCCAGGCCATCAGCAACCGCGACCTGATCGTGGTGCGCAACTGCGTGATGCTGCTGGCGGCCATGGTGGTGATCGTGAACTTCGTGGTCGACGTGCTGTACGCAGTGATCGACCCGCGCATCAAGGCCAGCGACATATGAGCTCCGTCATCACCGCCCCGAGCGCTGCGGCGCTCATCAAGCTCCCTGGCTTCTGGCAGCGCGCGCTGAAGCACCGCAGCTTCGTCATCGGCGGCGTGCTGGCCGCGCTGCTGCTCGTCGCCGCCCTGCTCTCGTTCGTGTGGACACCGTGGTCGCCGTATGCGATGGACATGGCGAACAAGATGCAGGTGCCCTCCGCATCGCATTGGCTCGGAACCGACGCGTTCGGGCGCGACGTGGCTTCGCTGCTGCTGGTCGGCGCACGCGCATCGATCCTTGTCGGCGTGATCGCGGTGGGCATCGGCCTCGTGGTCGGTACGGCGCTGGGTCTGCTGGCGGCCGCCAAGCGCGGCTGGGTCGAGGAAGCAGTGATGCGGCTGTCGGACTTCACGCTGGCCTTTCCCGCGATCCTCTCGGCCATCATGATGACCGCCGTGTTCGGCGCGGGCATCGTGAATGCCATCGTGGCCATCGGCATCTACAACATCCCGACCTTCGCGCGCATCACACGCGCCTCGGCCAACGCCATCTGGTCGCGCGAGTATGTGGCCGCCGCGCGCGCCTGCGGCAAGGGCAGTTTCGCGATCACGATGCAGCACGTGCTGCCGAACATCTCGGCCGTGCTGATCGTGCAGATCACGATCCGCTTCGCCATCGCCATCCTTGCCGAGGCCGCCCTCTCCTACCTGGGCCTGGGCACGCAACCGCCGCAACCCTCGTGGGGCCGCATGCTCAGCGAGGCGCAGACCCTCATGTTCCAGCAGCCGCTGCTGGCCGTCTTCCCCGGCATGGCGATCGCCTTCGCTGTGCTCGGGCTGAACCTCCTGGGCGACGGGTTGCGCGACTTGCTCGACCCGCGCCTGGCCAGAGCCCGGTAAGCGCCATGCCCCTCCTCGAAGTCAACAACCTCCAGATAGGCCTGCAGACCCAGCGCGGGCCGGCGCAGGCCGTGCGCGGTATCTCGTTCTCGCTGGAGCGCGGCGAAACGCTGGGCATCGTCGGCGAATCGGGCTGCGGCAAGTCGATCACCGTGATGTCGCTCATGGGCCTGCTGCCGTCGAACGCCAAGGTCACGGGCAGCATCAAGCTCGATGGAAAGGAACTCGTCGGCCTGCCCGAGAAGCAGATGTGCCATATCCGCGGCAACCGCATCGGCATGATCTTCCAGGAGCCGATGACGGCGCTGAACCCGGTGCACACCATCGCGCGCCAGGTGGGCGAGCCGCTGCGGCTGCACCGCGGCCTGACCAAGGAACAGGCCCGCAAGGAGGCGTTGAACCTGCTCGACCGCGTGGGCATTCCCGACGCGACCTCGCGCCTCGACGCCTATCCGCACCAGTTCTCCGGCGGCCAGCGCCAGCGCATCGGCATCGCGATGGCGCTCGCTTGCGGGCCCGACCTGCTGATTGCCGACGAACCGACCACCGCGCTCGACGTCACCATCCAGAAGCAGGTGCTCGACCTGATCCAGGGCCTCGTCAAGGAAATGGGCATGGCGCTGATCCTGATCTCGCACGACCTTGGCGTGATTTCCAACAGCGTGAAGCGCATGCTCGTGATGTATGGCGGTAGTGCGGTCGAGAGCGGCCCGACGGACGTGGTCTTTGCCGGTCGCGCCCATCCCTACACGCGCGGCCTGTTCGCGGCGCGCCCCGCCATTGGCGCGGTGCGCGCAGGCCGGCTGCCGACCATCCAGGGCAGCGTGCCCGAGCTGGTCGACATGCCCCGGGGCTGCGCCTTCTCGGGCCGCTGCGCCCACACCATCGACCTCTGCCAGAGCACGCGGCCACGCACCACGATGCTGCCGAACGACCATGCCGTGAGCTGCCTGCGGCTGGCCGAAATCGCCGCGTCGAACGCCAGGACGGCCACCGCATGAGCCAGCCACCCAGCACCGCCGCCGGCCAGCCCCTGCTGGCCGTGAACAACCTCTACCGCCACTACGCGCTGCCGCGCGAAAAGCTCTTCGGCCCGCCGCCGACCGTGAAGGCGCTCAATGGCGTGAGCTTCGAAGTGCGCGCCGGCAAGAGCGTGGGCATCGTGGGCGAATCGGGCTCGGGCAAGTCGACCATCGCGCGCCTCGTGATGGCGCTGGACACGCCGACTTCGGGCAGCGTGCGCCTCGAAGGCCGCGACCTGCACACGCTGCCGAAAGCCGAGCTGCGCACCGCACGGCGCGATTTCCAGATGGTGTTCCAGGACCCCTACGGCTCGCTCGACCCGCGCCAGACCGTCGCGCGCATCGTCGCCGAGCCGCTCGAGGCGCTGGCNCGGCGCGATTTCCAGATGGTGTTCCAGGACCCCTACGGCTCGCTCGACCCGCGCCAGACCGTCGCGCGCATCGTCGCCGAGCCGCTCGAGGCGCTGGCCGAAACGAGCCGCGCCGTGCAGCGCGAGCGTGCCTCCGAAGCGCTCGCCGCAGTCGGCCTGCGCACCACCGACATGGACAAGTACCCGCACGAGTTCTCGGGCGGCCAGCGCCAGCGCATTGCGATCGCGCGCGCGCTGATCACGCGCCCCAAGCTCATCGTGGCCGACGAGCCCGTCAGCGCGCTCGATGTGTCGGTGCAGGCCCAGGTGCTCAACCTCATGCAGGACCTGCAGCAGCAGTTCGGCATCAGCTACCTGCTCATCAGCCACGACCTCGCGGTGGTCAACCACCTGTGCGANGCCCAGGTGCTCAACCTCATGCAGGACCTGCAGCAGCAGTTCGGCATCAGCTACCTGCTCATCAGCCACGACCTCGCGGTGGTCAACCACCTGTGCGATGAAGTGTGCGTGGTCTTCAAGGGCCGCATCGTCGAGCGAGGTCGCCCGGCCGACCTGTTCCGGCACGCGCAGCACGAGTACACGCGCACCCTGCTTTCCGCCGTTCTGCACACGCCGTCCCGCTAGCCGGGCAGTCGTTCTTTCTTTCCACCACCCTCACCTCCAGGAACTACCGAATGTTGAAGCGACGCACACTCATGACTTCCGCCATGGCCGCGGCAATCCCGGGTGTCTTCCTGCCCCAGGCGCGCGCGCAGGCCGGCAAGAACACGCTGACGATCGGCATGCCGCTCGAACCGCCGGGCCTGGACCCGACGACCGGCGCCGCATCGGCCATCGCGGAGATCACGCAGTACAACATCTTCGAGACGCTCACCAAGGTGAACGCCGACGGCTCGGTCACGCCGATGCTGGCCGAGAGCTGGACCTCGTCGCCCGACATGAAGACCTTCGTCTTCAAGCTGCGCAAGGGCGTGCGCTTCGAGAACGGCCAGCCATTCAACGCGCACACGGTGAAGTTCTCCTTCGACCGCGCGGGCGGCGCCAAAAGCACCAACAAGGACAAGCGCTTCTTCAGCGAGATCGGCACCGTGGTGCTCGACGAGCACATGGTCGGCGTGAACAGCACGCTGCCCAACCCGGACCTGCCCTTCATGCTCGGCCAGTCGACCGCCTGCATCGTGGAGCCCAAGAGCGCCGAGACCAACGCCACCGCGCCAGTGGGCACCGGCCCGTACAAGCTGAGCGCGTGGCAGCGCGGCGCCTCGTGCACGCTGGTGAAGTCGCCAACGTACCGCGACCCGAACCTCGCGAAGACCGAGAAGTTCGTCTTCCGCTTCATGTCGGACACCGCCGCGCAGACCGCCGCGCTGATGGCCAACGACATCGACATCTTCCCGCGCGCGGGCACGCGCTCGGTGAGCCAGTTCAAGGGCAACCCGCGCTTCCAGGTGATCGAGGTCGGCACGCGCGGCAAGGTGATCCTCACCATCAACAACCGCAAGAAGCCGCTGGACGACGTGCGCGTGCGCCGGGCGATCCTGGCGGCCATCGACCGCAACGCGATCGTCCAGGGCGCAGCGGACGGCTTCGGCAAGCCCATCGGCAGCCACTACGCGCTGGGCGCGCCAGGCTTCATCGACACCACGGCGTTGAACCCCTACGACGTAGAGAAGGCGAAGAAGCTGCTGGCCGAGGCCGGCGTGAAGACGCCGCTCGAATTGCGCCTGCAGCTGCCACCGCCTTCGTATGCGCGGCAAGGCGGCGAGGTGATCGCGGCGCAGCTCGCGCAGGTCGGCATCAACGTGAAGATCCAGAACGTCGAATGGGCCCAGTGGCTCAGCGGCACCTTCGGCGGTGCGCACGACTTCGACCTGACGATGGTCGCGCACGTGGAGCCCTTCGACCTCGTGAAGTACACCGAGCCCGACTACTACTGGGGCTACGACTCGAAGAAGTTCCGCGACCTGTTCGCCACCATCCAGAACGAAGAGAACAAGAAGCGCCGCGCCGACCTGCTGGCCGAGGCCCAGCGCGAGCTGGCCACCGACGCGGTCAACGGCTTCCTGTACCAGGCGGTGTTCCCGACCATCGCGCGCAAGGAGGTGAAGGGCCTGTGGCCGAGCATGCCGATCGTGGTGAACGACCTGGCCGCGATCTCGTGGGGCTGATGCGATGACCAAGCCCTTGTATTCCCTGAGCGTGCAGGAGCTGCATGCAGCTTACGCCGCCAAGGAACTCTCGCCGGTCGAAGTGGCACGCTCGGTCAACGAGCGCATCGCCGCGTACGAGCCCGAGCTGCATGCCACATGGCTGTTCCGCCCCGAGCGCGCGCTCGAGCAAGCCCGCGCCTCCGAAGCACGCTGGCTGGCCGGCCAGCCGCGCGGCACGCTCGACGGCGTGCCCGTGACCATCAAGGACAACCTCGCGACCGAAGGCGACCCGATGCCGCTGGGCACCGCAGCCTACGACCTCGTGCCGATGCTGCAAGACTCGCCACCCGCCGCCCGCCTGAAGGAAGACGGCACGGTGCTGGTCGCCAAGACCACCATGCCCGACCTGGGCATGCTGTCGTCGGGCCTGTCGAGCTTTCACGAGCTCTCGCGCAACCCGTGGGACCTGTCGCGCACGCCCGGTGGCTCCAGCGCGGGTGCGGGTGCGGCGGCTGCCGCCGGCTACGGCCCGCTGCACGTGGGCACCGACATCGGCGGCTCGCTGCGCCTGCCTGCGAGCTGGTGCGGCATCTACACGCTCAAGCCCAGCTTCGGCCGCATTCCACTGAGCACGCCCTACATGGGCCGCTGCGCCGGGCCGATGACGCGCACGGTGGCCGACTCGGCGCTGATGATGGCGTCGATCGCGCAGCCCGACGACCGCGATTACTCGGAACTACCGCCACCGGCGATCGACTGGAGCGCCTTCGAGGTCGACCCGTCGTTTCTCAAGGGCAAGCGCGTGGCGCTGCACATGGACGCCGGCTGCGGCCTGCCGCTCGACCCACAGATCGCCGAGGCTGTTCGCCGCGCCGCGAAGCGCATCGAGGCAGCCGGCGCGCATGTGGAGGAAATCGGTGCCTTCATGACGCCGAAGATGCTGCAGGGCATGGACCACTTCTGGCGCATGCGCTCGTGCATCGACATGCAGGCGATGGCAGCGGAAAAGCGCGCGAAGATCCTGCCGTACATCCGCGAGTGGGCCGAGAGTGCCGCCGGCTTTTCGGGCGCGCACATCTTCGACGCCTACAGCCAGTTCGTCGCCACGCGCGCGGCCACCGTCGCCGCCACGAAGGCCTACGACTTCGTGATCTCGCCCGTGTCGCCCAACATGCCCGCGCCCGCGGACCACGCCTCGCCGACCAACGACCCGATGCTGCCGCTGGAGCACATCGGCTTCACGGTGCCCTACAACATGTCGGAGCAGCCTGCCGCTTCGATCAACTGCGGCTATTCGGCCGAGGGCTTGCCCATCGGCCTGCAGATCGCCGGGCGCCGCTTCGACGACCTCGGCGTGCTGCAGTTCAGCCGCGCCTTCGAGCAGATCCGCGAAGCCCAACACCCCTGGCCCGAACCGAAGTGATCGGCCGCAAGGAGACAACCTCATGAACGCCACCCACTACATCGACGGCCGCCACGTACCGTCCGAAGGCAACGCCACCATCGACGTGATCGACCCGAGTGACGGCCAGAAATTCGGCGAGATCGCGCGCGGCACGGCTGCCGACGTCGACACCGCCGTGCGCGCCGCACGCCAGGCCATGGGCGAGAACTTCGACGGCCCCTGGGGCGGCATGACCGCGCTGCAGCGCGGCCGCCTGCTCGCCAAGCTCGGCGCCGCCGTCTTGGAACACCACGAGGAGCTGGCCCAGCTGGAAGCGCGCGACACCGGCAAGGCGCTGCGCGTGGCGCGCAACGACGCGACCGCGCTGGCCCGCTATTTCGAGTACTACGCCGGCGCCTGCGACAAGCTGCATGGCGACACCCTGCCCTACGAGCGCGGCTACACCGTGCTGACCGTGCGCATCCCCCACGGCGTGACGGGGCACATCATTCCCTGGAACTACCCGATGCAGATCGCGGGCCGCAGCGTGGGCGCATCGCTCGCGGCGGGCAACGCCTGCGTGGTGAAGCCGGCAGAAGACGCGAGCCTGTCGCTGCTGCGCCTGGCCGAGATCGCGACCGAGGTGGGCTTTCCGGCCGGCGCACTCAACGTGGTGACGGGCTACGGCAATGAAGCCGGCGCGGCGCTGTGCGCGCACCCGGGCATCGACCACATCTCGTTCACCGGCTCGACCATGACGGGCCGCAGCGTGGGCCTGGCCGCGGCCGAGCGCCATTGCCCGGTGACGCTGGAGTTGGGCGGCAAGTCGCCGCAGATCGTGTTCGCCGACGCCGACCTTGACGCGGCCGAGCCGGTGCTGCTCAACGCCATCATCCAGAACGCCGGCCAGACCTGCTCGGCGGGCAGCCGTGTGCTGGTGGAGCAGTCGGTCTACGAGGAAGTGGTGCAGCGACTCGCGAAGCGCTTCGCGGCCGTTCGCGCGGGCACGCCCGCCGAAGACCTGGACATGGGTCCGCTCATCAACGAGAAGCAGTTCCGCCAGGTGCGCGACATGGTCGCGACGGCAGAAGCAGGTGGCCTGAAGGTGGCGGCACGCGGCACGGTGTCGCCCAACGCCTCGACCACCGGCTTCTACCAGGAGGCCGTGCTGTTCCGCGACGTGCCGCACGACAGCGACATCGCGCAGCGCGAGGTCTTCGGCCCGGTGCTGGCCGTGACGCCCTTCGCCGACGAGGCCGAGGCGGTGCGCCTGGCCAACGGCACGGACTTCGGCCTGGTGGCCGGCGTGTGGACGCGCGACGGCGCGCGCCAGCTGCGCATGGCGCACAAGCTGCATTGCGGCCAGGTCTTCGTGAACAATTACGGTGCGGCGGGTGGTGTAGAACTGCCTTTCGGCGGCGTGAAATCGAGTGGCTTCGGCCGCGAGAAGGGCTTCGAGGCCCTGCTCGGATTCACGACCCTCAAGACCATCGCCATCAAGCACGGATGAACAATTCATGACCACCACTGAACAGCAAGCCCCACGCAAAGTCGGCCTCGTCGGCGTCGGCCTGATGGGCCACGGCATCGCCAGCAACATCGTCAAGCACGGCCACCAGCTGACCGTGCTGGAGCACGCGGGCAACCAGCCGATCGACGGCCTGCTGAAGGCGGGTGCCACCTCGGTGAAGGACGTGGCCGCGCTGGCCGCGCAGGTCGACGTGCTGATCCTCTGCGTCACGGGCACGCCGCAGGTAGAGGCGGTGATGCTCGGCGACAAGGGTGCATTGACTGCCCTGCGTCCCGGCACGGTGGTGATCGACTGCTCGACGGCCGTGCCCGCCTCCACCGCGAAGGTGGCGCAAGCGGTGAGCGCCAAGGGCGGCAGGTTCATCGACGCGCCCATGACGCGCACGGCGAAGGAAGCCGCCGAGGGCCGGCTGAACCTGCTGGTAGGTGGCGACGCCGAGGTGCTGGCTTCGTGCCTGCCGCTGCTGCGCTGCTTTGCCGAGAACGTCACGCATGTGGGCGGCATCGGCGCCGGTCATGCGATGAAGCTGCTGCACAACTTCGTGTCGCTCGGCACGGTCGCGCTGCTGTGCGAAGCGGCTGCTTGTGCGCAGCGCGCGGGCGTGGCGCCGGATGTGTTCGTGGACGTGCTCGCCAAGGGCGGCGGCAACGGCGTGGCGCTGGAACGCGTCAAGCCCAAGCTGCTGACGGGCAGCACCGACTCGTTGAAGTTCTCGATGGCCAATGCCAAGAAGGACCTGGGGTACTACAACGACATGGCGGAGCAGTCGTCTTCCAGCCATGGCATTGCGCAGGCTGTCGATGCGCTGCTGACGCAGGGTGTCGAGAAATTCGGGCCGGACCGGATGGTGCTCGATCTGGTCGAAGCGCTGCGCTGATTCTTTTTGCTCTTGCTCTTTGCGCCGCCGTTGTTCGGGGTGCGTGCACAGGGCACCGGGTACTCCCCTCCGCGAATGTCCCCCGGGCTTCGCCCTCCTCCTTTATTTCGCTGCGGGGAGCACCCGGTGCCCTGCGCACGATGAGCGCGGCTGTGGCGTTGGTGGTTCGGCCGCTGCGGCGGATCGCAGATGGACATGCGCGGGCGCACCGCTGAGCTTTCGTGAGAGACGGGTGCTGGACAAGCAGAACTCCGAAGGGCCGGCGTCGGCCGCGGTCGACATTGGCATGACTGCGTTCAATGCTCGATTCAGACTGGTTGCAGGCAGTCGGCGCGGCCCGCTGAATGACTGCTGTGCGCCCATTGCAGCTGTACGCGACGCGAGCACTGGGCGTCCGCTTCCGCCCTGCATCGCGCAGTCTGATTCGTCAGTCTACGAAGGCGCTCGTTCTTTCATCATTAGACCGGCCCCTTCTAGACGATCACGCTCTCGCAAGCTCATAGACACGTTTGCTCATCGTCGGATTTTTGAAAAGAACTGCAAGAAACTTACCGTTGTAGTCAGTCTCGATGCCGGCAACCATTTTCATGTAGGCGTCTTCGCAAATCTTGTCGAGGTCGGGCACCGATAAGCTGCCGCTAAACGCTACGATTGGCTGGAGAAGCTTCGACGTCCCGTACTTGTTAAAGACCGCTGCGGTCAGTATCCGATTGCCATGCACCAGAGCTCCCCAGCCGACACCGCTCTTCTTTCCAAGCGCCCCCTTCGTTTGTTCGATCCACTTTTCGATCTCGCGGTTCAGTAGCACTGCATTAAAGGCTTTTGCGCCGCTGACACTCGGATTAAAGATGGTCTTGTACGGGGCCTTAGTCAAGTCGATAAAAAAGCGCCCAATGCCTGTCTTGAGTTGTACCGTGAGGGCGGGATCCTCTGCGGCACATGCAAGGGCAGTCGTCACCTCAATTAATTCGCAAGAAGTCGGGCTCTGAACTGCATCTTCGCTTCGTACGAACTGGTAGTCGATCCCCTCGATCGCCATTTCTTGTCGAATCCTCTTTTGCTCAGGATCTTGGGCAACGAAATCCCTGGGTTCAACTTTGTTCTGCAGATTGTTGGTTCGCGTAACTTCATCCCCAAACCCAGCTGGAGTTCCCTTCAATAGGATTACTTTTACAGGGACGCGAACAAGTGCGAGTTTGTGATCGTCATCCACTTTTGCTAGCGAACTGACTGTCTGTGCCCCGTTGACAATAGAGGAACCTTTAAATGAGAAATTTCCAGCCGCCCTCGAAGCAGCACCCGCTGGAGCTTTCGCTGCCTCACTCGCGACTAGGGTGATGCCGTTGTTGAAGTACCAAAATTTCTCGGGGCTCAAAGTAGCCGTCTGTTTTATTTCATTGTTTACTTCAGTGCTTCCAAGCGCATGCCGAATGTTTGATGCGACCAGCCCTTTGCCGTGAGTCTTCCACCACCCCTTTAATTGAAGGCCGTCGATTAGACCGAAGTAAGCTTGATAGGGACTCGAGATGTATGACCAATCGAGAAGGGTTGCATCAACGGCGACGTTGCTTTGCGTTGGATCGTGCGCAAGGCCCGAGTAGACCTCAGCCAAGCCCATGACTTCGAACGTTGCGATCGCATCTGGATCATCGCCGTTCATGTCTTTCGCATAGGCTTTCAGGATTGCTGCGCCATGCTTCGCCAACGCGCTGGCGCCGGTCGAAACAACCACTAAGTGGACGGATGTACCAGGATTGGCAAGTCGCAATGCAATGTCGCCGAAGCGAGTATGGAGCGCAGGCCGAAAGCCCGTATTGTCCTGCTCGATGATGTCACGAGCACCCTTCGTGAATGCTCCTAGATCTTTCGCTTCGGGCTCGCCGCTGCCTTTATTGATCCATTTGGATTGCACAAGAATCACACGAAGATCCGACGGGTCGAAAAATGCCGCATCGATGCCGTTGTCGTCAGATCCATCCCAAACAGCAAGCGCGGCCTCCTTTTCAGAGCAGCCGGCCTGTAGGTAGACCGCTAACGCGGCTAGGCACCGACTGAGGATCTTTTGATCACGCTCCGAGTCTTGAGCGCCGATGTCTGCCAAGTCGAGGTGTGCCTCGAACATTGATCGCACTTTCTGCTTTATCTGACTGACCTTAAGGGAAGACACGTCAATTCCTTTTTTTACCGGAGCTCGTTGTTATGTGGTTCTAATATCCCTGTCTACAGCCATTTCTGTACTTCTATTGTCGCCACTCCATGTGCGGCAGTTGCAGATCCCGGCGTACGTCCGCTTCCCAGAGTATGGAAGCTGACGATCAGACAATCCCGCGCCGGCTGACCGCTCCTGGCCGGACCCGGAAGTCTAGCTTCGGCCAACGACAGTTCGCTTCCGCTGGATTGTGTTGAAAAACTCGGGTAGTGGTCTCTTTGGCCTGTTTGCAGGGGTGGTCAAACCATTCCGCGAGTCACGATCGTCGATCCTGGGGCGATCTGAGAGGTCGATTTTTGCTGCGGGGCAGCGGCGAACGCTGCGACCGAGTTTTTCAACACAATCGCTGCATAGCTGCCGCTCGCGAAGGCGAGATTGCCGACCTGGGCGCAGTATGTTCCTATCGTTTGCGGCGCGCTCTCTCGCGCTCCAATCCCTCGGTGATCGGTGTCCCGGTAAGCGGCCGCCGCGGACGAGACTATTTCGCAGGCGAGAAAGAGGTTGGCGCCAAGAACGAGTTGTCCATCTTCGCGACGATCGGTCCGGCTGCCTCGCTCGCCTTTCTGACCTCGACCCATTCGGGATCGACGACAAACTTGCCCCACTTGACCTCACGATCGGCCAGGCTCTCCCAGACAAGCATGTAGGTAAGCGCGTTGCTGTCAGGTCCGATTGCAGTCGTCCAATATCCGAGTTGACGAATTCCCAGCCGGTTCCAGATGCCCGCGGTGTGATCGCGAAATCTGGCAAGAACGTCGGGTAGCCGGCCAGGCATTGCGGTATAGATGCGTAGTTCGTAGATCATCGACATCAGTCCTTTAAAAAAAAGCTGTTGCAAGTTGACGAGGCGGCGGGCGTGACCGCCAAGCTCACATTGTGCTGCCAGAGGTCCATCCGCCATCAAAGGAGATGATCTGCCGGCGGTCTACCCCAACCGCTAACCGCCAATCTCAGGCATTCCGCGTCGCGCCTTCTCGCTCACCTGAAACAGTTCTCCAGCCTTGCGAGCGAGTTCAGCCGCAAGCCAAAGCAGGTTGTTCAGTTGTCGAGGCCCATCCCCGCTGCACCAGTCGATCTCTTCCCCGTGGCAGACCCACAGGAGAGCCTCGAGCTGAGAGAGGGTGTTTTCAAGAAGATCCGTCGGGTCTGGGGCGTTTTCTTCGGAAGCTACCGGCGTGCGAGGCCGGGCTATAGTCTTGGTAGCCATTTTTGTGCGGTCCTTTAGAGGGTGTTGCACGAACTTGGTTAGACGGTCGGGGTGCTGATAACACCTCGGCCGTCGCCTTTTGATACCTCGCATCTGCATCGCTGCTTTCGCACCGACAACCTGCCGCGAGGCAAGCAGCCTTCAAACATCTCGGTGGTTTGGTGTGTGGCGCCTTCCTTGTTCCCTTGTTGGGGTATGGAGTGACAGGGGCATCCACTGTAGAGAAGAACCCGGCGAAGTAGCCGTTCCATCCGGCACGAAGTCCCGGCAACCGCCAACAAATGCAGCTTCCGCAATGCGCCACGCGCGGACCTCATGGGCCAGTGTCGTGTCAGTCAGCAGCGGCTCTGAACGCTCACGTCGATGGGGTGCCTTGCGCAGCGAAATAAAGGAGGAGGCCGCAGGCCGGGGGACATTCGCGGAGCAAGGTACCCCGTCGGCGTGAGCGTCGCCCCGAATGACCCCGAGCGCGAGCTCTAAGGCATCCCGCGCGCCAGCAAGTGATCAACCAGCCGGCGCTGCGGAAAGCTCAACGCCTCCTGCCGCGTACACAGGTACATCCGCCGTGAAGCCCATGCATCGGTGAGATTGATGAAGCGCAGCTTCATCTCCTTGCGGTAAGTCACAGCGGCGCCCTCGGGCAGGATGCCCACGCCCATGCCCGCTTCGATCATCCGGCACACCGCCTCGAAGCTCTTCACCCGCACGCGCAGGCGCAGCACCTTGCGCGCGCTCATGGCGGCGTCTTCCATCGTGCGGGAGATGGCGGAATCGTCTTCGAGCCCCACGAAATCGAAATCGAGCAGTTCCTCGAACGACACCTCGCGCCCGCGCCACGGATGCTTCTGCCGCACGATGGCCACCAGCCGGTCGGTGCGGTAGGGAATGAAGTTGAGCGCCGGGTCGGCCGCCTCGCTGGTGATGACGCCCACGTCAGCCTGCCGGTCGCGGATGGCCTGCACGATGTAGACGCTCCGGTGCTCCTCCACGCTCACGCGGATCTCCGGGTAGCGCTGGCGGAAGCTCGCCACGTCGTCGGGCAGGAACTGGCCCATGGCCGACGCGTTGGCATGCAGCCGCACGCGGCCGGTGGCGCCCTGTGCATAGTCGGACAGGTCGGCGCGCATGCGGTCGACGTCGCGCAGGATCTGGCGCGCATGCATGGCGAGCGACTCGCCGGCACCGGTGGGCGTCACGCCCTTCGACGTGCGATTGAGCAGCGCGACGCCAAGTTGGCCTTCGAGGATGGCGAGGCGGCGGCTTGCGGCCGACAGCACCATGTGGCTCTCGGCGGCAGCCTTCGACAGGCTGCCGTGCTCAATGGCACGCAGGAAAAGCGCCAGCGAATCGAGGTCGGGTCTCATGGGTTCGGGTCGATCTGGGAGGCTGGCATTGTCGCGCCCGCGAGGGCGGGCGCAGGCGCAAGGATGAGGGCAAAATCCCCCGGCCGCGCCGATCGGCCCCATCCCCCGTGCCGTCCATGCCGCCCCCGCCGCCCATCACGCCCGAAACACCTCCGCCCTCCCCGCCCCGCCCGCGCCACCGCGCGCTGGCCGGCTGGATCGCCGCGGGCGTATTGGCACTGCTGCTGATCGGCGTGGCGGGCCAGTGGGCCGCGAGGCGCGAGGCGAACTTCCAGGCCGACTCGATCCGCCGCGCCATGGAAGTCCACGTGCTGGGCCTGCGCGACGCCGCCGGCAAGTACAGCTACCTGCCATTCACCGCGAGCCTCCATCCGGACGTGCTGGCCGCGCTGGCCCATCCCCAGGACGCGGCCGTGAAGCAGCGCGCCAACCGCTACATCGAAGAGGTGAACCGGCAGGCGGGCTCCGACGCGCTCTACCTCATCGACCTGCAGGGACTCACGCTGGCGGCCAGCAACTGGGCAACGCCGCAGAGCTTCGTCGGCGAGTCGTATGCCAACCGCCCCTACTTCCGCGACGCGCGCGCGGGGCGCAACGGCCTGTTCTACGGCGTGGGCCAGACCACCGGCGAGCCGGGGCTCTTCATCTCCGCGCCGGTGCGGCCCGACGGCGGCGCGGTGCTGGGCGTGGTGACGGTGAAGGTCAGCCTGCGCCAGCTGCAGGAAGCCTGGACCTTCTCGCGCGACCCGATCCTGCTGACCGACGCGCGCGGCATCGTGTTCCTGAGTTCAGTGCCGTCGTGGATGTACCAGGCCACGCGCACGCTGGGCGCCGCGGAACTCGACGGCATGCAGCGCGACCAGCAGTACGGCGCGCGCACCAGCTTCGCGGCACTGCCGTGGAAGGTGGAGCGTGGCGAAGGCGAGCCCGGCTACCTCGTGCGCACCGACATCGGCGGCCAGCCGCGCCGCTTCCTCGCAGTGGACGAGCCGCTGCCCGACCTGGGCTGGACGCTGACGGTGATGGCCGACCACGCCGAAGTCACCCGCGCACGCGAGCGCACCTGGATGCTCGGCCTGCTGTGCGCGGGCGTGCTGCTGCTGGGCGGCCTGTACTGGCAGCTGCGCGAACGCCGCTTCGCCGAGCAGCGCGATGCACGGCGCGACCTGGAGCTGCGTGTGCGCGAACGCACCCACGAGCTCGACGAGGCCCACGCGTTCCGCAAGGCGATGGAAGACTCGCTGCTGGTGGGCATGCGCGCACGCGACTTGGAGGGCCGCATCATCTACGTCAACCCGGCCTTCTGCGAGATGACCGGCTACGACGCCGACGAACTGCTCGGCAAGCTGCCGCCCTACCCTTACTGGCACCCCGACGACGTGGCGCAGCACTGGCGCCAGTACGACGCCATGATGAGCGGCCAGCCCGCGCGCTCGGGCTTCGAGTCGCGCCTGCGGCACCGCGACGGGCACGACGTGATCACCATGGTCTACACCGCCGCGCTGATCGACGCCGACGGCCAGCACAGCGGCTGGATGAGCTCGGTGGTGGACATCACCGAGCAGAAGCGCGCCGAGCTGCGCCAGCGCCAGAACGACGAGCAGCTGCAGCACGCCCAACGCCTGGCCAGCCTCGGCGAGATGGCTTCCACGCTGGCCCACGAGCTGAACCAGCCGCTGATGGCGCTGAGCAATTTCGCGAGCGCGGCCAAGGCCTTCGCCGAACAGGGCAACCAGCAGCTGCTGGTCAGCAGCCTCGACGAGACCATGGTGCAGGCCCAGCGCAGCGCCGAGATCGTGCGGCGCATCCGCGGCTTCGTGCGCCAGCGCACCGTCGGCACCGAGGACTGCGCCGTGGCAGCGCTGGTGGCGAACGCGCTGGCGCTGCTGCAAGGCGAGATGCGGATGCGGCAGGCGCGCGCCGAAGTCCGCATACCGGCGGGGCTGCCCGAGGTGCGCGGCGACCGCGTGCTGCTCGAGCAGGTGCTGCTGAACCTGCTGTCCAACAGCTTGCAGGCGATGCAGGCCACGCCGCCGGAACAGCGGCTCGTGGAGGTCGAGGCCGAGGTGCTGGCAGGACGCATGCACATCCGCGTGGCAGACCGCGGGCCGGGCATCGACGCAGCGCTGGCCGAGCAGGTGTTCGCACCCTTCTTCACCACCAAGACCGGCGGACTGGGGCTGGGCCTGAACATCTGCCGCACCATCGTCGAGGCCCATCGCGGCCGGCTGTCCTTTGCCAACCGGGACGGCGGTGGCACGGTTTTCACCCTCGAGCTGGAGATCTCACCCCCATGAACGCCCTTGCCAACAACCTGTGCGTGGTGGACGACGACGAAGCCGTGCGCCGCTCGCTGGGCCTGCTGCTGCTGTCGCGCGGCTACGCGGTGCAGACCTTTGCCTCGGGCGAGGCCTTCCTGGCCGGCGCCGACCTGCAGCGCGCGGGCTGCGTGATCCTCGACCTGCGCATGGAGGGCGTGAGCGGGCTGCAGGTGTTCGATGAATTGCGCGCGCAGGACAGCCCGCTGGTCGTGATCTTCCTGTCCGGCCACGGCGACATTCCGATGGCCGTCGAGGCGGTGCAGAACGGCGCCTTCGGCTGGCTCGAGAAGCCCTGCAACGACGAGCGCCTGCTCGACAGCATCGCCCGGGCCCTGCAGCGCGCCGGCGAGATCGCCGTGCGCCGGCAGGCCCGCCAGGCCGCGCAGGCGCTGTGGGACAAGCTCACGCCGCGCGAGATGCAGGTGGCCCGGCTGGTGGCCGAGGGCAAGCCCAACAAGCAGATCGCCCTGGAACTCGCGCCGCTGGAGCAGCGCACGGTGGAAACGCACCGCGCCCACGTGTTCGCCAAGCTGGGGCTCGCGAACAGCCACCAGCTCGACCGGTTCCTGCGGGAACACGGGCTGTAGTCCTTTCTAGGTATTTACCCTTGCGTACCGATACGTAGCCGCGCGGCGGGCGGCTACGGACGACAGCGCGGCGGCGGCCGGACAGACTTGCCGGTACGGTTTCGCGCGGCTTTGCGGCGAGCCGCAGCCAGAGACAAGGACACCTTTCCATGACCACCATCGCCAGTGCGAGCGTCGGCGCCTCCGGCCCGGACGCGACCGCCAACAACACGCCGTATACCTTCGAAGAAAAGCGCAAGCGCATCTTCGCCATCTTTGCCGCCTCGTCGGGCAACCTGGTGGAATGGTTCGACTTCTACGTCTACGCCTTCTGCGCCATCTATTTCGCGCCGGCCTTCTTCCCCAAGTCGGACCCGACCGTGCAGCTGCTGAACACCGCCGGCGTGTTCGCCGCCGGCTTCCTGATGCGTCCCATCGGCGGCTGGCTGTTCGGCCGGCTGGCCGACCGCAAGGGCCGCAAGACATCGATGGTCACTTCGGTGGTCATGATGTGCGTGGGCTCGCTGGTCATCGCCTGCCTGCCCACCTATGCGCAGATCGGCGCCGCCGCGCCCGCGCTGCTGCTGGCGGCGCGGCTGCTGCAGGGCCTGTCGGTCGGCGGCGAATACGGCACCACCGCCACTTACATGAGCGAAGTGGCCATGCGCGGCCAGCGCGGCTTCTTCTCGTCGTTCCAGTACGTCACGCTGATCGGTGGCCAGCTGCTGGCCGTGGTGGTGGTCGTGGTGCTGCAGCAGGTGCTCGACGAGGCCGAGCTCAAGAGCTGGGGCTGGCGCGTTCCGTTCGTGCTCGGCGCCGTGGCTGCCGTGGTGGCCCTCATGCTGCGCCGCACGCTGACCGAGACCGCCAGCACCAAGACCCGCGCCGCCAAGGGCGCCGGCACCATGCGCGAGCTGTTCACGAACCACAAGCGCGCCTTCTTCGTGGTGCTGGGCTACACGGCCGGCGGCTCGCTGATCTTCTACACCTTCACCACCTACATGCAGAAGTACCTGGTGAACTCGGCGGGCATGTCGATCAAGACCGCCAGCAACGTGATGACGGCCTGCCTGTTCATCTACATGTGCATGCAGCCGGTGTTCGGCGCGCTGTCCGACCGCATCGGCCGGCGCAACAACATGCTGCTGTTCGGCGCGCTGGGTGCGCTGATGACGGTGCCGGTGCTGAGCAACCTGCAGAGCGTCGGCAGCCCGCTGGTGGCCGGTGTGCTGATCACGCTCGCGCTGGCGGTGGTGAGCTTCTACACCTCGATCAGCGGCATCGTGAAGGCCGAGATGTTCCCGCCCGAGATCCGCGCGCTGGGCGTGGGGCTGTCCTACGCGGTGGGCAATGCGATCTTCGGCGGCAGCGCGGAGTACGTGGCGCTGGGGCTGAAGTCGATCGGGCACGAGTCGTACTTCTACTGGTACGTGACGGCGATGATGGGCGTGGTGTTCCTGGTGAGCATGCTGCTGCCGAAGCAGGCGACGTACCTGCACCACGACAAGTAAACAGTGCTTCAGGAAGCGGCGCCCTGCGCGGCCAGCGCCAGGGTCCGCTTCGCGATGTTGACGAGGTGGATCTGGCTCGTCCCCTCGTAGAGGCGAAACAGCCGAACGTCGCGGTAGAAGCGCTCGGCCACGTTGCCTGCGATGAAGCCGCTGCCGCCGAAGACCTGCACGGCCCGATCGGCGACCCGGCCGCACATCTCGGAGGCGAACAGCTTGCACATCGACGCTTCCATCGTCACGTCGATGCCCTCGTCCCTCTTGCGCGCCGTCTCCAGCACCAGCGCGCGCGCCGCGTGCACCTCGGTGTTGCTCTCGGCAATCATCTGCTGCACCAGCTGGAAGTCGCCGATGGGCTGGCCGAACTGCCGGCGCGACTGTGCCTGCCGCGCCATTTCCTCCACCAGCCGGATCGCCGGGCCGATGCACAGCGCGGCCAGGTTGATGCGCTGCTTGTTCAGCGTTTTCATCGCCGTGCGAAAGCCCTGCCCTTCGACGCCGCCGACGATGGCCGAGGCCGGCACGCGCACACCTTCCAGCCTGACTTCGCCCACCGGCGAGCCGTGCTGGCCCATCTTGCGGTAGGGCTGCGAGGTCGACAGGCCGGGTGCGCCTCGCTCGACCAGGAAGGCGCTGATGCCGGCCGCGCCCTTCGTGTTCGGGTCGGTCCGGGCGAACACGGTGAACAGGTTCGCGATCGGCGCGTTGGTGATGAAGCACTTCTGCCCCGTGATGACGAAGCTGTCGCCGTCGCGCACCGCCACCGTCTTCTGCGCCGTGGCGTCCGATCCGGCCTCGGGCTCGGTGAGCGCGAAGCAGCCGGTCAGCTCGCCGCTGGCCAGCCGCGGCAGGTAGTGGCGTTGCTGCTCGGGCGTGCCGTCGACCACCAGGGACTCCGATGCGATGCCGGTGTTGCCGCCGAAGCGCGCACGGAACGCGGTGGCCACCTGCGACACCTCGAGGTTCACCAGCGTCAGTTCCTCGGTGGTCAGGCCGGCGCCGCCGAAGGCTTCGGGGATGCTGTGGCCGAACAGGCCGATCTCGCGCATGCGCTGGACGACCGGTTCGGGAATCAGGTCGTCGCGGTCGACCTGTTCCTCCAGCGGCAGGCATTCGTCATGGATGAACCGGCGCACCTCGGCGAGCATGGCCTGGAATTTCTCGGAGTCCCTGATCATGGCTTCGCCTCGTTGTCCGCCGCGCGCACATCCCGCAGCAGCGCATAAAGCATGTCGTTGGGCGCCGCGCAGCCGGCCGGCTGGCGCGCGCCGAACAGCACGGCGTCGCTACATGCGAGCTCGGGCCGTTCGCGCTCCTCGATCCAGTCGTACACCACCGTGCGCGCGGCAATGCGCCATTCGCCCTGGCGGCGCTCGAAGCGGTCGAGGTAGCGTCCGCACAGCAAAGTGCGCTTCGCGGGCGCATCGGCAGGGGCCTGCAGTGCGAAGAAGCCGCTCTCCACCGCGGCCACGCCGCCGTGCAGCTCGATCGCGATGTTGTTCACCTGGTGCACGCGCCGCCCGCCCTGGCGCAACCGCTGCAGCGCCTGCGCGATGAAGCCTTCGGCGCTGCCGTTCCAGGCGCCATGGCAGTCGGTGGCGTCTTCCCAGTAGGCCGAGCGCAGGGCCTCTTCGTCGACACGGTCGATGCCGCGGCAGTAGCGGTAGAGGCATTCGCGGATCGCCTCGCGATCGAGCAGCGCCTGCAGCGGTGCGCGCGGGTTCATGCCGCCGGGGCCGCTGGCGCTGCGGCGCGTTTGAACAGCTGCACCACGTTGCCTTCCGGGTCGCGCAGCGACATCACCGCGCCGTGCGCGCCCATGTCGCGCGTGCCGATCACCTCGCCGCCCGCGCCGGTGATGCGCTCCTGCGCACCAGCGAAGTCGCTCACCTCGAACACCATCACCACGCCGGAGGTCGCCGGCGCGGCCTCTTCGGTGCAGGCCAGCGCCACGCTGGTGTTGCCCACGCCGTACTGGAACCAGCGGTCCTTGTCGCGGAACTTGAGCTTCAGCCCCAGCGCCGATTCGTAGAAGGCATGCAGCTCGGCCGGGCGTTGCGCCACCACGTACACGTTCTGCAGGCGCTGGGGAGAAATGCCCTCGGCGCTCACAGCGATGTCTCCGATGCGCCGCCGTCCAGGCGGATCACCTCCGCGTTGACGAAGCGCGAGCCGTCGCCGGCCAGGAAGCAGATGGCGTCGGCGATGTCTTCCACGGTGCCGAGCCGGCCCAGCGGCGTGCGCGCGATGCGCTTCGCGTCGAGCTCGGCGTTGCGGTGCTTGGCCGTGCCTTCGGTGGGCACCGCGCCGGGCGCCACGGCGTTCACGCGGATGCGGCGCGCGCCCAGGTCGGCCGCCGCGGCGCGGGTGATGCCGAGCACGCCGGCCTTCAGGCCGCTGTACACCACCGATCGCGCGGGCGACTTGAAGCCGGCGATGGAGGCCACGTTGATGATGGCGCCGCCGCGTTCGGGGTCCATCGCCTCGGCTGCGGCCTGGATGCCCCAGATCACCGACTTGAAGCCGATGTCGACCATGCGGTCCATCACCTCGGGCGTGATTTCCATCAGCGGCTGGTAGCGCACCCAGGCCGCGTTGTTGACCATCACGTCGAGCCGGCCCGCCTCGCCGGCCAGGCGCTGCACCGCCAGGCGCATGCCTTCGCGGCTCGACACGTCCTGCGGCACCGCCACGGCCTTGCCGCCGAGACGGCGGATCTCCGCGACCGTGTCTTCCACGAACTCGGCCTTGAGGTCGTTCACGCCGACCGTCGCGCCCAGCCGGGCGAAGGCCAGCGCGGTGGCTCGGCCGATGCCGTGGCCCGCGCCGCTGATGAAGGCCACGCGGCCGTCGAGGGACTGTGATGCATTCATGGCTTGTCTTTCGTTTCCGGCACCAGCAGCGCGTCGAGCGCGAAGGCACCGTGCCCGTGGTCGAGGACCACCAGCGGGTTGATGTCGATCTCGGCGACGCTGCGCGCATGCCGTGCGGCGAACTGCGACAGCGCCGCCACGGCGCGCGCCGCGGCCGCCACGTCGGCCTTCGGCCGGCCGCGTGCGCCATCGAACAGCGCAAAGGCCTTGAGCGAGCGCAGCATCAGCGTGGCCTGCGCCTCGGTCACCGGCGCCACCTGCAGCGCCACGTCGCGCAGCACCTCGGCATAGATGCCGCCCAGGCCCACCATCACGACCGGGCCGAACACCGGGTCCTTCGTGGTGCCGAGGATCAGCTCGGTGCCGCCCTGCGCCATCTGCGCCACCAGCACGCCGGCGATGCGCGCCTGCGGTGCCTTCTGCGCGACGCGCGCCAGCAGGCTGTCGTATTCGTCACGCAGCTGCGCCTCGGAGCGCACATCGGTCACCACGCCGCCGACCTCGGTCTTGTGCGGGATGTCGGGCGAGACGATCTTCAGCACCACCGGAAAGCCGATGTCGCGCGCCGCGGCCAGTGCCTCGCCCCGGCCGCTGGCCGTGACCTCCTTCAGCACCGGGATGCCGGCCTGCGCGAGCACGGCCTTGGCACTGGCCTCGTTGGCGAAGGCCTCGGGCGGCAGCGCCTCGGACGAAGGCAGCGTTGTCGCCACCTCGGCCTGTTCGCCGCGCGTGCCCAGGCGCACCAGCGCCGCCAGCGTGGCGCACGCGGCATCGATGGTCTCCACCGTCGGAAAGCCCATCTCGTTCAGCTGCGCCATGGTGTCGGGCGGCGCCTTGCAGCACAGCAGGACGAGTCGCGACGGATGCGCACGGCGCACCTGCTCCAGCGCCGCGAGGTACACGTCGCGCAGCCGCGGCATCTGGAACGCATACGCCGACTGCAGGATCACCGCGTCGCAGCTCGCGTCTTCCGCCACCGCCGACAGAACCTGCACCAGCAGCTCGGGCCGGCTCGACACCTGCGCCGTCATGTCGACGGGATTGCCCGGCGATGCGTAGGGCAGCGCGGCCACGATGCGCTCCTGCGTGGCCGCGGAGAGCTTCGGCAGTTCCAGCCCCTGCGCGCTGGCCGCGTCGGCCATCAGCACGCCGAAGCCGCCCGATGCCGTGACCAGCGCCACGCGCGGCCCCTTCGGCGCACGCGCCGTGCCGACCACCGACACGGCATGGCCCACTTCGAGCAGCTGCTCGATGCTGGGCACGCGAATGGCACCGGCATTGCGCAGCACCACGTCGAACACGGCGTCCGAACCGGCGAGCGCACCGGTGTGCGAGGCGGCCGCTTCGCTGCCGGCCGACGACACGCCCACCTTCAGCACCACGACCGGCTTGCCTGCCTCGCGCGCCATGGCCAGTGCACGCACCAGCTTGGCCGCATTACGGCAGGTTTCCATGCAGCACAGGATGACCGAGGTGGCCGGGTCGGTCGCCAGCGAGGCGATGCCGTCGGCAATGTCGACGTCGCATTCATTGCCCGTGGTCAGCAGGTGGCTGATGCCGATGCCGCGCTCGACGGCCAGGCGCATCGTGTAGCTGCCGAGGTTGCCGCTCTGCGACACGATGCCCACCGGGCCCGCCGTCGGGAACGACGACTCCAGCGCCACCGAGAAGGTGGCGATGCTCCTGTCCGCCACGCCGATGGAGCCCAGGCAGTTCGGCCCCACCACGCGCATGCCCGATGCCCTGGCGACTTCGCCGATGGCCGACTGCAGCCGGCTGCCCTCTTCGCCCATCTCCGAGAAGCCCGAGGACAGGATGACGGCTGCGCGCACGCCGCGCGCGGCGCAGTCTTTCACCGCTTCGAGCACCGCATCGGGCGGCACCGCCATCACGGCCAGGTCGGGTACCGACGGCAGCTCGGCAAGGTTCGCATAGGCGGGCAGCGACTGCACCGTGCCGCCCTTGCGGTTGACCGGATAGATCGCACCGCGGTAGCCGTACTTCTGCAGGAACTGCAGCGGCCGCCCGCCGATCTTGGTCACGTCGTCCGACGCACCGAAGATCGCGATCGAGCGCGGCTTGAAGAGCGCCTCCAGCCCCTTGCCCACTTCGACTTCGACTGTCGCCATCGCTCAGCACCCCTTGAACACGGGCGGGCGCTTTTCCAGGAAGGCCTGGCGCGCTTCCTTGGCGTCCTCGGTGCGCGACAGCGCCATGGTGATGTTCTGCTCGAAGCGATAGCCGTCGCGCTGCGGCATCACGTCCATCATGTTGGCAGCCTGCTTGGCATAGGCCAGCGCGATCGGGCTCTTGGAGGCCATCTCCTGCGCGAGGCGCATGGCGGCGGGCATGAGCTCGTCCGCCGGAACCACCTCGTCGAGCACGCCGCGGCGGTACAGCTCGGCAGCCGGCACGCGCATGCCGGTGAAGAACATGTGGCGCGTGAACGAGCGCCCGAACATGGTTCGCAGCATCGAGACGCCGCCGGCCAGGCCCACGTTGATCTCCGGCATCGCGAAGCTCGCGTCGTCGGAGGCCAGGAAGATGTCGCACGCGGCCATCAGGCCGAAGCCCGCGCCCAGTGCCGGGCCGTTGACGGCCGCGATGACGGGCTTGGCGCATTCGCGAATGGCGTTGCCGGTCTCGCGGGTCCAGCGGTTGTGGTCGAGGAAGTCGCCGGGCTTGTCGGCCGAGGGGCGGTCCTTCAGGTCGGCGCCGGAGCAGAAGAACTTGCCGGTGCCAGTGAGGATGGCCACGCGGATGTCGTCGCGTTCGGAGATCTCGTCGAACACCTGGATCAGGCGATGGCGGGTGTCGCGGCTCAGCGCATTGACGGGCGGCTTGTCCAGCCGCACGACGGCGACGAACTCGGAAACTTCAAGACTGACGCTCATGACGAACTCCTGGCAACGTGAGACATGCCGCAGGCCGCCGCATCGGCGGCGGCGGCTTCGGTCGGGGAATACAGCAGCCGCGACGCATGCGCCATGCGGTCGCCGTAGCGGAACTCGGAGGCGAGCAGGCGCTGCGCCATGCGGGTGGCCAGCACCTCTTCGCTGACGCCCATGCCGCCGTGCATCTGGATCGCGCCTTCGGCGCACAGCCGGGCCGTCTCGGCCAGCGCGACTTTCATCAGGCGCAGCGTGCGGCGCAGGTCGGCGGCGCCGCGCTCGTGTTCCTGGAAGGCGTGCATCAGCAGGCCCTTGGCGCAGAGATAGCGCACATACATGTCCGCCGTGCGGTGCCGCAGCACCTGGAACGACGCCAGCGCCACGCCGAACTGGCGACGCTCCTGCAGGTGCTTCACGGTCTGCTCGATCAGCGTGGCGAGCGCGGCCACGGTATCCGCCGCGGTGAGCAGCAGTGCGGCGTTGTCGGCTTGCCCGATGGCCGAGTCCACCGCGGCGCCGCGTGCGATGCACGCCACCGCCGGCACCGTCAGGCCGTCGAGCCTGAAGTCGGCGCTGCGCCGGCCTTCCATGGTGCGATAGGTGGCGCCGGGCGCGGGCATGTGTTCGTGGTCGACCAGGAAGAGCGCCGTTTCGCCGCTGCCTTGCAGCAGCGCGGGCACCAGGTGGTGCGTGGCCGCCAGCGACACGTCCACGCCCTTCACCTCGCCGGTCAACGCGTAGCCGATGTCCAGCTGCTTCGCCGTCAGGGCGACCTCGTCGAGCGAGGCCGAGAGCGAGGTCAGCGGCGCGATCTTCGCGCTGCCTTCGCACACCGCCTCGAGCCAGCGCGCGGAGGTGTCGGCATTGGCCGCCTGCAACAGCAGCGGCGCGACCGCGCAGGTTTCGATCACGGGCAGGTGCACGCCGTGCGTGGCAAGCCCGACGACGATGGAAGCCAGGTCGGACAGCGTGCCGCCGACGCCGCCAGCTTCCTCGGGCACCAGCGTGCAGGTCCAGCCCATCTCGCGCACGGGGTCGGTGCCGGCGAAGTCCTTGGTGGTCTCGTTGTCCTGCGCGAAGCGCGCCGCGGCGTCCAGCAGCATGCCGGGGAACAAGGGGGTGAATGACGTCGACACTTTTCAGGCTCCCAGCAATTCATTGGCAACGACGTTGCGCTGCACTTCCGAGGTACCGCCGGCAATCGTGCGGGCGCGGGTGAACAAGTAGTTCTGCACCCAGGCGGCACCGGGCTCGCCCTCGCCCTGCTCCACCAGGAAGCGGTGCGCGGCGTCGGGGCCGACCGCGTCGAGCGCGATCGTGGTCAGGCGCTGGGCCACGTCGGCGCAGGTCATCTTGATGGCCGAGGGCTGCACGCCCAGCGGTCGCTGGTGGATGAGGTCGTCGGTGGCCTGGGCCATCATCACGCGCGCGCCCTTCACGTCGGCCTCCGCCAGCAGCAGGCGGTAGCGTAGGCTGCCGAAATCGCGGCGTCCCGCTGCAGCCTTGGCGGCCTGCTCGACCAGCTGCGTGACCTGCCGGCGCACCAGCTCCAGCCGCGCCACGTTGGCCGGGGGCAGGCGCTCGCGCTCGAGCAGGAACTTGGCGCAGGTCCAGCCCTTGCCGGGTTCGCCGATCAGGTTGTCGGCGCGCACGCGCACTTCGTCGAAGAACACTTCGTTCAGGTGATGCCAGCCGTCGATGGTGTGGATCGGCCGCACGGTGATGCCGGGCGTGTCCATGGGCACCAGGACCAGCGAGATGCCGTCCTGTTTCTTCGCCTCCTTCGAGGTGCGCACGAGCATGTAGATCATGCTGGCTTCGTGGGCGTGCGAGGTCCAGATCTTCTGGCCGTTGATGACGTACTCGTCGCCGTCCAGCCGCGCACTGGTGCTGAGCGAGGCCAGGTCGGAGCCCGAGCCCGGCTCGGAGTAGCCCTGGCACCACCAGTCGCTGCCGTCGAGGATGCGCGGCAGGAAGCGCGCCTTCTGCTCGGGCGTGCCGAAGCGGATGATGACGGGGCCGATGTGGCCCAGGCCGTGGTGGTACAGCGGCGGGCAGTCGGCCTCGGCCATCACCTCCTCGAAGATCAGCCGCTGCATGATGTCCCAGCCGGTGCCGCCGTGCTCGCGCGGCCAGCTGGGCGCGCCCCAGCCCCTGGCGGTGAGGATCTTCTGCCAGCCGAGGTATTCGCGCTTGGTGATCTTCTGGCCCGCGGCCACGACGGCGCGGATCTCCGGGGGGCATGCGCTGCGCGCGAAGTCTTCGAGCTCGCGGCGGAAGTCCGCGTAGGCGTGCGCCTCGCCGCTGGCAGCGGTGGCGGCGGGGGTGTCGGTGTTCGACATGTTCGTTGTCTCCTGTCCTGTGGTCCATGCGCGGCGCTTTGCCGCGCCAATCGGTGCTAGGCGGCCGCGGGGGCGTCCTTGCGCAGCCTGGTGATCAGTTCGTCGAGCGCGGCCACGGCGCCGCCGGCGTCGCGCCGGCGCAGGCACCGCGCCACTTCGCGCCGCAGCGGGAACAGGTCGGGCCGCGGCAGCACGGGAACGACATGCGTCATGCGTTCGCGCAGGATGGCGGTCATGGTCTGCGCCATCAGCATGAGCGCCTCGTTGTGCCCCGCGTCCGCGATGGCGCAGAAGAAGCGGCTGGCCGATTCGATGCGCTGCGCGCGCGTGTCGGAGGGCTGGTGGCGCTCGATGGCGTCGACGGCTTTCTCGACCGCTTCGAGTTCGGCTTCGCTGGCGCGTTCGCAGGCCAGGCGCAGCAGCGTGCCGTACAGCGTGCGGTAGGCCTCGTCGAGATCGGCCGTGCCCAGCCGCCCCTGGATCACCAGCGTGCGCAGCGACTCCGCCAACATCATGTAGGCGCCCTTGTAGAACACCAGCGCGTGGTCGGCGCCGCCGCCGCCCATGTGCTTCACCTCGCCGATGAAGATGTCGTGGTCGCCCGCCTCGTGGCAGGCGTGCACGCTGCACTCGAAGCTGGCCAGGCAGTCGTCGATCACCGGCATGCCCAGCGGGCCGGCGCGCCAGGCGACGCCTTCGAACTTGTCGGCGATCTTGCTGGAGGCGAAGCGGCCCGACAGCGCGTCCTGGCTCTGCGAGAGGATGTTGATGGCAAAGCCCTCGGCCTCGCTGAACGCGCCCACCAGGCTGCTGGCCTTGCGCAGGCTGAACAGCACCAGCGGCGGCTCCAGCGACACCGAGCTGAACGAGTTGCAGGTCAGGCCGACCGGCCGCCCGTTCGCGTCGCGCGTCGTGATGACGGCCACGCCGGTCGGGAAGCAGCCGAGCAGCTGGCGGAACAGCATCGGCTCGATCGGCGCGACGGGTGCGACCGGATCGGCATGGATCGCATCGGACACGGCATGGGTCATGGCTTTCCCCTCGGGTGAGTCGCTGGGCCGGCGCCGTTTCAGGCGGCTGCGAGTTCGGGCACGACCTGCGCGACGTGCGGCGGGTCGTTGGCAATCTCGCGCTGCACCGCGGGCATGATCACCTTGGCCCACAGCTCCAGCTGGCGCAGCATGGTGGGGTGGTCGAAGTCGCCCATCTGCGTCTGGAACGCGTAGTGGCAGGGCTTGAGCGTGCGGATTTCCTTCACCACGCGCTCGATCACCTGGTCCACCGAGCCCACCGGCAGGTTGGCGCGCATTTCCTCGAGCGTGGCCTCGCCTTCGACGATGCCTTCCTCGACCTGGTAGTCGTCGGCCACCTGGGCGGTGCGGCGCTTCAGGCTCACGGCAATGCGGCGCTGGAAGCGTGCGCAGTCGAGGTAGCGCTCGACCTCGTCCTTGTTGTCGCTGGCGTAGGCCGCGCGCAGCACGCCGACCTGCACCTGGGCCGGGTCCTTGCCTTCGGCGAGCGCGACCTTGTCGATCAGGTTGCGGGTCTGGCGCAGCTTTTCCACGCCGCCGTCGCCGCCCGAGACGAACACATGGTGGCCGCCGCGCACCGCGCGGGTCACGAAGGTCGGGTCGACGCTGGTGATCCACATCGGCGGCATCGGCTGCTGCACCGCGCGCTGGCTGATGGCGCTCATGGGCTGCTGGTAGAACTCGCCGTCATAGCTGAACTTGGGCTGCTTCAGGCCCAGCTCGAGCATGTCGAGCATCTCCAGCGTGCGCGCCTTGGCGGTGTCGAGCGAGACGCCGAAGCGCTCGAATTCGAAATGCTGGTAGCCCGAACCGATGCCCAGGTTGAGACGGCCGTTGGACAGCTGGTCGACCATGGCCACATCGGCGATCAGGCGCGCGGGCTGGTACAGCGGTGCGACGACAATGCCGGTTCCCAGCCGGATGTTGCGGGTGACCGCGGCGCAATGCGCGATCATGGTCAGCGGCGACGAGCACAGGCCGTAGTTGCTGAAGTGGTGCTCGGCATACCACGCGGCACCGAAGCCCAGCTCGTCGGCCAGGCGCGTCTGTTCCACCGCGTCGCGCAGGATCTGGTGCGACGTCTTGTGCTTGTTTCGCTGCTGCATCAATATGAAGATTCCGAAATCCATTGCTGGTCTCCTTGTGGGCTTGGTTACGTGCCTTGATCGTAGGAGTGGGGTCCCCGCCCGGCTCACCACGCTTCGCACAGCTTCTTTGCGCTTATTGAAATGAAGGCCCTCGATTCGCTGCGGATCTTCGTCATCGTCCAGAGGAAGGGCAGCCTCTCGGCGGCCGGCCGCAGCCTGAGCCTGTCGCCCGCCACCATCTCTCGGCGCATCAGCGCGCTGGAGGAAGAACTCGGCGTGCAACTGGTCGACCGCACCAGCCGCAACCTCAAGGTGACCGAGGCGGGCCAGGCCTTCCTGGAGCATGCGGAAGTGGTGCTGGAGGCCATGGCGCGGGCCGAGGAAGCGGCGCGCAATTCGAAGCTGCTGCCCGAGGGGCGCCTGCGCATCCACTCGCGCACGCAGATCGGCCTGCGCGTCATCGGGCCGCTGCTGCCGGGCTTCGCGCAGCGCCACCCCGACATCCGGCTCGAACTGGAGCTGTCGGAGCACCCGGTGAACCTGGTGGAGCAGGACTTCGACATCGACATCCGCACCGGCGAATCGAACGACTCCAACTTCGTCATCAAGCGGCTGCTCAGCAGCGACGAGGTGCTGGTGGCGAGCCCCGCCTTCATGAAGGTGCACAAGCGCATCCGCCACCCGAATGACCTGCTGCAGGTGCGCTGCCTCACCTACAAGCGCGAGCACGAGGCGGTCACCTGGAAGTACATCGACGAGCAGGGCGTGCAGCAGGAGCTGGCCATTCAGGGCGTGCTGAACTCGAACAACGGCGAGCTGCTGCGGCTGGCCGCCATGGGCGGCATGGGCATCGCGCTGCTGTCGGAGCCCACGGTGCGCGGCTGCATCCAGGACGGCACGCTGGTGCGCCTGCTGCCCGAATACCGCTTCGCGGTGCGCGCGTTCTCGAACGGTGTCTACGCGGTGTTCCGCCAGAGCCGCACGCTGCCGCTGAAGGTGCGCGCCTTCGTCGATTTCATGGCCGAGGCGCTGCGCGAGAACGACGGCGCCTGAAGAAGGCTTCAGCCGCCGAAGCGGTGCGGCGGCAGGCCGGGGGCTGGTAATCCGTTCACTTCGAACAGCGCGCCGTCCTGCGGGCGGTCGCCCGAGAGGTTGGTGCTCTTCGAGAGCGAAGTGACGAAGGCCCTGTCGAGCCCGGGCCCTCCGAAGCACAGGCTGGTCGGATGCGTTGCGGGCAGTTCGACGACGCGGTCCACGCGGCCATCGGGCGCAAAGCGCGCCATCCTGCCGGCGCGCGGCAGCACGCTCCACACGAAGCCTTCGGCGTCCACGGTCGCGCCGTCGGGGCCGGAGCCGAAGCTGTCGGTCTGCGCGAAGGCGCGCTTGTTGGCGAGCGGCCCATGCGGTGAATAGTCGTAGGCCCAGATCGTGCGCAGCGGGCTGTCAGCCACGTAGAAGGTTCGGCCGTCCGGGCTGAAGCAGGGGCCGTTGGTCAATGCGAAGCCGTCCGCCAGCAGTTCGACGTCGCCACCGGGCCGTAACCGGTACAGCCCACCGCCGATGGGCTCGCCAGGCTGGCGATGCACGTGCAGCGTGCCCGCCACGAAGTTGCCCCACGGGTCGCACTTGCCGTCGTTGAGGCGCACGTCCGGGCGGTCGGTGTCGATCAGCGCGATGGTCTGCAGCGTGCGCGTGCTCAGATCGTAGTGCGCAAAGCCGTGCTTCAGCGCCACGAGCACCGCGCCGCTTTCGCACAACGCAATCGAGCCGACGGGCACGGGCAGGCTGTGCTGCTCCGACTCCCCGCTGCCGGGCCAGTGGCGGTGCAGCGTGCCCGCCAGCGAATCGATCCAGCAGACGGCGCCCGAGCGCGTATCCCAGCAGGGGCTTTCGCCCAGCAGGTCCCGGGTCGTGCCGAGTTCCCGAACAGTGCATGCATCCATGGGACCGCAGTGTGGCAACGCAAGACGCAGGGCCGGCGGCGCATCGCGCAAAGCAGCTTTGCGCGTCGTGCGCTCCCATGGCGGCCGCACGCTCCTAGAGTGCGGCCGATGAACGAACCCACCGCTCCACCGCCCCTACAGGGCATTCGCGTCGTCGAGCTCGGCAACTACATCGCGGGCCCCGGCACGGCGATGTCGCTGGGCGACCTCGGCGCCGAGATGCTGAAGATCGAATCGATGGAAGGCGACATGGCGCGCCACACCGGGCACTTCGGCCACGCGATGCTGCGCGCCTACAACCGCAGCAAGAAGTCGATTGCGCTCGACCTGCGCCAGCCCCGCGGGCTGGAGGTAGCGCGCCGCCTGATCGCCGGCGCCGACGTGGTGGTGCAGAACCTGCGCCCCGGCGCCGCCGACGCGCTGGGCCTGGGCGCCGAGGCGCTGCGCGCGGCGCACCCGGGCCTCGTGCACGTCTCGATCAGCGGCTTCCCAGCCGATGCGCCTTCGCGCGACCGGCCCGGCTACGACATCGCGGCGCAGGCCGAGAGCGGCCTCATGTCCGTGACCGGCGAGCCGCAGGGCCTGCCGCAGAAGGTGGGCGCCACCATCATCGACACGGCCAGCGTGCAGGTGGCGACGCAGGCCATCCTGGCCGCGCTGTTCCGCCGCGAGCGCACCGGCCGCGGCGAGACCATCCGCGTGTCGCTGCTGGAGGTGGCGCTGAACCTCCAGTTGGCCAACTGGAGCGACTACTTGGTGCGCGGCGTGGAGCCCACGCGCAGCGGCGACGGCCAGCCGCTGAGCGCGCCGGCGGCCGACATCTTCCGCACGCGCGACGGCATGGTGGTGATCTCGGCCTACGTGCAGGCGCACTGGGTGCGGCTGTGCGAGACCATCGGCTGCCCCGAGCTGGCAACGGACGCGCGCTTTGTCACCAACGAGCTGCGCGTGGCCAACCGGCCCGCCATGAAGGCGGCCGTGAGCGAGCGGCTCGCGCACTACGGCACCGGCGAGTGCGTCGAACTGCTCACGCGCAACAACATCGTGGTGGGCGTGGTGCGCAGCTATGCCGATGCGCTCGCGGGAGCGGACTTCCGCGCCAGCCGCATGGTCATCGAGGCCGCGCCCAACGGCGACGTGCCGGGCTACGCCAGCTTCGGCCTGCCCTACGAGCTGTGCGATACGCCGCGCCGCCGGACCCAGGCGGCGCCGGCGCACGGCGCGCACACCGAGGAACTGCTGCGCGAGGCGGGCTACGGCGCCGCCGAGATCGAGGCACTGCGCGAAGCCGGCGTCGTCAAGGGGGCGAACCCGCCCGTGCCGGTGCGCAACCTACAAAGCAGCTTTTCACACCCTGCAGCACCTTGAGCCAGCCCCGTCGATAGACTGCCTCGACGGGACTGGCAGCAGGCCATTCACCCCCTAAAAGAGATCGGAGACAAAGTGATTTATCGAAAACTCATCGCCCCGCTGTTGCTCGGACTGGCCGTGGTTTCAGGCGCGGCGCAGGCACAGCAACCCATCCGCCTGGTCGTGCCCTTCGCGGCCGGCGGCGGCACCGACCAGTACGTGCGCCTGCTGGCTTCCGAGCTCACGAAGAAGGGCACGCAGGTCATCGTGGAGAACAAGCCCGGCGCCAGCGGCATCATCGCCGCCGACTACGTGGCCCGCTCGCGCCCCGACGGGCTCACGGTGCTGGTCTCGTCGCTCGGCACGCTGGCCAACAACACCGTGCTGTACGACAAGCTGCCCTACGACCCGAAGAAAGACTTCGCGCCCGTCTCGCAGATCGGCTACCAGCCCGCGATCATCGTCGGCCGCATCGACCTGCCCTACAAGAACATCAAGGAGATGGTCGCCTACGCCAAGGCCCATCCGGGCAAGATCAACCGCGGCTCGCCGGGCGAGGCCATCCTGACCAACCTTGCGCCGCTGAGCTTCGAGCGCAACAACGGCTTCAGCACGACGCACGTGCCCTTCAACGGCGATGCACCGGCCGTGCAGGCGCTGCTGAGCAACACCATCGACATCCACGGCACCTCGCTGACCGGTTCGCTGTCGCTGATCCAGGCCGGCAAGCTGCGCGTGCTGGGCGTGATGGACAGCCAGCGCCTGCCGCAGGTACCCGACGCCCAGACCTTCAAGGAGCAGGGTTACGACTTCGAGGCCGTGCTGTGGTATTCGCTCTCGGTACCGTCCGGCACGCCGGGCGAATCGATCCGCCGCCTGAACAAGGCCGTGAACGAGGTGATCGCGCAGCCCGACTTCGTCACTCGCGCGCGCGCCATGGGCATGGAGCCGCGCGGCGGCACGCCTGAAGAGCTGGCGAAGTTCGTGCAGACCGAGTTCGAGCGCTGGGTGCCGATGCTCAAGAGCCTGAACCTGCCGAAGCAGTCGCACTGAGCGGGGCGCGGCGCGCGCCGTGGGCCGTCAGGCAGACGGCCTGGCCAGCGTAGCCAACTTCTTCCTGGCGGCCTGCAAGAGGCCGCCTCGTTCGACGGGCAGTGCCGCCTTTGTATCCCCGAGCACGACGATCTCATGCACGGTGGCGGCCGAGATCCTGGAAGACAACGGATCGCGCGGCGACATGTCGTTGAATCTCCCGAGCGGGATGACGTGCACCTTGAGGTGCCGGCCCATGGTTTTCGACAGCTTCTGGCAAGCCGCCGCCATGGCGGCTTCGTCCGGGACCAGCTGGCCGTGCACGACGAGCAGTTCCACGGTGCCCTGCGCGTCCTCTCCCAGCACGAACGCGCGCACCACAGAGTCCTTGAACCTGGACCGCAGCATGGAGCGGATCGGCTCTGCCGCGGCGAACGATCTCAGCGCGATGCTCCGGAGTTCGTTGTGGAAGACGAACGAGCGATCGACCTGGACCGTCTCGGCCTGGTCGGCCTTCGCCGCCTGCCGCCTCACGATGCCGCTGCGAACGAGATGCTCCACGGTGAGGGTGGCCTCGGCCTCGGCCAGCTTCGAGCGCCGTGCAAGCTCGCTCGTCGGGAACTGTTGATCGGGGGCCCCGTACAGCACCGTGAGGAGCTTCTGCACTTCGGGGGAGAAAAGGAAATCCGCGGCGCTCATCCTTGCCTTGCTGCTGATACGAAGGGCGCCATTATCCGGATGGGTCAAGGCGCATGGCGGCGCCCGTGCGGCGGCAGGCTCACTTCCATGCCTGTGCTTTCCTGCTGTTCATGCAGCCACTGCACGACGCGTTCGGCGCGCCTGACGCCGATGCCTCGCACCGGATACCACCAGGTCATGCCCGCGTCGTTGATGCGCCGCACGAGCTGCCTCAGCGTGCCGAAGCCCGCCTGTGAAAGTCTTTCGGACAGCAGCGGTTCGAACCAGGCTGCAACGCTGTCGTGGGCTTGCGGCGCATTTCGGCGCGCTTGCGGTGTGTCCATGGGGTCTTCTTCTTCCTGCGCAACGTGTACCGGCCCCCTGCGCGAATGCGAACCCGTGCGTCGCAGCGAGCGCACTGGCCGGGGTGGATCGGATGGGCTTCCGCTGTACTTTGCACGGGGCGTGCCAACCGCCAAGGCGTTGATCCGCAAGGGATTTCTGAATGGCCGGCTGGGTGATGCAAGTCATTCAGACAAATTGCGTGTCCGATTCTTGGACATGTGTCTGGTAGACGATCAGGGTTTACCGCAGAAGAGCCTGTTGCTCCTCCTTATTGCCCACGGGGAACAAACCGGAGGCCCCAAAGACACGCAAACCGTTGATCAGCCAAGCCTGCGGAAGCTGGCGTTGCGAGAACCTCGATATCGAGGCGAGTCGGACTCGCAAACTACCAAGCACCACGACTATTCGGATGTGGTCGCGATAAGCGAATCGATCAGCGCCCTCGATGCAGACGACAGCCGCCGATGCGGTGCATAGATTACCGAAAACGGCCGCGAACGACCACGCGCCGGTGCCAGGACCTCGACGGCTCGCCCCTGCGCAATGAGATCCTGCGCGATGAAGTCATAGGTCTGGCATATGCCAAGACCGCTTTGGGCGAGCGTGACCACGCCCAGCACATCGTCCGATACCTGCAAGCCGCCTTGCGGCACCCAATCGATGTCGTGTCCATCTGCCCGCAGGATCCACGGCGACACCCGCCCGGTGCTGGGCATCACGAAAGCCAGGCAGCTATGCCGCGCCAAGTCGCCGACGCCTGCCGGCGCCCCGGCGCAGGCGATATAGCCCGGTGCGGCGATCAGGCACATGGCCGCGTCCTCGAGCTTGCGCCCGACCAGTCCGCTGTCCGGCAGGCTGCCCATCCGGATGGCCAGGTCGTAGCCCTCTGCCACGAGGTCCACGTTGCGGTTGGTGATGTTCAACTCGATGCGCACTTGTGGATGCTGTGCCGAGAAGCGCTGCAGCAACGCAGGCAATCGATGATGCGCATAGGTGGTGGGGGCACTCAACCGGACGCTGCCCTTCAACTCATCGCCTTGTCCCTGCATCGTGCGCTCGGCCTCTTCGATCAGCGCGAAGGCCGCGCGCGACTGCTCCAGGTACAGCCGCCCCTGCTCGGTCAGGCTCAGGCGCCGGGTGGTTCGCCGCAGCAATTGCACGCCCAAGCGCGCCTCGAGGCGGGTGATCGCCCGGCTGAGCACTGATGGCGTCGTGGCCAGCGCGACCGCGGCCGTCGTCATCGATCCCTTCTCGACCACCGTGACGAAGGTCTCCACATCACCGAGGTGATCGAATCTGCGACTCATTTGGTCCTTTCGAGAATAAATATTTTCCTCGAAGGCCAGTTTATCCCCACGAGTGCAATCAATACATTCAAGTCATCGCTGCGACCGCGAGCGCGTCACCGGCCATAACCAACAACCAACAGGAACCCACCATGGACATGCAACTCAAGGGCAAGACCGCCATCGTCACCGGCGCGACGGCCGGCATCGGACTGGCCATCGCCCGCTCCCTGGCGCGCGAAGGCGTGTCGGTCACGATCACCGGACGCAGCCGCGACAAGCTCGATGCGGCAGCCGCCGAAATCGTTGGCGCGGCGCCAGGCAGCGAGGTGAAGACCGTCGTCGCCGACCAGAGCACCACCGAAGGGGTGGCTGCATTGATCGGCGCACAGCCGGACACGGACATCCTCGTGAACAACCTCGGCTACTACGAGGCCAAGCCCTTTGCCGACATCACCGACGAAGACTGGCTTCGGATGCTCGACGTCAACGTGATGTCGGGCGTGCGCCTGTCGCGCCACTATTTCCCGCGCATGCTCCAGAAGAACTGGGGCCGCGTGATCTTCATGTCGAGCGAGGTCGGCGCCTTCACGCCCCCGGACATGGTGCACTACGGCGTCAGCAAGTCGGCGCAGCTCGCGGTGTCGCGCGGCATGGCCGAGCTGACCAAGGGCACCGGGGTCACCGTCAACAGCGTGCTGCCTTCCGCCACCCGCTCGGAAGGCATCGTGGATTACCTGCGGCAGACGGCGCCGCGCGCCGGCATGACCGACGCCGAGATCGAGGCCCACTTCTTCCAGACCTACCGGCCCAGTTCCCTGATCGCACGAATGATCGAAGCGGATGAGATCGCGGCCATGGTGACGCTGCTTGCGAGCCCCTTGGGTGCGGCGTCGAACGGCGCCGCCGTGCGCGTCGAAGGCGGGACCTTCCGCTCGATCCTTTGAACAGGAAATCCAGCATGTCCAACGATCTCGTCATCGTCGCACTCGTTCAAGCCAAGCCAGGTCACGAAAAAGCGCTGGTCCAGGCCCAGGCGAAGTTGGTCCAGGTCGTACGCGAGCAGCCGGGCTGCATCAGCTACGAACTGCATGAGGCCATCGATCAACCTGGAAGGGTCGTGTTCTTCGAACGGTGGCTCGACCGGACGTCCTGGGAGCGCCATATGCGCGGAGCCCACATGGACGCGTTTCGCGCCAATGCGGGTCCGTTGATCGGGGCCTTCGAACTTCTGCAGTTGCGCCAGGTGGCTTGACCGCGGTTCGCCTCGCCATTTCTTTTCACATCAGGTTTTTCATCATGCGCCATCGTTCATTTCAACTCGCGGCCCTTGCGCTGGCCGCCCTCCTCCATCACCAGCAAGCCGCCAACGCGGCGGACGGCCTCCCACTCGAGCGCTGGCGCAGCTATGCCGGCGTGAGTTGGGAGCCCTCGAAGGACGGCAAGGACCCGGCCCCGTTCGCCGCCTCGGTCAGCGCGCCCATCGCAGGGCTGCACTTCGATGCACGAGGCACCGCCTACGTGAGCACCCCACGCCTCGTGTCGGCGTCTGCACCCGCAACGCTCAGCAGGCTCGACACCCGGGCGGAGACCGGTCCCGCACGGCTGACCGCATTTCCTTCGATTTCGGGCAACGCCGTGGCTGCCGCGCCGCAGGACAGTCTGCGCAACGTGCTCGGCTTCCATGTCGACCGCAGGAACGGCTGGCTGTGGGCGCTCGACATGGGTTTCGTCGCCGGTGAGACCGAGGCTCCGGCAGGTGCCCAGAAAGTGCTGGTGCTCGACCTGAAGTCGGGGCGCACCGTGAAGCGCATCGCGCTGGACGGCGTGGCCGACCGCAAGGGCAGCTTCCTCAACGACATCGCCGTCGACGAACGCCGCCGCATCGCCTACATCTCCGACAGCGGCATGCGCAGCGCACCCGCCAACATGGTGGGCCTGATCATCGTGGACTTCGCCTCGGGTGAGGCCCGACGCGTGCTCGACAGGCACCCGGGCCTGCAGATCGAGGCCGACGTCAAGGTCATCTCCCACGGCACGGAAGTCTGGCCGGGCAACCCGCTGCTGCTCGGCATCAACGGCATCGCGCTGTCGCCCGATGCGCGCACGCTGTACTGGACAGTGACGACGGGAACGCGCGCCCGCTCGGTACCGACGTCGGTCTTGCGCAATGCGGCGTCGAGCGATGAACAGATCGCCTCAGCCATCCGCGATCTCGGCGCGGTAGGCGGCAACACGGACGGGATCGTGACCGACACCAAGGGCAAGCTCTACATCACGGACGTCACCCGCAACGGCATCGTGAAGTACGACCCGCGCACCCGGGCGATGTCGCTGATCGCGTCCGACGACGGTGTTCAGTGGCCCGATACGCCCGCGATCCTTCCGAACGGCGATCTGGTCTTCACTTCGAGCGCGCTGAACAACCACTTCGCCGGTTCGGTCAAGAGTGGCGAGGAGCGCTATGAGTTGTGGCGTCTGCCGCTCGACGGTCGGAAGACCAAGGCCAACTGAAAGTACGGGGACATGGAGGGGGCGGGTTGTCGCCCGCTTCCAGGTGATGACCCGTCCCGCCGATGGGGTCGTGGCGCCTCACGGCGGATCAATTTTGAATACTTTTTATTGCCTCTTGCACACCCAAGGAATAAGCTGCGCACTCGTCTGACGACGAACAAAAATAAAGGAGCAGCGATGATCAGCGTTCCATCGCCGCGCGCCGCGCGCGGACTTGCGTATGCATCCCTGGTGTTCCTGGTGGGGTCCGGCGGCGACGGAGGAGGCGGCGCCAGAGCGCAGGGCCCCGATCCGGCGCTGGCGAGCACGTCCGCATCGGCCAACAAGCCGGTGCCGCCGGACGGACAGCCGGCGACCCTCACCAGCCCGTCCCCCGGCACCAAATTCGCCAGCCGCAGCGCGACCTTCGTCTGGAACAACACGGGCGCCAACCAGTACGGCTTGACGATCCTGTCGGCCTCTTCGACGACACCCGTGGTGGACACATCGACAAGCGCGACAACGCTGACGGTGACAAACCTTCCCATCGACGGCGCGGGACTCGTGGTCAGGCTGCGCTCGCGATTCAAGGGGAAGTGGCTGCCGGCCAACGAGTACCCGTTCACGGCCGCCGGGTACACGGCGGCGCAATCGACCGCCGCAGTGAAGCCCTGGTCCGATCCGATCACACTGCCGCTCGTGCCCGCGTCGGCCGCCAACCTGCCGGACGGCAAGCTTTTGATGTGGGCGGCCCGCTCGCCCACCAGCTTCAGCACGAACAGCAACGAGGCCTACACCTACACCTCGGTGTTCGACCCCGTCACGCGAAGCGCCAGCCCGCTGATGGTCACGGCCACGGGCCACCAGATGTTCTGCCCCGGCCTGAGCATGCTGGGCGATGGAAGCGTGCTGGTCAGCGGCGGCAGCGACGCGGCGAAGACCTCGATCTACGACCCGGCGCTGGGCGGCTGGGTGGCAGGTGCGCAACTCGGTATCACACGTGCCTACCAGGCGAGCACGACGATGTCCGACGGCTCCGTGTTCACGGTCGGGGGGTCGTGGAACGGTGGGCAGGGCGGCAAGTACGGCGAGGTGTGGTCGGCCGTCACCCAGACCTGGCGCACGCTGTCCGGCGTGCCGGCCAACATGCCCGACGCGAGCAATGTCTCGGACCCGCCGCTGGCCGGCCCGGACGCGGCCGGGGTCTACCGGGGCGACAACCACATGTGGCTGTTCGGCGCCGCCAACGGCTGGGTGTTCCACGCCGGTCCCGCGGCAGCAATGCATTGGATCGACACGCGCGGCAGCGGCGCCATCCTGCAGGCCGGTCCACGCAGCGATGACCCCTATGCCATGACGGCCAGCGCCGTGATGTACGACATCGGCAAGATCCTCAAGCTCGGCGGCGCGCCCAACCACGACAGCGGCAACGCCTTCAAGACCGCATACATCATCGACATCAGCGCGGGCGCGCCGACGCCGCCCACGGTGCGCAAGCTCTCGCCGATGGCCTATGGCCGAACCTTTGTCAACAGCGTGGTGTTGCCCAACGGCGAGGTGTTCGTGATCGGCGGGCAGACGCAGCCCGTTCCGTTCTCCGACTCCTACAGCGTGCTGGCGGCCGAGCTGTGGAGCCCGGGGCTCGAGAGCTTCATCACGCTGCCGCCGATGCAGAAACCGCGCAACTATCACAGCGTGGCCTTGCTGCTGATGGACGGACGCGTGCTGGCTGGCGGCGGCGGGCTGTGCGACTGCGCGGGCGACCACCCCGATGCGGAGATCTACACGCCACCCTACCTTCTGACGGGCGACGGTTCGCCGGCGGCCCGCCCGGCCATCACGTCCGCGCCGACCAGCGCCACGTGGGGGAGCCAGATCGCCGTGGCGACCGACCGCGCGGCGGCCCGCTTTGCACTGGTGCGCATGGCATCGGCCACGCACTCGGTCAACACCGACCAGCGTCGCATCCCGCTGTCCTTCACGGGCACGGCAGGCAACTACCAGCTGGCCATTCCGGCCGATCGCGGCACGGTGCTGCCGGGCAACTACATGCTGTTCGCGCTCGACGACGGCGGCGTGCCGAGCATGGCGCGCACCATCAACATCCGGTAGCAGTGGCCGGCACGCTTCGCAAGCCGAGGCTTTCGATGACGCTGGCGCTGGCGCTCGGAACCGCACTGGCTGCCGGCCCGGCGTGGCCCGGCGAGCGTGAGGCCGCCGGGCATTCCTCCGCGGCGCGTGGAGCGCGCCTGTTCGATGGCACCGAGCCACTCGCCGGCACGCTGTCCGGCCACAGCGCGTCGCTGCCGGGCGCGGCGACACGCTGCATCCAGTGCCATGCGGGCCCCGGCAAGTCCACTGCCGCGGTCTCCGGTTTCGCGCCGCCGCTCGACCGGCGCCGGTTGCGCGAAGTCCTTCCACGGCGCGGCGGCCCGCCCGTCGCGTACGACGGGGCATCCTTCTGCCGCACGCTGCGCACCGGCGTCGACCCGGCCCACGTCACGCTGCCCCGAGCCATGCCGCACTTCGATGCCGACGGGGACCAGTGCGCGGCCTTGTGGGACTACCTCACGCAGGCCCTTCCCGAATGAACACCCATACCCCTCTCATTCCCGCCCGGGCTGCATCCCTCGGGCGCCGGCGCCTGCTTGCCGCCGGTGCAATGGCTTGGCTGGGTGTGCCTGCGGCCCGCGCAAACGCCAGCGTCGGCCCCGTGATGCCGGCGGTGTCGGCGCCGGCCTTGCCGCTGCGCCGCCACGACGGTGCCACGCCGGTGCTCGCGGCGCAGTTGCGAGGCGGCCCAACCGCCGTGCAATTGATGTTCACCGGTTGCAGCACCGTCTGCCCGATCCAGGGGGCCTTGTTCTCGACGCTGCAGGCGGCATTGCTGGCCGAGCGCCACACGGCGGTGCGCCTGCTGTCGCTGAGCATCGACCCGCTCGCCGACGACCCCGCCGCACTGAGCGCCTGGTTGCGGCGTTTCGGCGCCAGGCCCACATGGAGTGCGGCGGCGCCGGCCCCTGAGGCGCTCGAGTCGATGTTCTCGCTGTTCACGGGAGGCGCGGCGGCGGGCGACCGCCATACCGGACAGGTTTACCTGTTCGATCGCCATGCCCGCCTGGTCTGGCGTACCAGCGAACTGCCGCCGGCCGAAGAGGTCATGGCCGGGCTGCGGCAGATCGGTTAGGTGCAGTTCGCATTCGCGCCCGCGGTCGCGTTGGTCTCGTGTGCCAAGGCTGACTAAGCGAAAGGCGCTCAAGGCGGCCGCGCTCGGGCGTCACGATCACCTGTGCCCGGGAATACCCTCTGTCTCTTCCGAAGTCTTCTTGCCTACAGTTCTTGTATGCAAGACAAGTGTTAGCTTGCATGCAAACCTCAGGCAAAGACAGACAGGAGACTCCATGCCCCGCTTCGCCAAATCGCTTTTCGGTCAGGTGGTCATCGCGCTGGTGCTGGGCGTGCTCGCGGGGCTCCTGGCGCCCGAGTACGCCGTCAAGCTCAAGCCGCTCGGTGACGGTTTCATCAAGCTGATCAAGATGATCATCCCGGTGCTGGTGTTCTGCGTGGTGGTGCATGGCATCGCCGGCGCGGGAGACCTCAAGCGCGTGGGCCGGGTGGGCGTGAAGTCGCTCATCTACTTCGAGGTACTGACCACCATCGCGCTGGCCATGGGCCTGGTGCTGGCCTTTGTGTTCCAGCCCGGCGCGGGCATGAACGTCGACCCCTCCAAGCTCGACGCGACCGCGATGAGCGCCTATGCGTCGAACGCCGACAAGCTCACGAGCGGCGGCACGATCGACTTCCTGATGAAGCTCATTCCGACCACGGTGGTCAATGCCTTCGCCACCGGCGACGTGCTGCAGGTGCTGCTGTTCGCGGTGCTGTTCGGCTGCGCGCTCACGCTGCTGGGCGATCGCGGCAAGCCGGTGGCGGTGGTGGTCGATGCGCTTTCGCTAGTGCTGTTCAAGATCATGGGGATCATCATCAAGCTGGCGCCGCTGGGCGTGCTGGGCGCCATCGCGTTCACCGTGGGGCAGTACGGCATCGGTTCGCTCAAGCAACTGGGCATGCTGGTCGCGCTCTTCTACGGCGCGGTGCTGATCTTCGTGTTCGTGGTGCTCGGGCTGGTGATGCGCATGTCGGGCTTCAGCCTGATCAAGCTGCTGCGCTACCTGCGCGAAGAGCTCACCATCGTGTTCGCCACGACCTCGTCGGACAGCGTGCTGCCGCAGATCATGGCCAAGCTGCGCCGCATGGGCATTCGCGATTCGACCGTGGGCCTCGTGATCCCGACCGGCTACTCGTTCAACCTCGACGCCTTCTCGATCTACATCACGCTGGCGGCCGTGTTCATCGCTCAGGCCACCAACACGCCGATCTCGATGGCCGACCTGCTGACGATCCTCGCGATCGCGCTGGTCACCTCCAAGGGCGCGCACGGCGTGCCGGGCTCGGCCATCGTGGTGCTGGCGGCCACGCTGCATGCGATTCCCGCAATTCCCGCCATCGGCCTCGTGCTGGTGCTGTCGGTCGACTGGTTCATGGGCATCGCCCGCGCGCTGGGCAACCTGATCGGCAACTGCGTGGCGACCGTGGCCATTGCCGCCTGGGAAGGCGACATCGACCGCGAACGCGCGCATGCGGTGCTCAACGGCAGCTATTCGCCCGACGACGAGCCGCTGGCCGAAGCCGGGTCCGTGGTAAACGCTGGCACCGGTACCGCCTCCAGCGCCCACTGAAAAAAACATGCCTGCCGACGTCAGCCCCACCGTCATTGCCGAACGCGTCGTCGAGGCCATCCTCGCGCAGAAGCTCGCACCGGGCGAGCGGCTCGGCGAGCAGGCGCTGGCGGAGAACTTCTCGGTGAGCCGCACGATGGTGCGCGAAGCGCTGATGCAGTTGCAGGCACGCGGTTTCGTCGAAGTGCAGTCGCGCCGCGGCTGGTACGTGGTGGAGCCCTCGGCAGAGGAAGCGCGTGACGCGTTCTCGGCACGCCGCATCGTCGAGGCGGGCATCCTGGAAGCGAGCGCGGGGCGGCCGCTGTCGAAGGTGATCCGCAAGCTGCGCGACCACATCGCCGACGAGCAGCGCGCCATCGACGGCGCCGACGCCGCCACCCGCGCCTTCCTGCTGGCCGACTTCCACGTCTGCCTGGCTGAGCAGATGGGGCACCAGCTGCTGGTCGACGTGCTGCGCGACCTCACGGCGCGCACCACGCTGGCGGCCACGCTCTACCAGTCGAAGCACGAAGCGGGACAGTCGTGCACGGAGCATCGCGCCATCGTGGCGGCGCTCGAAGCGGGCGACACGGCCAAGGCGCGCCTGCTGATGCTCGATCACATCGGCAACGTCGAACGCGCGCTCGAAGTGGACGTTGCCGCCGAAGCGGACGCGCCAAGCCGCTTGCGCGCCACGCTGGCGCCCGTGGCGCTGCCGCGCACCAAGCGCTGAAGTTGTGCACTATTGCCGCGAAACGCTCTTTATTCGATAGCAGGCAACAACCAGCCCGCCATCGTTTGGGGCGAATCCCGCCCTCGAGTCTGTTGCACTGCGCAAGGGCGCGCCGGCTGACACGGCCGCGGGTTCCCGCTCGGCTACAGTCCGGGACACCTATGAACTCACCCCAACTCCAGCGCGGCGTGTTCCTCGCCCTTCTCGCCGCCGTGACCGTCGCCTTCCTCTGGGTGCTGATGCCGTTCTTCGGCGCGGTGCTGTGGGGCGTGGCGCTGGCGATCCTGTTCACGCCGCTCTACAAATGGCTGCTGAAGAAGATGCGCGGCAAACCCAATTTCGCGGCGCTGTCGACGCTGGCCATCTGCCTGTTCATCGTGATCCTGCCGCTGGCCATGGTGGGCGTTTCGCTGGTGCAGGAGATCGCGCTGGTCACGCAGAACATCCGTTCGGGCCAGATCAACTTCGCGGCCTACTTCCAGCAGATCCTCGATGCCTCGCCGCAATGGCTGCTGAACCTGGTCGAGCGCTTCGACCTCGGCGACATGGCGGCATGGCAGGCGCGCATCTCGGCCATCGCCGGGCAGGCCAGCCAGATCATCGCAAGCCAGGCGCTCGCCATCGGCCAGAACACCTTCGACTTCGTGGTCAGCTTCTTCGTGATGCTGTACCTGCTGTACTTCCTGGTGCGCGACGGCGCGACGCTGTCGAAGACCATGCGCGACGCCGTGCCGCTGGCCAAGCCGCACACGCACTACCTGCTGAACAAGTTCACCACCGTGATCCGCGCGACGGTGAAGGGCAACGTGGCAGTGGCCATCGCGCAGGGCACCATCGGCGGGCTGGCCTTCTGGTTCCTCGGCGTGCAGGGCGCGCTGCTGTGGGCGGTGCTGATGGCCTTCCTGTCGCTGCTGCCCGCCGTGGGCGCAGCGCTGATCTGGGGGCCGGTGGCCATCTACTTCCTGGCCACGGGGCATTTCTGGCAGGGCGGCGTGCTGATCTTCGTGGGCGTGTTCGTGATCGGCCTGGTCGACAACATCCTGCGCCCCGTGCTGGTGGGCAAGGACACGCAGATGCCCGACTACATCGTGCTGATGTCGACCATCGGCGGCATGGCGATCTTCGGCATCAACGGCTTCGTGATCGGGCCGGTGATCGCGGCGCTGTTCATGGCGGCGTGGAGTCTGTTCGCGGACTCGGGGCACGTGGGCGTGGAGCACGAACCGGCCGAAAGTTCAGAACGCGCGGAAAGCCTCAAGGACAGGAAAAGGGGCTGAGGCACGGGCGGGTGCGAGCCCGCCTGCTCCCCGCCGCGTGCATTTCGCGCGCGCAATCCTGCATTCCGTCGCATGGCGCTGGGCACAGCGGGTGGCCTGCGAGATCGTCGGGCCTCCAACTTTCCAGAGGCCCCGCCATGCAACTTCCCGCCCTCCTGTCCCGCCCGGCCGTGCGCGTACTGTGCACCGCCGCGATCCTTGCGCCTTTCTCGCCATTGGGCGCCCTTGCCGCCGACCTGAGCCTGAGCGTCGCCGACGGCCCCGCCGCCGATGCCACGCTCTACGTCGCGCTGTACAGCGACGCCGCCGGCTACGCCGAAAGCAAGTCGGTGGCCGCGCAGACCGTGCCGATGCAGGGCGGCAAGGCCCGCCTCGTGTTCGCGGGCCTGGCACCGGGCCGCTACGCCTTGCGGGCATTCGCCGACGAGAACGGCAACGGCAAGCTCGACACCAATCTCATGGGCATGCCGACCGAGCGCTACGGCTTCTCGAACGATGCCAAGGGCAACCGCGCCGCGCCTGATTTCGAGGCCGCTGCGATCCGCGTCGACGCCGACCTGCAAACCGTCATTCACCTGCGCTGAGGCAGTCATGGAACGACGCGAACTCCTGCGCCTGCTCGCATCCGCCGGCGCCCTTCCGCTCCTGGCACCGCTGGCGCGCGCCGCGAGCGCCGACGACTGGCAAGCCCAGTACGAAACCTCCGGCGCCCCCTGGAAGATCGGCTTCGCCACGCCGCCTGACGACATGCCGCTCACCCGCGCTACGGTGCGCGGTCGCTTTCCCGATGCCGTGGCCGGCACGCTGTTCCGCATCGGTCCGGCCGGCCACGACCTGGGCGGCGAGCGCTACCACCACTGGTTCGACGGCGACGGCATGGTGCATCGCCTCGCGATCGAAGGGGCCGACGTGCGGCACCAGGGCCGCTATGTCGCCACGCCCAAGCGCATGGCCGAGGTGAAGGCCGGCCGTCGCCTGCTCGAGGCCTTCGGCACCATGCCGCCGGGCGTCGAGCCGCCGACCTCGGCCGACAGCATCAACGTCGCCAACACCAGTGTGCTGCCGATGCAGGGCGAGGTATTGGCGCTCTGGGAAGGCGGCTCGGCCACGCGCATCGACGCGCGAACGCTGGACACACTGGGCCTGAAGACCTGGCGCGCCGACCTCGCGGGCATGCCCTTCTCGGCCCACCCCAAGGTGGACCCGGACGGCACGGTCTGGAACTTCGGCGTCAGCTCCGGCCAGGGCCTGCTGGCGCTGTACGAGATCGGCTCCGGAGGCACGCTGCGGCGCGCTGCCGTGGTGCCGGTGGCCGACATGCCGATGGTCCACGACTTCGCCGTGACCGAGCGGCATCTCGTGTTCCTGATGCCACCACTGGTCTACGACGGCAAGCGCAAGGAGGCCGGCGCGAGCTTTCTCGATGCCCACGTCTGGCGGCCCGAGCTCGGCATGCGCGTGCTGGTCGTCGACAAGCAGAACTGGGAGCGGCGCCAGCTGATGACACTGCCGGCCGGCTTCCTGTTCCACGTCGGCAACGCCTGGGAGGAGGTCACGCCGCGCGGCACGCTGATCCACGTCGACTATGTGCGCTCGGACGACGCCGACTCGGTGTTCACGAGCAGCCGCGAAGTGATGCGCGGGCGCCGCGTGAAAAGCACCGAGCCGTATCTGACCGTCGCCACGCTGAACCTGAGCACGGGCCAGGCCACGCAAACGGCGCTGCCGCAGGACGCCGAGTTCCCGCGCATCGATCCACGCCGCGTGGGCCTGCGCCACCGCCATGTGGTCCATGCCACGCAGATCCGGCGCGAACTGCCGGGCTTCGGCGCAATTGCACGCACCGATGTCGAGACCGGCCGCAGCCAGCGCTTCAGCTACGGCGCGCAGGCCATCGTGGAAGAACACGTCTTCGTGCCGGACGGCTCGAAGCCGGGCTGGGTGCTGGGCACGGCGCTCGACTTCGGCCGGCAGAAGACCGTGCTGTCGTGCTTCGCGGCAGATCACCTCGGGGCGGGGCCGGTGGCACAGGCCACGCTGCCCTACGCACTGCCGTTGGGTTTGCACGGGGCCTTCGTGCCTGCCTGAAGAGGGATGTGCTGTCTATAGTCCTTTGTGGCCGCACGTCGTGATTGTTCGGGGGCGCTCACGCCGACGGGGTACCTTGCTCCGCGAATGTCCCCCGGCCTGCGGCCTCCTCCTTTATTTCGCTGCGCAAGGCACCCCATCGGCGTGAGCGTTGGACAGAGCGGTCGTTGATCAGCGGTGCACCCAGAGCGTGCCCTGTGCACAGGGCACCGGGTGCTCCCCGCAGCGAAATAAAGGAGGAGGCCGAAGGCCGGGGGACATTCGCGGAGGGGAGTACCCGGTGGCCTGTGCACACACCCCGAACGAACCCTTCAGCAACGAACACCCGTCAGCCCGCCCACCAGCCTTCATCGAACCGCCCCTGCAGGAAGGCAACAAAGCCCGACACCTTGCCCGGCACCAATTTGGGCGAAGGAAAGACGGCATGAATCTCCTGCTCGGGCAGCGCATGGTCGCCAAGCACTTCGCGCACCTTGCCCGTGGCGAGCGAGTCGCTGGCCACGTAGCGCGGCATCAGCGCAATGCCCAGCCCGTCGCGCGCCGCGGCCAGCACGGCCGAGAGGTTGTTCGAGCGGAAGCGGCCCGACACAGGCACCGTGACCGGCTCGCCCCTGGGCGTGTGCATGCGCCAGAACTCGTCGCCCACCACGCTGCTGTAGATCAGCGCCACGTGTGCGCTCAGGTCCTGCGCGCGCTTGGGCGTGCCGTGCTTCTTCAGGTAGGCCGGCGACGCGACCATCGCCCACGGATTCACGCCCAGGTAGCGCGCGCCCAGTGAAGAATCGGCCAGCTTGCCCATGCGGATCGCGACGTCGATGCCCTGCGCGATCAGGTCCACGTAACGGTCCTCGAAGCTCAGGTCGAGCTGCACCTGCGGATGCCGGCGCATGTATTCCAGCGCCAGCGGCACCACCACGCGCCGCCCGAACGCCACCGACGTGCCCACGCGCAGCAGCCCCTGCGCCTGGGTCTGCCGCAGCTGCACGATGCTGTCGGCCTCCTCCGCTTCGCGCACGATGGTCTTGCACTTCTCGTAGTAGAGCGCGCCCGGCTCGGTGAGGCTCACGCCGCGCGTGTTGCGGTTGAGCAGCCGCACCTTCAGCCGCTCCTCGGTGGCGGCGATCTGCTTGGTCACGGTGGGCTGGGTGGTGTTGAACTCGCGCGCGGCCTTCGAGAAGCTGCCGGTCTCGACCACGCGAACGAACATTTCCATTGCAAGCAATCTGTCCATGGGCCGGATGGTAGTCACTTATTCCAACCTGGAATAGGTTATATGGTCCGCAGCCGTCTTCTTGGAATTCGCCCCGCTTCCTACAGTGAGCGCATCCCAAAGGAGACTTAGATGGCAAAGATGACAGCGGTCCAGGCCGCGGTTCTGGTGATGGAGAAGGAAGGCGTGACGCAGGCCTTCGGCGTGCCGGGTGCGGCGATCAACCCGATGTATTCGGCGCTGCGCCAGCGCGGCAGCATCGCGCACATCCTCGCGCGCCATGTCGAGGGCGCCTCGCACATGGCCGAGGGCTACACCCGCGCGGTGGCCGGCAACATCGGCGTGTGCATCGGCACCTCGGGCCCGGCGGGCACGGACATGATCACGGGCCTGTACTCGGCCTGGGCCGATTCGATTCCCATCCTCTGCATCACCGGCCAGGCGCCGCGCGCACGGCTCTACAAGGAAGACTTCCAGGCGGTCGACATCGAGTCGATCTCCAAGCCCGTCACCAAGTGGTCGGTCACGGTGCGCGAGCCCGGCCAGGTGCCGCAGGTGTTCCAGCAGGCCTTTCATCTGATGCGTTCGGGCCGACCGGGCCCGGTGCTGATCGACCTGCCCTTCGACGTGCAGATGGCGCAGATCGAGTTCGACATTGACAGCTACGAACCGCTCAAGCCCTACAAGCCCGCCGCCACGCGCGCGCAGATCGAGAAGGCCATCACGATGCTCAATGCGGCGGAGCGCCCGCTGATCGTGGCCGGCGGCGGCGTCATCAACGCCGATGCGGCCGACCTGCTGGTGCGCTTCGCCGAAGCCACCGGTGTGCCGGTGATTCCCACGCTGATGGCCTGGGGCGCGATTCCCGACGACCACCCGCTGATGGCCGGCATGTGCGGCCTGCAGACCAGCCACCGCTACGGCAATGCGACGATGCTCGCGAGCGACTTCGTGCTCGGCATCGGCAACCGCTGGGCCAACCGGCACACGGGCTCGGTCGATGTCTACACCAAGGGGCGCAAGTTCGTGCACGTGGACATCGAGCCCACGCAGATCGGCCGCGTGTTCACGCCCGACTTCGGCATCGTCTCGGACGCCAAGGCCGCGCTGCAGCTCTTCGTCGAAGTGGCCGAGGAAATGAAGGCCGCAGGCCGCCTGCCCGACCGCCGCGACTGGGCCAGGCAGTGCATCGAGCGCAAGAAGACCATGCTGCGCAAGACCAACTTCGACGAAGTGCCGATGAAGCCGCAGCGCGTGTACCAGTGCATGAACAACAACTTCAGCACCGACACCTGCTACGTGAGCACCATCGGGCTCTCGCAGATCGCGGCCGCGCAGTTCCTGCACGTGTACAACCCGCGCCACTGGATCAACTGCGGCCAGGCCGGCCCGCTGGGCTGGACCATTCCCGCCGCACTGGGCGTGCGCGCCGCCGACCCGACGCGCAAGATCGTCGCGCTCTCGGGCGACTACGACTTCCAGTTCATGATCGAGGAGCTCGCGGTGGGTGCGCAGTTCAAGCTGCCGTACATCCACATCGTGGTCAACAACTCCTACCTCGGCCTGATCCGCCAGGCGCAGCGCGGCTTCGAGATGGACTACTGCGTGCAGCTCGCGTTCGACAACATCAACGCCGGCCCCGATGCCGGCATCGAGAGCAGCTACGGCGTGGACCACCTCAAAGTGGTCGAAGGCCTGGGCTGCAAGGCGATCCGCGTGAACAGGCAGGAAGAAATCGCACCGGCCATCCGCCGCGCCGAAGCGCTGATGGCGGAGTTCAGCGTGCCGGTGGTGATCGAGGTGATGCTGGAGCGCGTGACCAACATCGCGATGGGCACCGAGATCGACAACATCACCGAGTTCGAGCCGCTGGCCGAGACGCTGGCCGATGCGCCGACTGCCGTCGCGGCCCTGCTCGATTGAAGAGAAAGAAAGAAGGGAACCGACATGCCCAAGTTCGCAGCCAATCTCACGATGCTCTTCACCGAGCTTCCCTTCATGCAACGCTTCGAGGCCGCCGCCAAGGCGGGTTTCGAAGGCGTGGAGTACCTCTTCCCTTACCCCTTCGAGAAGAAGGAACTCGCTGCCGCCCTGCGCGACAACGGCCTGCAGCAGGTGCTGCACAACCTGCCCGCCGGCGACTGGGACAAGGGCGAGCGCGGCATCGCCTGCCACCCCGACCGCACGGGCGAGTTCGCCGAAGGCATCGCCATGGCGATCGACTACGCGACGGCGCTCGGCTGCCCGCAGGTCAACTGCCTCGTCGGCAAGGTGCCCGCGGGCGTGACCACCGAGGCCGCGCACAAGACGGTGGTCGCGAACCTGCGCCTCGCCGCACGCGAACTCGAAACGGCCGGCCTGCGCCTGCTGATCGAGCCCATCAACACCTTCGACATTCCGGGCTTCTTCCTCACACGCACCGACCAGGCGCTGGCGCTGATCGACGAAGTCGGTTCGGCCAACCTGCGCGTGCAGTACGACATCTACCACGCGCAGCGCATGGAAGGCGAACTGGGCAACACGCTCGCGAAGCAGCTGGCGCGCATCGGCCACATCCAGCTGGCCGACAACCCGGGCCGCGGCGAGCCGGGCACGGGCGAGATCAACTACCCGTGGCTCTTCCGGCACATCGATTCGCTCGGCTACGACGGCTGGATCGGGTGCGAATACAAGCCCCGCGCCACCACGGTGGAAGGCCTCGGATGGCGCCAGGCACTCACCCAACAGCAATGAGCATCGGACAAGGAAACAGAGACATGACAACCCAGCAAAAAATCGGATTCATCGGCCTCGGCATCATGGGCGCGCCCATGGCGGGGCACCTGCTCGACGCGGGCTATCAGCTGTTCGTGAACACGCAGGGCAACACGCCCGAGCCTTTCATCTCGAAGGCCACGATCTGCGCCTCGGCCGCCGAGGTGGCGCGCCAGGCCGACGTGATCTTCATCATGGTGCCCGACACGCCCGACGTGGAAAAAGTGCTGTTCGGCGAGCCGGGAACGCACGGCGTGGCCGAAGGCCTGAAGGATTCGCGCGGCAAGATCGTGGTGGACTGCAGCTCCATCGACCCGATTGCCACCAAGGGCTTCGCCAAACGCATCGTCGCGCTCGGCGCCGGCTACATCGACGCGCCGGTCTCGGGCGGCGAAGTGGGCGCCAAGGCCGCGAGCCTCACGATCATGTGCGGCGGCGACGAAGGCACCTTCGAGCGCGTGAAGCCGCTGCTCGACAGGATGGGCAAGAACGTGACGCTGGTGGGCGGCGCGGGCGACGGCCAGGTCTGCAAGGTGGCCAACCAGATCATCGTGGCGCTGAACATCGCGGCCGTGGGCGAAGCGCTGGTGTTCGCCTCCAAGGCCGGCGCCGATCCGGCCAAGGTGCGGCAGGCGCTGATGGGCGGCTTCGCCAGCTCGCGCATTCTCGAAGTGCACGGCGAGCGGATGATCAAGCGCACCTTCGCGCCGGGCTTTCGCATCGCGCTGCACCAGAAGGACCTGAACCTCGCGATGCAGAGCGCGCGATCGCTGGGCGTGGCGCTGCCGCAGACGGCGAACGCGGCGCAGCTGATGAACGCCTGTGCGGCCATGGGCTACGGCCAGCTGGACCACTCGGCGCTGGTGCGCGCGCTCGAAGCGCTCGCGCAGCACACGGTGACCCCGGACTGACCAGGCACTCCCCCAGGCTTCGCGCACTTCGTGTCGCTTCTCCTTCCCCCTCGCCGGGGGCAACACCTGCGGCCCGGCAAAGCCGGTTCCGCGGTGTTCCTCGGAAAAAATCAGGTCTTGGCGGCTTCGAGCGACTCTTTCAGGTTGCGTCGGCGCCATGCCCAGGTCTTGAAGGCCTGCGGCAGGATGCCGAGGCACGACGCGTAGTAGGTCACCTTGAAGCCCCAGAAGCGCGGCCCGATGGGCGTGTCGCGGAACAGGTCGCCGGCCAGGATGGACAGCATCGCCTCCTGCATGCGCCAGATGTTGCGCGGGTTCATGAACAGGCGGCGGATGGCCGGCGAGGTGATGCGGTAGATGAACCACGAGAACATCTTCGGCCCGTGCTTCATCACCTTCTCGTAGTGCCGGAAGGCCTTTTCGGCCTCCTTCATCTCACCCTTGAGCCAGTGATCGGCGCAGGTCGCCGCCTCGAAGCCGCTGTTCATCGCCAGGTACACGCCCGAGGAGAACATCGGGTCGACGAAGGCATAGGCGTCGCCCACCATCATGAAGCGGTCGCCGCGGCAGAACTTGGAGTCGTAGGCGTAGTTGCCGGTGGAGGTGGCGCCTTCCATCAGCGTGGCGTTCTTCAGGCGCGCGGCCAGCTTGGGCGCGAGCGCGATGGTTTCCATCAGGAACTCTTCGAGCGAGCCCTTGCGGCGCTTGAAGTAGGCCGGCGAAGCCACTGCGCCAACGCTCACGGTACCGTCCTTCAGCGGGATGTACCAGAACCAGCCGTGGTCGAACCAGAACAGCGTGATGTTGCCCTCGAAGCGGCCCGGCCGGCGCTCGGCGTTGGCGAAGTGGCCGTACAGGGCCGCGCTGGCGTGCTTGCGGTTGCGCTGCTTCGCGTCGAACTGGTTCGACAGCAGGGTGTCGCGCCCGCTGGCGTCGATCACGAAACGCGGGCGCCAGGTGGTTTCGGTACCGTCGTCGGCCTTGACCTTGACCAGCGGGCGCTTCTCGCCGCCGGTGTCGGCGTCCATGTCCACGCCGGTGACGCGCCGGCCCTCGAAGGTGCGCGCGCCGCGCGCGGCGGCATGGCGGAACAGCAGCTCGTCGAACTCCGAGCGGCGCACGTGCACCGCGTACGGAAAGCTCTTGTCCATCGCCTCGCCGAAGTTGAAGTGGCTGCTGTGGTCGTGCCAGGGCGAAACGAACTCGGCGCCGTGCTTGCGAATGCCGATGGCCTCGACCTCGGTACGCACGCCCAGCCGGTCGAACAGCGGCATGTTCATCGGCAGCAGCGACTCGCCGATGTGAAAGCGCGGATGCTGCGCCTTCTCGATCAGCACCACGTCGTGGCCCTTGTCCGCGAGCAAGGCGGCCACAGTGGAGCCCGAAGGGCCCCCGCCAATGACCACGACATCGGGGTCGTTGCCGGTGAAAGGTCCTGATGTCATGCGTTGTTGCCCCTCGTTGTGGTTTTATCGCTGTTGGCGCTACCCCGGGCCAGCACCGGCCAATCGCAAGCCGTGAGCCCCCGCAGGTAACGATCGCGCAGTTTAGCCAACCGGCCGGCCAACTCCATCACGCCGAAGATATGGATTCAGGCGTTTTCGGCATTCCCCCTGTACAAAGGGGCTGCGCTTTTGCGGTAGCCTCATTGCCCGTCAGAAACAAGGAGACTTTCATGGCTGCACCCCTTTCCCCCGCAGAAGAAGCACTTCGCGAGGCAGCGCGCGAATACCACCGCTCGCCCGTCAAGGGCAAGATCTCGATCACCCCGACCAAGCCCCTGCTGAACCAGCGCGACCTGTCGCTGGCCTATTCGCCGGGCGTGGCCTATCCGTGTCTCGACATCGCCGCAGACCCCGCCACGGCCTCCGAATACACCGCGCGCGGCAACCTGGTGGGCGTCATCACCAACGGCACCGCGGTGCTCGGCCTGGGCGACATCGGCCCGCTGGCCGCCAAGCCGGTGATGGAAGGCAAGGGCTGCCTGTTCAAGAAATTCGCCGGCATCGACGTGTTCGACATCGAGCTGGCCGAGCGCGATCCCGACAAGCTGGTCGAGATCATCGCGGCGCTGGAGCCCACGCTGGGCGGCATCAACCTCGAGGACATCAAGGCGCCCGAGTGCTTCTACATCGAGAGGAAGCTGCGCGAGCGCATGAACATCCCGGTGTTCCACGACGACCAGCACGGCACCGCCATCATCTCGGCCGCAGCCCTCCTCAACGGGCTGGAACTGGTCGGCAAGAAGATCGAGGACGTGAAGATCGCCGTCTCGGGCGCGGGCGCCGCAGCCATCGCCTGCCTCGACGTGATGGTCGGCCTGGGCGCCAAGCCGGCCAACATCCATGCCTGCGACTCCAAGGGCCTGATCTACATGGGCCGCGCGGGCGGTTTCGACGAATCCAAGGCGCGCTACGCCCAGAAAGACACCGGTGCCCGCACCCTGGCCGACGTGGTGAAGGACGCCGATGTGTTCCTGGGCTGCTCGGCCCCCGGCGTCATGAGCGCCGAGATGGTCAAGACCATGGGCACGCAGCCCATCATCCTGGCGCTGGCCAACCCCGAGCCCGAGATCCGCCCCGAGCTGGCCAAGGCCGTGCGCCCGGACTGCATCATCGCCACCGGCCGTTCGGACTACCCGAACCAGGTCAACAACGTGCTGTGCTTCCCGTACATCTTCCGCGGCGCGTTGGACTGCGGCGCCAGCAAGATCACGGAAGAGATGAAGCTGGCCTGCGTGCGCGAGATCGCCGAGCTGACCAAGGCCGACATCAGCGAAGAGGTGGCCACCGCCTACGCCGGCCAGGAGCTGGCCTTCGGCCCCGACTACATCATTCCGAAGCCCTTCGACTCGCGCCTGATCCTGCGCATCGCGCCGGCCGTGGCCAAGGCCGCTGCCGCCTCGGGTGTCGCGACACGCCCGATCGAGGACATGGACGCCTACCGCCAGCACCTGACGCGCTTCGTCTACCAGACCGGCATGTTCATGCGCCCGGTGTTCAGCGCCGCCAAGATCGCCACCGCCAAGCGCGTGGCCTACGCGGAAGGCGAAGACGAGCGCGTGCTGCGCGCTGCCCAATGGGCGGTGGACGAAGGCGTGGCCCAGCCGATCCTGGTGGGCCGCCCCGCCGTGATCGAGGCGCGCATCAAGAAGGCCGGCCTGCACATCCGCGCGGGCACCGACTTCGAGATCGTCAACCCCGAGGACGATCCGCGCTTTCGCACCTACTGGGAGAGCTTCCACAAGATCATGGGCCGCCGCGGCGTGACGCCGGAGGCCGCCAAGACCATGGTGCGCCGCTCGAACACCACCATCGCCGCGCTGATGCTGCACCTGGGCGACGCCGACGCGATGATCTGCGGGCTGGTCGGGCGCTTCGACGTGCACCTGGAGCACATCCGCAACCTGATCGGCCTGAAGCGCGACGCGCCCGGCTTCGCCACGCTGAACGCGCTGACGCTCGACAAGGGCACGATCTTCATCACCGACACCAACGTGAACGAAGACCCGAGCGCCGAGATGCTGGCCAGCATCGCGGTGATGGCCGCCGAGGAAGTGCGCCGCTTCGGCCTGCCGCCGAAGGTGGCCTTCCTGTCGCACTCGAACTACGGCACCTCGAGCCGCGCCTCAGCCCGCAAGATGCGGCTGGCGCGCGACCTGTTCGCGCAGTTGGCGCCCGACATCGAATGCGACGGCGAGATGCACGGCGACGCCGCGTTGTCGGAAGACGTCCGCCGCACCGCCCTGCCCGAGAGCACGCTGAGCGGCGAAGCCAACCTGCTGGTGTGCCCGAACCTCGATTCGGCGCACATCCTCTACAACGTGCTGAAGATGACCGGTGCCAACGGCATCACGGTCGGCCCGGTGCTGCTGGGCGCCGCGAGCTCGGCGCACGTGCTCACGCCGTCGTCGACGGTGCGCCGCATCATCAACATGACGGCGCTGGCGGTGGCGAAAGTGACCGTCGACAAGTAATCACCGGACCATCCGGCGGGCGAACTGCCCGCCTTCGGTGCCAAAGAACGCGGCAATGCCGCGTTTTTGCATTTGGGGAGTGCAGATGGCGCACCGCATCGATCCATCGGGAGGGTTCGCACCAATCGCGTGCGGGCACCGTTTTTGCTTGAATGCCGAAGCATTCACATCACGGATACCGCATGAACAAGCGCCAACTGCTCCAGTCCTTCCTCGCCGCTTCGGCCCTCAGCTTCGGCCTCTCACCGGCCCTTGCCCAGAGCCCGACGCCGATCAAGTTCCAGCTCGACTGGCGCTTCGAGGGACCGGCCGCGCTGTTCCTGCATCCCGCCGCCAAGGGCTACTTCAAGGCCGCCGGCCTCGACGTGACCATCGACGCGGGAAATGGCTCGGGCGGCACCGTCACACGCGTGGCCTCGGGCGCCTACGACATGGGCTTTGCCGACCTCGCGGCGCTGATGGAGTTCCACGCCAACAACCCCGACAGCCCCAACAAGCCGGTCGCGGTGATGATGGTCTACAACAACACGCCGGCCTCGGTCATGGCGCTCAAGAAGAGCGGCATCACCAAGCCCACCGACCTCGCCGGCAAGAAGCTCGGCGCGCCGGTGTTCGATGCCGGCCGCCGCGCGTTCCCGATCTTCGCGAAGGCCAACAACATCGGTCCCGTCAACTGGACCGCCATGGACCCGACGCTGCGCGAGACCATGCTGATGCGCGGCGACATCGACGCCATCACCGGCTTCACCTTCACCTCGCTGCTCAACCTCGAGGCGCGCGGCGCCAAGGCGGCCGACATCGTCGTGCTGCCCTACCCCGACTACGGCGTGAAGCTGTACGGCAACGTCATCATTGCCTCGCCCAAGCTCATCAAGGAGAACCCGGAAGCGGTGAAGAAATTCCTCTCGGCCTTTGCCAAGGGCGCGAAGGAAGTCGTCGCCAACCCGGCCATGGCCATCGAATCGGTGAAGGCGCGCGACGGCATCATCGACAGCAAGCTCGAAACGCGCCGCCTGCAGCTGGCCATCGACACCGTCATCAACAGCGCCGACGCGCGCGCCGAAGGCTTCGGCACGGTCAACGCGGGCCGCATGTCGCTGATGGCCTCGCAGGTGTCGGACGCGTTCGGCACCAAGACGCGCGTGAGCCCCGACGCGGTGTGGACCGCCTCGCTGCTGCCGCCTGCGGTCGAACTGAACATCCTGTCGAAGAAGTGATGGTGGACGCATCGCAGGACGCGGCCGCACCCTTCGTCGACTTCCAGGACGTCTGGCTCGCCTACAACGAGGAGCTTCTTCGCGCCAACCACTTCGCGGTCGAGGCCATCGATCTGAAGGTCAAGCGCGGCGAGTTCATCGCCATCGTCGGCCCCTCGGGCTGCGGCAAGTCGACCTTCATGAAGCTCACGACCGGGCTCAAGATGCCGTCGATGGGCAAGATCCGCATCGACGGGCAGAACGTGACCGGGCCGCTGAAGATCTCCGGCATGGCCTTCCAGGCGCCGTCGCTGCTGCCGTGGCGCACCACGGTCGACAATGTGCTGCTGCCGCTGGAGATCGTCGAGCCCTACCGCTCGAACTTCAAGGCCAAGCGCAAGGAGTACGTCGAGCGCGCGCGCAAGCTGCTGCAGAAGGTCGGGCTCGCGGGCTACGAAGACAAGTTTCCGTGGCAGCTCTCGGGCGGCATGCAGCAGCGCGCGAGCATCTGCCGCGCACTCATCCACGAGCCCAAGATGCTGCTGCTCGACGAGCCCTTCGGCGCGCTCGACGCGTTCACGCGCGAAGAGCTGTGGTGCATCCTGCGCGACCTCTGGGCCGAGCAGCAGTTCAACGTGATCCTGGTGACGCACGACCTGCGCGAATCGGTGTTCCTGGCCGACACGGTGTACGTGATGAGCAAGAGTCCGGGGCGCTTCGTGGTGAAGCGCGAGATCGAGCTGCCGCGTCCGCGCGAGCTGGAGCTCACCTACACCAAGGAGTTCACCGACATCGTGCTGGAGCTGCGCGGGCACATCGGCGCGATCCGCGGCAATGCCGTCGGCGCCACGGCGGCGGCGCACTGAGGAACGCGCCATGAAGAACATCAAGCAAATCGAACGCTGGTCGCCATGGCTGCTGCTCGTGGCGGTGATCCTGCTGTGGCAGGTGATCTGTGCGGGCTTCGAGGTTTCGGACTTCATCTTTCCGAGCCCGCTGCGCATCTGGAACCAGTTCTGGGAATTCAAGGAAATCATCGCGGGCCACGCGTGGCGCACCTTCTGGGTCACGATGGCGGGCTTCGGCCTGGCGATCGTGGTCGGCGTGCTGCTGGGCTTCGTGATCGGCAGCTCGCGCATCGCGTATGCGGCCATCTACCCGCTGATGACGGCGTTCAACGCGCTGCCCAAGGCGGCCTTCGTGCCGATCCTCGTGGTGTGGTTCGGCATCGGCGTGGGGCCGGCGATTCTTACGGCCTTCCTGATCAGCTTCTTCCCGATCATGGTCAACATCGCGACCGGCCTCGCCACGCTCGAGCCCGAGCTGGAAGACGTGCTGCGCGTGCTGGGCGCCAAGCGCTGGGACGTGCTCATGAAGATCGGCCTGCCGCGTTCCATGCCCTACTTCTTCGGCTCGCTGAAGGTGGCGATCACGCTGGCCTTCGTGGGCACCACGGTGAGCGAGATGACGGCCGCCAACGAAGGTATCGGCTACCTGCTGATCTCCGCCGGCTCGGCCATGCAGATGGGCCTGGCCTTCGCGGGCCTGATGGTGGTGGGCGCGATGGCGATGCTGATGTACGAACTGTTCAGCGTGATCGAGAAGCACACCACAGGCTGGGCGCACCGCGGGTCGCAGAATCAGTAGGCCGCGCCGGATCAGGCGAGGTGCCAGCGTCGGCTGTGCTGCCCCTGCTTCGCGAACACATGGGCGAGGTGCTTCTTGACCGTGTTGACACTGATGCCGAGTCGCTCGGCGATCTGCTTGTTGGTCATGTCACGGTACATCAGCGACAGCACCTCGTTCTCTCGTGCGGTCAGTCTCATTGCAGGCGATATCGCACAGGACGCCGGCCGCCCGCCGGCTGCTTTCAATCGCAGCACGGACAGATAAAGTGCCTGCAACACCGGACCCGGGAAGCCCAAGGTGCCTGCCAGCACGGCATCCAGCGATTGCGCGAACTGCTCTGCACTCGCGGCCCACTCGACGCAGCCGCGCGCCTGACTTCGGATCGCTGCATCCAGCCCGAGCATTGAGGGCTCCTCCCAGCCGAGGAGCCAGTCGGTGGCGGGAAAGCGTCGGCGCAGATCGTCCAATTTGTTGACTCTTTCCGGCGCAATCAACGCGATGTCCACCAGCAGCAGACGGGGCGCCTGCTGCATGCAGCGCGCTTCCAGCTCGGAGATGCTGTTCATTTCCGCGTGCTCGATCCGGTACATCCGTCCGGCCGAGTGCCTCGAGGCCAACAGGACCAGCCCGAACAGCGTCGATGCGCGGCCCAGGCACGTTGCGACGAGAACCGGAACACGGCTTTCGACCGCAGGGCACGGGGCAGGAGATGGAATCTCCAGGCAAGCTGGCTGAAAACAGCTCGATGTCCACAGCGCGGGTGGTGCAAATGGCGACAGCGGGCGGAAGTCTTGCGTGAACGGCCGCGAATCTACGTTCCACACAGGTTCCAGCCCAGCAGACGACAGTGGGGCTTCTGCCATGGCTTCCTCCGAAGCGCTTGTTTTGGAGGTGTCCGGGAGGTAATGGTAAAGACCGCACCATCGTGCAGATAGGGCTGCGGACCTCGCAAGGTATCAAAAGGTTAAGGTCATGAGGGCGCACGCCCGGCACAGCGCGTCATCCTTTGGGTGACAACTTTTATCCTATGGACAACGCTCCGTCCGGCGGTTCAGCATCACTCCCTGCTGATACATGAGCCCGGTCGATTGCCAGCGAACGCGCGTCAATCGGGTGCATCAATGCTGTCGGCGCATTTTTCCAAACAAAGGAGTGTTTATGTCCGCGCTAAATCTGACGGCCGGCTCGACCGTCACTCTGGACGAATCCGCCAATTTGCAGAACCTTGCCGCTACTCCCGCCATTGCCGGCGACAGCAATGACAATGACACCGCACTTTCGCTGCCGACCGCCTTCAGCACTCGCTTGGCGGCCCAAAGTGTCGGGACCGCCATCAACGCCGCCCTGAGTGGCTACAACGGGTCCAATACCGGCACCAACGCGTTCACGTTCAGCGTAACCGGCACGATCATCGACGTCTCCTTCACGGACGCGAACGGCGCTCCGCTCAATGGCTTCGACAGCGGTCTCAACACCGCCGACGGCGAAGACATCTTCTTGTACACGGATCCGACCAACAACAACGTCGTCTACGGGAAGACGGCCCTCAATGTCGTCGTGTTCGCCGCCTACCTCGAGGAAACGGGAACCCCGGTGACGGGCGCCAAGATATGGATGGTCCAGTATGAAGCGATAGCGAACCCCGATGCGACCAATCCCGACGATGCAGTCAACCTGCTGAACAAGGTCTTCGTCAGCGTCAGCCAGGATGCGGACTTCAATCTCGAAGGTGCGCCATCGGGCAATAACCTGTTCCTGATGTTCACGAAGGACAACCCGACGATCGTCAACGGCCGGATTTCCGACGTGTCGATCATCGCGACGGGGAAGGACCCGGCAAATCAGTCCGGGGCCGATCCCAACAGCACCGCAGACGACATCAACATCAACACTGGTGACACGATCGTCAGCAGCCAGGCCGGTGGCGCGAGCAACATGACCACATTCGGCACCAACAGCCAGATGATCACCGAGCAGGAGGGCATCCGATTCACGTTCGTGACCGGCGCCAGGGCGGACGTCACCATTCCGGAACTGAGTCAGACCGAGGCCAATCTGGAGTCGAATATCGACTTCACCGGCATGTTCGGAGCCAGGACTGCCGATTTCGACGTCGTGCAGCTGCAAAGCGGGAAAAGTGCCCAGGTCAAGATCACTGCATACAGCACAGCGGCCGAGTCCGGCAACAGCTTCGTCGACGGCTATGCGAACGACGCGATGATTTCGATCACGAGCGTGCGCGTGCTCGACTCCGTCACCGGAGCGGTTCTCGAAACCTTCTCGGGCGGCACCGAGGGAGGACAGAGTTCGGCCATCGCCATCAGCATCACCAACGGCGTCGCGATGATCACCGGCGTCAAGGCCGGCTACTCGATCGAATACACAACCTCCGCGGACCACAACCGCGTACTCATCGAAAACGGGGCGGCCCTCAATGCCTCGGGCAACACCCACGCCGACTTCGACATCGGGGGTTTCAGGCTGCTGCAGGCTTCCAATGCAACGGCAGAAGTCGGCTCCATGATGAACTTCGAGGACGACGGCCCGTCCATCGTGCTGGCGACGCCCACCGACACCGCGCTGCTCAACACGCAGGATGCCGACACCATCGGAACCAACACCGACTCCGCCACCCAGAACTTCGCGACCGCGTTCGGCACGACTTCGAGCAGCTTCGGCACCGACGGGGCGGGCACGACCAGTTCGAGCTTCGCGCTCGGCGTGAAAACGCAAGGTGGAGATTCCGGACTCAAGAGCGATGGCGCGACCATCTACCTGTACCTGCTGAGCGGCAAGGTCATCGGTTCGACTTCCGCCACCGAAGCCGGCGTCGCGGCGACCAATACCGTCTTCGACCTGGCCGTGAGCACATCCGGTTCGGTCACGCTGCAGCAGTTCGCCGAAATCGACCACGCGCTGCCGGGTGCTTCGTCGAACTACTCGGCCCAGCAGGCCACGCTGGCCGACGATCTGGTCACCCTGACCGATTCCGTGACGCTCACCGATCGCGATGGCGACACCGCCACCGATTCCAAGGTGCTCAACATCGGCGCGAACATCAAGTTCGACGATGATGGCCCGACGATCGTGCTGGCAACGCCCACCGACACGGCGCTGCTCAATACCCAGGACGCCCAGACCATCGCAGCGGCCACCGACTCCGCCACCCAGAACTTCTCGACGGCCTTCGGCGTGACGTCGAGCAGCTATGGCGCCGATGGAGCGGGCAGCACCACATCGACCTATGCGCTCGGCGTGGCAACGCAAGGGGGAGCTTCGGGGCTCTCGAGCGACGGTGCAAGCATCAAGCTGTACCTGATTGGCACGACGGTCGTCGGATCGACCTCCGCCACCGCGGCCGGCATCACGGCGGCCAACACCATCTTCGACCTCACGGTGAGCGGGACCGGTTCGGTGACGCTGCAGCAGTTTGCCGAGATCGACCACGCGCTGCCGGGTTCTTCGTCGAATTACGCGGCCCAGCAGGCCACGCTGGTCGACACGTTGATCACCCTGACCAATGCCGTGACGCTCACCGACGGTGATGGCGATACCGCGACCGATTCCAAGGTGCTCAATATCGGCGCCAACATCAAGTTCGACGACGACGGCCCGACGGTGACCTCCATCTCCGACCTCAACGGGACGAACAACGCCCAGCCCATTGCGGGGACCTACAACATCTCCGTTGGCGCCGACGACGTGGACAACGCGTCGACCGACGGCATCGTGCTGAACAGCCTGACCGGAACGACCGGCGGCGGGCGGCCCATCACCGATGCAACCGTCTCGCACTTCGCCGAAGACGCCACGACGGTCACCTACAAGTTCGGCTTCAACTACTACCCCGGGCCGACGTCGACGACGACGCAGGCGGCAACGGGCACGGTCGTCTTCAACAAGACGGACGGCACCTTCTCCTTCGACCTGGATCAGGTCTTCGGAGGACAAACGACGTTCTCCACGAGTGCGCCGCTGGCATCCTTCAACTACGACACGGAAGGCAACAACTCGCCGGAGATCGTGGTCCAGAAATACAGCAACGACTTCTTCGGCGTGCTTTCGGCCAGGGCGTCCACGCCTCCGAGCGACTCCAGCGATCTGCTGGCAGGCAACAACCACGCGTTTGCGGCGGGTGAAACCTTCACCAGCGAGAGTGCCGGTTTCGTCAACGTCGCAACCAACACCCTCGGCGTGAACTCCGATACCGTCCAATCGGGCGAGTTGCTGAACTTCGACTTCTACAAGTCGAATCCGGTGAGCAACCCCAATCTGACGAGTCCACCGCAGCGCCCAGGGGCGGCCATCGTCGGTACGGACACGGCCTACGCCGACGCGATCAACATCACGATCGACCAGATCACGGACGGCGAGGATGTAGTTGTTCTGCTGAAGCTGTTCAAGGCGTCGGACAACACCACCACGACCAGGCTCCTGGTCGCCAACTCCGCGGCGGACTATCAATCGGCCGGAGGAGGCTTGAAGGTGGTCAGCATCGGCGAGGACGACTACGACAGCGCCAACTACCAGATCACGGGCGTGCAGGTCCTGAGCAGCACCGAAGAAATCACCGGCACGGGCATCAGCCTAACCGGGCATAACACGGTGAATCTGACCGCGACCGGCTCGAACTATGCCGATACGGCGGACAACGATGTGTTCAAGATCATCAAGATCGATGTGATCACATCGACGACGATCAATTCGGACGTGGACCTGAACTTCGTGGGTCAGGTGATCGACGGCGATGCCGACTTCGCGGGCTTCAACTTCGACGTCCACCTGGAAATCGACGGCGTGGCCAACCTGATAGGCACGACCCAGCAAACGGAAGCGATCGCGTAGCGAGTCCTGGCGCAAGGGGGCAGCAGAAATGCTGTCCCCTTCTCAACCGGCCTGTGCTCAGGCGTACTGATGTCGAACCTGCGAGGTGGTATGAAGCCTCAGGAAAAGTCTGGCGAATTGCGGCAGGCGGTGACAACGCTCCGCGCCTACTTCGTGCGGGCGGCCTGGTTCAGTGTTTGCTCCGGCCTTTTGCTGCTGGCGCCGAGCGGGTACATGCTGGAGGTGTATGGGCGAGTGGTGAACAGCCGCAACACGCTCACGCTGGCCATGCTGACATTGCTGGTCCTGGCCGCTTACTGCCTGATGGAAATACTCGACTGGGCACGTGCGGAGGTGATGTACCAGGCCGGACAGAAACTGGATCGGAAGATGCGGGACCGCGTGTTCTGCGCCATCTTCGAAGCGGGTCTCAAGCGGCTGCCGGGCGGGACCGTGCAGCCTCTCAACGACCTTCGAACCTTGCGGGAGTTCCTGTATTCACCGCCGTTGCTGGCGTTGATGGAAGCGCCGGTTTCGCTGGTCTTCGTGGGGCTGATGTTCGCCATCAGCCCAGTGCTGGGCCTGTCGGCCGTCGTGGGCTCGCTGCTGCAGGTGTTCGTCGGGTGGATCAACGACCGGAGCACGCGGCCGCCGCTGGTGTCGGCCAATCGCAGCGCGATCGAAGCGCAGCAGTATGCGGACGCCGCGCTCCGAAACTCGCAGGTCATCGAGTCGATGGGCATGCTGCCGGACGTCCATCGCCGCTGGATGGGCAAGCGACGCGACTTCCTGCAGCGCGAGGCCATCGCTTCGGACCGTGCCGGGGCCTATCAGGCCGTCAGCAAGTTCCTGCAGGTCGCCATGGGTTCCCTGCTGCTCGGCCTGGGTGCCTGGCTGCTGCTGAAGAACCAGCTCAACGGCGGCGCCGGAATGATGGTCGTCGGCTCGATCCTGGGCGGCCGGGCCCTGGCGCCGCTGGTGCAGCTCGTGACGCAATGGCGCGCGGTGGTGAATGCCTGCGATGCATGGCAGCGCCTGGACAGCCTGTTGGGCGTCATCGCCCAAAGACCGGACACGATGTCCTTGCCGCCGCCCAGAGGCGCGCTGCAAGTCGAAAGCCTCGTTGCCGGCGCTCCGGGCAGCGGTCCGGCCATTCTGAAGAACGTGGCCTTCGGCCTGGTGCCCGGCGAGGTGCTTGCCGTCGTGGGTCCTTCTGCCGCGGGGAAGACGACCCTGGCACGCCTGATCGTCGGCCTTTGGCCCGCGACGAGCGGCAAGGTGCGGCTGGATGGCGCAGACGTGTTCGCGTGGGACAAGAGCGAACTCGGCCCGCACATCGGCTATCTGCCCCAGGACGTGGAACTGCTCGAGGGCACGGTGGCCGAGAACATCGCGCGCTTCGGGGAGGTGCGGCCTGCGAAGGTCGAGGCGGCAGCCTTGGCCGTCGACCTGCACGCCTGCATCGCGAGCCTTCCGCTGGGCTACGACAGCCCGATCGGCCCCGAAGGGACCGTGCTGTCGGGCGGGCAGCGGCAGCGGATCGCATTGGCGCGCGCGATCTACGGCGAGCCCGCGCTGGTGGTGCTCGATGAACCGAATTCGAGCCTCGACGACGCCGGCGACGCCGCATTGGCGGCTGTCATTTCGAATCTCAAGGCGCGTGGCACGACATTCGTCGTCATGACGCACCGCACCAGCGTGCTGGCCGTGGCGGACAAGATGCTGGTGCTGTGCGACGGCGCTATGCAGGCATTCGGCGCACGCGACGAGGTCCTGGCTGCGCTGCGGCAAGCCGGCGAGCAGGCGGTGGACCGGATGCGCAAGGCGGCCAACAGCCCCGTACCGAAGCCGCGCGATGCCGCAACCGCTGCGAGCGCCGCGCTTCAGGCGAGTCCACTGCCATGAAGAAACCTCCGCTCTTCAACCGCAGCGAACTGGGGCGCGCGCTCTGGGGTTTCCGCAGGGAGTTCCTGCTGGTCGGAATGCTGAGCTTCCTGACCAATCTGCTCATGCTCGCGCCGACCATCTACATGCTGCAGCTGTTCGACCGCGTGCTGGCCAGTCAAAGCGAACTGACCCTGCTCGCGGTTTCCTTGATCACGATGTTCCTTTTCTGTGCGCTGGCCTTGTCGGAATGGCTGCGCTCGCGCCTGCTTGTGCGGGCCAGCCTGCGCTTCGACCGGCAACTGAGCACCCGGGTGTTCAACGGGAGCTTCCAGGCCTACCTCGCCCAGTCGGCATCCACCGCGTCCAGACCGTTCGCAGACCTGAACCAGATCCGCCAGTTCCTGACCGGCCTGGGCGTCTTTGCGCTCTTCGATGCACCTTGGGCGCCGATCTATATCGCAGTGATCTTCTTTCTTCATCCCTGGCTCGGCGTCCTGGCGCTTGGGTTCGCCCTGGTCCAGGCCGCACTGGCCTGGTTCGGCCAGAGGAAGACCGTCGCGCCATCGGAAGCAGCCCTGAAAGCCGCGAGCGAGACGATGAGCGACCTGCAGAGCAAGCTTCGGAACATCGAGGTGCTCGAATCGATGGGCATGGTCGCCAACCTGCAAGAGCGCTGGAATCGCCAGCACGCGGCCTGCATGGACAAGAGCGCTTCCGCGCACGGCTTTGTCAATCGCGTCGCCGGCTGGAGCAAATTCATACGCTACAGCCAACAGTCGCTCGCGCTGGGGGCGGGCGCGCTGCTGGTGATCGATGGACAGTTGTCGGCAGGCGCCATGATTGCGGCGAATGTGCTGATGGGCCGCGCCCTCGCGCCCATCGACCAACTGCTCGGTGCGTGGCGGGGGTTTGTCTCCTGCCGTGCCGCACTCGAACGTCTCGAGAAACTGTTGGCCGACTTCCCCGAGCAGGCGCCTGTCCCTTCCCGAGCCGCGCCCACCGGCGAGATCAGCCTGCAAGGCGTCTTTGCGGAGGCCGCAGGGCGCACGGCCCCGATCCTGAAGAACATTTCGTTTGCGGTCCCCGCGGGAACCGTGGTCGCGGTGCTGGGGCCTTCCGGCTCGGGCAAGTCCACGCTGGTGAAGGTGATGGTCGGAATCTGGACGGCGTCCCGTGGCGCGGTGCTGCTCGACGGCGTGCCGGTCCGGGGCTGGAATCGCCTCGAGCTGGGCCCGCATCTTGGCTATTTGCCGCAGGACGTCGAATTGTTCGGGGGCTCCATTGCCGAGAACATCGCGCGGCTCGGCGAGGTCGATTCGCGCAAGGTCATCGAGGCGGCATCCAGCGCCGGCCTGCACGAGACGATCCTGCGCTTTCCCAAAGGCTACGACACCCCCATCGGGGACGCGGGGCGCCTGCTTTCCGGGGGACAGAGGCAGCGCATCGGGCTGGCCCGGGCGCTCTATGGCGCCCCATCGCTCATTGTTCTGGACGAGCCGAATGCCAATCTGGACGATGCCGGGGAAGCAGCGCTGCTGCGAGCCATACGGGAGCTGAAGGCCAAGGGGACAACAGTGTTCCTGGTGACCCACCGCCAGGGCGCGGTGGCCGTGGCCGACCGCCTCATGGTTCTGGGCGATGGCGAATTGACGGCGGACGGACCACGCGATGCCGTGCTCGCGTCTTTTCGTCGCCCTCGGCCCGACGTGCGACCGGCGGCCTTGGTGCAGTCGGCCTGATCCGGCGCCGTCCTGTCCTCGATTCATCTCGCAGGGAGTTCCAAATGGCCAAACCGAATCTTCTCAGAGACGTGAGTTCCGTCCCCTCGCCGATCGAGGACGATCGATCGCAAGATGCCAATGGACTCGGAAACGAGCTTGGACGCGCAGGGCGAATCGGCGCATGGGCCTTGGTCGCAGGGTTCGGCGGGTTTCTGCTGTGGGCCGCATTTGCTCCGCTGGACGAGGGCGTGCCGAGCCAGGGGCAGGTCGCCATCGACACGAAGCGCAAGGCGGTCCAGCACCAGATCGGAGGCATCCTCAAGGAGGTGCGGGTCGGCGAAGGCGATCAAGTCCAGGAAGGCCAGTTGCTGTTCAAGCTCGACGACGCCGCGGCCAGGGCGAGCTTCGAAACCGTGCGGCAGCGCTACCTGGGGTTTCGCGCCATACAAGGCCGCCTGCTGGCCGAGCAAGGGGGACAGGACATCATCGAATTCCATCCGGACTTGCAGGCGGCTGCCACGGACCCGCTGATCCGGCAACAGATGTTCAACCAGGAGCAATTGCTCAGGTCGCGCCGCGCCGCCTTGCGCGCCGACCTGCAATCGATCGAAGAGAACATCCAGGGCCAGCAAGCGTTGTCCCAAGCCTACGCGAGCATGTTGAGCAGCCGCCGAACCCAGCTTTCGCTTCTCGACGAGGAACTGACCCAGACACGCAAGATGGTTGCCGAAGGCTATGTCCCGCGCACTCGCCAGCTGGAGATGGAACGCCAGGCAGCGGAATCGAGCACCTTCATTGCCGAGCTCATCGGCAACATGGGCCGGGCCCGGCGGTCGGTCGCGGAGCTTCGCCAGCGCGCCATCGCCAGGCAGCAGGAGTACCACAAGGAAGTGGAGACGCAGCAGGCGGAAGTCAGCCGCGAGGTGCTTGGAGACTTCGAGAAGTTTCTTGCCCTGCGGGACGAACTGGGCCGCACCGAGATCCGCTCGCCCGCTTCGGGCCAGGTGGTGGCGCTGGTGGCGCAGACCGTGGGCGGCGTGATCGCGCCGGGGCAAAAGCTGATGGATGTGGTGCCTGCCAACGAGCCCTTGCTGCTTGAAACAAGAGTGCCACCCCATCTGATCGACCGCGTCCACGCCGGCATACCGGTGGACGTGCGTTTCTCGACGTTTGCCCATTCTCCGCAGCTCGTGGTGCAGGGCCGGCTGGTTTCGGTATCCGGCGATCTATTGACGGACCCCCAGACCAACACGAGCTATTTCCTCGCGCGGGTGGCGGTGACGCAGGAGGGCCTGAGGAAGCTGGGCAAACGCTCGCTGCAGCCGGGCATGCCGGTCGAGGTGGTCTTCAAGACGGGGGAACGCTCGCTGCTCGTCTACCTCCTGCATCCGCTCACCAAGCGCGTCGCAGCCTCCATGAAGGAAGAATGATCGGTAAAGAAAACACTGCTTCCGGGTCACCGCACGGGTGGCCCAGGACTACTGTTCAATCGTTCACGTGCGGCTTGGCACGAGGCTGCCGCGAACCAGTTGCTCACTCGTGCCGCAAGGAGAGTCGCGATGGCAAGTCCGATGAACGTCAGCAAGCTTCAGACGAAATCCCATGACGAACCGGACGAGGTTCGGCAGCCCGAAAAGACCCGGGTCGAGGTGGTCCGGCTCGAGGGCTACACGCTCGGACGCTTCAAGTTCGAGCCCGGGTGGCGCTGGTCGAAGTGCATCAAGCCGGTCGTGGGCACGGACAGTTGCCAGGTGGCTCACGTCGGGTACGCGGTGTCCGGGCGGATCACCGTACAAATGAATGACGGCTCGCAGACCGTCATCGAGGAAGGCATGTCGTACACCATCCCGCCGGGCCACGACGCGTGGGTCGAAGGCAACGACTCGTTCGTCGGCCTCGAGGTGATGAGCGCAGAGGAATACGCAAAGCCCAAGAGCTGACCCAAGGCGGAAGGCCTCAGGGGCAGAAATCTTCGGGATGATCGAACGGGGATGCGATCGCGAGCGCCCCTTGCCGCGGCCAAGGGCGCCATGTCCGAGCTTTCAATCGAGCAGCAGCGAGGCCTCGTCGCGCCAGTAGGCCACGGCGGCAAGCCAGCCCTCCCATACACAGCCGTTGCAGCCGCGGCCGCAGCAGGTGGTGGGTTCGGACGGTGGCGCGCGCATCGCAAGCCCCGCGGCATCGAGCAATGCCTGCACGCGCGCGATGAGCGCTTGCGCGCCCGCGAGGTTCGTGGGTTCGGGCAGCCGGTCGATGGCGTTCACGGGCGGCAGATCTTCATGCGTCGGGGTTCGATTCGAGCCGAGGGGAGCCCGAAGCCTTCGCACCGCCTTTGGCGTTCAGCAAAGGCCGCAAGAGGCCGGCCCTGGTGGCGCTACCAGAAGATCCAGAGCGCCAGGCCGCCGAAGATGGCCCACTTCACGAGGTAGTACGCCCGCTTGTCCCACGCCTTCAGGCGCTTGCCGATCACGCGGATCTGGTAGATGTACTTGAAGGCGCGGTTGATGCCGCCGGTCTTGTCGCTGGCATCGTTGGGCGACGCGGCGGCGGCCAGCAGGTTCTTCGCAAACCAGCGGTTCACGGCGCTGGCCCAGCGGTACTTCAGCGGGCGCTCGATGTCGCAGAACAGGATCACGCGGTCGTGGTTGGTGGTGTTCTCGGCGTAGTGGATGAAGGTCTCGTCGAACACCACGGCCTCGCCGTCGCGCCAGTGGTAGCGCTGGCCGTCCACGTCGATGTAGCAGCCTTCGACGCCCGGCGTCCACAGGCCCAGGTGGTAGCGCAGCGAGCCGGCGAAGGGATCGCGGTGACGCACCAGACGACTGCCCGGCGGCAGCTCGGCGAACATGGCGGCCTTGATGGTGCCGATGCCTTTCAGCAGCTCGGTGGTGCGCGGGCACAGCACCGCGGCCGAGGGATGCGCCTCGTCGTACCACTTCAGGTAGAAGCGCTTCCAGCCGCTCTTGAAGAAGGAGTTGAAGCCCACGTCGTTGAACTGGCTCGACGCCTTGATGCTGCCGCCGTTGCGCATGGCCAGCGCTTCCTCGCGGATGACCTCCCAGTTCTCTTCGAGCACGCGCATCTCGGGGAACTGCGCGGGCGACAGGTACGGCGTACCCGGTACCTTCGAGAAAAGGTACATGAAGACGTTCAGCGGAGCGAGGAAGGTCGAGTGGTCGGAGAGCTGCCTGAAGAAGCGATGCCGCACCTGGCCGCGGAAATGAACGTAAAGCGCACTGAGCGCGAAGATGGCAAGAATGACCCACTTCATTGTTGAAAGTGTCCTGTAAACGGCACCGGCTAGTGTAAATCCTTGCCCCAAAACGGACCTGACCACGCCTTTTGGCCGTGCGGCACCTGGCGCTCAGTCCGCCCAGCCGGTCTCGATCTCGGTCTTCACCTCGGTCATGAGCTTGTGCACCGGGCATTTGCTCGCCACGCGCAGCAGTTCGTCGCGCTGCGCTTCGCTCAGCTCGCCGCTCAGGCGCAGGCCCGACTTGAGGCGGTAGACGCCCTTGCGCTCCTCGCTGGCGTCGCGGTCGACCACGACCTCGATGTCTTCCACCGGAATGCCCTTGCGGCGTGCGTAGATCAGCACCGTGAGCGCCTTGCATGCGGCGAGCGAAGCGTCGTACAGGTCATGCGGCTCGGGGCCCGCGTCGCTGCCGCCGCCCGCGGGCGAGGCGTCGACGGGAATCTCGTGGTTGCGGATCTTGAGGATGTGGCGCGTGCCGGTGGTGCCGTCGCGACGAATCGAAATGGTCATGCCTGTCCTTGAATGATGCGTGTGTGTGCTCAGCGGTCGACCGCCAGCATCAGCGTTTCCTTGATTTCTTCCATCACCACGTAGCTGTGCGACTCGGCCGCCACCGGCAGCTTCTTCAGGATGTCGCCCAGCAGGTGCCGGTACTCGCTCATGCCGCTCAGGCGCGCCTTCACGAGGTAGTCGAAGCTGCCCGACACCAGATGGCATTCGAGCACCTCGGGCATGTGCAGCAGCTCCTTTCGCACCTTGTCGAAGACGTCGCCCGACTTGGCGGAGAGCTTGATCTCGACGAACACCAGCAGCGTCTTGCCCAGTGCCTCGGGCGACACGTGCGCGTGGTAGCCGGTGATGACGCCGTCGCGCTCCATGCGCTTCACGCGCTCGGCGCAGGGCGAGGCCGACAAACCGATGTGCTCGGCCAGCTCGGTCATGGAAACGCGGCCCTGGCGTTGCAAAAGGTCGAGGATGCGGCGGTCGATTCGGTCGAGTTCTGGCATTTCACTTCGCGCGCGGCTTTGGACGATGTCCGGCAGTGTATTTCACTGCAAAACCAATGAAAACAGTGGAATCCGCTGCATTGTGCACTTTAGATTCCACTCATTCCATCTGAATCGGCGAATACACCATGAAAGTCATCGTTCTCGGCGGCGGCGTGATCGGCACCACCACGGCCTACTACCTCGCGCGCTCGGGCGCCGAGGTCACCCTGCTCGACCGGCAGGCCGGCCCCGCCGAGGAAACCAGCTTCGGCAACGCCGGGCAGGTGTCGCCGGGCTACTCCACGCCGTGGGCCGCGCCGGGCATTCCGCTGAAGGCGATCAAGTGGATGTTCAAGAAGCACGCGCCGCTGTCGATCCGCCCCGACGGCACGCTGTTCCAGCTGCGCTGGATGGCCGCGATGCTGCGCAACTGCGCGCCCGAGGCCTATGCCGTGAACAAGGAACGCATGATGCGCGTGGCCGAATACAGCCGCGGCTGCCTGCAGCAGCTGCGCGCCGACACCGGCCTGCAGTACGAGCAGCGCACCGGCGGCACGCTGCAACTCTTCCGCACACAGGCCCAACTCGACGCGGTGCAGCGCGACATCGCGGTGCTCGAGGAATGCGGCGTGCCCTACGAACTGCTCGACCGCGACGCCCTCGCCCGCGTCGAGCCCGCATTGGCCGGCGCGCGCGACCGCCTCACGGGCGGCCTGCGCCTGCCCAACGACGAAACCGGCGACTGCCACCTGTTCACGCGCGGTCTCGCCGAGATCGCGCGCGGCCTGGGCGTCGACTTCCGCTTCGGCCAGACCATCGACGCGCTGGAAACCGACGGCGGCCGCATCACCGGTGTGCGCACCACCGCCGGCAAGATCCTCACGGCCGACCGCTACGTGATGGCCTTCGGCAGCTATTCGCGCGCCGCCATCGCCTCGCTGGGCCTCGACATTCCGGTATACCCGGTCAAGGGCTACTCGCTGACCGTGCCGCTGCTCGACGAATCACTCGCGCCGCAATCGACCGTGCTCGACGAAACCTACAAGGTGGCCGTCACGCGCTTCGACAACCGCATCCGCGTGGGCGGCATGGCCGAGCTCGGCGGCTTCGACCTGCGCCTGAACCCTGCACGCCGCGCCACGCTCGAGAAGGTGGTGACCGACCTGTTCCCCGGCGGCGATGTGCCCCGCGCCACCTTCTGGACCGGCCTGCGCCCGATGACGCCCGACAGCACGCCCATCGTCGGCGGCACGCGCTATGCCAACCTGTTCCTCAACACCGGCCACGGCACGCTGGGCTGGACCATGGCCTGCGGCTCGGGCAAGCTCATTTCCGACATGGTGATGGGCCAGCGGCCGGAGATCCGCACCGATGGCCTTGCGATGGACCGCTACGAACAGGGCTCGTCGCACGCTTCGCGCCCGAGCCCCGCGACTGTTGCTGCCTGACATTGGCGTTGTCGTTCGGGGCGTGTGCACAGGCCACCGGGTACTCCCCTCCGCGAATGTCCCCCGGCCTGCGGCCTCCTCCTTTATTTCGCTGCGGGGAGCACCCGATGCCCTGCGCACGAGGGCACGCTCTGCGCTTGCAGCCGATCAACAAGTGCTCTGATCGATCACGCTGGCGGGGTGCCTTGCGCAGCGAAATAAAGGAGGAGGCCGAAGGCCGGGGGACATTCGCGGAGCAAGAACAGCAAACAAGACCTCAAGCAGCCTTGGCAATTGGAATCACGGCACTGCTCATGCCGCGATAAACCTCCGCCTCGCCATGCTTCGCCAGCAGCTGCATCAGGTGCTTGCGGATCAGCATGCCGGGCCGGTCCGACTCCATCGAATACTCCACGCCACGCCGCCGCGTATCGACCAGCGCATCGGGGTCGGTCGATTCGAGGATGTCCTTGTCCTCGCGCGTCACCGCGTCGTCGAAGTCGATCAGCATCTGCGCCGTGCAGTCGGCCTCGGTGTCGTTGCGGAACAGCCATTGGCACAGCTGCATGCGGCCGTCGTCGATGGGCGTGAAGCAGTTGATGATGATGTGGCGCACGCCGCTCGGGTACTCGATGTCGAGCCGGCGCGAGAACGGCAGGTAATACGCGTTGCGCATGTGGCGCGTGGTGATCGGGTCGGTCACGCCGCTGATCGCATGGAACTTCACCGGGTTGGCCGCATCGATGACCGTCTCGGCATAGAAGCCCGATTCGTTCTCCACCAGCTCGTACTTGCTCGGCTTCGGGCTCGCGGCCACGCCGAAGGTGGCACGGTGCACAAAACTGAAGTGCGAGTTGTCGAAGGAGTTCTCCAGCGCACGCATCGGGCTGGTCCGCCACTCTTCATAGAACTGGAAGATGGTGCGGTAGCCCGGGTCGTCGAACTCCGCAATGGCCGGGATGTCGGCAATGGGCTCCTCGAGCGCCACCCACGCATAGCCATAGCGCGCCGTGCAGCGGTAGGCCGTGGTGCGGTACTCGGGCGAGATCTTGCGGTCGGGCTCGTACTGCGGAATGTGGATGACCTGGCCACTGCGGTCGTAGGTCCAGCCGTGGTAGCCGCACTGGATGGCGCCGGTGCCGCAGGCCCGGCCTTCGCTGTCCACGCACCAGCCTTTCGAGAGCTTCGCGGTTCGGTGGCAGCAGCGGTCCCGCAGCGCGGCGGGCTGGCCGTCGGCGTCGATGAAGAGAACGATGTCTTCGCCCAGCAGCCTGAAGGGCTTCGGGCCGCCGGCCAGTTCGGTGAGCGGCATGACGGCATGCCAGAACTTGCGGAAGACGGGTTGTTGGGTGACGAGCATGCGCGGACTCCTTCGGTGGTCGTGTGGGGGACGAACTGAAAGAGCAATTTCCTGCCATCGACGGGAACCGTCGCGTGGCTGAACGCTTCTACTCTGCGCAACCTGCCTTGCAAATTGCGCGCCCGGATTGTGGCGCGGCTTCCTGGTCGGTGCACGTTTTCCCTTGCAATGCCCGAGCGAAATCCCTTGGCATGCGTCGTGCATGACCCACCGCAAGAGTAGAAGCGTTCAGCAGCGCACGCACCACGAACGTGCGCCCGCCCGGAAATTGCTCTTGAAACGCCCGCCGCATTTTTGCGGAGGGATTCAAGAACCGAAGCTTCCGAGGCCCCACATGCAACGTCGATCCTTCCTCGCGGCCAGCGCCGCCACCCTTGCCGCTCCCGCCGTCTTCGCGCAGGGCAGCGCCAAGCTCACCCCGCTCAAGTTCACGCTCGACTTCCGCATCAACGGCCAGACCGCGCCCTTCTTCCTCGCGCAGACCAAGGGCTACTACAGGGACGAGGGGCTCGACGTGAGCATCGACACCGGCGCCGGCTCGGTCGCCTCCATCACCCGCATCGCCAGCGGCGTCTACCAGCTCGGCCTGGGCGACATCAGCTCGCTGGTCGAGTTCAACGCGCAGAACCCCGGCACGCCGATGGTGCAGGCCGTGTACCAGTACTACAACCGCGCACCGTTCGCGATCATCGGCCGCAAGGACCGCGGCGTGACCGGCGACTTCAAGAGCCTCGCGGGCAAGAAGGTGGCGGCCGCCGCCGTCGAATCGACCCGCCGTGCATGGCCCCTGGTCGCGCGCAAGCAGGGCATGCGCGCCGACGCCTTCCAGTGGCAGACCACCGACTTCAGCGCGCGCGACAACGTGATGGTGCGCGGCGACGTCGATGCCGCCACCTACTTCCACGACTCGGCCGTGTCGCTGTTCGCGCGCATGAAGCCCGAGGAACTGTCGGTGCTCAAGTACGCCGACGCGGGCGTCAATCTGTACGGCAACGCAATCCTCGCGGGCAGCAACCTCATCGCGCAGAACCCGAAGGTGGTTGCGGCCTTCCTGCGCGCGAGCAACCGCGCCATCGTCGAGACTTTTTCCAATCCGGCGCCGAGCATCGCGGCCATGCGCCAGCGCGAGCCCATCCTCGATGAGAAAATCGAACTCGAGCGCTGGGGCATCACCGCGCAGTACGTGGGCGCGGCCGACACGCGCGATCATGGCCTCGGCGACATCCGGAAACTCCTGCTCGAACAGCAGGTCGACGAAGTGGCCGACGTCTTCGGCCTCAAGATCAAGCCCGCGTCCGACGCCATCTTCAATACTTCGATGCTCCCATTGCGCAGCGAACGCTCCCTTCCCAAAGCATGAATTTCCACAGCGACACCCACACCGTCAACTATCCCGCCGAAACAGCACTCGATGAACGCGACGGCCGCTACCTGCGCAAGGCCATCGTCTGGTCGCACGCGGCACGCCGCCGGGGCAACCGCCCCTTCGGCTCCGTGATCGTCTCGGCCGCCGGCGAGGTGCTGGCCGAGGCTGGCAACAGCAATGCCGAGACCGGCGACTGCACGGCGCATGCAGAGATCAATGCGCTGCGCGCACTGGCCGAGCGCAAGCTCTCGCGCGAGGAACTCGCTGGCGCCACGATCTACGCCTCGGGCGAGCCCTGCGTGATGTGCGCGGGCGCGATCTTCTGGTCGAACATCGGCCGCGTGGTGTTCGGCATCGATGCCGAGCGACTGCGCGTGTTCCGCGGCGAGCGGCAGGACCAGCGCGATGCAGAGCTGTCGTGCCGCGACGTCTTCCGCGCCTCGCCGCATCCGATCGAATGCATCGGACCGGCGCTGATCGACGAAGCGAGTGCCGCGCACGACGGCGCCTGGAAATAGGACTCGCCCCCAGACTGCGCGCACTCCGTTTCGCTGGCCAACCCCCTACCGGGGGCAACACCTGCGGCCCGGCAAAGCCGGTTCCGCGGTGTTCCACGAAAAATCCGATTGGCCGACACGCTCTAGACTCTCTCGATGCCCTGGCACGCCCGTCTCCATCTCGACTACAAACAAGAAGCCGCCCGCACCGTCGCCCGCTTTCGCCATGACGGCCCGCTGCGCATCCTGCAGAGCCTGTACCCCGAGGGGGATGCCATCTGCCACAACGTGCTCGTGCATCCGCCGGGCGGCCTGGTGGGCGGCGACACGCTCGACATCGACATCGAGGCCGCCGACGGCAGCCACGGCCTGATCACCACGCCCGGCGCCTCGCGCTTCTACCGTTCCGAGGGCAAGCTGGCGCTGCAGCGCACGCGCATCCGCCTCGCGGCCGGCGCGCGGCTCGAATGGCTGCCACTCGAAGCCATCTGCTACAGCGGCTGCCAGGCGGAGAACCGGCTTTCCATCGAGCTCGAACCCGGCGCCGAGCTGATCGGCTGGGACATCACCGCGCTCGGCCTGCCGAATGCCAACCAGCCCTTCGAGCGCGGCAGCTACCTGCAGCACATCGAGGTGCCCGGCGTGTGGCTGGAGCGCGGGCGCATCGACGCGGCCGACCACCGGCTGCTGCAAAGCCCCATCGGCCTCGGCGGCCATCGCTGCCTGGCCTCGCTGTTCTTCGTGGCGGGCTCGCCGGTGGCGCGCGCCCGGCGCGACGCCCTGCTGGCGCACGCACGCACATTGCTCGAAGCAAGCCCCCTGTTCGGCAGCGCCGGTGCCACCAGCCCGCATGCCGAAGTGATCGTGCTGCGCGTGCTCGCGCCCGTGGTCGAGCCCGCGATGCAGTTGCTGCGGCAGGTCTGGCAGGCATGGCGCGGCGAGCTGTGGCAGCTGCCCGCGACCACGCCGCGCATCTGGGCGACCTGAGCCCGATCTTCGGCCCTGGGGGCCAATCTGTAGGCGCCGTCTGACGGACAGCCGCTTTGCAAAGGCGCACGCTGCCTCTTTTGCCCAGCGGATGACGAGGATCGGCCATGTCTCCAGACGACGCCCCGAACGCCCACACCCACGCGGAAACGCAGCTTCATCGGCATCTGGCGCACTTCAACGCCGCACGGCTGAAGTTCGGCACCCCATCGCCCCATTGGCAGGACGAGCTCGCCCGCGAGCATGAGTGCCGCCTGATCGAAGGCAGGTTCCTCGAAGCCCTGCGCACCACGGTGCAGGTGGCGGCATCGGCCTCGGCCGGCAATGCGGACCATTTCAGCAACTGGTTCGAGTCGCTCGCGCGCACGGGCCCCGGCCAGCATCACCCGCTGTTCGACTGGCTGGCTCTAGAGGCCACGCTGCCGCAGATGCGCTGGTTCCTCACGCAGGAGGCCGCGGGCGAAGCGGGCTTCGAAGACCTGCTGGCCTGCACCCAGGTCAAGCTGCCGCCGCAGCCCAAGCTCGAATGCGCGCGCAACTTCTGGGACGAGATGGGCCACGGCAAGCGCAGCGCCATGCACGGCCAGATGCTGGAGCACATGGTGCGCGAACTCGACCTGCATCCGGCCATCGACACCACCGTGTGGGAGTCGCTCGCGCTCGCCAACACCATGGTCGGGCTGGCGACCACGCGCCGCTATGCGTACCACGCCATCGGCGCGCTCGGCGTCATCGAGCTCACCGCCCCCGGGCGCGTGAAGCAGGTGGCGGCCGGCATGCGCCGCCTGGGCCTGAGCGGCCGTGCGCGCGCCTACTTCGACCTGCATGCGGCGCTCGACGTGTCGCACTCGCGCGCGTGGATACGCGAGGTGATCCGGCCCCTGGTCGAGGCCGATCCGTCCTGCGGGCAGTTCATCGCCGAAGGCGCGCTGATGCGGCTCGTGTGCGGCGAACGCTGCTTCGCGCGCTACACCGCCGAACTGCGGCATACCGAAGAGGTCGCCGCATGATGAACGCGGCCGGCGTGCTGCGCCAGGTGGCGGCCACGGGCTATTGCTTCACGACCGTCACGCCCTTGACCCACCAGCGCGTGCTCGCGCGGCGCGGGCGCGAACCGGGAGCGACGCTGCGCGACATCTTCGGCTGGAACCTTCCGTTCGAAGCGGGCACCGTGCCGCCGGAACTGCTGGCCGGCATGGAGCAGGCCGGCATCGTGCGGCACACGGGGTCGCTGCTGCGCAGCACGGTGCGCATCGCCAGCCTCGGCGACGACCTGTTCTTTCACTCGGCCTACCCGACGGTCGAGGAGAACGCCGTGTTCTTCGGCCCCGACACCCACCGCTTCGCACGCTTCATCCAACATGCGCTGAACCCGCGCAAGACGAAGCAGCCCCTGCGCGTGCTCGACGTGGGCTGCGGCAGCGGCGCGGGCGGCATTGCCGTAGCGCGGGCGATGGCGGCGATGGACGCGCCCTGCACGATCGTGATGAACGACATCAACCCGCTGGCGCTGGAGTACACAGCCATCAATGCGGAAGCCGCCGGCATCCCTGTGACGCTCGCGCAGGGCGATGCGCTGTCGGCGGTCGAAGGCGACTTCGACCTCATCGTGTCGAACCCGCCCTACCTCGACGATGCCGCGCAGCGCGCCTACCGCCACGGCGGCGCGCGGCTCGGGCGGGCGCTCGGCGTGCGCATCGCGGCCGAGTCGCTGAAGCGGCTGGCGCCGGGCGGGCAGCTGCTGCTCTACACCGGCGTGGCGATGGTCGATGGCGAAGACCCGTTCCTTGCCGAGATACGGCCGCTGCTCACCGCGCCGGGCTTCGAGTGGTCGTATGCCGAAATCGACCCCGACGTGTTCGGCGAGGAACTGGAGCGCCCGGTGTATGCGCACATCGACCGCATCGCCGCCGTCGGGCTCGTTGCCACGCGCACAGCGGAGGCCGCGTGATGGCCGCCGGCCTCGACCTCGGCGCCGACACCGCGCGGCTCGCCGTAGTGCGCGAATGCAGCGTGCTGGAGCGCATGCCCAAGTGGCTCATCTGCGTGCCGCTGGTGGTGCAGTGGCTGTGGCTGTCGCTGCGCTACGGTGGCGCGACCCTGCCGTCGGCGGCCAACCCGCATCTCACCTCGGGCGGGCTGGTGGGTGAAGGCAAGCTCGAATACTTCCGCGGCATGGGACCGCTGGCGCGCTCGCTTACGGCCGACTACTGCGCGGTGTTCAACGATGGCACGGCGAACGAAGACTCCTTGCGGCAAACCATGGCTGAGAACGGCCTCGCATTCCCCATCGTCGCCAAGCCCGACCTCGGACTGTGCGGTTACGGCGTTCGCCTGCTGCCCGACATGGCTGCGCTGCGGGCGTACCTGGCCGTCTTTCCTTCCGGCGAAACGGTCGTGCTGCAACGCTACCTGCCGCAGGAAGGCGAGGCGGGCATCTTCTACGCACGCGATCCCGTCACCGGCGAGGGCCGCATCATCGGCCTCGCGCTGCGCTACTTCCCGCGCGTAACGGGCGACGGCCGAAGCACCGTGGCCCAGCTCGTGGCGGCCGACGTGCGCGCGCGCCGCATCGCGCGCTCGCCGCGCCACGAATGCAGCGTGCCATCCGAGAGCGTGCCGGCGGCCGGCCAGCAGGTTCGGCTGGCCACCATCGGCTCGACCCGCGTCGGCGGGCTGTACCGCGACGGCGCGGCGCTCATCACGTCCGATCTGGTGCGCGCCATCGACGCCATCGCGCGCGACATGCCCGACTTCCATTTCGGACGCTTCGACGTGCGCTACGAGAGCCTGCGCGAACTCGGCGCCGGGCGCGGCTTCACCATCATGGAAATCAACGGCACGGGCTCCGAAGCCATCGAGGCCTGGGACCCCGACATCGGCGTGCTGCAAGGCTTTCGCATGGTCTTCGCAAAGCAGCGGCTGCTGTTCGCCATCGGCGCCGCGCAGCGCAAGGCCGGCGTACGGCCCATCGGCCTGCTCGCCCTCGCACGGCTCAACCGGCGGCAGAACCGTCTGGTCGACCGCTATCCACCATCCAACTGAATCGTTGCCACATGCACATGGACATCACCGCTTCGCACGCCCTGCCCCGCCGTTCGCTCGCGCCGCTTGCTACCGCGGCGCCCGTGCTGGAAACCCGCTGGGCCGATTGCGAAGAGGACGTGCGCGACGCCCAGCGCCTGCGCTTTCGCGTGTTCGCGCAGGAAATGGGCGCCCATCTCACGCCGCCGGAAGGTACGCCGCCAGGACTCGATGCCGACCGCTTCGACGCCTTCTGCGACCACCTGCTGGTGCATGCAGTGGACCCGGTGCACGGCCGCGGCCCGCTCATCGGCACCTACCGCGTGCTGACGCCGGAAGCAGCGCGCCGCGCGGGCGGTTTCTACACCGACACCGAGTTCGACCTGGCGCCGCTCGCGCCGCTGCGTGCGCGGGCGCTGGAGCTGGGCCGCTCGTGCGTGGATGCAGACTGGCGCTCGGGCAGCGTGATCATGGCGCTGTGGGCCGCGCTGGGGCAGTACATGGTCGACCACGCACTCGACACCATGATCGGCTGCGCCAGCATCGGGCTCGACGACCAGGGCCTGACTGCCGCGCGGCTGTGGCACCGGCTGTGCCGCACGCACCTGGTCGAGCAGCGCTGGCGCGTGGAGCCGCGCATCGCACTGCCGCTGGACACCGACGCGGAAGCCGATGCCGACAGCGACACCGCGCCTCCCGCCGCGCCGCCGCTCATCAAGGGCTACCTGCGCTGCGGCGCGCGCCTGCTCGGCCCGCCCGCGCTCGATGTCGCGTTCAACACCGCCGACCTGCCGATGATGCTGCGCGTGGACGACGTGGCGCCGCGCTACCGCCAGCACTTCTTCGGCGTGGCCGCGTGACGTTGCGAGCGCGATCACGGCGCGCACTGGCCTCGGTGGTGGCGGCGCAGTTCTTCAGCTCGCTGGCCGACAACGCGTTGCTGATCGTCGCCATCGGCCTGCTCATGCAGCGCCACGCGCCCGGCTGGATGACGCCCGCGCTGCGGCTGTTCTTCTACCTCTCCTACGTGCTGCTGGCCGCCTTCGCGGGCGCGGTGGCCGATGCGGCACCGAAGGGTCGCGTGCTGATGGCCACCAACCTCGTCAAGCTCGGCGGCTGTGCCCTGCTGCTGTGGCACGTGCAGCCGCTGGTGGCCTACGCACTGGTCGGCCTGGGCGCGGCGGCTTACTCGCCGGCCAAGTACGGCATCCTGCCGGAGCTGATGCCGCGGGACGAGCTGGTCGCCGCCAACGGCTGGATCGAGGCGGGCACGGTGCTGTCGATCCTGCTCGGCGTGGCGCTGGGCAGCACGCTGGTCGACAGGGGCCTGGCCCTGCCCGCCATCGGTGCGATGTACCTGCTGGCCGCCGCCTGCACGCTCGCGATTCCGCACAACCCGGCGCGCGATCGCGCGGCGCTGGCGCATCCGGGCCGGCTGCTGCGGGAGTTCGGGCGCTCGCTGATGCTGCTGTGGCGCGATGTCGACGCACGCATCTCATTGGCCGTCACCAGCCTGTTCTGGGCCGCGTCGGCCACGCTGCAGTTCCTGGTGCTGCGCTGGGCCGCCGAGCGGCTGGGGCTGGCGCTGTCGCAGGGCGCCCTGCTGCAGATCGCGGTGGCCATCGGCATGGCGGGCGGTGCCATGGGTGCGTCCCGCTGGTTTCCGCTCGAACGCGCGTTGCGTGCGCTGCCGCTAGGCATCGCGCTGGGTGCCATGGTGTTGCTGATGACGCTGGTGACGCAGCCCGCCATCGCCGCCGCGATGCTGGTGGTGATCGGCGCGCTTGCAGGCCTGCTGCTGGTGCCGATGAACGCGCTGCTGCAAAGCCGCGGCCTGCTGCGCATGAACCCGGGCCAGTCGATCGCGGTGCAGAACTTCAACGAGAGCCTGGCCTCGCTGACCATGCTCGGGATGTACGGTGCGCTGATCTACTTCGGGGCGCCGCTGCTGCCCACGCTGGCGGGCTTCGGTGGCTTCCTGGTGCTGGCCATGGGCGGCATCTTCGTCTGGTCGCGCCGCCTGCGGCCGGCGCGCGACGCGCTCGCCTCCCAGAACGTGTAGCCCGCCGGAGTGCCTGCCGGGAGGCATCCGTGAGGGGGCGCCTGGGCGCTTGGGATACAGTCCCGCACCTACCGCCCCACGCCCAGCCGCCAGAGTGAACTTCAGAAAATCTGCCAACAGCCTGGTTGTTCGCCTGCTCATGATGGGCCTTTTGATGGCGGTGGTGGGAACCGCCGGCAGCTACATCCAGCTCAGCCGCTTCATGCGGGAGGAACTGACCCGATCGGTGGCGGTGCAGCAAACGGCGCTGGCCGCCTACGTGGCGCGCAACGTCGACAACTACCTGGGCGAGCGGTTGTCGTTCCTCGAACGCCTGGCGGCCACACTGCCGCCGGAACTCCTGACGCAGCCCGACCGGCTGCGGGCATGGCTGGCGGAGCGCAGCACGCTGAGCCCGGTCTTCCCGCTCGGCCTGATGGTCGCGGACGCCACCGGCAAGCGGCTCGACGGCACGGGGCAGCTCGCAACGGACGGTTCGGAATTCGCGTCCGCGCGCGCGGGGCAGTCCGCGCCGGGCCGTCCGCGGGCAACAGCCTCCAGGCACTCGGTCTTGCCCATGGCCGCGCCCGTGCGCGACGCCGCCGGGCAGGTGGCGGCCGTGCTGCTCGGAACGGCGGACCTCTCGGCCGACGGCCTGCTCGACCATCTGCAACAGGGGCGCGTGGGCGAAGCAGGCGGCATCCTGGTGGTGTCACCGCGCGACCGCATCTTCGTGGCCTCGACGGACGCCTCGATGTCTCTCACGCCAACCCCGCCCGACGGCGTGAACCCGCTGCACGACCGCGCCATGGCGGGCTATCGCGGCAGCGGGACGACGCGCAATGCCAAGGGCATCGACGAAATCTCCGCCATCGCATCGGTGCCGAACAGCGGCTGGTTCGTGGTGGCGCGGCTGCCCGTTTCAGAAGCGCTGGCCCCGGTGGGGCGCATGCAGACCTTCATCCTGCAGCAACGCGCGCCCGCCGTGGCAGCGGTACTCATCGTGATCGGACTGATCATGGCGTGGCTGCTGCGGCCGCTGCTGCGCGCCGCCGACCAGGCCGACCGGATGACCCGCGGCGAACTCGCACTGACGCCGCTGCGGGTGGTGCGAGACGACGAGATCGGGTACCTGACGCAGGCCTTTAACCGGCTGCTGGCCAAGCTGCTCGACAACCAGGAGGCCCTGGCGCGCCTGGCCCACCACGACAGCCTGACCGGCCTGCCCAACCGCAAGCTGCTCGACGAACGGCTCCAGCAGGCGCTGGCACGGGCCAAGCGGCATGCGCGCCAGATGGCCGTGCTCTACCTCGACCTCGACGGATTCAAGAAACTCAACGACACGCTCGGCCACGAGGCGGGCGACAAGGCGCTGCTGGAAATCGCGCACCGGCTGCAGGGCCTGGTGCGGCAGACCGACACGGTGGCGCGCATCGGGGGCGACGAATTCGTGCTGCTGGCCGCCGACTTCGAAAGCTCCGCGGAACAGGGCGCGACGACCCTGGCCCAGCGCTGCATCGACGCGATCGCCCGGCCGCTGCAACTGGAGATGGGGCATTGCGACACGGTCATCGGCGTATCGATCGGCATCGCCCTGGGCAACGGCGACGAAACGCCGCGAGACCTGCTCGCCACGGCCGACGCGGCCATGTACCGGGCCAAGCAGAGCGGGCGCGGCAACTATGCGGTGACGCCGATGACGCCGCGCTGAACGCGGCGTCATCCGGTGCCGCGCCCCCTACTACGCCGGCATGTCGGTCCGAGGCAGCCGCAGGTGCTTCTTCAACGTCTCGAACACCTGCCGCGTGACCGGATTCACCACGTGGCTGCGCACGTAGAGGTAGTAGGCCAGGTCGGGCAGCCGCGGCATGCCGTCGCCCGCGCCGAGCACGCGCAGGCCCGCGTCGAGCTGCTCCACGCCGCGGGCCGTCACGCCCAGCCCCGCACGCAGCGCAGCCTTGATGCCGATCAGGCTCGACGAGGTGTAGCGCGGCGTCCAGGCCACGCCCGCCGCGTCGAGCGCCTCGTGGCCGATGCGGCGGAAGATGCTGGGCCCGTCCGCCATGATGAGCGGCACCGGCTTGGCCGGGTCATGCACGTAGCCTGCAGCGCACAGCCACACGGTGGGCGAGTTGCGCAGCACCACGCCCTCGAACTGCGACTGCGCATCGGCGCGGTTGGAGATGATCATGTCGACCTCGCCGCTCTTGAGCGAAGTCATCAGGTAAGGGCTGCGGCCGATGTGGATGTCCAGCTGCAGCAGCGGCGAGGTGCGCGCCACCTCGGTCAGCAGCAGCGGCAGCATGGTCTCGGCCACGTCGTGCGGCGCGCCGATGCGCAGGTTGCCTTCGAGCTGCCCCTGCCTCAGGCTGCGCAGCGCCTCGTCGTTCACCGCGAGCATGTGGTGCGCGTAGGTGAGCAGCCTCTCGCCGTGCTGCGTGAGCCGCTTCTGCCGGCCCTGCTTGGCGAACAGCGGATGGCCGATCTGCTCCTCCAGCCGCTGCATCTGCTGCGTGATGGCCGACTGCGTGCGCCCCAGGTGCACCGCCGCCGCCGCAAAGCTGTGATGGCTGACGACGGCCGCGAATGAGCGCAGCAGTTCGAGATCGAGCGTGGGCATGTATTAATTTTATTGAAGTGTTTCCTGCGCCAGCTGGATTGTTGCGTCACGCCCCCGTCTCTACAGTGGATGCACACCGAACAGGCAACCCCACTGGAGAAAACCGCATGAGCACCCCATCCGAGCAACGCAGCCGGGCCGTCGAGGCGTCCATCGCCAACATGAAGAAGGCCATAGGCAGCGCTGAAGCCACCCGGGAAAAGCTCGACGTGGTGCTCGATTCGCTGCAAGGCCTGGCCGCGCACACCGAATACTGGGGCGCCGCCGACTTCCCGCCACCCGAGGCCGGCGAGCACCAGGCCCGCTACCTCATCGCCGAAGACCCCGACCAGAGCTATGCGCTGTACCTGAACGTGATGCGCCCGGGCAAGAAGATCGTGCCGCACAACCACACGACCTGGGCCTGCATCGCGGCCGTGGAAGGCACCGAGCACAACCGCGTGTACGAGCGCACCGACGACGGCAGCGTGCCGGGCGTGGGCAAGCTGAAGCAGACGGAGTTGGTGGTCGTCGCGCCGGGCAAGGGCATCGCGCTGATGCCCGAGGACATCCACTCGGTCGAGATCCAGGGCGAGCAGGTCATCCGCCACCTGCACATGTACGGCCGCGCGCTCGAAACGCTGAACCAGCGCACCGCCTACGACCTCGACGCGGGCACGTACCAGACCATGGGCATCGGCGTGCAGACGCGCCGCTAGCCGCATCTTTTTTCCACATTGCCTTCATGCGGGCCGCGCAGCGTGGCCTCGCAGGATTTCATTCGTCCCGACGACTCGCCTCATGACTTCCTCCATCGACCCGAAGACCCTCAAATTCTGGCTGCACGACGGCGGCGAGATCGCGCTGCTCGACGTGCGCGAGCACGGCCAGTACGGCGAGGCCCATCTCTTCTACGGCATTCCCCTGCCCTTCAGCCGGCTGGAGATCGATGCGCCGCGCCTCGTGCCGCGCCGCGGCGTGCGGGTGGTGGTGTACGACGAAGGCGATGCCGACGTGGCCGAGCGCGCGGCCGCGCGCCTCGCCGTGCTGGGCTACGGCAACGTGCACGTGCTGCAAGGCGGCGCCCGCGCCTGGAAGGCCGCGGGCTACGTGCTCTTCGCGGGCGTCAACCTGCCCTCGAAGACCTTCGGCGAACTGGCCGAGGAGGTCTATCACACGCCCCGCGTCAGCGCCGGCCAGCTCGCGGAGATGCTCGCTCGCAAGGACAAGGTGGTGGTGCTCGACGGCCGCCCCGCCAGCGAGTTCCACAAGATGAACATCCCGAGCGCCACCTGCTGCCCCAACGGCGAGCTGGCCTACCGCGTGCGCCGGCTGGTGCCCGACACCACCACGCCCATCGTCATCAACTGCGCGGGCCGCACGCGCAGCATCATCGGCGCGCAGACGCTCATCAACCTGGGGCTGCCCAACCCCGTCTATGCGCTGGAGAACGGCACGCAGGGCTGGTACCTCGCCGATCACACGCTGGAGCACGGCGGCACGCAGCGTTACGCCGACGACAGCGGCAACACCGACCTGCGCCCCGCCGCCAGGGCGCTGGCCGCCCGCTTCGACGTGCCGATGGTGAACGCGCAGGCCGTTCGGCAGTGGGCCGACGACGCAGAGCGCACCCTGTTCCTGTGCGACGTGCGCACGCCGGAAGAATTCGCGGCCGGCAGCCTGCCCGGTGCGCAGCACACGCCGGGCGGCCAGCTGATGCAGGCCGGTGACCAGTACTTCGGCGTGCGCGGCGCACGGCTCGTGCTGTTCGACAACGACGGCGTGCGTGCGCCGACCATCGCGAGCTGGCTGCGGCAGATGGGGCACGACGCGAGCGTGCTCGAAGGTGGGCTGGCGAGCGGGCTGTCGCTCGCGCCTGCCGCCACGCCCCGCGCGCCCGCGCTGGCCACCATCGATGCGCAGGCGCTCGCCGCGCGCATCGAGCGCAACGAGGTGGCGGTAGTCGACCTGCGCGCCAGCATGCAGTTTCGCGCCGGCCACATCGCGCAGGCCCGCTGGTCGATCCGCCCCCGCCTCGCCCGCGACGTGACGAACACCGAGACGCGCCAGCTCGTGCTGGTTGCCGACGACGCCGCGCTCGCGGCATGGGCCGCGGCCTCCGAGCTCGCGGGCTTGCCGAGCGCACCGCTGCTGCTGGCAGGCGGCATGGCCGCATGGCGCGCCGCCGGCTTGCCCGTCGAAGCCACGCCCACGCTGCCCGCCGACAGTGACTGCATCGACTACCTGTTCTTCGTGCACGACCGCCACGACGGCAACAAGGAAGCCGCACGCCGCTACCTCGCATGGGAAACGGGTCTCGTCGCGCAGCTCGACGCGCAGGAGCGCGCCGCCTTCCGCCTACCCGCCGCCGCATCGCACGGCTGACATCCCCGGTTCCGCTTTCCGTTCGTCCTTGTCCGTTCCTATTCCAGGAGTTCCGTCATGTCGTTCGCCAGCCGCATCCCGCACATCGCCCGTTATGCCGTCGCCGCCGCATGGCTCGCGGCGCTCGCCCTGCAGCCCGCCGCCGCCGAACCGCTGGCACCACGCAATGGCTTTCCCTCGCAGACGGTGAAGTTCATCTCGCCCTTTCCGCCCGGAGGCGGCAACGATGCAACGGCGCGCCTCGTCACCACACGCCTGCCGGAAATCATGGGGCAGGCGGCAGTGGTCGACAACCGCGGCGGCGCGGGCGGCAACATCGGCGCCAAGGCCGTGGCCGACGCCAAGCCCGACGGCTACACCGTGCTCACCTCGCAGGTGTCGATCATGGCCGTGAACCCCACGCTGTATGCGGCGCCGGGCTTCGATCCGATCAAGAGCTTCATTCCCATCACGCAGATCAACGCCGCACCGCTCGCGCTGGTGGTGGACGCCAACTCGCCCCTCAAGAGCTTCGCCGACCTCGCGACGAAGGCCAAGGCCAACCCCGGCAAGGTGACCTATGCGACGCCCGGCAACGGCACGCTGTCGCACCTCGTCGGCGTGGTGCTGGCCAAGGACAACGGCGTGGAGATGACGCACGTGCCCTACAAGGGCGCCGGCCCCGCACTGACCGACCTGCTCGGCGGACAGGTCGACGTGCTGGTCACGTCCACCGCCTCGGTCGCCGGCTTCGTGCAGAACGGCAAGCTGCGCGTGCTGGCCGTGACCAGTCCGCGCCGCATCGGCGTGTTCTCGAAGGTGCCGACGCTGGAAGAGCTGGGCTATGCCGGCGCGCGCTTCGAAGACTGGTACGGCTTCTTCGCGCCCGCCGGCACGCCGCCGGAACGCGTGGCCTACTTGAACGAAGCCATCGTGCGCACGCTGCATCTGCCCGAGGTGAGCAAGCTCGTGACCGACGGCGGCAGCGAGGTGGTGGCCAACTCGCCGGACGCCTTCGCGGCGCAGCTGCGCCAGGACATTGACCGCTGGTCGCGCATCGTCAAGCTTTCGGGTGCACGCGCCGACTGATTGACGCAACATAGCGGTCCGCCTCTTTCGCACCCTCCTCACCATGCCCGACTCGCACACCGTCCCCGCCGACCTGACGCTCGACACCCGGCTCACGCGCACCGGCAAGACGCCGTCATACGCCGGCGGATCGCCCGTCAACACGCCCCTGGTGCGCGCGAGCACCGTGCTGTTCGACAGCGTGGGCGCGATGCGCGACGCGCGTGCACGGCGCGATGAGGAACGCATCTTCAGCTATGGCGCACGCGGCACGCCGACCACCTTCGCGCTCGAGGATGCGGTGAGCGAACTCGAAGGCGCCTACCGCACCCGGCTCTTTCCGACCGGCCTTGCTGCCATCGGCATGGTGCTGCTGTCGTACCTGAAGCCGGGCGACCACGTGCTGATGTCCGACAGCGTGTACGAGCCCACGCGCAATCTCGTGCATTCGTTCCTCGAGCCGTACGGCATCCGCAGCTCGTTCTTTGCGGCGGATGGCAGCGGCATCGAGGAATTGTTCGAGCCGAACACGCGGCTCGTGTATGCGGAGTGCCCCGGCTCGCTGGTCTACGAGATGTGCGACCTGCCGAAACTGGCGGAGTTGGCGCACGCGCGCGGCGCGCTGCTCGCGGCGGACAACACCTGGGGATCGGGCGTCCAGTACCGCCCGCTCGCGCTGGGCGCGGATATCTCGACGATGGCCGCGACCAAGTACCTTTCGGGCCACTCCGACGTGATGATGGGCACCGTCGCCACCACCGAAGCCGCATGGCGCCCGCTCAACGAACGCTGCGATGCGTTCGGCATGACCGTGAGCCCCGACGACGCGTGGCTGGTGCTGCGCGGCATGCGCACGCTGTCGGCGCGGCTGCAGATGCACGAGCGGCATGCGCTGGAGGTGGCGCACTGGCTGCAGGAGCGGCCCGAGGTGGCGACCGTGTTCTGCCCGGCACTGCCACAGCACCCGGGGCACGACATCTGGAAGCGCGATTGCAGCGGCACAAATGGGCTGCTTTCCATCGAGCTGCAACCGGGCATCGAGAACGCTGCGGTCGAGCGCTTCGTCGATGCACTCACGCTGTTCGGTCGTGGCTCGTCATGGGGCGGCTATGAAAGCCTGGTGGCGTGGACCAACATGCGCGCGGCGCGCAGCGTGACGGACTGGAGCAGGCGCGGGGCGGTGGTGCGGTTGCACATCGGGTTGGAGGCGCCCTTGGATCTGACGGCCGATCTGGAACGCGGGTTTGCTGCAATGCAAACTCAGCAGCAGCACGGCGCGGACGCTCAAGCCCGGTCCGGGCGCTTCGCGTAGGCCAAGGCCAGCGCGAGCCCCACCACCGCCGCGGCGCCCAGCAGCTTCACGGGACTGCTCGTCAGGCTGCGCACGGCGCGCCCGCACGCGGCACCCCAGCCCTCGCGCGCGGGAAACAGCAAGGCGCGTTCATGCGGCGTGAGTGCACGCAGGGCGCTGGGGTTCTCCTCGTCCTCGAGAACGGCCTGGGACACATCGAGTTGCGTGACGTCCTCGGGATGGCGTGGGAGAGTCGTCGGCTTGCGCATGGTGAAGATCCTTGTAGCGGAATGGTCGAGCCCCGAGCTTGCGCTGCCCCGCGGCCTTCGCCCATGCGCGGGCGCAGACGCCGCGAGTAGGCCAACTTCCCGCCTGCGGCGGCGAAATCTTCGCGAGCCCGTCGATGCAGGGCGCATTCATTCATTCGCAGGCGCGCTTCCCCGCAGGCGAGGCACGCAGCCGGTTCAGGAAGGTCAGCTGCACCTTCGCCGTCTCGCTGCCCTGCATTGCCGCGCGGCGCATCCACGCCCCCGCCTCGCAGCGGTCGGCCTTCACGGCCGTGCCGTACAGCGTCGGGCCGGTCAGCAGCACCATGCCGAGCATCTCCTGCGCCTCGGCATGGCCTTCGGTGGCGGCCTGACGCAGCTGTACGAGCATCGTGCGGTAGTCGCGGTCGGCCTGTGCTTCGAGGGCCAGCTGGAAGCGCTGTTCCGCCTGCAGCTCGACGCCCGCATCCGACGGATGCGCGGCGCTGAGCGCGGCCACCAGCAACAGCACGCCCGACAGCAGCACGCGAAAGCGCAGCGACAGGCCGGTCATCAGGTTGAGTTCGGATGGCATCGATGTTCTCCACGAATAGTGTTGTCGTGGAGGCATCGTCGCGCGGCCGCGCCGAACGGAGAAGCCGGATTTCGCGCAGGCCGCCTCAGCCGGAGACTGAGCCTGCGCCCGTGCCTCAGAACTTCGCGGTCAGCATCACCTGCAATTCGCGCCCGGGCCCCGGCATGATCAGGTTGTCCACGCTGCCATGCCCCGACACGTAGTACTTGCGGTTCGTGATGTTCTTCAGGTTCGCCGAAATCTCGTAGCGCCCGGTCTTGTAGCTCGCGGCCAGGTCTGCCGTGACATAGGAAGGCAGCGTGACGAGGTTGCTCAGCGACGCATAGCGCGCGGCCACGTAGTTGACGCCGCCGCCCGCGCTAAGGCCGTTGCCCAGGTCCTTCATGAGCCACACGAAAGCCGAGTGCCGCGGCGTGAGGGGCGCGATCTTGCCCTGCACCGGCATCGCCGCTCCAACCGGCAGCTGCAGCGAACTCACCGTGGCAAGCGACTTGGTCATGCGGCCGTCGAGGTACGCATAGCCCGCGCTGATGTCCCAGCGCCCCGGCAGCTTGCCGGCCAGCGCCAGCTCCATGCCGTTGGTGCGCTGCGTGCCCACGTTGATCTGTCGTGCGGGATTGGTCGGGTCAGTGTTCTTGATGCCCGAGCGCTCCAGGTTGAACACCGCCGCAGTGAGGTTGAGCGCGCCGTCCAGGAAGTCGAGCTTGGCGCCGATCTCCTTGTTCACCGTGATCTCGGGGTCGTTGGCGGTGTTGCTGGCCGACAGCGCGAAGGTCTCGGCCGAAGGCTGGAACGAGCGGCTGTACGACACGTAGTACGACTGCGTTTCGCTCGGCTGCCAGACCACGCCCGCGCGCGGGCTGAACTTGCGATCGGTGCGCGACAGCGGCGCCAGCGCGCGTTCGAACGAGGTGTCCTGCCCGAAAACGTCGTAGCGCCCGCCGATCAGCGCCTTCCACTGCGGTGCCAGGGTGATTTGGTTCTGCGCGTAGAGCGCGGCGGTCTTGAAGCGCGTGTTGCTCGGGATCGCGCTGCTGGCCAGGTAGCTCGCGAGCGGGATCGGCGCGGGTGCGGTTACCGGGTTCAGGATGCTCACGCGTTCGAAGCCGGTGGCCGACGACACGGAATACGCCCGCTTCTCCTGGTGGCCGAACTCCGCACCCAGCAGCCATTCCTGCTTGAAGCCGCCGAGCTCGTTGCGCCATGTGAGGTCGGTCTGGTTGAACCAGCTGCTCTCGTCGCGCAGGATGAAGCCGCGCGTGCGGCCCACGGTCAGGCGAACGGGGTCGGTGGTGCCGCTGGGCAGCGTGTTGTAGCGGTCGAGCTCGTAGCTGGAATAGCGCGTGGTGTTGCGCAGGCTCAGCGTGTCGCTGAAGCGGTGGTTCAGCGTGGCGGTGAACGACTGCACCTTCGTCGTGGTGGTGTCGTCGCGCTTGCCGAAGGCCGAGCCGTAGTAGGTGCCGATGGGCACGTTCACCGGGCGGCCGTTGAGCGCCGGAATGCCGAAGTCGGTGAGCCGCTGGTCGTAGGCGTTGGTGTACTGCAGCAGCAGGTCTGTCTGCGGGCTGAACTTGATGGCCAGCGAGGGCGCGATGTTGTAGCGGTCGATGAACTGCTGGTCGCGGTAGCTGCCCGACTTCTCGCGCGCGACGTTGAGGCGAAACGCCATGTTCTCGCCGATTGGCGTGTTGAGGTCGGTGGTGAGCCGCTTGAAGTCGTGCGTGCCCAGGCCGAGCGAGACTTCGCCGAAGGCGCGGTCGAAGACCGGCTTCTTGGTCACGCGGTTGATCAGGCCGCCCGAGGAGCCGCGGCCGTACAGCACCGCGGCCGGGCCCTTCAGCACCTCGATGCGTTCGGTGTCCGAGAGGTCGCGGAAGTACAGCGCGTCGTCGCGCACGCCGTCGACGAACCAGTCGGCGATGGCGGTGAAGCCGCGGATCACCACCTGGTCGCGCTGGCCGTCGCCTGCGTTGAACGACACGCCGGGCGCGTTGCGCAGCGCGTCCTGCATCGAGGTCGCGCCCTGGTCGCGCAGCAGCTGCGCCGGCACCACGTTGACCGCCTGCGGAATGTCGCGCAGGGGCGCGGAGCCCTTGGTGGCGGTGCTGCCGATGGATGGCGCATAGCCGACGTCCTGCTCGGAGCTGACGGTCACTTCCTTGAGCGTGCTGCCTTCATTGGGGGCGCTCTGGGCCTGTGCCGCGCAGTGAGCGGCGGCCAGGGCGGCAACGAACAGGGACGGATGGCGCAGGCGAAAACGCGGCGCGCGCGAACGGACGGACATGGCGAGATTCCCTCAGGGCGATTTGTTCTTGAAAATCGCGAAGCGCCACACCGGCTCCCCATCGCTCGGATGAAGAAACCGTGTACGCCCTGCCTGGAGAAAATCTGGGTTGGGTGCCTTCGCCGGCTCGCACCGGCTCGGTGGCCGGGGCTTTGGGCGAAGGGATCGCGTCGCGCGACCGCGGGATTCTAGATGCAGCGACGCGTCAGCAGCAACGCCCCTTACCGGCCCCGTAGCGCGCCTCCAGCCGCTCCCGGAAGAAGGCCTCGTAGCTCATCGGCGCGCGGTCCGGGTGGGTGGCCGCCATGTGCGTCAGGTAGGCGTCGTAGTCGGGCAGCCCGACCATGAGCCGCAGCGACTGCTTGAGCGAGCGCGCAAAGTAGCGCCCGGCTTCCGGCAATGCGAGGCCCATGGCGTCAGTGCGCGGCCGTTGCGGCGGCGGCGCCCACCGGCTCGAACGGCGTCTCTTTGGTGGTCGGCCGGTTGGCCGCACGCGCCGCCAGGCAGGCCTTGATGCTGTAGACCAGCACGCTCAGCACCACGAAGATGAAGAGCGCGCACAGCGCCGCGTCGAGGCGGTCGTTGAAGACGATGCGCGACATGGCCTCGGGCGTCTTGGCCGGCGCCACCAGCACGCCGTTGGCGATGCCGTCTGTGTACTTGGCCGCGTGCGAGAGGAAGCCGATCTTCGGGTCTGCCGAGAAGATCTTCTGCCAGCCCGCCGTGAGCGTGCACGCCAGCAGCCACGCGGCAGGCGCAATCGCCACCCACGCATAGCGCTCGCGCTTCATGCGGAACAGCACGACCACGCCCAGCATCAGCGCCACCGCGGCCAGCATCTGGTTGGAGATGCCGAACAGCGGCCACAGCGTGTTGATGCCGCCCAGCGGATCGACCACGCCCTGGTACAGGAAGTAGCCCCAGGCCGCGACGCACAGCGCCGTGGCGACGAGGTTGGCCGGCAGCGAATCGGTGCGCTTGAGCGCGGGCACGAAGCTGCCCAGCAGGTCCTGCAGCATGAAGCGGCCGGCGCGCGTGCCGGCATCGACGGCCGTGAGGATGAACAGCGCCTCGAACAGAATCGCGAAGTGGTACCAGAAGGCCATCATGGCCTGCCCGCCGATCACCTGGTGGAGGATGTGGGCCATGCCCACGGCCAGCGTCGGCGCACCGCCCGCGCGGCCGAGGATGGTCGTCTCGCCCACGTCCTTGGCGGTCTGCAGCAGCATCTCGGGCGTGATCACGAAGCCCCAGCTCGACACCGTGGCCGCCACCTGCTGCGCGGTCGTACCGACCAGCGCGCCGGGGCTGTTCATCGCGAAGTAGATGCCGGGCTCGATGCACGAGGCCGCGACCAGCGCCATCACCGCGACGAAGGATTCGGCCAGCATGCCGCCATAGCCGATGAAGCGCGCATGGCGCTCGTTGTCGAGCATCTTGGGCGTGGTGCCCGAAGAGATCAGCGCATGGAAGCCCGAGACGGCGCCGCAGGCGATGGTGATGAACAAGAACGGGAACAGGCTGCCCGCCCACACCGGGCCGTTGCCCTGCGCGAACTGCGTGACGGACGGCATCTGCAGCGTCGGCATCACGAACACGATGCCGATGGCCAGCGCGATGATGGTGCCGATCTTCAGGAAGGTCGACAGGTAGTCGCGCGGCGCCAGCAGCAGCCATACCGGCAGGCTCGCGGCGATGAAGCCGTAGCCCACCAGCATCCATGTGAGCGCCTTGCCGTCGAAGGTGAAGAGCGGTGCCCACTCGGGGTTCTGGCTCACGGCCTGGCCGCCGAAGATGGCCAGCATCAGCAGCACGAAGCCGATCAGCGACACCTCGCCGATGCGCCCCGGGCGGATGTAGCGCAGGTACACGCCCATGAACAGCGCCACCGGAATCGTCGCGGCCACCGTGAAGGTGCCCCACGGCGATTCGGCCAGCGCCTTCACCACGATCAGCGCCAGCACCGCCAGGATGATGATCATGATCATGAAGGTGCCGAACAGCGCGATCATGCCGGGCACCGCGCCCATCTCCTGCTTGACGAGGTCGCCGAGCGAGCGGCCGTCGCGCCGCGTGGAGATGAACAGAATGATGAAGTCCTGCACCGCACCGGCGAACACCACGCCCGCCAGGATCCACAGCAGGCCGGGCAGGTAGCCCATCTGCGCCGCGAGCACCGGCCCCACCAGCGGACCCGCGCCCGCGATGGCCGCGAAGTGGTGGCCGAACAGCACGTTCTTGTCGGTCGGCACGTAGTCCAGGCCGTCGTTGTGGCGGTGTGCCGGCGTCTTGCGGTTGCCGTCCAGGCCCAGCACCTTGTCGGCGATGAAGAGGCTGTAGTAGCGGTAGGCGATCAGGTAGGTGCAGATCGCGGCGGCCACCACCCAGAGGGCGTTGACGCTTTCGCCTCGGGTCAGGGCCACGGTGCCGAGCGCGAATGCGCCGACCACGGCCACGACCAGCCACACCAGATGGCGTCGGATGCTGTGCATGCGGATGTCTCCTCTATGTTGAACCCGAGGAGTTTTGCCGGGCTGCGGCGCGGGCGCATCCGTCGGACTGCGCGGAGTGCATGCGTGGCTTTGCGTAATGGAAAACCCGGGTACGACTGGCGCCGTCCCGCAGTGCAATGCCTGCGGGCCTACACGCAGGAACCGGACCAGGCGCGAACATGTGAGCCCTCATCAGGACGCGATCAGAGGGCGAAAGAATCGAAGCCATGGACACACAACCACGCTGCTGCATCGCAGGTGGCGGTCCTGCCGGCATGGTGCTGGGCCTTCTGCTGGCCCGGGCCGGCGTGCCCGTCGTCGTGCTGGAAAAGCATCTCGACTTCCTGCGCGACTTTCGCGGCGACACCGTGCACCCGTCAACGCTCGAGATCCTGCACGAGCTGGGCCTGCTCGACGCCTTCCTGCAGCGCCCGCACGACCGCATCGAGGAACTGCGCGTCACCTTCGAAGGCCGCAGCATCCCGGTGGCCGATTTCACGCATCTGCCCGCGCACGGCAAGTTCCTGGTGTTGATGCCGCAATGGGAGTTCCTCGATTTCATGTGCGACGAGGCCCGGCGCTACCCGGGCTTCGAGCTGTGGACCGATGCCGAGGTCATCGGCCTGCTGCAGGACAAGGGACGCGTCAACGGCGTGAAGGTGCGGCGCGGCGGCCGCGCGGGCCAGCCGCAGGATGTCGAGCTGCACGCCTCGCTGGTGGTGGCGGCCGATGGCCGGCACTCCGCGTTGCGCGATGCCGCGGCGCTGCCGCACATCAGCTACGGCGCACCCATCGACGCGCTTTGGATGGCCATTCCCAAGCAGGCCGGCGACCCCTCCACCACCGGGGGCTACATCGCGCGCGGGCGCTTCCTGGCGATGCTGAACCGCGGCGACTACTGGCAATGCGCCTTCGTGATTCCCAAGGGCGGCCACGCTGCGCTGCAGGTCCGGGGCATCGAGGCGTTCCATGAAGAGATCGGAAAGGTCGCCCCCTTTCTGGCCGCCCGGCTGCCATCGGCACTGCCCGGCTGGGACGCGGTGAAGCTGCTCGAGGTGACGGTCGACCGCCTCGAGGCCTGGTCGTGCCGCGGGCTGCTGTGCATCGGCGACGCGGCGCATGCGATGTCGCCGGTGGGCGGCGTCGGCATCAATCTCGCCGTGCAGGACGCCGTGGCCGCCGCCAACCTGCTGGCCCAGGCCTTGGCCGGCGCTGCGAGCGAGAAGGAAATCGACGCCCTGCTGCCCCAGCTCCAGCGCCGCAGGGAATGGCCGGTGCGCGTGACGCAGGCGGCGCAGCGCTTGGTACAGGACCGCGTGCTGGTGCCCGTGCTCGGCGGCGAGCTGGCGTCCGGTTCCGGGCACCTGCCCTGGCCGCTGCGGCTGCTGGCGCGCTGGCCGCTGCTGCGCAGGCTGCCGGCGCGGACCGTGGGCATGGGCGTGCGGCCCGAGCACGTGAAGTCGCCACGGGCGTGATGGAACTGGCATTTCGTTACACAGCCGGGGCCTGGGGAGGCCGCCGGGCAGGCCTCTGCGAGAGGTCGCTGTTGTAGACTGCCAGGTTTCGATCAGGCGCGTTCAAGCGGTATGGGGCAAGTTTTCAGGCGCACAAGTTTCAACGGCTCGGCGCTCATTCGCTTGCTTTCCCGACTGGCCGACATCGATGCTCGCGAACCCGCACAACCCACCGCCGACCGACTGAGCCAGTGGTTCGGCTGGACCGATGCCATCTCGCTGTCCGCAGCGCTCGATGGCGCACCGGCAACGACGGCACAGCCTGGCACCCGCGCTCCCCGCAACACCGAAGAAGGCGAATGCCAACGCGTGAGAGCCGCCCTGGCGAATGCCATCGCCGAGGACAGCACCTTCGGCACCAGCAAGGACGCGACGCCAGAGTTCACCCCGTACCGCCGGCGCTACCTCGCCCGGCAACAGGCGATGGAGGCCGGTGTCGGTTCGCTGCGCAGCCGGCTGCGCTCGGCGCTGGCGGCCAAATCGCCGGCCATGGCCCGGCTGGCGTCGGTGGACGTGGTCATGGCGCAGGTGCTGGAGGCGCGCGAGCACAGCCTGCTGTCGGCCGTGCCCGGGATGCTCGAAAAGCACTTCGAGCGCTTGCGCAAGGCCGCCGAGACGCCTGACGAAGCAGAGACAGACAGCGGCACCCAGCCCACCGACGCGTGGCTGGACGTGTTCCGCAAAGACGCCCAGGACGTGCTGCTCGCCGAACTGGACTTTCGATTTCAACCGGTCGAAGGGCTGCTCGAAGCACTTCGCACCCAGGCCACCAGGACCCCATGACCCGCTTCCTTCAATATGCCGTCTTTGTCGCAGGCCTGGCCGTCGTCGGCTGGGTGGGCGCCGGATACATCGGCACGAACCCGCTGGCGCTGGCCGTCACCGCGATCATCGGCGCGTCCTACCTCATGGGCGCGCTGGAACTGCATCGCTTCCAGCAGGCCACCTCCACATTGACGCAGGCCGTGGCGGACCTCTCCGCCCCGCCCGACAACCTCGGCGCATGGCTCGGCCGGCTGCATCCTTCGCTGCAGAACGCGGTGCGCCTGCGCATCGAGGGCGAACGCGTCGGCCTGCCCGGCCCGGCGATGACGCCGTACCTCGCCGGCTTTCTCGTGCTGCTGGGCATGCTCGGCACCTTCGTCGGCATGGTGGTCACGCTCAAGGGCACCGGCCTCGCGCTGGAAAGCTCGACCGATCTGCAGACCATCCGCGACTCGCTGTCCGCTCCCGTGAAGGGCCTCGGACTGGCCTTCGGCACCTCCGTGGCAGGCGTGGCCGCCTCGGCGATGCTGGGCCTGGCCTCGGCGCTGAGCCGGCGCGAGCGGCTGCAGGCCGGGCAATTGCTCGACACCCAGATCGCGACGGTCCTGCGCGTCTTCTCGCTCACGCATCAGCGTGAGGAATCGTTCAAGCTGCTGCAGCAGCAGGCCCACGCGATGCCCGAGCTGGTCGGCCAGCTGCAGGCCATGATGCTGGCGATGGAACGCCAGAGCCACGCGCTGAACGAACGCCTCGCCACCAGCCAGGACCACTTCCACAGCAAGGCCGAGGCCGTGTACGGCAGCCTCGCCGCTTCCGTCGACCAGTCGCTGAAGCAGAGCCTGACCGAGAGCGCACGCGTCGCCGGCGCTGCGATCCAGCCGGTCGTCGAAGCCACCATGGCCGGCATCGCGCGCGAAACAGCCACGCTGCATGACACCATCTCGCAGACCGTGCAGCAGCAGCTCGACGGCCTGTCGACCCGCTTCGAGGCCACCACCACCCGCGTGGCCGATACCTGGAAGACAGCGCTCGCTGAACACCAGCGCACGAGCGAAGCCTTGTCGAAGGACATGCGCGGCTCGCACGACCAATTCGCGCAGACCTTCGAACAGCGCTCGGCCGCGCTGGTGGACACCGTCTCCGCCCGCCTCGAAAGCGCCGTGGGCAACGTGTCGGACACCTGGGGCAGCGCGCTTGCGCAGCATCAGCGCGTGAGCGAAAAACTCTCGGGCGATGCGCACCAGGCCCTGTCGTCGGCCGCCGCCGCCTTCGCGCAGCATGCCGCGTCGCTGCTGCACACGGTCGATGGCGCACACGCGAAGCTGCAGACCGACATGGCATCGCGCGACGAGCAGCGCCTCGCGGCCTGGACGCAATCGCTCACGGCCATGGCCGCCTCGCTGCAAAAGGAATGGCAGCAAGCCAGCGCACACAACGCGAGCCAGCAGCAACAGTTGCTCGACACCATGGCGCAGGCCGCGCGCGACATGTCGGCCCAGACCGAAGCGCACGCGAAGAGCACCGTCGCCGAGATCGCACAGTTGCTGCAGGCGGCTTCGGAAGCGCCACGGGCCGCGGCCGAGATCGTGTCCGAGATGGCATCGCGCGACGAACAACGCCTCTTGGCGTGGACGCAATCGCTGGCCGCCATGGCCGCATCGCTGCAGCAGGAATGGCAGCAGGCCGGCGCACACAACGCGAGCCAGCAGCAGCAACTGATCGATGCCATGGCGCAAACCGCGCGGGACATGTCGGCCCAGACCGAGGCGCATGCGAAGAACACCGTTGCCGAGATCGCGCAGCTGCTGCAAGCCGCAGCGGAAGCACCGCGCGCCGCAGCCGAGGTTGTCACCGAGCTGCGCCAGAAACTCGCCGACAGCATGACCCGCGACAACGCGATGCTGGAAGAGCGCAGCCGCATCCTCGAAACGCTGGCCACCCTGCTCGACGCCGTGAACCATGCCTCCACCGAACAGCGCACGGCCATCGACACCCTGGTGTCCGCATCGGCGGACCTGCTGGAGCGCGTGGGCAGCCGCTTCACCGAGAAGGCCGACGCCGAGTCCGAGAAGATGGCCGCCGTTGCCGCGCAGATCACCGGCAGCGCCGTCGAAGTGGCGAGCCTCGGTGAAGCCTTCGGCCTTGCCGTACAGCTGTTCAGCCAGTCGAACGACAAGCTCGCGGGCCACCTGCAGCGCATCGAAGGCGCGCTGGGCAAGTCCATTGCGCGCAGCGACGAGCAATTGGCCTACTACGTTGCGCAGGCGCGCGAAGTCATCGACCTGAGCATCATGTCGCAGAAGCAGATCGTCGAAGACATGCAGCAGATCGCCAGCCGCCAGCAACAGCAGGCACCGGTGGACAGCGAAGCATGATGCGCGAAGACCTCGACGCCGGCTTCGACGAGCCGGGCGTGCCGGTGTGGGCGGTGTTCGGCGACCTGATGGCGGGCCTGCTCGGGGCCTTCGTGCTGATCCTGGTGTGCGCGATCGGCATGCAGCTGGAGCTCGCGTCCAAGCTGGAGACCGAGGTCAAGCAGCGGCAAGCCGAGGCCAAGCGGCGGCAAACGCTGGAACAAGCTCTCGCGGGGCCGCTCGCAGCCGGCCGCGTGACACTGAACAACGGCCGCATCGGCATCAGCGGCAGCGTGCTGTTTGCCTTCAACTCCGCGGAGCTTCAGCCCGAAGGCCGGCAACTGCTCAAGAGCCTGGCCGCACCGCTGAGCGCATACCTCAAGTCGCGCGACGAGATCCTGATGGTGAGCGGCTTTACCGACGACCGGCAGATGCGCGACAACGCACGCCAGTTTGCAGACAACTGGGAGCTGTCGGCGCAGCGTGCCTTGACGGTGACACGGGCGCTGATCGAATCGGGCATACCGTCGTCGTCGATCTTCGCGGCGGCGTTCGGGTCTGAGCAGGCGGTGGCCTCGAACGCAGATGCCGATGGGCGCTCGAAGAACAGGCGCGTGGAAATGGCGCCCACGCCGAGGCCCTCCAACAATGCCAGCGCAAAGCCCCGTGACTGATCACGAGACTTGCCTCGACACCGCCGCGATGGTCGCTGCATCGATCAAGCGCGGCGATCATCGCTTCGATCCCGTGCGCTTTCGTGTCATCGAGGCGATGGCCAGGCGCGCAGCCGCGTACTGCGGCGAGGCTCGGCGCATTCTGGACGACAAGGTGCTCACGCTGCTTGCTGCGTACGGCGAGGATCTAGAGAAGGCGCGGCCCGCGGATGCGGCGAAACAGGAAGCCGCACCGGAGCGCGGGGCGCTTGCCGGCCTCGTCGATCACATTGCCCGGCATGCACCAGTGCTTGGCGATAGCTCGCCCCCCGCTGCGGGCAATGCGGCACGCGGCCTCCCTGCCTCTTCGCCTTCCACCGAACTAAAGTCGATCCGCTACTTCAAGAGCACATGGTCCAAGCTCAGCGCGGATCGGCGCTTGACGCAATCGCTGGCGAAGGTGCCGGAGAACGCAGGCCCCCTCAACTCGCATCACCTCGTGCACCGTTCGCTCACGCTGATGCGCGACCTGTCGCCGGAATATCTCAACCGGTTCATGTCGTATGTCGATGCGTTGTCGTGGGTCGATCAGTTGAACGGGAGCAGTGCCGCGGCGGGTGCGGCGAGCCCGCGCGCCGAAGGCCCTGCCAGAAAGAGCGGTCGCGGCAAGTCCGCCTGAACCCTCAGGGCCGCCGCGCCTGCATCGGCTGGCGCGACCAATACACGCCATCGAGCCTGTCGAGCCGCACCTCGCCGCCGGTCGACGGCGCATGCACGAAGCGACCTCCGCCCACGTAGATGCCGGCATGCGTCGGTGCGAACGAACCGAAGAGCACGAGGTCGCCGGTGCGAACGTCGGACATTGCGACCGGACTGCCGAAGGCCGCCATCCGCGCCACCGTGCGCGGCGGCGACTGCCCCACGCTGTTGAGATAGACGTAGCCGATGAGGCCGCTGCAGTCGAAGCCGCCGTCCGGCGTGTTGCCGCCATAGCGGTACGGCGTGCCGACCAGCCCCAGTGCGTGGATCGCGATGCTGTTGGTTTGTTCGGCCGTCAGCGTGCTGGTGACGGCGGCTCCCGGCCTTGGCCCGGTAGGGCCTGCGCAGCCCAGAACCAGAAGACAGGCCCCTATCGGAAGGAGCCGAAGCAGCCACTGCAGCAGCGGCAGCAAGAGCGCGTGGGAACGTGGCGTTGGCACAGGTGCGTCGGGCATGTCGGATGGCTGAGCTTGTGAACGTGCACGGACTCTAGCGCGGAACGCGACGGCGACCTGAAGATGGCCCCTCCGCAGGCCGTGCGCTGCTGCGCCGGCGCCACGGAGGAAGGAAAGAAGCTCTTACTGGCCTGCGGCGGGCGCGTTGACCGCGTCCTTCAGCGCCTTGCCGGCGGTGAACTTGGGCGCCTTGCTGGCCTTGATGGTCATCGGCTCGCCGGTCGACGGATTGCGGCCCGTGCGCTCGGGGCGGCTTGCCACGGCGAAGGTGCCGAAGCCGATCAGTTGCACCGTGTCGCCGCCGGCCAGGGCGCGCGACAGGTTTTCGATGGTGGAGTCGAGCGCGCGGGCGGCGTCGGCCTTGCTGAGGTTGGTGTCGGCGGCGATGGCCGTGATGAGGTCGGTCTTGTTCAAGATGAGGTTCTTTCTTTGATCGGACGGTTGAAGGGAAATGAGTGGCGCAGAGCGCACCGGGCTCGAACTTTATACGCCCCGCCGAAGGAGCGGGACACGCGCGCGTTTCAAAAGTGAAACATCGTGATCGATGCACGCTGGCGCGGGAAGAATCTCCCGCGCAACGGACTGCACCCCGTATTCACCGGAAGCCGAAGACCAGCAGCAGGTTGTTCGCAGGCATTACATGCCGCTCGCGCAGCACGAGGCCTGCTCGGTGCGCCTCTGCCGTCACGTCTTCCAGGCGGCGAATGCCCCATGCGGAATTTCGGGCACGCAAGTCTTCGTCGAACGCGAGGTTGCCCGGCGCCGTTGGAACTTCATCTTCCAAATACGGCCCGTACGTGATCAACACGCCGCCAGGAAGCAGATGCCGCGCGGCCCCGTGCATCAAGGCAGCGCATGTGGTCCAAGGCGCGATGTGCAGCATGTTGGCGCAGTAGATCGCGTCGAACTTCTTTTCTTCTTCAGCGGATGCGGAACCCTGCAATGGCCATTGAGGGGCCATCACGTCGAGCAGGAGCGGCGGGCGGAGATTGGGCTGCGCAGCTTCTGCGACTCGGCTTGCAATCGCGGGGAGCATGCGGGCATCTGCGTCGGTGGGTTGCCATACCCATTGAGTCATGGCTGCCGCGAACCAGGCAGCGTGCTGCCCCGTACCGGACGCGATCTCCAGCACAGTGCCACGCTCGCCGAGGATGCGGGTCAGCGCATCCAGAATGGGCTGTTTGTTGCGGTCGGCGGCGGGGCTGTGGGGAAGGTCGGGCATTCGGGGGGACTTTGATGAGGTGGTTTGAAAGACATCGGGGCAAGGGTATTTCAATGTTGCCATGAAGGCCCAGCTACCGCGCATCGAGCGCCAACCCGCAAATGAAAAAGCCCCGCCGAGGCGGGGCCGTGCAACGGGCTCGATGCCGATTCAGTGGAACTCGTAGAGCGCCACCTTCTTGCTCACCTCCAGCTGGCGGGACGTGCGTGCCCAGAGCTCGAAGTTGTTGACCGACGTGCCTGCGGCGTACTGCAGCCCGAGGCTGCTGTCGCAGTGCAGATCGTTCACGGTCTGCGTCGAGCAGCGCAGGACCACCGAGCGTGCCTGGCTCGCAACGCCCGTGCTGTCGTTGAAGCGCGCGCCCTGCTGGCCCGGACCGGGGCTCGGTGCGCGCCCGTACGCCGTGAACGACGTGGGGGGAAGCGCGCCTTGCGGCACGGTCCACGCGTCCAGGTTGCCGTCGGCGCTGAAGTCGATGAGGTTCGGATCGTTCTGGCTTGGCGCGCCGAAGACGAAGCTGCCCGTGGCCGAGCTTGCCGAGATCAGCTGCGAGCGCATCGCCGCCGTCAGGCCGACGAAGGCGACCTGACGGATCTCCCCGATGCTCTGCGCCCGCGACAGCGTGCGGTAGGACTGCGTCACGTTGCCGGGATTGCCGACAGCGCCACCCACCGGCACGAACTCGAGCTTCCAGACGCTCTGGTCGTTCAGCGCGCTGATCTGCGCGTCGCTGTACTGCGGGCTCAGGAAGAACAGATTGCTCTCCCTGTCGCTCGGGTTGCCCGCCGTCGCGGTGTTCTGGTACTCGCCGCGCAGGCGGAAGACGCTGCCGGACGTCGGCGTCACGCCATCGTCCTTCGCAGCGACGAGATAGGACAGCCCCGCGGTCGGCAGGTAGACCCGCGTCGAGCCGGTGGGGGTCGTCAGCACCACCTGGCTGAAGATCGAATTGCCGTTGCCGTCCGTCTTGTTGTCGATGTTGACGTTGTAGCCCGTCGTGTAGTAGCTGAAGTCCGGCGTATTGATCAGCTCGCGATGTTCGGAATAAGGCCGCACGCGGGCGGCGTAGGTATAGCCGTTGCCCGACAGCTTGAGCGTGCCGTTCACGTTGCGCGCGACGATGGTGTCGTAGTCGACGTTGCCGGACACGTCCGTCGTGCGGTAGCTCAGGAGCAGGTCGCCGTTCGCGCGGACATGCTCGAAGTTGCCGCGGTCCCACTTGAGGCCGGTGGTGCCGGGCCTGAACAGGCCCGCGAAGGCGCCGGCGTTGCTGCTGTCGCGCCCCACGTACGAGCCGTTCTGGTAGTAGGTGCCGGGGTCGTCGCCGACGAACATCGTGCGGCAGGCAGGCGCGATCACGTCGGTGGCCGTACCCGTCACGGCCGACGTGTCGTTCGGCGCGTTGACGCGCTGCGACAGCGGCAGTGCAAAGCATGCCGTGACCTTGTCGAACAGCGCCGCGACCGCCGCGGGCGACGGCACCTGCGCCAGATCGCCGGCCGCGATCGGAGGCAGCGTCGGCGTGTTGCTGTCGCTGGAACGGAAAGTGATCGAAACGGGCGCGCTGCCCTCGGTCGCGGGGACGGTCTTGACCGTGATCTCGATGTTGGCGGCGGTGCCGTCGGGGCGCACGCTCACCGAGATGGCGTCGAGCACCTTGTCCGGGCCGGTGCCGTCGGCCACGAAGACGCCGGAGACCGGATCGAGCGTCCCCTGGCCCAGCGTGCTCAGCAGCGGCTGGAGTGCGGCGACCAGGCTCGTCACCTGCTGCTGGATCGAGGCTGCGGTCAGGGCGCCGGGGTTCGCCTGGATGGCACCGGCCAGGCTGGCGGGGTTGCCGTCCGGCGACAGCCGGGAAACGATGATGGTGGTCAACGGCGAGACGTTGGCCGTGCCCCCCGTGGTGCTGGCGGTCGTGCTGTAGAGCGTCAGGTCGTCGCGCTGGGCCGTGATCACGAACGGGGCCTTGGCACTGGCGGGCAGGGCACAGGCGTAGGCCCCTGCGCTGTCGGTCTGCGTCGTGCACACGGTGGCGCCGGTCTGGTCGACGACGACGATGTTGGCGCCCGCGAAGGGCGCGCCGGTGGCGGCCACGCCGGACAACTGCGATGAGGTCTGCGGCGGGTTCGAGGCTGGCGGCGCCGATGGGGGCGTCGACGGCGGGGCCGCTGGCGGCGACCCGGCAATGGGGAACAGGGCAGCGCCGCTGCCCCCGCCGCCGCCACCACCACAAGCGGCCAACAGCACCAAGCTGGTACTTGCCGCAGTCGCGCACAGCGTTTTCTTGAAAGATGTCATGTCGGGAGGTCCTCGTAAAAAAGCAGAGCCGGATGTCACAAAATGTGGAGCGCAGTGTGCGAAAGAAGGCTGAAGGCCGCCTCCCCTGATCGCGGGATACGCGGCCTGTGCAAAGCAGGCAAAGCTCGCGCATCGGAAGCCCACGCGCGCATGCGTGCGGGCCTGTCACTCACCGGTTCCCAGGAAAGAGACCTGAATGAAAACTGTGCTCGCGACACCCCCTGCGGCCGCGCTGTGCAATGACCGCCGTTGACCGCGTCCGCGTCGCGCTGGTCGAGGACGAGGCCGGCACGCGCGAGCGCCTGTGCAGCGCGGTGGCCCAGAGCCCGGCGCTGGAACTGGTGTTCACGGCGGCCACGGCCGGCGAGATCCGCGCATGGCTGCGCGAGGGGCGGCCCGATGTGCTGCTGGTCGATCTCGGCCTGCCCGACGGCTCGGGCTTCGAGGTCATCGAGTGGTGCCGCCAGCTCGCGCCGAAGGCCGAGACGATGGTGATCACGATGTTCGGCGACGAGGCCAACATGATCCGGGCCTTCGAGGCCGGCGCGCGCGGCTACCTGCTCAAGGATGGCACCGAGGACGATCTGTCGCGCCACGTGCTGCAGCTGCACGCCGGCGGCTCGCCCATGTCGCCGATCATTGCGCGCCAGCTGCTGACCCGCATGGCGCCCGGCGCGGCCGCACCGGTCGCACCGGTCGCTGCGGTCGCGCCCGGGCCGGCCCAGGCGCCCGCCGCCGCCTCGCTGTCGCCGCGCGAGACCGAAGTCCTCGCCCTGGTTTCCCGCGGCTACACCTACCCCGAACTGACGAGCCTGCTCGGCATTTCGCTCAGCACCATCCAGACCCATGTCAAGAGCATCTACAGCAAACTTGCCGTGCATTCGAAAACCGAGGCGGTCTTCGAGGCCCGTCAACTGGGCTTGCTGGATCGCTAGCCTGGCGCTCGCGCTGCTGCTGGCCGTGCCAAGCGCCGAGGCGGGCAATGCCGGCGATGCGGGCGGTGGGGCCGACGCGGGCTTCGTGCAGATCGACCGCGCGCTCGTCACGCTCTGGCCCGATGGAAGCCCGGCCGAGCCGCCCGTCGAGCGCGCCCTGCCGCATCGGTGGGACATCGACCACCCTCACGGCGGCGGCAGGGCCCGCTATCAGCTCATGCTGCCGCCGGTCCGCGGTGAGGAGCCATACGCGCTTTTTTTTCCGCGCATCGGCAACCAGGTCGAGGTGCGCGTCGGCGGCCATCTGGTGGCCAAGCTGGGCAAGCTGGGTGACGAGTCGACGGACGTGGCCAAGCTACCGGTCCTGATGACGGTGCCGGCGGCCCTGCTCTCGCATGACGCCCCCACCGAACTGCAGGTGGATGCGGCGGTGCAGCCCGCCCGCTGGGGCGGACTCAGCGCGGTCATCTTCGGCGTCCAGTCGGTGGTGGTCCCGATGTATCGCACCAATGAATTCTGGCGCCAGTCCGCGCCCACCGCGATCACCTGGGCACTGGTGTTCATGGGGCTGATTGCGGGCGGCCTGTGGTGGCAGCACCGGGAGGGCCTGTATGGCATCTTCGCGCTGATCTCGCTTTTCGGGGTGACGACCATCTCCGGCCGGCTGCTGATCACGCCGCCGCTGCCGTGGCCGGCGTGGGGCGCGGTCGGCGGCATCGCGCTCTGCGTGCTCCTGCTGCTGATGGCGCGCTTCGTCATGGTGGCGATCGCCGAGCTGCGCCCCTGGATGCGGATCGCCTTCTGGGTGTACCTGGGGCTGTGCGTATGCGCCGTGACGGCCAGCTTTCTGTGGCGCCAGCCGTTGATCTACACCTTGGTGCTCGGCAGCCTGCAACTACCGGCGACGGTGATGGTGTACAGCATCGTGCGCAAGATGTGGCTGGCGCCAACATGGGAGTCGACGCTGATGTGCCTGGCCGGCGTCGCGGCGATCGTCGCCGGTGCGCGCGACCTCATGGTGGTCCGCGTTCCCGAGTCGGGCTCGATGTCCTACGCCATGCTGCCGCTGGCCGTGTTCTTCCTGGTGTTGGCAATGGGCGGGACAGTCGCGGGGCACTACGTTCGTCAGGTGGCCGCATACAGGGAGCTCAATGCCTCGCTGGTGCGGCGCATCGCCGAGCGGGAAGCCGAGCTCGGCGTGTCTCATCGACTGCAGCAGCGCCAGAGCGAGGAGCAGGCCGCGCTGCAGGAGCGCCAACGCATCATGCGCGACATCCATGACGGCGTGGGCGCACATCTGGTAGGACTGCTCAGCATGATGAAGAAAGGCGGCGCCGCTGCCGAGGCGCTACAGGAACAGGCTCACGCGGCGCTCGACGAACTGCGCATTGCGGTCGATTCGCTGCAGCCGGTGAACGGCGACCTCGCCACGGTCCTCGCCACGCTGCGCTATCGGCTGCAGCCGCGGCTGCAGGCCGCGGGGCTGCGGGTCGAATGGGAGGTGGCGGCGCTGCCCGAGATGCACGGCCTGACGCCGACCACGGTGCTCAACGTCCAACGCATCCTGCTCGAAGCCTTCACCAACGTGCTGAAGCACGCAGCGGCCACCACCGTGCGCGTGACGGCAAGGCGGGTCGAAGGCCCCGACCGGCTCGAACTGCGCGTGCAAGACGACGGAACCGGTATTTCCGCGGAACAGGGCCGCGTGTCCGGCCACGGCCTGGGCAACATGCGGGCACGGGCGCAGTCCATCGGCGCGGCCCTTGTCATCCAGCATGCGCAGCCGCACGGCACCATCGTCGAGCTGAGTTTGCCCATGGCTTAGGCACCAAGCGCATAGGAAGACGGCCGGACGCGGCCAGGAGCCGACGCTCGCCGTCATCGTCCAGTTCGCCTTCGTTTAAGCTCCACCGACCAAGCTTCCCGAGGTTTCCCCATGCTTCAAATGCGTCCTGGGTGTGAGTGCTGCGACCGAGATTTGCCGCCGGATTCAGCGGATGCCCGTATCTGTTCCTTCGAATGCACGTTTTGCAGCGATTGCTCCATCCAGCGCCTCGCCGGGACATGCCCAAACTGCGGCGGGGAGTTGCTCCCGCGCCCGTCGCGGTCGGCTGCCAAGCTTGAGAAGTACCCGGGCTCGACCGCGCGGGTGTTCAAGCCCGAGGGTTGCGCGGCAGCAACCTGACTTCACTTCGCCAGCTCAGTTATGCCGCCGACTTGTCGCGGCCGCGCGCGGACGCTTGGAGGGCGCAATCAGTTCGCCCCGAAGCCGATTTCAAATGGAGGGCTCAGAGCTCATGGCTGCCATCTTCGCTTTCAAATGCAGTTGCTGTGGTGACGTCCACGAAGGCTCCCCCAGCTTCGCCTTTCGAGCACCGGACCACTATGCATGCCTCTCGGATGAGCAGAAGGCATCCATGGGAAGACTGAGTGACGATTTTTGCACCATCACTCACGATGAAGGCACCGACTACTTTGTCCGAGCAGTACTTGAAATACCTATCCACGGAGTCGAAGATCCATTTCTTTGGGGAGTCTGGGTCTCGCTAAGCAAGAAGAGCTTTGATCGTTACTACGAAACATTCGACGATCCAGTTCAGGGAGAAGGATTCTTCGGCTGGGTTTGCAATGACATTGGCGTTTATCCGTACCCATCGGCCAGGCCTTCCGATGTTCAAGTTCAATCCGGCAAACAACGTCCAAAGGTGGTCCTCCACAAAGGTGACCCCGAGGACGACCAGTTGGTCATAGATCAAACAGAAGGCATTTCAGTGGCTCGTGCCCAAGAGTTGGCCGAGAAGGCCTTGCATCAGGCCTAGCCCCTGCATCGAGAGGATGTCGCCTGCACGCCTTCACCTGTGAAATCTCATGTCCCTTGAACTCTTGGCCAAGTGCCAGTGCGGTCTGCTCTCCGTAAATTTACCGGGGCCGAGCTCCTCGGTTGTCGCTTGTCATTGCCACGACTGTCAGCGGCGAAGCGGGTCACCCTTCGGCGTATTGGCCTACTACGCCGATGAGAGCGTCAAGATCACAGGCGAAGCAACTCGCTACGAGAGGGCGACCGCAACAGGTGGCACATTCGAAACCTTTTTCTGCCCGACTTGCGGATCTACCGTCTATGCCCGCGCCGGGCGGCATCCCGCGTTGATTGGCATCGCTGTTGGCGCAATCTGCGATCCAACATACCCGGCGCCCGTTCGGTCGGTTTGGGAGGAGCGCAAGCACGATTGGGTTGTGATTCCTGAGCCTGTTCAACACTTTCCGCGAGGACGGTCGTAGAGGCAAGAATCGGCAAGAACCGGTCTCTGGAGGTCAAGGCTGAATCGGGCTAAAGCGGAACCAGAAAAGCACGCATGACCAATGAAGACCATTCTTGATCGTGAAATCGCCGGCGTAGCATTTGCCATCCACCGCACATTGGTTCATCGATGAAGAAGTTGCTGCCGCTGGTCCTGTCCGCCCTGCTTGCCCTGTTCGCCTGTCAGGCCTACGCCACCCCACGCTTTCCGTATCCGGCAGACGAAGCACGAGCGTTGCTCACGCATCTCGGCGCCCATGTGATGGTCCTCAATTCCGACATGACGCTGATCAAGAAGAAGCCGGCGAGCGAGTTCGACCTGTTGACCTACTACCCGCTGCCCAAGGCCAAGGTCGACGAGTACAAGCGGAACGGTCACATCGTCAACAGGAACGACGACATCGCTGAATTCGTCACCTACAGGGTCAAGGACTACGAACTGACCAACGAGAAGCACGAAAAGCTCCGGATGAAGGACGACATCAGGGTTGCGTCGCTGCAGGACTTTGCACTCTGGACCTACGACAACGTCCTGTGCAGTCAACGAGGCTTCCAGGTGAAGTTGGACAAGACCTTCGAACGCGTCAAAGGGCACATCACGCTGATGTTCGAGATGCCCGGGAACGTCACGCGCGAGATCCGGGTTCCGATCGATCTCTCCATCGCAGATAAGGATCCGCGGCCCGCCATCTAAGGTTCGGACTGTTCGATAGGCACCCCGGCGCTCACCGCCAACCGACCGCCTCCAGCGCACCGACTTCTTGTAAGCGGCTGCCCCACTTCCTACCAGAGGTGCGGAATGAGACGATGACGCACACGGCTTGCGTATTCGTTGTACCCGGGAAGATCGCGGCGCAAGATTTTTTCCTCATCGAGAAGCCGCCAGAAAAGCACCGGCAGGATGAGCGGGACGAGACAGATCGTGAGCCACGAGCCGAGTGCAAGCGGCATGCCGATGAAAAGCCCGAGCGCTCCAGCGTACATAGGATGACGCACATAAGCGTAGGGGCCGCTGTCGATCACTTTTTGATCATCCGCAACACTGATGTTGGCTGCTGCAAAACTATTGACCTTCAGCACCCAGAAAATAAAGAGGAACGACAAGACGATCACGATGTTCCCGACAAGAGACAGGTACGCGGGCACCGGCGAAACGCCGAATCGGTAGTCGAGTGAAGGCAGGATGATAAAAATAAAAAACGCGAGGATGATGAGCGACACGATGATCTTCTGCGACCACTCTTTCTCATGCTGTGGCCCGGCATTCATGCGGCGTTCGAGAAGCGGCCTGTCGTGGAGGGCGAGGTAGACGGTGAAGCCGATGGTCGAGGCGGAAAAGACTGCGATGAAGAGCCAGCCTTGCCAGTATTGCCACGTGCCCGCGGGCAAGAAAATGAAGACGACGAATACGGCCATCCCCGCAACCCCTTGCGCGATGGCTTTCTTGTAGAGCGGGTCCATAAACGAGTGAATGGTATATCCGAGGCCCCGCTCCGCAACAAGCGGCCCAAGTGCGAGATTTCCGATGCCCGCTATGGAGGGCGAGAGCCGGCAGCTCAGGGGCCTTCGTATCAACCGCTCCTGCAGCTACAGTCGGCCAGAATTGACGACGAGCCCCAGTCCGGCGGGCCTTCGTCCTGCGCCCATCTCTTTCACAAGGACCCGATATGACCATCGAAACACAAGACGACGTCGTAGCCCTGAAGCGAATCGGCCGCATCGTTTCGCTGACGCTGCAGCGGATGCTCGATGCAGCGGAACCCGGCATGACCACGCGCGAGCTCGACCTGATCGGCGAGCGGCTGCTGGAGGAGCACGGTGCACGGTCAGCGCCTAAGTTCACGTACAACTTTCCGGGCACGACCTGCATCAGCATCAACGAAGAGGCCGCGCACGGCATTCCCAGTGATCGCGTCATCCGGGCCGGGGACGTGCTGAACGTCGACGTGTCGGCCGAGCTCGGCGGCTACTTCGCCGACACCGGCGGAACCACCGTGGTGCCGCCGACCACGCCACAGAAGACCCGCCTCTGTCACGCCACCCGCACTGCGCTGGCCGAAGCGATGAAGACCGCCAGGGCCGGGCAGCCGATCAACAGGATCGGCGCCGCCATCGAGCGCACCGCGAAGGCCTACGGCTTCAAGATCATCGAGAACCTCGCGAGCCACGGAGTCGGCCGTGCGCTGCACGAGGAGCCCGAGCACATTCCCGGCTACTTCGATCCTTCGGACACGCGCACGCTGCACGAAGGCATGGTCATCACCATCGAGCCCTTCCTGTCGACCAAGAGCCGCATCGTCACCGAGGCTTCCGACGGCTGGACGCTTGCGGGCGTGAACGGCAACCTGTCGGCGCAGTACGAGCACACGATGATCATCACGAAAGGTGCCCCCATCGTTGTCACGACGCATTGATTGACTGACTAGTTGATTGGTTGATCGACCGGCTTCTCGCGAAAGTCGGTCCGGCCTCTTCAACCGGGGCACTGAAGATAGCGCCCTGCCCCCCGCCGCTACCCCGCTACCCCGCCGCCGCCATCACATGTGCCAGCCACCGGGCCTTCGCCATGGCGGCTGGCAATCGCCTGTGCCGCGCGGTCCGTGGTCAACTTGAGCGCGTTGGCGTCGCGCGCTTCGATCTCGTTGCGCAGCGTCGTTTCCTGGCATTAGGCGGTGGAAACGTCGCACGCCGAGGGTGAGCGGCTCGTCTTCTTGCGCGTCTCAATCTCGATGCTGATGAAGCCCGCGCGGCTCACGTCGCTGCGGATCAGCGCCACGTCTTGATAGCCATGCGGCGTGCGGGCCAGAAACCATGGAGGGTCTTGCGGAAAGGTATCCGCGACGGCGCTGGTGACTTCGCGGCAAAAGCGTTGTCTTCGATGCGGTCCCACACGGTGCAGACAAAGCACCCGCCCGTCCTCAGCACGCGGCCCGCCTCGGCGTAGCCGGCGGCGCGGTCGGGGAAGAACATCGCGCCGAACTGGCAGAAGACGACATCGAACGAGGCGTCTTCGAACGGCAGCTTGAGTGCATCGGCCTGCTGCCATTTCGATGTTGCTGCTGCGGCCATCGGCGCTGTGTCGCCCTGCCGGGCAGCAGCGTAGTCGCTGCCGGCGGCTGCTTCGAGGACTGCGCCGGGGGAGAAGCCGGCGACCAGCTCAGCCGTGTCGGCGGCTAGGCCTCGGAGATCAAGGGGACCATGAGCGTGTCGTAGAGCTTGGGGATCGAGCCTGCGAATAGCTTGCCGCTTTCGGTCATGGGGTGGCTCCTTGAAAGCTGGGCGATGGATGGTGCGGTGCCCTTGGCCCATTTTTTCTCCAGCGGAGCATCTCCTGCAACCACGGGATTCCTCTTGCGCGATTAGCATCGTCATCTTCGCAGCCAAGCGAAATCACAAGACGGGGGAATCCTTGATCTTCACGACATACGCTGAAGTCCGAACCTACTACAAGCAAACCTATGAACCGAGTAGGCGATGGACTATGAACGCCTACCGTGCGCTGTCATTGTCGGACGCGATCAGACAAGCGACTGACACCATGGAGTTGACTCAGGACGGTCCGAAAAAGGACAAGCACAAGCGCTATTCGCGGATAACGCTTAACGCATGCCGCGACGCGCTCTTAGCGAAAAGACGACGCTTGAAATCCGTGGCGCAATTGGGCTTCGATGCATTGCTCAATGTAGTGGGAGATATCTTGGATGAAGCAGGCCTGCAGCAAGTAAGGGATCTCGGCCGATATGACTTCACCACCAAGATCGGGATAACTTTCGGAATCGAGCCCGAAGACAAAGTCTACGTTCATCGGAAACCCTTACGAATCGCACGCACCATGGGTCTTCCGATCGAGCGCCACGAAGGGTCGGCGCTGTATGTGCGCCGATCGGCTTTTCCTCAAGATCTGAGGTCGATGCGGTCGGATTCGCTTGAAAACATGCTTTGCAACTGCGGTGATGAACTGGTTGGAGTGACTCACCAAATTGGTCGCTACCGATAGAGGAAGGGCAGAGAAGACACGAGCCCATCGGGAACACAGCGCCGGCGCGCCCGAAGACCGCGACGATACCAATACTAAGTTGATGAAGGTTTGACTCTAGATCAACAAATGTCTTCCAAGGCCCCCTCGTCTAGAGAGAAGTCTTCCACCGTCTTAACCGCCATGTGGCCGAGTGAGAGCGAGAGGCTGTTCCGGATCGTTGCACTTTCGACAGCTTTATCTGAGGCGCTGGAACGCCCTAAAGGACGATCAAACTCGCTGTTTAACTTCTAGATACGAAGATTGACCCTCTACCAAATTTTGGTGATGGACGCCTGATGCGGCTACATGCAAGGATCAGCGCTTTTAGAAACTTCGAGGATCAGAAATCGTGGAGCATATTGACAATTTTCAAGAAATCATTACCGATCTTCAAAAGAAAAAAAGAAAAATCAATCTCTTGATTGGGAATGGTTTCAGCATGGCGTATGACAGCAAGATATTTTCATACAACGCTCTTGCCGATTTCGTTCAAGATCTTAACGATAAAACGCTTTCAAAGCTTTTCTCCGTGCTCAAGACAAAGAATTTTGAACTAATTATGGAGCAGTTGAGTACATTTTCCGATCTTTTGAATGCACTTGGCGCAGAAAAAGAAATCCAAGAAAAAATAACCTCCGCTCACAAGCAACTCAAGAAAAGCTTGCTGGATGCAATCAAAGCACTTCACCCGGAACATGTCTTCAAGATACCCGAAGAGAAGATGGTTACCTGCGCAACATTTCTCAAGATATTTCTAGATAGCAACGGCCATCTTTTTAGCACCAACTATGATCTGCTTCTCTATTGGGTCCTAATGCGACAAAACATTCCAAACGCAATTGACGGCTTTGGCAGAGAACTTGAAAACCCCATGGAAACCAAGCACGGCAAAGAGCCTGAATGGTCGGAGCTCCGCTGGGGTCCAAACGCTTCAAAGCAGAATGTTCACTATCTTCATGGAGCACTTCCACTATTTGATACTGGCGCCGAAGTAATAAAAGAACAATACGACAGCGAAGGATTTATTCTATTGGAAAACGCCTCGATTCCGGGGAATATCCAATTTTCGTCACAGCTGGCAATGGTGAAGAAAAACTTGCTCATATTCGTCACAATCGATATCTATCAAATTGCTACGATCACCTCTGCAATGTCGACGGCTCAATCATATCTTTTGGATTTGCATTTGGCAAATACGATGAGCATATTATTGAGGCACTCAATAAGGCTGCCCACGCCGAAAACAACAAACCACCCAAGCTCTGGAGTCTATACATAGGTACTTACTCCGATGCCGACAAAAACTACATCGAAAGCATAAAAGACAAATTTCACACAAAGCTATACACATTTAACGCCAAGACAGTTCCTTTGTGGGGCGTTTAATTTTTCAAAAATACTTCCATCATTTTGCGATGAACTGTGCAAAACTTTCTTCATGCTTGCTATGTCGTGCGGCGGCGTAAGCTTATGCAACGGGAGAGAGCGCTCTTCTTTGGAGTAGCACACACGTTGCATTGCTCCACAGTTTCTTGTTCGAACACGATGACAGCGAAAAGGAGCGCCGCATGGCAACCGCAAAGAAAAAATCTGTAGCCGCAAAAACCCGTACTAAACCTGCGGAGGAAGCCGCTCGTACACGTACAGCACGACCATATCCCGCCTCATCATTTCAGGATGCACTCGATCTAGGCAATGCCATCATGCAGCATGCTGCCGGCGAGCGAGTGCGACGCTTGACCCTGTTAGAGAAGATGGGCAAGTCGGCGACCAGTAGCGCGACAAAGATGATGATCACGAATTCAGGGAAGTACGGGATCACCACAGGTTCGTACGCCGCTGACTTCTTGGAATTGACACCTATCGGATCAATTGCAGTTAATCCGGCAAAGGCTGAAAAAGAACGCCGCAAATCAGCATTCGACCTGGCAATTGATGGGGTTGCTCCATTTAAACTGCTCTACGATCACTACAAAGGCAAGCGACTTCCCGAGCGTGAGATTATTAAGGATATTTTGCGAGATTCAGGAATCAATGTTCCCGATTTGGATGAATGCGTCGACACATTCATCGTCAATGTCAAAGATCTTGGTCTCCTTAGAACAATCGGAGGAGCCGAAACGCTCATTACCGTAGAACAGCTACTGGAAGAACTGCCTAACGTGGATGGTTCAGGCACAACTGCTCGCGCTCCGGCGACACAGCCCGCACCTCCCATTGTCAAGAAAGTTGCGGATGACTCTGCCAGCGCATCTGATTGGGAGAAAATCTGCTTCTATATCACCCCCATCGGAGCTGATGACAGTGTTGAGCGCAAACACGCCGATCTTTTCATGTCATCGCTTGTGCAGCCGGCTTTGGCAGAACTGGGGCTGACCGTCGTGCGGGCGGATCAGATCGGAGAAGCTGGAATGATCACAACGCAAGTTCTAGAGTATTTGAAGAAATCAAAGCTCGCGATCGCCGACCTTTCTTATTTGAATCCAAACGTTTTTTACGAGGTCGCGCTACGCCACGCCCTTCGCCTCCCGGTCGTTCAACTCATACGCAAGGCTGATCGACTGCCATTCGACGTTAATCAATCGCGAACATTGATTTTCGATACAAGCGATATCTACAGTCTCGTCCCGAAACTTCAGACCTACCGTGCTGAAATTGCAAATCAAGCACGTAAGGCGATTGAGGATCCCGAGAGCGTCGGGAACCCGGTGAGTGTCTTCTATCCAGATTTCTATAAATAGAAATGTCACTATGCAAGCCGAGACGCGAGGCAAGCGCTTAACTTGAGACCGTTCAGTCCGTAGAAATGCTATCTGGGACATAGGGCTCAGCGTCCAGACGAGCGTTTTTTCGGTCCTCGAATTTCCAGAATACGAAGGAAGCCATGCACCTATGGCAGCTGCTGAAAATCAGCCATCACCACACATGGTGCGTTTCTAGAAGTCGCGAAGGGGCACCAAACCAACTTTGAAGATTTGGTGCCCAAACGTCTCATCCAACCGGACCCATCTCCTGATACAACTCCACCGCCTCCCGCGCCAAGTCAGAAGCAATCCAAAGCAGATTCTCTCGATGCGCTTCCCCCGCATCCTGGAACCATCCGTCTCCGGCGCCGTAGAAGCACCACAGCAGCGAGTTCAACTGCTCCAACTTGTTCTCAAGAAGATCGGACGGATCCCGAGCCGTGGTCGCGTCCGCAGATGCCGGCCTCGCAGGCCCGGCCATAATTCGTTTAGCCACTTGGTGTGCTCCTTGTCAAAGTACTGCACGTCACTTGGTTAGACGGCTGAGGTGTTCGCGCACCTTGGCCGTCGCCTTTTGTGCCTCACGTTCGCGTCGATGCGTGCCGCACCAACAGCCCGCCGTGAGGCGAAGCGGTTCATCCATCAATGCAATAAGAAGTAGTGCCCTCCATGCCCACTTGGTGGGTCGTTCGACCACAGGGGCATTCACTGTATAGAAGGCCAGCCTCGCACAGAAAGAACTTCTGTTGAAGATTCCTCGATTCCTTCGAGTAATCGCCAATCGGCAGCGCCGGTACACAAAGCGCTGACAGTCAACGAAGCAGGCAAGCTATTCAGGAGCCCCGCCCGAACTCCCGCGCATGCTCCACCGCGTACTTGATCAGCTCCGCCTGCCCCTCTATGCCCAGCCGCCGCTTGATGCTCTGCCGGTGCGCTTCCACCGTGCGCACGCTCAGGCCAAGGTCACGCGCAATCTGCTTGCTCGACTCCCCTCGCCCCAGCGCAGAAAGAATCTCGCTCTCGCGCGGGGTGAGCAAAGGCCTCGGCTCCTGCGTGCGAAACAGCTTCTTCGACACGGCCGGGCTCAGGAATGTGCCGCCCGCCGACACAGCCTCGATGGCCGCGACGATCTCCGCCGCTGGCGCATCTTTCAGCACGTAGCCGCGCGCGCCCACCTGCAAGGCCTTCTGCACGTACTCGGGGTTGTCGTACATGCTGAGCATCACGATGTGCGGCGCGCCCTGGCGTTGCAGCAGCAGGGCCGCGAGCTCGATGCCGTTCATGTCCTTCATGCCGACGTCCATCAGCATGAGGTCGGGCCGCACGCTCTCCACCAGCGCAAGCGCTTCGGCGGCGCTGCCGGCCTCGCCGACGATCTGCAGGTTGGGCATGGAGCCGAGCCGGGCGCGCAGGCCGTCGCGCACCAGCGGGTGGTCGTCCACCAGGAACAGGCGCACGGCCGCGGTGGGCGTGTCCTTGGCTTGTTGTGTCGTGGTCATGCGGCCTGTGCCTTTGCGCTGCGGGCCGGCACCTCGGCCTCGATGGAGGTGCGCCCCGCGTTGGAGTTCATGGTGAGCCGCCCGCCGATGGCTTCCATGCGCTCGCGCATGTTGCGCAGGCCAATGCCGCGCCGCGGGTCGAGCTGCACGGCCTGAATGTCGAAGCCGGTGCCGTCGTCGCTCACTTCCAGGCGCACGCCCTCTTCGTCGTCGAAGTTCAGCGCAATGTGCACGTGCTGCGCGTGCGCGTGCTTGCGCACGTTGGTCAGCGCCTCCTGCGTCAGGCGGAAGAGCGCTGTCTTCACTTCGGGCTGCAGCTCGAAAGACTCGCCGCCGACCATCATCGAGGCATCGACGCCGCCCTCTTCCCTGAACTCGTCGACCAGCCGCTCCAGCGCGGCGGGCAGGCCCAGGGTGTCGAGCAAGGCGGGGCGCAGCCGGTGCGAGATGCGGCGCACCTCGATCAGCGAATCGTTGAGCCGCTGCAGCGCCTTGGCCAGCGCGGGCGGCGTCGTGGTGTGCTGCTGGCGGTCGAGCGACTCCACGGCCGATTCGATCAGCAGCTTGGCCGACACCAGCGTCTGGCTGGTGCCGTCGTGCAACTCGCGCGCGAGGTGGCCGCGCTCTTCTTCCTGCGACTGCACCACGCGCCGCGCGAGCAGGCGCAGCTTGGCCTCTGCCGTGCGGTGCTCGCTGAGGTTCAGCAGCAGGCCGGCGGCGCTGACCACGCCCAGGCACAGCGCGGCGATGCCGGCAATCCACAGCAGCGTGGCGGTGACGTTGGCGTTCATCTGCCGGTCGAGGGTGTCCATGGTCGACTGGATGTCGTCGAGGTACAGGCCGGTGCCGACCATCCAGTTCCAGCGCGGCAGCGCCGTAACGTAGCCGAGCTTGGGCGCCATCTGCGCGCTCGATGGCTTGCGCCACTCGTATTCGATGTAGCCGCCGCCGTTTTCCTTCGCGCCCTTGATCAGCTCCTGGATGGTGTAGCGGCCGCGCGAGTCGCGCAGCTCCCAGAGGTTTTTGCCGACCAGCTCGGGCTGGCGCGAGTGCATGAGCGAGTTGCCCTCGAGGTCGTAGACGAAGAAGTAGCCGTCGTCGCCGTAGTTGAGCGCGGCGAGGCGGCGCAGGGCCTCGTTGCGGGTGGCTTCGTCGTCCTGGCCGGATTCGTACAGCGGAAGCAGGTTGCTCACGGCCAGGTCGACGTAGCTGCGCAGTTCGCTGCGGCGCTGGTCCATGTAGCTGCGCTCGATGAGGGCGCGCTCGCGCTGGGCGAGGTCATGCTCCTGGTGGCGCACCGCGAGGGCCACGAGCACCAGTGCGATGAGCAAGGGTGCCACTGCGAGCGCAACGATCTTGGTGCGGAGGTTCATCGGGGGGCAAGGCTACCACCGCCGCCTGGCCGGCCTTTCAGAGCTCGGGGTTCGTCAGCGGCAGCAGGCCGCGGTCGTCCAGGGCGTCGAGCAGCGCCTCCTGGTCGGCGCCGCCTTCGAGGATCAGGTCGAGCCCCTTCCCCGACTCCGGACGAATGGCGAGGAAGGTGAACTCGTAGCCGATGCCGCTCACACGGCGGCGGCTGATGCGGTCCCGGCGCAGGTCGAACTGCCATTCGCCGTCGGTGCTGTGCAGCCGTGTGCCATCAAGCTCGAAGGCGCGCACCCGCGAAGGCGAGAAGGTGCTGATCTGCGAGATGGGAATGGCCCAGACCAGCCACGCGACCAGCGGCATGAGCACGCAAAGGCCCACCGCAGTCTTCACGAAGCCCGCATCCCCCGCATTGAGGAGCAGCGCAATGCCCACCGCGCCCGCGAGCGCGTACCCCGCCCAGATCCAGGCCCTGAAGCACCGCCAGCAGAAAACCATGGCGCGGCTTTGCCGCTTGCCCCAGCGCGTTGCCTCGATGCTGCTCCTGAGGGCAAGGTAGTGGCTGATGACCGGGGCCAGTTCGTCGACGCACACGGTCAGCAGCAGCTTCCTGAACGGCCGGGTGTGAACGATCAGGTAGTTGTCGCTGTCGGGAATGCCTTCGATGGCCAGCACGTCGATCCAGTCGACATGGCCCAGGCCCTGCACGCAGAAGCCGCCTTCACCGGCGTCGACCTGCGTGCGTCCGCTGAACAGCTTTGCGCGGCGCTTGCCCGATGGCAGCCAATGCGCTTCGACCCAGAGCCACGCACGCACGACGACCACCAGGCCCACAAGCCACAGCACGAAGAGCACGAGCATGGCCGCCATGTCGCGCGCAATGCGCCAGCCCGTCGCGTCGGGGTCGAGAATCCATACGGTCCCCGCGAACATCAGGACGGAGTAGGCCGTGCAAAGCAGCAGGATGGGCCAGATGCCGCTGGCATCGATCTGCGTGACCTGGATGGACCGCGAAAAAGCCGGAGAACTCATTGAAGGCAATTGAACGCAAAAGCGGGCGAGTCTACGGGCGCATGCGTCGGCTGCCGGCTACCACCGGCTACTGGCCCACGGCTGCGGGTAAAGGCTGCCGGCGGAACTCGGTCGCGTAATGCAGCAGCGCCACCAGCACATACCCGCCGCCCAGCAGGCACAGCCCGCTCCATCCATGAAAGGCGTACACGGCGGCCGCAATGCCCGAGGCCACGGCCGCGCAGATGAAGATGAAGGTCATGAACAGGCCGTTGAGCCGGCCGCGCAGCTCCGGCGCGAGCATGAAGAGGCTGCGGAAGTTGAGCACCTGGCACAGCTGCACCGCGCCGTCGAGCAGGATGCCGGCCGCGACCAGCCCCGCCAGCGAGCGGTAGTGCATGGCGACGGCGCCCAGCACGAAGGAGAACAGCGCAACGGCAATGGCGGCGCCGGTGGCCGGGCGGGTCAGGCCACGGTCGGCCAGCCGGCCGGCGATGGGGGCCATCAATGCGCCCGCCGCACCGGCCAGCGCGAACAGCGCAATGCCGCGCTGCCCCATGCCGAACTTGTGCACCAGTGCCAGCGGCACGGCAGTCCAGAAGGCCTGGAAGGCGGAGAACATCATCCCTTGGTAGAAGCCGCGCCGGCGCAGCAGCGGCGTGTTCAGCACGATGCCGGGCAGCGAGGCCATGGTGCGCGCGTAGCCCACCGAGGCATGCGGCCGGCGCTGCGGCAGCACGCGCCACAGCACGGCGATGAGCGTGGCCATCAGCGCGGCCGAGAGCCAGAACACCGCGCGCCAGCCCAGTGCGGAAGCCACCACGCTGGCAAAGGGCCGCGCCAGCATGATCCCGCCCAGCAGGCCGGCCATGATGTTGCCGACCACCTTGCCGCGCGTGGCCTCGGGCGCGAGGTGCGAGGCAAAGGGCAGCAGCACCTGCGCCGCGACCGCACATGCGCCCACCACGAACGAGGCCACGAGGAAGGTGATGGCGGAGTTCGAAAGCGCGATGCCCACCAGCCCGATCACCGCGCCGAACAGCGCGCCCACGATGAGCTTGCGGTTCTCGACCACGTCGGCCAGCGGCACCAGCAGCAACAGGCCGGCGCCGTAGCCGAGTTGCGTCAACGTCATGATCAGGCCGGCCAGCCCGGCATGCAGTTGCAGCGTGTCGGAGATGGGGCCGATCAACGGCTGGGCGTAGTAGATGTTGGCCACGCACAGGCCGCAGGCGATGGCGAAGACCAGCGTAAGGGCCGGGCTGAGGCCGGGCGCGTGCGCGCCGGAAGAAAGCGGAGCTTGAGGAGATGGCACGAGGGGCCTCTTTGGCTGGCGGGGGGAGGTGTCGGGCAGCGGGTTCAACACAAGGGTTAACCCGGAGCGCGGCACCTTAGCACGGGCGCCCTGTCTCTGCAGGCGAAGGGGCTGGCCCTTCTTCGCTCAGCTGCCTCGGTTTTAGTCGGTGCTGGTGGGCCGGCCGGAGGCCACCCAGGCGTCGAGCCCGCCTGTCAGCGGCAGGGCTCGCCGTGCACCGCGCGCCAGCAGCACGCGCGCGGCCTGCGCGGCCGACACCTCGTTGGGGCAGTTGCAGTACAGCACCACGTCGCGCCCCGCCGCGTGCGACAGGTCGAGGCTGCGCTGCTGCAGCGCCTTGAGCGTGTACGACTGCGCGCCCGGAATGCGTCGCGGATCGACCTGCACGCCGGCCTTGCCGCGCACGTCGATCACCAGCGGGGGCTCTTCGCCGCTCAGCAGTTCGTGCAACTCTTCCACCGAGATGCGCGGCATGCCCGTGAGCCGCATGAAGGCGCGGCGGCGCCAGTAGCGCACCGCGAGAATCACCGCCAGCAGCACGGCCACCGCCGCAGTGGCGATGCCGCCGGCCTGCGCGAGAACGGCCAGCACTTCCTGGATCTGGTTGCGGAACACCCAGCCCAGCCCGAGGAAGAGCCCCGTCCAGACCAGCGCTGCCCCGATGTCGAAACCGATGAAGCGCCGCACCGACATGCCCAGCGCCCCGGCCATGGGCGGAGCCACCACCGACACGCCCGGCACGAACTTGGCCGCCACGAGCGAGAGGCCGCCCCAATCGGTGATGAGCGATTCGCCGCGCCGCACGCAGGTGTCGGGCGACAGCGAGATGCGGCACAGCATGCGCATGAAGCGGTAGCCGAAGCGCCGCCCGGCATAGAACCACGCACCGTCGCCCAGCAGGTTGGCGATGACGGCAGCCATTACCACGCCGGGCACCGAGACATCGCCGGCTGCCAGCAGCGCGCCCGTGAGCACCAGCACCGCGGCCGCCGGCACTGGCAGCCCGAGGCGCGCGGCGAAGCTGGCCGCGAAAACCACCAGGATCGCGTTCTGCACGAGCAGGGACATCAGCTGCGCCATGGCTGCCTTTGTGGTCCGGATGCCGGTGGAAATTGCGGGGGTTTCGTGCGGTTCATGCCGGCAGCGATTCTCGGGCATGGCCCAAGAACGTACCGTGCGCGGGCCATTGCCGAATAGTTTTTTGTTTTGCTCCCTCCCCCGCTGGGGGAGGGTTGGGGTGGGGGCACGACGGCAATCGAAAAAGTGCAGCGCCTGTGCGAAGGCCTGCCCCCATCCCGGCCTTCCCCCAGAGGGAGAAGGAGCAAGACAAACTCAGCGCGGGGCGTCGCCCTTGCGGTATTCGGCAGTCAGCTCGTCGAGCTTCTGCTTCAGCGCCGGATCAAGCTTGTATTCGGCGGCGGCCAGCGTCGCATCCAGCTGATCGGGCCGGCTCGCACCGAGCAGCGGCGCTGTGATCAGCGGATTCGCCATCACCCACGCCACGGCCAGCGTGGCCAGCGGCACGCCCGCCTCGTCCGCCAGCTTGTGCAGCTGCGTCACGGTGTTGAAGCTGCGCTCGTTCCAGTAGCGGTCCTGGTACATGCCGCCGGCGGTGCCGAGCGTGAAGCGCGTGTTCTCCTCCGGCTTCGCACCGGGCTTGTACTTGCCAGTCAGCAATCCGCCGGCCAGCGGGTTGTAGGGAATCACGCCCAGGCCTTCTTCGCTGGCCAGCGGCAGCAGCTCGCGCTCGATCTCGCGAAACAGCAGGCTGTAGCGTGGCTGCACCGACACGTAGCGCGTGAGCTTGTGCAGCTCGGCCTTGCCCAGCGCGCGCGCCAGCCGGTAGGCCAGGAAGTTCGACACGCCGATGTAGCGCGCCCGCCCCGACTTCACGATCACGTCGAGCGCCTCCAGGCTCTCTTCGAGCGGCGTCTCGCGGTCGTCGCTGTGCAGCTGGTACAGGTCGACGTGGTCGGTCTGCAGCCGCTTGAGCGAAGCGTCGATGGCGTCCAGCAGGTGCTTGCGCGACGCGCCCTGGTCCCAGCTGTTCGGGCCGACCTTGCCGACCGCCTTGGTGGCGACGACGAAGCGGCGGCGGCCCGCGGAGCCCTGCTTCTGCAGCCAGCGGCCGATGATTTCCTCGGTGCGGCCGGTGGTCTCGACCGTGCCGCCGAGCGGGTACACGTCGGCGGTGTCGAGGAAGTTGATGCCGCCTTCGGCCGCCTTGTCGAGGATCTGGTGCGACACCGTCTCGTCGGTCTGCAGGCCGAAGGTCATGGTGCCGAGGGCGAGCCGCGACACGGTGAGGCCGGTGCGGCCGAGGCGGATGGTGGGAATGCTCATGAGGTCTCGCTCCGAGGAAAGAGAGGGATGAAGAATGGCGGCGGCCATCATAGGCACGGCCGCGCGATCCTGCAGGCGGCAGAGATTCAGGTGGTTTCGAGATGCACGCCGGGCGCGCCCCGGGCCACCGAGAAGCGGGCCATGGGCGCCACGGCCGAATCGGCGTTCTTCTCGTCGTCCACCGCGCGGAACTCGACCTCGCAGCCGTGTGCATCGAGCGTCACGAGCGCGTAGCCGCGCTTGTCGCCGCGGCCGTAGCGCAGGTGCTCGTTCTTCGCGAGCATGTTCGCCACGTTGGCGGCGCTCGGCCCTTCGGAGGTGATGGCGCCGCCGACGAATTCGGTCGCCACCGCCGGCCCTTGCGCCTCGCGCCGCAGGTCGGCGGCCCAGAAGGCGTGCACGTCGCCGCTCGCGACCAGCGCGTTGCCGCCGCGCGCCTTGTGTGCGGCCAGCCCGTCGAGCAGGCGCGCGCGGGCGGCGGCGTAGCCGTCCCAGCCGTCCATCCAGTAACCGTGCTCGGGGCCGCGCTTGCGGTCGGCCTTGGCGAGCAGCGTGGGCTGCGCGAGCACGGTCCAGCGCGCGGGCGGCGCCGCGAGTTCGCGCGCGAGCCAGGCCTCCTGCGCCGCGCCGAAGAAGCTGCGTTCGGGCGCGAGCCGGTCGGGGCAGTCGGCCAGCGGCGATGCGCTGCGGCCCGCGAGGCAGGCGTGGTGCGAGCGGTATTGGCGTCCGTCGGTCAGCAGCACGTCGAGCATGCGGCCGAAGCGATGGCGGCCGTAGATGGTGGCGTCGGGCCCGCGCGGGCGCATGCTGGCGGGCACCGGCATGTGCTCGTACCAGGCTTGGTAGGCGGCCGCGCGGATCGCGAGGAACTGCGCGGAGTCGACGGTGCGCGGCGACACGTCGTTCGCGTAGTCGTTGGCCACCTCGTGGTCGTCCCAGGTCACGAGCCAGGGGAAGGCAGCGTGCGCGGCCTGCAGGTGCGGATCGGTCTTGTAGAGCGCGTAGCGGTCGCGGAACCCGGCCAGCTGCGTGGGAATGCCGCCCTCGTGGCGCCGCACGTGGCGCGAGCCCCAGGAGCTTTCGTAGATGTAGTCGCCGAGATGCACGACGAAGTCCAGCGGCTGCGCGGCCATGTCGCGGTAGGCCGCGTAGAAGCCTTGCTCGTACTGCTGGCAGGAGGCGAAGGCGAAGCGCAGCGGCTGCAAGGCGTCGTCGGTGTCGGCTGGCGCGGTGCGCGTGCGGCCGATGGGGCTGCGCGCGCCGGCTGCGGTGAAGCGATACCAGTACGGGCGCCCCGGCGGCAGGCCCTGCACCTCGACATGCACAGAGTGGGCGAGCTCGGCTGCCGCGGTGGCCGAGCCCTTCGCCACGACGCGCCCGAAGCCCTCGTCGACAGCGACCTCCCATCGCACTTCGACGGGCGCATCGCCCATGCCGCCGCCCTGCAGCGGATCGGGCGCCAGCCGCGTCCAGAGCACGAAGCCATCGGCGCGCGGCACGCCCGAGGCCACGCCCAGCGTGAACAGTTCGCGCGAGGCCTGCTGCGCATTCAGCCTCAGGAAGGGATGCGCCAGCGACGCGGCCGCCAGCCCGCCGCGCAACAGACGACGGCGAGAAAGTTGCGCCACCTTCATTCCAGGCACGCGACGATGTCTACACAGATCATTCGCCGCACTGTCGTTCGCTTCGCTCGCAGCTGTCAACCGGTGCCGTCACGGCCGGGACTGCGCCCCCACCACGGTGACGCGCGCCGTCATGTACGGATGCACCGAGCAGGCGTACTCGTACACGCCCGGTTTGTCGAAGCTGCGCGCGAAGGCCTTGCCGGGCAGCAGCAGGTCGATGCCGGCCGAGCCGTCCTTGAAGACCACGCCGTGCGGCGCGCCGTCGTCGTTCTGCCAGGTCAGCGTCTGGCCGACCTTGACGGTGACCTGTGCGGGCTCGAAGGCGAAGTTGCGGATGGCCACGTGCGCCGAACCCCCTGCATGCGCGCCTTCCGAAGCGCCCGTGCGCTGCACTGCGATCTTGCGCGGCGCATTGCCCACCGCCACCGTGTGCATCGGCCCACCCGCGAGGTCGACCACGCTGACATCGTTCGAGCCCTCGTTGCTCGCCCACAGCTTCTTTCCGTCCGCCGATAGGTCCAGCCAGTGCGGCTGCTTGCCCACGCCGATGCTGCGCACCGACGCACGCGTGGCGGGGTCGAACAGCAACACCTCGCCAGGCCCCTGCACCACCACCACACCGCTCGCCATTGCGGCGAAGCGCTGCGCGATGTGCGGCGACACCCCCGTGGGAACCGGCGCGCCCCACTGGTTGGTGGCGGGGTCGAGCACCTGCACGGCGGCCACGCCAGCTAGCGTGAGGTACAGCGCCTTGCCGTCGGCATCGAACTCCAGGTCGCGCGGCGGCTTGTCGAGCGGAATCTGCGTGACCACGGCGCGGGTCGCCATGTCGATCACCACCAGCGCGAAGTGGCCGGGCTCCTGCGACGCCACGTAGGCCTGCCGCCCGTCGGGCCGGATGGCGATGGTGTGCGGCTTGGGCACCGGCACCGTGGCGCTCACGCCGTGGGCCGAGGTGTCGACGAAGGCCACGCGGTCGTCGCCGTTGACGGCCACCAGCAGCCACTTGCCGTCCGCCGTCATGGCCAGGCCCTGCGGGCCCTTGCCGACGTCGATGCTGCGCGCGACGCGGTCGGTGGCCGCGTCGATCTCGCTCACGGCCGAGGCGCCGGAGCCGCTGACGAACACGCTGCGCCTGTCCGGCCCAATGACGATGCCGTCGGGCCCCGCCGCGACGGGCACGGTCGCGACGACGCGCTCGGTGCCTGTGTCGATCACGCTGACGGTGCTGTCCTTGAAGTTGCCGACGTAGGCCTTGGGCCCGGCCGCGAGCGCGGGTGCGGCCGAGGCCGCGAGGGCCGAGAGCAGGACGAGGATGCGTGCAAAACCGGGCGTGGCGATCATGGTGGAAAACCTCCTGATGAAGAGAGCGCGAACAAGCAGAATCCGTACAGGGCATGACGCATGACGTGCCCTGCTTATTCCAGGCAGGTCGTTGAAAAAAGATGGAATAAAGCGCCGGGCCGCCCCGTCATGCAGGAAGAAGGAGCCCCTTGAGCCTGTTGACGACCGATCGCACACGCCAGTTCGAAGCCGCCGCCCTGCCGCACCTCGATGCGGCCTGGAACCTTGCGCGCTGGCTGCTGCGCGACGACCAGCTCGCCGACGACGCGGTGCAGGAGGCCTACCTGCGCGCGTTCCGCTTCTTCGAAAGCCTGCGCGGCGAGAGCGCGCGGCCGTGGCTGCTGGGCATCGTGCGCAATGCCTGCTACGACTGGATGCGGCAGAACCGGCAGTTGGCCGACCAGGTGGAGTTCGACGAGTTGCGCGACAGCGAGGCCGCCGTCTTCCCCTCGCCTGCCGACGCGGGCGATCCGGCGCGGCAGTGGGAGCAGCGCACGCAGGGCGAGCGCGTCAACGCCGCCATCGACGCACTGCCCCCGGTGTACCGCGAGGTCGTGGTGCTGCGCGAGCTGGAAGAAATGCGCTACGAGGACATCGCGCGCATCGCAGGCGTGCCGCTGGGCACGGTGATGTCGCGGCTGTCGCGCGCGCGGACGCTGCTGCGCGAGAGCCTGCGCGACGAACGCCCCGGCGGGCACGGGGATGAAGGAGGAAAGACACGCCATGTCAATGTCTGAGGAAGAACTGGGCATGCTGATCCGGCGCCACGCCGCACGGCATGCGCCGCCCGGCGGACTCGCCGAACGGATCACGCGCGCGGTGCGGGCCGAAACCGCAGCCGCCCCCTCGTCGCGCGCGCGCGAAAGCCGCACCTGGTGGCACGGGCTGGCCTGGTTCGCCACCGGCGCCGCCATCGCCTGGGGCGTGGCGCTGGCGTTGCTCGTGACGCCCCTGCCCCCCGCTTCGGATGCGCTCGCCGAAGCCGTCACCGCCAACCACGTGCGTTCGCTGATGGCCTCGCACCTGGCCGACGTGGCCTCGTCCGACCAGCACACGGTCAAGCCGTGGTTCGCGGGCAAGCTCGACTTTTCACCACCGGTGATCGACCTGGCCGCCGAAGGCTTTCCGTTGACGGGCGGGCGGCTCGACTATCTCGACGGGCGCACCGTGGCAGCGCTGGTGTACCGCTCGGGGCCGCATGTGATCAATGTGTTTGTCTGGCCGAGCCGGAAGGCGCAAGCAGAGGCGCCGGTACCTTCCACGCGGCAGGGCTACCAGCTGGAGCGCTGGGCGCGGGGCGGCATGCAGCTCTGGGCGGTGTCGGACCTGAACGCAGTGGAACTTGCCCGCTTCGCGGCGCTGCTGCGCGAGCGCAGCGGCCCCTGAATCGCCGGCCGAAGCCCGGCCTTCAGCAGGCGACCGTTTCCAGCCGGCGCGCAGCGGCGCGCGCGCTCGCAACCGCCCAGCCGAAGATGCCCATGCCGGCGAGCGCCAGCAAGGCGCCAACCCAGCCGGTCGAAGTCCAGCCCAGGCCCGCCGCAATGGCCACGCCGCCGAGCCAAGCACCGAGCGCGTTGGCCATGTTGAAGGCCGAGTGGTTGAGCGCGGCGGCGAGGGTCTGCGCATCGCCGGCCACGTCCATCAGGCGGATCTGCAGCGCCGGGCCGATGGCCACCGTGGTGCCGATGAGGAACACGTTGATCGACGCCGCCACCACGTTGTGCGCCGCGAAGGTGAACACGGCGAGCACCAGCGCCGCATAGACCATCACGCCGCCGATGGTGCGCATCACCGATCTGTCGGCCAGCCGCGCGCCCACGAGGTTGCCCACGACCATGCCGAGGCCGAACAGCGCAAGCACGAAGGGCACGCCGCCGATGGACATGCCGGCCACCTCGATCAGCGTGGGCTTGATGTAGCTGAACACCGCAAACATGCCGCCGAAGCCGATGGCGGCGATGCCGAGCGTGAACCACACCTGCTTGCGCCTGAGCGCGCCGAGCTCGCGCCATGGGCTGGCACCCGCGGGCGGCGCAAGGTCGGGGATGTCGCGGCGAAGCAGCGCGATGGCCACCAGCGCGATGAGGCCGACGAACACGAAGGCCGCGCGCCAGCCGAAGTACTGGCCCAGCCACGCCGCGATGGGCACGCCGACCAACGTGGCGCCGGTGAGCCCCAGCATGACGAGCCCCACGGCCCGCGCGCGGCGCCCCGGCGGCGCGAGCGTGGCGGCCACGAGCGCGGCCACGCCGAAGTAGGTGCCGTGCGGCAGGCCGGTGGCAAAGCGCAGCAGATTCAGCAGCAGGTAGTTGGGGGCCGCGGCGCTGGCGAAGTTGCCGGCCGCGAACACGGCCATGAGCGCGATCAGCAGCGCGCGGCGGCGCCAGCCGGCGGCGAGCACCGCGAGCACGGGGGCGCCGATGACCACGCCGAGCGCATAGGCGCTGATGACGTGTCCGGCCTGCGGGATGCTCACGTCGATGTCCTTCGCCACTTCTGGCAGCAGGCCCATGATGACGAACTCGCCGGTGCCGATGGCGAAGCCGCCGACGCCGAGCGCGAGCACGGCCCGCAGGAAGTTGACGCGCGGTGCAGGCGAAGAGGGAGAAGCGGAAATGTCGGTGTCCGCGCTGTCCAGCGCGGGTGGGGAGGCGTTCAAGGCCAGGCTCCTGGAGGTGCCCGGCGGCGACGGGCAGAAGCCGAATTTTAGGGTAAACCCTGAATTTGCACCGATACGGAGATGCCGAAGGCCCGGTACTCGCAGGGCCTCGCCGGGCCTTTCGGGGCGCTCAGATCGCCACGAGCTGGCGCACGCCTTGTGCCTCCATGTCCTTGCCGAGCCCGCGCGCGATGACTTCGCCGCGCTCCATCACGAGGTAGTCGTCGGCCAGTTCCTGGGCGAAGTCGTAGTACTGCTCGCACAGCACGATGGCCATGTCGCCGCGGTCGGCCAGCATGCGAATGACGCGGCCGATGTCCTTGATGATGCTCGGCTGAATGCCTTCGGTGGGCTCGTCGAGGATCAGCAGCCTGGGCTTGGGCGCCAGGGCGCGCGCGATGGCGAGCTGCTGCTGCTGGCCGCCGGAGAGGTCGCCGCCTCGTCTGTTGATCATCTGCTTGAGGACGGGGAACAGCTCGAACAGTTCCTGCGGGATGGGCGTACTGCCGCTCTTGTAGGCGAGGCCCATGCGCAGGTTTTCTTCCACCGTGAGCCTGGCGAAGATTTCGCGGCCTTGAGGGACGAAGCCGATGCCGGCCCTGGCCCTGTCGTAGGGCGTGGCCTTTTGGATAGCCTTGCCTTCGAGTTCGATGCTGCCGCTCTTGATGGGGACAAGGCCCATCAACGACTTGAGCAGCGTGGTCTTGCCTACGCCGTTGCGGCCGAGCAGCACGGTGACCTTGCCCAGCGTGGCCTCGAAGCTCACGTCGCGCAGGATGTGGGAGCCGCCGTAGTACTGGTGAATGTTCTTGACTGTCAGCATGGGTTCGGTTCCTCAGCGGCCGAGATAGACCTCGATCACGCGCTCGTCGGCCTGCACTTCGTCCAGCGTGCCCTGCGCAAGCACGGAGCCGTCGCACAGCACGGTGACGATTTCGGAGATCGTGCGGATGAAGCTCATGTCGTGCTCCACCACCATCAGCGAGTGTTTGCCCTTGAGCGTGAGGAACAGCTCCGCCGTGCGCGCCGTTTCCTCGTCGGTCATGCCGGCCACGGGCTCGTCGAGCAACAGCAGCTTCGGGTCCTGCATCAGCAGCATGCCGATTTCGAGCCACTGCTTCTGGCCGTGGCTCAGGTTCCCGGCCAGGCGCGACACGCTGTCGGCAAGGTGGATGGTCTGCAGCACTTCGGCCAGCCGGTCGCTCTGCGCCGAGTCGAGCCTGAACAGCATCGACGCGCGCACGCCCTTGTCGGTCTTCAGCGCGAGCTCGAGGTTCTCGAACACGGTCAGGTGCTCGAACACGGTGGGCTTTTGGAACTTGCGGCCGATGCCCAGCTGCGCGATGTCGGCTTCGCGGTGGCGCAGCAGGTCGATGGTGCTGCCGAAGAACACGGTGCCCGAGTCGGGCCGCGTCTTGCCGGTGATGATGTCCATCATCGTGGTCTTGCCCGCACCGTTGGGGCCGATGATGCAGCGCAGTTCGCCGGGCGCAATGTCGAGCGACAGCTTGTTGATGGCCTTGAAGCCGTCGAAGCTCACGCTCACGTCTTCGAGGTAGAGGATACGGCCGTGCGTGACGTCGACCTCGCCCGGCGTGACGTGGCGGCCGAAGTCGGCGGCGCGGCCACCCGATTCGGTGCTGCCGCTGTCGTACGGCAGGCCATGGGCCCGTGCGGCGCGTTCGGCGCCGGCTTCCATCAGGTCGGGAGTCATTGAGAAACCTCCGCGCTTCGCGCTGCGGTATTCGCCTGGGGAGCGGCCCGGCGGCTCATGCGCGTGCTCCCTTCGCATCGACGGGCAACGATGCAAGAGCATCGGGCTCGACGCCCTGCTCTGCCGCAACGGCGCGGCGTGCATCCTGCACGTGTTCTGGCTGCGCCTGCTTCTTCTCCCTCGACAACCACTTGCGCACCAGCCCCACGATGCCGTTCGGAAGGAACAGCGTGACAGCAATGAACAAGGCGCCCAGGAAGTACAGCCAGTACTCGGGGTACGCCACCGTGAGCCAGCTCTTCGCGCCGTTGACGATGAAGGCGCCGATGATCGGCCCGATCAACGTCGCGCGCCCGCCCACCGCGGCCCAGATCGCGATCTCGATGGAGTTGGCCGCGCTCATCTCGCCGGGGTTGATGATGCCGACCTGCGGCACGTACAGCGCGCCGGCCACGCCGCACATGATGGCGGAGATGACCCAGATCGTGAGCTTGTACGGCAGCGGGTTGTAGCCCGAGAACATCACGCGCGTCTCGGCGTCGCGAATGGCCTGCAGCACGCGGCCGAACTTGCTGCCGATGAGCCACTTCGCGAACAGGAAGAAGCCCAGCAGCGTGAGGCCGGTGAGCGCGAACAGCGTCATGCGCATTTCCTGCGTGGCGATCGGGATGTTCAGGATGCGCTTGAAATCGGTAAAGCCGTTGTTGCCGCCGAAGCCCGTCTCGTTGCGGAAGAACAGCAGCATCGCCGCGAAGGTCATGGCCTGCGTGATGATCGAGAAGTACACACCCTTGATGCGCGAGCGGAAGGCGAAGAAGCCGAACACGAAGGCGATGAGCCCGGGCACCGCGACGATGAGCAGGAGCGTCATTCCGAAGCTGCCGCTGAAGGTCCAGTGCCAGGGCAGCTCCTTCCAGTCGAGGAACACCATGAAGTCGGGCAGGTCGCTCTTGTAGTTGCCGTCGCGGCCGATCTGGCGCATGAGGTACATGCCCATCATGTAGCCGCCCAGCGCGAAGAACAGGCCGTGGCCCAGCGAGAGGATGCCGGTGTAGCCCCAGATCAGGTCCATGGCCAGCGCGCAGATGGCGTAGCACATGATCTTGCCGACCAGCGCCACGGCGTAGTCGCTCATGTGCAGCGGGCTGTCTGCGGGCACCCACATGTTGAGAGCCGGCGCGACCGCGCACACGACGATCAGCGCGACGAAGAAGGCCGTCCAGCCTTTACCGCTCAGCAGCGGCCCCTTGGTAGGAAGTACAACCTTGCTCATGCTTCCGCGCTCCGGCCCTTCATCGCGAAGATGCCCTGAGGTCTCTTTTGAATGAAGATGATGATGAAGACAAGCACCGCGATCTTCGCGAGCACCGCGCCCGCCCAGCCTTCGATGAACTTGTTGAGAATGCCCAGCCCCAGCGCCGCGTACACGGTGCCCGCGAGCTGGCCGACGCCGCCCATCACGACCACCATGAAGCTGTCGACGATGTAGCTCTGGCCGAGATCAGGGCCGACGTTGCCGATCTGGCTCAGCGCGCAGCCCGCGAGGCCCGCGATGCCGGAGCCGAGCGCGAAGGCGTAGGTGTCGATGCGGGCCGTGTTCACGCCCATGCACGAGGCGATCGGCCGGTTCTGCGTGACGCCGCGCACGAACAGGCCCAGCCGCGTCTTGCCGATGAGCCAGCCCATCGCGAGCAATACCAGCGCCGCAAAAATAATGATGCAGATGCGGTTCCATGGCAGCGTCACGTTGCTCAGCATCGAGAAGCCGCCGCTCATCCAGCCGGGGTTTTCCACGCCGACGTTCTGCGCGCCGAACAGCGTGCGCACGAGCTGCTGCAGCATCAGGCTGATGCCCCAGGTAGCGAGCAGCGTCTCGAGCGGGCGGCCGTAGAGGAAGCGAATCACGCCGCGTTCGAGCACCGCGCCGACCAGCGCCGATGCGAGGAACGACACCGGGATCGCAGCGACGAGGTACAGCCCGAACATCGACTCGGGCAGGTACTTCTGGAAGATGCCCTGCATCACGTAGGTGGCGTAGGCGCCGATCATCATCAGCTCGCCGTGCGCCATGTTGATGACGCCCATCAGCCCGTAGGTGATGGCGAGGCCCAGCGCGGCGAGCAGCAGCACCGAGCCCAGGCTGATGCCGCTGAACACGGCGTTGATGCGGTCGCCCCAGACCAGCGAACCGTCGATGCTGGCAATGGACGCGACGATGGCGGCCTTGACGTCCGCTTCGGTTTCGTCGGTCAGGCGCTGGTTGAGCAGCAGCTTGGTGTCGGGGTTGCGGTTGTTGCCCAGTTCTTTCGCGGCCACGAGGCGCTTGGCCTTGTCGGCGCTGGTGAGCATGCTGGCGGCGCGCACCAGCTCGAGCTGCGCCTTGATCTTCGGGTTGGTCTCGGCGGCCAGCGCCTTCTCGACCATCGGGATGCGCGATTCGTCAGGCTCCTTGAACAGGGCCTGTGCGGCTTCGGCGCGCACCGCGTCGTCCTTGCTCGTGAGCTTGAGCGCGGCCTGCGCGGCATCGAGCGCGCCGCGCATGAGGTTGTTGTTGACGACGTCTTCGGCGGTGTCGGGCACCTTCAGCTCGGCGCCGGTGACGGGGTCGAAGCCTTTGTCGTCCTTCATCACGAAGACCTTGTCTTCGGTGTACTTGACCGCGTCGTCGGACATCGCCTGGATGAAGGCGGCGGTCTTCTCGTCGGCCGTGAGCACGGCCTTGTTGAGCGCGGCGATGCGGGCTTCGGATTCGCCGGAGGCGATGGCCTTTGCTTCGTCGGCGGTCAGCGCGTGGGCGGCCGATGCCATGAGGAGCATGGCGGCGAAGGCGCTGTGAAGGGTTCGTCGAAGCATCATGAAAGTGGGGTTGGGGTTGGCTCCCTCCCCTTCCGGGGGAGGGTTGGGGTGGGGGCACGCGGCACCTGCACAAGCGCAGCGCTCGAATCGACCGCCGCCAGCCCCCACCCCTGCCCTCCCCCAGCGGGGGAGGGAGAAAAGCACACTTACAGCGACTTGCCAGCAGGCTGATCCGGCTTCTTGTCGTTGCCTTCGATGTACGGGCTCCAAGGCTTCGCCTTCACCGGACCCGGCGTCTTCCACACCACGTTGAACTGACCATCGGCCTTGATCTCGCCGATGAACACGCTCTTGTGCAGGTGATGGTTCTTCTCGTCCATCTTCGACACGATGCCCGAGGGCGCCGTGAAGGTCTGGCCGGCCATGGCGGCGATCACCTTGTCGGTGTCGGTCGACTTGGCCTTCTCCACCGCCTGCTTCCACATGTGGATGCCGATCCAGGTGGCTTCCATCGGATCGTTGGTGAGCGGCTTGTCCTTGTGGCCGGCGATGTTCTTGGCCTTGGCGTACTCGCTCCACTGCTTGATGAAAGCCGTGTTGGTCGGGTTCTTGATCGACATGAAGTAGTTCCATGCGGCAAGGTGGCCCACCAGCGGCTTGGTGTCCACGCCGCGCAGTTCTTCCTCGCCCACCGAGAAGGCGACGACCGGCACGTCCTTGGCCTTCAGGCCGGCGTTGCCCAGTTCCTTGTAGAAGGGCACGTTGGAGTCGCCGTTGATGGTCGAGACCACCGCCGTCTTGCCGCCGGCCGAGAACTTCTTGATGTCGGCAACGATGGTCTGGTAGTCGCTGTGGCCGAACGGCGTGTACTTCTCGTCGATGTCGGTGTCCTTCACGCCCTTGCTCTTCAGGTAGGCACGCAGGATCTTGTTGGTGGTGCGGGGGTACACGTAGTCGGTGCCCAGCAGCACCCAGCGCTTGGCGCCGCCGCCTTCCTTGCTCATCAGGTAGTCGACGGCCGGAATGGCTTGCTGGTTGGGCGCCGCGCCCGTGTAGAACACGTTCTTCGAGAGCTCTTCACCCTCGTACTGCACGGGGTAGAACAGCAGGCCGTTCATTTCCTCGACCACCGGCAGCACCGACTTGCGCGACACCGAGGTCCAGCAGCCGAAGATCACCGAGACCTTGTCCTGACCGAGCAGCTGCTTGGTCTTCTCGGCGAACAGGGGCCAGTTGGAAGCCGGGTCGACCACCACGGGCTCGAGCTGCTTGCCCAGCACGCCGCCCTTCTTGTTGATGTCGTCGATGGCCATCAGAACGGTGTCCTTCAACACGGTTTCCGAGATGGCCATCGTGCCCGACAGCGAGTGCAGCACGCCGACCTTGATGGTGTCGGCGGCAAATGCGGGCGCAGCAGAAATGCTGGCCAGCGCGACGGCGGCGGTAAGCGCCTTGAGTGTGAAACGACGTTGCATGTGGACTCCTGCTCCGGGGTTGGTTGACCTTGGCGCCAGCGCTGTGCTGGCGTGGGAGGGAGTTTGCGGAATGCACCAGGACGGGGAAATACGCCGGGTGGCGTACACGGAGGTACTCAGGCGGACGGCGGCGGTGCCGGGTACTTCCGGGCGTTGACCAGCATCTTGCTTCTTGCCGCTTCCACCAGGTCGATGCCGAGCTTGTCGGCGAGCTGGAGCAGGTAGAGGAAGACGTCGGCGATCTCCGTGCCGATCTCGGCGCGCTTGTCGGCCGGCAGCGAGCGGCTCTGCGCTTCGGTGAGCCACTGGAAATGTTCGAGCAGCTCGGCGGCTTCGACCGAGAGCGCCGAAGCGAGGTTTTTGGGGGAGTGGAACTGCTCCCAGTTGCGGGCCTGGGCGAAGTCGCGCAAGGCTTGGGTGAGTGAGGTCAGATCGGATTCCATGGCACACCAGTCGTCGGGCGGCGAGTGTGGCACGGCTCCAGGGAAGAAACCCAATCCGGGCATGCACATACCCAGATTGGGCAAGACGTCACAACCGGGGCGCCGAGGGCCGGGTGCCTCGCCAGTGAAACATCGCGACGAGAAGAGCCGACACCATCAGGTACACCAGCGCCACCCCGAACGCGCCCGAATACGCAGCGGTGTCCGCCGCATCTCCCAGCCGCCCATAGAACAGGATCCCGATCAACGCCACCCCCAGCGCGTTGCTCGCCTGCTGCACCATCGACAGCACGCCCGAGGCCACGCCTGCATGCTGCGGCGGCAGGCCGGCCAGCACGGTGGACACCAGCGGCGCCATCACCATGCCGAGGCCCGCGCCCTGCACCAGCAGCAGCGGGACCATCCAGGCGACCACGTGCGAATGGCCCGCCCATCCCGCCACGTTGACGAACTGCAGCGCATGCCCCGCCGCCAGCACGAGGGCGCCGAGCGCGATGGGCGGCTTGCCGCCGAAACGCCGTGCGAGGCGCGCACCGGCCATCGACGTCGCGAAGAAACCGACCGCGAGCGAAGTGAAGACCATGCCCGACGTCAACGGGCCCAGCGCCAGGCCCTGCTGCAGGTACAGCGCCAGCACGAAGTACAGCGAGGCGTTGCCCACGTAGAAGGCCAGCGTGGTGAGCAGGCCGGTGACGAAGCGGCCGTTGGCCAGCAGCGCCGGCGCCACCAGCGGCGCACCGCCGCGCACGGCGAGCCGGCGCTGCTGAAAAGCGAATGCGGCGAGCAACGGCAGCGCAGCCGCAAGGCACAGCCAGCTCCACAGCGGCCAGCCCTGCTCGCGGCCTTCCACCAGCGGCAGCACCACGGCCACCGAGCCCGCGGCCGCCAGCAGCATGCCGGCGAGGTCGAGCCTGCTGTTGCCGTGGTTCGCCAGCGGCGGAATGACGCGCGGCGCGAGCACCAATGCCAGCAACCCGATGGGCACGTTGATGAGGAAACAGCTGCGCCAGCCCAGCCCCGCCGGATCGGCGTGGATCAGCAGGCCGCCGACCAGTTGCCCGAGCGTGGCACCGAGCCCCAGCGTGAGCCCGTAGGCCGCGAAGGCGCGCGCCCGGCCTTCGCCGCTGTAGGCCAGCCCGATCATCGCCAGCACCTGCGGCTGCAGCAGCGCGCCGGCCAGGCCCTGCAGCACGCGCGCGGCCACCAGCAGCTCGGCATTCGGTGCGAAGCCGCAGGCCGCGGAGGCCAGCGTGAACAGCAGCAGGCCCAGCATGAACATGCGGCGCCGGCCGAACAGGTCGCCGAGCCGGCCGCCGGTGATCAGTCCCGCCGCGGTGGCCAGCCCGTAGCCCGCCACCACCATCTGCAGGGTGCCGGCGCTCGCCAGCAGTTCGCGCTGCATCGACGGCAGCGCGACGTTGACGATGAAGAAATCCAGCACCACCAGGAAGGTGCCGCTGAGCATGACCCACAGGCCGAGCCGGCCGGGCCCGGTCGCGCCTGCGCTCTGCTGGCCGCCCGATGGAGAAAGCGATGCTGCCGAGGCAGCGATGTTCGACTGAGTCATGGTGGTAACCAGTGTTGGGAGAAAGGGGCGCGACGACAATGACCTGCGAGGTCATGGCCGATGCGCCGGCCGCTCAGACGGAAGGCGTCGCAGGATGAATTGGTAATCGACGGCAATGCGGCCGTCCCCGGCCAGCACCAGGAACTGCAGCCCCAGTGCTGCCACGGGACCGCCGGCAGCCGGGACCATGTGCCAATGGAACATCACCGCGTCGCGCAGGAACTGGGCATCGCCCGCGCGGACGAAGCGAAAGCCCGCATCGCGCACGTTCTTCTCGTGCGAGCCGGTGACGCGCTGGTGCAGCGCCTCGTAGCCTTTGGCCTGCAGCGTGCGCACGTAGTGCTCGCCCTCGGGCACCCAGAGGCCGGCGATCGCAGTGCGGCGGGCGGTGGCGTCGGGCTCGTTCCAGGCGGCGACGTAGCGCTCGGCGAGTTCTTCGGCGGATTCATTGCTTTCATTCATGGTCTGCTCCGGTGTGCTGCAAGAGTGAAGCCGCAGTTTCGGTCTCGACTGCTGGACAGTGAATGCCTGAAAATCCGTCCTTCTTGTCCATTCGTCCAACACCACAGGAGCCGCCCATGGACCCGCTCGACGATGTCTTTGCCGCGATGCGCGTGCGCAGCGCCTTGTATGCCCGCCTCGAGGCCGGCGCGCCGTGGGGCCTGAGCCTGGCCGGCGGCGAGAGCGCGCGCTTCGGGCTCGTGGTGCGCGGCGGCTGCCTGCTCGAGGTCGAGGGCGTGGCGCAGCCGGTGGCGCTGGCGGCGGGCGACTGCTATGTGCTGGCGCACGGCACGCCCTACATCCTGCGCGACCATCCGAACACGCCCACGGTGAGCTGCACCTCCGTCGTGCGCGACCGCATCGGCGGGCTGGTGGAGCTGGGCGGCACGGGCACCGCCGCCTCGGTGATCTGCGGCTGGTTTCACTTCGACCAGCGCGCCGCGCAGCCGCTGCTGGCGCTGTTGCCGGTGCTGCTGCACGTGAAGATGGAGCAGGCACGCGCCCTGGCGCTGCAGGGCACGCTGCAGCTGCTGGCGATGGAAACCGGCGAGCCGGGTCTCGGCTCCAGCCTGCTCGTGAGCCGGCTGGCCGACATCGTGTTCGTGCAGGCGGTGCGCGCGCACGTCGCGGCCAATGGCGAATCGCAGACGGGCTGGCTGGCCGCGCTGGCCGACGCGCGCATCGGCCCGGCCCTGCGCGCGATGCACAAGGACATCGCACGCGGCTGGACGGTGGAGGCGCTGGCCGGTGCCGCGAGCCTGTCGCGCTCCGCCTTCGCGCAGCGCTTTCGCGAGCGCGTGGGGCAGTCGCCGCTGGAATACCTCACGCAATGGCGCATGTTCAAGGCCGGCAACATGCTCGGCCAGGGCGATGCCGCGGTGGGTGCGATCGCAAGCGCGGTGGGCTACGAATCGGAGGCCGCATTCAGCAAGGCCTTCAAGCGCGAGAAGGGCATTGCGCCCGGTGCGTGGCGAGCCGCCGCGCGCGAAGGCGCCACGGCGTAGCGGCTCCTCTCTTCAGGCCTTCACTACGGCACTGCGGCCTTGAACTGCGCCGCCGCGAAGGCCCAGGCCATGCGCGTGGCATCGGGCCCCTCGGGGTCGCTGAACAGCAGCTTCGGCGCGCCGCCGCTCCACGAATGGCCCAGCCCCGCGATCTCGCACAGCGTGACGAGCGCGCGGCCCTTGCGCCTGAAGTCGGTCACGCGCATCGGGCGGCGCTTGCCGCGCTGCATGTCGCGCGGCAGTCCGGGCCGCGCGCCCACGGCCGTGGCCCACACCGCGGCGCTGCTGACGGCATTGCTCGGCGCGACCACCGCGTCGGCATCGCCGTGCAGCACCAGCATCGGCGGCAAGGTGGTGAAGACGGCCGCGGCGCCCATCGCCTTGCCGACCGCCGTGGCGGGCATCGGCGGCACGTTCTGTCCGCGCATGGCGCCGAGGGCGGTGGCCGACGACTTCGCTGCGCCGGGCGCCACACCCGAATGCATGACGACGGCGCGGAAGCGGTTCGGATAGCGCGTCGCAAGCAGGGCCGCCATGCTCGCGCCGGCCGAGAGACCGGCAAGCGCCACGCGGTCGCGGTCCACGGGATACAGCATGCAGGCCTGATCGATGGCGGCCATCAGCGTTGCTGCTTCGGCGTCGGCCTTGCCGGAGCGGCGCTCATACCAGTTCCAGCAGCCCTGCGGGTGGGCGATGCGGTCCTGCTCGGGGTAGAGCACCAGGAAGCGCTGGCGCACGGCCAGCGCGTTCATGCGCGTGCTCGCGGCAAAGTCGCGCCCGGTCTGGCCACAGCCGTGCAGCATGACCATGAGCGGCAGTTTCTCGCCGGGCTGCAGTTGCAGGCCGGCCGGACGGAACAGGTGATAGCCGCGCGCGCCGCCCGGCCCCATCGCCATGCCGCTGAGCCAGTCGCCACGGCCCGGCGGCGGCTTGAGCCGCTTGGCGGTGGCGCGCTGCACCTGCCCCGCCACGCGCTTGCTGTTGCTCAACGTGATCTTGGTGAGTGCCTTGAGGTTGCGCTCGTAGGCGCGGGCGAAGACGGAAGCAGCGGAACGACGGGCCATGGCGCGCAGTGTGAAGGCAAAGCGCCGGGCGGCCAAATGCCGGCCCTCCCGCCATCCGGCGCCTCAGTAGATCTCCGGCACGATCATGTTGGCCGGCACGGGCTGGCGCAGGTAGTCCGCATGGCGCACGCGCTCCGGCAGCTCCACCGGCGGATGCGGCACCTCGTTGTAGGGCAGCTGGCCCAGCAGGTGGCTGATGCAGTTCAGCCGCGCCTTCTTCTTGTCGACCGCCTGCACCACCCACCACGGCGCCTCGGGGATGTGGGTGCGCTCCAGCATGATTTCCTTCGCCTTGGTGTATTCCTCCCAGCGGCGGCGGCTTTCGAGGTCCATCGGGCTCAGCTTCCACTGCTTGAGCGGATCGTGGATGCGGCCGAGAAAGCGCATGTGCTGCTCGTCGTCGGTGATGGAGAACCAGTACTTGATGAGCTTGATGCCCGAGCGCACCAGCATCTTCTCGAACTCGGGCACGGTGCGGAAGAACTCCTCGTACTCGTCGTCGGTGCAGAAGCCCATCACGCGCTCGACGCCGGCGCGGTTGTACCAGCTGCGGTCGAACAGCACCATCTCGCCCGCGGCCGGCAGGTGCGCGGCATAGCGCTGGAAGTACCACTGCGTGCGTTCGCGGTCGTTGGGCGCGGGCAATGCGGCGACACGGGCCACGCGCGGATTCAGGCGCTGCGTGATGCGCTTGATGACGCCGCCCTTGCCCGCCGCATCGCGGCCTTCGAACAGGATGACGACTTTCTGCTTGCTGTGCTGCACCCAGTCCTGCAGCTTGACCAGTTCTCCCTGCAGGCGAAACAGCTCCTTGAAGTAGGCCTGGCGGGTGGCCTTGTCGGCGGACGCGGTGGCTGACGGATCGAGGCCGTCGATGTTGCGGTCCTCGATCTCCAGTTCGAGCTCTTCGTCGTAGCTGTCGATCAGGTCGCGGGCGATGCGTTGCATCAGGTCTTCGTGGTCGGGAAGTGCGCTCGTCAGCATGGTGGGCAAGAAGAAGGTGGAAGGGTCGGAAAAAGCATGCTGCTCGCCCCATATGACGGCTGCGTGACGGTTCGAGGCCGATTGACACGCCGTTGTCACACGGCGCGAACACCATCTGGAGCCATTCCAACACCCCAGAATCGTCCATGAACACGCTCGCAGCCCCGCATGCCGAGTTGCCGCCGGCGTCCGCCGCGCACCGGCCCAAGCTCGACGCCAAGCCCGGCCCGCTCACGCTGATCACCTTCGTGGGCCTGCTGGCCGCCGGCCTGCTCTTCACGGCCTGGAGCCTGGTCGGCGACGTCACGGCCTCGGGTGCGCCGGTCACCACCTGGGTGCCCTACATCCTGCTGGGCGTGGCCTTGCTGATTGCACTGGGCTTCGAGTTCGTCAACGGCTTCCACGACACGGCCAACGCGGTGGCCACGGTGATCTACACGCACTCGCTGCCGCCCAACTTCGCGGTGGTGTGGTCGGGCTTCTTCAACTTCCTGGGCGTGCTGGTGTCCAGCGGCGCGGTGGCCTTCGGCATCATCGCGCTGCTGCCGGTGGAACTGATCCTGCAGGTGGGCTCGGGCGCGGGCTTCGCCATGGTGTTCGCGCTGCTGATCGCCGCCATCATCTGGAACCTGGGCACGTGGTGGCTGGGGCTGCCGGCTTCTTCCTCGCACACGCTGATCGGCTCGATCATCGGCGTGGGCGTGGCCAATGCGCTGATGCATGGCCGCGACGGCACCAGCGGTGTCGACTGGGCGCAGGCCACCAAGGTGGGCTATTCGCTGCTGCTGTCGCCGATGGTCGGCTTCGGCTGCGCCGCCCTTCTGCTGCTGGCGCTGCGCGCCTTCGTGAAGAACCGCGCACTGTATGAAGAGCCCAAGGGCAGCGAGCCGCCGCCGTGGTGGATCCGCGGTCTGCTGATCCTGACCTGCACGGGCGTGTCGTTCGCGCACGGCTCCAACGACGGCCAGAAGGGCATGGGGCTGATCATGCTGATCCTCGTGGGCACGGTGCCGATGGCCTATGCGCTGAACCGCGCGATGCCCGCCAACGAGACCGTGAAGTTCGTGGCCGTGGCCGAGATGGCGCAGAACGCGCTGAACCGCAGCGTGCCCGGTTCGCTGCCCGCGCAGCAGGCGGCGCCGCAACCCGCCGCTGCGCGCGAGACGCTTTCTACCTACGTGCGCACGCGCGAATTCAGTCCCGCCGTGGTGCCCGCGCTGGCCGCGACCGCGGGCAGCATCGGCGAGCAGGTGCGCAGGCACGGCTCGCTCGCAGCGGTGCCGGCCGAGGCCGTCGCCAACGTGCGCAACGACATGTACCTGGCCTCCGAAGCCATCCGCCACCTCGACAAGAGCGGCGCCGCCAGGTTCGACGGCGAGACGAAGCTGCGCGTGGGCGCGTTCCGCCAGGAGCTGGACGATGCAACGCGCTTCATCCCGCTGTGGGTCAAGGTCGCGGTCGCCATCGCGCTTGGCCTGGGCACGATGATCGGCTGGAAGCGCATCGTCGTCACGGTGGGCGAGAAGATCGGCAAGACGCACCTGAGCTACGCGCAAGGCGCCTCGGCCGAGGTGGTGGCGATGATCACCATCGGTGCGGCCGACATGTACGGGCTGCCTGTGTCGACCACGCACGTGCTGTCCTCCGGCGTGGCCGGCACCATGACGGCGAGCGGCTCGGGCCTGCAGATGTCCACGCTGCGCAACCTCGCACTGGCCTGGGTGCTCACGCTGCCGGTGGCGATGCTGCTGTCGGGGTCGCTCTACTGGCTGTTCACCCGCATCTTCTGACCACGCATCTTGTCGGCACTCCATGACCTCGCCGCCCAGTCCTATGGCGGCGACGAAGCCGGGCTGATCTCCGGCTATCTCTTCGACGCCTCGGCGCCAGAGCCCGCGCAGGCCATCGACTCGGCGCAGGCCGCCGCATGGCTGGCCGAAGAGCGCGACCGTGAATGCACCGAGGAAAACCCGGCGTACGTCTGGCTCCATTTCAACCTGAGCCACGCGCATGCGGAGCGCTGGCTGTTGCGGCACGCGAACCTGTCCGACACCTTCTACGAGACGCTGCACGAAGGCCTGCCTTCCACGCGCATCGAGCGCGACGACGACTCGCTGATCGCCGTCATCAACGACGTGCACTTCGAGTTCAGCTTCGAGCCTTCGGACATCTCCACGCTGTGGATCAGTGTGGGCCCGCGCCTCGTGGTCACCGCGCGCACCAAGCCGCTGCGCTCGGTCGACACGCTGCGTACTGCCGTGAAGGCGGGCGACGCGCCGCGCTCGAGCACCGAGCTGCTCGAGCACCTGCTGCGTGCGCAGGCCGATGTGCTGGTGAAGATCGTGCGCGGCGTCACCTCGCGCATCGACCGCATCGAGGACGAACTGCTCGCCGGCCGCCTCGACCACAAGCGCGCGCGGCTGGGCGTGCTGCGCCGGCTGCTGGTGCGGCTGCAGCGGCTGCTGGCGCCCGAGCCGGCCGCCCTCTTCCGCCTGCTGCAGGGGCCTCCCGCGTGGATGTCCGAGCCCGACGCGCAGGCGCTGCGCGGCTCGACCGAGGAGTTCTCGGTGGTGCTGCGCGACATGCAGGCGCTGCAGGAGCGCATCAAGCTGCTGCAGGAAGAAATTGCCGCCAACGTCAACGAGGACAACAACCGCAGCCTGTTCGTGCTGACGGTGGTCACGGTGCTGGCGCTGCCGATCAACATCCTGGCGGGCCTGTTCGGCATGAACGTGGGCGGCATTCCGCTGGCGGACCACAAGCACGGCTTCTGGATCGTGGTGGCGATCGTCGCGAGCTTCACCGCGGTGGCGGCCTGGGCGGCTTTCCGCAAGAAGCGCTGAGCCCCGCGCCACGGCGCAGTAATGCTATTTATTTAGTAGCGTCTCGCGCAGCATCCATGCGCCCGCATCGATGTTCCAGACCCCCTAGAATGGCGGGGTGTCCTCCATCCTCAATGCCGATCTTCACTGCCACTCCGTGGTCTCCGACGGCACACTGACGCCCGAAGAACTGGCCGCGCGCGCAGCCGCCAACGGGGTCGAACTCTGGGCCCTCACCGACCACGACGAGGTCGGCGGCCAGCATCGCGCCGCCGCCGCGGCCCGTGCCAATGGCATGCGCTACCTCACCGGCACCGAGATCTCCGTGACCTTCGCGGGCGAAACGGTGCACATCGTCGGCCTGGGCTTCGATGCCGACGACGCGGCCATGTCGCAAGGCCTCTACGACACGCGCGGCGGCCGCGGCAAGCGCGCACAGGAAATGTCCGAGGGGCTGGCCAAGGTCGGCATCCACGGCGCGTACGAAGGTGCGCTCAAGTTCGTCGGCAACCCCGAACTCATTTCGCGCACGCACTTCGCGCGCTTCCTCGTCGAGAAGGGCCACTGCCGCGACACGCCCGAGGTGTTCCGCAAGTTCCTCACCGAAGGCAAGCCCGGCTACGTGCCGCACCGCTGGGCCACGCTGAAGGACGCGGTGCAATGGATCACCGGCGCCAAGGGCATGGCCGTGATCGCGCACCCGGGCCGCTACAAGTTCACGGCCAACGAGGAGTACGCGCTGTTCCTCGAATTCAAGGCGCACGGCGGCAAGGCGATCGAGGTCGTCACCGGCAGCCACACGCCGGCCGAGTTCGTCGAGTACGCCGACAAGGCGCTCGAGTTCGATTTCGCCGCCTCGCGCGGCAGCGATTTCCACAGCCCCGACGAGAGCCACTGCGACCTCGGCAAGCTGCCGCCGTTGCCCGGTGCGCTCACTCCTGTGTGGGAACTGCTCGGCGATCGCATCCAGCAGTGAGGCAGAGCTCCGGGCCCGGTATCGACAACGCGGCTACTGTTGCGCTGGCGAATGCACGCGTGGCGCAGCAGCGCAGCCGCAGCAAGGAATCGGAACGCATCCTCGCGGGCATCGGCATGGTGCTGGTCGCGAGCGCCTGCTTCGCCACGCTCGACACCGCCACCAAGTTCTCGACCGCCGGCGTGCCCATCTTGATGGCCGTCTGGTTTCGCTATGCCTTCCAGGCGGTGGCAACCACGGCGGTGCTGCTCCCGCTGCACGGCGCGGCGCTGCTGCGCACGCGGCACCCGCGCTACCAGGTGCTGCGCGGCGCATTGCTGCTGGTGTCGAGCACGCTGGCCTTCCTGAGCCTGCGCTACATGCCGCTGGCCGAGTTCACTTCGATCGTGCTGATCGCGCCGCTGGTGATCACGCTGCTGGCGGCCACCGTGCTCAAGGAGCAGGTCTCGCCGCTGCGCTGGATGCTGGTGGCGGGCGGCTTCATCGGCACGCTCGTCATCCTGCGCCCGGGCGGCGAGGCTTTTGGCTGGGCGGTCCTGCTGCCCATCGGGCTGGTGCTGACCAACGCGTGGTTCCAGGTGCTCACGAGCAAATTGGCGCAGACCGAGAACCCGCTCACCATGCACTTCTACACGGGCTGGGTCGGCACGCTGCTCGCGTCGCTTGCGCTGCCTTTCGTATGGGCCGCCCTGCCTTCGTGGGAATGGTGGGCGCTGCTGTGCCTGATGGGCTTCATGGGCACGGCGGGCCACTTCATCCTGATCCTGGCTTACCAGCGCGCGCCGGCTTCCACGCTCACGCCGTACCTCTATGCCCAGATCGCCTTTGCCATGCTGGGCGGCTGGCTCGTTTTTTCACAGATGCCCGACCGCTCTTCGCTCATCGGCATGGCGCTGATCGCAGTCTGCGGCGCGGCCGGTGCGTGGCTCACGGTGCGCGAGCGCCGCGTGCCGATCGAACCCACCGAATCCTGATCAGGAGATTGTTCTTTCATGGCCCAGTACTTCGAAGTCCACCCCGAGAACCCGCAGCAGCGGCTGCTGAAGCAGGCCGCCGCGCTGCTGGGGCGCGGCGAGATCGTGGCCGTGCCTACCGACTCCAGCTACGCGCTGGCCTGCCACCTCGACGACAAGGACGCGGTCGACCAGCTGCGCCGCATCCGCCAGGTCGACGAGAAGCACCACCTCACCCTGCTGTGCCGCGACCTCAGCGAGCTGGCCAACTACGCACGCGTCGACAACAAGCAGTACCGCCTGCTGAAGGCGGCCACGCCCGGCCCCTACACCTTCCTGCTCGAAGCGACCAAGGAAGTGCCGCGCCGCGTGAGCCATCCGCAGCGCAAGACCATCGGCCTGCGCGTGCCCGACCACAAGGTGCTGCTGGAGCTGCTTGCGCTGCACGGCGCGCCGCTGCTGGCCACCACGCTGATCGCTCCCGGCGAGACCGAAGCGCTGAACGACGCGCAGACGATTCGAGAACGCTTCGAGAAGCAGATCGCCGCGGTCATCGATGCCGGCGCCTGCCCTTCGCAACCGACCACCGTGGTCGACCTCACGCCCATGGGCACGGGCGACGACCCGGTCGTGGTGCGGCAGGGGCGCGGCGCATTGGCCGTGCTCGGCCTCTGAAATCGGGCTGATAACCACTCCCATCTGACACAATCGCCCAGTGGATTCCAACCTGATACAGACCATCCTGATCTACGCGCTGCCGGTGATCTTCGCGATCACAGTGCACGAGGCGGCACACGGCTATGTAGCCCGCCATTTCGGCGACGACACGGCCGAGGTCATGGGACGCGTCACCCTCAACCCGATGAAGCACATCGATCCCATCGGGACCATCCTGATGCCGTTGATGCTGTACTTCGCAACCTCGGGCGCCTTCCTGTTCGGCTATGCCAAGCCGGTGCCTGTCAACTTCGGGCGGCTGCGCCACCCGAAGCGCGACATGATCTGGGTGGCGCTGGCGGGGCCCGTCTCCAATTTCATCCAGGCGATCCTGTGGGCCGTGCTGTTCATAGTGCTGGTCGCGGCCGGCTTCGACAGTAAACACTTTTTCATTCAGATGGCGCAAGGCGGCATCCTGGTCAACCTCGTGATGTGGGCCTTCAACCTGTTTCCGCTGCCCCCGCTCGACGGCGGGCGCGTGCTGGCGGGCCTGCTGCCCAGCGGGCAGGCCCAGATGTTCCTGGCGCGCATCGAGCCGTACGGCTTCTTCATCGTGATGGGCCTCGTCATCGCGGGCGTCGTCAGCACCTACTGGCTGCGCCCGCTGATGGACGTGGGCTACTTCGTCATCAACCTGCTCATCACGCCGCTCAAGGCATTGCTGCTCTAAGTCCTGTTCGTCCCATGGCCCCGTCCTCCAAAGCTCCCTTGCGCGTCCTGACCGGCATCACGCCGTCGGGCACGCCGCACCTCGGCAACTACGTCGGTTCGATCCGCCACTCGGTGCGGCAAAGCGTCGCGACCGGCGTGCAGAGCTTCTTCTTCCTGGCCGACTACCACGCACTTATCAAGGTGCAGGAGCCGGCGCTGATCCAGCGCTCCACCCTCGAGATCGCCGCCAGCTGGCTGGCGTGCGGGCTCGACCCCGAGCGCGTCACCTTCTACCGCCAGTCGGACATCGTCGAGATCCCCGAGCTGACCTGGTTCCTCACCTGCGTCACCGGCAAGGGCGTGCTCAACCGCGCGCATGCCTACAAGGCGCAGCTCGACAAGAACGTGGCCAAGGGCGAGGACCCCGACGCCGACGTGACGGCCGGCCTCTTCATGTACCCGGTGCTCATGGGCGCCGACATCCTGATGTTCAACGCCCACAAGGTGCCCGTGGGCCGCGACCAGGTGCAGCACATCGAGATGGCGCGCGACATGGCGCAGCGCTTCAACCACCAGTACGGCGAGCACTTCACGCTGCCCGAAGCCGAGATCGACGACGCCGTCGCTACCCTGCCCGGCCTCGACGGCCGCAAGATGAGCAAGAGCTACGGCAACACGATCCCGCTGTTCGCGCCGCGCGCACAGCTGCAAAAGCAGATCGCCAGCATCGTGACCGACTCGCGCGCCCCCGGCGAGCCCAAGGACACCGAGGGCTCGGCCCTGTTCCAGATCTACCAGGCCTTTGCCAGCGCCGAGGAAACCGAGTCGCTGCGCAAGGCATATGCCGGCGGCATCGGCTGGGGCGACGCCAAGCAGTTGCTGTTCGAGCGCATCGACCAGGAAGTGGCGCCGCTGCGCGCACGCTACGACGCACTCATGAACGACCCGGCGCAAATCGAGCGCATCCTGCTCGCCGGCGCCGCGAAGGCGCAGGCCCTGTCGAAGCCCTTCATGGCCAGCCTGCGCCATGCGGTCGGCCTGCGCAATCTCGCGGCCGGCAAGGACGCCGGGCAAGCTCGGGCGGCCAAGGTCGCGAAGCCCAGCTTCAAGCAGTACCGCGAGAAGGCGGACGGGCTTTTCTATTTCAAGCTGTTGGATGCGCGCGGCGAAACCCTGCTGCAGAGCCGTGGATTCACGTCGCCGCAGGAAGCGGGTCGTACCATCGCGCTCTTGCAGGCGCAGCGCGGCCAGACGCTCACCACGCTGGCCGCGTTGGCAGGCCAGCTGGAACCCATCGGGACAGAAGAAACACGCGCCGTCACCGAGGCGCTTGAGGCACTGGCGGAGGCAACACCCACGACCAGCGGGAGTTGATCCGGCAAACCCATCGGCTTACCTGCCGGTGGGCAGGACGAGAGAAGACGGTGCGATCACAAAGGAAGAAAACATGAGCATTTATGTCATCGACGACCACCCCCTGATGCGCGACGCGATCGTGATGGTCTTGCGGCGCTTGCGCCCGGCCGAGAACATCGTCGAGCTCGAGCGCCTCGACAAGCTCGCGGGCTCTGTGCAGCAGCGTGGCGCGCCGACCCTCTTCTGCCTGGACCTGAAGCTCCCGGACACCAATGGCGTGTCGGGCGTGATCGCGGTCAAGCAGGTCTATCCGAACGTGCCGATCGCCGTGTATTCGGCGGCGCCGTCCGCGGACATGGAGGACGCCTGCATCGAGGCCGGCGCCGACACCTACATCGAGAAGTCGGCCAGCTCCAACGAGTTGGCGGCGGCCTTGCGCGGCCTGCTGATGGCCGGCTCGGAAGACGAAGCCGACGAGATGCCGGCCGCCAACAGCGGCAAGCTCTCGAAGCGCCAGACGCAGCTGATCGCCATGCTCGACAAGGGCATGAGCAATCGCGACATCGCCACCGACCTGGAGATCAGCGAGCACACGGTGAAGGTGCACCTGTGGCGCCTGTTCCGCAGGCTGGGCGTGAAGAGCCGCACCCAAGCCCTGCACTACGCGCGCACGAACGGTTTGCTGTCTGGTTAACCCCCAGGGCTTCGCGCACTTCGTGTCGCTGCGCCAACCCCCTTGCAGGGGGCAACACCTGAGGCCCGGCGGAGCCGGTTCCTCGGTGTTTCTGGAAATGAAAAACCGCGCATCTGCGCGGTTTTTTTATAGGCGGCGCAAGGGCGCTGGAGGACGATTGCTCAACCACCCGACGCACTCACCCGCGCCTGTGCCACCGCCTCGTCGGCGTCGTGCAGCGCCACCCGGAACACGCTGCCGCGGCCCAGGCGCGAACGCACGCTGACAGGGTGGCCCAGCACGTGCGACAGCCGCGCGACGATGGCCAGCCCGAGGCCGAAGCCGTCGGAGGTGCCGGCATGGTCTGCCACCTTGTAGAACTCCAGGAACACATCGCGCAGGTGCTCGGGCGCGATGCCGATGCCGGTGTCCCACACCTCCACGCGCAGGCCGTCGCGCGTCTGCCGCGCAGCCAGCAGCACGCCGCCTTCCGTCGTGTACTTGATCGCATTGGCCAGCAGGTTGCCGATCATGCGGCGCACGCGGATCGGGTCGGTCAGGAACGAGCCTTCGCACACGTGCACGCGGAAGTCCAGCCCGCGGCTCTCGGCTACCGGGCGGTATTGCAGTTCGAGGTCGTGCAGTAGCTCGGACATGTCGACCCGCTCGACGTGCAGGCGCACCTGGCCCGAATCGATGCGCGCCAGGTCGAACATCGAGTCGAACAACGCATTCACTGCGTGCGTGGCGCGCACGATCTTGGGCGCGAGCTCCAGCACCAGTTCAGGCTCGTTGCGCAGCCAATCCGCATACAACGAAAGTGCCAGTACCGGCTGGCGCATGTCGTGCGCAGCGCTGGCCAGGAAGCGGTTCTTCATGGCCACGGCCGATACCGCCGCTTGCCGCTGCTGGGTCAGCGACTTGATCAGGATATGGTTATGGAACAGCAGCTCCAGGCTGTTGCGCGCCGTCTCGTGGATGTGCCTCCCCGCCCGCAGCAGCAGGAACCAGTGCAGCACCGGCAGCACCGGCATCAGGTAGCCGAACTGGAACTGCGGATGCTGCAGCGTGATGGACACCAGCCGGATCAGCACCGCGCCCAGCATCGTGATGAACAGCGTGTTGACGTAGCGCTTGAGCAGCGGCGGATGCAGCGCCAGCCCGTTCAGTGGAAAGGTGCCCACGCCGGCCACGATGAGCCAGCTCATGAACTGGTTGACCTGCGGCGTGCGCTCGAAGAACAGCAGCACCGAGAGGCCCCACACCACCGCGCTGGTGCTCCAGACGAAGCCATAGCGTTCGGTGAACTGCTGCTGCGCCGCCGCACTGCGCCCGGCATAGCGCACCGCATAGACCTGTGCGCCCCAGGCACGGCACGCAGTGGCGAGCAAGCCTGCCACCAGCCAGGTGAGCAGCTCCCAGCGGGGCACGTAGGCCCAGCTCAGGCCGACCATTGCCGGCATCAGCGCACCCGAAACGAAATACGAGCCCTTCGCAGAGCGCATGAGGCTGCGAATGAGTTCGCCGCGCACCCATGATTCGGCTTCGTCGGCCGAAGCCGGGGCGGGGGTCATGCTGGCGATAGACGCATTGGCCATAAGACCGGGGATCTTAACGGGCCGCCCGACATCGTTTCACCACGTAACCTTCGAAAACGGCACCCGCCAATCCGGCCCTTAAGCAGGAAGAGTTCATGCCCTTGCCGGTGGACGGGGTGGGCACGGGCACCCGGCTAACATGGCATCTGCTTGTGCAACCCGAACCCCATGCTGAACAACCTGACCCCCTTCCTCATCCACTGGGCCATCACCGCCCTCTCTCTGTGGGTGGCCAGCCACCTCTTTCGCGGGCTCAAGTTCGACAGCACCGGTGCGCTGGTGGTCTCGGCGCTGCTGCTGGGCCTGGCCAACGCGATCGTCAAGCCGCTGCTGATCGTGCTCACGCTGCCGCTGACGCTGGTGACCTTCGGCCTCTTCCTGCTGGTCATCAATGCGCTGATGATCCTGCTGGTGGCCGCGCTGGTGAAAGGCTTCCGGGTGTCGGGCTTCTGGACCGCGCTGTTCGCGAGCATCTTCATCTCGCTGCTGAGCATCTTCATCGGCTCGTTCGTCACGGGCAGCGACCCGGCCGAGAAGGTGCAGATGCCGCAGAGCGGCAACTGGCTCTGAGCGCCTTCGCGCTCAGGCGAAAGACATCGAGCGACGCGCCCTACTTGCCCCAGACGGCCTTGTACTTGTCGCGGTACCCGTTGTCCGGATCGAACACGTTCTTCGGCCCGCCGTCCTTGCCCACGTTGCCCACCGTCACGAGGTGCACCTTGGGCACGTAGCCCGACCACTTCTCCTTGGCGAAGGCGCGGTTCAGCTCATCGACGATCTGCCAGCCCTGCATGTTCAGCGGCTCCGGCACGGTGCCGGCCTGGAAGCGCTGCGTGCGGATGCGCTGGTACGCGGCCTCGGAGCCGTCGCCGGCCGACACGGCCTTCGGGTTGGCGTCGCCCTTCTTGCCGGCCGCCGTGAGCGACGGGCCCATGAAGTCGAAATACAGGTCGTTGATGGCCAGCGAGTGCGTCCACTTGTCGCCGAAGCGCTGCAGCAGCGAGGTGGTGAGCTGCGGCATGCGGGTGGAGCTTTCGGCAATCGGGCTGTCCTCGAAGCTCAGCACGGTGCAGCCGCCGCACTTCTTGATGACGGCCTCCATCGCCCGCGCCTTGTAGAGCGCAATCGCGTACTGCGAGTCGGTGAAGATCACCACGCCGGCCTTGCCGTTGGAGTCGGCCACCACCCACGAGGCGGCAACGTCGGCCACGTCGTCGGTCACAGTGGTCACGTTGGCGAACAGGCCCGCCTTGTCGTTCGGGCCGGGCTGCTCGCCCGAGTGCCAGCCGACCAGCGGAATGCCCGACTTGGCCGCGCCCGAGAACGCGGCCTTCTGCTCGGTGGTGTCGAAGCCGCCGACCACGATGCCCGCAGGCTTCACGGCCAGCGCCTGGTTGAGCGCGGCGGTGCGACCGCTCACAGTGCCCTGCCCGTCGATGACGCGCACCGTCCAGCCGATGGCGCGGGCCGCTTCTTCCACGCCCTTGCTGACGCCGACGATGCCGCCGTTCTTCATGTCGCCCGCGACGAAGACGATGGTCTTGCCGGCGGCGGCCTTCGGGCCGGCGGTGGGGCCGTCCCATTTCTCCTTGGTCATGGTCGCGACCTCGACCTTCTGTTTCGCCGCTGCGAGAAAGTCGTCGGCCATCGCCTTGTGCGCCAGCGTGGCGCCACACAGGGCCAGCACGGCGGCGGCCGCGCGTGCGTGAACACTCTTCTTCATGCTTTGTCTCCGGTGGTTGTGATGGGAACGGGCTGCGCGTGGTCGAGCTGGCGCTCGGCGATGCGCCGCTTGATCGAGCGGTTGCGCCGCTGCTGCGCCCAGCCCGCGATGCCGATGGACACCAGCAGCGTCAGGCCGTTGAACAGCGGCTCCACATAGAAGGCGCCGCCGAACTGCTGGATGCCCGAGATGCCGATGGCAAGAATGGCCACGCCGACCAGCGTGCCCCATACGTTCACGCGGCCGGGCCGGATGGTGGTGGAGCCGAGGAAGGCGCCGACCAGCGCCGGCAGCAGGAATTCGAGCCCCACGCTCGCCTGCCCGATCTGCAGCCGCGATGCGAGCAGCACGCCCGCGAAGCCCGACAGCAGCCCCGAGGCGACGAACGCACCCATCACATGCCTGCGCACCGAAATGCCGTTGAGCTGCGCCGCCTTCGGGTTGGCGCCAATCACGTACAGCGCGCGGCCCAGCGGCGTGAACTCGGTGACGATCCACAGCGTGACGCTCACCGCGAGCACATAGAACGCGCCCACCGGCAGCCCCAGCAGGCTGCCGCCCGCGATGCCCACGAAGCCGTCGGGCAGTTCGCCCACCACCTGCCGCCCGCCGCTGTGCCACATCGCCACCGCGTAGATCACGGTGCCTGTGCCCAGCGTGGCGATGAACGAATCGATCTGCGCGAGTTCGACCAGCAGCCCGTTGAGCACGCCGAACAGCGCCGCGCACAGCAGCACGACGAGCACCGCCGCCGGCCACGGCAGGCCGAGCTGCGTCTGCAGGCTGATCGCGAGGATGTGCCACAGCACGATGCCGTAGCCCACCGTGAGGTCGATCTTGCCGGTGATCATCGGGATGGTCGCGGCCAGCGCCAGCAGCGCGATCACCGACTTGTCGGCCAGGATCGCGCGCAGGTTGAACAGCGTTGGGAAAGTGTCGGGCAGCAGCAGCGAGAACAGCAGCGCCAGCGCCACCATCAGCATCACCAGCCCGTAGACCGGCATCGCGCGGCCGATGCCCTGCGCGAGGGAGATGGCCTCGCCGTCGAGGGACTTGTCGGGCTCCAGCGCCGTGGACTTGATCGAACTGCTCATGCTGATATTTCCTCGCGCGTTGCCGCGCCTGCTGCCAATGCCAGGAGTCTTTCGACCGTGATCGCCTCGCCCGCGAGTTCGGCGGCGATCAGGCCGTCGCGGAACACCAGCACGCGCGTGCACACGGTCGCGATTTCCTCGAAGTCGGTGGAGACGACGACCAGCGCCGTGCCTGCCTCGGCGCGCTCGCGCAGCACGCCGTAGATCTGCCGCTTGGCGCCGACGTCCACGCCGGCGGTGGGCTCCTCGAGCACCACCAGAGGCTTGTCGAGATGGAACCAGCGCGCCAGCACCACCTTCTGCTGGTTGCCGCCAGAGAGCTGCTGCACTTCGGCCGAAGGCGCGGGCGGGTTGATGTCGAAGCGCGCGATGAGCGAGAGCGCATGGCCGGTCTCGCGGCGCGGGCGATCGAAGGCCAGGCCGCGGTCGCCGTGCAACGCGGCGTTGGGGAAGAGGTTCTCGAGCACGGTCATCGAGCCGGCGAGGTTTTCCTCGAGGCGTTCGCCTGCGACGTAGGCCACGCCGGCGCGGATGGCGTCGGCCGGGCAGGTGAAATCGCATGCATTGCCGAGCAGCTGCATGCGGCCGGCCGACAACGGCTCGCGGCCGAAGATCGCGCGGCTGATGGCCTCGTGGCCCGCACCGCGCAGGCCGACGAGGCCCAGCACCTCGCCGCGGTGCACCGCAAGGCTCAGCGGGCCGGCGTTACCGCTGGCCGCGCCATCGAGCTGCAGCACGGGCTCGCTGAGCGCCGGGGCCTTCGCCTTCTGCACCGAAGCCGACAGCGCCTTGCCCACGATCAGCCCGACGAGTTCGCCTTCGTTCGTCTGCGCCGTGGTCTTCACGGCCACCAGCTTGCCGTCGCGCATCACGGCCGCGCGGTCTGAAATGGCCATCACCTCGTCGAGCCGGTGCGACACGTACAGCATCGCCATGCCCTGGCGGCGCAGTTCGCGCAGCACGCCGAACATGCGCTCCACGTCGCTCATCGGCAGGCTGGCCGAGGGCTCGTCGAGCACCAGCAGCCGCGCCTTCACCTCGAGCGCGCGGCCGATGGCGAGCAGCGATTTCTCGGCGCGCGTGAGCGAGAACACGCGGCGGCCGGGGTCGATGTCGCAACCCACGCGCGCCATCACGCGGCGCGCGGTGTCGTTCGCGGCCGACCAGTCGATGAGCCCGAAGCGGCGCGGATAGCCGGTGCCCAGGCCCACGTTCTCGGCGACAGTCATCCATTCGACGAGGCCCAGGTCCTGGTGGATGAAGGCGACCGGCTGCTCGCGCCGGTCGCTGCGCCGCCAGTCGGCCTGCGGCTTGCCGTCGAAAAGAATCTCGCCCTGGTCGGCGGGATAGATGCCGGCGAGCAGCTTGATGAGCGTCGACTTGCCCGCGCCGTTCTCGCCGAGCAGCGCGAGGATTTCTCCGGCGCGCACGTCGAGCGTGACGCTGTCGACGGCCTGCGTGCCGCCGAAGCGCTTGCTGATCGACTGGAACTGCAGCAGTGGAGAAGCGGTGCTCATGCGCCGACCGCCCCGCGGGTGTTCAGGCGGATGCGGTAGAGCGAGGTCGAGGCGCACACGTACAGCTCGTTGCCGTCGCTGCCGCCGAAGGTCAGGTTGCCCACCTTCTCCGGCACCGCGATGCGCGCCATGCGCGTGCCGTCGGGGTGGTAGACCTGCACGCTGTCGGCGCTGCTCGTGTAGACGAAGCCGTGCACGTCGACGCGAAAGCCATCCGCGAGCCCCGGCGCCACGACCGCGAACACGCGCGGGTTGCCGAGGTCCTGCCCGCCGATCACGTCGAAGGCGACGATGTGGTGATGCCCCGAGCCGTCGGTGCGCAACGCGGCCGACGTGTCGCTCACGTAGAGCAGACTTTCGTCGGGCGAGAAGGCCAGACCGTTGGGCTCCTCGACGAAGTCGCTCACCGAGCGCAGCGCGCCGCTCGCGGGATCGAAGCGGAACACGTGGTTGCGGCCCAGCTCGCTTTGTGCCTTGTGCCCTTCATGGTCGGACACGATGCCGTACGGCGGATCGGTGAACCAGATGCTGCCGTCGCGCTTCACGACGATGTCGTTGGGCGAGTTGAGGCGGCGGCCCTGGTAGCGGTCGACCACCACCTCGTCGTCCTGCGGCGGCAGCCCCGAGCCGAAGCGCGTGCGCACGATGGCACGCCGGCCGTGCGAGCAGTGCAGCAAGGCGCCATCGGCTTCGCGCGTGTGGCCGTTGGTGAACTCCACGCCCTCGCGCCACACGCTCATGCCGGCCTCGGCATGCCAGCGCAGGATGCGGTTGTTGGGGATGTCGCTCCACAGCACCGCGCCGTCTTCGCGCATCCACACCGGGCCTTCGCTCCAGGCAGCGCCGGTGCACAGGCATTCGAGCGGGCCGGCATCGCGGGCCACGGAGGCAAAACGGGGGTCGAAGACTTCGATGGTCATGGCCACGGCGCTGGTTTCCCTGAACTTGGGGCTCGCAGTGTGGCACTCAAAAAGATACCGGTAACTTAGGCTTTTCCCGTATGCCGGTTTCGCCTTTTTTACTCTTAGAAAATCCTGATTCGCCGTATTCTTTTGTTCATCGATTTTGGCCCATCATGGGTTATCGGTATCTGATTCCAGGTCGCTCTTGCGTCGCATATCCTCGAACCCGCATTTCCGAGAGAGAAAGAAGCCCCTTGCCTCCAAACAAAGCCACCGCCGCCCCCCTCGCCCGTCCTGCGACGATGGCCGACGTGGCCGCGCGCGTCGGCGTGTCGAAGATGACGGTGTCGCGCGCGCTCAACCGGGGCGCGAGCAGCGACCGCGTGACCTCCGAGGCGCTGCGCCAGCGCATCCTGCAGGCCTGCGAGGAAATGGGCTACGTCATCGACCAGACGGCGCGCACCTTCTCCAGCAAGCGCTCGGGCTTCATCGCGGTGCTGATCCCCTCGCTCAACAACTCCAACTTTTCGGAAACCGCGCAGGGCATTACCGCGGCCGTCGAAGCGCGCGGCCTCCAGGTGCTGCTGGGCTACACCGACTACCGTGTGGAAACCGAAGAGCGCCTGCTGCGCGCCATGCTCGCGCGCCGGCCCGAGGGTGTGATCCTCACGGGCGGCTCGCACACGCCCGCCGCACGCGCGATGCTGCAGGCCGCCGGTGTGCCGGTGGTCGAGACCTGGGACCTGCCCGCCACACCCATCGAGCACACGGTCGGCTTCTCGAACGCAGAGGCCGCGGCCTCGATGGTGCGACATCTGCACAGCAAGGGCTACCGGCGCATCGCCTTCATCGGCGGCACCTCGAACCGCGACACGCGCGGCGCCGACCGACAGCGCGGTTACGCGCAGGCGATCCGCGAACTGGGGCTGCCCGACGGCCACGTCATCAGCTTCGGCCAGCCGCCCATTTCGATGGCGCAAGGCGGCGAGGCGGTGGCGCAACTGATCCGGCAGTGGCCCGACGTGGATGCGGTGATCTGCGTGTCCGACCTCTCGGCCTTCGGCGCACTCATGGAATGCCAGCGCCGCGGCTGGGACGTGCCGGGCCGAATCGCGATCGCGGGCTTCGGCGACTTCGAGGTGGCGCGCGCCTGCCACCCGCGCATCACCACCGTGGCGGTGGATTGCGTGGGTATCGGCAAGGCGGCCGGAGAGCTGCTGCTGCGCGTGATCGACGGTGCGCGCGAAGGACATCGGCCGCCTGCGGAGACGGTGCTGATTCCGTTCCACATCGAGCAGCGGGAGAGTTCGTAGGCCCAGCGCTCTCGCAGCGCGCAGACCTGTACCAGGTCCATCACTTCCCTCGCGAATTCGACCGACCGGTCTTCTAGCCGTTCAGTACGAGAGACCCCTCCGGATATTGCCCGCACATGAATTCGACAAACGCGCGAACCTTCGGCGCGGGAAGCCGCCGCGATGTATGCAGGACCCAGAGCGCGACCTCCACGCCCGAAACCGTGCCCCACTGAACCAGATCTCCGCGGGTCAGCTGGTTCCACGCGATGGACTGCGGCATCAGGGCGGCGCCGGCACCTGCAATCGCAGCGTCGCGAATCATCAGGAACGAGGAAAGCCTCAGCCTCGGGATCGGCTCCAGGACAAGGCGTCCGTCGTCGAGTGTCCAATTCGTGGGTTGAAAGCTTGTTGAAACGACGCTGGGAACCGGGCTGACCTTGCCCTTGCCTGGCTTGGGCATGGGCACGGATGGCGCGGCCACGACCACCAGCCGGTCCTTGGCGAAGCACCGACCTACGAGGCTGCTGTCAGGGCTTGGATTGATCCGGATCGCGGCGTCGAACTGCTCCTCGACGAGGTCGACGAGGCGATCGTCCGCCACCACCTCGCACGTGACGTCGGGGTAAGCCGCGCAGAACTCGGCGGAGATGCGCCCCATCGCAAGCTGGGAGAACAGCACCGGCGAAGCGACACGCAGGCGCCCGCGCGGTACCGACAAGCCCTCGCGAGCGGAAGTCATGGCGTCGGCCACCTCGTGCATCGGCCCCTCGGTGCGATCCATCAGCATCTGGCCCGCTTCCGTGAGCTTGAGCCCGCGGGCGCTGCGCTCGATGAGCCGCACACCGAGCTGCTCTTCCAGGTCCGCGATGCGCCGGGACAGGGTGGCCTTAGACCTCCCGCTCGCGCGGCTTGCCTTTCCGAGGCCTCCATTCGCTGCGACGAGTGCGAAGTCGGTCAATGCGTTCAGGTCCATGTGTTCCGGATTTGAGACGAGGTGTCTTCATTTTTGCATCTTCGTTTTACCGATGCAACGGCCTATCTTCTCCTCATCGCAACTTCGAGATGAGGAAATTGAAATGACCACCACCACGCAACGCGCTGTGCTGATCCGGGCCTATGGCGGTGCTGCCGCCGCCGAGATCGCCGAGATCGCGCGGCCCGCAGCCGGACCGGGCCAGGTCCTGGTCCGCGTTCGGGCCGCCGGTGTAAACGGCCTCGACTGGAAGGTTCGTGAAGGCTTCGTCCGGGAGGCTTTCCCGCTTCAGTTGCCCGCCGTGCTGGGTATCGAACTCGCGGGCACCGTCGAGGCGCTCGGCCCGGGCACCTCGCGCTTTCGGGTGGGCGATCGCGTCATGGGACCATTGGGCGGCCTCGGTGCCTATGCCGATGTCGTGGCCGTCGACGAGGCGAACCTGGTGCGCACGCCGCAGGGCATGGATGACGTCCATGCGGCCGCCGTCCCGGTGGCGGCCGTGGCAGCCTGGCAAAGCCTGCACCACGCAGGTCCGATCGCCGCAGGCCAGCGGATCCTGATCCACGGTGCGGCGGGCGGGCTGGGCGGCTATGCCGTGCAGTACGCCAAGCAGGCCGGCGCCGAAGTCTTCGCAACGGCATCGACCGCACACGTCGAATATGTGCGCAGCCTGGGCGCGGACCACGTCATCGACTACCGGACTCAACGCTTCGAGTCGATCGCGCGGGACATCGATCTGGTGCTCGACTATGTCGGCGGCGAAGTGCTCGACCGCTCGTGGCAGGTGCTGACGAAGGACGGCGCGATCGTCGGCACGACCTCGCCCGACATCCTTGCACGCACGCCTCCCGGCCGCCGCGGACTGTGGTTCGTGAACAAGTCGGACGCTGCCCTCCTGGAGCGGCTGGCGGCGGAGATCGCCCAAGGCGCGCTGATCTCGAAGCTCGGCGAAGTCGTGGGCTTCGACGACATCCCCGCGGCCATCGAACGCAATCGCACAGACCCTCGCATCGGCAAGGTCGTCGCGGACTTTTCACTTTGATTTACCCCCAACCATCCCTGGAGACTTCCATGAGCATTCTCGTCACCGGTGCCACCGGCACCATCGGTTCCCTCGTTGTCCAAGGCTTGGCTGCCGCCGGCGCCGAAGTCAGTGCGTTCGTTCGCACGTCCGGAAAGCAAAGCTTTCCGGCGGGCGTCAAGGAGATCGTCGGCGACCTGACCGACGTGGCCTCATTGCGCGCGGCACTGTCGTCGGTGCGCACACTGTTCTTGCTGAACGCCGTCACGCCCGACGAAGTGACGCAAGCCCTCGTCGCGCTGAACCTGGCTCGCGAGGCCGGTATCGAGCGCGTCGTCTACCTGTCGGTCATCCACGCGGACAAGTTCACCAACGTGCCGCACTTCACCGGCAAGCACACGGTCGAACGAATGATCGAGAGCCTCGACATTCCGGCGACCATCCTTCGCCCTGCCTACTTCATGCAGAACGAGCGCATGGTCCAGCAGGTGATCCAGGGCTACGGCGTCTACCCGATGCCGATCGGCTCGACAGGCGTCGCGATGATCGATGCGCGAGACATCGCGGACATCGCTGTCGCCGAACTGCTGCGCCGCGACCGCGCACCCGCGCCGCTATCACGCGCGACGCTGGAGCTGGTCGGGCCCGAGCGGCTGACCGGAGCATCGGTGGCCAGGATCTGGAGTGCCGCGCTCGGTCGCGAAGTGACTTACGGCGGAGACGACGTGGCCGCCTTCGAAGGACAGATGGCCTCGATGGCGCCGTCCTGGCTTGCCTACGACATGCGCTTGATGATGGCGGGGATTCAGAAGTTCGGCATGCACGGCGCGGACGGCACAGCAGATCGCCTGCAGGCCATGCTCGGCCGTCCTCTGCGCAAATACGCCGACTTCGTCAAGCAGGCCATTGCCGCGTCGTAGCCCGGCCCCGACCCAGTCGGAAATCTGTGGGGCATCGAAGAGGGCCCTCAAGGGGCGGGAAGACAGTTGAAACGAGTTCAACCCACAGGTTTACGGCTGTTGGTCATCTTGGATCGATGACGTCGAACTCGAACTGCACCGGGGCGGAGTCTTCGACGTAGGCGGTGATCAGGTAGTGGCCGGGAGGGTCGCCATTGGCCACTTCCCAAGACTTCGAAATGGTGCCGTCGTAGATGGTCAGGGTCACGTCCAGCGAAAGAGTCTTCCGATCCGTTGACATGCCATAAGGCTGGCCACCGGCGCCCCACGTCTTCGGGGTTTCCGGCAATGTCATGCGTTCGAGAACGCGGACCTTGCCAGTCTTCTGGTTGAGTCTCAGGATCCAACCGTAGCTTTGGTTGACGACCCGAGGGACGGTGTTCGAAACCTTGAAGTCCAGCACGTCGTTGTTCGGCGCGAGTTTGAAGAGGCCGAAGACCGCATCGAGCGGACACGCTCCATGCGCTGTCGGAGCGACGGCGCAAGCTTTGAACACGGCGGCATTGGATTCAGAAATGGATCCATGCGACGCGGCGCCCGTCGTTTGAGCGCCAATGTGGTTGCACGCGACCGCGGCGAAAAGAACAAGAAGATGGCGAAAATATTTCATGGTGAATGAGGCTCAGCAAGCGACTCTCAAGAAACTGGCTTTGACCGACTCTTTCCGCCTGACGCGCCGAGCAATGCGTGTTCCGTCCCCGCAGCGATCTGTTCCGCGAAGGCGCCGCTTCCAACGGCACGTGCGAGCGTGACAGCGCCCGCCAGCGAAGAGAGGGCGGCGCAAGCGGCTCCAATGTCCCGTGGCGCACTGGGTGAGGTGGGACCATCGACGATCGCCTGCGCAACGTCGCGCAAAGCCTCCTCAAACGTCGTACGGGAGGCTTCGTCCGATCGCGCCACTTCCGCCGGCATCGTCTGCAGCGTGCAACTCTCTGACAAGTCACAGGTGCGCTTCGCGCTGAGGTAGAAGCGCACAAACTCCGCCCACCAAGCGCGTCCGTGCTTTTCTTGAAAGTACAGCACGCCACCTCGCAATTCGGCCATGCCTTGTGCGACCGATTCTCGAAATGCGTCAGCCTTCGAGTCGAAATGAACGTAGAAGGCACCCGATGTCAGGCCTGCCTCCTTCGCCAGGCCGTCCACCCCGATCCCGCCGAATCCAGCTTTGCGAAACCCGCGACCTGCGCCCTCAAGGATGCGTTGCCGCGTCTGCACCTTCTGTTCGGACCTTGACACGAGGAACTCCTTCGACATGTGAAGTCGACGATTGTAGTTGTTCAAAACACGATCGTTATGTATTATCGAATAACGGTCGTTACTTGAAATGCCCTGCAGATCGCAGCGTGTGAGTCGACGCCGTTCCTTCTACTTGGAGTACCCATGCCACTTACGCTCACCCTCACCGAGGGCGTTCTCCCCAAAGGCCAGGAGAAAGTCGCGTTCAGCCGCCTGTCCGATGCCATGCTCAAGTGGCACGGCCTTGCAGGAAACAAGGCATTGACGCCCAACATCGTTGGCTCGATTCACGTCTTGCCGAAGGAGCAAACGTACTCCGGATCAAAGGAGGCCTCCGTGGCCTTCGTCGAATGGAAGGTCCCATCCTTCGCGTTCGCCAGTCGGGATGTGCAAGTCGGCTACATCGAAGAGGCCACGGGCATCATTCATGAGCTGTCTGGCGCGCACCACCCGAAGGAGCGCATTTGGGTCAACGTGGTGCACGCGGTGGACGGGGCCTGGGGCATTGCCGGGATGGCCCTCACCAATGCGCAGCTCGGCGAAGGGGCCGCTTCGGCCTGACACATCCGGGGGGCAGCAACGCGGTCTCCCCGACTGGTGCGGACCGTGTCGTAGCCCCACTCACATCAACTACGCCATCATGCAACTCTCGAACTATCTGTTCTTCACCACAACCTGCGATCAGGCCCTGTCTTTCTATACGCAATGCGGTCTCGGCCGTGTCGTCGAGGTGCTTCGCTACGGAGTCGATGGCATGCCCGTGAAGAACGAGGCCATGCGCGGCAAGGTCATGCACGCGAAGTTCGAGGGACCAGGCCTGCTCTTCTATGCCTCAGACAACGAAGACGCCGAGCCGATGCGGGGCTCCGCGCACTTGCTCGCGATGGACGACCGAGATTCCACGAACAAGCTCTTCCTGGCCCTGGGAGCTGGCGGGACAATCACGACCCCCTTGGGCATCCAGCCCTGGGGCGACTACTACGGCAAATTGACCGATCGTTTCGGTGTTCAGTGGATGCTGAACTGCGCTGAGTGAGATCGTTGGCAGTGCGCCTGTTGAGCACGGTCTTCTTCGAGACGGGGCCGTTCCGCTGCAACAGATCCTGCTGCCAGGCCGGCCGCTGGCGGAGTCACTGGCGGAAGTGTTGACGGAGGCCGCCCGGACGTTCGAGGCATCCTTACCGATAGTGACGTGGCAAGATCGAACTGTGCGCCGCAGCATCGGGCTGGTAGGCGAACCAACAGTCAAATCATCAATGAAGTTCGGATACACCATCATCTACGTGCCAAACGTCGATGCTTCGCTGCAATTCTTTGAGCAGGCATTTGGCTTCTCCAAGCGCTTCCTGCATGAATCCGGAACGTATGGTGAGTTGGAGAGTGGGGGGACGACCCTTGCATTTGCCGCACACGAGTTGGCGTCCGCGAACTTCGAAGGCGGTCATGTTTCCGCTTCGGAATCGACAAAGCCTTTGGGGATGGAGCTTGGTTTTGTCACCGACGATGTTGAATCTGCGCATTCGCGAGCGCTGGCGGCTGGTGCAATAGAACTGGCCCCGCCTCGTACTAAGCCCTGGGGACAGGTGGTGTCTTACTTGCGCTGCCCGGATGGTGCACTTGTTGAGCTTTGCTCGCCCATCGGCGCCTGACGTCGACAGGCTCGTTCCGGCCAGGACCGAACCGTCCCAACAACGGCGCAATCGCGCAAGTTTTCACGAGGAGCAGGGATGCTAGTTCGCAGCATTACCCCTGCCGATTTCGACACAGTCCATCACTTGCTGGTGAGCAACGGGTGGGCCCATCGGGTCGGTGACGTTGAGGATCTCGGCCGACTGATATCGGCGTCGCAGCGAGCGCTGGTTGCGGTGGCAGATGACCAGATTGTCGGCTTCGCCCGCGCAATCACCGATGGAATTTCAAACGGGTACTTGTCTATGGTGGTGGTCGCTGAGTCGCATCGCACGCGAGGCATCGGACGGGCACTCGTCGAGCGGCTCGTCGGGTCTGAACCGAGCATCACATGGGTGCTTCGAGCAGGAAGAGAAGGTGCCGCCGAGTTCTTCGCGAAGCTAGGCTTCAGCGCTTCAACGACCGCCATGGAGCGCCCGCGATGTTGATGTGGGATGAAGCGTCCGACGGGCAGAATGCGGCCGCCCCGAAGCTCGGCGATAGATGGCTTCGCGAACTGCCGCCGCTATTTCTTCTTCGCTCCGGCCGCCGCTAATGGCGACTCCAGAACCGAAATCAAAGTGAGGGACAGATCGGATGCCCGCAGCGGCGCCCCTGGCGACTTCTTCTTCGACCTGTTTGCGCGCCGCAGGATCGAGCGTGACCGCACGGGCTTCCTGGCGATCGAATCCATGGTGTACGGCAACGTCCGCGAGGACATCGACGTCGCCGATGTTGCGCGCATCGAGGAAGTAGGCGTCGGTGATGGCGATCGCGAGCTGATGCTGGATCCCCCGCTCAGCGGCGGCAAGGATGAGGGCGTGAGCCGGCTGGGTCGGATATGTCCACAACTGTCGACTGAGTTCGAGGCCGAAGCCGGAAGCGCGCGCCGCGGCCTCGGGTCGTGCAAACGCCGTCTTCGGATCGGTCACGCCATAGCGCGAATGAAGCAATTCGGGAATGTAGAGTCCCGTGGCGGGTGCGTCGGGCAGCAGCACGACCGGACGATGCCGGATGGCCACGCGGACATCGCAGAAGTGCTCCTGCAGTACCTTGTCGAGCCGATGGAGGCCGACGAAACACCACGGGCACGTGATCTCGGCGTAGAGGTCGATGTGAAGCATGATTGCCTTTCCTTCTCAGTGGTCCGCGATGCCAGGGGCCGAGCGAATGAACCGGGTGTCGTCGACCTGGTCGACCAGGAACTTGGCCAGGTTGCCTCGCGACAGCTTCATGCCGAGCCTGGTCTTGCCGTACCAACCGATGTCGATCGCGCCCGCCTCGGGGCCGTCCTTGAGGTTCGGGATCCGCACCAGCGTCCATTCGAGGTCCGACTGCGCGATCAGTTCGGCCGTGGCCCTGATGTCCTCGAAGCCTTTGCGGGCGATGACCTTGAACAGCAGCGCGAAGGCGCGCACGTTGAAGGCGAATCCGTCTTTCGGGTCGCGATAGGCCGCGGTGGAGATCTGGATCAGGCGGCGGATGTTCGACTGCTTCATGGCCGCGATGATGTTGGACAGGCCGTGCATCACGGGCCGGTCGCCCTGCACCTTGAGGCCGTTGGGGCCAAGCGCGCTTATGACAGCGTCGCCACCGTGCACGCACCTGGCGATCGCGCCCTTGTCTTGCAGATCGCCCACGACAACGTCGATTCGCCCGTTGAACGCCTGAAGCTTGCTGCCGTCGCGCGTGTAGACCGACAGGCTGTGCCCCTGTCGCAACGCTTCCTCGATCACGAACTTGCCGGTGGGCCCGGTCGCGCCAAAGAGGACGATCCTCATCGCGTCGCCTCCACGCGGTCGGGATGTGCGGTCAACGGGCAGCCGCGTTCGGTGCCAAGGGTCGCGCTAGTTTTCAGGCCGGGCATCTGCGCGGTCCAGGGTCCGATCCGCCATGCCCGAGATGCGGAGGGGGGCAGGCTGATCAATCGAACGTTCGGCATGGGGTGCTCCGGGTCAGGCGGCCTGCTTGAGCAGGGATTGCAAGGCGTCGTCCGCCGAAGCAAGGGCGGCCTGGGCCGCCTCGGGCCCGTAGGCCATGCCCTCGACGCGCAGGTGCTCGATGTCGGTCAAGCCGATGAAGCCGAGCAGGTGCTTGAGATAGCCGGATTGGTAGTCCCAGGCGGCGAGTGGCGCTTTGGAGAAGTCGCCCCCGCTGGCAGTGACCAGGTAGACCTTCTTGCCCTTGAGCAGGCCTTCGACCGAACCGCCCGCGTATCGAAAGGTGACACCGGGCCAGGTCACGTAGTCGAACCAGGCCTTCAAGGGCGTGGGCGGCCCGAAGTTGATCATGGCCGAGCCGATCACGATGGTGTCCGCTGCAGCCAGTTCGGCGACCAGGCTTTCGGCCAACTGGACGGCCTCAGCCTGCGACGCCGTTCGGGCGTCGGGAGGCGTGGCGCGGCCCACCACGTAGGCCTCGCCGATGTGGTTCAGCGGGGCCGCTGCCAGGTCGCGGACGGTGAGCGTGGTGCCTGGGCGCCGCGCTGCAAGCTGCTTCGCCAATTGGGTCGCGTACCGAGTGGACAGGGCCTCCGAGCCGCGGGGGCTGGAGATGACGAGAAGGATGTGACTCATGAACTTCTTGAGGGCTAAAAAAGGAACCAGATAATCAAGAAGAACTTGATTACCCATCGGTACAAAGGATGGTATGGTTCCTACCGAAGCTCCACAAGAAGGTACAAATATGTCACCGAGTCACATCGACCTCTCCGAGATTCCCAAGCCTTCCGATCGCGCATGCGAGACAACGCGCGAAATCCTGGACCGCATCGGCGACAAGTGGAGCCTGTACATCATCGCCACGCTGCGCAGCGGAACCCGACGGTTCAATGAACTGCGACGCGAGATCGAGGGCATCTCCCAGCGCATGCTGACGCTGACATTGCGTGGGCTCGAGCGCGACGGCCTGGTCACCCGGACGATGTTTCCGACCATTCCGCCGCGCGTGGACTACCAGCTTACGGAGCTGGGAGAGACGCTTCTGGAGCCGGTGATGGCGCTGGTGGTCTGGGCAGAGCAGAACAAGTCGACCATCGCGGAATCGCAGAAGCGCTTCGACGAGGCGCCCGAAGGGCAGGCTGCAGGGCAATATCCGGCTTACCGGCAGCGTTGAATAGGCCAGGCCGCCCGTCGGCCGACTGGTGCGCAGCGGTACAGAAATGTGTGCATAAACAGCGGCTCCTCCGATCCGAGGCGCAGTTGACGGCTCACGCTGGAGAAGCGGTTTGAAATAAGCAGCGCAGGTTGGGCATTAGTCGCGAGCGAGCGCTCCGCGCGCCAAAGTCTCCGACGGCCGCTCCCCAAAGCGCGCACGGTACTGCGCAGCGAAATGGCCCAGGTGCAGAAAGCCGTATTTCTCCGCCGCTTCGCGCACACCGCCGTCATTGCTTGCCGCCGACACGAGCAGTTCGGCCCGCACCCTGTCGAGCCTGAGCTCCCGCAGGAATTCCATCGGCCCCTGGTCCGCGTGCTGGCGAAACGCCAGCTGCAACGCACGCGCGCTGCAGCCGACTTCGCGGCACACGTCGGCCAGCGACACGGGCTGCTCGGCATGCGCCGCCATGAATTCCTGCGCCCTTCGCACGACGCGCGGCAGCAGGCTGCGCTGCGCATCGCTGGCCAGGGCGCGCGAGTGGTTGTGGCCCGCCGACATCAGCAGGCTGGACATCAGGTATTCCTCGGCGTGCTCCGCAAGGCGGTTGCCCGCCTGTAGCGCATTGCCGCCAGCGTCGAGCGTGAGCCGCAGGTAGTCGATGAAGTGCACCAGCGGCGCGAGCGCGGGGTTGTCGAGCGGCACGCCGAGGTCGAACACCAGCGCCTGCCGCACAGGCGCCTGCAGCAGCGACTCGAGCCGCGACAGCAGTGCCGCCCGGGCCAGCCGCACGATTAGGTGCGGGCTGTCGTCGGCCCAGCGCATGGAGAGCGGCTTGGTCGGCGACGGCAGCGAGGCGAGGCTCGGCGTTGCGTCGACCTGCTGCGCGCCGCAGCGGATTTCGGCGCCGCCGCGCAACGGAATCTGCAACAGGAAGAAATCCTGCAGATAGCCCGGCTCGATCTGCACGCCCGGGCCGTACTGCACGTAGTTCAGGCTCACGTCGCGGTGCAGGCGCGCGCTGTGGTGGCAGGCGTCGAGCTCGGTGCGGGGCCGCAGCATGGTCAGGCCGTGCGGGCAGAACACGCGGGCCACGCTTTCGCGCGCCTCGTCCATGTCGTGGCTCTCGAACAATCGATAGCGCTGCAGCGGCAGCCGGGGGATCATGGCAGCGGTTTCCATGGGGCCAGGTCACCCTAGCAAAAAGCATCCCAGCCCACAATTCGGATCGCCCCTTGGCAAAAACATGCGCGCCAGGGACAGGGCCTGCGCTTGCGGGATGCGCCGGCGCCCCCTCGCCTCCTAAGGTACGACCCACGGGCCAGCCCGGCCCGGTCGATCCACCAAGGAGAGCAAGCGTCATGTTCAAGGGACTCGAAGGCAGGAGCGCCATCGTCACCGGTGGCTCCACATTGATAGGGGCCGGCGTGGTGCGTGCGCTGCACGCGGCCGGCGTGAAGGTCGTGATCGCGGACATCGACGCCGCCAACGGACAGGCGCTGGCCGATTCGCTCGGCACCGGCGCGCGCTTCGTGCACACCGACATCACCGACGACGCCCAGGTGGCGGCGTGCGTGGCACAGGCGGTGCAGCGGCACGGCGGCGTGCACTTTCTCGTGAACCTCGCGTGCTCGTACGTGGACGACGGCTTCAAGTCGCCGCGCGCCGACTGGCTCGCATCGTTCAACGTGAATGTGGCGAGCGCGGTGGCGATGCTGCAGGCGGTGCATCCGCACATGGTCGCGGCGGGCGGCGGCGCGGTGGTCAATTTCACGAGCATCTCGTCGCGCGTGGCGCAGACGGGGCGATGGCTCTACCCGGTCAGCAAGGCCGCGATGGCGCAGCTCACGCGCAACATGGCGATGGACCTTGCGCCCGACCGCATCCGCGTGAACAGCGTCTCGCCGGGCTGGACGTGGTCGGCCGTGATGGACCGGCTCAGCGGCGGCGACCGGGCCAAGACCGATCGCGTGGCCGCGCCCTTTCATCTGCTCGGGCGCGTCGGCGACCCGGACGAGGTGGCGCAGGTGGTGCTGTTCCTGTGCTCGGACCACGCGAGCTTCGTGACGGGCGCCGACTACGCGGTGGACGGCGGTTATGCCGCCATGGGCCCGGAGCAGGCCGTGCCCGCCATTCCCAGGTTGATGGACTGACCGGCAAGCTAGCAAGCAAGCCAACAAGGAGCAAGGCAATGAAGCGAATCGCAATCGTCGGCGCGGGCCAGTCGGGCCTGCAACTGGGGCTAGGCCTGCTGGGCGCGGGCTACGAGGTCACGATGTTCAGCAACCGCACGGCAGACGACATACGCCACGGCAAGGTGATGTCGAGCCAGTGCATGTTCCACACCTCGCTGCAGATCGAGCGCGACCTGGGGCTGGACCATTGGGCGAAGGAATGCCCCACGGTGGACGGCATCGGCCTGGCCGTGCCGCATCCCGAGCAGAAGGGAGCCAAGGCCATCGACTGGGCGGCCCGGCTGAATTCGAGCGCGCAGTCGGTCGACCAGCGCGTGAAGATCCCCGCGTGGATGGCGGAGTTCCAGCGCAAGGGCGGCGAACTGGTGTTCAAGGACGCGGGCATCGACGAGCTCGAGACCTGCGCGCAAAGCCACGACCTCACGCTGGTGGCGAGCGGCAAGGGCGACATCTCGAAGCTGTTCGAGCGCGATGCCCACAAGTCGCCCTACGACAAGCCGCAGCGCGCGCTGGCGCTGACCTACGTGAATGGCATGGTGCCGCGCGAGCCTTTCTCGGCCGTCTGCTTCAACCTGATTCCCGGCGTCGGCGAGTACTTCGTGTTCCCCGCACTGACCACCACGGGGCCCTGCGAGATCATGGTGTTCGAAGGCGTGCCCGGCGGGCCGATGGACTGCTGGGCGGACGTGAAGACGCCGCAGGAACACCTTGCGCGCAGCAAGTGGATCGTCGACACCTTCACACCGTGGGAGGCCGCGCGCTGCAGGGACATCGAGCTGACCGACGACAACGGCATCCTCGCAGGCCGCTTCGCGCCCACCGTGCGCAAGCCGGTGGCCACCCTGCCCTCGGGGCGCAAGGTACTGGGCCTGGCCGACGTGGTGGTGCTCAACGACCCGATCACCGGCCAGGGCTCGAACAACGCGGCCAAGTGCGCCGACTCTTACCTGAAGAGCATCCTCGCGCGCGGCGACGGTCCCGGCGATGCGGCGTGGATGCAGCAGACCTTCGACCGCTACTGGTTCGGCTACTCGCAGTGGGTCACGCAGTGGACCAACATGCTGCTCGCGCCGCCGCCGCCCCACGTGCTCAAGCTGCTCGGCAGCGCCGGTGCGATGCCGCCGCTGGCCAGCGCGATCGCCAACGGCTTCGACGATCCGCGCACCTTCTTCCCGTGGTTCGCGGACTCGGTGGAGGCGGACCGCTACATCGAGACCTGGGCGGCCGCCGCCTGACGCGGGTACAGCGTATGACAAGACGCGTGGCCATCGTCGGCGCCGGACAGTCCGGCATGCAACTCGCGCTGGGCCTGCAGCGGGCCGGGCACGAGGTGACGGTTTTCTCGAACCGCACGGCGCGGGAGATCTTCGAAGGGCCGGTCATGTCCAGCCAGTGCATGTTCGAGACCGCGCTGCAGACCGAGCGCGAGCTCGGGCTGGACTTCTGGGCCGGTGAATGCCCGTGCGTGGAAGGCATCGGCATGACGGTGCGCAACCCCCAGGGCGGCAAGGCCATCGAATGGAGCGCGAGGCTCGACGGGCCGGCGCAGTCGGTCGACCAGCGCATCAAGATCCCCGCATGGATGAATGCGTTCGAGCAGCGAGGCGGCCGCCTCGTGCTGCAGGACGTGGGGCTCGGCGACCTGGAGGCATGCGCGCAGACGCACGACCTCGTGGTCGTGGCCAGCGGCAAGGGCGAGATCTCGAAGCTGTTCGAGCGCGATGCCGAGCGCTCCCCGTTCGATGCACCGCAGCGCGTGCTGGCCCTCACCTACGTGAAGGGCATGCTGCCGGCGCAGCCGTATGCGCGGGTGTGCTTCAACCTGATTCCCGGCGTCGGCGAGTACTTCGTGTTCCCTGCGCTGACCACCACCGGCCCGTGCGAGATCATGGTGTTCGAAGGCGTGCCGGGCGGTCCGATGGATTGCTGGGCGGACGTGAAGACGCCGCAGGAGCACCTCGCGCGCAGCAAGTGGATCCTCGACACCTTCCTGCCCTGGGAAGCCGAGCGCTGCCGGCACATCGAGCTGGCCGACGACAACGGCGTGCTCGTCGGCAGCTTCGCACCGACGGTGCGCAAGCCGGTGGCCACGCTGCCTTCCGGGCGCAAGGTGCTGGGCCTGGCCGACGTGGTGGTGCTCAACGACCCGATCACCGGGCAGGGCTCGAACAACGCGGCCAAGAGCGCCGACATCTATCTCAAGCGCATCCTCGAGCACGGCGACGCGCCATTCGATGCCGCGTGGATGCAGCAGACCTTCGACCGCTACTGGGAAGGCTACGCACGCTGGGCCACCGCATGGACCCACAGCCTGCTCGCGCCGCCCCTGCCCCACGTGCACAAGCTGCTGCAGAGCGCGACGCACATGCCCCCGGTGGCGAGCACGCTGGTCAACGGCTTCGACGATCCGCGCACCTTCGCGCCCTGGTGGTTCGATGCCGCGGAGGCCGACCGCTTCCTGGAAGCCAGGGCCCGCGAGGCGGCAGTCGACCGGTTCGACCGCCGCGACTTCCGCAAGGCGCTGGGCCAGTTCTCGACCGGCGTGACCGTCATCACCACGCGCGCCATCGACGGGCGCCGCGTGGGCATGACGGCCAATTCGTTCTCGTCGGTGTCGCTCGACCCGCCGCTCGTGCTGTGGAGCCTGGCCCGCAACGCACCGAGCGTGGCGGATTTCACCGGCGCCAGCCATTTCGCGATCAACGTGCTGGCGGCGCACCAGCATCACCTGTCGCGCCAGTTCTCGACGCCGCAGGCCGACAAGTTCGGCGGCGTGGATTGCTGCGAGGGCACGGCGGGCGTGCCGCTGCTCAACGACGTCATCGCGCGATTCGTCTGCCGCAACGTGCGGCAGTACGATGGAGGCGACCACCTCATCTTCATCGGCGAAGTAGAGCGGTACGACCGCTTCGATGGCGAGCCGCTGGTCTTTCACTCGGGCTACTACCAGGTGACGACGCGGCACCCGGAATGTTTGCAATAGAACGCACACGGAGAACCACATGCAAGAGAGAGCTCAGGCTTCAGGCCAATACATCGAAATGAAAGCCGCCGACGGCAGCGGCACCTTCCGCGGCTACCTCGCGCTGCCTGCGGCCGGTACGGGCCCGGGCCTGGTGATCGCCCAGGAAATCTTCGGCATCAACCACACCATGCGCGAGGTGGCCGACTACTACGCCGAGGAAGGCTACGTGGCGCTCGTGCCCGACCTGTTCTGGCGGCAGGAGCCGAACGTGGAGCTTGGCTACAGCGAAGCCGACTGGCAGCGCGCCTTCGCGCTCTACGGCGGCTTCGACGAAGCCAAGGGCATGGAAGACATGCAGACCGCCATCGATGCGCTGCGCACGCGCGCCGAGGTGCCCGGCAAGAAGGTCGGCGTGCTCGGCTTCTGCCTCGGCGGCAAGCTCGCGTACCTGGCCGCATGCCGCACCGATGCCGATGCAGCAGTCGGCTACTACGGCGTGGGCATCGACGCCGCGCTCGACGAGGCCGACCGGATCAAGCGGCCGCTCACGCTGCACATCGCCGAGCTCGACAAGTTCTGCCCGCCCGAGGCGCGCGACCGCATCGTCGCCACGCTCAAGGGCCGCCCCGGCGTTTCCCTGTACGTGTATCCGGGCATGGACCACGCCTTCGCGCGCGCCGGCGGCGAGCACTTCCACAAGCCTTCCGCGCTGATGGCGCACGAGCGCAGCATCGCCACGCTGAAGGACGCCATCGGCCCGCACTACGACCTCTCGGCGCTGTGGGACAAGCACTGCGAATACGAGTTCGCCACGCGCAACGTCGACGACACGATGAGCACCATGGTGGCCGAGCCGTACGTCAATCACATTCCCACGATGACCGGCGGCGTGGGCTACAAGGCGCTGCATGCGTTCTATACGAACCACTTCGTCAACAGCAATCCGCCCGACACCTCTCTGGTGCCCATCTCGCGCACGGTGGGCGCCACGCAGGTGGTCGACGAGATGCTGTTCTGCTTCACGCACACCACCGAGATCCCGTGGATGCTGCCGGGGGTCGAACCGACCGGAAAGCGCGTGGAGATACCGCTGCTCGCCGTCATCAAGTTCCGCGGCAACAAGCTCTATCACGAGCACATCTATTGGGACCAGGCCAGCGTGCTGGTGCAGGTCGGCCTGCTCGACGCCAAGCTGCTGCCGGTGGCGGGCATCGAGACAGCGCGCAAGCTGCTGGACGAGACGCTGCCGTCGAATACGTTGATGACGCGTCAAGGGGCGACCGGGGCTTGAAGGGGCGCCGCGGCACTTCGCGCCTCACTGTGCAATGTCGGCCGCGATTTTCTCCAGCACCTCGCGCGGTCGTTCGGTGATCACGTCGCCATGGCTCACCACGATACGCGCCAGCGCCGGTTCGGCCGCCCAGGCACGCAGTGCAGCCGCCAGCGCCGCATGGTCCTTGACGAACATCTTTTCGCCCACCCAGGGCATCTGCGGTTCGTTGACGCCAAAGCCCATCAGGCGCGCCATCACCTTGGCGCCCAGGCCGTCGGGATGGTGCACGTTGGCGATGATGTCGTTGACGACCAGCGAGGTGCCGTCCGCGCGCCGGACGACCAGGGCGGCCTCCTTGTCGCCGACGCCCGGCACGGTCTGGAACGCCACCGTCGGGTCGTCGAGCACGTCCGTGGTCGCATCCACCGGCGCGGCCTCGGCCACGGCTTCGCGCGCGCCGGGCGGGCAGACAACCTTCGCGGTCGGATAGCGCCGCTTCCAGGCCTTGAGATCGAGGCGGTGCGATGCGCCGGGCACGATCAGAAAGTCGACCGACCCCAGCGCTTCGAGCTGCGCCATCTGCGGCTCGCTCAGCGGAATGGCGCTCCATACGGCGAGTCGCCGGCCCCGCAATGTGAGCACGGTCATCCGGCGTGGAAAATGGCCGAGCGGCATGACGATTTCGCCCGCCACGGTGTGCAAGCCTTCGCCAAGCATTTCGAGCGGTCCGTGCTTCTCGACCTTCCATTCGTCGTTGAGTCTGGACATCTGTATACCTCCGTTTTGTTGAACGTCGATATGCAGCAACCTGAGCCTGTGGCCCGCACCGCGCCGCCGGCCTCTTGCGCCAGTTCACGTAGGAATAGCGATGCCCGAAACAGCTTCCTTCAGGATTTCAGCGGAAGACCCCGTCAGGCCGCAACAGCCTCGGCACCCGCATCCGCGAAATCGATCAGCACCTTCATCGCCTTCTGCCGATCGCTCGCCAGCTCGAAGGCCTGGCGCGCCTGCAGCATCGGAAAGGTGTGCGTCACCACTGGCGACAGGTCGACGCGCCCTTCGTTGATGAGCCGCACCGCCAGTGCGAACTCCGCATGGAAGCGGAACGAGCCGCAGATGCTGAGCTCCTTGGCCACCACCATGTTCTGCGGAATGCTCACATCGCCGCCCAGCCCCAGCTGCACGACCACGCCGCGCGGGCGCATCACCTCGAGCCCGTCGCGCAGCGCGCGCTCGTTGCCCGAGCATTCGAGCATCACGTCGAAGGTGCCCTTGTCGGCCGAATGGCGCGACACCCAGGCCTTTTCCTTCGCGACGTTGATGACGTTGTCGGCACCCATGGCCCGCGCGATGGCCAACGGCTCGTCGACCACGTCGGTGGCGGTGATCTCGGCCGCGCCGTGCGCGCGCGCCGCCGCGATGGCCAGCACGCCGATGGGCCCGCAGCCCGACACCAGCACGCGCTTGCCCAGCAGCGGGCCGGCACGCGACACGCCGTGCAGCCCGACCGAGAACGGCTCGGCCAGCGCAGCCAGGCGCAGCGGCACGTGCTCGGCCACCTTCACGCACTGCGTGGCCTCGCACAGCAGCATGTTGCGGAACGCGCCCTGCACGTGCGGCGTGCGCATTGCGCTGCCGTAGAAGCGCATGTCGAGGCACTGGTTGGGCAGGCCCTCGAGGCAGAACTTGCAGGCGCCGCACGGGCGGCTCGGGTTGACGGCCACCTTGTCGCCGATGCGCACGCTCTCCACGCCGGGCGCCACCGCCACCACGGTGCCGGCCACTTCATGGCCCAGCACCATCGGCTCCTTGATGCGCACGGTGCCGAAGCCGCCGTTGTGAAAGTAGTGCAGGTCGGAGCCGCAGATGCCGCCCATGCCGACCTTCACCAGCACCTGGCCCGGGCCGATCTCGCCGGCGTCCTGTTCGTCCAGGCGCAGGTCGTCGGGGGCGTGGATCACGAGGCACATACAACGCAAACGCATGATGTTTCTTCCTTCAGGCAACGGGAGTGACCAGGGGCTGGCCCGCGAAGTGGGCCTCGAGGTTGCGGCGCACGAGTTCGCCCATGGCGCGGCGCGTCTGTTCGGTGCCGCTGCCATGGTGCGGGTGCAGCACCACGTTGTCGAGCGCGGCAAAGCGCGGGTCGATGCGCGGTTCGTTGAGGAACACGTCGAGCGCGGCGCCGGCAATGGCGCGCGCCTCCAGCGCCTGCAGCAGCGCGCCTTCGTCGACGGTGGTGCCGCGCGACACGTTCACCAGCCAGCCCTTGGGGCCCAGCGCCTGCAGCACCTCGGCATTGACGATGCCGCGCGTGGCTTCGCCGCCCGGCAGGATGACGATGAGCACGTCGCACCAGTCGGCCATGGCGGGCAAGCTGGCGAAGTGACGATGCTGACTGTCCTGCTTCGGCGTGCGGCTGAAGTAGCCCAGCTCCACGTCGAAACCCGAGAGCCGGCGCGCGATGGTGCTGCCGATGCGGCCAAAGCCCGCGATGCCGATGCGCTGGCCGAAAACGCGCCTGGTCAGCGGCATGCCGCCGTTGGCCCATGCGCCGCTGCGCACGAACCGGTCGCCCGCCGGAATGCGGCGCTGCAGCGCGAGCGTGAGCCCCACGGCGAGGTCGGCCACGTCGCCGTTGAGCACGTCGGGCGTGTTGCTCACGCGGATGCCGCGTGCACGGCAGGCGGCGAGGTCGATGCCGTCGGTGCCCACGCCGTAGCAGGCGATCAGCTCCAGCTTCGGCAGCGCGGCGATCAGCTCGGCATTCGCGCCCAGTTCGCCACGCGTGGCGACCGCGCGGATGTGCGGCGCGTGCTCGGCGATGAAAGCCTGCCGGTCGGGCGCTTCCCACAGGCGGTGCAGCGTGTAAGCGGCCTGCATCGGCGCCATGTCCCATTCCGGGTAGGCGCCGGGCATCAGCACGTGCGGGGATGTAGCGGTAGCGTTCAAACGGGTCTCTCCTGCGGGTGTCGATTCAATTAGATACCGGTAACTTTAATCGCCCGCAAGAGATAACGCCAGCGCAGGTTTTACCCATTGACGACTCCAAAAGATACCGGTAACTTCTCCGGCTGTCATGGACCAGGAGCCTCCCTTGAAACTGTTCGACCTTTCCGGGCGCACCGCCCTCATCACCGGCTCCAGCAAGGGCATCGGCTTCGCGCTGGCCGCGGCGCTGGGCAACGCCGGGGCGCGCGTGGTGCTCAATGCACGCGACGCAGCGGCGCTCACCGCCGCCCGCGACGCCCTGCGCGCCAAGGGCATTGCGGCAGAGGCCATGGCCTTCGACGTGACCGACGCCGCCGCGGTGGAGGCGGGCGTGGCCGCCATCGAGGCCGACATCGGCGCCATCGACATCCTCGTCAACAACGCCGGCATGCAGCACCGCGGCGCGTTCGCCGAATTCCCGGTCGATGCCTGGCACAAGATAGTCACCACCAACATCGACAGCGTGTTCCTGGTCGGCCGCTTCGTGGCCCAGCGCATGATCGAGCGCAAGCGCGGCAAGATCATCAACGTGTGCTCGGTGCAGAGCGAGCTGGGCCGCCCGGGCATTGCGCCCTACGCCGCCACCAAGGGCGCAGTGAAGATGCTCACCAAGGGCATGGCGATCGACCTCGGCAAGCACGGCATCCAGGTCAACGGCCTCGGGCCGGGCTACTTCAAGACCGAACTCACGCAGGCGCTGGTGGCCGACGAGGCCTTCACGGCGTGGCTCTCGGGCCGCACGCCCGCCGGCCGCTGGGGCGACGTGGAAGAGCTGGGCGGCGCGGCCATCTTCCTGGCTTCGGAGGCGTCGAGCTTCGTCAACGGCCACATCCTGTATGTGGATGGCGGCATCACCGCGAGCCTGTAGCACCGTGCACTGCATGATGAAAGCCTCCGCATGACGACCGCACCTGCCCCCAGCCAGCGCGTCGCCGTGATCGGCGTGGGCATCATGGGCACGGCCATCGCGCGCCGGCTGCTCGAATGCGGGCACCGGGTGAACGTGTTCGATCTCGATACGGCCAAGGTCGCGGCGCTGCAGGCGCATGGCGCGCAGGCCGCCGGCACCGCGCAGGCGGCAGCAGCGGCCAGCGACTTCGTGATCACCAGCCTCAACTCGGCGGCGGTGGTGGAGCGCGCGATCTTCGGCGAGGCCGGCATCGCCACTGCGCCGGTCGATGCGAAGCGGCTGCTGATCGACATGTCGTCCATCGACCCGCCGTCCACGCGCCGGCTCGCGCAGTCGCTGCGCGAGCGCACGGGCATGGGCTTCGTCGACGCACCGCTCTCCGGCGGCGCGCCCAAGGCGCTGCTCGGGCAGCTCACGGTGATGGCCGGCGGCAGCGCCGAAGACGTGCAGCGCGCATGCGCCGTGATGGACAGCCTGTGCGCCAACTACACCCGCATGGGCGACAGCGGCGCGGGCCAGACCACCAAGCTCGTCAACCAGCTGCTCTGCGCCATCGGCTTCCAGGCCGTGGCCGAGGCGGTGCGGCTGGCCGAGGCCGGCGGCGTCGATGCCTCGAAGCTGCCCGCCGCGCTGGCCGGCGGCCGCGCCGACAGCCAGATTCTGCGCGAGTTCGGCCCCAAGATGGCCGCGCGCGACTACACGCCTACCGGGCGCATCGACAACATGCTGAAGGACCTCGAGGCGGTGCAGGCCTTCTCGCAGGGCCAGCGCCTGCCGATGCCGCTGGCGGGCGCCGTCTCGGAACTGCACCGCAGCTTCGTTGCGGCCGGGCTCGGTGCCGAAGACACGGCGGCCATGATGCGGCAGTTCGACGGCTACGCCCGCGGCTGAAACGGCCGCACCCACGGATTTCAACCAGGAAAGAAGAAAACCCATGTTCATCCGCTGCGCGTTTTTCAGGGGCCGGGTCAAGGCCGGCATGGAAGAAGCATTCGACCGCCACGTGCACGAAAAGCTCGTGCCGCTGTGGACCCGCTTCCCCGGCGCGCTCGAGGTGCGCGTGCTGCGCCAGCTCGAAAGCGACGTGAGCGATCCCGAACTGGCAATGGTGCTGTCGATCCGCTATGCGAGCCGCGAGGACATCGCCATCGCGCTCGATTCGCCCGTGCGCTACGAGAGCCGCGAGGTCTCGAAGAAGCTCTTCGAGATGTTCGACGGCACGGTCTTCCACACCGTGTTCAGCGCCGAGGAGTTCGCGCTCGCGGCCGCCTGAGCGGCGTCTTCTTCCTCGCCGTCTTGTTTGGCTTCTTCGGCTGCGCCTTGCCGTCGAGGTCCGCCAACTCCCACACGCCGCCGGCCGCCGACACCAGCGCATGCGCGCTGTTGATCAGCCCGATGTGCGAGAACGCCTGCGGAAAATTGCCGAGCTGCCGCTGTGCGACGGGGTCGTACTCCTCGGCGAACAGGCCCAGGTCGTTGCCCAGCGCCAGCAGGCGCTTGAACAGCGCCCGCGCCTTGCGCATCCTGCCCATGGCCACGTACACGTTCGACAACCAGAAGCTGCACGCGAGGAAAGCGCCCTCCCCGCCTTCGAGGCCGTCCACGCCCTTCTCGGTGCGGTAGCGGTACACCAGCCCGTTGAAGATCAGCTCCTTCTCGATGCGCGCGATGGTGCCCTGCACGCGCTCGTCGTGAATGGGCAGGAAGCCGATCAGCGGCATCCACAGCAGCGCCGCGTCCACCGTGTCAGCGCCGTAGAACTGCACGAAAGAATTGCGCCCGGCGTCGTAGCCGCGTGCGCAGACTTCGGCGTGGATCTCGTCGCGCACCTCGCGCCAGCGCTCGACAGGGCCTTCGAGCCCGTATTCCGTCGCGCTCGCGATCATCCGGTCGAAGGCCAGCCAGCACATGATCTTGGAGTGCACGAAGTGGCGCGGCTCGCCGCGCACTTCCCAGAGGCCGCAGTCGGGCTCCTTCCACAGCGCCGTCAGCTGCTTCGCGACGGCGCGCTCCAGCGGCCACACCTTGTCCATGTCCGCCAGCCCGGCCTTGCGCGCCGCATGGAAGGCCGCGATGACCGAGCCGTACACGTCGAGCTGCCGCTGTCCGTGCGCGCCATTGCCGATGCGCACCGGCCGGCTGTTCTCGTAGCCCGGCAGCCAGCCGAGCTCGAGCTCGGTGAGCGAGCGTTCGCCGTGCAGGCCGTACATCACCTGCAGCTCCTCGGGCGAGCCACCCACCGCCCGCATCAGCCACCAGCGCCATGCGCTGGCCTCCTCGACGTAGCCCGAGCCAATCAGCGCGTAGAGCGTGAGCGCCGCGTCGCGCAGCCAGCAGAAGCGGTAGTCCCAGTTGCGCTCGCCGCCGGGCCGCTCGGGCAGCGAAGTGCTCGGCGCGGCGACGATGCCGCCGGTGGGCTCGTAGGTGAGCGCCTTGAGCGTGAGCAGCGAGCGCATCACAGGCTCGTGGAATTCGCCGCCGTAGCCGCAGCGCCCGGTCCATGCGCTCCACTCGATCACGGTGCGCGCCAGCAGCGCGCTGGCGTCGCGCGTCACCGGCGGCTTCAGGTGCGACGGAAACCAGTCGAGGCTGAACGCGATCGACTGCCCCGCCGAGACGGAGAAGTCGGCAAAGCTCGCGAAGTTCTCGTTGGTCAGCGGCACGCCGGAGCTGATGCGCACCGAGTCGGGCCCGGCGGTGGCGAACACCGCGCCGTCACGCCGCTCCATCCACGGGCACCACTCGCCGTAGTTGAAGCGGATGCGGAACTCGGTGTGCATGGCGACGATGCCGCGCACGCCCCGCACGATGCGCACCACCTCGTGCGTGCCGTCGATGGCGGGGCGGGGCATGAAGTCGGTGACGATGGCCACGCCCTTGGCCGTGCGGATCGTGGTCTCGAGCACCACGGTGCCGGGCAGGTAGCGCCGGGTGATGCGCGCATTGCGGTCCTTGGCACGCATCGTCCAGTGCCCGTTGCGCTCGTCGCCGAGCAGGCTGGCGAACATGGCCGCGGAATCGAAGCGCGGCAGGCACAGCCATTCGATGTCGCCGCCGCGGTGCACCAGCGCCGCGCTGTGGGTCGAGCCGATGAGCGCGTAGTCGCCGATGAGGCGGTCGGCATGGAGCCGTCCGGAGGGGTGCTTGGAGGTCTTTGGCAAGAGCCCGAGTCTTTTCGCGCGCGCGGGCGGGGTGCGCCAGCGGCAGGCGCGGATTGCTGACGGACAACGCCTTTCCGCGGGCGTGTCAGGCCTGAGGATCACGCCCCCCAGGGCGGGTCATCCATTCGTCCACGAAAAACCGTGCACGGAACCTGACCCGTTCGAGCGCGGCTTCGCGCGAAGGCTGCTGCGCCAGCACGAACACGCAGCGCTGCACCCGCCCCTGGCGGAGTTCGGCCTTGCCGGCGCAGGTGCCTTCCGGGGCCTTCTTGAGGTCCACTTGGCAAGTCCAGCCTTCGGGGAGATCGAAGTCGGAGAATTTGTGGGCCATGGCAGATCGAAGAATAGTTCTCCGGGAGCCGCGGCTCAATGTTCCAGCCAGCGGTGCCAAGGGCCTTTTCCTGAAAATGTGACGATCGCCGGCCTCGAGGAACCACCCCCAATGGGTGGGTGCCTGAGCGACCTCTACCAACGCCAGCAGACCGTCGACACCAGTATGGGCGGGCCACCTTAAGCCCAGCTGAAGAACCCGCCGGACGAGTTGAAAAATCAAGCAAGAATTGCGAATGCAACTGCAGATCGACTCGCGCCAGGTCCACCTGTGGCACCTGTACGTTCCCGAACAGGACGACCCCGCCCACGAAGAAGGCATGGCCCTGCTGACGCCCGAGGAGCGCGAAAAGCACGGGCGCTTCCACTTCGCCCGCGACAGGCGCCGGTACCTCATGACGCGGTGGCTGATCCGCTCGCTGCTCTCCCGCTACGCACCCATCGCGCCGCGCGACTGGCGGTTCGAAACCAACGCCTATGGGCGCCCGCGGATCGCCAATGCGCTGCCGCAGGCGCAGCGTCTTCGCTTCAACATTTCGCACAGCGCCTCGCTCATCGTGGTGGCGCTGACGGTCGAGCGCGAAGTGGGCGTGGACGTCGAGCACACGGCCAGGGCCGCCCCGCTGGAGGTTGCGCAGCAGTTCTTTTCCGCCCACGAGGCGCAGGCGCTGCAGCAGCTTCCGGCCGAGCTTCAGCCCTCCCGGTTCTGGGATCTCTGGACGCTCAAGGAAAGCTACATCAAGGCGCGCGGCATGGGGTTGTCGCTTCCGCTGGACCGGTTCTCCTTCGGTTTCGAAGGCGCGCATGAGGTGGCAATCGGCTTCGAGGACGACCTCGACGATTCAGCTGCGCGCTGGCAGTTCTGGCAGCTCCAGCCGGACAACGCGCATGCCGTCGCCCTCTGCCTGGAGCGCATGCAACCGGAGGAAGGCGTGCAACTCGTGTGCTGGAAGGCATCGCCGCTGCTTGCCTCGGTCGAAGAGTTCCAGAGCGCGGTGACGCGCCGGTCGCCGGTCGGTTGACTCCCCGGGGCGGAACGGTCTTCCAAATTTCGCACGAGGCCGATCGCGGGCCTTGTCAAGCGGCATGACTGCCATGGAACATCGTTTCCATAAATATCTCGCAAGTAGAACGATGCACTAAAAAGAGCTATCGGTTCCTTTTCTCCTGCGAGAAACAGATATTCATTACCACCAAAATCTACGATTGACAAAGGAAGTTTCCATGGTAAACATTCAATTCTTTAGTAACTTGTTATTACTATTAATAAATAATCTGCGTTTGAAAATTTAAATCAATTCGACAAACTGCCTCCTAAAAGCGACAAGGCAGATTGCAATCGCCCACCCTCCAATTAACATTTGTTTGCAATAACTAACAAATAGTGCGCAGGGACAAGGTCCTAGGACCGATCACTGTTTTTTTAATTGGATGGATGGGGTCATGAATAGAACTTATCGCTCACTCTGGAATGAATCCCTTGGCGCCTGGGTCGCCGCGTCGGAAAACACACGGGCCTGTGGCAAGCGCAGCGGGAGTTCCGTGGCGGCCGCCGGCGCGACCGGCGCGCTGACATCGCCCGCATCGGGACACTTGAGGGCCGGGATCGTGAGCGCGCTGCTGGCGCTAGGCGGGATCGGGTGGTCTTCGCTGGCGCTGGCACAGTCGGTGACTTGCACTCCAGCGCCTTACAACGCGTACAACAGCACCGCCTCATGCATGGGCTTTGGCGCCGCGGCATCGGGGATCGGAGCCACCGCGCTGGGTGCTAGCGCGCAAGCCCAATTGCTCGGCGGGCTCGCAGTGGGATATGCCTCCCTGAGCTCCGGACAGAATTCCATTTCCCTGGGCTTTCAGGCTTATTCCTCGGCCATCAACTCCATCTATCTGGGCGCTCGTACCGGACCCACGACAGGTGCACTCGCCGGCGGCGCCATCGGAATTGGCACGGACGTGACCGCCAGCGGCGGCAATGCCGTTGCAATGGGCACGCTTGCGGTTGCCAGCGGGGCCAACGCCGTCTCCTTGGGCGCAGGCTCAAGTGCGGCCGGATTGCGCAGCGTCGCCCTGGGGTACCAGGTGAACGCGGCCGCATTGGATACCGTCGCCCAAGGTACTTCCGCCACCGCGACAGCCCAGAATGCCGTTGCCATCGGCTTCCAGTCGATCGCGACCCAGCTGAATTCGCTCTACCTCGGCTCGCGCACGGTTGCGGGCACGGGGGCCACAGGGGTCGGTGCCGTTGCCATCGGCACCGACGTGACGGCATCCCAGACCAACACTACCGCCCTCGGCTTCCAGAGCAGAGCAACCGCGGCGAATTCGGCAGCTCTCGGCCCGAACGCCGCGGCTTCGGGCGCCGCAGCAGTGGCGCTTGGCTCCGGCACAGTCGCGAGCAACACCAACGCAGTCGCGCTTGGCGCCGCCGCGCAAGCTACTGCTGCCGGCGCCAGCGCCCTGGGCACCTTCGCCAATGCCGCTGGCACGAACTCCACCGCGGTCGGCGTCAGCTCGACGGCCACCGGTGCGCGTGCGTTCGCCGGCGGCTGGGGAGTTCAGGCGGGAGGCACCGATTCCGCGGCCATCGGCACACGGGCCAACGCGGCAGGCATCAGTTCAGCAGCGCTCGGCAACCTCGCCAATGCCTCGGCCGACTTCTCGCTGGCCATGGGCAATCAGGCTGTTTCGGGTGGCGTGGGTTCGGTCGCGGCAGGGTCGGGGGCCAATGCCGCGGCCGACGGCACCGTGGCAATGGGCAACAACGCCACGGCGACTGTCGCACGCGCAACCGCGTTGGGGTTCGGCACACTGGCGTCCGACCAGAACGCCACCGCACTGGGCGCGCTCGCCAGTGCAACTGCAGCGCAGGCGATCGCGATCGGCAGCAGCGCCAAGGCCTCGGCGCTCAATGCGATCGCCATGGGCAACGGCGCGATCGCCAATTCCGGCGATGCAGTCTCGATCGGCACCGGCTCGACGGCCACCGGCGGCAGAGCAGTGGCCATCGGCGCCGGCAACGTTGCCAACGGCAATGGCGCCGTGGCGATCGGCGACCCGAACACCGCCACCGGCAACGGCGCGATTGCGAATGGCCTGGACAACACAGCCACGGGCGACGGCTCCGTGGCCATGGGCAACACCAACATGGTCGGCGGCGGCGGCCAGGCGGTCGGCACTGCCGGCACGGCGGCGCGCGGCGCGGTGGGCATCGGCTTCCAGAACATCGTGGTCGGCCAGGGCAGCGTCGCGCTCGGCAGCACCAGCAAGGCGCTGGCGGCGGGCGCCGTCGCCCTCGGCGATACGGCCATTGCCAACAATGCAAGGGACGTGGCGCTGGGCTCGGGCTCCGTGACGGCCGCTGCGGTGGGCACGGCCAGCGCGGTGATCGGCGGTACCACCTACAACTTCGCCGGCACTACGCCAACCAGCACGATCAGCGTGGGCAGCGGGGGCAACGAGCGGACCATCACCAACGTGGCGGCGGGGCGGATCTCGTCGAGTTCGACCGATGCCATCAACGGCTCGCAGCTCTACGCCACCAACCAGGCGGTGCAGGCCATCGCGGCCAGCACGCCCACCCACTACTACAGCGTGAACGACGGCGGCACGCAGCAGGCGAACTACACGAACAACGGCGCGACCGGAGCGAATTCGTTGGCAGCGGGCGTCGCCGCGTCGGCTTCGGGCGATCAGTCCGTGGCGCAGGGCTTTCAGTCGAGCGCATCGGCCGGCGACGCCATTGCGATCGGCACCGGCACCAAGGCGTCGGCGGTCAGCAGCACCGCGATTGGCGTCAACGCCGTGGCATCGGGCGTCAGCGGCTCCACGGCGGTGGGCGCCTTCTCCACCGCCAGCGCCACCAACAGCCTGGCGGTCGGCGAATTTGCCAGCGCATCCGGCGTGAACGCCTCGGCCGTCGGCCCCGGCGCGAACGCCGCGGCAGCGCGTGCCACGGCGCTCGGCAATGCCTCGTCCGTCGCGGCTGCGGGCGGCGTCGCCGTGGGCGACACGGCCAGCGCCAAGGCGGCGGACAGCGTGGCGCTGGGCTCGAATTCGGTCGCCAACAATGCAGGCGACGTGGCACTGGGCTCCGGCTCGACCACGACTGCGGCCGTCGGCACGGCCAGCGCCGTGATCAACGGCAAGACGTACAACTTCCAGGGCACCACGCCAGCTTCGACGGTGAGCGTGGGCGCGGTGGGCGCCGAGCGCACGATCACCAACGTTGCGGCCGGCCGGATCTCCGGCACCAGCACCGACGCGATCAACGGCAGCCAGCTGTTCGCCACCAACGCCGCGATCGATGACGTGGCCGCCACGGCCAACAAGGGTTGGAACGTGACCACAGGCCAGACGGGCACCGGCACAGTCACGGGCACCAGCGTGCAGAACATCGCCCCGGGCGGTACCGCCACCTACACGGCGGGCAACAACATCGCCATCACGCAGAACGGTGCGGAGGTGCAGATCGCCACCAGCGCCACGCCCAACTTCACCAGCGTGACCACCGGCGGCACGGTGCTGAACAACAACGGCCTCACGATCACGGGCGGGCCGAGCGTGACCAATACCGGCATCAATGCCGGCAACACTTTCATCACCAACGTGGCCCCCGGCGTGGCGCCCACCGATGCGGTGAACGTGACCCAGCTGACCAGCACGGTGGCGGCCAACAAGACCAAGTACTACAGCGTGAACTCCACCGGCGGCGGCAACGAGGACAACCTCGGCGCCACGGGCACCGATGCCATTGCATCGGGCAAGAACGCGACGGCGGCGGGGAACTCGGCAGTGGCCATCGGCCTGGGCGCGACGGCTGCGAACGCCAACAGCGTGGCACTGGGCTCCGGCTCCGCGACGGCCGCTGCGGTCGGCACGGCCAGCACCGTGATCAACGGCAAGACCTACAACTTCCAGGGCACCACGCCGGCTTCGACGGTGAGCGTGGGCACGGTGGGCGCCGAGCGCACCATCACCAACGTCGCGGCCGGCCGAATCTCCGGCACCAGCACCGACGCGATCAACGGCAGCCAGCTGTTCGCCACCAACGCCGCGATCGACGACGTGGCCACCACGGCCAACAAGGGCTGGAACGTGACCACAGGCCAGACGGGCACCGGCACGGTCACCGGCACCAGCGTGCAGAACATCGCCCCGGGCGGCACCGCCACCTACACGGCGGGCAACAACATCGCCATCACGCAGAACGGTGCAGAGGTGCAGATCGCCACCAGCGCCACACCCAGCTTCACCAGCGTGACCACCGGCGGCACCGTGCTGAACAACAACGGCCTCACGATCACGGGCGGGCCGAGCGTGACGAACACCGGCATCAATGCCGGCAACACGGTGATCACCAACGTGGCGCCCGGCGTGGCACCCACCGATGCGGTGAACGTGACCCAGCTGACCAGCACGGTGGCAGCCAGCAAGACCAAGTACTACAGCGTGAACGACAACGGGGTGGCCGGTGCCAACGTGAACAACGACGGCGCACTGGGCATCAACTCCATCGCCGCGGGCGTGGGCGCGAGCACCACCAAGGCAGCCACCGGCAGCGTGGCCATGGGCAATAGCGCCGCGGCCAGCGTCGTCAACGGGGTGGCACTGGGCACCGGCGCGTCGGCGGGCACCAACGCGGGCGACGTGGCACTGGGCTCGGGCTCGGTCACGGCGGCCGTGGTCAACACACCTAGCGCGACCGTCAACGGCACGGTCCACACCTTCCAGGGCACCGCCGCGACGAGCACTGTGAGCGTGGGCGCAGTGGGCGCCGAGCGCACGATCACCAACGTCGCGGCCGGCCGGATCTCCGGTACCAGCACCGACGCGATCAACGGCAGCCAGCTGTTCGCCACCAACGCCGAGCTGGCCAACATCGGCTCCACGGCCAGCAAGGGCTGGAACATGACCACGGCCCGGACGGGCACGGGCACGGCGACGGGCACCAGCGTGCAGAACATCGCACCGGGCGGCACCGCCACCTACACGGCGGGAGACAACGTCGCCATCACGCAGAACGGCTCGGAGGTGCAGATCGCCACCAGCGCAACGCCCAACTTCACCAGCGTGACCACCGGCGGCACGGTGCTGAACAACAACGGCCTCACGATCACGGGCGGACCGAGCGTGACCAATACCGGCATCAATGCCGGCAACACGGTCATCACCAACGTGGCGCCCGGCGTGGCGCCCACCGATGCGGTGAACGTGACCCAGCTGACCACGCAGGTGAATGCGTCCAAGATCCACTACTACAGCGTGAACGACAACGGCACGCAGCAGGGGAACTATGCGAACGACGGCGCCACGGGCATCAATGCCCTGGCTGCCGGCGTGAACGCCCTGGCCGCGGGTGCAAGCGGTATTGCCATGGGCAACGGCGCGCGCGCCAGCGCCGCGGACACCATCGCCATCGGCAGCACTGCGACGGCCGATTCGGCGGAGGCGGTGGCCATCGGCAAGAACGCGAAGGCCACGGGCGGCAAGGCCATCTCGATCGGCTCGGGCAACACGGCCTACGGCGACGGGGCGGTTGCCATCGGCGATCCGAGCTATGCCAGCGGTACCGGGGCCTTCACCGGCGGTGCCAACAACATCGCCAACAGCGACGGCACGGCCTCGGCCACCGCGGCCAACCAGGCCAACGGTGCAGTCGCCATCGGCAATGGCAACAAGGCGATCGGCCAGGGCTCGGTGGCACTGGGCAACGGCTCCACGGCCGGCAAGGCCGGCAGCGTGGCCATCGGCGATGCAGCGACGGCGACTGCCAGTGCGGGCGATGTGGCGCTGGGCTCCGGCTCGATCACCACGGCGGCCGTCGGCACGGCCAGTGCGACCATCAACGGCAAGACCTACAACTTCCAGGGCACCACGCCGACTTCGACGGTGAGCGTGGGTGCGGTGGGCGCAGAGCGCACGATCACCAACGTGGCCGCCGGCCGGATCTCCAACACCAGCACCGATGCGATCAACGGCTCGCAGCTGTTCGCCACCAACCAGTCGATCGAAGACCTCAGCACGACGGTCACGACCAACAAGACCAAGTACTACAGCGTCAACTCCACCGGCGGCACCAACGAAGACAACCTCGGCGCCACCGGCACCAACGCCATCGCGTCGGGCAAGAACGCGGCGGCGGGTGGCGCTTCGGCGGTGGCCATCGGCCTGGGGGCCACGGCCGCGGACGCCAACAGCGTGGCGCTGGGCGCGGGTTCGGCCACGGCCGCTGCCGTGGGGACTGCAAGCACGACGATCAACGGCACGACCTACAACTTCCAGGGCACCACCCCGGTGGGCACGGTCAGCGTGGGCACGGTCGGTGCCGAACGCACCATCACCAACGTGGCGGCCGGTCGGATCTCCGGCACCAGCACCGATGCCATCAACGGCTCGCAGCTGTTCGCCACCAACCAGTCGATCGAGAACCTCAGCACCACGGTCACGGCCAACAAGATCAGGTACTACAGCGTCAACTCCACCGGCGGCGGCAACGAAGACAACCTCGGTGCGACGGGTGCCGATGCCATCGCGTCGGGCAAGGATGCGAGCGCAACGGTTGCCGGTGCAGTGGCCATCGGTTCGGGTGCCGTCTCCGACCGGGCGGTCGCGCCTTCCACCGGCAGCATTCCGGCCGGCAGTTCGCTGATTTCCTACAACACCACCGACCGCACCCTGCTGGGCGCACTGTCGGTCGGCAGTGCAACCACCTACCGCCAGATCACCAACGTGGCCGACGGCACGCAAGCGCAGGACGCGGTCACGGTGCGGCAGCTGTCGGGCGCGCTGACGTCCTTCGCGGTGACGCCGACGCTGTACTTCCACGCCAACTCCGCCGCGGCGGACTCGCTGGCCATCGGCGCGGAGTCGGTGGCCGTGGGCCCGCAGACGGTGGTCAACGGCAACAACGGCGTGGGCATCGGCAACGGCGCGGTGGTGCAGCAAAGCGCGCCGGGCGGCATTGCGATCGGCCAGGGCGCGACCTCGCACATGGCCGACTCCATCGCGCTGGGCACGCAGTCGTCGGCCGCCGCCGTGCAAGGCGTGGCGCTGGGCGCGGGCACCAGCGTGACGCAGGCCGGCGGTGTGGCGCTGGGCGCGGGCTCGGTGGCCTCCACCGCCGCGGGCGTGGCCGGCTACATCCCGCCCACCGCCACTGCCGCGCAGCGCATTGCCATCGGCGCGACCACCAGCACGCTGGCGGCGGTATCGGTGGGCAATGCAGCCAGCGGCCAGTTCCGGCAGATCAGCGGCGTGGCCGCGGGCACGGCCGACAGCGATGCGGTCAACGTCTCGCAGCTGCGGGGTGTACAGGGCACGGTCGCTGCGATCGACCAGTCGGCGGTCAAGTACGACAGCAACGCGGACGGCACGATCAACCACAACAGCGTGACGATGGGCGGCAGCAACGCCACCGGCCCGGTCACGGTGCACAACGTGGCGCCGGGCGTGGCGGGCACCGACGCCGTCAACGTGAACCAGTTGAACGCGGTCAGCGGCGGCCTGAACAACCGCATCGATGCGACCAACAGCCGCATCGACAACGTCGAGAAGAACGCCTATGCCGGGGTTGCCGCGGCCATGGCCCTGCAAATGCCTGCGAGCTACGTTCCGGGCAAGACGGTCATGCGCATCGGCGCGGGCTCCTTCAAGGGCCAGGGCGCGGTGGGCATCAGTTTCCGGCGCACCTCCGAGAACAACGCCTGGAGCATCACCGGCGGCGTGGCCACCAGCCGTGCCGGGGTGGGCGCCACCGTTGGCGCGGAATGGGTCTTCAACTGATCGCCATACGGATGAACTGGACGAACTCCATCATGAACAAGCCTCTTCAAGCCAAGACTTTCTTCACGGTCCGTACCGCACCGCTCGCCGCACTCTGCCTCGCGGCACTCGTGGCCGGCGGCTGCGCCAGCCCGAGCTACACCATCACGCCGGAGATGCAGGCCAGGGCCGCTTCGGAGAACCCGGCACCGCCGAAGGACGAGGACTTCCCCGCGCTGGACTCGGCCAAATGGCAGCAAGGCGCCTTTCCGAGCCCCGAGGCCCTGCGCGCCATGCGCACCGGCATGGGCAAGGACCAGGTGCGCGAGCTGCTGGGCTTTCCGCACTTTCGCGAAGGCCTGGGCGGCGTGCGCGAGTGGAACTACATCTTCCACTTCCGCACCGGCGCCGGCCCGGAATACATCACCTGCCAGTACATGGTCCGCTTCAATGCAGACGTGCTGACCGACGGCATGTACTGGAAGGGACCGGGCTGCGCGGACCTGCTCAAGCCGATGTCCGCGGCGAAGCCGGCCGCTACCGTCCAGCAGGTGGTTCTGCCTGCAAAGACGACGCTCGGCGCCGACGGCCTGTTCCGCTTCGACGGCCGCTCGCTGGCCGACCTGCTTCCCGAGGGACGGCGCAAGCTGGACGCACTGGCACGCGACCTCAGGAACAGCGCCAGGCCGGTGGACTCGATCAGGGTGACCGGGCATACCGACCGGCTCGGCAGCAACAGCTACAACCAGGCGCTCTCGCTGGCGCGCGCCAACACCGTGCGCGACTACCTGGTGCAGGCCGGCGTGCCGGCGCAGGCCGTGCAGGTGCAGGGCAAGGGCGAATCGGAGCCGAAGGTGCATTGCGCGCAGACGAGGCGCTCGGACCTGATCGACTGCCTCGCCCCGAACCGCCGCGTGGAGATCGAGGTGTCTGCGCAGCGGTGAACTCCGTGGCGGGCCATGCCGAACGCACGGCCCGCCGGCAGTTTCGACCGTAAGATGGCGCCGCGCCGCCGCAGAGCGGTGTCTGGAGACACGATGCCCCATTTCACCCTCCGTGCCTTCGCTCACGCCGCCCTCGCCGCGGCCGGGCTCTCGCTGACGGCTTGCGGCACCGTGCCGCCGACCGCCGAGCAGTTGGCAACTTCCTGTGCGTCACTGGCACGCCATGTCATCGAACCGGGCGCCATCGGCTTGCCCAGCGGCAGGGCCTCGGTCACCTCCGCCGTGCTGGCGCCCGCCACGGCAGGAGCGGACAACGCCGGTGCATTTGTGCCGGCCCTTCCCCGGTTCTGCAAGGTCACGGGCACGATCGCATCGCGTGACCCTGCCGCGCAAGTCATCAACTTCCAGCTGAACCTTCCGACCGAATGGAACGGAAAGGCCCTGCAATACGGCGGCGGTGGCTTCAACGGCGTGTTGATCACCGGCCTCGCGCCCTTGCGCGACGCCGCGCCGGGCGACCCGCTGCCCATCGCGCGGGGCTATGCGACCTTTGGCCAGGACTCGGGCCACCAGGCGAGCGCCTTCCCTCCCGGCGAGCCAGGCGCCTTTGCGCTGAACGACGAGATGCTCGAGAACTTCGCGTTCGCTTCGTACAAGAAGGTGAAGGACGCGGCCGTGGACCTCATGCGCGCCTACTACGCACGACCGCCGCAGCGCACGTACTACTTCGGCGGCTCGGAGGGCGGGCGCGAAGGAATGATGATGGCGCAGCGGTTCCCGGCCGACTACGACGGCATCGTCAGCGTGGTGCCCGTCATCAACTGGACCGGCCTGTTCCATGCATTCGTGCGCAACCAGGTGCCGCAGCACGACGACTGGCTCCAGGCCGGCAAGGTCCCGCTGATCGCGAAAGCCACCTCCGATGCCTGCGACGCGCTCGACGGGCTGGCCGACGGCGTCGTCAACAACTACATGGCTTGCCAGGCCCGCGTCGACCTGCAGGCGCTGCGCTGCCCCGGCGGCGGCGATGCAGGCTTGCAATGCCTGTCGGACGCGCAGCTGCGGCTGGTCCGCGGCATCCACTCGCCGTATGTTTTTCCCTTTCCCATCGCCAACGGGCTCACCACCTACCCGCAGTGGTTGTACGGCCATGAGGACAGCCTCGACGGTCCCTCCGCCCTGAACATGGTGCGCTGGGTCTCCGGCACGGCGGCGCCCATTGCTCCTCCGGATGCGGCGCGCCATTCGACGCAGTGGATCTACGGCAGCAACTGGATCCGCTACGCCGTCGCCCGCGACAAGGACTACGACGTGCGCCGCTATCGTCCCCAGGAGTTCCAGGCGCAGGTCCAGAAGACCTCCGCGATGATCGACGCCACCGACCCGGACCTTTCGGCATTCTTCGCTCGCGGCGGCAAGCTGATCGTGCGCGAGAACGCCGCCGACCGCGCACAGAGCCCCCTCATGGGAATCCAGTACCACGGTGCGCTCGTGGCGCGCATGGGAGCACCGGCCGTGGAAAGATCCGTGCGGCTGTATGTTTCACCGGGCTCGACACACAGCGGCAATTCCCGGGCGGTCGGAGGCGGCGCGCCGGTGCCGACGATGGTGGACCTCCTGGATCCGCTGGACCGATGGGTGAGCACGGGCGCTGCGCCCGCAGACGCGCTGGTGCAAACGGTCAACGCGCCGCTGCCGCCGTTTGCCGTTCAGGCGTCTCGACCGATGTGCCGCTACCCCGCGTACCCGCACTACGCAGGTGGCGACCGCATGCAGGCGTCGAGCTACCAGTGCCGCGCGGCGACGCCTTGAGCAGGCTCCATCAAAGGAACCCGATGGAGAGCCACGGCACCGCGGCGACCAGCACCGTGCCGACCAGCAGCGCAAGCATGTAGCCGACGATGGGCCGGATGCCCTTGTCCGGATGCACCCGCCCGATCGCGCACGCCGCGTAGTAGCCCACGCCCAGCGGCGGCGCGAACAGCCCCAGTCCCATCGACAGCACGACGACCATGGCGTAGTGCACCTCGTGGATGCCGAGCTGGCGGGCGATCGGGAACAGCAGCGGGCCGAACAGCACGATGGCCGGGATGCCCTCGAGCACCGAGCCGAGCACCACGAAGGTGACCAGCGAAACGGCCAGGAACATCGGCGCGCCACCCGGCAGCCCGGTCATGGCCTGCGCCAGCGAGCTGGAGAAGCCCGACTGCGTCAGTCCCCAGGCCATTCCCGTCGCGGTGCCGATGATCAGCAGGATCGCGCCCGACAGCGATGCCGTCGCCACCAGCATCGGCCCGACGCGCTTCCAGTCGAACTGGCGGTACACCAGCAGGCCCGACAGCACGGCATAGACGATGCCGATGGTCGAGACCTCGGTGGCCGTGGCCACGCCTTCGACGACAGCCGCGCGGATGATGAAGGGCAATGCCAGCGCCGGCACTGCAATCGCCGCCAGCTTGGCCACTTGCCGCCGCGAGGGGCGCTCCACATGGCTGAGATCCTCGCCCCGCGCCCTCAGCCAGACAACGACGCACAGCGTGAGCCCCAGCACCACGGCCGGCAGGAGCCCGCCGGTGAACAGCGCCGCAATCGAGACGCCCGTGACCGATCCGATGGTGATCAGCACCAGGCTCGGCGGCACGGTCTCGGTCTGCGCGCCGGTGGCCGAGAGCAGCGCCACCAGGTCGCCCTCGCTGGCGCCGCGCTTCTTCATTTCCGGAAAGAGCGCCGGCGCCACCGCGGCCATGTCGGCGGCCTTCGACCCCGAGATGCCGGAGACGAGGTACATCGCCCCGACCAGCACGAACTGCAGGCCGCCGCGCACGTGGCCCAGCAGGCCCGCGAGGAAGGCGATCATGGCCTTGGCCATGCCGGTCATTTCGATGAGCAGCCCCAGGAACACGAACAGGGGCACGGCCAGCAGGATCAGGTGCGACATGCCCTCGTCCATGCGGCCGATGATCACCGGCAGCGCGGTGTCCGTTCCCAGCGCCAGGTAGCCGATGGTCCCCAGGCCGAACGCAAAGGCAATGGGAATGCCGCTGAACACGCTTGCCCCGACCACGCCCACGAAGAAGATCAGCAGGTTGTAGCGCCCCAGGTCTTCGAAGACGCCGCGGCCCAGCGCGAAGGCGCCGATCACGATGGCCACGGCGGCGAAGGCCTTGGTGCCCGTGCGCCAGTCGGCCTCCTTGAACAGCCGCAGCACCGAGAACAGCATCATCAGGGCGATGCCGCAAGGCAGCGCCGCAGCGCGCCATGCATTCGAGATCTCGAGAGCCGGCGTGGTGATGAAGCGCTCCTCCGAGGCGTATTCCCACGCCGGCCAGGCCACCATCGCGAGGAAGGCCAGCGACGCGCACACGCTGATGGCCTCGAGCAACTGCTGGCGCGCTGGCGCCTGGCGCGAGACCAGCGCCGTCATGCGCATGTGCTCGCCGCGCCGCAGGGCGACCACGGCACCGAGCATCGCCAGCCAGATGAAGAGCATCGAGGCGAGTTCGTCGGACCAGACCAGCGGCCTGTGGAACGCGAAGCGCGCCACGACGCCGGCCAGCAGCACGGCGATGTCCGCCAGCACGAGCGCACCGGCGGACGCTTCGACGATGAACCCGAGAACGCGGTCGATGCGCGCCGCCGGCGAAGCGGGGCTCACCGCCGGCGACGCCTGCACGCCGTGGCCGGTGGGGCTCATCGCGCTCATGCCAGCTTGCCGACGGAGCGTTCCAGGAGGGCCCATGCCTCGTCGCCGTACTTGCCCTTCCATTCGCCATAGAAGCCGGCCTTGCGAAGCTGGTCGCGGAAGGCGGCGGCATCCGGCTGGTTGAAGGCCAGGCCCTTGCCGGCCAGTTCCGTCTGCAGCCCGGCGTTGAGCTGCGCCACGTCGTCGCGCTCCTTCAGGCCGGCCGCGTCGATGTGCTTGGCAACGATGGCGCGCAGGTCGGCCGGCAGCTTCTCCCAGGCGCGGCGGTTGGCCAGGAACCAGAAGCCGTCCCACATGTGGTTGGACAGCGAGCAGTACTTCTGCACCTCGAAGAGCTTGGCCGTCGAGATGATGGCCAGCGGGTTCTCCTGCCCGTCGACGATCTTCGTCTGCAGCGCGGAATAGACCTCGGCGAAGTTGATCGACGCCGGCGCCGCATCGAGGGCCTTGAACATCGAGGTCCACAGCGGCGACACCGGCACGCGGATCTTGAAGCCCTTCAGGTCGGCGGGCGTCGCGATGGGCCTGGACGACGAGGTGATCTGGCGAAAGCCGTTGTCCCAGATCTTTTCCATCGGCACGATGCCGGCCTTGGCGATCTGCGCGCGGATGTAGGCACCCAGTTCGCCATCCATCGCCTTCCACACGCTCGGGTAGTCCTTGAACGCAAAGCCGACGCCGCTGATCGATGCCGCCGGCACCAGCGTCGAGAGGATCAGGCCCGAGAGGGTGAAGAACTCGACGCCGCCCGAGCGCAGCTGGCTCAACACGTCCGTATCGGAGCCGAGCTGGTTGTTCGGGAAGATCTGGATGTTGACGCGGCCGTTGGTCTCGGTGCGGATCGCATCGGCCATCTCCTTGGCGCGCAGGTTCATCGGATGCGTCACCGGCAGGTTGTTCGCGTACTTGTAGGTGAACTCGGCCTTGGTTTGCGCGAAGGCGCTGCCCGCGGGGGCGGCGACAACGGCGGCCGCGGCGGCGCTGCGAAGAATGGTGCGACGGGAAATGCTCATGGTTTGTCTCCTTGGTGGTTCGTAATTGTGATCGGTGGCCAGCCAGGCATGGCCGGCTGCGATTCTCCGCGCTCGACGAGGCGCGTTCGGATGTCGTTCTTGGTGAGCTTGCCGAAGCGCGTGTGGCCCCAGCCGATGATGTACGGCAGTTTCGTTATGCCTTGGCCCCTGGCAGTTCCGCCCCGGCTTCGGCCTTGCGGCGGCGAAGGGTCGGCAGGCCGACGCCCGCCGCGTCGAAGCCACCGTCGACGGCCACGACCTGGCCGTTGATGAAGCTCGCTTCGGGGCTGCACAGGAAGCCGATGACATTCGCCATCTCCTCGGTGGTGCCGTAGCGGTTCAGCGGAATCGCGTCGTAGTAGTCGGAGCGGATCGCCACGCTGTGAACGAGCTTGGCCATTTCGGTTTCTACCGGGCCGGGGGCGATGACGTTCACGCGCACGCCGGCATCGCCGAGCTCGACCGCATGCTGCTTCGTCATGTGGATGAGCGCGGCCTTGCTGGTGCCATAGGCCACGCGAAGCGTGCTGGCCCGCAGCCCGGAGATCGAGGCGACGTTGACGATGGCACCGCCGCCGTTGCCAGCCATCACCGCGCCGAACGCCTGGGTACAGAGGAAGGCGCCATCGAGGTTGGTGGCCATCACCGTGCGCCATTCCTTGAAGGAGGTTTCCAGCACCGGCTTGAAGATGGCCACGCCGGCGTTGTTGACCAGCGCGTCCACGCGGCCGAACTTTGCAACGACGGCCGCCACGGCGCGGTCGACCTGCGCCGGATCGGACACGTCGCAATGGATGCCGAGCAGATCGCCGGGGCGGGCGATCTCCGAGATCGTTCTGTCGAGCGTTGCGCTGTCGCAGTCGAGCAAGGCGACCTTGCAGCCGTGGCGAAGAAACCATTCGCCGACGGCGCGGCCGATGCCGCGGGCGCCTCCGGTGACGACGGCGATGCGGGCTGGTGATGTGGTGCTCATGATGTGGTGCGTTGGGTTGAAGGGAAAAAAGGAACTCGGGATCCGGAAGCCGGCAGCCATTCCTCGGGCGTGACCTCGAAGGTCACGTGCGGGCCGGGCAGAAGCTTAGTGCTTCGGGGCCGCCGCGACGCACGCGCCGTGCTGGCCGCCGGCCGACACCATGCGCAAGCGTGCCCTGGAGGCCGCTCAGGGCTTCATGGGTTCGCTGTCGCTCGGCTTCATCAGCCTGCCGGCCTATTCATTCTTGCCGCCGATGCTGCGCGCCTTCACGGAGGACTACCAGCATGAAGGGCGAGAAGACCATCGTCGAGACGGTCGCCATCTGGCGCAAGTCCGACGATTCGCCGCAGGTGAAGGCGCTGCTGTCGTGCTTGCCGAAGATCCGGCAACGGGGCGGCTGAGTGAATGCCTCGATCTACGACGCATCGAAGGTAGGCCTTGCCGAAAGGCGTCAGCTGCAGGCCTCAAAATCGCATGCAGCGGCTTGTCCGTCCGCGAAGCCAGCCGCCCCCTCCTCTTTCAGCGATACATGTTCACTCTGACCCGCCTGACGATCCACCGCGCCAGGAAAGAACGCCTGCCCCAGGTCGCCGGAAGCCTGACATTCACGACCTTGCTGTCCATCGTGCCCTTGCTGGCCACGAGCTTCGCGCTGTTCACGAGATTCCCGATCTTCAAGCGATTCAAGGACGCGATTCATGAGTTCCTGCTGAGCAGGCTGCTGCCGCCAGACATCGCGCGCACGGTCCTCAAGTATCTGGACCAGTTCGCCGCGAATGCCAGCAGCCTGACCTGGGTCGGCTCGCTCTTCTTGCTGGGGACCGCCGTCGCGATGTTGCTGACCGTCGAGAACGCGTTGAACCAGATGTGGGAGGTGAGGAGGAATCGGCCCTTCTTCAGAAGGGTCGGCCTGTACCTGCTGATGCTGGCCGTCGGGCCACCCGTGATGGGTCTGAGCCTGTGGGCAACGTCGTACGTGCTGGGCGTTTCCCTGGGTCTGATCGGCGCCTTGCCACCATCGCTCGCCTTCGTGCTCGACCTCGGGCCGCTCGTGCTCGGCGTGACCGCACTGACGAGCATGTTCTATTTCGTTCCGAACACGAAGGTGCGGCTACGCGACGCCATCGCGGGCGGCTTGATCGCCAGCACGGCTTTCGAGCTGGGCAAACGGGGCTTCGCCACCTACCTCGTCAAGGTGCCGACCTACAAGGCGCTGTACGGGGCGTTCGCGGCCTTTCCGATCTTCTTGCTGTGGGTGTACTTCTCGTGGCTGATCACGCTGGTCGCGGCCATGATCACGGCCAACCTGGCTCTTGCGCGGCGGCGACAGCCGGGGAAAGCAGCTCGGACCGGGCAGCGAAGTCAACGGGAAGTCATGCAGCGGCCCTAGTCTCGCGCCCCGAGCGCCACCAGCTCCCTTCGAAGCAGTCCTGGCGTTCTTTGCCGACAGCGAAGAATGCGGGGTGGAAACAATGGTTCAGAAAATAAAAAAGCGCCCCGAAAGGCGCTTGTTTATTGACTTCTTGGAGGAGAGGGAGGGATTCGAACCCTCGGTACTATCGCTAGTACGCCTGATTTCGAGTCAGGTACATTCGACCACTCTGCCACCTCTCCGGTGCTGTCGAGCCTCAGATTATAGCCGAGAAAAACGAGGCTTCGAGGCCTCACGTCTCAGCCGCGCAAAACTTCGAGCCCACCGAGGTACGGACGCAACGCTGCGGGCACGTTGATGGAGCCGTCTTCGTTCTGGTGGTTTTCCAGCACAGCCACCAGCGCGCGGCCCACCGCCAGGCCGGAACCATTGAGGGTATGCACGAGTTCGTTCTTGCCCTGCGCGTTCTTGAAACGGGCCTGCAAGCGGCGCGCCTGGAAGGCTTCGCAGTTCGAGACCGAGCTGATCTCGCGATAGGTGTCCTGCGCCGGCAGCCACACCTCGAGGTCGTAGGTCTTGGCGGCCGTGAAGCCCATGTCGCCGGTGCACAGCAGCACCAGGCGGTACGGCAGTTCCAGCGCCTGCAGCACGGCTTCGGCGTGGCCGGCCATCTGCTCGAGCGCGTCGTAGCTCTTCTCAGGATGCACGATCTGCACCATCTCGACCTTGTCGAACTGGTGCTGGCGGATCATGCCGCGCGTGTCGCGCCCGGCGCTGCCGGCCTCGGAGCGGAAGCACGGCGTATGGGCCGTGAGCTTGATGGGCAGTTGCGCCTCGGGCACGACCTCGTCGCGCACGAAGTTGGTCAGCGGCACTTCGCTGGTCGGAATGAGATACAGCGCCGAATGGTCGGGCACGGGCTCGCCGTCCTGGCCGCCCTTTTTCGCGGCGAACAGGTCGCCTTCGAACTTGGGCAGCTGGCCGGTGCCGCTGAGCGTGGCGGCGTTGACCACGTACGGCACGTAGCACTCGGTGTAGCCGTGCTGTTCGGTCTGCAGGTCGACCATGAACTGCGCGAGCGCGCGGTGCAGGCGGGCGATCGGGCCCTTCATGACGGTGAAGCGCGAGCCCGAGAGCTTGGCGCCCATCTCGAAGTCGAGGCCCAGCGGCGCACCGAGATCGACGTGGTCCTTGGGCGCGAAGCCCAGCGGCGTGGCATTTGCGCCGGCGCCGCCCTTCGGGGCCCAGCGGCGCATCTCGACGTTGCCGGCCTCGTCTTCGCCCAGCGGCACGCTGGCGTGCGGCAGGTTGGGCACGGCGAGCAGCAGCGCGTGCAGCGCGGGCTGGATCTCTTCGAGGCGCCTGGACTGCGATTCCTGCTCGGCCTTCAGCGCGTTGACTTCGGCCATGAGCGCATCGACCGATTCGCCCTTGGCCTTGAGCGGGCCGATCTGCTTGTTCAGCGTGTTGCGGCGCGCCTGGATTTCCTCGGTGCGGGTTTGCAGCGTCTTGCGCTCGGCCTCGAGCGCGGTGAACGCCGACACGTCGAGGTACGGCTGGTTCTTCTTGCGTTTTTCGAGGCCGGCCACGGCGGAGGCCAGGTCTTTGCGGAGCAGGGTGATGTCAAGCATGGGGGGATTTTAGGTGGGCGTAGCATCGCGATCCCACTCACCCACCTCGAAGGGGAAAACGATGGAAGCCTATCTGACATTCAACGGCAATGCCGCCGAAGCGCTCGCCTTCTATGCCAAGGCGCTGGACGGCAAGGTCGCCTTCAGCATGACCTTCGGCGAGAGCCCGATGGGCGCCCAGACGCCGGCCAGCCACAAGGACAAGATCATGCACGCCACCCTCGAGGCCCGCGGCCACAAGCTGATGGCCTCGGACGCCCCGCCGGAGTGGCCCTTCGAGGGCTACAAGGGTTTCTCGCTCTCGGTGCAGGCGAACAGCGTGGACGAAGGCAAGAAGCTGTTCGACGCGCTGGCCGAAGGCGGCAAGGTCACGATGCCCTACGGCCCGCAGTTCTGGGCCAAGGGCTTCGGCATGCTCACCGACAAGTTCGGCGTGGCGTGGATGGTGAACTGCGAAAAATGAAGGCCCCCCGGCTTTTCACTGCGCTTCGCTCCGTGTAATTCGCCACCCCCCAAGGGGGAGGCGCGGCTCGCCTTGGGGCGGCCCGGCGGCGGCGGCCTTCGACTCTCAGGCGACCGTCGCGGGGTCGACGTTCGCCCCGCAGATGATCAGGCAGACCTTCTCGCCCGCGCGCGGCACGTAGGCACCGGTCTGCAGCGCGGCCAGCGGCAGCGCTGCGGCCGGCTCCACCGCCAGCTTCAGCTCTTTCCACAGCCACTGCTGGGCGGCGCGGATGGATTCATCGGACAGCAGGAGGGCGTGCCGCACCTGCTGTTGCGTGATCTCCCACGAAATGGCGCCGAGGCGGCGCGCCCCGAGCGAATCGGCCGCGATGCCGCCCACCTCCACGTCGACCGGCTCGCCGGCCTCGCGAGCGCGAAACAGCGTGGGCGCTTTTTCGGGTTCGAGCGCCACCACACGGGCGCGCTGCTCGAACCAACCAGCGAGGCCGCCGATCAGCCCACCGCCGCCGACGCTCACGAGCACCGCATCGGGAAGACCGCCCTGCTCTTCGATCTCGCGGCCGAGCGTGCCCGCGCCGGCCACCACTTCGGGCTGGTCGTAGGCGTGGGTGAGCAAGGCGCCGGATTCCTTCTGACGCGTCAGGCAGGCGGCCAGCGCATCGGGGTAGAGCTCGCCGACGACGACCACTTCCGCACCCAGCGCACGCAGCCGCGCGCGCTTGGCCTCAGGCGACACGCCCGGCAGGAACACCTGGCAAGGCACGCCCAGCGCGCGCGCCGCGGCCGCCGTGGCAATGCCCGCATTGCCACCCGAGGCCACAACCACGCCGCTGTCGGGAATGTCGTTGGCCAGCAGCCGGTTCATCATGCCGCGCGCCTTGAAGCTGCCGCTGACCTGCATGTGCTCGAGCTTCAGCCAGATCTCGGCGCCCGGCGCCGCGACGCCGAAGGCGGCCGCGGGCAGCTTCCATAGCGGGGTTTCGCGCAAAAAGTGGCCAGCACGCTCGCTCAGCCTGCGGGAGGCGCTATCTATTTCAGAGCGCCAGTCGGGGGTTTTCTTGTCGTTCAAGAGATGTGTCCTGGAGGCGGAATGTCGTCGAGCTTGAGCCCCTTGGGCAGCGGAAACTTGATGGTTTCCTCGATGCCGTCCATCTTGCGGACCGACACCGCGCCGAACGCGCGCACGCGCTCGATCACCTCGCGCACCAGCACCTCGGGGGCCGAGGCGCCGGCGGTGAGGCCGATGCGCGTCTTGCCCTCGAACCACTCGGGCTTGAGCTCTTCGGCCGAATCGACCATGTAGCTCTCGGTGCCCAGCCGCTGCGCCAGTTCGCGCAGCCGGTTGCTGTTGGAACTGGTGGGGCTGCCGACCACGATCACGAGGTCGACCTGCGGGCTCATGATCTTCACCGCGTCCTGGCGGTTCTGGGTGGCATAGCAGATGTCCTGCTGCTTGGGCTCTCGCACGGCCGGAAAGCGCGTGCGCACGGCGGCGGCGATCTCGGCCGCGTCGTCCACGCTCAGCGTGGTCTGCGTAACCACCGCGAGCTTCTCGGTCTGCGAGGGCGAGACCTTCGCCACGTCGGCCACGTCTTCGACGAGGTGAATGCCGCTGCTGAGCTGGCCCATCGTGCCCTCGACCTCGGGGTGCCCCTTGTGGCCGATCATGATGAACTCGAAGCCCTCCTTCGCGAGCTTGGCGACCTCGACGTGCACCTTGGTCACCAGCGGGCAGGTGGCGTCGAAGATCTCGAAGCCGCGGTCGCGCGCCTCCTGCTCCACCGCCTTGCTCACGCCGTGTGCGCTGAACACCAGCGTGGCGCCGGGCGGCACGTCGGACAGTTCCTCGATGAAGATCGCGCCCTTGGCCTTGAGCTCGTTCACCACGTAGGTGTTGTGCACGATCTCGTGGCGCACGTAGATCGGTGCGCCGAACTTGGCAATGGCGCGCTCGACGATCTCGATGGCGCGATCGACACCCGCACAGAAGCCGCGCGGTTCGGCAAGGATGACTTCCGAGATATCGGGGTTCATAGCACGCCGATCAGCTTCACTTCGAAGGTGACGGGCTGGCCGGCCAGCGGATGGTTGAAGTCGAAGCGCACCGCCGTGTCATTCGATTCGATCACCGCGCCCGCATAGCTGCCCGTGCCGTCGGGCGTGGGGAACTGCACGACGTCGCCCGTGGCGTATTGCTCGTCGGGGTCGCCCATCTGCGCGAGCAGCTTCCTGGCCACCCACTGCTGCATGTCGGGGTTGCGCTCGCCGAAGGCCTCGCCGGCGGGCAGCTCGAAGGTGGCATGCGTGCCTTCTTCCAGGCCCATCAGGCGCTGCTCCATGGCTGGAGAAAGCTCGCCGGTGCCGAGCGACAGGGTCGCGGGCTTGTCGGCGAAGGTGTTGATGATGTCGCCCGCCGGGCCGGCCAGCCGGTAGTGCAGGGTCAGGAAGGAGCCGGAAGTCACGAGTTGGGACATGGGGGCAACGGAGGTGGGCAAAGACAAGGTGGGTGTCCCGATAAACTGGACCTCATTTTAAGGACCGGGGCTTCACCCGGCTCCGCCAAGGTTTCACCCCAGGGTTTCATGGCATTCAAGGATCTCCCTCTCGACGCCCGTCCCCGCGAAAAACTCATCTCGCGAGGGGCATCCGCGCTGGCCGACGCCGAGCTGCTGGCCCTGCTGCTGCGCACCGGCGTGGCGGGCATGAACGTGCTGCAGCTGGCGCAGCAGCTGCTCGAGCGCTTCGGCGGCCTCTCGGGCCTGCTGCATACCGGCGCCGAAGAGCTCAAGACCATCAAGGGCATGGGCGGCAGCGCCAAGCGCTCCGAACTGATCGCGGTGCTCGAACTGGCGCGCCGCGCCATGGGTGAAAGGCTCCGGGAGCGCACGGTGTTCGACTCGCCCGACGCGGTCAAGCAGTACCTGCAGCTGCACATCGGCTCGCGCCCCTACGAAGTGTTCGCGGTGGTGTTCCTCGACGTGCAGCACCGCATGATCGCGCTGGAGGAAATGTTCCGCGGCACGCTCACGCAGACCAGCGTCTATCCGCGCGAGGTCGTCACGCGCGCCATCCACCACCAGGCCGCGGCCGTGGTGCTGGCGCACAACCACCCCAGCGGCAACATCGAGCCCTCGCGCGCCGACGAGTCGCTCACGCAGACGCTGCGCGCCGCGCTGGCGCTGGTGGACGTGCGGGTGCTCGACCACATCATCGTGAGCCCCGGACAGAGCTTCTCGATGGCCGAGAAGGGCGTGCTCTGATGGCCGCACGCGCCCCGTCTCTCAAGAACCTCGCCGACCTCAAGCAGGTGCAGCGCACGCTCGCCGAAACCCGCGAGCGCGAAGCCGCCGAGGCGGCCGCAAAGGCCGCGGCCGAACGCAAGCTCGCCGCCGAGAAAGACCTCTTTGCCCGTGCCATCGGCGCCACCGAGCCGCTGCGCCGCAAGGCCGCAGTGCCGCTTGCGCCGCTGCCGCCAGCACCGATCCCGGTGCAGCACCAGCTCGACGAACAGCGCGTGCTGCGCGAGTCGCTCTCCGACGAGTTCGACGTGACCACGCTGCTCGACGTGGACGACGCCATGAGCTTCCGCCGACCCGGCATCGGCACCGACGTGACGGCGCGGCTGCGCAAGGGCGAATGGGCGATCCAGGGGCAGGTCGACCTGCACGGGCTGCGCAGCGACGAGGCGCGCGAGGCGCTCGGCGGCTTCATCCGCAATGCCAGCAAGCAGGGGCTGCGCTGCGTGCGCGTGGTGCACGGCAAGGGCCTGGGCTCGCCAGGCAGGCAGCCGGTGCTGAAGACCAAGGCGCAGCGCTGGCTGATCCAGAAGAACGAGGTGATCGCGTTCGTGCAGGCCAAGCCCGCGGAAGGCGGCGCCGGGGCCTTGGTGGTTCTGCTGGCGCCAGCGCGGCGCTGACGCTTTCTGCCTTGCTCCTTCCCCTTCCGGGGGAAGGCTGGGATGGGGGCTCGCGGCCTCTGCACGGGCCGTGCCTCATCCACCGCCGTCGTGCCCCCACCCCTACCCTCCCCCAGCGGGGGAGGGAGCAAGACACGCAGGCGGCTTACGCCAAATGGTTCTTCAAGGGAACCGCCGCATCCGCCACCGCCGCAGCATCAGGGCTGCGGCCTGCTTCAAGCAGCTTGCGACTCATCATGTGGTCGACCGGCGCGTTCACCGACTCCACGCATACAAGCTGCCCATCGACGTAGTGGAACAGCGAGAACGCATCAGGCTTCGGCCCTGGCCGGCGCACGCTGTTCAGGCCCGGCGTGCCTTCGGCCGGCATCAGGCCCACCATCTGCAGTCGCATGCCGCCCTGGTCGGACCAGAACCACGCGACCGCGTCGTGCGCACGCGCCGCGCCGGTCAGCGTGGCCACCGCGGTGCGCGCCTGGTCGTTGGCGTTCTGCACCGATTCGAGCCGCAGCGCGCGGCCCGCGCGGCGATCGGGGAAGCGCGTGCAGTCGCCCACCGCGAGCACACCGGCCGCGCTAGTCTGCATGTGGCCGTCGACCACGATGCCGTCGGCGCACTCGATGCCGGCCGCCTGTGCGAGCGCCGTCTCGGGCACGGCGCCGATACCGAGCAGCAGGAGGTCGACCGGCTGCTTCACGCCGTTGACCTGGATCGACACCAGCCGGTCGCCTTCGACTTCGAAGGCACCGGTCTGCGCGCCGAGCACGATGTCGATGCCGGCCGCGCGATGAGTGGCGAGCACATGCGCCGACAGCTCGGGCGACACGGCGCGGCCCAGCAGGCGCGGCGCGCTTTCGATCACCTGCACTGACTTGCCGAGCGCCTTGGCGGTGGCCGCCACCTCGAGCCCGATGAAGCCGCCGCCGAGCACGGTCACCTTCTCGGCCGATGCAAGCCGCTCGCGCAGGCGGTGCGCTTCATCGGCAGCACGCAGGCTCGCGACGTTTTCGAGGCCCGGCTTCAGATCGGGCATCTGGCGTGCGCGCGTGCCGGTGGCCAGCACCAGGCGCTCCCACGGCAGCACCGCGCCCGAACGCAGCGTGACGGTGCGCGCCTCGCGGTCGATCGCCACGGCGGCGTCGCCCAGGTGCAGCGTGATGCCCGCTTCGCGGTACCAGTCGGCGGCCTTGTGCAGTTGCGTGGTTTCCTCCGCGCTCTTGAGGAAGGCCTTGGACAGCGGCGGGCGGTGGTAGGGCTCGCACGCCTCTTCGCACACGAGGTGCACGCGCGCGCCCTGCCCGGCTTCAGCGAGGCCGACGCAGAGCTGGGCCGCGGCATGGCCGCCGCCGATGATGACGATGGAATTCATGATGAGAGAAACGTCTTTCGGAATCGTTGTGGGGTCGGTCACTCGCCGCGGTTGCGCATCCAGTCGGCGGTCTTGAAGAAGGAGTCGCGCAGCCTTGCGCGCAAGTCCTCGGGCACACCCGTCTCGCCCATGGCCTGGTCCATGCAGGCCAGCCATTGGTCGCGCTCCTTGATGCCGATGGTGTGGCCGCCGATGCTCTGCGGCAGGTGGCGCGCGCGCAGCATCGGATGGCCGAAGCGGTCGGTGTAGTGCTGCGGCCCGCCGAGCCAGCCGCAGAGGAACCAGAACAGGCGCTGGCGCGCGTTGTCGAGGCTGGTGCCGTGCACGGCGCGCAATTGCGCATACGCGGGCTCGAGGTCCATCAGGTCGTAGAAGCGCTCGACCAGCGCCTCCACCTTCGGTTCGCCGCCGATCCAGTCGAACGGCGTGCCGGCGGGCGGCTTTTCTTGAATCTGCATGGGCGGGAGTATCCCTCCGGTCGCTTCCTAGACCTGCACGAGGCCCGGAATGTCCACATCCGGGTTCACGTCGGCCTCGTAGTCCACGCCCTCCACCGCGAAGCCGAAGAGGCGCAGGAACTCGGTCTTGTAGCCGGCGAAATCGGTGAGCTCGTAGAGGTTGTCGTTGGTCACCTGTGACCACTGCGCCTGCACCAGCGACTGCACCTGCGGCGCCAGCTCCTTGTAGTCCGCGCGCAGGCGGCCTTCCTCGTCGAGGTGCGGCGCGCTGCCGTAGAGGCTGTCGGCATAGAGCCCGTGCACCTGCTCGATGCAACCTTCATGCGTGCCCTGTGCCTTCATCACCTTGAACAGCAGCGACAGGTACAGCGGCATCATCGGAATGGCCGAGCTCGCCTGCGTGACCACCGCCTTCAGCACCGACACGCGCGCGTCGCCACCCTTGGCGGCCAGCTGTGCGCGAATGCCGAGCACCTTCTGGTCGAGATCCTTCTTGGCGGCGCCGATGGAGCCGTTCCAGTAGATATCGTGCGTGATCTGCTCGCCCAGGTAGGTGAAGGCCGTGGTCTTCGCGCCGTCGGCCAGCACACCGGCCTGCTGTAGTGCGTCGATCCACATCTGCCAGTCTTCGCCGCCCATCACGGCCACGGTGTTGTCGATCTCTTCCTGTGTCGCGGCTTCGAGCACCGTTTCCTTGATGGTCTCGTTGTCGGTGTCGAGGCCGCGCAGGTTCACCGACTTGCCGACCGGCTTGAGCACCGAGTTGAAGACCTGGCCCGTCTTCGGGTGCGTGCGGCGCGGCGCAGCCAGGCTGTAGACGACGAGGTCGACCTGGCCGAGGTCCGCGCGGATCGTGTCGATGGCCTGCTGCTTCACCGCATCGGAAAAACCGTCGCCGTTGATGCTCTTCGCATAGCGGCCTTCGGCGGCCGCTGCGCGGTGGAAGGCGGCGGTGTTGTACCAGCCGGGCGAGCCGGGCTTGCTCTGGCTGCCCGCGCGCTCGAAGAACACGCCGAGCGTGTCGGCGCCGCAGCCGAAGGCTGCCGTGATGCGCGCGGCCAGGCCATAGCCCGTCGATGCGCCGATCACCAGCACCCTCTTCGGACCGCCCGCGATGGGGCCCTGGGCCTTGACGTAGTCGATCTGCTGCCTGACGTTGGCTTCGCAGCCGGTGGGATGGGTCGTGACGCAGATGAAGCCGCGCACGCGGGGTTTGATGATCATGGGGATCTCGCTGGATGAGATGCGGGAAGAAGACAGTGGACGCGCGCTTTTTGGGCCGCGAATTTAACCCAGCCTGCAACGAACGTATTCAGCTTACCCATATGCATATGTCGATTGACGATTTATTGATCCGGGGTTTTGTTGATATGGTTCGGCCCTGAATTTCCTCCAGGAGAGAGACAACCCATGCGCCACACCCTGCTCGCCGCGGCCGTCGCCGCTTCCACCTTCATGCTCGGCACCCTCGCCCACGCCGACCAACTGGCCGACATCAAGAAAAAGGGCGAGCTGGTCGTCGGCGTGCTCGGCACCGACGAGCCCGCGACCTTCGTCGACCCCAAGACGCGCCAGATCGTCGGCTACGAAGTCGACCTGGTGAACGCCATTGCAAAGAAAATCGGCGTGAAGCCGGTGCTCAAGCAGATCGCGGTGGCCGCGCGCATTCCCGAGCTGCAGCAGGACCACGTGGACCTGGTCGCCGCCGGCCTCACGCACAACAAGGAGCGCGAGGCGCAGATCGACTTCTCGCTCACCACCTTCGTGACCGGCCAGAAGGCCATCGTGAAGAAGGACAGCGGCATCACCGAGGTGCCGCAGCTCGCCGGCAAGAAGGTGCTGACCATCCGCGGCGGCACGCAGGAACCCAACATCCGCAAGGCCGTGCCCAACGTCGAGGTCGTGACCTTCGACACGAGCCAGCAGGCCTTCCAGGCGCTGCAGCAGGGCAAGGGCGTGGGCTATGTGGACGACGAGGCCGCGCTGCTGCGCAGCTACGCCAAGCTCGGCCCGCAGAAGGCGCAGTACGTGGTGCTCAAGCAGAACCTGAGCACCGAGGCGCTGGCCATCGGCATCAAGAAGGGCGAGAGCGGCCTGAAGGCCGTGGTGGACGACACGCTGCGCGAACTCGAGAAGTCCGGCGAGGCGCAGAAGATCTTCATCAAGTGGTACGGCCCGAACACGGCCTCGGGCTTCCAGTCGCGCGACTTCAAGCTCGACAGCGACAAGATCGACTGAGCCCGGTCTTCGGTCTTTCTCCTTCCCCCTCTGGGGGAAGGCCGGGATGGGGGCAAGCGGCCTCAGCACAGGCCATGACGTTTCGATCGCCGTCGTGCCCCCACCCCAACCCTCCCCCAGCGGGGGAGGGAGCAAATTCCATCCGCGACGGTGATACTGTCGCCCCCCATGCCCCTGTTCGACTATTCCTTGCTGCTCACCGGCAAGTACCACGACATGCTGGTCGCGGGCCTGCTGCTGTCGCTGCAGCTGCTCGCGGCCGCGCTGGTGCTGGCGTTGCCCCTCGCGCTGGTGGTGGCGCTGCTGCGCCTTTCGCCCTTCGCACCGCTGCGCTGGCTCGGCTTCGCGTACGTCGAGTCGATCCGCAACATCCCGCTGCTCGCGCACATGCTGTTCTGGTACTTCGGCGCGCCCGAGCTGCTGCCCGAGGACATCAAGCAATGGCTCTACGCGGGGCACATCGAGGCCTACAGCGCGGTCATCGCGCTGTCGCTGTACACGGCGGCCTTCATGGCCGAGGACATCCGCAGCGGCATCCGCGCGATCCCCACGGTGCAGTTCGAGGCCGGCCGCGCGATGGGCTTCAGCTACCTCGCCACCATGCGCCGCGTGGTGCTGCCGCAGGCGCTGCGCGTGACGGTGCCGCCGCTGATCTCGCAGACGCTGAGCCTCTGGAAGAACACCTCCATCGCCACTGTGATCGGTGTGGCCGAGCTGATGTACCAGGCAGGCCAGGTCGAGAGCGCGACCTTCCGCAGCTTCGAGTCTTTCGCTTTCGCGAGCGCGGCGTACCTGACGGTGTCGCTGGCGATCACGGGGCTGGCGACCTGGTATCACCACCGCTTTCCGGTGAGAACCATATGAAGGCAGCTCGCTGATGCTCGACATCATCAACGACTACTGGGTCTACTTTCTCATCGGGCAGTACCCCAACGGCCCGCTCGGCGGACTGGTGCTCACGCTGCTGCTGGCCTCCTGCGGACTCGTGCTCGCCTTGCCACTGGGCATCGTGCTCGGGCTCGCGCGCGTGAGCCCGTGGCGCTGGCTGCGCTGGCCGGTCACGGCCTTCGTGTTCGTGGTGCGCGGCCTGCCGCTGCTGATGGTGATCTTCTGGGCCTATTTCTTCCTACCGAGCGTCACGGGCGTGAAGACCGACCAGTTCACCACCATGCTGATCGCGCTGGTGATATTCGATGCCGCCTACCTCGCGGAGATCGTGCGCGCCGGCATCCAGGGCCTGCCACGCGGGCAGATGGAAACCGCCCGCGCGCTCGGCCTGGGCTACGGCCGCGCGATGCGCCTCGTGGTGCTGCCGCAGGCGCTGCGCAGCATGCTGCCCTCGCTGGTGAACCAGTTCGTCTCGACCATCAAGGAGACCTCGCTGGGCTACATCATCGGGCTGGCCGAGGTGTCGTTCATCGCGACGCAGATCAACACCCAGGTGTTCACCAAGCCCGCGCAGATCTACCTCATATTGGGCGGCACGTACTTCATCCTCTGCTTCGGCCTGTCGCGCTTCGCCTACTGGCTCGAACGCCGGCTCGCGCGCCGCGGCATGTCCACCGTTGCACCCAAGGTGTCCGCATGATCGAACTCGAAAAAGTCAACAAGTGGTACGGCAGCTACCACGCGCTGGTCGATATCACCGAGACCATCCACAAGGGCGAAGTCGTCGTGGTGTGCGGGCCCTCGGGCTCGGGCAAGTCGACGCTGATCCGCACCTTCAACCGGCTGGAGCCGATCCAGTCGGGCCGCATCGCAGTGGACGACCAGGACATCCATGCGCCCGGCCTGGATGTGAACGCCTTCCGCTCGCGCATCGGCTTCGTGTTCCAGCAGTTCAACCTCTTTCCGCACCTCACGGTGCTGCAGAACTGCACCATGGCGCCGATGCAGCTGCGCGGGCTCACGCGCAAGGAGGCCGAGGAGCGCGCGATGGCGCTGCTGCAGCGCGTGGGCCTGTCGAACAAGGCGAACGCGTGGCCCAGCGAACTGTCGGGCGGCCAACAGCAGCGCGTGGCGATTGCGCGCGCGCTGGCCATGCAGCCGCCGCTGATGCTGTTCGACGAACCCACGAGTGCGCTCGACCCCGAGATGGTCGGTGAAGTGCTGCTGGTGATGCGCGACCTCACGCGCGACGGCATGACGATGGTCTGCGTGACGCACGAGATGGGCTTCGCGCGCGAGGTGGCCGACCGCGTGCTGTTCATGGACGAGGGCAAGGTGCTCGAACGCGCCACGCCCGATGATTTCTTCAACCGCCCTCAGCACCCACGCGCGCAGCAGTTTCTTTCGGACATCCGCTCGCCGTTCGCGCGGGACGCGTGACATGCTTTCGACGACGATGTCCACATCCGAATCCCTTCTCTCGCTGCCCGTGATCGACGTCTCGCCCCTCGTGGCCGGTGCGCCCGAACGCGATGGCGTGGCCGCGCAGATTGGCGCCGCCTGCCGCGCGCACGGCTTCTTCTACGTGACCGGCCACGGCGTCGACGCCGCGCTGGTGCAGCGGCTCGAAGACCTGAGCCACCGCTTCTTCGACCTGCCTGAAGAAGCCAAGATGCAGTGGCGCATGGCGCTCGGCGGGCGCGCCTGGCGCGGCTTCTTCCCGCTGGGCGGCGAGCTGACCTCGGGCCGGCCCGACTGGAAGGAAGGCCTCTACCTCGGCACCGAGCTGCCCGCCACACATCCGCTGGTGCAGGCGAAGACACCGGTGCACGGGCCGAACCTGTTCCCCGATGTGCCGGGCTTTCGCGAGACCATCCTCGACTACATGGCGGCCGTCACGCAGCTCGGCCACCGGCTGATGGAAGGCATCGCGCTGAGCCTGGGCCTGCCCGCGAGCTACTTCGCCGAACGCTACACGGCCGACCCGCTGATCCTGTTCCGCCTCTTCAACTACCCCTCGCAGCCAGTGCCCGAAGGGCTCGACGTGCAATGGGGCGTGGGCGAGCACACCGACTACGGGCTGCTCACCATCCTGCACCAGGACACCGTAGGCGGCCTCGCCGTGCACACGCCGGACGGATGGATCGACGCGCCGCCGATTCCCGGCTCCTTCGTCTGCAACATCGGCGACATGCTCGACCGCATGACCGGCGGGCTCTACAAGTCGACGCCGCACCGCGTGAAGCGCAACACCTCGGGGCACGACCGGCTGTCGTTCCCGCTGTTCTTCGATCCGAACTTCGAGGCTCGCGTGCAGCGCATCGACGGCCTTGCAGGTGCCGAAGCGCGCGACGACAGCGCCAAGCGCTGGGACCGTGCCAACGTGCACGCCTTCAGCGGGCGCTATGGCGACTACCTGCTGGCGAAGGTATCGAAGGTCTTTCCGCAGCTGCGCGACGAGGTGCTCTGAGGAGCAGGCGCAGGCAGGAGGCCGGGCTCTTCGAGGAAGACGTCCTCCCAGCGCTCGACTTCGGCGTCGGGGTCGGAAATGGGCACGAGCTTGTCGCTGCGGCAGTAGAAGGTCCAGCCCTCGAACAGCACGTCGTAGTAGGTGCCGGGCAGGTAGCGCTCGCTGGGCGCTTCGTAGGGCGCGGACACCACTTCCACAATCCGGCCCACGGCACGCTCGGTGAAAGGCGACGCCAGGCAGCTGTCGACCACGTGGCAGAGCGTGCCGATCTTGATCATGCGGGTTGCGCCTTCTGCGCCGCCTGTTGCGGAAACCAGCGCGGCAGGTGCCCCAGCGCGTCGTGCAACGAATCGAGCACGTGGAAGGCCTGCTCGACGATGGACTCGGGCGGATGCTTGAGATCGGGCACCACAACCACCCGCAGGCCGGCCGCCAGCGCCGCCTTGGCGCCGTTCTCGCTGTCCTCGAAGGCGATGCAGTCCGCCGGGTCCACGCCCAGGCGCTCGGCCGCGAGCAGGTAGAGCGCCGGATCGGGCTTGGCGCGCGCCACCTCGTCGCCGCCCGCGAAGGCCTCGAAGTGATGGAGCACGTCGAGGCTGCCGAGACAGGCCTGGATCTGCCCGCTGGTCGACGACGAGGCCACGGCGCAGCGCGTGCCGCGCTCGCGCAGCGCCGCCAGGAATTCGCCCGCACCGGGCTTGATGGGAAACAGCGGCGTGCCGTCGGAACGCGCCAGCTGCAGCCGCTGGCGCACATGGCCGATGGCATGGCGGTAGGCCTCCGGGCCGCCGAGCAGCGACGCGAGGATGCGTTCGGACTCGGCGGTGGCCAGGCCCACGACCTGCAGGTACTCGCTATGCGAAAGCTCGATGCCGAGCGTGCGGGCGGCCTCGATCCAGGCGGCCATGATGGGGCGCTCCGAATCGATCAGCAGCCCGTCCATGTCGAAAATTGCGGCGGCGAACATCGGAGCATCCTAATGAAAAAGGGGCCGAAACGGCCCCTTTTGGAAGAAACGGCTGCGCAGCCGGTCAGTCGCGCGCCAGCGCCCGGTTCAGCCCCAGCGCCGCGAGCGTGGCGACCGCGCCCGACAGCAGGTAGACGCTGACGTACGCCAGGCCGAAGTGGGCCGACAGGCCCAACGCGACCAGCGGCGCGAACGCCGCGCCGATCAGCCAGGCCAGGTCGGCCGTCAGGGCCGCGCCGACGTAGCGGTACTTGGGCGCGAAGTTCGAGGTCACGGCGCCGGCCGCCTGGCCGTACGACAGGCCCAGGATCACGAAGCCCACCAGGATGAAGATGTCCTGGCCGAGACGGCCACCGTCGAGCAGCGTGGGGGCGAAGCCGCTGAATGCGGCAATCACGGCAGCCAGGCCGCCCAGCGTGAAGCGGCGGCCGATGCGGTCGGCCAGCAGGCCCGAGGCCACGATGCCGGCTGCGGCCAGCACCGCGCCGATCATCTGCACGACCAGGAATTCGCTGACCGACTGGTCGGAGTACAGCGTGATCCACGACAGCGGGAACACGGTGATCAGGTGGAACAGCGCATAGCTGGCCAGCGCGGCGAAGGCGCCGATCAGCAGGTTGGCGCCCTGCGAGCGGACCAGCTCGGTCACGCTGGTGGGCTCCAGTTCGCGCTCTTCAAGCAGGCGCGAGTATTCGTCGGTGGCCACCAGGCGCAGGCGCGCGAACAGCGCCACCACGTTGATCGCGAAGGCCACGTAGAAGGAATAGCGCCAGCCCCAGTCGAGGAAGTCCTCGGACGGCAGGCTCGAATACAGGTAGGCGAACAACGCGCTGGCAATGAAGAAGCCGATGGGCGCACCCAGCTGGCCCAGCATCGCGTACCAGCCGCGGCGATTGGCGGGCGCATTCAGCGCCAGCAGCGAAGGCAGGCCGTCCCACGAACCGCCCAGCGCCAGGCCCTGGCCGAATCGGAACACCGACAGCAGCACGATGGCCGTGAAGCCGAGGCTCGCGTAGCCCGGAAGGAAGGCGATGCCGGCGGTGGAGGTGCCCAGCACGAAAAGCGCCAGCGTGAGCTTGGCTTCGCGCCCGAAACGTCGCTGGATCATCATCGAGATGACAGTTCCGAACGGACGCGCGATGAAGGCGAAGGAGAAGATCAGGAACGAGTACAGAACACCTTCGAGGTGTTGCTCGAAGGGGAAGAAGACCGCCGGGAACACCAGCACCGAGGCGATGCCGTAGACGAAGAAGTCGAAATATTCGGAGGCGCGGCCGATGATCACGCCGACCGCGATCTCGCCGGGGGCGATGTGCGAGTGGTCGTCGCCCTGCCGGGCGCCGCCGTGCTCGGGCGAGTTCGGCAGCGGCTGTGCGCCTTGCGGACTGATGCTGGACGTCGTCATTGCTTGCTGTAATTCAGGTGTCACGCCTGGACGCGACACATAAGACCATGGAGAACCTAGAGCGTCGCACCGAAACACATTTACCGCCATAGGACAAAACGTCCAATAGGCGAAACCCGTCTTCGAGCGTAGATTGTGGGGTCTTTTTGCGTCGCCCCTGCACCTCTTTTCCCCCGGCATGCACATCCTCAAGAACCTTCGCCGATCACTCCTGCTGCTTTCCGCCATGCTCCTGGCGGGCTGCAACACGGTGTTGATGAACCCCTCCGGCGACATCGCCAATCAGCAGGGACGCCTCATCGTCGTCTCCACCGTGCTGATGCTGATCATCATCATCCCGGTGATCGCCCTGACCATCTTCTTTGCCTGGCGCTATCGCCAGTCGAACAAGGAGGCCACCTACAGCCCCGACTGGGACCACTCGACCCAGCTCGAACTGGCGATCTGGGCGGCACCGCTGCTCATCATCATCGCGCTGGGCGCCATCACCTGGATCAGCACCCACACGCTCGACCCCTACCAGCCGCTGCGCCGCCTCGACGCGCAACGCGCAATCCCGGCCGAAGCCAAGCCGCTGGTGGTCGAAGTGGTGGCACTCGACTGGAAGTGGCTCTTCATCTACCCCGAGCAGGGCATCGCCACGGTGAACGAGCTGGCCGCCCCGGTGGACCGCCCGATCAGCTTCAAGATCACGGCCTCCTCGGTCATGAACTCCTTCTTCATCCCCGCGCTGGCCGGCCAGATCTACGCCATGCCGGGCATGGAGACCAAGCTGCACGCGGTGATCAACAAGCCGGGCGAGTTCGAAGGCTTCTCCGCCAACTACAGCGGCGCCGGCTTCTCGGGCATGCGCTTCAAGTTCCACGGCCTGAGCAACGGCGACTTCGACCAGTGGGTGCAGAAGGTCAAGGCCGGCAAGGACGGTGAACTCACGCGCGAGCTCTACCAGAAGAAGCTCGAAGTGCCGAGCGAGCGCGAGCCCGTGCGCCACTACGCATCGGTGGACCCCGCGCTGTACGACGCCATCCTCAACCTGTGCGTCGACCGCAACAAGATGTGCATGAAGGAAATGATGGCCATCGACGCCGACGGCGGCCTGGGCAAGCCCGGTGCCTTCAACGTCGCCACCAAGCAGGCCTGGCAGGCCGACTCCCTCGATTCGCCCAAGCGCAAGTACGTCACCGCGATGTGCACCACCGAAGAATAAGATGTTGCAGAACCTAGACCTGACGAAGCTCGTCTTCGGCCGCCTCTCCTGGGAGGCGATTCCCTTCCACGAACCCATCCTGCTCGCGACCTTCGCCGGCGTGGTGCTGGGCGGCATCGCCGTGCTGGGCGCACTGACCTACTTCAAGCTGTGGGGCATGCTGTGGCGCGACTGGATCACCAGCATCGACCACAAGAAGATCGGCATCATGTACATCATCCTGGGCCTGGTGATGCTGCTGCGCGGCTTCGCCGACGCCCTGATGATGCGGGCCCAGCAGGCCATGGCCTTCGGCGACAACGCCGGCTTCCTGCCGCCGCACCACTACGACCAGGTCTTCACCGCCCACGGCGTGATCATGATCTTCTTCGTGGCGATGCCGCTGGTCACGGGCCTCATGAACTTCGTGGTGCCGCTGCAGATCGGCGCGCGCGACGTGGCCTTCCCGTTCCTGAACAACTTCAGCTTCTGGATGACCACCTTCGGCGCCGGCCTCGTAATGGCGTCGCTGTTCGTCGGTGAGTTCGCCAAGACGGGCTGGCTGGCCTACCCGCCGCTGTCGGGCATCCTCTTCAGCCCCGACGTGGGGGTGGACTACTACATATGGTCATTGCAGATAGCGGGGGTGGGCACGTTGCTGTCCGGCGTGAACCTGCTGGCGACCATCGTGAAGATGCGCGCGCCCGGCATGACCATGATGAAGATGCCCGTCTTCACCTGGACCGCCCTGTGCACCAACGTGCTGATCGTCGCCGCCTTCCCGGTGCTGACCGCCGTGCTGGCCCTGCTGTCGCTCGACCGCTACGTCGGCACCAACTTCTTCACGAACGACCTCGGCGGCAACGCCATGATGTACGTGAACCTGATCTGGATCTGGGGCCACCCCGAGGTGTACATCCTGATCCTGCCGGCCTTCGGCATCTTCTCGGAAGTGGTCTCCACCTTCTCCGGCAAGCGCCTGTTCGGCTACGCCTCGATGGTGTACGCCACGGTCGTGATCACGATCCTGTCGTACCTCGTGTGGCTGCACCACTTCTTCACCATGGGCTCCGGCGCCAGCGTGAACTCGTTCTTCGGCATCACGACGATGATCATCTCGATCCCGACGGGCGCGAAGATCTTCAACTGGCTCTTCACCATGTACCGCGGCCGCATCCGCTTCGAACTGCCCATGATGTGGACCATCGGCTTCATGATCACCTTCGTGATCGGTGGCATGACCGGCGTGCTGCTGGCCGTTCCTCCGGCCGACTTCGTGCTGCACAACAGCCTGTTCCTGATCGCCCACTTCCACAACGTGATCATCGGCGGCGTGCTGTTCGGCATGCTCGCAGGCATCACCTACTGGTTCCCGAAGGCCTTCGGCTACAAGCTCGATCCGTTCTGGGGCAAGTGCTCGTTCTGGTTCTGGATCGTCGGCTTCTGGTTCGCCTTCATGCCGCTGTACATCCTGGGCCTGATGGGCGTCACGCGCCGCATGAACCACTTCCAGGACATGTCGCTGCAGATCTGGTTCCAGGTCGCCGCCTTCGGCGCCGTGCTGATCGCGCTGGGCATCGGCTCGTTCATCATCCAGCTGGTGGTGAGCTACATCCGCCGCGAGTCGCTGCGCGACACCACGGGCGACCCGTGGAACGGCCGCACGCTGGAGTGGTCGACCTCGTCGCCGCCGCCGGCCTACAACTTCGCGTTCACGCCGCGCATCCATGACAACGACGCCTGGTCCGACATGAAGGCCCGCGGCTACGAGCGTCCGGTGGAAGGCTTCAGCCCGATCCACATGCCCAAGAACACGGCCGCCGGCTTCATCATCGCCGCGCTGGCGGCGGTGTGCGGCTTCGCGCTGATCTGGCAGATGTGGCTCGTGGCCGGCATCGGCTTCTTCTCCATGCTCGCCGCCGTGATCATCCATACCTTCAACTACAAGCGCGACTACCACATCCCGGCGGATGAAGTCGTTCGCACCGAAGACGCGCGCACGCGCCTGCTGGCCGCCCATGCTTAACAGTACCGCCCTCCCCTCCAGCCACGCGAACACCGTGGGCAACGCCTCGAGCGTGCCCACCTTCGAGGTGTTCAACGTCCGCAACGAAGACCACCACCCCGAGAACGGCACGCTGCTCGGGTTCTGGCTCTACCTGATGAGCGACTGCCTGGTCTTCGCCTGCCTGTTCGCGGTGTATGGCGTGCTGGGCCGCAGCTACGCAGCCGGCCCCTCGGGCGCCGACCTGTTCGACCTGCCGCTGGTGGCGATCAACACCTCGCTGCTGCTGTTCTCGTCCATCACCTACGGCTTCGCTGTGCTCCAGATGCAGCAGCGCCGCATGGGCGGCGTGCTGGTCTGGCTGGCCATCACCGGCCTGCTGGGCGCGGGCTTCATCGGCCTGGAGCTGTACGAGTTCGCGCACCTGATCCACGAAGGCGCCGGCCCGCAGCGCAGCGCCTTCCTGTCGTCGTTCTTCGCGCTGGTGGGCACCCACGGGCTGCACGTGACCTTCGGCATCGTCTGGCTCATCGTGCTGATGATCCAGCTGCCCAAGCACGGCTTCACCGCCGCCAATCGCCGCCGCCTGATGTGCCTGTCGATGTTCTGGCACTTCCTGGACGTGGTCTGGATCGGCGTCTTCACCTTCGTGTACCTGATGGGATCGCTGCAATGAGCGCGCATATCGAAACCGCCGGCCATGGCGCCCATGGCCATGACGACCACGGCCACGACGACGGCCCGGTAAGCCACAGCACCTTCAAGGGCTACATGACCGGCTTCGTGCTGGCCCTGATCCTCACCGCCATTCCGTTCTGGATCGTGATGGGCAAGGTCTTCGACAAGCCCGGCACCACCGCGCTGGTCATCCTGGCCTTTGCCGTGGTGCAGATCGTGGTGCACATGGTGTACTTCCTGCACATGGACGCCAAGTCCGAAGGCGGCTGGAACATGCTGGCACTGATCTTCACGCTGGTGCTCGTGGTCATCACGCTGGCCGGTTCGCTGTGGGTCATGTACCACATGAACACCAACATGATGCCGCACTCGATGCACGACATGAAGAACATGCCCTGATGGCGGAACAGGCGGCCCGCCAGCGTTCGGCCGCCGCGCGGGTGGCGCTGGCGGTCTGCGCCGCCCTCGCCTTTGCCGGCTTCTTCGCGCTCGGCACCTGGCAGGTCGAGCGCAGGGCCTGGAAGCTCGATCTCATCGCCCGCGTCGACCAGCGCGTGCATGCCCCGGCCACCACGGCCCCCGGGCGAACCGAATGGCCCACGGTCAACGCGGCCAACGACGAATACCGGCATATCCGCCTCGCCGGCACCTTCCTCCACGACAAGGAAACGCTGGTTCAGGCCAGCACGAAGCTCGGCGCGGGCTTCTGGGTGCTGACCCCGCTGCGCACGACCGAAGGCACCGTGGTGCTGGTCAATCGCGGCTTCGTGCCGCCCGAGGCGCGCGAGCGCCCGGCCCGCACCGCGCCGGAGCCGCAGGGCGAAACCACCGTCACCGGCCTGTTGCGCCTGACCGAGCCCAAGGGCGGCTTCCTGCGCAAGAACGATCCGGCCGGCGAGCGCTGGTTCTCGCGCGACGTGCAGGCCATTGCCGCGGCGCGCGGCCTGAACGACGTCGCGCCCTACTTCGTCGATGCCGAGGCGCCCCCCGCGCAGGCCATGGCCAACGCCGACACCCCCACGTGGCCCGCCGCCGGCCTCACGGTCATCGCCTTTCCCAACAGCCATCTCGTCTACGCCCTGACCTGGTTTGGCCTGGCGCTGATGGTGCTGATCGCCGCCTGGTTCGCGCGGCGCAGCGAAAATGCGGCCCATGCCGACACCCGCCCTGCCGAAGATGCCCGCCGCGATTGAGGCGATCGCAGGGGAGCTGCACGCCCCCCGCGCCGGTGTCGCGAGCCTCGACAACGCCACCGGCCACCAGAACATGCAGCAGCTGATCCAGCTGCGCTGGTTCGCTGTGGTCGGGCAGGTGGTCACCATCCTGGTGGTGCACTACGGCTTCGCAATCCGCCTGCCGCTGGACCACATGCTGCAGGTGCTGGCCTGCCTGGCGCTCTTCAACATGGTCAGCCTGCTGCGCTCGCGCAACCACCGGCGCGTGACGAATGGCGAGCTGTTTCTCGCGCTGCTGGTCGACGTGGCCACGCTCACCGCGCAGCTCTACCTGAGCGGCGGCGCCACCAACCCCTTCGTGTTTTTGTTCCTGCTGCAGGTGACGCTGGGCGCGGTGCTGCTGAAGCCCTGGTCGACCTGGACCATCGTGGTCATCACCAGCATCTGCTTCGCCGGGCTGGCGCTGTTCTCGCGCCCGCTCGCGCTGCCGCTGGACCACGACCGCGGCCTGTGGAGCCCCTTCGTCCAGGGCATGCTGGTGTGCTTCGCGCTGAACGCGGCGCTGCTCGTGATCTTCATCACCCGCATCAGCCGCAACCTGCGCGCCCGCGACGCGCGGCTGGCCGACCTGCGCCAGCGCGCCTCGGAGGAAGAACACATCGTGCGCATGGGCCTGCTGGCCTCGGGCGCGGCGCACGAGCTGGGCACGCCGCTGGCCACGCTGGCCGTGATTCTCGGCGACTGGCGCCGGCTGCCGCACTTCAGCTCCGACCCCGAGCTGCTGACCGAGGTGGCCGAGATGGAGCTGCAGATCCAGCGCTGCAAGAGCATCGTGAGCGGCATCCTGCTGTCGGCCGGTGAGGCGCGCGGCGAGTCGTCCGAAGAAACCACCGTCAGCACCTTCCTCGACGACCTGATCGAAGAGTGGCGCACCACGCGCCCGGTGGAAGATTTCGAATACGACAACCGCTTCGGCCGCGACCTGCCCATGGTCTCGGACTCGGCCCTGAAGCAGATGATCTGCAACGTGCTCGACAATGCGCTGGAGGCGTCGCCGCACTGGCTGCGCCTCGAAGCGGCGCACGACGCCGACGCGCTGACGATCACGGTCACCGACGCGGGCCCCGGCTTCCTGCCGGCCATCCTGAAGGAGTTCGGGAAGCCCTACCAGTCGAGCAAGGGACGCCCCGGCGGCGGGCTGGGGCTGTTTCTGGTCGTCAACGTGGCGCGCACCGTGGGCGGCCGCGTCGCTGCGGCCAACCGGCCCGAGGGCGGCGCGATCGTGGCGATCACGCTGCCGCTCGCGGCCATCGTGCTGGAAGAAGAGGAAGGAGAGGACGAAGAAGTCCTCGCCGGCGAGACCATCGAAACGGAAGGCCATGACCGAAACCGGAGCTGAGCGCCAGTTGCTGATCGTCGAGGACGACGACGCCTTCGCGCGCACGCTCGGCCGCTCCTTCGAGCGGCGCGGCTATGCCGTGGCGCTTGCCAGCAACCTCGCAGACGTCGAGGCGCTGCTCGCCACCTCGTCGCCGGGCTACGCGGTGGTCGACCTCAAGCTCAACGGCGAGGCCTCGGGCCTGGCCTGTGTGCAGATGCTGCACCGGCACAACGCCGAGATGCTGATCGTGGTGCTGACGGGCTTCGCCAGCATCGCCACCGCCGTCGAAGCCATCAAGCTCGGCGCCTGCCACTACCTGGCCAAGCCGTCGAACACCGACGACATCGAGGCCGCCTTCGGCCGCGCCACCGGCACCACCGAGGTGGAGCTGACCAACCGCTCCACCTCGATCAAGACGCTCGAATGGGAGCGCATCCACGAGACGCTGGCCGAAACCGGCTTCAACATCTCGGAGACCGCGCGCAGGCTCGGCATGCACCGGCGCACGCTGGCGCGCAAGCTGGGCAAGCAGCAGGTCAAGTAGCCAGGCAGCCCAACCATCCAACTCGCATGAGGTCCCGATGACAGCCCTTTCCCGGACGCAAACTCCGCCACGCACCTCCGCCCTGGCTGCACGCAACCAGACGGCGATGGAGGAGCTCTTCAACGCCCTGAGCCACGGCCTGGGCCTGGCGCTGGCCATTGCCGCGCTGCCCATCCTGGTCTACAGCGCGGCGCAGAAGGGGCAGGCCGCGGGCGTGGTCGGTGCCTGCCTGTTCGCGGGTACGGCCATCGTGCTGTACCTGATCTCCACGCTGTACCACGCGCTGCCGATGGGTCGCGCCAAGGCCTGGTTCAACCGGCTGGACCACGCGGCCATCTACCTGTTCATCGCGGGCAGCTACATGCCCTTCGTGTTCGGCGTGCTACGCGGTCCGCTGGGGTGGACCCTGTTCGGCGCCATCTGCGCGGCGGCCGTGCTGGGCGTGAGCGCCAAGCTGTTCAACCGGCTCCAGCATCCACTGTGGTCGACCGGGCTCTATGTGGCAATGGGGTGGATGGCGCTGATGGCGGCGGTGCCGCTGTACGAGCGCATGTCACCGGCGGGTCTGGGTTGGCTCGTGGCCGGCGGGCTCTTCTATACGGCTGGGGCCGTGGTCTTCTTGTTTGACAACAAGGTGCGCTTCGCCCATTCGGTGTGGCACCTGTTCGTGCTGGCCGGCAGCACCTGCCATTTCTTCGCCGTGCTCTGGCACTCGCACGGCTGACCTGCCTTCAATAGTGCGGCGGCAGCTCGTCGCGCGGGTTGCGCGCCGAGCCATCCTGCGCCACGTTCTGGCTCTGCTCCCGGAGCTGGGTGACTTGCAGGATCAGCCGGTCGATCTGCTGCTGCTGGCGGTAGATCGTCATGTTCAACTGGTCGAGCAGGTCTTCGGCGTAGCTCGACTTGATTTCGAGTTCGGTCAGGCGTTCCGCAAGGTCGTGGGGTGGGTTTTCCATGGCGCTATTGGACAGGAAGAGCGTACAAAGCTCCGGCGCGATGAGTCGGACTGAATTCGGACCATAATGAGTCCGATCGACAACGGCACCGGGATGACGCGCCATGAATCTTTCAACTCAAGTCAAGCCCATCAGCTATCTCAAGAGCCACGCCGCGGACATCGTGAAGACTCTCTCCGATACCCGCGAACCCTTGCTCATTACCCAGAATGGTGAAGCCAAGCTCGTCGTGATGGACGTTCGCTCCTACGAAGAGCAAGAAGCCACGCTTGCGCTTCTCAAGGTCCTGGCACTCGGCAACAGGGAAATCGAACAGGGCCAGTTCCGGTCCGCAACGGACGTATTTGCCGATCTGGACCAAGAAGACGCAGCAGACGCGCAATGAAAGTTGTGTTCCTGCGCTCCGCAGAAACCGACCTGAAGGACCTGAGGCGCTACGTCATCAAGAATTTCGGCACGGAGGCCTGGGCGTCCAGCTACGGGAAGATCAGGAAGTCCGTCGCGATGATCGAAGCACATCCGCAGGCAGGCCGGATTCCCGAAGAGCTCGAAAACCTGAACGCGGCCCAATACCGGCAAGTCATCGCGGGCATGAATCGCATCATTTACGAAGTGAGAGCAGACACTGCCTACATCCACGTCGTCTGCGATACACGAAGAGATTTGAAAGGCCTGCTCATGCGACGCTTGGTCGCAGGCGCTTGAGCAGGCGGCCGGTGCCTGTTAGGCAGCCTCTTCATTCATGGTGCTGGCCGGCGCTTCGGAGCGTTCGACGCGCGCCTCCTGCGGCGGCGCCTTCGCGGGCTCGCTCCGCATCCGGCCCAGCGCCAGTGCGGCCTGCAGCGGAAACAACGTTCGCGCATCCCCCTGCGCGGTGTTGCTCACCGTCGTGCCGGTGGCTTCGTCCAGGCTGGCCGTGCGCACCGCGTCGAGCCGGTGCACGGGCACCATGAACGGCGAGTGCGTGGTGTAGACGATCTGGTTGCCGAAGTCCTTCTCGAAATGCGCGAGCAGATCCGCCTGCGAATGGGCATGCAGGTGCAGGCCCGGCTCGTCCAGCAGCAGGATCGCGTCTTCCGCGCGGCCGCCCCGGGTGTCGGCGAAGAACGCGATGTAGAACGAGAAGAACCACTGGAAGCCGCGGCTGCGCTCGTCGAGGTTCACCTCGACCTCGTAGGCGCCGTTCGGGTCCGACACCAGCGTGTCGAGATACTGCCCGTCGAGGTTGAAGCGCACCTTCAGCGCACGGTCCTTCCACAGGCGGCGGATCTCGGCCGTCACCACCGAGCCCGCGCGATTGGCGAGCTGGTTGCGCGTGGCCTGGTCGTTCTTTTCCAGCAGGTCCTGCAGCTGCTGCGGATCGAGCCCCGCGACCTTGCACAGCTTGCCGAAGCTCTGCTGCGCGGGCGTGAGCTGCCCCCAGCTCTGGCGCCCCAGGTACTCGGCGATGTTCTGGCGGCCGGGTAGCGCCGGGTACTCGTCGACGTAGATGAAGCGCGGCAGCTTCTCGAGCACCCAGGCCTGCGCGCGGGCGAGCGCGGGCGCGTCGTTGGCGATGGACAGGGCCATGTCCTCGAGCTCGGCCAGCATCTGCTCCTGCTTGTCGCTGAGTTCGGCGCGCGCCACGGCCAGCGCCTTGCGCAAGGCCTGTGCCGCCTGGACCGCGCCCGCAGACCACTTGATGTAGTCGGGGCTCATGATCATCGCGGCGTCGAAGGTGTCGGCCTCCTGCTCCAGCGCCGCCTTCGCTTCCTCGGCGACCTTCTCGGCGGCGGCCTTGACGGCCGGCACGATCTTGCGGACCTTGCCCTTGATGTCGCTCACGTCGAGCGACAGCGCACTGAGCCCTTCGAGCCCGGCCCGGCGCACGGTGGCATAGCCGCGGGCCGCCGTGACGTAGCGCACGCCTGACGCGCGCGGGAGGATCCCGGCCAGTTCAGCCTGCTCGCTTTCGTCGAGGCGCCAGCGCGTGAAGACGACCGGCGTATCGCCAGTGCACTCCTCGAGCCGCCGGTGGCGCGGAAAGTCCTTGATGGGGCTGAGTTCGGCCAGGCCCTCTGCCGGGTTCAGGCTGTGGAGTGCGCGCAGCAGGTTCGATTTGCCGCTGTCATTCCGTCCGAGGATCGCCGTGATCTGCTGTGTGGAATCGATGAGGCCGCTGTCGTTGATCGAGCGAAAGTTGGTGATCTGGAATGACGCCAAGCGCATGTAGAAAGCTTCTTCTGAATTGAATACGGGGCCGGGGAATGTATTGCATTCCCCGGCCCCGTCCGGCCCGCATCCGAAGAAAAAGTTTGCTACTCGGCAGCGCGGCGCAGCGTGTCGACCACCGGGCGGCGCAGCACGTCGCGCAGGCCCCACCATCCGGCTCCCAGCGCGAGCACCGCGCCGGCCAGCGCACCGGCCACCGGCACGATGGGCGAGGCCCTCCACGTGAACTCGAACACATAGCGCGCCAGCGCCCAGCCGATCGCCGAGGCCACGATGCTCGCAAGAAAACCCGCGAGCAGCCCGACACCCGCCAGCTCTGCGCGCTGCACCTGCCGCAGCAGGCTGGCGCGCGCGCCCACAGCACGCATCACCGCGAACTCGCGCGCGCGCTCCTCGCGCGTGGCCGTGACCGCCGCGAACAGCACCACCAGCCCGGCCGCGAGCGTGAAGCCGAACAGGAATTCGACCGCGCGGATCACCTGGTCGAGCACGCGCTGCACCTGGTTGATGGTGGCGCTCATGTCCACGTTGGTGACGTTCGGATAGCTGCGCACCAGCGCGTTGTCGAAGCCTCGCGTCTCGGGCGCGCGGAAGGCGCCCATGTAGGTGGTGGGCACGTCGGCCAGCGAAGCCACCGTGTACATGACGAAGAAGTTGGCATGCATCGAACCCCAGTCGACCTTGCGCAGCGAGGTGATGCGCGCCTCGCTCTGCATGCCGCCGATGTCGAAGCGCAGCGAGTCGCCGAGCTTCAGGCCCAGCGTCTCGGCCAGGCCCTCTTCCACGCTCACCTCGCCGGGCGCGTCGGGCGTCCACCTGCCGGCCGTGATGCTGTTGTGCGCGGGCGCGGCCACGCTGTTGCTGAGGTTGAACTCGCGGTCCACCAGCCGCTTGGCGCGGTCCTCGGCGTAGTCGTCGGGCGACACCGGCTTGTCGTTGATGGCCACGAGGCGGCCGCGGATCATGGGATACCAGTCGAACTTGCGCACGCCCGCGTCGCGCAGCGACTTCTGGAAGGCGTCGCTCTGGTCAGGCATGACGTTGATGACGAAGCGGTTCGGCGCGTCGGGCGGCGTGGCCTGGCGCCAGCTCGCGACGAGGTCGGTGCGCAGCAGCACCAGCAGCACCAGCGCCAGCAGCCCCACCGACAGCGCACTGACCTGAACCACCGCATACGCCGGCCGCGCCGAGATCTGCCGCGTGGCCAGCACCAGCCAGCGCGGCGCGGTGGTTTCGTTGACGCTGCGGCGCAGCACCTTCACAGCGAGCCAGCTCAGCAGCGCGAACACGGCCACCGCGCCCGCGAAGCCGCCGACGGCAATGAGGCCCAGCTTGATGTCGCTGCTCGCCGCCATCAGCAGCGCCGCGAATCCCGCGACGCCGACACCCAGCACCGCGAGCGAAGCGGGCTTGAGGCCGCCCACGTCGCGCCGGATCACGCGCAGCGGCGGCACGCGGGCCAGCTGCAGCACCGGCGGCAGGCCGAAGGCGAACAACAGCGTGAGCCCCATGCCCAGCCCGAAGGCCACCGGCCACAGCGTGGCCGCGGGCAGCGCGGTTTCGACCAACCCGGCCAGCAGCAGCACGAAAACGTAGTGCACCGCGAAGCCGATCGCCACGCCCAGCGCGCTGGCCACGATGCCGATCACCGCGAACTCGAAGGCATAGGCGACGGCGATGGTGCGCTGGCTCTGGCCCAGCACGCGCAGCATCGCGCAGTCGTCGAGGTGGCTGGCCGCAAAGCCGCGCGCGGCCAGCGCCACGGCCACGGCCGACAACAGCGCGGCGAGCAGCGCGACCAGGCTCAGGAATTTCTCGGCGCGATCCAGCGTCTGGCGCATCTCGGGCCGGCCGCTCTCGAAGGAATCGAGCCGCACGCCGCGCAGCTCGCCCTTCTTGATGGTGGCGTCGGCCCAGTCGGAAAAGCGCTTCACCGCCGCGTCGCTGCCCGCCACCGCATAGCGGTAGCCGACGCGGCTGGCCGGCTGCACGAGTGCGGTGCGCGCGACGTCGGCCTGGTTGATCATCACGCGCGGCGAGAAGCTCATGAAGCCGGCGCCGCGGTCGGGTTCCAGCGTGATGACGCGGCCGACGCGCAGGCCGGCATCGCCGAGCAGCAGCGTGTCGCCGACCTTGAGCGCGAGCGCGTCGAGCAGCGAGGCATCGACCCACACCTCGCCCGGCAGTGGGATGTCTCGCGTGGCCTTGCCAGGGCCTTCGAGGGTGGCCGAGGTCAAAAGGCTGCCGCGCAGCGGATAACCCGCGGCCACGGCCTTGAGCGCCACCAGCTTGCTGGCGCCGCCCTGCGCGTCTTCGGCCCGGGCCATGGTCGGAAAGCCGTAGGTGCCGGAACCTTCCAGGCCGAGCGCCCTGGCCTGCGCCACGAAGGCCGCGGGGGTCGGGTTGTCGCTGACGATCACCGCATCGCCGCCCAGCAACTGGCGCGCATCGCGCTTCAGCCCACCCTGCAGCCGGTCGGCGAAGAAGCCGACGGCCGTGAGCGCAGCCACGGCCAGCAGCACGGCGACGATCAACAGGCGCAACTCACCGGCGCGCAGGTCGCGCCAGAGCGTGCGCCAACCCAGGCGGAGGGAGGCAGTCATGGCGCGAACGATAGCCGACAGTCGGGGGCACGGCCGGCTCCAAGGGTTATTGCGCCCCTGCGCCCCTTGATCCCGACAGGATGCTGCCGCATGATGCGACAAACACACCCCGTTCTGTCGCAAACCGGGCATTCGGCGAGCGACGGACGAGGCAAGAAAAACAGCCTGTTTGTTTGTCGGACCATCCTTTCTCAAGGAGTGTCTATGCCACGATGCCAGCACTTGCAGATCGTCGGCCTGTGCCTGGTTGCAGGTGTGCTGGCCAGTGCCTGCGATCCCAAACCCCCCGCACCGAAGGTGACCGGCGCGAGCCCGGCGGGCATCAGGCCCGCCGACGCCGGTGTCGGCGGCATGAGCGGCCCGAATGGCGGCAGTTCCTCCGGCGGCGCGGCAACCGCGCCAAGCGGCGGCGACGCTGCGGCGCCCAAATAGCGCCGGCCGCCAGATCCAGTTATCGAGCGCCGCTTGCCCCCGCCCCTGCCCTCCCTCGGAAGGGGAAGGAGAAATGCCGGGGCCTACGAAATCACGCGCAACAAGGGTTCGCCAGCCTCCACACGGCCTATGACCGCCGCTCGCGCAAAGCCTTCGTCGCGGAAGATCTTCAGCACCGCATCGACCGCTTCGGGCGCACAGCTCACGAGCAGGCCGCCCGATGTCTGCGGATCGCTCAGCAAGTTCTGCGCGGTGGCCGGCAGCCCGGCTGCGAGTTCGACCTCGGTGCCATAGCCCGCCCAGTTGCGCCCCGAGGCGCCGGTCACGAATCCCGCGCCGGCCATCGCCACCACGTTGTCGAGCAACGGCACCTTCGACCACTCGACCACCGCCGTCAGCTTCGCGCCGCGCGCCAGTTCGAGCGTGTGGCCCGCCAGCCCGAAGCCCGTGACGTCGGTCAGTGCGTGCACGCCGTCGAGCGCCGACAGCGCGATGCCCGGCGTGTTGAGCTTCGTCGTGTTCTCGATCAGCTGGCGGTAGCCCGTCTCGGAGAGCTGCTCCTTCTTGAGCGCGGCCGACAACACGCCCACGCCCAGCGGCTTGCCCAGCACCAGCACGTCGCCCGCCTTCGCATCGGCGTTGCGCCGCACGCGATCCGGGTGCACCAGCCCCATTGCGACGAGGCCGTAGATCGGCTCGACCGAATCGATGGTGTGGCCGCCCGCGATCGGGATGCCGGCCGCGCAGCACACGTCCTGGCCGCCGCGCACGATCTCGGCGATCACTTCCACGGGCAGCTGATTGATCGGCATGGCGACCAGCGCCAGCGCCATGATCGGCCGGCCGCCCATCGCGTACACGTCGCTGATGGCATTGGTCGCGGCGATGCGGCCGAACTCGTACGGGTCGTCCACGATGGGCATGAAGAAGTCGGTGGTCGCGATCAGTGCCTGCTGGTCGTTGAGCCTGTAGACGGCCGCGTCGTCGGCGGTCTCGATGCCCACCATGAGTTCGGGCGGAATCATGCCGCCGGCGTGGTTCTTCAGGATCTGCGACAGCACGCCGGGCGCGATCTTGCAGCCGCAGCCGCCGCCGTGCGAAAAGCTCGTGAGGCGCAAGGGCGCGAGCGGGTTCATGAGCGTTGGGTTCATGGGCCGATTATCGAAGCGGCCCCGCTTTCTACAATCCCGTCCTTACCTTTCCCGCACCCGCTGCACGTTTTCGAGGCACATCCATGAAGAAGACAACTTTTACCCAGGTGGCGCTCGCGCTCGCCGTTTCCGTCGCCAGCTTCGGCGCACTCGCCCAGGGCGTGCTGCGCGTCTCGGCCATTCCCGACGAGGCGCCCACCGAGCTGCAGCGCAAGTTCACGCCGCTGGGCGACTACCTCAAGAAGGAAACCGGCATGGACGTGCAGTTCACGCCCGTGACCGACTACGCCGCCGTGGTCGAGGGCCTCGCCACCAACAAGATCGACCTGGCCTGGCTCGGCGGCTTCACCTTCGTGCAGGCGCGCATTCGCACCAACGGCGGCGCGGTGCCGATCGTGCAGCGCGCGGAAGACGAGGTGTTCACCAGCAAGTTCATCGTGCCGGTGGACAGCACCGCGAAGACCCTGGCAGACCTGAAGGGCAAGACCTTCGCCTTCGGCGCGCCCTCGTCGACCTCGGGCAGCCTGATGCCGCGCTACTTCCTGCTGCAGGCCGGCATCAACCCCGAGAAGGACTTCAAGACCGTCGCGTTCTCGGGCGCGCACGACGCCACCGTGGCCTTCGTGGCCGCATCGCGCGCCGAAGCGGGCGTGCTCAACGCATCGGTGTGGGACAAGCTGGTCGAATCGAAGAACCCGAATGCCGCCAAGGTGCGTGTGCTGGCGACCACGCCGACCTACTACGACTACAACTGGACGGTGCGCCCGGGCATGGACGCCACGCTGCAGAAGAAGCTGACCGACGCGTTCCTGAAGCTCGATCCGGCGAACCCCGCGCACAAGGAAATCATGGCGCTGCAGCGCGCGAGCAAATTCATCCCGACCAAGTCGTCGAACTACGACGGGATCGAGACGGCGGGGAAGTCGGCGGGTTTGATCAAGTGAGTTTGTGGAAGGCGGGTGCGCCCTCACCCCAGCCCTCTCCCGCTTGCGGGAGAGGGGGCAATACGGGGTCCGGCCGTTGGTTTTGGCTCCCTCTCCCGCTTGCGGGAGAGGGTTGGGGTGAGGGAACGCCCCCCGAAAGCCCCACAGCGTGAGCTTCTCCCTCGATGCCATCGGCGTGGTCCACGCCAACGGCCAGCGCGCGTTGGTCGGAGTGACGCTCGCCGCGCAGGACGGCGAACGCATCGCCGTCATCGGCCCTTCGGGCGCCGGCAAGACCACGCTGCTGCGCGTACTCGGTGCGGCGCTGCGGCCGACGGAGGGCGCAGTGCAGGCATTGGGCGCACAGCCCTGGCAGTTGCCGGCCGCAGCGCTGAAGAAGCTGCGCACCCGCATCGGCACCGTGCACCAGGCGCCACCGATCGCGCCACGCCTGCGCGTGGTCACCGCCGTGCTCGCGGGCCGGCTCGGCGAATGGTCCACGCTGCGCGCGCTGGGCTCGCTGTTCTATCCGTCGGACATCGCCGGCGCGCACGAAGCGCTGTCGCGGCTGGCCATGGAAGACCGACTGTTCGACCGCTGCGACCGCCTCTCGGGCGGCCAGCTGCAGCGCGTGGGCATCGCACGCGCCCTGTACCAGCGCCCCGCCCTGCTGCTGGCCGATGAACCCGTGTCCGCGCTCGACCCCACGCTGGCCGACGCCGCCGTCGGCCAGCTCGTTGCGCAAAGCGAATCGACAGGGGCCACGCTGGTGGCCTCGCTGCATGCGGTAGACCTGGCGCTGCGCTGGTTCCCGCGCATCGTCGGCATGCGCAACGGGCAGGTGATGTTCGACCTGCCTGCCACGCAGGTCACGGCCGCGATGCTCGACGCGCTGTATGCGAGCGAAGGCGGCATCGCCACGCAGCGGCCGCTGCCGGCGGGCGCTGCGATGGAGGCGGCCTTCCACCGGCCGGACTGCCCTTGACCTCGAACGCCATCGCGCAGCGCGACCCGCATGCGGCACGCCGGCTGGCCGGATGGCTCGCCGCGCTCGTCATCGCGTGGCCGATGCTGGTGCTGTCGGAGTTCAAGCCGTGGGCGCTGTTCGGCAGCGGCAACCTCGCCGTCATCGGCGGATTCCTGGCGGGCTTCTTTCCGCCCGAAGGCTCGCCCGCATTTCTCGCGATGCTCTCCAAGGCCACGCTCGAAACGCTGGCCATGGCCACGGCCGGCACCGCACTGGCGCTGCTGATCGGTGCGCCGCTCGGCTTCGTGACGACGCGCGCGCTCTCCATCTCGCGCATCGGCCCCGGGCCCGGCCGCGTGCAGGCGGGCATCGTGCGGCAGGCCGCGCGCTGGCTGCTGATGGTGCTGCGCGCCATTCCGGAAATCGTCTGGGCGCTACTGTTCGTGCGCGCGCTCGGGCTCGGCCCCGCCTCGGGCGTGCTGGCGCTGGCCATCACCTACGGCGGCATGCTGGGCAAGGTCTACGCGGAGATCCTCGAATCGACCGACACGCGTCCCGCGCGCACCCTGCTCGAAAGCGGCAGCGGCCGGCTCGCGGCGCTGTGCTACGGCCTGCTGCCGAACACGGCGCAGGAGCTGGCTTCGTACACCGTCTACCGCTGGGAATGCGCGGTGCGCGCCTCGGTGGTGATGGGCTTCGTGGGCGCTGGCGGGCTGGGGCAGCTGATGGACCAGTCGATGAAGATGCTCAACGGCGGCGAGGCCAGCAGCATCCTGCTGGTGTTCCTCGCGCTGGTGCTGCTGGCCGACCTGCTGAGCAATGCACTGCGGAGGCTGCTGGCATGACCACGCCGCTGCCCCCGCGCCCGCCGCCGTGCTGGCGCTGTCGCATCGCGCTGCTGCTGATCGGCGCGGCGGTGGTCGCGAGCTTTGTCTACCTGGGCATCGACTACCGCGCGCTCGGCTCGTCGGAGTCGCTCCGGCTCATGGGCAAGTTCATCGCCGAGTTCTTCCCGCCCGACCTCTCGCCGGACTTCCTCGCCAAGGTGGGCAACGGCGCCCTGCAGACGCTGGCGGTGTCGGCCCTCGGCACGGTACTGGCGGCCGTTGCGGGTGCGGTGCTTGCGCTGCCTGCATCGGGCCGCGCCGGCTGGCTGCCACGCCACGTGGCGCGCTTCGTCCTCAACTTCCTGCGCAGCGTGCCCGAACTCGTGTGGGCCGCGCTGATGGTGCTGGCCGCCGGCATCGGCCCATTCGCCGGCGCGCTGGCCCTGTCGCTGCACACCACGGGCGTGCTGGGCCGCCTGTTCGCCGAAGCACTGGAAAACGCCCCGCGCGAGCCCGAGCACGCGCTGACGCTCTCGGGCGCCAACGCGGTCACCGCCTTCAGCTATGCCAGCCTGCCCATCGTGCTGCCGCAATGGGTGGCCTACACGCTCTACCGATGGGAGATGAACATCCGCATGGCGGCCGTGCTGGGCTTCGTGGGCGGAGGCGGGCTGGGGCAGCTGCTGTACTTCCACCTGTCGATCTTCCAGCAGCAGCAGGCGATGACGGTGCTGATCGCGATGTTCGTGCTGGTCACCTTTGTCGACCTTGCCAGCGCTCGGTTGCGCAAGGGACTGGGGCCTGCTTACGCTTGATGCGCTCCCGGTCAGGGGTGCGATCACGCCGACGGGGTACCTTGCTCCGCGAATGTCCCCCGGCCTGCGGCCTCCTCCTTTATTTCGCTGCGCAAGGCACCCCGCCGGCGTGATCGTCGTGCCCTCGTGCACAGGACACCGGGTGCTCCCCGCAGCGAAATAAAGGAGGAGCCCGAAGGGCGGGGGACATTCGCGGAGGGGAGCACCCGGTGGCCTGTGCAAGCGCCCCGAACAGCAAGACCGACAATCGACACCATGAGGTTCCAGCCATGAGTCACCGCCAGCCCGTACGAGTCGCCGACCGCCACGCCTTCGACACGCTGATCGACGCCCGCTCGCCGGCCGAGTTCGCGCTCGACCACATCCCCGGCGCCATCAACTGCCCCGTGCTCGACGACGAGGAGCGCCACATCGTCGGCACCGTCTATGTGCAGACCGGCGCCTTCGAGGCCCGGCGCATCGGCGGCGCGATGGTCGCGGCCAACATCGCCAGGCACCTGCGCGAGACGCTGGCCGACCGGCCCGAGAACTGGAAGCCGCTGGTCTACTGCTGGCGCGGCGGCATGCGCAGCGGCTCGATGGTCACGTGGCTACGCCTCGTCGGCTGGGACGCACAGCAACTCGCGGGCGGCTACAAGAGCTTTCGCCGGCACGTGATCTCGCAGATCGACACGCTGACGCCCAAGCTCGACCTGCGCGTGATCTGCGGCGCCACCGGCAGCGCCAAGACCCGCGTGCTGCATGCGCTGGCCGCGCGCGGTGCGCAGGTGCTCGACCTCGAAGATTTCGCCAGCCACAAGGGCTCGCTGCTGGGTTCGCTGCCGGGCGTGCCGCAGCCGTCGCAAAAGCATTTCGAGACGCGCATCGCGGCCGTGCTCGAAACCATCGACCTGTCGCGCCCGCTGTACGTCGAGGGCGAGAGTATCCGCATCGGGCGGCTGTCGCTGCCGTTGTCGCTGGTGGCGCAGATGCGCGCGGCGCCGTGCATCGAGGTGTCCGCCACGCCCGAGGCACGGCTGGCCTACCTGCTGCGCGACTACGCCTACCTGGGCGACGACCGCAACGCGCTAGCCGACAAGCTCGGCGTGCTGAAGGAACTGCAGGGCAAGGAAACGGTGGCGCGCTGGCAGCAGTGGGCACAAGAGGCCGACCTGCCGCACCTGTTCGCGGAACTGATGGCGCTGCACTACGACCCGCACTACCAGAAATCGCAGGAGCTGCACTTCCGCGCCTGGGCGCAGCGCCAGCGCGTGGCGGCCCCCGACCTGTCGGATCAGGGCATCGAGGCGGTGGCCGATGCGGTGCTGGCGCTCGCCGAACCCGCGAGCCCGTCGGCATAGAGCACGCCGCGCGGTGCGCGGCACAGGCCCCAGAAACGCAGGCCGCTGAGCTCGGCCATGCGCACGCCCATCGAGGTCGGCGCGGAGATGGTCGCCATCGCCGCAATGCCCAGGCGCGCGCACTTGCGCACCAGTTCGTGGCTGCCGCGGCTGGACATCAGCACGAAGCCCGGCTCCTCGAGGCGGCCCGCCAGCGCGAGCTTGCCGAGCAGCTTGTCGAGCGCGTTGTGGCGGCCGACGTCTTCCATCAGGTCGGTGAGTTCACCGCCGACCGTGGCCCACGCGGCAGCGTGGATCGCACCGGCTTCGGCGTTGAGGATCTGGCGCGGCGGCATGGCGGCGAAGGCGCGCAGCACGGTGGCCAGATCGATTCGCTCGATCCACTCGCGCTGCGGCACGCGCTGCGGCGTGAGGTCGAGCCCCGCGAAGCTCTCGACGCCGCACACGCCGCAGCCAGTGCGGCCCGCGAGGCTGCGGCGGCGGTCTTTCAGGCGCTCGAAGCTGCGCGTGGAAATCTCGAGCTGCACCTCGATGCCGGGCATGCCTTCGGGCAGGCCCGCGTCGGTGGCATCGACCGTGCGCGCCTCGATGCCGCGGCAGTCGGCCGCGGTGTCGAGGATGCCTTCGCTTAGTGCGAAGCCGAGCGCGAAGGCTTCGAGGTCTTGCGGCGTGGCCATCATCACCGCGTGCGAGACGCCATTGAACACCAGCGCCACCGGCACTTCGGCCGCCAGCGTGTCGTCGCGCACCACGCCTTCGGGCGCAACGCCGTGCTCGCCGAAGACATGCACGGCATGCCGCGAGAGCGGCGGCAGGGTGTCTTCGGGATCGGCGAGATTGGCGAGGTCTGGCTTCGACATGGTGGCTCCGGGTGGGCCTGCCATTGTCTGCTCAGTCGCGGTTTTCGTCCGAAAGGGGCGGCAGCGTTTGCACCTGGGCCCGTCCGGGCGCCTGGAGGTGTGCCACCCAGCGGTCGTCGTGCTGCACCACCCGCACCCAGCCGGGGCCGCGCACGCCGCCGATGGCCGCATCGCCCATCAGCGTGAGCCGGCGCATCAGCACGCTCGCGCCCTGCCCGAGCCGCTTGCCCAGGCGCGGCAGCGAGACGCCAGCGTCGTCCGGCGCCTGCGCGAGCATGCGCAGGATCGCCACGGACAGGCTGTCTTCGAGCAATGCGCTCATTCGAGCGCCTCCGCAGCGGCCTCGTCCTCCGCCAGCTTCTGGATTGGCAGTTCGTGCGGCACCAGCACCACGGGAATGGACTTGGAAGTCGGCGTGCCCGCGTTCTCCGCCACCGACGACAGCGGCACCAGTGGGTTCGTTTCGGGGTAGTACGCCGCGAGGTTGCCGCGCGGGATGTCGTAGGCCACCAGCCTGAAGCGGTCGGCGCGGCGCTCCTGGCCGTCGTTCCACACCGTCTGCAGATCGACCCAGTCGCCGTCCTTCATGCCCAGCGCCCGGATGTCCTCGGCGTTGATGAAGACCACGCGACGCTGGCCGAACACGCCGCGGTAGCGGTCGTCCATGCCGTAGATGGTGGTGTTGTACTGGTCGTGCGAGCGCGTGGTCAGCAGCGTGAAGACGATGGTGTCGCCCTTCTTCGCAAAGCGCGCGCGGGCGCGGTGCGAATGGGTGTCCAGCGGCACGGCGTGCGTGAAGAACACGGCCTTCTTCGACGCGGTGTTCCACACCCGCTCGCTCGCGGTGTTGCGCAGGCGGAAGCCACCAGGGTGCGCGACACGCGCGTTGAAATCCTTGAAGTCGTCGAACACGGCTTCGATCTTGTCGCGGATGCGCGCGTAGTCTTCGATCAGCGACAGCCACGGCGTGCCGCTGCGCGCGCCGAGGGTGGCCGCGGCGAGCCGTGCCACGATGGCCGGCTCGGACAGCAGGTGCTCCGACGCGGGCGGGTTGATGCCCATCGAGATGTGCACCATGCTCATCGAGTCTTCCACCGTCACGCCCTGGGGGCCGCCGGCCTGCATGTCGATCTCGGTGCGCCCCAGGCACGGCAGGATCAGCGCCTCGCGCCCGTGGATCACGTGGCTGCGGTTGAGCTTGGTGGTCACGTGCACCGTGAGGTCGCACTTCTGCAGGCCTTTCCAGGTCTGGTAGGTGTCGGGCGTAGCCGCCGCGAAGTTGCCGCCGAGCGCGAAGAACACCTTGCCCTTGCCCTCGAGCATGAGCTGTATGGCCTCGACCGTGTCGACGCCATTGCGGCGCGGCGGCTCGAAACCGAACACCTGCTGCAGCCGATCGAGCAGCGCGGCGGGCGGCTTTTCCCAGATACCCATGGTGCGATCGCCCTGCACGTTGCTGTGGCCGCGCACCGGGCAGGCGCCCGCGCCTTCGCGCCCCATGTGGCCGAACAGCATGAGCCAGTTGCCGATCATCTGGATGGTGGCCACCGAATGCTGGTGCTGCGTGATGCCCATGCCCCAGCAGGCGATGACCCTCTTCGCACCCAGGTACACGTCGGCCGCGGCGCGGATCTGCGCCTCGCTCAGGCCCGACTCCTGCACCAGGATGTCCCACGACTCGGCACGCAGGTCGGCCGCCAGCGCGTCGAAGCCGATGGTGTGCGTGGCGATGAATTCATGGTCGAGCACCGGAGGCTCGCCGCGCGCCATGGCTTCGTCCTCGCGCTCGATGACGTGCTTCATCATCCCCTTGACGGCGGCGAAGTCTCCGCCCACGCGCAGCTGGAAGTAGTGCGTGCTGATGGGCGTGGAGCCCATGGTGGCCATCTCGAGCTTGTCCTGCGGATCGGCAAAGCGCTCCAGCCCGCGCTCGCGCAGCGGGTTGAAGCTCACGATGCGCGCGCCGCGCTTCGAGGCCGCGCGCAGCTCGCCGAGCATGCGCGGATGGTTGGTGCCGGGGTTCTGGCCGAAGATGAAGATCGCGTCGGCCTTCTCGAAGTCATCGAGCGTGACCGTGCCCTTGCCCACGCCGAACTGCGGGCGCATGCCGCTGCCGCTGGGCTCGTGGCACATGTTCGAGCAGTCGGGAAAATTGTTGGTGCCGTACTCGCGCACGAACAGCTGGTAGAGAAAGGCGGCCTCGTTGCTCGCGCGGCCCGAGGTATAGAAGATGGCCTGGTCCGGGTCGGGCAGCGCGTTCAGGTGCTTCGCAATGCGCGCGAAGGCGTCGTCCCATTCGATCGGCACGTACTTGTCGCTGGCCGCGTCGTAGGCCATCGGGTGCGTGAGGCGGCCCTGGTCTTCGAGCCAGAAATCGCTCTGCTCGGCCAGTTGCGCCACGGTGTGCTTTGCAAAGAGTTCCGGGCCGGCACGCCGCGCGGTGGCTTCGGCGGCCACGGCCTTGACGCCGTTCTCGCAGAACTCGAACGTGGAGGCATGGTTGCGGTCGGGCCATGCGCAGCCGGGGCAGTCGAAACCGTCGGGCTGGTTGGCCGAGAGCAGCGTCTTCGCGCCCTTGATGGGAATGTCCTGCCGCAGCAGCGCGTTGGTCACGCTGCGCAACGCGCCCCAACCGCCCGCGGGGCCCTTGTAAAACTCGATCTTCTGCTCACTGCTCATGGCAGCGAGTGTTCGCCGTGGGCCTTCAGAGCGTCAAATTGAATCGGGACATGCGGCGATTCAAAAAGGAAATGAAGGGCGTCGCCGCAGCGGCATTTCGAGTACCTGTTCGACTTCGTCCCGAAACCCGGGCTCCACACGCACAGAAGGGACGGCGGCAGTTTTCATCGCTGAACTGCATCCGTCAACCGCGTGCGTCCATCAACAGGTTGCGCAACTTGCTGCGTAGCGGCGTGTCTTCGACTGCCTGCACGCCGGCAATCTCGCGCAGAGCGAAGTCGCGGTTTTCAGCCGTGCGCAGGTCGATCTCGCGCACCACCTGCCCATCCTTGTAGACAAAGGCCACGTCGGCCAGCGCGAGCACGTCCTCGATGTCGTGTGTGATCATCAGCACGGGAATGCCCCATTGCCTGCGCACTTGCGCGAGTTCGTTGCGAAGCTCCGCGCGCAGCATGGGGTTGAGCGCGGCGAAGGGTTCGTCGAGCAGCAGCACCTGCGGCTCGCAGGCCAGCGCGCGCGCGAGCGCCACGCGCTGCTGCTGGCCACCCGAGAGGTTCTGCGGCTTGCTGTCGGCCAGTGCGGCGAGGCCGAAGCTTTCGAGCAGGGCCTGTACGCGCTCGGCGTCCTTCGCGGCCGGCTTGCGGCGGTGCCATGCGGTCAAGCCGAAGCCCACGTTCTCACGCACGCTCAGGTGCGGGAACAGTGCGTAGTGCTGGAACAGGTAGCCGATGCGCCGCGCCGGCGCGGGCACGTCGATGCCCTGGGCCGCGTCGTACAGCGTGCGGCCGTCGAGCCGCACGTGGCCGGCACTGGGATGCAACAGGCCAGCAATGGCCTGCAGGGTCAGCGACTTGCCTGCGCCCGAAGGGCCGTAGAGCGCGGCGAAGGGCACGTCCGTCGCGAAACGCACGGCCAGATCGAAACGCCGGCGGCCGTCGGCTACCGTGAGCTTCAGGTCGACATCGATCATCCTTGTTGCTCCGGCGTTCTGGGGCGTGATACGCGTTTCGTTCCGGGGTGCGTGCGCAGGCCACCGGGTACTCCCCTCCGCGAATGTCCCCCGCCTTCGGCTCCTCCTTTATTTCGCTGCGGGGAGCACCCGGTGTCCTGTGCACGATGAGCGCTCTGCTCATGCCGGCAGTTCAACCGCTCTGCCGAACGCTCACGCCGGCGGGGTGCCTTGCGCAGCGAAATAAAGGAGGAGGCCGCAGGCCGGGGGACATTCGCGGAGCAAGGCACCCCGTCGGCGTGAGCGCACCCCGAAGCTCCCCCAACGCGACGCATGAAACAACAGGATCTCATCTCGGGAGTCACGGCTTCCCGAACCCGTAACGCGTAAGCACTTCCTGCGCGGCGGGCGTCGAAAGAAAGGCAATGAAGTCACCGGCCAGCGCCTTCTGCCTGCTATCGGCCACCACGGCGATGGGATACGTCACAGGCGTGTGGCCGTTGGGCGTGAAGGCGATCTTCACCTTGTCGCCGGCCACGGCCGCGTCGGTGCGGTAGACGAAACCGGCCTCGACCTCGCCGCGGCTCACGTAGTCGAGCACCTGGCGCACGCTGTCGGCCTGCACGAACTTCGGTTCGAGCGCGGTCCAGAGGTTGGCGTTGTCCAGCACCTGCTTGGTGTAGCGGCCGACCGGGACGGTGGCGACCTTGCCGATGGCGATCTTCTTCACGTTCGCGCCGCCCAGGTCCTGCAGCGTCTTGACGCCCACGCCCTCCTTGGCGGGCTCGATGAGCACCAGGCTGTTGGTGACGAAGTCCTTGCGCGTGGCGGCGTCGACGGCCTTCTGCTCGACACCGCGGTTCATCGTTTCCTGGTCGGCGCTGGCGAACACGTCCACCGGCGCGCCCTGGCCGATCTGCTGCAGCAGCACGCCCGAGGCGGCGAAGTTGAAGCGCACCGTGGCGCCGGCCTTGGCAGCCTCGAACCTGGGGCCGATTTCCTTGAACGCGTCGGTCAGGCTCGCGGCGGCGGACACGGTGATCTGCTGCGCGCCTGCAGCCAGCGGCAGGGCGAGTGCGAGAACCAACGACAGAAGGCGGAATGGGCGCATGGACAACTCCGGAATGATGGAGACGAAATCAGCGAAGCGAGAAGAAGCGGCTCGACAGCACCAGCACAGTGATCGACAGCAGCGAGGTCACGACGACCAGCAGCAGCGCGAGGTCGTCGTGACCGGCCTGCACAGCGTCGTAGATGGCCATCGACAGCGTCTGGGTCTGTTTGGGAATGGAGCCTGCCACCATCAGCGACGCGCCGAATTCGCCCATCGCGCGTGCGAACGCGAGCAGCGTGCCGGCCAGGATGCCGGGCCATGCCAGCGGCAGCGTGACGCGCAGGAAAACCGACAGCGGCGACTGACGCAGCGTGCTGGCCGCGGCTTCGAGCGAACGGTCGACGCCCGAGAATGCCGCGCTGGCCGACTTGAGCACCAGCGGCAGCGCCACCACGGCCGAGGCCACCACGGCGCCGTGCCAGCTGAAGATGATGGTGTAGTCGAGGTGCTCGCGCAGCCACGCACCCAGAGGGCTGCGGCGCCCGGCCGCCACAAGGATGGCGTAGCCGATCACCGTGGGCGGCAGCACCAGAGGCAGCATGAACACGGCTTCGAGCACGGAGGCACCGAAGAACTTCTTGCGTGCGAACACCCAGCCCAGCGCCACGCCCGCGATCAGCGCCAGCACGGTCGCAACCGCGGCGACCTTCAGCGACAGTGCCAGGGGTGACCAGTCGGTCGAGGCGATGAGGGCATTCGTCGTATTCATTGGGATACGACGGGATTGTTGCACGACGGACGCTGCCACACCGCAAAGATGCACGGCGTGAGCTGCCCCATATACCGATCGATATAGCGTTACGGTGCCAGCAGCCGCGTCAGCGCACGGATGTCCGCAGCCGTGGCCAGCTTCGCCGCGTTTTCGATGGCGCGGTAGTGCCTGACGACTTCCTCGCCCACCGGCGTGAGCGCGGTGCCGCCGCCGCGCGAGCCGCCGGCCGCAGTGTTCACGGCGGGCGAGACGAGTGCCTGGTTCATCTCGTCGATCAGCATCCACGCCCTGCGGTACGACATGCCCAGCAGGCGGGCCGCCGCTGAGATCGAACCGGTCTCGGCCACCGCTTCGAGCACGGCGATCTTGCCGGGGCCGATGGCGATGGCGTCGTCCCGGTAGACGCGCAGACGGAACTGGACTTTGGATTTCATTTGGCGCGAAGGGTAAACCATGCCGCAAGGCTCGGTTCCCTTCGCAAAGCCCCGGGAAAGCGTTCCTAGTGGAAGAACTTCGCCGCGCTCACGAGCGTCTTGTAGACGCCCCAGGCCAACGGAATACCCACCGCCACCCACGCCAGCGCAACAACCGCAGGGCTCACCGTGTCGGCGCGGCCGGAGCCGCTGCCCACTTCGGCCGCAGAGGCTTTTTCGTGCGCCAACTTCTTCTCGACGGCCAGCTCGGCGTCGGTCATGAAGTGCTTGTCGGCCACCGGGCGCACCAGCAGGTTGGCGATGAAGCCGATCACCAGCATGCCCACGAGGATGTACATGGTCTGGTTGTAGACCTGCTCGCGCGGCAGGCCCAGGCCCAGTTGGTATTCGCGCATGTAGTTCACCACCACCGGGCCGAGGATGCCGGCCGTGGCCCACGCGGTGAGCAGGCGGCCATGGATGGCGCCCACGAACTGCGTGCCGAACAGGTCGGCGAGGTACGCCGGCACCGTGGCGAAGCCGCCGCCGTACATCGACACGATCACGCAGCAGGCGCCCACGAACAGCAGCTTGCTGCCCGCGCCGGCCGACGAGGGAATGCTCGCGTACAGGATGCCGCCGAGCACGAAGAACACCGTGTAGGTGAGCTTGCGGCCCAGCTTGTCCGACAGGCTGGCCCACACGAAGCGCCCGCCGATGTTGAACAGCGACAGCAGCGCCGTGAAGCCGCCCGCCACCACCGCGATGGCCGCGAGCTGCGTCTTGTCGAGCTGGCCGTACTTGGCCGGCAGGTCGATCAGCGCGCCGCCGAACACTTCCTGCAGCATCGGCGAGGCCATGCCGATCACGCCGATGCCGGCGCTCACGTTCATGCACAGCACCAGCCACACGAGCCAGAACTGCGGAATGCCCCAGACCTTCTTCACATGCACGTGGCGCTGCGTGATCATGGTGTTGGTGGTCTGCGCCGGGGGCGGCGTCCAGCCTTCGGGCTTCCAGCCCGAGGGCGGCACGCGGTAGCCGAGCGCGCCAGCCATCATGAACACGAAGTAGCCGAGCGCCATCACGACGAAGGTCTGCATCACGCCCACGTCGGTGGCGGTGCTGAAGCGCTTCATCAGGTCGACCGCCAGCGGCGAGCCGATCATCGCGCCGCCGCCGAAGCCCATGATGGCCATGCCGGTCGCCATGCCGCGGCGGTCGGGAAACCACTTGATCAGCGTGCTCACCGGCGAGATGTAGCCGAGCCCGAGGCCGATGCCGCCGATCACGCCCGAGCCGAGGATCATCAGCCAGAACTGGTGCAGGTGGATGCCCAGTGCCGACAGCAGCATGCCGCCGCACCAGCACAGCGCCGACACCACGCCGGCCTTGCGAGGACCGGCGCGTTCGAGCCAGCCGCCCCACAGGGCCGCCGAGCAGCCGAGGAAGACGAAGAACAGCGTGTACATCCAGCCCAGCGTAGCCACGCGCCAGTCGCAGTTCGTGGCGAACAGCTCGGCGAAGAAGCTCATGTCCTTGGCGCAGGCCTGGGCGCCAGTGCCGGCCGTGCCGAGCGCTTTCGACAGCGGCAGCCAGAACACCGAGAAGCCATACGCCATGCCGATGCACAGGTGAATGGCCAGTGCGGCGGGGGGCACCAGCCAGCGGTTGAAGCCGGGGCCCGCGATGATGCGTTCCTTTTCCAGGAAGCCAGGTTGCGGTTGCGCCCCTCCTCCGACGATGCGATCTCCATCGAGAACGCCTGCAGTTGAGCCTGCCATATTTCTCCTTGTTGGCCGGATCTGTAACTCTTGTGTTTGAATCCGGGCCGCGGAGTGTGTCAGAACGTTTCAAGTTCCGTCAAATTCGTTCGGCGCATCGGCCGATTCAATAATTAAATGCCCGGCCAGTGCTCAGTCGCCGAGCGCCCCGCTGTGGATGCGCACCTGCTCGCGCCACTCGGGGGTTTGCAGGAAGGCCAGCGCGGCTTCGAGCGCGCGCGACGAGCGCACGCCGTCCTGCGTCATGAAGCCGATCGGCGTGAGCACTTCGGGCGCCACCAGCGGCAGCGCCACCAGCTCGCGATGGCTGCGCACGGCCGCGACCATGGCGCCCGGAAGCACGCTGCTGACCGTGCCCGCGCTGACCGCGAGCGCGAGCGCAAGCACGGAGTTGGTCTCGATGGCGGGCGCCACCGGAACGCCGGCTTCGCGCAGCGCCTGGTCCATGATGGCGCGGTTGTGCATGTCGGTCGTGAGCAGGCACAGCGGCAGCTTGCCGGCCTCGGCCCAGGTGATGGGCTGGCCGATGCGCAGTTCGTCCACCGAGGGCGTTTCGGCACGCCGCAGCAGGAAGTAGTGCTCGACGCTCTGCGGCCAGGCCGTGAGCTTGATGCCCGGCAGGTGCATGCGCTCCGTGTAGCCGAGCGCGAGGTCGATCGACAGGCTTTCGAGCCCCGTCTCCAGTTCCTGCGAGCTCATCGACAGCACGACCGGCAGGATGCCCGGATGCCGCTGGTTCAGCATGGCGGCAAAGCGCGAGAGCATCGGAATGGCGGTCGGCACCGCGGCCATGCGCAGGCGCCCGTGAGGGTTGTCCACGTCGCTGCGCAGCTCCTGCAGCAGCACTTCGTTGTCGCGCAGCATGCGTTGCGCCGTGGCCAGCACGCGCTCGCCTTCGTGTGTGAGGCCGACATAGACGCGCGCGCGCTTGACGATGACCACGCCGAACTCGGTTTCGAGCGCGCGCAGCGCGTTCGACAGCGCCGGCTGCGTGATGTGGCAGGCCTGCGCGGCGCGGCCGAAGTGCTTGTGCTCGTTGAGCGCCACCAGATAGCGCATCGAGGCGAGCAGGTTCATGCCTGTGGCTCCGGCGCGTGTCGTGTCGCGGGGTGCTTGCGTTCGCTTCGGGTGCATTCGGGGCGCGTGCACAGGCCACCGGGTACTCCCCTCCGCGAATGTCCCCCGCCTTCGGCTCCTCCTTTATTTCGCTGCGGGGAGCACCCGGTGCCCTCAAGTGCTCTGATCGATCACGCTGGCGGGGTGCCTTGCGCAGCGAAATAAAGGAGGAGGCCGCAGGCCGGGGGACATTCGCGGAGCAAGGTACCCCGTCGGCGTGAGCGCGCCCCGAGCAACGACACACATCACGCACAACGCACTCAATCGACAAGCAGGGCTTCATCCCTCAGGTGTTCTTGCTGATCGAGATCGTCGGAAACTTGGAGGAAAAATCCTTCGCCTTCTCGGCGATGCCCACGGCCACGCGGCGTGCAACCGCCTTGTAGATGCCGGCCACGTCGCCGTCCGGATCGGACACCACGGTGGGCGCGCCGCTGTCGGCCTGCAGGCGGATCTTGATGTCAAGCGGCAATGCGCCCAGGTACTCCATCTGGTACTCGGCCGCCATCTTCCTGCCGCCGTCCGCGCCGAAGATGTGCTCCGCATGACCGCAGTTCGAGCAGATGTGCACCGCCATGTTCTCGACGATGCCGAGGATCGGCACGCCGACCTTCTCGAACATCTTGATGCCCTTCTTCGCGTCGAGCAGCGCGATGTCCTGCGGCGTGGTGACGATCACCGCGCCCGTCATCGGCACGCGCTGGCTCAGCGTGAGCTGGATGTCGCCGGTGCCCGGCGGCATGTCGACGATGAGGTAGTCGAGGTCTTTCCAGTTGGTCTGGCGCAGCAGCTGCTCCAGCGCCTGCGTGGCCATGGGGCCGCGCCAGACCATGGCCTGGTCGGGGTCGACCAGGAAGCCGATGGACATCACCTGCACGCCGTGGCGCTCCATGGGCTCCATGGTCTTGCCGTCGGCGCTTTCGGGGCGGCCTTCGATGCCCATCATCATGGGCTGGCTCGGGCCGTAGATGTCGGCGTCGAGCAGGCCGACCGTGGCGCCCTCGGACGCCAGCGCCAGCGCGAGGTTGGCCGCCGTGGTGCTCTTGCCCACGCCACCCTTGCCCGAGGCCACTGCGACGATGTTCTTGACGTTGGGCATCAGCTGCACGCCGCGCTGCACCGCATGGCTGATGACCTTGGTGACGACGTTGACCGACACGTTCTCCACACCGGGCACCGTCTTGGCGGCCGCCACCAGCGCCTTGCGGATGGCCGCGTGCTGGCTCTTCGCCGGATAACCGAGTTCGAGGTCGAACGAGACGTCGCCCTCCGCTATCTGCAGGTTCTTGAGCGACCGGCTCGCCGCGAATTCCTTGCCGGTGTTAGGGTCCGCGACGGCCTTGAGCGCGTCCATGAGCCCTTCTGGGGTGAGTGCCATTGATCAAACTCCTGAATGGCCGGTAGTCTAGTGGCTCGCCCCCAGGCTTCGCGCACTTCGTGTCGCTTCTCCCGCCCCCTACCGGGGGCAACACCAGCGGCCCGGCAAAGCCGGTTCCGCGGTGTTCCGCAAGAAAACGGGGAATCCAGGTCTTCTTTCAATGGCTCATGGCAACGACAAAATGACAGAGACCAGTCCCGCCACCGGCCTCCTGCTCACCGGGGGCGGCGCCCGGGCCGCCTACCAGGTCGGCGTGCTCGAAGCCATTGCCGACATCCGCCGCGCGGCCGGACCGGCGGCCACCGGCACCGGCAATCCCTTCGACATCATCACCGGCACCTCCGCCGGCGCCATCAACGCGGCCGCGCTGGCCTGCGGCGCCGACGACTTCGACCAGGTGGTAGCGAACATCGCCGAGGTCTGGAGCCGGTTCCGCGCCGAGCAGGTGTACCGCGCCGATTCGCTCTCGGTGATCGGCAGCGGCACGCGCTGGCGCATGCTGCTCGGGTTCGGGCGCTTCGCGGCCAACTGGATGCGCATCAAGCCGAAGTCGCTGCTCGACAACGCGCCGCTGGCCGAGCTTCTGCAGCGCATGGTGCCGCTCGAGCGGCTGCCACGGCTCATGAAGGACGGCCACCTGCAGGCGCTGGCCGTGACCGCATCGAGCTACAGCTCGGGCGAGCACGTCACCTTTTTCGAGGCTGCCGTGCCGATGGAACCCTGGGTGCGATCGCAGCGCCTGTCCGTGCGCGACCGCATCACGCATGCGCACCTGCTGGCGTCGTCGGCCATTCCGTTCGTGTTTCCGGCCACGGCCCTGCCGATGCAAGGCCATACCGAGTACTTCGGCGACGGTTCGATGCGCCAGTCGGCGCCCATTGCGGCAGCGATCCACCTCGGTGCGCAGCGCATCGTGGTGATCGGCGCGGGCCGCATGCACGAGCCGCGCGACACCACGGCGCCCAACACCCACAGCGGCTATCCGACGATGGCGCAGATCGCGGGCCATGCGCTGTCGAGCATCTTCCTGGACGCGCTCGCCGTGGACATCGAGCGCCTGCGCCGCATCAACCACACGCTGGGGCTGGTTCCCGAAGAGGCGCGCGCGGCGAGCACGCTGCGCCCGCTCGACCTGCTGGTGATCTCGCCCTCGGAACGGCTGGACGTGATCGCGGCGCGCCATGTCGATGCCCTGCCGGGCGCGGTGCGGCACCTGCTGGGCGGCTCGAAGGTTGCAGCCGACGTGAAGGGCGGCGCGCTCGCGAGCTACCTGCTGTTCGACTCGGCGTACACGCGCGACCTGATGGCGCTCGGACGCGCCGATGCGATGCGGCAGCGCGACGAAGTGCTCCGGTTCTTCGGGTGGGAGCCGCTCGCCGCGACGTGAGCCCCGCTTCCCGGCTGTCGGGCGGGCGTGCTCAGCCCCCTTCGGAAATGCCCAGCTCGGAACACACCCGCCCCAGCAGCGCCTTCAGCGATGCCACCTCGGCTTCGAGGCGTGCCACATTGGCCTTCAGCGCCGCGACCTCGCCGAGCGACACATCGTGACCTGCGTGCGATGCCTCGGACGCCGGCCCCGCCACCTCTTCCGCCGGCGCACCGCTCAGAAGATGCGCCCAGCGGCTTTCTCGCGCGCCGGGCAGGCGTGCCAGCTTCACCACCAGCGCACCGGCCGGACGCTCCGCCAGTTCGTCGAGGAAGCCTTCGACCGACGAGATGTCGGCGAAGTTGTGCATGCGGTCGCAGGCGATGCGCAGTTCGCCCGCCGTCTGCGGCCCGCGCAGCATCAGCACGGTGAGCAGGATGACCGACTGCGACGGAATGCGCAGCACGCGGTCGACGTTGTGCTCGTAGCGGAAGGCGCGCCCGCCGCTGGTTTCGGCGACGAGGCTGTAGCCCTTCAGGCTGTCGATGACGGCCTGCACCTGCGACTCGGTGAGTTCGAGCACCGGGTTGCGGCTGGTCTTCTGGTTGCAGCCCGACACCAGCGAATTGAGCGTGAGCGGGTAGCTGTCGGGCACAGTGCGCTGCTTTTCGGCGAGCACGCCGAGCACGCGGGTTTCAAGGAGGGACAGGACGGGCAGCGATGGGGTGGACATGGCTCAGGCAAGGATCGATGGTGAAAACGCGAAGGGCGGCAACCGCATTCAAGGCGACGCGATGCCGAGCATAGGCCCCAGCTCCCGCACGAAATCGCTCCGATGCAGCGCTGCCGAATGCAGGGCCGAGACCGTGCCGTCGAGGTACAGCGCGTCGCGGCAGTGAAGCACGTCGCGAAAGTACAGCGCGAACTCGTAGAAATTCACCGGCTTTTCGCTGATCACGAAGATGGCCGTGTGGCCGATCACGCCGACGCCGTTGCGGATCTTGCGCGAATCGGAATGGGGAATGAAGGCGGGATGCACGACCCCATGGCGCAGCAGCAGCGGACCCGACTGCGTCGCGAGGCGCACGCGCCTGGCCAGCGCCGGATATTCCGACGACTCGACCACCCGCGGCCCCGCGTCCGACACGAGGAACACACCGTTGGGCTTAAGGAAGAAGTTGCCAGCGCCATCCGCCAGGTTGAGCGGCGCTTCTTCGCGGCCATCGCGCACCAGCAGGCCGACCGGGGAAAAGTCCTCGTGGTACATGCCGGCGTTCACCGCGAACTCCAGTTGCCGGTGGTGCTCCTTCAGCCAGGCATCGAGCCGGTCGAAGCGCTTGAACGGCACGCCTGCGTCGTCGCGCAGGAACAGCTCGAGCCGCTCGGTGCGCAGGTCGACCCTCACCACGGTGAAGCCCCCGTCCGCCGCCGCGAGTCCTGCAAACAGCAGGGCCGCCACGAGCAGCAGAAGCCGTTTCATACAGCGTCTGCGAGCCCTGCGCCGCTCAACCGCCGTTGATGCGGCTGACCAGCGCCTTCGTGAACGCCGCCGTGCCCGCCGTGCCGCCCAGGTCGCCCGTGCGCACCTTGTCGATGTTCAGTGTCTCGTCGATGGCGGTGCGCAGGCGCGTGGCCAGCTCGGGCAGCTTCACGTGGTCGAGCATCAGCGCGGCGGCCAGCAGCAGCGCGGTCGGGTTGGCGATGCCCTTGCCGGCGATGTCGGGGGCGGAGCCGTGCACCGCCTCGAAGATCGCCGCGTCGGTGCCGATGTTGGCGCCGGGCGCCATGCCCAGGCCGCCGACCAGGCCCGCCACCAAGTCGGACAGGATGTCGCCGAACAGGTTGGTGGTGACCAGCATGTCGAACTGCCAGGGGTTGAGCACCAGCTTCATCGCGCAGGCGTCGATGATGACCGTGTCGAGCTCGAACTTGCCCTTGTACTTCTTCTCGTAGAGGTCGAGGCCAGTCTCCAGGAAGATGCCCGTGAGCGCCTTCATGATGTTGGCCTTGTGCACGATCGTGACCTTCTTGCGGCCCGTTGCCACGGCGGTGTCGAAGGCGTACTCCAGCAGGCGGCGGCTGCCCTGGCGGGTGTTGATGCCGGTGGCCATGGCCACGGCGTGCGGGTCGCCGTCGATGGGCACGTAATGCTCGTGGCCGATGTAGAGGCCTTCGAGGTTCTCGCGCACGACCACGAGGTCGATCTTGTCGAAGCGGCCTCCGGGAATGATGGTGCGCGCCGGGCGCAGGTTGGCGTACAGCTGGAACTCCTCGCGCAGCCGCACGTTCGACGAGCGGTAGCCGCCGCCCGAAGGCGTCTCCAGCGGGCCCTTCAGGGCCAGTCGGGTCTTGCGGATGCTGTCCAGCGTGGCTTGCGGCAGCGGATCGCCCGAAGCCTTGACGCCGCCCAGGCCGGCGATCTGGGTGTCCCAGGCGAAGGGCGCCTTCAGCGCATCGAGCGCGGCCAGCGTGGCGTCGACGATTTCGGGGCCGATGCCGTCGCCGGGGATGAGGGTTGCGGGAATGGAAGTGGTCATCGGCTGCGTCTCGCGTTGTGTATCGGGGGCTGGAGCATACGTCGCGCACGAGACAGTGCCGAGTGGCCCGGTGCTCAAGACGGTTTTTGCTTGAGGTGTTTGTGGTACGCGAAAGTGCCGTCAAACACGCCGGTCGACGCCGCCACCTAAAATGCGCGGTTCTCCCGTCAGCCACTCCCGAAAGCGCCCTCCCCGATGTCCGCCCCGCGCAAGCTCTTCGTCACCACCGCCCTGCCGTACGCCAACGGCAAGTTCCACATCGGCCACATGATGGAGTACATCCAGGCCGACATCTGGGTGCGGAACCAGCGAATGAACGGCGCCGAGGTCAACTTCGTCTGCGCCGACGACGCGCACGGCGCGGCCATCACCATCGCGGCCGACAAGGCCGGCGTGACGCCGCAGGCCTTCGTGGCCGAGATCGCCGCGGGCCGCAAGCCCTACCTCGACGGCTACTTCATCTCGTTCGACAACTGGCACTCGACCGACGCACCCGAGAACCACCAGCTCGCGCAGGACATCTACCGCGACCTGCGCGCCAACGGCCTCATCGAGACCAAGAGCGTGGAGCAGTTCTACGACCCCGAAAAGGGCATGTTCCTCGCCGACCGCTTCATCAAGGGCGAGTGCCCCAACTGCCATTCGAAGGATCAGTACGGCGACAACTGCGAGGTGTGCGGCGCCGTGTACGCGCCCACCGAGCTGATCAACCCCTACTCGGCACTGTCGGGCGCCAAGCCCGAGCTGCGCAGCTCCGACCACTTCTTCTTCAAGCTGTCGGACCCGCGCTGCGAGGCCTACCTGAAGGAATGGACTGCCGCTGCCGGCCACGTGCAGAGCGAAGTGCAGAACAAGATCCGCGAGTGGCTCTACAAGGACGACGAAGGCAAGGGCGGCCTCGGCGACTGGGACATCAGCCGCGACGCGCCCTACTTCGGCATCGAGATCCCCGATGCACCGGGCAAGTACTTCTACGTGTGGCTGGACGCGCCCGTGGGCTACCTGGCTTCGCTGAAGAACCTGCTCGACAAGCGCTGCATCGAGCTCGGCGGCGACGGCATCTCGTACACCGAGTACATGGCCGACCCCGAGCTGGAGCAGGTGCACTTCATCGGCAAGGACATCATCACCTTCCACACGCTGTTCTGGCCCGCGATGCTGCATTTCAGCGGCCGCAAGGCGCCCGACGCGGTGTACGTGCACGGCCACCTGACGGTGAGCGGCGAGAAGATGAGCAAGAGCCGCGGCACCGGCATCGACCCGCTGAAGTACCTGTCGATCGGCCTGGACCCCGAATGGCTGCGCTACTACATCGCGGCCAAGCTCAATGGCCGCAACGAGGACATCGACTTCAACCCCGAGGATTTCGTCGCGCGCGTCAACAGCGACCTCGTGGGCAAGTACATCAACATCGCGAGCCGCGCGGCGGGCTTCATCGGCAAGCGCTTCGGCGGCCAGCTGGGCGAGGTGTCGGCCGACGGCGACGCGCTGCTGTTCGCGCTGCGCGACGCAGCTTCGCAACTGCATTCGCTGTACGACGGCCGCGACTACGCCCGCGCGCTGCGCGAGGTGATGGCGCTGGCCGACAAGGTCAACGAATACGTCGACCAGAACAAGCCCTGGGAGCTGGCCAAGAAAGAAGGCGCCGAGGCACGGCTGCACGACGTGTGCACGGTCTGCATCGAGGCTTTCCGCCTGCTCACGCTCTACCTGAAGCCGGTGCTGCCGGCGCTGGCCGTGAACGTCGAAGCCTTCCTGAAGATCTCGCCGCTGGCCTGGACGGACGCCGCGCAGTCGCTGCCGGCGGGCCACGCCATCGGCGAGTACAAGCACCTGATGCAGCGCGCCGACGCCAAGGTGGTCGACAAGCTGTTCGACGCGCCCGAACCCGCACCGGCCGCTGCCGCCTCCTCGGAAGGCGCACTGCCAGGCGGTGAAGCCATCGCGCCCACCATCACCATCGACGACTTCGCGAAGATCGACCTGCGCATCGCGAAGATCGTGGCCTGCGAGAAGGTCGAGGGCTCGACCAAGCTGCTGCGCCTGACGCTCGACGCCGGCGAAGGCAAGACGCGCAACGTGTTCAGCGGCATTGCTTCTGCCTACCAGCCGGAGCAGCTCGTGGGCAAGCTCACGGTGCTGGTCGCCAACCTGGCGCCGCGCAAGATGAAGTTCGGCATCAGCGAAGGCATGGTGCTGGCCGCCAGCCACGGCGACGAGAAGGCCCATCCGGGCATCCACGTGCTGGAACCGTGGCCTGGCGCAACGCCGGGCATGCGGGTTCGCTGATCGCAAAGGACATCGCCATGGCCACGCTGCTGCATCGCGCCCTTCTGCTTCTCCCGCTTTCCGCCCTGTTGAGCGGCTGCGCCGTGGTGTCGGTGGCGAGCACCGCAGTGAGCGTGGGCGCCGGCGCGGTGGGCCTCGCAGCCGACGCGGCCATCGGCACCGCGCGCATCACCGGCAAGGCCGTGGGCGCGGCGGCCGATGCGGTGATTCCCGACAGCGAGTAGGCGGGAACTCGGTCAGTCCGCCAGGCCCAGCCGGGCCAGGTGCGGCGGCGTGTGCGGCGCCTTCTCCTTGCGCACGAAGGCGGACCTCAGCCCCGCATGCGGCTCGCGGGCGTCGAAGAAATTGCGGCGCATGTGCGTCAGTTCTTCGTCGCGGTACTTCTGCAGCGGCTTCACCGACTCGTCCTGCGCGCGAACCGCTTTCTTCTGCGCGATGCGTTCGGCCAGATCCGGCGAGGCGGCCAGCTGCGCGGCCAGGCGGGCCACCTCGTCGCCCAGCTCCTGCGGCGCGGCCTGCAGCACGCGCTGCGCCATGCCGAGTTCGACCGCGCGCTTCGCGCTCACCGGCAGCGCCGACTGCGTGAGCCGCTGCGCCTCGCTCTCGCCCACGCGGCGCGGCAGGATGTAGGTCCAGTATTCGGAGCCGTGAAGGCCCATCAGCTTGTAGTGCGGGTTGAGCACGGCGCCGTCGCGGCACCACACCTCGTCGGCTGCCAGCGCGAGCATCACGCCGCCGGCCGCCGCATTGCCGCCGAGCGCGGACACGGTGAGCCTGTCGGTGGTGGTCAGCACCGCTTCGACCAGGTCGTTCATCGCGTGGATGTTGGCCCACGACTCTTCGGCAGGGTCGTCGGCCGCCTCGATCACGTTGAGGTGGATGCCGTTGGAGAAGAAGTCGCGCAGGCCACCCAGCACCAGCACCGAGGTCGGCCGGGTCTGCGCGAAGCGGTAGGCCTCCAGCAGCCGCCGGCAATGCACGGTGCTCATCGCGCCACCGGCAAACGAGAAGTTCAGCACGCCGACCGTACCGTGCTCGCTGTAGCGGATGTCGGACCAGGTGCGGCGCGCGGCCGGCAATTGCAGCGGCGCCGGCACCTCGGGCACGTCCGCAGGCAGCAGGTCTCCGAGCGCCTGCACGGCCGGCAGCTTGAAGCTGGGCAACCGCGAGCCGGGCTCGCGCCAGGGCCGCAGTTGCGCGATCCACACGGCGCCGTCGACGGTGGCGCGGCAGATGGCGCCGGCGCGGGTGGCGATCAGCTCGCCGGGCCTGCCGCGCAGTTCGTCCTCGGGATGGCCGCCGTGCAGATACCACTGCACGCCCAGCAGTTCGTCGAGCACGCCGGGCTGCGAATCGGCCGCGCGCAGCTGGCGCAGCACCGCATCGGTCGGATCGGCCGCCCAGTCGATGCGGCGCTGCGCCTGCTTCATGAAGGGCCGCCAGCCGGCGACCAGGACGGCCGCCTTCTGCTTCTGCGGCTTGTACTTGCCGGAGGCAAAGCGCTCCACCGCGAGCAGCACCGCGTCGAGCGCGGCATCGGCGACCTCGCCACGGTAGAGGTCGCTCTTGCCGGCCAGCGGCGGCACCTTCAGCGGCGACCAGGCCCAGACATCGCCCGCGTCCATCTCGGCCACGGCTTCGAGCACGGTGACACCCCAGCTTTGCGCGCCGTCCTGCAGCGACCAGTCGAGCGACGAGGGCCCCCGGTCGCCCGGCGGCCCGGGATGCACGATCAGGCAGGTGTGGCCGGTCCAGACATCCTCGGGGATCGCGGTGGTCAGCATCGGCGCCACGATGAGCTGCGGCGAATGCGCCTGCACGGCTTCGCGCAAGGCATCGTCGTTGCCGAGGGCCAGCTCCACCCCCACGGTATGGCCACGATCCTGGAGTTCGGCAAGAACCCGTTGCGTCAGGCTGTTGAACGCGCTTGCGACAAGCAGGATGTGCATCGAGGGCCTCGGTAATGTCGGCGACGAAATGTCAATGAATGTCAAAAATGTATCTACATCTTTCGCATCGGATAAGTTGATCGAAAGTTCGCACGAGGACGGCAGTCCACAATGGGCATCCCATGCAATCCCCGCTGAACCTCACCCGTTTCCGCCCACGCCTGATGGACTCGCTCACGGGGTACAACCGCGAGCGCTTCTTCAAGGACCTGGGCGCGGGCGCCACGGTCGGCATCGTGGCGCTGCCTCTGGCCATGGCCTTCGCTATCGCCTCGGGGCTCAAGCCCGAGGCGGGCATCTGGACGGCGATCATCGCGGGCTTCCTGATCTCGCTGCTGGGCGGCTCGGCGGTGCAGATCGGCGGGCCGGCGGGCGCGTTCATCGTGATCGTCTACGGCATCGTCGAGCGCTACGGCGTGGCGAACCTGCTGATCTCGACCGCCTGCGCAGGCGTGCTGTTGTTCATGGCGGGGCTGTTCGGGCTCGGGCGGCTGGTGCGCTTCGTGCCGCTGTCGATCGTGGTGGGCTTCACCAACGGGATCGCGGTGCTGATCCTGCTGTCGCAGCTGAAGGACCTGCTCGGGCTGACGGTGGCGAAGATGCCGGCCGACGTGTTCTCGCAGCTGCACGCGATGGCGCTGCAGATCGACACCTTCAACCCCTATGCCTTCGCGCTCGGCATCGCCTGCGTGGCCGGGCTGGCGCTGTGGCCGCTGCTGCTGAGCGGCGACTCGAAGGTGGGCACCGCGGTGCTGCGCGTCGCGGGCCGGGTGGCGCGCACGCGCGCCGTGCAGGTGGGTGCACGCATGCCAGGCCCCATCGTGGCGCTGGTCACGCTGACGCTGGTGTCATGGGGCTTCGCGCTGCCGGTGGAAACCATCGGCACGCGCTTCGGCGGCATTCCCGAAGGCGTGCCGGGCTTCGCGCTGCCCGACTTCTCGTGGGAAACGGTGAAGCAGCTCGTGACGCCCACGCTCACCATCGCGCTGCTCGGCGCCATCGAGTCGCTGCTGTGCGCGCGCGTGTCGGACCAGCTCAGCGGCCAGCCGCGCCACGACCCCAACCAGGAGCTGATGGCGCAGGGCATCGCGAACGTCGTCACGCCCTTCTTCGGCGGCATGCCGGCCACCGGCACCATCGCGCGCACCGTGACGAACATCCGCTCGGGCGGCACCTCGCCGATCGCGGGCATCGTGCATGCGCTCACGCTGCTCGTCGTGGTGCTGCTGGCCGCGCCGCTGGCGCGCCACGTGCCGCTCGCGGTGCTGGCGGGCATCCTGGTGTTCGTGGGACTGAACATGGGCGAATGGCGCGAGTTCACGCCCACCCAGCTGCGGCATTTCAGCCGGCACTACCGGCTGCTGATGCTCGGCACCTTCTTCCTCACCGTGGTGTTCGACCTGACGGTGGCGGTGCAGGCAGGCATCGTGCTGGCCTGCGCGCTCTTCATCCGGCGCATGAGCGGGCTGTTCGGCGTCGAGCTGGTGACGCTGCAGCCGCCGGTGATCACCTACCGCCTCTACGGCGCGATGTTCTTCGGTGCAGCCGCGAAGCTCGACGAGGCAGTGAACGCCGCCGAGCGCGCGCCGCGCGGCATGACGCTGGTGCTGGACGCCACGCACCTGATCTACATCGATGCCACGGGCGTCGATGCGCTGCGGCAGCTGCACCGTGCGGTGCTGGCGCGCGACGGGCAGTTGCGCATCGAATCGCTGCAGCCGCAGCCGCTCGAGGTGCTGGAGCGCTCGGGTTTCGCCGAGGAACTGACGACCGGCCGGCCCGGCGCGGGCCACGGCGCCTGAACGCTACGGCGCCTCGGTGCCGCGGTCGGGCGAGGAGCCGCTGCGCACCACGCGCTGGTCGTCGTTCAGCGTGGCAGTGAAGACCATGGCCGAGCTGGGCGGCTGCACCCAGCGCCATTCCCATTCGGTCTCGCGCTTGAGCGCATAGGGCGTGACCTTGGCGGGCTTGCCGAGCAGCTTGCGCAGGTCTTCCATCATCATCCCGGGCTGCACCTTGGCGAAGTTCTGTGGCGTGAGCACCTGGCGCAGCGCGCTCATCTTGCCGTCGGCACCGATGGTGATCATGTAGTTCTTCTGGCCCTGCGGCTGGCGGTTGTACTCGAGGACACGGCCGTTCGGCACGTCCCAGATGTTCTCGGGCTCACCGAACCGGGCGCGCACGTCGGCCTCGGTGGAGACGCCCTCTTCGAGTTCGCTGATGTTCTTCGGGTCGCATGCCGCGAGCCCGATCACCGCCGCGAGAAACGCTGTTGCCATGCCGATCCGCCACCCTTGCCGTTGCTTCATGCCGTCCCCGGTAAAATTCGCGCCATAAAGGTCCAGTCTATGTCCATCTTCCGCCGCCCCCACTACACCTCCGAGATCACGAACTTCATCGAGGAGATGAAGGAAAAGAAGCCGACGCTGGAGGCCGAACAGCGCGCCGGCCGCGCCCTGCTCTGGGACAAGCACCTCGACCGCAGCCTGCTCGAGGAGTACAGCGAAGCCCGCATCCCGATGCAACCCTACGTCTACCAGACGCAATCCAAGTAATCTTCTTGATGCCAAATTGGCAGCAAATGTCCGTCCGCATTGCGTTGGTCGCTATTAAAACAATAGTGATCGACCGATGAGCGAAGACGAGGACAACGGTACGCTGGTGGTCGCCATGCCCGACGTGGTCGACCAGGTCGCGCTCGCGAGGCTCTATGGCGAGCCGCTGTTCGCGATGCCGAAGGACCTGTACATCCCGCCCGAGGCGCTGCAGGTGTTCCTGGAGGCCTTCGAAGGCCCGCTGGACTTGCTGCTCTACCTGATCCGCAAGCAGAACTTCAACATCCTCGACATCCCGATGGCGGGGCTCACGCGCCAGTACCTGAGCTACGTCGACGAGATTCGCCAGACGAACCTCGAACTCGCGGCCGAGTACCTGCTGATGGCCGCGATGCTGATCGAGATCAAGTCGCGCATGCTGCTGCCGCCCAAGAAGGTGGCCGACGGCGAGGAGGCCGAAGACCCGCGCGCCGAACTCGTGCGCCGCCTGCTCGAGTACGAACAGACCAAGCTGCAGGCCGCCGCCATCAGCGCGATGCCGACCTACGGCCGCGACTTCTGGAAGGCGCAGGTCTACATCGAGCAGTCGCTGAAGCCGCGCTTCCCCGACGTGGACGTGGTCGAGCTGCGTGACGCGTGGGCCGACATCATGAAGCGCGCCAAGCTCGTGCAGCACCACAAGATCTCGCGCGAGGAGCTCAACGTGCGCGAGCACATGAGCATCGTGCTGCGCCACCTGCAGGGACAGCGCTTCGTGGAGTTCGAGAAGCTGTTCGACGTGTCGCGCGGCACGCCGGTGCTGATCGTCACCTTCATCGCGATGCTCGAGCTCGCGAAGGAGACGCTGATCGACATCACGCAGGCCGAGGCCTTCGCTCCCATCTACGTCCGGCTGGCCTACTCGCCGGCCTGACCCAACCAATTCCCACGCCTGTGACTTCCGCCGTTCGCGACTTCGATGTCCTCATTGTCGGCAGCGGCCTCGCCGGTCTTTCTGCCGCGCTGCACCTGGCCCCCACGCACCGCGTGGCCGTGCTGACCAAGCGCGCGCTGAACGATGGCTCCAGTGCCTGGGCGCAGGGCGGCATCGCGGCGGTGCTGGCGGCTGGCGACAGCTTCGACGCGCACGTGGAAGACACGCTGGTGGCCGGCGCCGGCCTGTGCGACCCCGGAGCCACGCGCTTCGTCGTCGAGCATGCGCCCGAGGCCATCGGCTGGCTGCGCGAACTCGGCGTGCCGTTCTCGGAAGAAGGCGGCGACCTGCACCTGACGCGCGAAGGCGGCCACAGCCAGCGCCGCATCGTGCACGTGACCGACGCCACCGGCGCGGCCGTGCAGCAGGTGCTGATCGAGCGCGTGCGCCGCACGCCCAACATCACGCTGTTCGAGCACCACACGCTGGTCGACCTCGTCACCGGCACCAAGCTCGGTCTGGACGATCCGTCGTGCCAGGGGCTGTACGCGCTGGACGACAAGACCGACGAGGTGCTGGCCTTCCGCGCGCCGCACACCATCCTGGCGACGGGCGGCGCGGGCAAGGTGTACCTGTACACCACCAACCCCGACACCGCCACCGGCGACGGCATTGCCGCCGCGTGGCGCGCGGGCTGCCGGGTGTCGAACATGGAGTTCATCCAGTTCCACCCGACCTGCCTGTACCACCCGCACGCCAAGTCCTTCCTGATCAGCGAGGCGGTGCGCGGCGAAGGCGGGCTGCTCAAGCTGCCCGATGGCACGCGCTTCATGCCGAAGCACGACGAGCGCGCCGAACTCGCGCCGCGCGACGTGGTGGCCCGCGCCATCGACTTCGAGATGAAGAAGCACGGCCTGGACTGCGTTTACCTCGACATCTCGCACCAGCCGGCCGCCTTCCTCAAGGAACACTTCCCCAACATCCTGGCGCGCTGCCTGGAGCTGGGCATCGACATCACGCGCGAGCCCATCCCCGTGGTGCCGGCCGCGCACTACACCTGCGGCGGCGTGCTCAGCGACCTGAGCGGGCGCACCGACATCCCGGGCCTCTACGCCATCGGCGAGACCGCCTGCACCGGCCTGCACGGCGCCAACCGCCTCGCGAGCAACTCGCTGGTCGAGTGCATGGTGTTCGCGCGCGCGGCGGCCGGCGCCATTGCCGCGACTCCGGTGCGCGAACGCACCGAGCTGCCCGCGTGGGACGAGAGCCGCGTCACCGATGCCGACGAAGCCGTGGTCATCTCGCACAACTGGGACGAGCTGCGCCGCTTCATGTGGGACTACGTCGGCATCGTGCGCACCAACAAGCGCCTGGAGCGCGCGAGCCACCGCATCGCGCTGCTGCAGGCCGAGATCCAGGAGTTCTACGCGAACTTCCACGTCACGCGCGACCTGCTCGAACTGCGCAACCTGGTGCAGGTGGCCGAGCTGATCGTGCGTTCCGCGCAGGCCCGGCACGAGAGCCGTGGCCTGCATTTCAGCCGCGACTATCCTTCGCTCGCCGAGCCCACCGCGCCCACGGTGCTGGTGCCGCCGGCCGACTGACCGACCCACCGCTTCGTTGTCTTCTTCACTCAAGGATGCCCGGCCACCGACGCCCGCAGGGAGAAACCCAACCATGTCGAACACCACACCCCCCGCACCCGAGGCACCACCGTCCTCGCCTTACGGCACGCTGCCACCGGCCTCCCCGCTCGCCTCGCGCAAGCCCGTGAGCCTGCCGCGCCTGGCCGACATGCACGCGCGCGGCGAGAAGATCGCGATGCTCACGGCCTACGACGCCACCTTCGCGGCCATGGCCGATGCAGCGGGCATCGACTGCCTGCTGGTCGGCGATTCGCTCGGCATGGTCTGCCAGGGCCTGAACAGCACGGTGGGCGTGAGCCTGGACACCATGCGCTATCACACCGACAGCGTCTCGCGCGGCCTGCACCGCGTGCAGGGCACGACCTGGCTGATTGCCGACCTGCCCTTCGGCAGCTACCAGGAGTCGCGCGAGCAGGCACTGCGCAGCGCCACGGTGCTGATGCAGGCCGGCGCGCACATGGTCAAGCTCGAAGGCGGCGGCTGGACGACCGAGACCGTGCGCTTCCTGGTCGAGCGCGGCATCCCGGTGTGCGCGCACCTCGGCCTGACGCCGCAGACCGTGCATGCACTGGGCGGCTACCGCGTGCAGGGCAAGGGCGACGCCGCCGGCGCACTGCTGAAGCAGCAGGCCCATGCGCTGCAGGACGCGGGCGCCGCCATGCTGGTGCTGGAGATGGTGCCCGCCGCGCTGGCCGCCGAGCTCACGGCCGAACTGAAGCACTGCGCCACCATCGGCATCGGCGCCGGCAAGGCCACCGCCGGCCAGGTGCTGGTGCTGCACGACATGCTGGGCATCAACCTCGGCAAGATGCCGAAGTTCGTGCGCAACTTCATGGCCGATGCGCCGGGCGTGCTGCCCGCGCTCAAGGCCTATGTGCAGGCCGTCAAGGACGGCAGCTTCCCCGACGACCGACTCCACGCCTGGTAAGGAACCGCTCATGTACATCGCACACACCGTCGCCGAACTGCGCGACCACCTCGCCGCCTTCAAGCGCCCCGCCTTCGTTCCCACCATGGGCAACCTGCACGACGGCCACCTGGCCTTGGTGAAGCAGGCGAAACCGCTGGGCGACGTGACGGTGGCGAGCATCTTCGTGAACCGCCTGCAGTTCCTGCCGCACGAAGACTTCGACACCTACCCGCGCACCTGGGAGAGCGACTGCGAGAAGCTGCGCGCCGCCGGCTGCGACGTGCTGTTCGCGCCCGACGAAAAGGCGCTCTACCCCGAACCACAGACCTGCAAGGTGCACCCCGACCCTGCCCTGGCCGACATCCTCGAAGGGCACTTTCGCCCCGGCTTCTTCATCGGCGTGTGCACCGTGGTGATGAAGCTCTTTCAGTGCGTACAGCCGCGCGTGGCCGTGTTCGGCAAGAAGGACTACCAGCAGCTGATGATGATCCGCCACATGGTGCGGCAGTTCGCGCTGCCCATCGAGATCGTGGGCGGCGAGACCTTCCGTGCTGATGACGGGCTCGCACTGTCGTCGCGCAATGGCTACCTCAGCGAGAGCGAGCGCGCGGAGGCAGTGCAGCTGTCGAAGGCGCTGAAGGCCATGGCCGAGGCGGTGCGCTCGGGCGATCGCGACCTGGCCGCGATCGAAGCGCGGGCCATGCAAACGCTCATGCAGCGCGGCTGGCAGCCGGACTATCTGGTGCTGCGGCGCTGCTCAGACCTGCAGGCACCGGCCGTCGGCGAACCGCTCGTTGCGCTGGCCGCTGCGCGCCTGGGCACCACGCGGCTGATCGACAACCTGGAAATCGAAGCACCCTCCGCCTTATGACTTACAGCGTCAAGGAAATCTTCTACACCCTGCAGGGCGAAGGGGGCCAGGCCGGCATGCCGGCCGTGTTCTGCCGCTTTGCGGGCTGCAATCTCTGGACCGGCCGCGAGGAAGATCGAGCCTCGGCCGTCTGCCGTTTCTGCGACACCGACTTCGTGGGCACCGACGGCACGCTGGGCGGCAAGTTCAAGAACGCCGATCAGCTCGCCGACACCATCGCCGCGCAATGGCCGGCGAACGACGCCGAGCATCGCCTCGTGGTGCTGACCGGCGGCGAGCCGCTGCTGCAGGTCGACACGGCGCTGGTCGATGCGTTGCACGCGCGGCGCTTCCGCATTGCGGTCGAGAGCAACGGCACCGTCGAGGCGCCCGAGGGCATCGACTGGCTGTGCATCAGCCCCAAAGCCGGTGCGCCGTGGGTGCAGCAGCGCGGCCAGGAACTGAAACTGGTGTGGCCGCAGACCGAGTTCGACCTCGACACGATGGCGCGCACCGGCGAGTTCACGCACCGCTTCCTGCAACCCATGGACGGCCCCGACCGGGTCGCGAACACCGAGCTTTGCATTGCCGAATGCATGAAGCAACCCGTGTGGCGGCTCAGCGTCCAGACGCACAAGATCACTGGCATCCGCTGAGTGACGGCCCTTATTTTTGAGTTTCCTTTTTGACGATGCGCTTCACCATCAGCCAACGCTTTTTCTTCGACGCCGCCCACACGCTGAAGCGCGAGATCGAAATCGAAGGCAGCCGCCGTATCCACGGCCACACGTACCACGCGGAGGTCTGGCTTGCGGGCGAACGCGATCCCGTGACGGGGATGGTGATCGACCTGGGGTTGCTGCGCCGTCGGCTGGAAGACGTGCGCGAGCAGTTGGACCATCACCTGCTGGACGACGTGCCGGGGCTGCATCCGCCGACGCTGGAGAACCTGTGCGTGTTCATCGCGGATGCGCTGCCGGACCTGCGGCCGTCGCTGGCGCGCGTGAAGGTGTGGCGGGAGGCGCTGGGCGACTCCTGCACCGTGGATTTCTAGGTTTTTCTCCCTCCCCCGCTGGGGGAGGGCCGGGGTGGGGGCAAGCGGCGTCACCATCGAGCGCTCTGCCTGCCCCCATCCCGACCTTCCCCCAGAGGGGGAAGGAGCAAGACGGGGTCAAGCCGCGCCGATGCCGGCAACCAAGCTGCCCGGGGCCTGGCCGTTCTTCAGCCCGGCAGTAAACGCCAGCATCCGGTCGATCGGCACACGCGCTCGCAGCCCCAGCGCCGGATCGACGTGGATCTCGCCCGCACCCGTCTCCAGCGCATTCGCCAGCTCCACCAACCCGTTCATCGCCATCCAAGGGCAATGCGCGCAACTCTTGCAAGTGCCGCCGTTGCCGGCGGTTGGCGCCTCGATGAAGGTCTTGCCGGGGTTCAGCGTGCGCAGCTTGTGCAGCATGCCGGTGTCGGTGGCGACGATGAATTCGGCGGCGTCCATGCGCTGCGCCGCGTTCAGGATGGCCGAGGTGGAACCCACCGCATCCGCCAGCGCGATCACGTCCGAGGGCGATTCCGGGTGCACCAGCACCTTCGCCTTCGGGTGCTCCTTCATGAGCAGTTCGAGCTCCAGCGCCTTGAACTCGTCATGCACGATGCAGGCGCCGTTCCAGCTGACCATGTCCGCGCCGGTCTGGCGCTGGATGTAGTCGCCCAGGTGGCGGTCGGGCCCCCAGAGGATCTTCTGCCCCGCCGCGTGCAGGGCACTCACCACGTCGAGCGCGCAGCTCGACGTGACGAGCCAGTCGGCGCGCGCCTTCACGGCGGCGCTGGTGTTGGCGTAGACGACCACGGTGCGGTCGGGGTGCTGGTCGCAGAAGGCACCGAACTGCTCGACCGGGCAGCCCAGGTCGAGCGAGCAGTTCGCGTCCAGATCAGGCATCAGCACGCGCTTTTCGGGCGACAGGATCTTCGAGGTCTCGCCCATGAAGCGCACGCCCGACACCACCAGCGTCTGCGCGGCGTGGTCGCGGCCGAAGCGCGCCATCTCGAGCGAATCGCTCACGATGCCGCCGGTTTCCTCGGCCAGGTCCTGCAGGTCGGGGTGCACGTAGAAGTGCGACACCATCACCGCGTTGCGTTCGCGCAGCAGGCGGCGGATGCGCTCCTTCAGCGCGATGCGCTCGTGGGCTGAAGGTTCGGGCGGCACGCGGGCCCAGGCGTGGCGCGTGTCGCAGGCCGAGCCTTGCGGCGCGGGCTGTTCGTAGTCGACGTCGATGACCGGAGACGACATGGGCGGATCAGCCTTCCTGGAAACGCATCGAATAGTCGATGGCTTTGACATCCTTGGTCAACGCGCCGACCGAGATCCGGTCGACACCGGTTTCGGCCAGGGCGCGCAGGCCGTCCAGCGTGACGCCGCCGGAGATTTCCAGCACGGCCTTGCGGCCTTCGCCGGCTTCGTCGTTGACGCGCACGGCCTCGCGCAGCGTGGACAAATCCATGTTGTCGAGCAGCACCATGCGCGCGCCGGCGTCCAGCGCCTCGTGCAGCTGGGCCAGCGTTTCGACCTCGACTTCGACGAAGGCGGCCTGTGCAGCCACCGGCGCCACGGCGCGCAGGGCGGCCGCCACGCCGCCAGCTGCGGCGATGTGGTTTTCCTTGATGAGTACCGCGTCGTACAGGCCGATGCGGTGATTCAGCCCACCGCCCGTGCGCACGGCATATTTCTGGGCGAGGCGCAGGCCCGGAATGGTCTTGCGCGTGTCGACGATGCGGGCGCGAGTGCCGCGCACGGCCTCGGCATACAGGGCGGTCTTGGTGGCGACCGCGCTCAGCAATTGCAGGAAATTGAGCGCGGTGCGCTCGGCCGTCAGCAGCGCACGGGCAGCGCCTTCGATCTCGAGCACGGTCTGGTCGGCCGCGCAACGCTCGCCTTCGGCGCAGAGCCAGTGGATGCGCACGCCGGGGTCGAGCTGCCGCAGCGTGGCCTCGACCCAGGGCGCGCCGCACACGACGGCGGATTCGCGCGCCAGCACGCGGGCGCGGGCGGTGCGGACGGGATCGACCAGCGACGCGGTGAGGTCGCCGTCGGCAACGTCTTCCTGCAATGCGCGGGTGGCATCGGACAGGGCCAGCGCGGCCACGGCCGACGCTGAAAAATCGAAGCGAAGGCTCATGGCTCTTTGTCTCTGCGTTTTTTCTTCAGGAGGATTGACGAGGGGAAGCCGCAGCGCCGGGCTGGACCGATTCCGGCACCGGGTCGCGGCCCGTCAGGGCGGCAACGGCGTCCTTCGGGCTCACGCGGCCGTCGAGCAGGGCGACCACGCCCTCGGCGATGGGCATCTCGACACCAAGGCCGCGCGCGCGCTGTACCACGGTGCGGGCGCAATACACGCCTTCGGCCACATGGCCCAGCGAATCGACGGCCTGCGCCAGCGTTCGGCCCTGGGCCAACAACAGGCCGACCTTGCGGTTGCGCGACAGGTCGCCGGTGGAGGTCAGCACGAGGTCACCCAGGCCCGAAAGGCCCATGAAGGTCTCGGCGCGGGCGCCCAGCGCGAGGCCGAAGCGAGTCATTTCGGCGAGGCCGCGGGTGATGAGTGCCGCCCGGGCGTTGAGCCCCAGCGCGAGGCCGTCGCACAGCCCGGTGGCGATGGCCAGCACGTTCTTGACCGCGCCGCCCACTTCCACCCCCACGATGTCCTCGTTGGCGTAGACGCGCAGCGCGGGTCCGTGGAAGGCGTCGACCAGCGTGTCGCGCACGGCGGCATGCGGGCTGGCGGCCACCAGCGCGGTCGGCCGACCTTCGGCAACCTCCTGCGCGAAGCTGGGGCCGCTGAGCACGCCCGCTCTCAAATCAGGAGCAACCTGCGCCCATATTTCGTGGGCCAGCAGGCCAAAGGATTCGGGAGAGCTGTCGAGCGCGGGCTCGACGCCCTTGCACAGCCACGCCACCGCGGCGGTGGTGCCGCGCAACGCGACGAGCTGTTCGCGCAGGGCCGCCATGGGCGTGGCCACGATGACGAGGTCAGCGCCGGCCTGCGCCTGGGCGATGTCGCCCGCGCGTACGGCGAGCGAGGCCGGCAAAGCCAGCCCGGGCAGGTAGCGGGTGTTTTCGCGCGCGGCCGACATGGCGTCGGCCTGGGCGGCATCGCGCGCCCAGAGCGTGACCTCATGGCGGGCCGCCGCGTTGACGGCGACTGCCGTGCCCCAGGCACCGGCGCCATGAACGCAGATCTTCATCGGCGTTGGCGGCGTCTGTGCCGGTTTACTGCGCGAGGGTCGGCGCGGCTTGGCCGGCGGCCTGCGCCTGCTGCTGTTCGTACATCGCCTGGAAGTTGATCTCGGCGAGGTGCACGGGCGGGAAGCCGCCGCGCTGGATCACGTCGGCAACGTTGCCGCGCAGGTACGGGTAGACGATCTGCGGGCAGGCGATGCCCAGGATCGCGCCCATCTGGTCTTCCGGCAGGTTGCGGATCTCGAAGATGCCGGCCTGCTTGGCCTCGACCAGGAACACGGTCTTGTCGCCGATCTTGGTCTGCACGGTGGCCGAGACGGTGATCTCAAAGATGCCGTCGGTCACGGGCTGGGCATCCACGCCGAGCTGGATGTCGACCGTGGGCTGTTCCTGTTCCAGCAGGATCGCGGGCGAATTGGGTTGCTCGAGCGACAGGTCCTTGAGGTAGACGCGCTGGATCTGGAACACGGGATCTTGGGCTTGCTGGTCGGCCATGACTGAACTTTCGAGGATCAAAACAATGCCCGCCGGGGAGAGGTTCCCGCAGCGGGCTGCAGATGAATGGACTCAAGATTATCGCCCCACGATGAGGCTCATCCGTGAAACACCGCGGAACCGGCTTTGCCGGGCCGCTGGTGTTGCCCCCGGTAGGGGGTTGGAGAAGCGACACGAAGTGCGTGAAGCCTGGGGGAGAGCCTATTTACGCGCCCTGCAGCAGGGGCACGAGGCCGCCGCGGCCGTCGAGGGCCATGAGGTCGTCGCAGCCGCCCACGTGCGTGTCGCCGATGAAGATCTGCGGCACCGTGCGGCGCTGGGTGATCTCCATCATGGTGTTGCGGGCCTGCGGGTCGGTGTCGATGCGGATCTCCTCGATCTGCTCGACCCCCTTGGACTTCAGGATCTGCTTCGCACGAATGCAGTAGGGGCAGACGGCGGTGGTGTACATCTTGACGGCTTGCATGCTCTCTACCTTGGGAAGACTCAGGCTTTTTCAACCGGCAGGTTAGCGTCTTTCCAGGCTTTGAGCCCGCCGGCCACCGCTTGGGCCTGCTCGTAGCCCAGCTTCCTGGCCATGGCCACGGCACGCTGGGCGCGGGTGCCGGTGGCGCATACCAGCAGCAGCGGCACGGTCTTGTTCTTGACCGCGCCCGTCAGCTTTTCCTCGAGCTGGTTCAGAGGCACGTTCTTGGCGCCGATCATGTGGCCAGTGGCGAATTCTTCCGGTTCGCGCACGTCGACCAGCACCGCGCGCTCGCGGTTGATGAGCTGCACGGCGCCCTGGGCCGTGAGCGTTCCGCCGCCCGCACCCCGTACCAGCGGCCAGGCCAGCATGGCGCCGGAGCTGAGCGCGATCAGGATCAGCATCCAGTTCGCGGTGACGAATTCGATCAATTTCACGGGGGTTCCTTGAATGGCAAACCGGGGATTTTAGAATGCGAGGTTTCGCAAGCGCAGCCAAAGGCCTCCCACATGCACAAACTGGTATTGATCCGTCACGGCGAATCGACCTGGAATCTCGAAAACCGCTTCACCGGATGGACCGACGTCGACCTGACGGAAACCGGCGTCGAGCAGGCCAAGCAGGCCGGCCGGCTGCTCAAGGCAGAAGGTTACGACTTCGACGTCGCCTACACCAGCGTCCTGAAGCGCGCCACCCGCACCCTGTGGCACACGCTCGACGAGCTCGACCGCACATGGCTGCCGGTGGTCCATTCCTGGCGCCTGAACGAGCGCCACTATGGCGGCCTGCAGGGCCTGAACAAGGCCGAAACCGCCAAGAGGTACGGCGACGAGCAGGTGCTGGTCTGGCGCCGCAGCTACAACACCCCGCCCCCGCCGCTGGAAGCCGACGACCCGCGCAGCGAGCGCAGCGACGTGCGCTACGCCAAGCTGTCGCCCGAGCAGATCCCGCTGACCGAGTGCCTGAAGGACACGGTGGCGCGCGTGCTGCCGTTCTGGAACGAATCGATGGCGCCGGCCATCCGCACCGGGCGCCGGCTGGTCGTCGCGGCCCACGGCAACTCGATCCGGGCGCTGGTGAAATACCTCGACGGCATCTCCGACGACGCCATCGTCGGCCTGAACATCCCGAACGGCATCCCGCTGGTCTACGAGCTCGACGACGACCTCAAGCCCATGCGCCACTACTACCTGGGCGATGCCGCGGCCGCCGAAAAGGCCGCCGCCGCGGTGGCCTCGCAAGGTAAAGGCTGAAGAAACCCTTTTCTGCCGGGCCCTACGTGGAACCCCGGCAGGCAATTTGCTTCCAAGCTGTGTATATTGGTTTGACAGCCGCCGACAAGGACAACCACTCATGATGGGCCAGAAACTGAAGATCACCGGCTGGGTCGCCGCCGGCGCCGTTGCCGGCGTCCTGACCACCGTCTCGTTGCAGACCGTCGCACGCGGATCGCTTGCGCCGCTGCCGCTCGAGGAATTGCAGCAGCTCGCTGCCGTCTTCGGCATGGTCAAGAGCGACTACGTCGAGCCGGTCGACGAGAAAAAGCTCATCTCCGACGCCATTTCGGGCATGGTCGCGGGCCTCGACCCGCATTCCCAGTACTTCGACAAGAAGTCCTTCAAGGAATTCCGCGAGGGCACCACCGGCCGCTTCGTCGGGGTGGGCATCGAGATTTCGCAGGAAGACGGCCTGATCAAGGTCGTCTCGCCCATCGAAGGCTCCCCGGCCTTCCGCGCCGGACTGAAGCCCAACGACCTGATCACCAAGATCGACGACACCGCCGTACGCGGCCTGTCGCTGAACGAGGCGGTCAAGCGCATGCGCGGCGAAGCCAACACCAAGGTGCTGCTGACCATCTTCCGCAAGGACGAAAGCCGCACCTTCCCGGTCACGATCACGCGCGAGGAAATCCGCACGCAATCGGTCCGCGGCAAGATCATGGAGCCCGGCTACGGCTGGATCCGCCTGTCGCAGTTCCAGGAACGCACCGTCGACGACTTCGTGAAGAAGATCGACGAGATGTACAAGGAAGATCCGAACCTCAAGGGCCTGGTGCTCGACCTGCGCAACGACCCGGGCGGCCTGCTCGACGCGGCGGTGGCGGTGTCGTCGGCCTTCCTGCCCGAGAACGTCACGGTGGTCACCACCGACGGCCAGCTGGCCGAAAGCAAGTCGGTCTACAAGGCGGCGCCGGAGTTCTACCAGCGCCGCTCCGGAAGCGACCCGCTGCGCAGCCTGCCGGCCGCGCTGAAGAACGTGCCGCTGGTGGTGCTGGTGAACGAAGGCTCGGCCTCGGCCAGCGAAATCGTGGCCGGCGCGCTGCAGGACCACAAGCGCGCAACCGTCATGGGCAGCCAGACCTTCGGCAAGGGCTCGGTGCAGACGGTGCGCCCGCTGGGCCCCGACACCGGCCTGAAGATCACCACGGCGCGCTACTACACGCCGAGCGGCACCTCGATCCAGGCCAAGGGCATCGTGCCCAACGTGCTGATCGACGAAAGCGCCGAAGGCAGCCCGTTTGCCGCCCTGCGCATGCGCGAAGCCGACCTCGAGAAGCACCTGGCCAGCGGCCAGGGCCCCGAAGTCAAGGACCCGGAACGCGAAAAGGCCCGCGACGAAGCCCGCAAGCGCCTCGAGGAAGAAGCCAAGAAGCCGCCGCAGGACCGCAAGGTGCCCGAATTCGGCACCGACAAGGACTTCCCGCTGGTGCAGGCGCTCAACCGCCTGAAGGGCCAGCCGGTGCTCGTGAGCAAGACGCAGGTCATCGTCGACAACAAGGAAGAAAAGAAAGAGAACTGAGCCGGGCGGCGCATGGAAGATAGCGATCTGCTGCGCTACTCGCGCCACATCCTTCTGGAGGAGTTCGGCATCGACGGGCAGGCGCGCGTCAGTGCCGGGCGAGTTCTTGTCATAGGTGCCGGCGGGCTGGGCTCGCCGGTTGCCCTGTACCTTGCGGCAGCAGGCGTCGGCCACATCGCGCTGGTCGACGACGACGAAGTCGATCTCACCAATCTTCAGCGCCAGGTTGCCCACACCCATTCGCGGGTGGGCCTCGCCAAGGTCGAATCGGCCGCGCAGGCCATGCGCGACATCAACCCCGACATTGCCATCGAAACCCACGCCCTGCGCGCCGAGGAGACGCTGCTGTCGCGCCTGGTGGCCGAGGCTGACGTGGTGGTCGACTGCAGCGACAACTTTGCCACGCGGCACGCCGTCAACCGCGCCTGCGTGGCTCATGGCAGGCCGCTGGTGGCCGGTGCGGCGATCCGCTTCGACGGGCAGTTGAGCGTCTACGACACGCGAGACGCCGCCTCGCCCTGCTACGCCTGCCTGTTCCCGCCCGATGCGGCCTTCGAGGAAACGCGCTGTGCCGTCCTGGGTGTGTTCGGCCCCGTGGTCGGGACCATCGGCACGCTGCAGGCCAGCGAAGCGCTGAAGCTGCTGGCCGGCATCGGCCCGTCGCTGGCGGGCAGGCTGCTGATGTTCGACGGGCGCAGCACCTCATTCGACACGCTGCGCGTGGCGCGCGACCCGCACTGCAGCGTCTGCGCGCAGCGCTCCGCCCAGCCCGCCCACGGCGTCGTCTAAGGCTGCTTTGCGCCCTTCGCGCGGGCTGCCCCCTTGGCGGGCGCCCCAGCCGCGGGGATGTTTGCCTGAGCCAGCACGCCCTTGCAATCGGAATCCGCGCCCGGACCGGTTTCGACGGTCGCGGCCAGTGCCAGCAGCGGATTGACGGCGCCCAGCGCCAGCGCGGCCAGGCTGCGTCCCGCCAGCGGCCCCGCCTGCAGGCCGCCCTTCGGCGCTCCGAAGGTGCCATTCAATACCAGCGGCGTGCGGATCGACAGGATGTTCTTGCTCTTGGGTTCCGGGTGGATCACGAAGTCGAGCCCCTCGGTTGCCAGGTTGGCCTGGCCGGTGGCGATGAACACGGCGTTGGTCGTGTCCACCATCATCGTGCGCCCCGTCATCAGTCCCTTGTTCACGTCGAAGGCCAACGCCGCGCAGCGCAGTTCGACGTTGCGGTCGCCGCGCAGCACGAACTTGATGATGTCGCCGCCCACCAGCGTCGCGAACACCGGCAGCAGGTTGCCGAACTGGCCGCGCCCCGACATGACCGCCACGTCGCCCGACACGCCCCCGAGCCAGTTGGCCACGGTACTGCCGGAGCCCGACAGGTTGATGCGCCCGTCCAGCCGCCCCACGCTGTTGCCCGTCGTTTCGAGCTTGGGAAAGAGGCGGGCCAGCTGCATCGCCCGTAAGTCGAGCGAGGCGCGGATGTCCGCCGGGTTCTTCGAGGCATCGATGCGGATCGCGCCGGCGAGCCTGCCGCCAGCCATGCCGAGGTCGAGCGGATCGAGCGTGAGCACGCCGTTGGCCAGCTTGACCTGCACGCTGCCGCGCTCGAGCGGAATGTCGCGCACGTTGCGGATGCGGTCGGCCGTGTACTTCACGTCGGCGTTCATTGCGCGCACGCGCTCGAAGTCAAGCGGGGTCGCGGGGAGCACCTTGCCGCCCGGGCGCCTGACCTGCGTGATGGTCGGGGGCGGGGCAACGCCTTCCACGGCGTTGGCAGTGCGCGCCGTGGGTTGCAGGCCGATCAACGGGCCGAGGTCGTCCATGTCCATCACGCGCGACCGCAACTCGCCCGCCAGGTACGGCAACTGGCCGGCTTGGTCGAAGCGCATGTCGCCGGCGATGTCGGACAGCCCCAGCCTGCCGTTGAGGCCGGTGGCCTGCCACAGCTTGCCGCGCTTGCCCAGCTTGCCGCTCAGGACATAGGGCGAAGTCTGCGGCAGCGCGATGCCGAGCAGCGGGTACAGCGCGCCCAGCGTCTGGCCCTTGATCTCGAACTTGGCATCGATGCCGTCGAGCCCCGACAGCTCGGCCACGGTGCCGGCGGCCTTCAGCTGGGTCTGGCCGGCGGCCGCGTTGATTTCCATCGGGAACGGCGGCGCACCCGCGGCATTGATCTGCAGCACGTTGCCGGTGCGTCCGCTGGCCGTCAGCGGTTGGCCCTTGTAGCGGCCCTTGATGCGGTAGTCGAGCGGCATTTCGCCGCGGCTGCTGTCGTAGCTCAGGTCGGCGTGCAGGTCGACGCCCAGGTGCTTGGCAAGGAAGTCGACCACGCCGGTATCGACCTGGATGAGACCGATGTCGGGCACCGTGCCGGGGTCGGAGGTGTCCTTGCCGAGCGCCCAGGTTCGGCGTCCGTCGGCTTCCATCTGCAACCCGAGCGTGGGCGAAAACAGCAACAGCCGCGGAATGACGACCTTGCTCCTGATCAGCGGCCAGACGCGGATGTCGAACTCGGCGCGGTCCGCCTTGACCAGGTACGGGTCGCGCGCCCACGAGGGATTGGCAAACTCGATGCCGTCCAGCTTGACCGTCGCTTGCCCCCAGCCAAGGCCGACATCGAGCCGCCGCGTGATCTCGAACTTGCGCCCGGTCTGCTCGCTGACATAGCGGTTGACCGGTCCTCGCAACATGTCCCAGGGAAAGAAAATGAGTGCGATGAGCAACGCCGCGAACAGCAGCACGACGCCTGCGAGCAGCTTCTGCCAGACCGGGCGGTTGCGAAGGATGTTCGTTGCCATGGGTCATTGTCACTTCATGGATCGCGTCGCCCGGGTCGGCAACGGGCCGCAAAAACCGTGAGGCGCCGCCTACGAAAGCGCGTTGCAGAACCGGCGCCTCCACGCGTCGGAACCCGCCTACAAGAGCCACCCGCCGAAGCTTGCATGATGGATGCACGCAGCGTTCCAAAGTCCATATGCAGGCGTTCATGCGGCGGCGTCGCGAATGCGCCTGCAAACCTCAGAGGAAGCGCGGTTCGGCATGCATTCCAGATTGCAGACCTACGTGGTCGAAGACAACCTCACGATCCGTGAAAACCTCATTGGTACGCTGGAAGAACTTACCTGCACCACGGTGGTTGGCTTTGCCGAGACCGAAAGCGGCGCCCGCGCGTGGCTGCTCGGCCACGATGGCGAGTGGGACCTCGTCATCGTCGATCTCTTTCTCAAGCAAGGCAGCGGCCTTGGGGTGCTCCAGGCCTGCCAGTCGCGCAAGCCCGTGCAGAAGGTGGTGGTTCTCAGCAACTATGCGACGCCCGACATCAGGCGGCGTTGCGCCGAGTTCGGGGTCGATGCGGTGTTCGACAAGTCGAACGAAATCGACGGGCTGGTCGACTTCTGCATCGGGCAGGCCAAGGCGCTGCATTCCTCGTCCGGAACAGGCTGAAGAAGGAGCCGCTGCATGGGGCTCCTTCCCCGCTCGGCGGCCGATCTCAATCGATCAGCTTGTTCTTCAGTGCGTAGTACGTGAGGTCGCTGTTGGAGGAGAGATTCATCTTCTCCATCAGGCGCGTGCGGTAGGTGCTCACGGTCTTCACCGACAGCGACAGCGTCTTGGCGATGTCGCCGGCGGTCTCGCCCTTGGCGAGCTTCAGGAACACCTGGAACTCGCGCTCCGAGAGTTGCTCGTGCGGCGCGGCGTCGTCCTTGCGGTCGAGCTGGCGGGCCAGCAGTTCGGCCACGGCGGGCGTGATGTACCGCCGGCCCAGCGAGATGGTGCGGATGGCGTTGACGATCTCGATGGGATCGCATTCCTTGTTCAGGTAGCCGCTCGCGCCCTGCCGGATCAGGTTCATCGCGTAGTGCTCTTCAGGGTAGCCGCTGAGGATCAGGATGCCCACATCGGGCGCCTTGGCGCGGATCATCGCGAGCGCGTCAATTCCGCTCTGCCCAGGCATCGAAAGATCCATGACCAGCACGTCCAGCTCCGTGGTGCGCACCAGTTCGATGGCTTCGCGCCCGCTGGCCGCTTCACCCGCCACGCGCAGGTCCACGTGCTCGGAGAAGAACTGCCGGAGGCCCGATCGCACGATGGCGTGGTCGTCCACAATTCCGATTTTGATCATCTGTTACTTTCGTCGTTGTGTTGCGGGCATGCGGGTCGCAACATACCGGTCCCTGATTGTTATCAATTATTCACGAACTTGCGCGTCAAGCGACCTTGAAAGTTTCATGCACTGGTTAGCCCCTCCACGAATGGCCGTGAGCCTGCTGCTCGCGGCGCTGGCTGCACTGGCCCTCGTCGGCATCAACGAGGCCGGCTACCGGCAGTCGAGCCGCGCCCTGGCCGACATCGACGAGGCGCAGCAGGTGCGCGGAACGCTCAACCAGATCCTGCAGAACATGCTGGATGCCGAAACCGGCCAGCGAGGGTACCTGCTGACCGGCGAGGCGAGCTACCGAAAGCCCTACGACGACGCGGTCAAGCAGGTCGACGGCCATCTCGCCACGCTGCGCCGGCTGTACGCCGCCAGGCCGGCCGAACTCACCCAGCAGGCCGAACTGTCGAAGCACGTGCTGCGCAAGGTGGCCGAGATGGACATGAGCGTGCGGCTGCGCCAGGACGGCAAGGACGACGCCTGGAAATTCGTCATCACGACCGATGTCGGCCGCGAGGAGATGGACGCCATCCGCACGACAGCGAGCGAACTGGTGAAGGCCAGCAACACTACCCTGCAGCGAAGCCAGCAGCAGGTGCTGCGCTCGCTTCAGCTGGCGCGCATCGGCACCGCCATCGTGGCGCTGGCGGCGCTGATCGCCTTCTTCCTGTACCTGCGCCAGACGCATGCGCTGCGCTCCATCGGCGAACGCCAGCAGGAGGCCCTGCAGCGCGAGCGCAATGCGCTGGAAGACGAAGTGCTCGAACGCACCGCCTCGCTGGCCGAACTGGCTACCCATCTGCAGGATGTGCGCGAAACCGAGCGCGGCTACCTCGCGCGCGAGCTGCACGACGAACTGGGCTCGCTGCTCACCGCCGCCAAGCTGGACGTGGCGCGGCTGAAGTCGCGGCTGACGGACGCGCCCGACGCCACCCAGCGGCTGCAGCATCTGACCGAGCTGCTCAACAGCGGCATCGCGCTCAAGCGCCGCATCATCGAAGACCTGCGGCCGTCGTCGCTCTCGAACCTGGGGCTGGTCGCATCGCTGGAGATCCTGGGGCGCGAATTCGGGGAGCGCTCGGGCCTGCAGATCGAGATGGTGCTGGAGCCGGTGATCATGGATGAATCGCGCCAGCTCACCATCTACCGCATGGTGCAGGAGAGCCTCACCAACATCGGCAAGTACGCCGAGGCCAGCGAAGCCACCATCGTGCTGAAGAACTATGAAAACCACGTGATCGTGGAAGTGGCGGACAACGGCAAGGGCTTCGACACGCAGCGCATGCGGCCGTCGACGCACGGCCTCGCGGGCATGCGGCATCGGGTGGAGGCGGCGCGCGGCAAGCTCACGGTGTCGTCGACGCCGGGCAGGGGCACGCGGCTGAGCGCCATGCTGCCCATCGTCAAACCCGTTTGAGACGCCGGACAGCGGTACTCCTTCACACATCGGCGCATGGCGACTCGGCCATCTCCTACGCACCCCGCCCCCGGCCGCTGACAGGTCGGCGGCAGTCCCCCACTTAAGGTTGCACCTGTGCCATCCGGTACTTCCTTTGCGGGGTCCGGCATGCGCCGCTTACAACACAACGAGGGCAGCCTCGAAGGAGTTCCGCATGTTGCATTACGCCGTGGTGTTTCTGGTCATCGCGTTGATCGCGGCCCTGTTCGGGTTCGGTGGCATCGCCGCCAGCGCGGTCGGCATTGCCAAGATCCTTTTCGTGATCTTCGCGATCCTCGCGATTGCGAGCTTCCTTGCCGGCTTGCTACGACGCAAGTAGCGTCGTTACGATCAACAGGCTTGCGCATTTCATTTTTCCGGAAAGGACTTTCACATGAACACGACGACCAAGACTCCCTCGCAACTCGCCGACGACGCCCGCCAGACCGCGCGCGAAGCGGTCGAAACGACCCGCGCCTATGCACAGAACGCGGTGAATGCGGCGGGCGAAAAGGTCCGCGACCTGCAACGCGATGCCGAACCCGCCGTCGAGCAGTTGGCTGCCCGCGTGCAGCAGGCCGTTCAGCGCGGGCTGGACGCCGCGTCCACCACCAGCGCACGTGCGCAGCGCCGACTCGAACAGGCTGCCGACGTCACGGGCCGCTACATCTCCGACCAGCCGGTGCGCTCGGTGCTTCTGGCCGCGGCCGCCGGCGCCGCCATCACGGCGCTCATCGTGCTGGCCAGCCGCCGCAGCCGGGACGACTACTGATCCGCCGACTTTTTTCGCTCCACCCATCCCGGCACCATGCTTCATCCGATTTTCTCCACGGTGCTCGGGCATCCGGAACTGGTCGCTGAACACCTTGCCAACTATGCCGCCCTCGTGCGCCAGGAATCCGCGCAGGCGGGGCGCGGCCTCGTCGCCCGCATCGTCGCAGGCGTGCTCGCTGCGGCCTGCGCCGCGCTGACCCTTGGACTGACAGGGGTAGCCGTGCTGCTGGGCGTGATGCACGGCAGCTTTCACTGGGTGCTCGTGGCCGTGCCGGGCGTGGCGCTGGTGATAGCGGCCATCTGTACGTGGTACGCGACGAAGTCCGTTCCGAGCTACGGTTTCGACGATCTGCGCTCGCAGCTCGGTGCCGACCTGCAGGCCTTGCGCGACGCCGGAGCTGCCCATGAACAGCGATGAACGCTCCCCCCTCACCCCGCAGCAGCGCCTGGCCCTCTCGCGCCGCGCGCTGGTGCGGCAGCTGAACGGCGATGCGGATGCCGCGAACGACGACGTACAACTCCGGGCGGAACGCGACCGCGAGCCCGAGGACGAACTGGAATACGCGTTCGACGACCCATCGGCCGCCGCGCCGCGCCGCAACCGACAGCTGCAAAACCCGCGGCGGGGGCGAACCAACGTGTGGCTCTCGATGGGCCGCGGGCTGGTGGAACGCTGGTGGCGCCGGCATCCGGCGCACGCGGTCGGCCAACTGGCACGCCCGCTGCTCGAGCACTACGCTCGCAAGGAGCCGGCCAAGCTGATGGCCGCGGCCGCGGCCACAGGCGCGGTGCTGGTACTCGTGAAGCCGTGGCGCCTGTTGTCGACCACGGCGGTGCTTGCAGCGGTACTGAAGACATCCGACGTGGCCGACCTCGTCAACACCTTGATGCGCAAGACCACAAGCCTCCCACGAAAGGACCCTCCATGAAAGTCGATGTTTCCTCATCCTCCAAGGCGGCCGAGCACAAGCACCTGGTGCTGGACCAGGGCGGCCTGGACGCCGCGCGCAACAGTCTCGACGAAGGCGCCGTCACGCCCAGCTATGGCCCCTGGCGCGACGACGTCGTCAAGCTGCTGAACGACGCACTCGCCACCGAGCTGGTCTGCGTGCTGCGCTACAAGCGCCACTACTTCACCGCCAACGGCGTGGAGTCGCCCGCCATTGCAGACGAGTTCCTCGTGCATGCCAACGCCGAATCGGCACACGCCGACCGCATCGCCGAGCGCATCGTGCAACTGGGCGGCGAGCCCGACTTCGCACCCAGCCACCTGCTGGACCGCAGCCATGCGGCCTACGACGAGTCGACCGACCTGCAATCGATGGTGCGCGCCAATCTCATCGCCGAACGCATCGCGGTGGAGGCGTACCGCCAGATGATCACCCTGATTGGCGACAAGGACCCGACCACGCGCCGCATGCTCGAGGACATCCTCTCGGAGGAAGAAGAGCATGCCGACGAGCTGAAGGACTGGCTCGGCCATTGAGCCATCGAGCCGAGGGCCTGGAAGGCTCTCGCCAAAGAAAAAGCCCGGCAGAGACCGGGCTTCTTCATTTTTGCGCCTGGCGCACGGTGGCGATCAGCCCTTCACTTCGAGCTGATTGTTCACCGACGTCACGCCCCGCACGCCCTTGGCGATCTCCTCGGCGCGCGCCTTGGCCGCAGCGGTGGGTGCGGGTCCCTTCAGGCTCACGGCGCCGCCCTTCGTGTCGACGTCGATCTTGATCGCACTGAGGTCCGGGTCCTTGGCCAGGCCTGCGGACACGGAGGCCGTGATGGCGGCATCGTCCATCGTCGCGCTCATTGCGGCACCGGCGTCCTTGGCGGCTTGCTTGGCATTGGCCATGCCTTCCTTCACCTCGGTCGTGGTGCTGGACGACTCGACCTTGGCCTTGGCATCCCTGACGGCCTCGCCGGTCTTGGCCGCCGCGGTATCGGCGGCCTTCTCGGTCTTGCTCACCGCACTGTCGAGCTTCTCGCCCGCCGTGCGGTTGTCGGATTTGTCGCAGCCGGCCAGCGCCAGCGCAGCTCCGGCCACGAGCACGGCGAGCCACACGCGCGAATGCGGCATGGTGATGGGGGTAGTGTGTTTGTTCATATGGAAATCCTCCTGTCCGTCGCTCGATTGCGCACGGGAAATGGGCGTCACAGCTTGTCGGCGCCCGACTTGATGGCGTCCTTGGCCCGCTCCTTGACGTCGCCGTAGGTCTTCTGCACCTTGCCGGCGGCCTGTTCGGCAATGCCTTTGCCTTCGAGCTTTTCGTTGCCGATGGCCTTGCCGGCCGCTTCCTTCAGCTTGCCCTTGGCTTCTTCTACGCGGCCTGCCAATTGGTCCTTGTTCATGTCGTTTCCTTCCTGATCGGGTGATGAAATGCGCGGGCCGAAACGACCCGCCGATTTCAATCTAGGCTTTGGCCGACGGCCGCGAACGCCGACGGAAGCCCGAAGCGGTGTAGGACAACGAGGCTCAGGCGGTGACGATCCATCCTTCAAGCGGATCGAAATCCCGCGGCAGGCCATGGCCGTGCCCGGGGCTTTGCACGTGCTGCAGGGCCCAGGCCGCCTGCACGAGGCACAGCACCGCGTCGATGTCGTCGCCGCGGGCATCGCCCAGCAGTTCGGCGCGCTGCGGCGCGGTGACGCCAAGCCGCAGGCCGAGGCGCGTGGTGCCGGCTTCGAGCGCGGCCAGCAGGTCGGTGCGTGCGGCGAGCCGTTCGGGCGTCTGCTTCGGCAACTCGTCGCTCTTGTAGCTGCGGCGCCCGATGAGTTCGCGCGCCAGCAGGCCGGGATAGGCCTCCAGCGCAATGCGGTCCGCGCCAGGGCCGGCGTGCAGGCCGGGAATGCGTGCACCGGCCGCCAGCAGGTGTGGCACGCCTGCGTGGAGCATGTAGGCCACCGGCGGATTGACCCACTTCATCGACGGGCTTGAACCTGCGGGCCCATCGGTCGCACGGTGCGCGAACTTGCCGCCGACGGGACGCGCTGCACAGAATGCGGCGAAGGTCTCGCGGATTTCGGCGCGGCTCAGGCTGGCGTAATGGGCCATCAACGGCTCCCACTGCACCGGCCATCCCAGATGCTCAACAAGTTCGCGCGGCAGGCTGAATGGAAAGTCGAAACCGCCGGTCCACGCGGGCGTGGCGCACAGCCATTCGCCCCATGCCCCGAGCGTCGAGAAGCGCTGCAGGCCAGCCAGCACGACGCGATTGCCATCGGCGAGTTCACCGGCAGCCACCACGATCGGCTTGCGTGCCGTCGGCGCGCTGGAAAAATCGCAGCCGAACAGCACCACGGCCTCAGCCCATCGCGAGCGCCACGACGCCGGCGGCGATGAACAGCGCGCCCAGCAGTCGCAAGAGCCGGTCGCCTTCACGCAGCAGGTGGCCGCCGATCAGCGCGGCGAACAGCATCGATACCTCGCGCGCCGGCGCGACGTGCGAGATCGGCGCCTGCTGCACCGCGTAGAGCACGAGCACATACGACACGGGGCTGAACACCGCCACCAGCAGCGCATACTTCCACTGCGAGCGCCACATGCGCGCGGTCGCGGCGCGGTCCTTCAGCGCGACCGGCAGCAGCAGCACGATGCGCGCGAGGTTGCCGAAGTAGTCGAGCAGGATCGGCGACATGACGAGGAACTTGACCGCATAGCTGTCAGCCACCGTGTAGGCTGCGATGAAGCCGCCGGTCAGCACGCCATAGCGAATGCCCTTGTGCACCCGTTCGCGCTGCACCGGGTCGTGCGCCTTGCGCCACAGCTTCGGGCCGCCCGCCACCAGGAACACGCCGAGCACCACGCCCGCGATGCCGGCCACGCCGAAAAGGCTGATCTTCTCGCCGAGAAAAAGCACCGCCACCAGCGACGACAGCAGCGGCCCCGAACCGCGCGCGAGCGGATAGACCACGGTCAGGTCCGACCTGCGGTAGCCGCGCAGCAGCACGATGAAATAGAAGACGTGCAGCACGCCGCTGAGCACGACGAAGCCCCATTCGGCCATGCCCCAGCCGGGCACCACGTTCCAGCCCAGCGCGATGCCCACGGGGGCCCAGATGAGCATGTTGAATACGCTGGTCTGGAAACTGAAGCGCGCATCGCCGTTCGCCTTCTTGGCGACGATGTTCCAGCCTGCATGAATGATCCCGGCGAGCAGGATCAGTGCGAACGCGGAGAGCGGCACCCCTGGATCAGTGGCGGCCGACGATGGCGGCTGTGGCCATCAGTTCCTCTAGCAGCGCCAGCGAAACCTTGCCCGAGACCGCATACGGGTTGAGCTCGGGTTTCTCGGAATACTTCAGCAGCGTCGAGGCATTGAGCTTCGACAGGTTGACCTGCCCCATCGTCCAGCCGCCGAAGCGGCGTTCGGAAATTTCTTCGTAGTGCAGCAGCACCACGTCCTTGTGGCGCCCGTCGCGCTGGATGTGGCCGTAGAGCTCGCTGATCGCCGTGCGGCCGCCTTCGATGGCCTGCAGGAAGGTGCCCGCGCCGTAGCAGAGGATGCCGGTGATGCCGCATGTCGTGTTGTGCGAGCGCGATTGCGCAAGGATCGCCTCGATGGCCTCGGGGCTGGTGTCGACGGCGCGGCTGGCGTAGAGAAGTCGGACCAGCATGGCTCAGCCCTTTCTTGGCAGGAGAGAGAGGAATTCGCGGCGCAGGCTCGGATCTTTCAGGAACACGCCGCGCATCACGGAATTGATCATCTTGCTGTCCATTTCCTTCACGCCGCGCCAGGCCATGCAGAAATGCTCGGCTTCCATGACCAGCGCGAGGCCGTCGGGCTGCGTCTTTTCCTGGATCAGGTCGGCCAGCTGCACCACGGCTTCTTCCTGGATCTGCGGACGGCCCATGACCCACTCGGCCAGGCGCGCGTACTTCGACAGGCCGATCACGTTGGTGTGCTCGTTGGGCATCACGCCGATCCACAGCTTGCCGATGATCGGGCAGAAGTGGTGCGAGCAGGCGCTGCGCACGGTGATCGGGCCGACGATCATCAGCTCGTTCAGGTGCTCGGCGTTGGGAAACTCGGTGAGCGAGGGTGGCGCCACGTAGCGGCCCTTGAACACCTCGTTGAGGTACATCTTGGCGACGCGGCGCGCGGTGTTGTCGGTGTTGTGGTCGTTCTCGACGTCGATGACCAGGCTTTCGAGCACGCCCTTCATCTTGACCTCGACCTCGTCGAGCAAGGTCTCCAGCTCGCCGGGCTCGATGAACTCGGCGATGTTGTCGTTGGCGTTGAAGCGCTTGCGCGCTGCGGTGATGCGCTCGCGGATCTTCACGGAGACGGGCGTGCCCTCGTCATCGTCGTTTCGATCGGGGCGCGGGTCGACGTCGGTTTTCCTCAGCATGGCGGGGATCGTACCAGTGAATGGCTCCGGACATTCGGGCCCGCAACGCCCGTCCCTTCTTGGAGCAATGCTATCAATTGAGGAGCGAGAAATCAGCCACCAGCGGCAAGTGGTCGGACATGCGGGCCCAGATCGGCCCACGCGGCACCGTGCAGGCCTGCGGCTCCAACCTGCGCCCGTAGACGAAGTCGAGCTGCGCCACCGGCAGGCGCGAGGGGTAAGTGAGCGTGCGCGCACCGCGCAGATCGCTGGTGTCGCGCAGTCCCATGGCGTTCATGGCGTAGCGCATGCGGGCACCCCAGTCGTTGAAGTCTCCCGCGACCACCACGGCCTCCTCGGGCGGCACCTCTCGGTCGATGAACTCGCGCAGGCGCGCGACCTGCCGCACCCGGCTGCCCCTGATGAGCCCCAGGTGCACCACGATGGCGTGCACCCTGCGGCCCTCGACGTCGATCACCACGTGCAGCAGCCCGCGTTGCTCGAAGCGGTGGTCGGAGATGTCCTGGTGGCTGGTGCGCAGCACCGGCCAGCGCGTGAGCAGCGCATTGCCGTGCTCGCCGTGGCGCGTGACGGCATTGGTCTCGTAGACCGCGGTGTAGCCCTCTGGCGCGAGGAAGTCGGCCTGCGGCAGTTCGGGCCAGTGCGCGAAGCGCGTGGCGGCCTGCCGGTTCATCTTGCGCACCTCCTGCAGGCAGACGATGTCGGCGTCGAGCTGCTCGATCGCATGGCCCAGGTTGTGGATTTCGAGCCGTCGCGCGGGCCCGATGCCCTGCACACCCTTGTGGATGTTGTAGGTCGCGACCCGGAGGTTCTGCGCTGATGTGGCTGCCGGCTGGTTCATCGCGCAAATTCTGGCAGCAACAGGATGGCTTCGGCGTTCGACGGGGAAAAGCAGGCGTCCGCCGCTTCGCGGTACGGCAGCCACTTCCAGTCGGTGTGTTCGCGCGGATCGAGCGTGGGCGTCAGGCGATCGGGTACGCAGAGGCCGAACAGGTGCTCGGTGTTGTGCGTCACGCCGGGCGCATAGCGGGCGCGCCACCGTGGATAAATTTCGTAGACATTGCGCAGCTGCCAGTCGGCCAGCTGCGGGGCGAGCGCAGTGCCCTCGCCGCACCGGATGCCGGTTTCCTCGGCCACCTCTCGCGCCGCGGTGAGCGCGAGGGGCTCGTCGGCGGCGTCCTTGCTACCGGTGACCGACTGCCAGAAGTCGGTCTCGGCATCCGAACGCCGGATCAGCAGCACATCGAGCGCCGGCGTGTGGATCACGACCAGCACCGACTCCGGGATCTTCCAGGGTCGGGGGCTGGTCGTCATGGCCGTATCAGGCTGCCTGGGGCGTGTTGCGCAGCTTGATGTGCAGCTCGCGCAACTGCTTCTCGTCGACCGGGCTCGGCGCCTGCGTCAGCAGGTCTTGCGCGCGCTGGGTTTTGGGGAAGGCGATCACGTCGCGGATCGACTCGGCGCCGGTCATGAGCATGACGAGGCGGTCCAAGCCGATGGCGATGCCGCCGTGCGGCGGCGCGCCGTACTGCAGCGCGTCGAGCAGGAAGCCGAACTTGAGCTGCGCGTCCTCGGCGCTGATCTTGAGCGCGCGGAACACCTTGCTCTGCACTTCCTCGCGATGGATACGCACCGAGCCGCCGCCCATCTCGATGCCGTTCAGCACCATGTCGTAGGCCTTGGCGATGCACTTCTCGGGCGCGGTGTCCATGAGGTCTTCATGGCCGTCCTTCGGTGCGGTGAACGGGTGGTGCACGGCGCTCCAGCGCTGGCCTTCCTCGTCGAACTCGAACATCGGGAAGTCGACCACCCACAGCGGCGCCCAGCGGTCGTCGAAGAGGCCTGCCTTCTTGCCGAAGGCGCTGTGGCCGATCTTCACGCGCAACGCGCCGATGGCGTCGTTGACGACCTTTTCCTTGTCGGCACCGAAGAACAGGATGTCGCCGTTGCGCGCACCCGTGCGGGCGATGATCTCGGCCAGCGAGCTGTCGTCGAGGTTCTTCACGATCGGGCTCTGCAGGCCTTCGCGGCCGGCGGCTGCGTCGTTGACCTTGATGTAGGCCAGGCCCTTGGCACCGTAGATCTTCACGAACTCCTGGTACGCATCGATTTCACCGCGCGAGAGGCCGCCTTCGGCACCGCCGCCTGGCACGCGCAGCGCGACCACGCGGCCGCCCTTCATAGTGGCGGCATTCGAGAACACCTTGAATTCCACGCGCTTCATCAGTTCGGTGAGTTCGGTGAACTCGAGCTTCACGCGCAGGTCGGGCTTGTCCGAGCCGTACTTGAACATCGCGTCGCCGTACGTCATGGTCGGAAACACCGGCAGGTCGATGCCCGCGGCGTTGCGGAACACGTTGCGGATCATGCCTTCGAACATCTCGCGGATTTCTTCCTCGGCGAGGAACGAGGTCTCGATGTCGATCTGCGTGAATTCGGGCTGGCGGTCGGCGCGCAGGTCTTCGTCGCGGAAGCACTTCACGATCTGGTAGTAGCGGTCGTAGCCGGCCACCATCAGCAGCTGCTTGAAGAGCTGGGGCGACTGCGGCAGCGCGAAGAAGCTGCCGTCATGTACGCGGCTGGGCACGAGGTAGTCGCGCGCGCCTTCGGGCGTGGACTTGCCGAGCATCGGCGTCTCGATGTCGATGAAGCCGTTGGCATCGAGGAACTTGCGCGTTTCCATCGTCACCTTGTAGCGCAGCATCATGTTGCGCTGCATGGCCGGGCGGCGCAGGTCGAGCACGCGGTGCGTGAGGCGGGTGGTTTCCGACAGGTTGTCGTCGTCCAGCAGGAACGGGGGTGTAACCGAGGGGTTCAGCACCTTGAGTTCATGGCACAGCACTTCGATCTTGCCGCTCTTGAGCTGGTCGTTGGTCGTGCCTTCGGGACGTGCGCGCACGAGGCCGGTGATCTGCACGCAGAACTCGTTGCGCAGGTTCTCGGCGACGGCGAAGGTCGAGGCGCGGTCGGGGTCGCACACCACCTGCACGTAGCCTTCGCGGTCTCGCACGTCGATGAAGATCACGCCGCCGTGGTCGCGGCGGCGGTTGACCCAGCCGCACAGGGTGACGGTCTGGCCCAGCAGGGCTTCGGTCACGAGACCGCAATAGTGAGTACGCATGGCCATAGGAATCTGTTCCGGCGCCTTGTGGGCGCGTTCGTTTTTATGAGTTGGAAGACTTCACCGCCACCGTGGCGGGGCCGCCTGGAACGACCACCCCCATCGAGACGATGTACTTGAGCGCTTCGTCCACGCTCATCTTCAGTTCGATGCAGTCGCTGCGCTTGAGCATCACGAAGTAGCCGCCCGTCGGGTTGGGCGTGGTCGGCACGTAGACGCTGAGGAATTCCCCCTCGCCGAGGTGTTCAGCGACTTCGTTGCCGGGCGCGCCGGTCACGAAGGCGATGGTCCACACACCTTCGCGCGGCCACTGCACCAGCACCGCCGTGCGGAAGGCATTGCCGTTCTCGGAGAACAGCGTGTCCGACACCTGCTTGACGCTGGAGTAGATCGAGCGCACCACCGGAATGCGGCGCACCACCGCGTCGCCCCAGCCGAGCAGGCGCTTGCCGACGAAGTTGCTGGCCGTGGCGCCCACCACCAGCAGGATGGCCAGCGTGAGCAGCACGCCCAGGCCGCGCACCTTGTGGTCGCTGAGCCAGGTCTGCCATTGCGCGGGCAGCAGCCACAGCGTCTGGTCGAGCGTGCCGATGATCCAGTTCAGCACGCCGAGCGTGATGACCAGCGGCACGATGACCAGCAGGCCGGACAGCAACCATTTGCGCAGGGCGAGCATGGCGGTCGGGATCGATCAGTCGCCGCTGGCCGCGGCCGGCGCGGGGGCCGGTGCGGCGGGCGCCGGAGCGGGGCTCGGCGCAGCGACGGTTGTGGAAGAGGAAGACTCGGCGGACTTGCCGCCGTCGCTGGACGCGGGTGCCGTGGACGGTTCGGACTTCTTGCCGCCGCCCTCACGGAAATCGGTCACGTACCAGCCCGAGCCCTTGAGCTGGAAGCCGGCGGCCGTGACCTGTTTTTCGAACGCACTCGCGCCGCACGCCGGACACACCGTGAGGGGCGCGTCGGACATCTTCTGCAAAGCGTCTTTGGCAAAGCCGCAGGCACTGCACTTGTAGGCGTAGATGGGCATGGGAAATGAGGTCAAAAAAGCGGCGCAGCTGCCGCTCGCAAAGCCCTCGATTATAGGGCTGCCCCCTGCTTCAGGCCGGTTCCGTCGTCAAAGGCCGGTGCGGCGTGTGAGTGTTCGCCAACCATTGCGGCAGCAGCGATCCGGCCACCATGCCCGCGAACGAGCACAGCACGCCTGCCAGCTGGGCCGGAAACGCACCGCCCCAGGGCATCCACAGGAACAGCAGCCATATGCCGATGCCCAGGACGATCGAGGCGATGGCGCCCTGGGTGGTGGCGCGGCGCCAGTACAGGCCGCACACCAGCGGCACGAAGGCGCCGACCAGCGGCACCTGGTAGGCGCCCGACACCAGTTCGTAGATCGGCGTGCCCTGCATGCGGATGGCGTAGGCAAGCACCGCGGCGCTGAACAGCAGGACCGTGATGCGCATCGTCATGAGGTTCTGGCGGTCGGTGCCGGCGGGGCGGAACTGGCGCCAGATGTTCTCGGTGAAGGTGACGCTGGGCGCCAGCAGCGTGGCCGAGGCGGTCGACTTGATGGCCGACAGCAGCGCACCGAAGAACAGCACCTGCATCACGAACGGCATCTTCTGCAGCACCAGCGTGGGCAGCACCTTCTGCGGATCTTCCTTCAGCAGGGTGGCGGTCTGCTCCGGCATGATCAGCAGCGCGCTGGCCACCAGGAACATCGGCACGAAGGCGAACAGGATGTACGCCAGGCCGCCGATCACCGGCCCGCGCTGCGCCGCCTTGGCACTGTTGGCGGACATCACGCGCTGGAAAACGTCCTGCTGCGGGATGGAGCCCAGCATCATGGTGATGGCGGCCGCGAGGAAGAACACCATGTCGTGCCAGTTGGGTTCGGGCCAGAACTTGAAGAGGTCCTTGCTGACCGCGAAGGCCACCACCTTGTCGGCGCCGCCGGCCATGTTGCCCGCGAACATCGCGATCACGGCAAGGCCGGCCACCAGGATGATCATCTGGATGAAGTCGGTGACGGCCACCGACCACATGCCGCCGAACAGCGTGTACGCCAGGATCGAGATCACGCCGATCACCATGCCCATGGGAATGCTGATGACGCCGCCCGACAGCAGGTTGAACACCAGCCCCAGCGCCGTGACCTGCGCCGACACCCAGCCCAGGTAGCTCAGCATGATGATGAGCGAGCAGGCCACCTCGACGCCGCGGCCGTAGCGCTCGCGGTAGTAGTCGCTGATGGTCAGCAGCGTCATGCGGTAGAGCTTGCCCGCGAAGAACAGGCCCACCAGGATCAGGCAGGTGCCCGCGCCGAATGGGTCCTCGATCACGCCGTTGAGCCCGCCCTCGATGAACTTGGCCGGAATGCCGAGCACCGTTTCGGAGCCGAACCAGGTCGCGAAGGTGGTCGTGACGATCATGTAGAGCGGCAGGTGCCGCCCGGCGATGGCGAAGTCGGTGGTGTTCTTCACCCGCTTGGCGGCATAAAGACCGATCGCGATGGTGACCAGCAAATAGACGATGACCAGCGTCAGCAACACGGCAGAAACTCCTCTAGAACAGACGCACGCGCACCAGCAATTGCATGGCGAGCAACCCCAATACAAAACCTATGCCACCGTAGACGATGGTCTGCAGCAGCCGGTTGGTCCGCTTCTGCTCGGCCAGTAGTTCGAGCAGCTCGCGGCGGTTGTCGGCGGGGCGATTCTCCAGGAAATCGTGCAGCAGGCGCGGCAATTGGGGCAGCAGTTTGGCGTACCGCGGCGCCTCGGCCTTGAGCTGCTGGAACAGCTTCTTGGGGCCGATCTGGTCGACCATCCACTTCTCGAGAAAGGGCTTGGCCGTGGCCCAGAGGTCGAGTTCGGGGTCGATGTTGCGGCCCAGGCCCTCGATGTTCAGCAGCGTCTTCTGCAGCAGCACCAGCTGCGGCTGGATCTCGACGTGGAAGCGCCGCGAGGTCTGGAACAGGCGCATCAGCACCATGCCCAGCGAGATTTCCTTCAGCGGCCGGTCGAAGTACGGCTCGCAGACGGTGCGGATGGCCGCCTCCAGCTCGTCGATGCGGGTGCCCACCGGCACCCAGCCGCTTTCGAGGTGCAGCTCGGCCACGCGCTTGTAGTCGCGCCGGAAGAAGGCCACGAAGTTCTGCGCCAGGTATTCCTTGTCCGACTCGGTCAGCGTGCCGATGATCCCGAAATCCAGCGAGATGTAGCGCCCGAAGGTCTCGGGCGCCAGGCTCACCTGGATGTTGCCGGGGTGCATGTCGGCGTGGAAGAAGCCGTCGCGGAACACCTGCGTGAAGAAGATCGTGACGCCGTCGCGCGCCAGCTTGGGAATGTCGACGCCGGCCGCGCGCAGGCGGTCCATCTGCGCAATGGGCACGCCCTTCATGCGCTCCATCACGATGACTTCGGGATGGCAGAAGTCCCAGAACATCTCGGGGATCAGCACCAGGTCGAGCGCGGCCATGTTGCGGCGCAGCTGGGCCGCGTTGGCGGCCTCGCGCACCAGGTCGAGCTCGTCGTGCAGGTACTTGTCGAACTCGCCGACCACCTCGCGCGGCTTCAGGCGCTTGCCGTCGGCCGAGAGGTTCTCGATCCAGCCGGCCATCATGGCCATCAGCGCCAGGTCTTTCTCGATCACGCCGCGCATGTTGGGACGCAGCACCTTGACCGCCACTTCGCGCTCCTCACCCTGGTTGGTGCGGATGGTCGCGAAGTGCACCTGTGCGATCGACGCGCTGGCGATGGGTGTTTCGTCGAACTGCACGAACACGTCGCCCACCGGACGGCGGAACGCACGCTCGATGGTGGCGATGGCCACCGCCGACGGGAACGGCGGCACGCGGTCCTGCAGGAAAGCCAGTTCGTCGGCGATGTCGGGCGGCAGCAGGTCGCGCCGGGTCGACAGCACCTGGCCGAACTTCACGAAGATGGGGCCGAGCCGCTCGAGCGCCTCACGCAGGCGCTGGCCGCGCGGCGCGTCGAGGTTGCGCCCGAACGAGACCACACGCGCCACCACGCGCAGCCAGGGCTTCTGGAAGCTCGTGAGCACGAGCTCGTCGAGGCCGTAGCGCAGTGCGACCCAGACGATGAACAGGCCGCGGTAGAAGCGCCTCATTCGGCCGCGCTCGCCGAGCCGCCAGCCTTGGCCGAGCGATCGCCGACGAACTGGCGCAGCGCGCCCACGACGCGCCGCACGCCGTTGCCGAGCGTGTGTGCGGGCACGTCGCCGATCAGGCGGGCCAGGTCGTCCTCGACGTCCCAGCGCACGTGGTCGACCAGCCAGTTGACCTCGGCGGCCAGCTGCACGTCGCCGATGATCTGCACGGCCGGCTTGTCGCCGCGCAGCGTGGCGCGGGCGATCTCGAAGGGGGATTCGTCGATGACGGTGAGCGTCAGTTCGGGCACCGAGCCCTCAGGCGCCAGGTCGAGCAGGCCGGCCGGCGTGGCCACCAGCTCCATCGTCACGAAGCGCCACTGGAAACGCACTACCCGCCCCTGCTGGCGCAGCAGCCGCTGCTGAGCCTCGGGCTCCTGCTGCAGCACGTGGTTCAGGAACAGGACCGCGCGATGCTGGATCTCGTGGACCGCCCAGTCCGGGGGCTGCAGACGCTCGCCGATGCGGTTGAAAAGGTCGCCGAGAAAAGAAAATGGGGACGATGGTGTGGCCATGTCCCCATTATCCCGTCACTGTAGCGCCCTGCGACTCATGGACCGCATGCCCTTTTCCAGAAACACCGCAGAACCGGCTTTGCCGGGCTGCTGGTGTTGCCCCCGGTAGGGGGTAGGAGAAGCGACACGAAGTGCGCGAAGCCTGGGGGCGCGCCTTTATTTACTGCAGGGCCTGCACGCCGGCCACCAGCCAGCCACCGTTGCCGCTGGTCGGCTTGGTCATGTTCCAGACTTCGCGGAACGGGCCCGGGCCGGCCGAGGCGTCTTCGCGGATCATGCCGGAGAACTCCACGCTGGCCATGTAGGCGTCGGGCAATTCCTCGATGCCGAGCAGCTTGGCGTCGAGCATCACGACTTCGGTCTTGTTCGAGGCGCCGCCCGTGTGGCTGGCGCGGTCGGCCAGCTGGGTACGGATCTCGTCCACCATGCCGTCGGTCATCATCGAACGCAGCATCGACACGTCGGCGCGGTCCCAGGCGTCCTGCAGCGTCACGAAGTTGCGCTTGGCGGCGCCGAGGAAGCCGTCGACGTCGAAGCCCGCGGGGATGCCCCAGGACTGCGAACCGCCGAGCGCCGAGCCGATCATGCTGCCACCGGCCGCGGCACCCGCTGCCGAGAGACTGCTGCCGTGCGGCGCGTCGTTCGACGGGTTGGCGTCGAAGGCGGTGGCACTGCGCTCCCATGGACGTGCCGATGCGTCGTTGCCCACGTTGGCCGGGCTGTATTGCGCCGGCGCGCTGGCATTGCTCGGGCTGGCACCCGCGCCCTGGAAGGCGAAGCCGCCCTGGCGGTTGCCGGCAGGCTGCGAGCGCGACTTGATCATGCGCCACACCACCACCGCGGCAAGCACGAGCAGGCCGATCAGCAGGATGTTGCCGAAGCCGGCGCCGAGGCCGAGCGAGTGCGCGAGCCATGCGAGGCCCAGGCCGGCGGCCAGGCCGCCGAGCATGGCGCCCCACGGACGCTTCGGCGCGGCTGCCGCGGGTGCGGGTGTTGCGGGCTTCGCCGCTGCAGCGTTGGTCGCGCTCTGCGCGGGGGCGCCGGGCGCTGCCGACGGGGCGGCCTCGCGCTGCGTCACGTTGGACGACTGCCGTCCGACGGACTTGCCACCGCCCAAGCGGGCAGCCTCGGACTGGACACTGACCAGCACCAATGCAGCTGCCAAAAACAAAGAACCCAAACTCTTCATGTCGTCTCCTCTGAGCGAAAGATTCGCGTCATCAACACTTGATTCCAACATGGAGGGCGGCGATTCCCCCAGTCATGTTGTGATAGTCCACATGTCCGAAACCGCCCTCTTTCATGAGGGTCTTGAGCTCCTCTTGCGAGGGATGCATCCGGATCGATTCGGCGAGGTAGCGATAGCTCGCGTCGTCGCCGGCCACGAGCTTGCCCAGGCGTGGCAGCACGTTGAAGGAGTACCAGTCGTAGGCCTTGGCCAGCGGCTTCGCGACCTTCGAGAACTCGAGCACGAGCAGCTTGCCGCGAGGCTTGAGCACGCGGTTCATTTCCTTGAGCGCGATGTCCTTGTGCGTCATGTTGCGCAGGCCGAAGGCCACCGTCACCACGTCGAAGTGATCGTCGGGAAAGGGCAGCTTCTCGGCGTCGCAGACCATGGTGGGCAGCGACACGCCGGCGTCGAGCAGACGGTCGCGGCCGGTGCGCAGCATGGCCTCGTTGATGTCGGTGTGGACCACCTGGCCGCTGGCGCCGACCTTCTTCGCGAAGGCGAGCGCGAGGTCGCCGGTGCCGCCTGCGATGTCGAGCACGCGCGAGCCTTCGCCCACGTTCGCGACCATCACGGTGTATGCCTTCCAGGCGCGGTGCAGTCCGGCCGACATCAGGTCGTTCATGACGTCGTAGCGCGAGGCGACCGAATCGAAGACGCCGCGCACGCGGCGCGCCTTCTCGCTTTCGTCGACCGTTTCAAAGCCGAAGTGTGTGGTACTCATGCAACCGATGTTAGGCCGGAAGCCTTCACATCAAGCCGACGACCCCGCGCGTACGGCGGACATTTGTTGCTTTTTCCGCCCGTCCTTCCTGGGCGCGGGGCTATCTTTTCAAGAGCACCGCGCGGATTCGCGGCTCAGTGGCTGCCGCAGGCGTGGCCGCCCTTGTCGAGCATCGGCGCGTCGCGCTCGACGCCCGCTTCGGCCAGCCGTCGCTCGTAGGCAGCCCACAGCTCGGCCTGCTTCGCGCCCAGTTCGTAGAGCAGATCCCACGAGTAGATGCCGGTGCTGTGGCCGTCGCTGAAGGTCGGCTGCACGGCGTAGTTGCCGACCGCTTGGAGGTCGACGAGTTCGACGTCGCGCTTGCCCGTCTGCAGGATTTCCTGGCCCGGGCCGTGGCCCTGCACTTCGGCCGACGGCGAGTAGATGCGCATCAGCTCGAAGGGAATGCGGAAGGTCGCGCCATCCGAGAAGCCCACTTCGAGCACGCGCGACTGACCGTGCACGGTGATCGACTGCGGCGTCGGTGCGCCCTGTTTCAAGCCTGCCATCAGAAGCTCCTTGTACCCAGGCGTTCGATCATCGCAGCCTCGACGGCCGGCAGACGCGCAGCGACATGCGCCTCGTGCGCGGTATTCCGCGCGCGCTGCACGGGTGCCCATACCGAGCCCGGGAAATGGCTGTCATCGGCGAAACGCGCGATCACATGCCAGTGCAGGTGCGGCACCATGTTGCCGAGCGCGGCGATGTTCATCTTGGCGGGATGCAGGTGCTCGCGCAGGCACTGCTCCACCGCCACCACCGCGTCCATGCACAGCGCGCGGTCGGTGGCGTCGAGGTCCGAGAACTCCGGCGCATGCGCGCGCCAGACCACGCGATAGAAGGCCGGGAAACCCGCCTCTTCCGCGTGAATGACGCGCAGCTTCACGCCCTCGAACACGACGCGTCCGCCATGGCCTTCGCAGAGCGGGCAGCCTTGAACCGTCATACCAGCACCCGCTCGATCCCGCCCTGGTTGGCGGCGGCCACGTATTCGGGCATCCAGTCCTTGCCGAGGAGCTTGTTGGCCATCTCGACCACGATGTAGTCGGCTTCGAGCAGGCCGTTGTTCAGGTCGTTGCCGTAGCGCGAGAGGCCTTGCAGGCAGCTCGGGCAGCTGGTGAGGATCTTCACGTTGTCCTTCTCGCCGACCTTGCCGCTGTCGCGCAGCGCGGCTTCGCCCTTCTTCAGTTCCTCTTCCTTGCGGAAGCGGATCTGCGTCGAGATGTCCGGCCGTGACACGCCCAGCGTGCCCGACTCGCCGCAGCAGCGGTCGTTCTTGAGCACGTTGTCGCCGACCAGCGCCTTCACGGTCTTCATCGGGTCCTGCTGCTTCATCGGCGAATGGCAGGGGTCGTGGTACAGGTAGCCGCCACCGCCGGCATCGGCCAGCGTGATGCCCTTCTCCAGCAGGTACTCGTGGATGTCGATGATGCGGCAGCCCGGGAAGATCTTGTCGAACTGGTAGCCCTGCAGCTGGTCGTAGCAGGTGCCGCAGCTCACCACCACCGTCTTGATGTCGAGGTAGTTGAGCGTGTTGGCCACGCGGTGGAAGAGCACGCGGTTGTCCGTGATCATCTTCTCGGCCTTGTCGTACTGCCCACTGCCGCGTTGCGGATAGCCGCAGCACAGGTAGCCCGGCGGCAGCACGGTCTGCACCCCCGCGTGCCAGAGCATGGCCTGCGTGGCAAGGCCGACCTGCGAGAACAGGCGCTCCGACCCGCATCCCGGGAAGTAGAAGACCGCCTCGGTTTCCGACGTGGTCGCCTTCGGGTTGCGGATGATCGGCACGTAGTCCGCATCCTCGATGTCGAGCAGCGCGCGCGCCGTCTTCTTCGGCAGGTTGCCCGGCATCTTCTTGTTGATGAAGTGGATCACCTGTTCCTTGACCGGTGCCGGGCCGAGCGTGGCCGGCGGCGCCGCGGTCTGCTTCTTCGCGAGGCCGCGCAGCAGGTCGTTGGCCAGGCGCTGCGCCTTGAAGCCCACGCCCACCATGCCCGCGCGCACCGCCTTGATGGTCTGCGGATTGGTCGCGTTGAGGAAGAACATCGCGGCCGCGTTGCCGGGACGGAAGCTCTTCTGTCCCATCTTGCGCAGCAGGTTGCGCATGTTCATCGACACGTCGCCGAAATCGATCTTCACCGGGCACGGCGTGAGGCACTTGTGGCACACGGTGCAGTGGTCGGCCACGTCCTCGAACTCTTCCCAGTGCTTGATGCTGATGCCGCGCCGCGTCTGCTCTTCATACAGGAAGGCCTCCACCAGCAGCGAAGTCGCGAGGATCTTGTTGCGCGGGCTGTAGAGCAGGTTGGCGCGCGGCACGTGCGTGGCGCACACCGGCTTGCACTTGCCGCAGCGCAGGCAGTCCTTCACGCTGTCGGCAATGGCGCCGATGTCGCTCTGCTGCATGATCAGCGACTCGTGCCCCATGAGGCCGAAGCTCGGCGTGTAGGCGTTGGTCAGGTCGGCGTGCAGCGTCTGAGCCTGGCCTGCCGGCGCACGCAGCAGCTTGCCCTTGTTGAAGCGGCCTTCGGGGTCGACTTTGGCCTTGTATTCGGTGAACGGACGCAGCTCTTCGTCGCTCAGGAATTCGAGCTTGGTGATGCCGATGCCGTGCTCGCCCGAGATCACGCCGTCGAGGCTGCGCGCCAGCGCCATGATGCGCACCACCGCGGCATGCGCGGTCTGCAGCATGTCGTAGTTGTCGCTGTTGACGGGGATGTTGGTGTGCACATTGCCGTCGCCCGCGTGCATGTGCAGCGCAACCCACACGCGGCCCTTGAGCACCTGCTTGTGGATGGCCACGCATTCGGCAACGATGGGCGCGAACTCCACGCCGCTGAAGATTTCCTGCAGCGGCTGGCGCAGCTGGGTCTTCCAGCTGGCGCGCAGGGTGTGGTCCTGCAGCTGGGGGAACAGCGTGTCGACGTCGCGCAGCCATTCGGCCCAGAGCGCACGCACGCCCTGCACCAGCGAGACGGCCTGCGCCACGCGGTCTTCGAGCAGCTCGGCCGCCGGGATTTCATGCGCGTCGTCGGTCTTGCCCAGCGGCAGGTTGCCGCGCAGCAGGAAGGCTTCGAGTTCGTCGGTGAGCGCGAGCTTGTTCTGCAGCGAGAGCTCGATGTTGATGCGCTCGATGCCGTCGCTGTACTCGGCCATGCGCGGCAGCGGGATCACCACGTCCTCGTTGATCTTGAAGGCGTTGGTGTGCTTGCTGATGGCGGCCGTGCGCTTGCGGTCGAGCCAGAACTTCTTGCGCGCCTCGGGGCTGATGGCGATGAAGCCTTCGCCGCTGCGCGAGTTGGCGATGCGCACCACCTCGGAGGTGACGCGGGCCACGTCATCGGCGTCGTCGCCGGCGATGTCGCCGAACAGCACCATCTTCGGCAGGCCGCCGTGCTTCTTCGACTTGGTGGCGTAGCCCACGGCCTTCAGGTAGCGGTCGTCCAGGTGTTCGAGGCCGGCCAGCAGCACGCCCGAGCGCTTCTGCTCGGCGAACATGAAGTCCTTGATCTCGACGATGCTGGGCACGGCGTCCTTGGCGTTGCCGAAGAACTCCAGGCACACGGTGCGCGTGTGCGCAGGCATCTTGTGCACCACCCAGCGGCAGCTGGTGATGAGGCCGTCGCAGCCCTCCTTCTGGATGCCCGGCAGGCCCGAGAGGAACTTGTCGGTCACGTCCTTGCCGAGGCCTTCCTTGCGGAAGGTGCGGCCCGGAATGTCGAGGCGCTCGGTGCGCAGCTTCGTCTTGCCGTCGGCCGCGTAGTACTGCAGCTCGAACACGGCGCTTTCGGCGTCATGGATCTTGCCGAGGTTGTGGCCGATGCGAGTGACTTCGAGCCATTCGGCCTGCGGCGTCACCATGCGCCACGAGGCGAGGTTGTCGAGCGCGGTGCCCCAGAGCACGGCCTTTTTGCCGCCGGCGTTCATGGCGACGTTGCCACCGACGCACGAGGCCTCGGCCGAGGTCGGATCGACCGCGAACACGAAGCCAGCGCGCTCGGCCGCATCGGCCACGCGCTGGGTGACCACACCGGCTTCGGTCCAGATGGTGGGCACGGGGTCGGCCAGGCCGGGCAGCGCCATGTGCTCGACCTCGGTCATCGCCTCGAGCTTCTCGGTGTTGATGACCACGCTCTTCCAGGTCAGCGGGATGGCGCCGCCGGTGTAGCCGGTGCCGCCGCCGCGCGGGATGATGGTCAGGCCCAGCTCGATGCAGCCCTTCACCAGCAGCGCCATCTCGGCCTCGGTGTCGGGGCACAGCACCACGAACGGGTACTCCACGCGCCAGTCGGTGGCGTCGGTCACGTGCGAGACGCGCGACAGGCCGTCGAACTTGATGTTGTCCTTGGCCGTGAGCCGGCGCAGCGCACGCGTGGCCTTGCGGCGCAGGGCGGCGACGTCGCGGAACTTGGTGTCGAAGGCCGCCACCGCCTCGCCCACGAGGCCGGTGAGTTCACCCACGAGCTGGTCGCGCGGCAGGTCGCTGTCGGGGGTGCGGCGCTTCTGCACCTCGGCCAGGCGGTGCCGCAGGGCGTCGACCAGCTGGCCACGGCGGCGCGGGTTGTCGAGCAGGTCGTCGACGAGGTAGGGGTTGCGCTGGACGACCCAGATGTCGCCGAGCACTTCGTAGAGCATGCGCGCCGATCGGCCGGTGCGGCGCTCGGCGCGCAGGGTCTGGAGCAGTTCCCAGCCGCGCTCGCCCAGCAGGCGAATCACGATCTCTCGGTCGGAGAAGCTGGTGTAGTTGTACGGGATCTCGCGCAGTCGTACGGGCTCTGCGGCCTGTGACAACAGCGTATTCAACGCGGTCGGAGCATTCATCGGGTGGGGCGCCTCGGCCGGGCGCTGCGCGCCCATAGCCGGGCTGGGGATTTTAGGTCAGGGGACGGGTCCCTGCCTCGGTACCGGTATTGTTCCCTCCCCCGCTGGGGGAGGGTTGGGGTGGGGGCACGACGGCGCTCGCAAATGCATGGCATCCAGTTGGGAGATGCCCCCATCCCGACCTTCCCCCAGCGGGGGAAGGAGAAAGACCTTCAGAACAGCACGCGGCTGCGGATCGTCCCGCTCACCTTCGCCAGCTTCTCCAGCGCCAGGTCGGAAGAAGCCGCGTCGATGTCCATCACCACGTAGCCGATCTTCTCGTTCGTCTGCAGGAACTGCGAGGAGATGTTGATGTTGTTGTCCGAGAAGATCTTGTTGATCTCGGACAGCACGCCCGGCACGTTGCGGTGGACGTGCAGCAGGCGGTGCTTGCCCGGGTGCGCCGGCAGCGCCACCTCGGGAAAGTTGACCGAAGAAGTCGAGGTGCCGTTGTCGCTGTACTTGACCAGCTTCTCGGCCACTTCCAGCCCGATGTTGGCCTGCGCCTCCATCGTCGATCCGCCGATGTGCGGCGTCAGGATCACGTTGTCCAGCCCCCGCAGCGGCGACAGGAACTCGTCCTTGTTGGTGCGCGGCTCCACCGGGAACACGTCGATGGCGGCGCCCAGCAGCTTCTTGCTCTTCAGGGCCTCGGCCAGCGGCTCGATCTCGACCACCGTGCCGCGCGAGGCGTTCAGCAAGATGGCGCCCGGCTTCATCGCAGCGATCTCGGCCGCGCCGATCATCCATTGCGTGGCCTGCGTCTCGGGCACGTGCAGCGTCACGATGTCGCTCTGCGCCAGCAGCTGGTGCAGCTCGCGCACCTGGCGCGCATTGCCCAGCGGCAGCTTGGTGACCACATCGAAGAAGGCCACATGCATGCCCAGCGCCTCGGCCAGCACCGACAGCTGCGCGCCGATCGAGCCGTAGCCCACGATGCCCAGCGTCTTGCCGCGGATTTCAAACGCGTTGTCGGCCGACTTGAGCCAGCCGCCGCGGTGCGCCACCGCGCTCTTCTCGGGCACGCCGCGCAGCAGCAGGATGGCTTCGGCCAGCACCAGCTCGGCCACCGAGCGGGTGTTGGAGTAAGGGGCATTGAACACGGCCACGCCATGCTCGCGCGCCGCTTCGAGGTCGACCTGGTTGGTGCCGATGCAGAAGCACCCGGCGGCCACCAGCTTGTGGGCGGCTGCGAACACCTCGGCCGTCAGCTGGGTGCGCGAACGGATGCCCAGGAAGTGAACGTCGGCGATCTTGGCCTTGAGCTCGGCGTCGGGCAGTGCGCCCGGCAGCGACTCGATGTTGGTGTAGCCGGCGGCGCGCAGCACCTCCACGGCCGAGGGGTGGATGCCTTCGAGCAAGAGGAACTTGATCCTGCTTTTGTCGAGGGAGGTTTTGCTGCTCATGGCGGTCTCGCGGAAGCCCCGGCCATGGCGACAAGCTAGGCCAGAAAAAGGGAGGGCGATGCTAGCATGGTGCAGCGCAACACGCAGGGCCGTCGCCCGCGCCGGGCATGAGGCCAAAGGGGTTTCCCTGATTGGAAGAAAGCGGTGCTCCGTGCGCCAATGTGACGCGGCTGTGTCATGCACATGCCCTAGCATCCGCGCTTTCCATTTTCCCCTTCAGGAGTCTTCATGCGATTCAAGACGCTCGCGCTGGCATCGGCGTTGGCCGCCACCACGCTGTTCAACGTGGCGCAGGCCCAGACCGAGATCCAGTGGTGGCACTCGATGACCGCCGTCAACAACGAATGGGTCAACGACCTGGCCAAGCAGTTCAACGAGAGCCAGAAGGAATACAAGGTCATCCCGACCTTCAAGGGCACGTACGACGAATCGATGACGGCGTCCATCGCGGCCTTCCGTGCCGGCAACGCGCCGCACATCCTGCAGGTGTTCGAAGTGGGCACCGCCACCATGATGGCCAGCAAGGGCGCGATCGTGCCGGTCGGCCAGGTCATGAAGGACGCGGGCGAGAAGTTCGACCCGGCCGCCTACATCCCCGCCGTGGCCGGCTACTACACCGCCCCCAATGGCCAGATGCTGAGCTTCCCGTTCAACAGCTCGACCACCATCTTCTATTTCAACAAGGACGCCTTCAAGGCCGCCGGCCTGCCCACCGACAAGGCCCCGTCGACCTGGCCCGAAGTGGTGTCAGCCGCCGCCAAGCTCAAGGCCAGCGGCCACAAGTGCCCGTTCACCACGGCCTGGCAGAACTGGACGCAGGTCGAGAGCTTCTCGGCCTGGCACAACGTGGAGTTCGCGAGCAAGGCCAACGGCCTGCAGGGCCTGGACGCGCGCCTGAAGGTGAACGCGCCGCTGCACCAGCGCCACATCGAGAACCTGGCCAGCATGGCCAAGCAGGGCCTGTTCATCTACAAGGGCCGCGGCAACGTGCCTGAAGCCTCGTTCGTATCGGGCGAGTGCGCCATGATCAACACGTCCTCGGGCTTCTACGGCAACGTGGCGAAGAATGCCAAGTTCGCCTACGGCCTGGCTCCCCTGCCCTACTACCCGGACGTGCCGGGCGCACCGCAGAACACCGTGATCGGCGGCGCCAGCCTGTGGGTCATGTCGGGCAAGAAACCGGCCGAGTACAAGGGCGTGGCCAAGTTCTTCAGCTTCATCTCGACGCCTGAAGTGCAGTCGGCCAGCCACAAGCGCACCGGCTACCTGCCGGTGACCACTGCCTCGTACAAGCTCACCGAGGAATCGGGCTTCTACAAGCAGAACCCCGGCACCGACGTGGCCGTGACGCAGATGATCCGCAAGGTCACCGACAAGAGTCGCGGCATCCGCCTGGGCAACTACGTGCAGATCCGCGCCATCGAGGACGAAGAGCTCGAACAGGTCTGGAACGGCAAGAAGACCGCCAAGGAAGCCCTCGACGCCATCGTGACCCGCGGCAACGAGCAGCTGGAACGCTTCCAGAAGGCCAACAAGAGCTGACGATCGACGACCGGACCCCTCGCGTGTCCGGCTAACATCGCCCGCCCCCGTCCGCTCTTGCGCAAGAGTGGGCTGGGCGGGATTTTTTATGTAGAGGGTTCATGGAAAAACGCGTTTTCTTTCGCTCGGGCTGGTTGCCCTGGCTGCTGCTGGCACCGCAGATGGCGGTGATCCTCGTGTTTTTCTTCTGGCCGGCAGGGCAAGCCATCCTGCAATCGCTCCAGCAGCAGGACGCATTCGGCACATCCGTCGACTTCGTCGGGCTGCAGAACTTCAAGGACCTGTTCGACGACCCGGCCTATGGCGAGTCGTTCAAGACCACCGCCGTCTTCTCGGTGCTGGTGGCCACCATAGGCCTGAGCCTGTCGCTGACGCTGGCCGTCTTTGCCGATCGCATCGTGAGCGGCGGCATGTTCTACAAGACCATGCTGATCCTGCCCTACGCCGTGGCGCCCGCTGTGGCAGCCGTGCTCTGGGTCTTCATGTTCTCCCCCTCGCTGGGCGTGGTCGCCTACGCGCTCGGCAAGATCGGCATCGACTGGAACCACCTGCTCAATTCGAAGCACGCGATGACGCTGATCGTGATGGCCGCGGTATGGAAGCAGATCTCGTACAACTTCCTGTTCTTCCTGGCCGGCCTGCAGTCCATTCCCAAGTCGCTGATCGAGGCGGCGGCCATCGACGGCGCGCGCCCGTGGCGCCGCTTCTGGACGGTGCAGTTCCCGCTGCTGTCGCCCACCACCTTCTTCCTGCTGGTGATGAACGTGGTCTACGCGTTCTTCGACACCTTCGCCATCGTTCACGCGGCCACCGAAGGCGGTCCGGGCAAGGACACGGAAATCCTCGTCTACAAGGTCTATCACGACGGCTTCAAGGCGCTGGACCTGGGTGGCTCGGCCGCGCAGTCGGTCGTGCTGATGGTGATCGTGATCGCGCTCACCATCGTGCAATTCCGCTACGTCGAGAAAAAGGTGCAGTACTGACATGGTTGAAAGAAGAAGCACTCAGGGCGTCCTGGCCCACGTGGTGATGATCCTTGGCGTCCTGATCGTCGCCTTCCCCATCTACCTCGCCTTCGTGGCGTCCACCCACACCGCGCAGGAAATCGTGCAACGGCCGATGCCGCTGCTGCCGGGCTCGAACATGCTCGACAGCTACAAGGGCGCGCTCTTCGGCCGCGCGAGCAGCGCAGGCTCCAACGCCCCGGTGGCCCACATGATGTGGGTCAGCCTGGTGACGGCACTGGTCATCGCCATCGGCAAGATCGCCATTTCGCTGCTGTCGGCCTTCGCCATCGTCTACTTCCGCTTCCCCTTCAAGAAGATCTGCTTCTGGGCGATCTTCGTGACACTGATGCTGCCGGTGGAAGTGCGCATCCTGCCCACCTACAAGGTGCTGTCGGACCTGAGCATGCTGAACAGCTACGCGGGCCTCACGGTGCCACTGATCGCGTCGGCAACGGCCACCTTCCTGTTCCGCCAGTTCTTCCTGACCGTGCCCGAGGAACTCACCGAGGCCTCGCGAATGGATGGCGCGAGCCCGATGCGCTTCTTCTTCGACGTGCTGCTGCCGCTGTCGAAGACCAGCATTGCCGCGCTTTTCGTGATCCAGTTCATCTACGGCTGGAACCAGTACCTGTGGCCGCTGCTGGCGGTCACCAACGAGGACATGTACCCGATCGTGGTCGGCATCAAGCGGCTCATCGCCGGCGGTGACGGCCAGAACGAATGGAACGTCGTGATGGCCACCGCCATCCTCGCCATGCTGCCGCCCGCGCTGGTGGTTGTGCTGATGCAAAAGTGGTTCGTCAAGGGCCTTGTTGATACAGAGAAATGACGCTCACCCCCAGGCTTCGCGCACTTCGTGTCGCTACGCCAACCCCCTGCCGGGGGCAACACCAGCGGCCCGGCAAAGCCGGTTCCGCGGTGTTCCTGAAAAATATCGGAGAACTCGAATAAACATGGCTTCCCTCTCCCTACGCAACGTCATCAAGCGCTACGGCCACGGGCCGAAAGCCAACCAGGTCATCCACGGCGTGAGCGCCGAGATCGCCAACCATGAATTCATCGTGATCGTCGGCCCTTCGGGCTGCGGCAAGTCCACGCTGCTGCGCATGGTGGCCGGCCTGGAGGAAGTCTCGGCCGGCGAGATCGCCATCGGCGGCAAGGTGGTGAACCAGCTCGAACCCTCCGAGCGCGACATCGCCATGGTGTTCCAGAACTACGCGCTGTACCCGCACATGAGCGTGTTCGCGAACATGGCCTACGGCCTGAAGATCGCCAAGGTACCGGTCGACGAGATCAAGGTGCGCGTCGACAAGGCCGCGAAGATCCTCGAACTCGGCCACCTGCTGGAGCGCAAGCCGCGCGAACTCTCCGGCGGCCAGCGCCAGCGCGTGGCCATGGGCCGCGCCATCGTGCGCCAGCCGCAGGTTTTCCTGTTCGACGAGCCGCTGTCGAACCTCGACGCCAAGCTGCGCGCGCAGACGCGCCTCGAAATCCAGAAGCTGCACCGCGAACTCGGCATCACCTCGCTGTTCGTCACGCACGACCAGGTCGAAGCGATGACGCTGGCGCAGCGCATCATCGTGATGAACGGCGGCGTGATGGACCAGTTCGCGACGCCCGAAGAGGTGTACTCCAAACCGGCCACCACCTTCGTGGCGAGCTTCATCGGCTCGCCGCCGATGAACCTGCTGAAGCACGCGCCGGGCGTGCGCCCGGGCCAGATCCTGGGCATTCGCCCCGAGCATCTGAAGCTGGACGAGAGCGGCTGGACGGTGCAGGTCGAGCAGGTCGAGCTGCTGGGCGCCGAGCGCCTGGTGTACGGCCGCATCGGTGATGAGCAGATCATCATGCGCACTGACGAAGGCGACCATCCGCCGGTGGCAGGCGACACGGTGAAGATCGCCGCGCGCGAAGACAAGCTGCACTGGTTCGACGCCGGCTCCGGCAAGCGCGCGGACTGATGCTCGCCCCCAGGCTTCGCGCACTTCGTGTCGCTTCTCCTACCCCCTACCGGGGGCGACACCAGCGGCCCGGCAAAGCCGGTTCCGCGGTGTCCCACGAAGAAGCCGGGACCTCACTCAAAGAATGATCATGAATTCCTGGCCCTACCCCCGCTGGGTCGCTCACCGCGGCGCCGGCAAGCTGGCACCGGAGAACACGCTGGCCGCGTTCCGGCTCGGCGCCTCGCACGGCTACCGCATGTTCGAGTGCGATGCCAAGCTCAGCGCCGACGGCGTGGTCTTCCTGATGCACGACGCCGCGCTCGACCGCACCACCAGCGGCCATGGCACCGGCGGCGCGCAGCCCTGGAGCGCGCTGGCGCAGCTCGATGCGGGCAGCTGGCATTCGCGTGCCCATGCGGGCGAGCCGCTGCCCACGCTGGAGAACCTCGCGCGCTACTGCCTGGCGAACGGCCACCTGCTGAACATCGAGATCAAGCCCACGCCGGGCGTCGAGCGCGAAACCGGCGAGGTGGTGGCGCGTGAGGCTGCGCGCCTGTGGCAAGGCGCGGCCGTGCCGCCGCTGCTCACGTCCTTCCAGGTCGAATCGCTGAAAGGCGCGCAAGCGGTGCAGCCAGAGCTGCCGCGCGGGCTGCTGCTCGACACGCTGTGGAACGGCTGGCTCGAAGCCGCGCAGCAGTTGGGTTGCGTGGCCATCGTCTGCAACCACGCGCTATGGGACGCCGCAGTGGTCGCGCAGGTGCACGGCGCCGGCATGCGCGCGCTGAGCTACACGGTGAACGACGAATGGGCGGCGCAGCGGCTGATCGGCCTGGGTACCGACGGCATCATCACCGACCGGGTCGACCTGTTCAGCCCGGCCGGCTGAGGCGCACGTTTCTTACAGGCTCTTACCTCATGGCCGCTTCTATGATGCGGCCATGAATCGGACCTCTCGCCTGGCGGGCTTCGGCCTCGCCATCCTGCTGGCCCTGTCGGTGTGCGGCGCGTTCGCGCAGCCCGAGGCCAGCATGAACGCCGGCATCGGCAATCCCAACAACAGTGCCAACACCGCCGCCGCGGCAGCCCCCGCGCCCACCGTGGCCGAACTGCGGGCGCAATTCAACAAGCTCACCGCCGACCCGGGCAAGGGCGGCGACGCCGAGGACGACCCGCGCAAGCAAATCGGGCAGATCAACGACATCGGCGCGCAGGCGGACAAATTCGTCGCCGCGCGCACCGGCGACCTCGCCGACCTCAACGCACGCCTGGGCGAGCTCGGCAACCCGCCCGCTGCCGGCAGCACCGAAGACCCCGGCATCACGCGCCAGCGCGCGCAGCTGACGAAGGAGCGCAACGCGCTCGACGCCGATATCCGGCTTGCGAAGCTTCTGTCCATCGACGTGCGCCAGCGCGGCGCCGACCTGGTCACGCAGCGGCGCGCGCTGTTCGAGGCCCAGCTCACCGAGCGCGCGGCCTCGCCGCTCACCGACGCCTTCTGGAACGACCTGCAGGAGGCCTGGCCCGACGACCTGGCGCGGCTGCAGGCCATGGGCACGGCCCTTGGCGACGGCATCGAACAGGCGCTGGCACCCGCATCGCGCACGGCGGTGATCGCCGCGCTGATCGGCGCCCTGCTGCTGGCCTTCCTGGGCGTCTGGGGCGCCGAGCACCTGCTGGCGCGGCTCTCCATGCGGGTGCTGCCGGCCGGCCGGCTGCGCCGCTCGTTGCTGGTGATCGCCATCGTCGCGAGCCACGTGCTGCTGGTGGCGGTGGCCGCGCACGGCTTCGTGGAAGTGCTCAAGACCTACGCCACCTGGGACCCGCAGGCGCGCAAGGCGCTGCAATCGGCGGCGCAGGCGCTGACCTTCATGGCCTTCGTCATCGGCCTGGGCCGCGCGCTGCTGGCCACTTCGCGCCCCTCGTGGCGGCTGCCGCCGATCCCCGACGCCACGGCCAGCCGGCTTGCCGCGCTGCCCTGGCTGGTGGCGCTGGTGGCGGCACTGGCCTGGACGCCGGCCGAGATCAATGCGCTGATCGACGCCAGCTTCGCCGCCGTGGTGACCACGCATGTGCTGACGGCGCTGGTGCTGACCGCCCTGGTGGGTACGGTGATCTACAGGCTCAAGGCGCTGCGCGCCGACGCGCCCGAGGCCGGCCTGCCCGAGCGGCCGATGTGGGTCGGCCTGCTGGTGGCTCTGATCGGCATGCTGATGATCGCCATCTGGGTGCTGGTGGCGCTGGGCTACGTGGCGCTGGGCAGCTTCCTGGCCTCGCAGCTGACCTGGAGCGGCATCGTGGCCGCTGCCTTCTACGTGCTGTTCAAGTTCGCCGACGATGTGTTCATGGCCAGCGTGGCCTCGCGCAGCACCTTCGGCCAGAAGCTGCAGAAGAGCTTCGGCCTCGCACCGCAGACGCTGGACCAGGCGGCCACGGTGCTGTCGGGCATCAGCCGCGTGGCGCTGTTCGTCTACATGCTGATCGCTCTGGCCGCGCCGCTGGGCACATCTCCGAGCGAAGTGTTCCAGCGCAGCGGCAAGCTCGGAACCGGCGTGAAGGTGGGCGAGTTCCAGCTGGTTCCGGGCGCGATCCTGAGCGCGATCACGGTTGCGGTGGTGGGCTTGATCGTGCTGCGCATCTTCAAGCGCTGGCTCACGCGCAGCTACCTGCCGAACACGCAGTTCGAACCAGGCATGCAGAGCTCGATCTCCACGCTGCTGGGCTACGTAGGCGGCATTCTGGTGATCGCGTTCTCCCTGTCGGCACTGGGCATCGGCATCGAGCGCATCGCGTGGGTGGCGAGCGCACTGTCGGTGGGCATCGGCTTCGGCCTGCAGGCGATCGTGCAGAACTTCATCTCCGGGCTGATCCTGCTGGCGGAGCAGCCGGTGAAGGTGGGCGACTGGGTGGTGCTGGGCACGGCCGAGGGCGACGTGCGGCGCATCAATGTGCGCGCCACCGAGATCCAGCTGGGCGACCGTTCGACACTCATCGTGCCGAACTCGGAGTTCATCACCAAGACGGTTCGCAACATGACGCTAGCCAATGCCGAGGGCCGCGTACTGATCCGCCTGCCGATGCCGCTGACCACCGACGCGCAGCGCGTGCGCGATCTGATCCTCGCGGCCTGCAGGGGGCACGAAGGCGTGCTGGAAACGCCGGCGCCATCGCTCACGCTCGAGGGCATCGAGAACGGGCTGCTGATCTTCCAGGCGATCGCCTATGTGGCGAGCCCCCGGCTTGCGGGCGGCGTGCGCAGCGACCTGCTGTTCGTGATCCTCGACGAGCTCAGGAAGGCCGCGCTGCCGATGGCGACGCCGACCACATTCATGATGGCCCCCTCCGAGCCGGCCGCGGCAGCGCCGGCGCCCGCGACGTCCAACTCGCCGATCCCCGGCATGCCGACCTGAGCCTCGCTGCGGCGGCAGCGCGCCAAGGCAGGCCAGGTTCGGGGCTGGCTGGCCCTCAGCGGCGCCAGCCGCGCATCGCCAGCCACTGGACGGTGCCGCAGGCCGCCACGAGCGCAGCGTAGGTCGCCATCATCCCGTCGCGCCCGAACACCACGAGGCCGATCACCGACACGCCCACACCCACGGCAAAGGTCAGCGCCCACTGCACCCACCAGCGCGGGACGCCGGCGCGCCCGCCGCCCAGGAACCGGCCGGCAAGAGCCAGCACCAGGGCCAGGAAGGCCGCCGGAGCGACGAAATTGAACAGGTGATCGAGGAGGGCCAGCAGGTCCATCGGAGGGAATTGCGCGTGCGCCGGGATATGCGGCGAAGGATATGGCTGTCATAGGGAAAGCCATTTGTCCCTCCGCAAGGCTCGTGCGGCTGCTGATTTTATAATCACGGCCATGTCAGTCTGGGCTCTCGGCTTGAACCACACGACCGCGCCGCTCGACCTGCGCGGTCGCTTCGCGTTCGCGCTCGACCAGATCGCCCCCACGCTGCAGAGCCTGCGCAGTTCCTTTGGCTCCGGCCGCCACCCCCAGGTCGAGGCCGCGATCATCTCCACCTGCAACCGCACCGAGATCTATTGCGCCTCGGAACACGCCGCACTCGACCACACTTTCGGCTGGCTGGCGCAAAGCGGCGGCGTGGCCCCGGCCCTGCTGCGATCGCACGCCTACACGCTTCAGGACGACGAAGCCGCCCGCCATGCCTTCCGCGTGGCCAGCGGGCTCGACTCGATGGTGCTCGGCGAAGCGCAGATCCTCGGCCAGATGAAAGACGCCGTGCGCGCGGCCGAAACCGCCGGCGCGCTCGGCAGCACGCTGAACCAGCTGTTCCAGCGCTCCTTTGCGGTGGCCAAGGAAGTCCGCACGGCCACCGAGATCGGCGCGCACTCCATCAGCATGGCCGCCGCAGCGGTCCGGCTCGCTGGCCAGCTCTTCGAAGACATTCATCAAACGCGCGTGCTGTTCGTCGGCGCAGGCGAAATGATCGACCTCGCGGCCACGCACTTCGCGGCCAAGGAACCCAGGTCGATCGCCATTGCCAACCGCACGCTCGAGCGCGGCGAAAAACTGGCTTCGCGCTTCGGCGCCGAAGCGATGCGTCTGGCCGACCTGCCGTCGCGGCTCGCCGAGTTCGACATCATCGTGAGCTGCACGGCGAGCACGCTGCCGATCATCGGCCTGGGCGCCGTGGAGCGCGCGCTCAAGGCACGCAAGCACCGCCCGATGTTCATGGTCGACCTGGCCGTGCCGCGCGACATCGAGCCCGAAGTGAAGGCGCTCGAGGACATCTATCTCTACACCGTCGACGACCTCGCCCAGGTCGTGCAACAGGGCCAGGCCAACCGCCAGGCGGCCGTCGCGCAGGCCGAAGTCATCATCGACGCGGGCGTGCAGAGCTTCATGCACTGGCTGGGCCAGCGCGGCACCGTGCCGCTGATCCAGCAGCTCAACGCGCAAGCCGACGAATGGCGTGCCGCCGAAATGGCGCGCGCGCGCAAGCTGCTGGCCAGGGGCGAATCGGTCGATGCCGTGCTCGAGGCCATGTCGCGCGGGCTCACGCAGAAGATGATGCACGGCGCCATGGCCGAGCTGCACGCGGGCGATGCCGCCTCGCGCGAACAGACGGCGCAGGCCATCTCGCGCCTGTTCCTGCGCAAAGAGCGTTAGCGGCGCTCGTCGTCGCCAGGCCCGATCGGCCGCGGTCTTCATGCGCGCTGCCCTTTTGCGGCAGCACCTCCCCATTTTTTCGAGCCCCGTTCCTCCGTGAAATCCTTTCTGCGCCACCAACTCGAACGCTACGCCCAACGCCTGGGCGAGCTCGACTTCCTGCTCTCGCGCGAAGACATCATGAGCGACATGGCGCAGTACCGCACCATCTCGCGCGAGCACGCCGAAGTCACGCAGATCGCCGGCCGCTACGAGCGCTACAGGCAGCGCGAGGCCGACATCGCCGGTGCCACGGAAATGCTCGACGACCCCGACATGGCCGAGATGGCAAAGGAAGAAATCGCGGGCGCCGAAGCCGAGCTGGTGCAGCTCGAAGAAGAACTGCAGCGCCTGCTGCTGCCCAAGGACCCCGACGACGCGCGCAACGCCTTCCTCGAAATCCGCGCCGGCACCGGCGGCGACGAATCGGCCCTGTTCGCGGGCGACCTGCTGCGCATGTACACGCGCTACTGCGAGCGTGCCGGCTGGCGCTGCGAGGTGGTGAGCGAAAGCGAAAGCGAACTCGGCGGCTACAAGGAGGTGGTGATCCGCATCGTCGGCGACGAGGTGTTCGGCCACCTGCGCTTCGAATCGGGCGGCCACCGCGTGCAGCGCGTGCCGGCGACCGAAACGCAAGGCCGCATCCACACCAGCGCCTGCACGGTCGCCGTGCTGGCCGAGCCCGACGAAACCGTGGCGGTGCAGATCAACCCGGCCGACCTGCGCATCGACACCTACCGCGCAAGCGGCGCGGGCGGACAGCACATCAACAAGACCGACTCGGCGGTGCGCATCACGCACATCCCGACCGGCATCGTGGCCGAGTGCCAGGACGACCGCAGCCAGCACCGCAACAAGGCGAAGGCGCTGCAGGTGCTGTCGGCGCGCATCCAGGAGAAGGACCGCAGCGAGCGAGCGGCCAAGGACGCGGCCATGCGCAAGGGCCTGATCGGCAGCGGCGACCGCTCGGACCGCATCCGCACCTACAACTTTCCGCAGGGGCGGCTCACCGACCACCGCATCAACCTCACGCTCTACAAGCTGCTCGCGATCATGGAAGGCGACCTTGGCGACGTGCTCGACGCGCTGCGCGCCGCGCGTGAGGCCGAACAGCTGGCCGAGCTGGAATCGAGCCTGCCAGCGTGATGACCGCCGACGACCCGAAGCCGTCCACCGTGGCGCAGGCGCTGGCCGCGGCCGTCGCGCTGGGCGTGGAGCGGCTCGACGCGCAGTTGCTGCTGCTGCACGCGCTGGGCCGGGCGCCGCATGACCGCGCCTGGCTGCTGGCGCACGACACCGATGCGATGCCCGACGCGGCGTGGTCCGCGCTCTCCGCGCAGTTGTCACGCCGCCTCGCGGGCGAGCCGGTCGCCTACCTGCTCGGCGAGAAGGAGTTCCACGGCCTCGCCCTGCAGGTCGATCCACGCGTGCTGGTGCCGCGGCCCGACACCGAGGCGTTGGTCGAATGGGCGCTGCAGTGCCTCGAAGGTCATGTCGCCCCGCGCGTGCTCGATCTGGGCACGGGCAGCGGTGCGATCGCGCTGGCCCTGCAACATGCCCGCCGCGATGCGCAAGTCGACGCGGTCGACGCCAGCGCCGACGCATTGGCGGTCGCCCAGGCCAACGCGCAGCGCCTCGGCCTGCCGGTGTGCTTCACCGAAGCGAGCTGGCTCGACGGCGCCAGCAGCGGCTACACGGTGATCGCAAGCAACCCGCCGTACATCGCCGCCGGCGACCCGCACCTGCCCGCCCTGCGCCACGAACCCGTTTCCGCATTGGTCGCGGGCGCCGACGGCCTCGACGACATCCGCCAGATCGTGCAGAACGCTCCCGGCCACCTCGCCGAAGGCGGCTGGCTGCTGCTCGAGCACGGCCACGACCAGGCCGCGGCCGTGCGTCAACTGCTCGCCGCGCGCGGTTTCGCCGAAGTGCAAAGCCGCGACGACCTCGCCGGCATCCAGCGCTGCTCCGGCGGAATCTGGCGCACGGTGAAATAATCCCCCCAGCCCACTTTTCAGGAGTCCCCATGTCCGACGCCCAGCAACGCATCGACGACCTCGTCAAAACCAACGACCTCGTGCTCTTCATGAAGGGCAACGCAAGCTTTCCGATGTGCGGTTTCTCTGGCCGCGCGATCCAGATCCTGAAGGCGGTCGGTGTCGACACGAAGACGCTCAAGACCGTCAACGTGCTCGAAGACGACGGCATCCGCCAGGGCATCAAGGAATACAGCAACTGGCCGACGATTCCGCAGCTCTACGTGAAGGGCGAATTCGTCGGCGGCTCGGACATCATGATGGAGATGTACGAATCGGGCGAACTGCAGCAAGTCATCGGCGGCGGCGCCGCGGCCTGATTCCACGGGGCCCGCAATGAGCCACGATCACGCGGATCACGGCCATTCGCATGAAGAAGGCGACCAGGCCTGGAAGCACGACGGCGTGCGCGTGATCGCGGCCAACCAGCTCGACGCCAACACCGCCCAGACGCCCGGCATGAACCGGGCAGCGGCCATCAACTTCGCTCGTGTGGGCGCGCAGAAGCTCTGGGCCGGCACCGTGACCATCCACGCCGACGCCAAGACCGGCGCTCATCACCACGGGCATCTCGAATCGGTGATCTACGTCGTGCGCGGCCGGGCCCGCATGCGCTGGGGCGAGAAGCTCGAATTCACGGCCGAGGCCGGGCCGGGCGACTTCATCTACGTGCCGCCCTACGTGCCGCACCAGGAGATCAACGCCAGCGCGACCGAGACGCTCGAATGCGTGCTGTGCCGCAGCGATGGCGAAGCGGTGGCGGTCAACCTCGACATCGAACCCGTCGAAAAGCCCGAATCGGTCCTCTGGGTCGACCCCACGCATCCGCAGGGCGGGGTCTGAGCACTTTTCGGGTGCCGAGTCATGGCACCATGGTGGCCGTCTTCGACGTGCCACCATGACCCTGACCCAAAGCCTGCTCATCATCGCCTTATTGATCGCGATGAGCGCGTTCTTCTCCCTCGCCGAAATCACCCTGGCCGCCTCGCGCCGCCTGCGCCTGCGCCAGATGGCCGACGAGGGCGACCCTCGGGCCGAGAAGGTGCTGCGCGTGCAGGAGCAACCCGGCCACTACTTCACCGTGGTGCAGATCGGACTGAACGCGGTGGCGATCCTCGGCGGCGTGGTCGGCGAGGGCTCGCTCAGCCCCTACTTCGCGGTCTTCTTCGAGAAATGGCTGAGCGTCGAGGCCTCCGCCAACGCGGCCTTCCTGTGCTCGTTCGTCATCATCATCGCGGTGTTCCTGGTGTTCGCCGACCTGTTCCCCAAGCGGCTGGGCATGAGCAACCCCGAGCAACTGGCGGTGCGCATGGTCGGGCCGATGCAGGTGCTGATCACCACCTTCAAGCCGCTGGTGTGGTTCTTCACGCGTTGTACCGACCTGCTGTTCAAAGTGCTCGGCATGCCGATGGCGCGCGACGACAAGATCACCTCGGCCGACATCCTGGCCATGACCGAAGCCGGCGCGCGGGCCGGCGTGCTCGCGGTGCGCGAGCAGCAGGTGATCGCCAACGTGTTCGAGCTGGAGACGCGCCTGGTCAGCAGCGTGATGACGGCGCGCGACAGCATCGCCTGGTTCCTGCACGACGATCCCGAGACGGTGCTGCGTGCGCGCATCGTGGCCGAGCCCTTCTCGGCGTACCCGGTGTGCGATGGCGACATCGACCACGTGCTCGGCTACGTCGATGCCAAGGACATGTTCCAGCGTGTGCTCAGCGGCCAGCCGCTGGCCTTCGACCAGGGCCTGCCGCTGCACAAGGCGCTGGTGATTCCCGATCGCCTGTCGCTCACCGAAGTGCTCGAACAGTTCCAGCAGGCGCACGAGGACTTCGCAATCATCGTCAACGAATACAGCCTCGTGGTGGGCGTGATCACCCTCAACGACGTGATGAGCACGGTGATGGGCGACCTCGTCTCCATGCCGGACGAGGAGCAGATCGTGCAGCGCGACGAGAACTCGTGGCTGATCGACGGCGTCACGCCCATCCAGGACGTGCAGCGCGCGCTGCACATCGACGAACTGCCTCACTCGGAAGAGTACGAGACGCTGGCCGGCTTCCTGATGGTGATGCTGCGCCGCGTACCCAAGCGCACCGACAACGTCACCTGGGGCGGCTACACCTTCGAGGTGATGGACGTGGACAGCTACCGCATCGACCAGGTGATGGTCACGAAGGGCTCGGCCACCGCCAAGGCGCCGGCCGGCTGACGGAGGCTCAGCCTGCGGAGGCGGGGTCCTTCTCGCGCTCCCTGTCGTTGAACACCCAGAGCCGCTGGTTCGCGAACACCGCGTTCGGGTATGGCGACTTGCCGCGGCTGCCGTTGTAGCGGCCCAGCGTCATGTACAGGTCGCCGTTCTCGCGGTCGAGATAGTGGCGAAGAATGACGCAGCCGAAGCGCAGGTTGGTCTGCATGTGGAACAGCTTGGCCGGGTCGGCGTCGCCGATCACGCGCGTCCAGAACGGCATGACCTGCATGTAGCCACGCGCACCGGCGCTCGACACGGCGAACTTGCGGAAATTGCTCTCGACCTGGACCAGCCCGAGCACCAGGCTCACGTCGAGCCCCGAGCGCTTGGCTTCGTACCAGGCGGTCTGGAGGAATTCGATGCGCGACGGCGCATCGGCAACCTTCTTGCGCAGCCGCTCGCTCATCTCGCCCAGCCAGCGCAGGTAGGCGAGCCGGGCCTCGGTGTTCGCGAACTGGGGCACCGGCGGTGCCTTGTTGTGGATGGCCGAACTGAGCGCGGTGCGCACCGAGTCGATCAGCGGCTCCTCGATCTGCGCACCGGCCAGGGCGGTCTGAGGCAGCGACAGCATGGCGAGGGCGCTTGCCGTCACGGCGCCGCCCAGGCACTGGCGTCGCGAGAGGCCGCCCTCCACGCTCATTTCGCGAGCTTGCCGGTGATGAACTCCGCGATGCCGGCCGCAGGCACCTTGGTGGCCGCCGTGTCACGGCGGTGCTGGTATTCGAGCTGGCCTTCCTTCAGGCCGCGGTCCGAGATCACCACGCGGTGCGGCACACCGATGAGCTCCCAGTCGGCGAACATCGCGCCGGGGCGCTCGCCGCGGTCGTCGAGCAGCACGTCGACGCCGGCAGCGAGCAGTTGCTCATACAGCGCTTCGGCCGCCACCTTGACCTCGGGGCTGCGGTCCATGCCGATCGGGCAGACCACCACCGTGAACGGGGCCAGCGCGTCGGGCCAGATGATGCCGCGCTCGTCGTGGTTCTGTTCGATGGCCGCCGCCGGCAGGCGCGTGATGCCGATGCCGTAGCAGCCCATCTCGAGGAACTGCGGCTTGCCGCCTTCGTCGAGGTAGGTGGCGTTCATGTCCTTGCTGTACTTGGTGCCGAGCACGAACACGTGGCCGACCTCGATACCGCGTTCGATGGCCAGCACGCCCTTGCTGTCGGGCGAAGCGTCGCCGGCGACCACGTTGCGCAGGTCGGCGACCAGGTCGGGCTCGGGCAGGTCGCGGCCCCAGTTGACGCCGGTCATGTGGAAGTCGATCTCGTTGGCGCCCGTGATCCAGTCGGCCATGACAGCCACCTCGCGGTCGGCCACCATCCTGACGGGCTTCTTGAGGTTCAGCGGGCCAAGGTAGCCCGGCTTGCAGCCGAAATGTTCGTCGATCTCGGCCAGGGTCGCGAAGCGAAAGCCCTTGTCCAGGCCCGGCAGCTTGCCGACCTTGATCTCGTTCATCTCGTGGTCGCCGCGCAGCAGCAGCAGCCAGACCTGCGAGCCCTTGGGGTTGCCTGCGTCGTCGACGATGTCGGTGGCCAGCACGAGCGACTTCACCGTGGTCGACAGCGGCACGCCGAGCAGCACTGCCACGTCTTCGCAGGTGGCCTTGCCCGGAGTGGGCGTCTTCTCGAGCGCCTTGGCAGCGGTGGGGCGCGGGCCGGCCGGGGCCAGGGCCTCGGCCTTTTCCATGTTGGCGGCGTAATTGCTGTCGGGGCAATAGACGATGGCGTCTTCACCCGTGGCGGCGATCACCTGGAACTCTTCGCTCAGGTCGCCGCCGATGGCACCGCTGTCAGCCGCCACGGCGCGATAGCGCAGGCCGAAGCGGTCGAAGATGTTGCGGTAGGCCTGCGCCATGACCTGGTAGCTGGCCTTGGCGGCGTCGAGGTCGCGGTCGAAGCTGTAGGCATCCTTCATGATGAACTCGCGCCCGCGCATCAGGCCGAAGCGCGGACGGCGCTCGTCGCGAAACTTGGTCTGGATCTGGTAGAAATTCTTCGGAAGCTGCTTGTAGCTGCGGATCTCCTGGCGCGCGATGTCCGTCACCACCTCTTCGCTGGTCGGCTGGATCACGAAGTCGCGGTCGTGCCGGTCCTTGATGCGCAGCAGCTCGGGGCCCATCTTCTCGAAGCGGCCGGTCTCCTGCCAGAACTCGGCCGGCTGCACCACGGGCATCGTCATCTCGACGGCGCCGGCGCGGTTCATCTCTTCGCGCACGATGGCTTCGACCTTGCGGATCACGCGCAGTCCCATGGGCATGTAGGTGTAGATGCCCGTGCCGAGCTTCTTGATCATGCCGGCGCGCATCATGAGCCGGTGGCTCGCGACCTCGGCGTCAGCGGGCGCTTCCTTGAGGGTGGAGACAAAAAATCGGGAAGCTTTCATCGGGATTGCGGTGATGGATTCGCTGGATTCGAAGTTTGGAAGTGGGGGACTGCTCCCCCGGAGAGACCCTGAGAGCCTGGCATCGGCAGCTTGCCGAGGGCAACCCGGCATGCATAATCGACTCAGTTCAAAAATTGGGGTTTGATTATGCTCGACCGGGACGGCTTCAGGCCCAACGTCGGCATCATCCTGCTCAACCAGAGAAACCAGGTTTTCTGGGGCAAACGCATACGCACGCATTCCTGGCAGTTTCCGCAAGGCGGCATCGACCGCGGCGAAAGTCCCGAGCAAGCCATGTTCCGGGAACTGCACGAGGAAGTGGGGCTCCATCCGGAGCATGTGCGCATCGTGGCCCGTACCCGCGACTGGTTGCGCTACGAGGTGCCGGATCGGTTCATCCGCCGTGACGCACGGGGCCACTACAAGGGCCAGAAACAAATCTGGTATTTGCTGCAACTCACCGGCCACGACTGGGATCTCAACCTGCGTGCCACCGACCATCCCGAATTCGACGCCTGGCGTTGGCACGACTACTGGGTGCCGCTCGACGTGGTCGTCGAGTTCAAGCGCGGCGTCTATGAGATGGCGCTGACCGAGCTTGCTCGCTACCTGCCACGGCAGGATTTCCGCAACCGCTTCCTGCGCAGCAACGTGCGCGCCCGAGAATTCGAGCGCCATTCGCTGGACGCCGGGGCGCCTCCCGGACTGGACCTGCCGCCCGGCGGCAGTTTCGATCCGCATCCCGACATTCCTTCTGCGAGCGATGAACCTCCTGTCCACGACAACAAAGCGCCGTTCCTTCCGACGCAACGCTGAACGCGCCCTTCTTCTGGCCTGCTTCGGCATCCTTGCGGGATGCGCCTCGGGGCCGCACGACACGGACAATGCCGATTGGGCCCAGGCAGGCATGCCGCCGCCGCCCAAGCGCTACGAGACGGATAAAGAGTGGGAGGAAACCGCAACGCCCCCACCGCCGGCCTTCAGCGAAAGCCGCCTGCTGCCGATCGAAATGCCGCCGTACATGAGCTTGAAGTTCGGCATCGACCCGAACACGATTGCGATCACGGGCGACGGCATCGTGCGCTACGTGGTGGTGGCACACAACCGCAATGGCGGCGCCGTCAATGCCTTCTATGAAGGCGTACGCTGCTCGACCGCGGAAATGAAGAGCTATGCGCGCTACAACAACGGCGCCTGGCAGGACGTCGCCAAGCCCGAGTGGAAGCGCCTGAACGACCTGAATTCGAGCTACACCCGGGCACTGTCGCGCCAGGCGCTGTGCCGCGGCAATGCGCCGCGCGCCTCGATCGGGGAAATGGTCCAGAACATACGCAACCCGATACGGGAAGTGCAGTAGTCAATCCATCAACGGGGCCTTGCGCCCCGTTGTTGTTTTCATCAGCTGGGCATCAGCACCATGTTGTCGCGATGGACCATCTCCGGTTCCGCGACATAGCCCAGCAGGCGCTCGAATTCGCTCGAGGGCTTGCGGCACAGCAGGCGCGCTTCCACGCTCGAATAGTTGGCCAGGCCCCGAGCAAGCTCGACGCCATCGACGTCGCGCACCGCGATCACGTCACCGCGCGAGAACTCGCCCGAGACGCTGGTCATGCCGATCGGCAGCAGGCTCTTGCCTTCGGCACGCACCTTGGCGGCTGCGCCCGCATCGACGACGACGGCGCCGCGCAGCTGCAGGTGATCGGCCATCCAGCGCTTGCGGGCCTGGTGCTTGGCGGTCTGCGCCACCAACAGCGTACCGATGGATTCGCCTTGCGCCAGGCGCAGCAGGGCATCGGACTCGCGACCCCAGGCAATGACGGTGGAGGCGCCCGAGCCGGCCGCGCGCTTGGCCGCAAGAATCTTGGTGATCATTCCGCCGCGGCCGATGCTGGAGCCGGCGCCACCCGCCATGGCCTCGAGCGCCGGGTCGCCCGCGGCGGCTTCGTGCACGAACTTCGCGTCGGCGTCCTTGCGCGGGTCGGCCGTGTACAGGCCCTTCTGGTCCGTGAGGATGACCAGTGCGTCGGCCTCGACGAGGTTCGCCACGAGCGCGCCGAGCGTGTCGTTGTCGCCGAACTTGATTTCGTCGTTGACGACGGTGTCGTTCTCGTTGATGACCGGCACCACGCCCAGCTTGAGCAGCGTGACCAGCGTCGAACGGGCATTGAGGTAGCGCTCGCGATCGGCCAGGTCGGCATGGGTCAGCAGCACCTGCGCACTGCCGATCTCGTTTTCGCGCAGCTTGGTTTCGTACATCTGGGCCAGGCCCATCTGGCCGACGGCCGCGGCGGCCTGCAGTTCATGGACCTCGTGCGGCCGGGTACGCCAGCCGAGGCGCTTCATGCCTTCGGCGATCGCCCCGCTCGACACCATGACGACCTCGCGACCCTCGCGCACCAGCGCGGCCAGTTGCCGGCACCATTCGCCGATGGCAGCCTCGTCGAGGCCGCGCCCCTCGTTGGTCACGAGGCTGGAGCCCACCTTGACGACGATACGGCGGGCATCCCGCAAGGCTGTGGATCCGGAGTTCGAGGTCATTTTGCGGTGAAGGCTGCGAGGTTGCTTTTGTCTGTCTATCTGTCCGTTGGCAGCATCACGGGCAATGCTGCGGTGCCGCTCAAACGCCCTCGGGAGGCAGCGGCGTGAAGCGCGGGTCGACGACCACCGGCGCATGCTCGGCCACCTGCTGCGCCTTGACCTGCTGATAGATGGCTTGCACCAGATGTTCGCAGCCTTCGCGCGTGAGCGCCGAGATTTCGAACACCGGCCCCTTGAAACGCAGGCGCTTCACGAAGTCCTTGACGCGCGCTGCGCGTTCTTCGGCCGGCACCATGTCGAGCTTGTTGAGCACGAGCCAGCGCGGCTTTTCGTAGAGTGCGGCGTCGTACTTCTTGAGCTCGCCGACGATGGCCTTGGCCTGTGCGACCGGGTCGACGTTGTCGTCGAACGGCGCCATGTCGATCACATGCAGCAGCAGGCGCGTGCGCTGCAGGTGCCGCAGGAAGAGATGGCCCAGGCCAGCGCCTTCGGAAGCGCCTTCGATCAGGCCGGGAAGGTCGGCCACCACGAAGCTCTGCTCCGGACCGACGCGCACGACACCCAGGTTCGGGTGCAGCGTGGTGAAGGGATAGTCCGCGATGCGCGGGCGGGCGTTCGAAATCGCGCTGATCAGCGTCGACTTGCCCGCGTTCGGCATGCCGAGCAGGCCGACATCGGCCAGCACCTTGAGTTCGAGCTTGAGGCTGCGCTTCTCGCCCGGCCAGCCCGGGGTCTTCTGGCGCGGCGCGCGGTTGATGGCGCTCTTGAAGCGCATGTTTCCGAAGCCGCCGTCGCCGCCCTTGGCGATGGTGATGACGTCGCCTTCCTTCAGCAGTTCGAACAGCACTTCGCCCGTTTCGGCGTCGGAGATGATCGTGCCGACCGGCATCTTGAGCGTGATGTCGTCGCCCGCGGCACCGAACATGTCGGAGCCCATGCCGTGCTCGCCGCGCTTGGCTTCGTGCCGGCGCGAGTAGCGAAAGTCGACCAGGGTGTTGAGGTTCGAATCGGCCACCGCGAAGACGTGGCCGCCGCGGCCACCGTCGCCGCCGTTGGGGCCGCCGAATTCCTTGTACTTCTCATGACGGAACGACACGCAGCCGTTGCCGCCATCGCCCGCGGCGATGTCGATGAAGGCTTCGTCGACGAACTTCATGGGATGTCCAGTTTACAAATGAAGAAGCCCCGGCAATGCGGGGCCTCGGGCAGGTCGAAGTGACTCGAGGCTTACGCCGCGGGGGTCACGTTGACCGTGTGCTTGTTGAGTGCACCCTTGTGACCGAACGACACGTGGCCGTCGACCAGGGCAAACAGCGTGTGGTCCTTGCCCACGCCGACGTTCACGCCGGGGTGGAACTGGGTGCCGCGCTGGCGCACGATGATCGAGCCTGCGCTGATCAGTTCGCCGCCGAAAGCCTTCACGCCGAGCATCTTGGGCTTGGAATCGCGCCCGTTTCGCGTTGAGCCGCCGCCTTTTTTCTGTGCCATGGAATGTGCTCCTTAGCCGGCGATCGCGCCGATTTGCAGTTCGGTGAACTGCTGGCGATGGCCTTGACGTTTCTGATAGTGCTTGCGACGGCGCATCTTGAAGATGTGCACCTTGTCGTGCTTGCCGTGCGACAGTACCGTGACTGTCACCGTTGCGCCGGACACCAGGGGCGTGCCAACCTTGATTTCAGCGCCGTTTCCGACGGCCAGAACCTGGTCGATCACGATTTCCTGGCCTACGTCCGCAGCAATCTGTTCTACTTTAATTTTTTCGCCGGAAGCAACGCGATACTGCTTGCCGCCGGTTTTTATGACCGCGTACATGTAAACCTCTTAGAAATGAGTCTCCGCAGCGAATTCCGCAGAGCCCAAGATTATAGCGCGGTTTGTGCTTGCTAACCACTCCCAGCCCAAAGCGCTCCCGGCAAACCGTGGCGGCTCCCTATAATTTGCGCCTTCCGGCCCTTCCCCAGCCTGGGTCGCCCTCATCCTCCGCAGCGCTCCGCGCCTCCGCTTTGCCAGTTCCCGCCGCCGACACCTCCCCCACCGCCACCGTGCTGGACCTGATTGCCGGCGACATGGTCGAAGTCGACCGTGTGATCGCCCGCCGCCTCGACACGGGCGTGCCGCTGGTCAGCCAGGTTTCCAAATACATCATCTCGGCTGGCGGCAAGCGCCTGCGGCCGGCGCTCCTGCTGCTGATGTCGGGCGCCCTGGGCTATACGGGCGAGCAGCGCTTCAATCTGGCGGCTGTCGTGGAGTTCATTCACACAGCCACCCTGCTGCACGACGACGTGGTCGATGAATCGACCCTCCGGCGCGGCCGGGCGACTGCCAACGAATCGTTCGGCAACCCGGCCAGCGTGCTGGTCGGCGACTTTCTCTATTCGCGCGCGTTCCAGATGATGTTGGATGCCAACAACATGCGCGTCATGCAGATCCTGGCCGAAGCAACCAATGTGATCGCCGAGGGCGAGGTGCTTCAGCTGATGAACATGCACGACGCATCGCTGGACGAGGCCGCCTATCTGCGCGTGATCCGCTCCAAGACCGCGAAGCTGTTTGAAGCCAGCACCCGCCTGGCGGCCGTGCTGGCGGGCGCCACCCCCGAAGTGGAGGAAGCCTGCGCCACCTACGGACAGGCGCTCGGCACCGCCTTCCAGGTGATCGACGACGTACTGGACTACGCGGGCGATGCCAACGAGACAGGAAAGAACGTCGGCGACGACCTGCGCGAAGGCAAGACCACACTGCCGCTCATCTTCGCGATGCAGCACGGAACCCCGGCGCAGAGCGAACTGGTGCGCGCCGCCATCGAAGCGGGCGACACCACCCAGCTGGGCAAGGTCGTCGAGATCGTGCGCGAAACCGGCGCCCTTGCTGCCTCGCGCGCCGCCGCCGCCGCCGAAGCACAGCGAGCAATTCATGCATTGAAGGACCTCCCGTCCAATTTGCACGCTTCAGGTTTGCTACAATTGGCGGCTCAGTTGCTTGAGCGACGTGCCTGAACACCTCACCTGAGTTGGCATCTAGGACGATTTCTTTTTTCTTGCAACCATCGGGGTGTAGCTTAGCCTGGTAGAGCGCTACGTTCGGGACGTAGAGGCCGGAGGTTCGAATCCTCTCACCCCGACCAGCCATTGGCTGGCATAAATAAATGGCCATGCCTGTTGCTGTGTAGCGATTTACAGCAAAGGCCTGTTCAGCGATGATCGTGAAGCATTTTTTCACATCTTTTTCATTCGTTGAATGGCCGCAGCCGAACTTCCAGTTAAAGAAACCTCGCAGATTGCCCTCCCCGGGCTTGCTCGCGCCCTGGTGTCGGCAGGCAAGCTTCCTGCCAGGGCGGCCGAGGACATCTACCAGAAGTCCCTGAGCGGCCGCACCAGCTTCATCGCGGAGCTGACCGGCTCTGGCGCCGTCTCGGCCGCCGATCTCGCCCACACCCTTTCCACCGCCTTCGGCGCCCCGCTGCTCGACCTCGACGCAATCGATCCCCAGCGCCTGCCCAAGGACCTGCTCGACCCGAAGCTGTGCCACGCGTACCGCATCGTCGTCCTCAGCAAGCGCAACAACCGTCTGATTGTTGCAACAGCCGACCCCTCGGACCAACAGGCGGCAGAGAAGATCAAGTTCGCTTCCCAGATGGGCGTCGACTGGGTCATCGCGGAATACGACAAGCTGTCGCGAATGATCGAAGCCGCCGCCGTCAGTGCAGCGGAAACGATCAACAACATCGTCGGCAGCGAGTTCGAGTTCGATGACGTCACGGCCGACACCTCGGGCGACAGCAACGAGCAGGCGGTCGCCGAAGTCGAAGACGCACCGGTCGTGCGTTTTCTCCACAAGATGCTGCTCGACGCGATCGGCATGCGCGCATCGGACATCCATTTCGAGCCCTACGAGCACCAGTACCGCGTGCGGTTCCGGATCGACGGCGAGCTGCGCGAAATCGCCAGCCCGCCCACCGTCATCAAGGACAAGCTGGCCTCGCGCATCAAGGTCATCTCTCGGCTCGACATCTCGGAAAAGCGCGTGCCGCAGGACGGCCGCATGAAGCTCAAGATCGGGCCCGATCGCGTCATCGACTTCCGCGTGAGCACCTTGCCCACGCTGTTCGGCGAGAAGATCGTCATTCGTGTCCTTGACCCCAGCAGCGCGCGCCTGGGCATCGACGCTCTGGGCTACGACGCAGACGAAAAGGCACGGCTCCTTCACGCCATCGGCCGGCCCTACGGCATGGTCCTGGTGACCGGCCCCACGGGCTCCGGCAAGACGGTGTCGCTCTACACCTGCCTGAACCTGCTGAACCAGCCGGGCGTCAACATCGCGACGGCGGAAGATCCGTCGGAAATCAACCTGCCCGGGGTCAACCAGGTCAACGTCAACGAACGGGCGGGCCTGACCTTCGCGGCCGCGCTGCGCGCCTTCCTGCGGCAGGATCCGGACATCATCATGGTCGGCGAAATTCGCGACCTCGAAACCGCCGACATCTCGATCAAGGCGGCGCAAACGGGCCACCTGGTGCTCTCCACGCTGCACACCAACGACGCGCCGACGACGCTCACGCGGATGCGCAACATGGGTATCGCGCCGTTCAACATCGCATCGAGCGTGATCCTGATCACCGCACAGCGCCTGACCCGGCGGCTGTGCACCCTCTGCCGCATGCCGGCCGACGTTCCGCGCGAAACGCTGCTCGACGCAGGGTTCAGGGAAGAAGATCTGGACGGCACCTGGAAGCCCTACCGCCCCGTCGGCTGCTCCGCCTGCAACGGCGGCTACAAGGGCCGCGTGGGCATCTACCAGGTGATGCCGATCTCGGAAGCCATCCAGGAAATCATCCTGCGCGACGGTAGCGCGCTCGACATCGCTCAGCAGTCCGAAAAAGAAGGCGTGCGTTCGCTGCGCCAGTCGGGTCTGCGAAAAGTCATGCAAGGTCTCACTTCGCTGGAAGAAGTGGTGGCCTGCACCAACGAATAACGAACACACACTGAGAACCGGAGATCGAATGGCAACAGTGGCATCCACCCGCTCCCAGCCCACGCACAAGGAATTTGTCTTCGAATGGGAAGGCAAGGACCGCAACGGCAAGGCGGTGCGCGGCGAACTTCGGGCCGCCGGCGAAAACCAGGTACAGGCCGCACTGCGCCGCCAGGGCGTGCTCGCCTCCAAGATCAAGAAGCGCCGCATGCGCTCCGGCAAGGCGATCAAGCCCAAGGACATCGCCATCTTCACGCGCCAGCTGGCGACCATGATGAAGGCCGGCGTGCCCTTGATGCAGTCCTTCGACATCGTCGGGCGCGGCAATGCGAACGCGAGCGTGGCCAAGCTCCTCAACGACATCCGCAGCGACGTGGAAACCGGCACCTCGCTGTCGGCCGCCTTCCGCAAGTTCCCGAAGTATTTCGACAATCTCTACTGCAACCTGGTGGAGGCCGGCGAAGCGGCCGGTATTCTGGAAGACCTGCTGGACCGCCTTGCCACGTACATGGAGAAGACCGAGGCGATCAAATCCAAGATCAAGTCGGCGTTGATGTACCCGACCTCGGTGGTGGTCGTGGCCTTCGTGGTGGTCGCGATCATCATGATCTTCGTGATTCCTGCGTTCAAGCAGGTGTTCACTTCGTTCGGGGCCGACCTACCTGCACCAACACTGTTCGTGATGGCCATGAGCGAATTCTTCGTCTCGTACTGGTGGCTGATCTTCGGCGGCATCGGCGGCGGCCTCTACTTCTTCATGCAGGCGTGGAAGCGCAACGAGCGCGTGCAGAAGGTCATGGACCGCCTGCTGCTGCGCATTCCGATCTTCGGCACCTTGATCGAGAAATCCTGTGTGGCCCGCTGGACCCGTACGCTGGCCACCATGTTCGCGGCAGGCGTCCCCCTCGTCGAAGCCCTCGACTCGGTGGGCGGCGCCTCGGGCAACAGCGTCTATGGCGACGCCACGGCGAAGATCCAGCAGGAGGTTTCCACGGGCACCAGCCTGACCTCGGCCATGACCAACGCCAACCTGTTCCCGTCGATGGTGATCCAGATGACCGCCATCGGCGAGGAGTCGGGCTCCATCGACCACATGCTGGGCAAGGCCGCCGACTTCTACGAATCCGAAGTGGACGACATGGTCGCGGGCCTCTCGAGCCTGATGGAACCCATCATCATCGTGTTCCTCGGCACCATCATCGGCGGCATCGTGGTGTCGATGTACCTGCCCATCTTCAAGCTCGGCCAGGTCGTCTGATGCTCGTTTCGAGGGAGTTCGACACCGCGTTCGCCGGTGTGCTGGGGCTATTGATCGGCAGTTTCATGAACGTCGTCATCTACCGCACGCCGGTGATGATGTATCGCGACTGGCTCGCCGATGCCGTTGCCAACCTCATGCCGTCGAAGGATGCGCCCTCGCTGTGGTCGCTGGCCTTCGGTCCGAAGGTGTCGCCTCCCGCGGGGCTGGAAGCGGCTGCCGACAAGGCCGCCGCGGTCCTCGAAGCGCAGCCCCCTTTCGACCTGACCCGTCCCGCATCGCGCTGCGGAAACTGCGGGCACAAGATCCGCTGGTACGAGAACATCCCCGTGCTGAGCTATCTCGTGCTGCGCGGGCGTTGCGCGTCTTGCAAGACTTCGATCAGTCCTCGCTACCCGCTGGTCGAGCTGGTCACGGGCGCGCTGTTCGCGCTCTGCGCCTGGCGTTTCGGCATCACGCCGGCCGGGGTGCTCTGGGCCGCATTCGGCGCCCTGCTGATCTGCCAGTTCCTGATCGATTTCGACACCCAGTTCCTGCCCGACTCGCTCAACTACCCCCTGCTCTGGCTCGGCCTGGTCGGTGCAGCCATGGGCTGGACCGGCGTGCCGCTGAGCTCTGCCGTCTGGGGTGCCGTGTTCGGCTACCTGAGCCTCTGGCTTGTGTACCATGGCTTTCGCCTGGTCACGGGTAAGGAAGGCATGGGCTATGGAGACTTCAAATTGCTTGCCGCGCTGGGCGCCTGGCTCGGCGCCGACTATCTCATCGCGATCATCCTCGTCTCTTCGCTGGTGGGCGCGGTGATCGGCGTGACGCTGCGCGTCGCCGGCAAACTGGCGCACAAGGACATTCCCATCGCCTTCGGCCCCTTCCTGGCCGGCGCGGGCCTCGTCTGCCTCGTGGCGGGCCCCGAAATCGTGAGGCAATGGATTCCGTTCGCCTTTCCCCTCGGCGCACTGATCCATTGACACACCGCATGGTGCGGCGCATCGGCCTGACGGGCGGCATCGGCAGCGGCAAGAGTACCGTCGCGGGGCTGCTGGTGGCCCAGGGGGCGGTGCTGGTGGACACCGACGCCATCGCGCGGGCCATCACGCTCCCGGGCGGCATCGCCATGCCGGCCCTCGAAGCCGCTTTCGGGGCCGGAATCATCGCCCCCGACGGCGGCCTGGACAGGGCCGCCATGCGGCAGATCGTGTTCGCGGATGCAGGTGCCAAGGCCCGCCTCGAATCCATCCTCCACCCCTTGATCGGCGCCGAAACCCAGCGCCTGGCCGCGGCGGCCGGCGAAGACGCGGTCGTTGTGTTCGATGTTCCCCTGCTCGTCGAATCCGGCCGCTGGCGCACCCTCGTCGACCGGGTGCTGGTGGTCGACGCCACCGAGGAAACGCAGCTGAAACGCGTCGTGGCACGCTCGGGCTGGGCACCCGAAGCGGTCAAGGCGGTAATTGCCCAGCAGGCCACGCGCCCGGCGCGCCGGGCCGCCGCCGATGCGGTCATTTTCAACGAGTCCCTGACGCTGGAGGAACTCGGCCAGCAGGTTCAGGGTCTCTGGGAACGGTGGGTTCGGGCAGGCACGCGATAATTTGGCGTTGACGCCGCGACGGCTACACGACGACCACGTCAAACGGCGCACGCCTCAGCGCCCCTCACGATGCTTTTCAATTCGTATCCCTTCATCTTCGTTTTCTTCCCGCTGGTCCTGATCGGCTTCTTCCTGATCGGTACGCGCAGCCCCCGGTCGGCGGCGGGTTTCCTGGCACTGGCGTCACTGTTCTTCTACGGGTGGTGGAGCGTCAAGGCACTGCCCCTCCTGCTGGGGTCGATCTGCATCAACTACTGGTTCGGGCTGCGGCTGACGCCTTCCCCGGGCCGCGAGGACAAGCATCGCAAGGCCTTGCTGATCATCGCGCTGGTGGTCAACCTCGGGGTGCTGGCTGTCTTCAAGTACGCCAACTTCTTCCTGGAAAACGTCGATGCCGGGCTGGCGGCCGCGGGCTTCTCGCAGATCGATCTGGTGCACATCGTGCTGCCGATCGGCATTTCGTTCTACACCTTCACGCAGATCGCCTTCCTGGTCGACTGCTGGCAGGGCAAGGTGCACGAGCGCAGCTTCATCCACTACGCGCTGTTCGTGACCTACTTCCCGCACCTGATCGCGGGCCCGGTGCTGCATCACGCGCAGATGATGCCGCAGTTCAACAATCCGGCCACCTACCGGTTCAACGCGAACAACGTGGCGCTCGGACTGGGCATCTTCGTCTTCGGCCTGGCCAAGAAGATGCTGATCGCCGACCCGCTGGGACAGTACGCCGACATGATGTTCAAGGGCGTGCACGAAGGCGTGATGCCCTCGCTGTACACGGCCTGGTTCGGTGTGCTGGCCTACACGCTGCAGATCTATTTCGACTTCTCGGGCTACTCCGACATGGCGGTGGGCCTGTCGCTGTGCGTGGGCGTGCAGCTGCCGCTCAACTTCAGGTCGCCCTACAAGTCGACCAACATGATCGAGTTCTGGCGGCGCTGGCACATCTCGCTTTCGACTTTCCTGCGCGACTACCTCTACGTGCCGCTCGGCGGCAACCGCAAGGGCCCGGCGCGGCGCTACATCAATCTCTTTCTCACGATGCTGCTGGGCGGCCTGTGGCACGGCGCGGCCTGGACCTTCGTCATCTGGGGTGCACTGCACGGCGCGTACCTGATGGTCAACCACTTCTGGAACGCCAAGGTGCGCCGTGGAAACACCAAGACCACGTGGTACGGCCGCGTGGCCGGGTGGTTCATCACCTTCCTGTGCGTGATGATCGCCTGGGTGGTGTTCCGGGCCGACAGCATGGCGGCCGCCGTCGAGATCTACAAGGGCATGCTGGGCCTGCACGGCGCGCCCGTGTCGGCCTTCAGCGAATTCCGTGTGCCGTTCCGCAAGCCCGAGTTCTTCCAGACCGTCTTCGCCGGGCTGGTGATCTGCCTGGCGCTGCCGCCCACCATCACGCTCGACCGCTGGATTCCCAACGTCGCGGGCCTGGCCGGACGCCCCCGCCTGCAGCGACTGGCCACCTGGGTCACGGGGCTGGGCTGCATCTATCTTTTTGGCCTGTGCGTGTCGAAGTTCGGCAGCTACAGCCCCTTCCTCTATTTCCAGTTCTGAAATGAATCTCCCCCAGGCTTCGCGCACTTCGTGTCGCTTCTCCTACCCCCTCGCCGGGGGCGACGCCGGTGGCCCGGCAAAGCCGGTTCCACGGCGTCCCGCGAATGGAGCACGCCCGGTTCATGCGCTGGAGACCATTCGGAGTGCAGTGGAGAGCTGAGATGGAAGACACGAAATCGGCCAGGACCTGGCTTCGCATCTTCGCCGCGGGCTACCTGGTGTGCTGCGCGCTGCTGGTCGCAAGCCTCTTCACCCCCGTTCCCTACGGCGACCTGACCCGCATCGGGCGCATCTCGGAGCGCGAATTCGGCTGGCAGGTGCCACCGCCGCCGATTCCCGACGCCGACGTCAAGACCTGGCCCATCAACGAATCCGACATCCTGGTGATCGGCGACAGCTTCTCCGTTCGCTACGCCTGGCAGGCGTCTCTCGTGGGCGCGGGCTACAAGATGACGACCACCCACTGGGACAACCTCGACGGCAAGCTGTGCGACGACTTCCCGGGCTGGCTCGAGAAGTCGGGCTTCAAGGGCAAGGTCGTGATCGTCGAGAGCATCGAGCGCCTGCTGCAGGACCGCATCGAGAAGTCCGAGAGCTGCAAGACGATGAAGCACGCCTTCAAGCCGACGCCGCCGCCGTTCGAGAACCCGGCCAGGCCCGCGCCCGGCTTCCAGCTCAACTGGGACGCCCAACTGCTCAGCGGCTGGTTCACGTACCACAACACCAAGGAGATCCTGGCCTCCGACAGCTGGACCAACACGCCCGAGCGCTGGGGTCCGCTGATCGACGCGCGCGTGGTGCCCGATGGCTGCAAGCAGTTCAGCCACCGCGCCTGCGACAAACTGCTGATGACCGCCGAAGACCGCGTCAACGCGGCGCTCACGGCCGAGTCCGCGCAATTCATGAAGCGCTTCGAGCGCACCGCCGCCCCCTACAAGGTGGTGTGGATGGTCGTGCCCAACAAGACCACCGTGTATTTGCAACAAAACCATGCCGATGCATTCCGCGCCGCATTCAACCCGCAAAATATCGGGCCGGACCTGTTTGCGCTGGCCGAGCAGAACCGATTCAAGGTGAAGGATCTTTTCCCCGCCAACGAGACCCACGTTTCGACCCGGGGTTACATTCTTTTCGGCCAGCGTATGCTGGAGGCTGTGCGCGAGGTGTTGCCCGCACCGGCGGCCAGATCGCAATGAGCCCGAACCCGACGTGAAAAAACGAAACGCGTGATCCTCTACGAGTACCCCTTCAACGAGCGCATCCGCACGTACCTGCGGCTGGAGCACCTGTTTCGCCGCCTCGGCGAACTGGTGCCCGCTGAATCGCCGCTGTCCCATCACTACGCCTTGGTCACGATCTTCGAGATCATGGACGTCGCCGCGCGCGCCGACCTCAAGGCCGACGTGCTGCGCGACCTCGACAAGCACAAGAACGTCTTCAACAGCTATCGGGGCAATCCGGCCATCGCCGAGGCCGTGCTCGACCAGGTCGTCGGCCAGCTCGAAGGCAACTTCACCGCCCTCAACAGCGTGGCCGGCAAGGCCGGCCAGGCGCTGACGGAGAACGAGTGGCTCATGAGCATCCGCAGCCGCGCCGGCATTCCGGGCGGCACCTGCGAGTTCGACCTGCCCGCCTACTACGCCTGGCAGCACCGCCCCGCCGCCAGCCGCCGCGCCGATCTCGAACGCTGGTCGAACACGCTCTCGCCGCTGGCCTCGTCGATCTATCTGCTGCTCAAGCTGCTGCGCGATGCCGACGTGCCCTACAAGGTGATCGCCAGCAACGGCCAGTTCCAGCAGAACTTGCCGCAGGGCCGCAGCTTCCAGCTGCTGCGCCTGCGCATCGATCCCAAGCTGGGCCTGATCCCTGAAATCAGCGGCAACCGCCTCATGGTCTCGGTGCGCCTCATGCGCCACGACGCGGACGACCGCCTTCACCAAAGCTCGGACGACGCGCCCTTCGAGCTGACCCTCTGCGCATGACAACGCGGTTGAACAGCAAGGGCGAGCGGATCGTCCGCTGCCCCACGTGCGGCGGCGACAGCATCTACGCGCCGAGCAACACTTACAGGCCCTTCTGCAGCGCACGCTGCAAGGGCGTCGACCTGGGCGCCTGGGCCAGCGAAGAATTCCGCATGCCGGCCGAAGCGCCGCCGGACGACGAGCCTTTCGGCGACCCGAAGATCCAGTAGGCGACCGCAGGGCTACTTGCCGCCGGCGTCCTCGTCGAGCAATGCAGGGTCAATGTACGTCGCGAAGCTGCGTGCGTACCTGGGCCGGAGGTGGCCGATGTCCTTGTAGGCCGGCGAACCGTCGTCGGGCATGCTGCGGATGCACTGGCCATCGGCGCACAGGCTCGCAAAAGGCTCGATGACCCGCGCGCCGTTGGCCTCGGCCACCTGCTTCAGCCGCGCGTTGAGCACGGCCTGGTCTTGCGGCATCGGGGCCTTGAGCTGTCCGCCTGCAGCCGTCATGCCCCCGAGCCGGCTGCCCTGGATCTGCTTGAGCGGATCGAAATCCATCCCGACCGGATTGCCGAGCACGAGGTAGACCGTCTTGTGCGCCGACAGGCGCTTCAGCACCTCGCCCAGCGACTTCATCGACAGCTCGATGCCGTCCCCGTTGAGGAACGGGTGCACGGCCTTCCTGTCGTCCAGGAAGTAGTTCACCGTGGGCCCGGCGCCGGTGAAGTAGCAGCTCCAGCAGCCCCCGATCACCACCGAATCGATGTCCGGCTTGAGCGCCAGGTCGAGCACGGCCTGGCGCCGCTCCTCGCACCCCGTGTCAGCGCTGCTGAACAGGCCGGGCACGGGCGGGCACGAGCCCTTGGTCGCGAAGTACACCGTGCGGGCCTTGCCGGGCTGCGTGCGCACCAGCTCGAGCGCGCGCGGTGCGTATTGCTCGACGTGACTGTCGCCGATCAGCAGCACGTTGTGCCTGCCGCTGCCGGTGCGGTAGACGAACTGTCCGCCCAGCGCGGTCTCCTCGAAGCCGCCGTAGTAGTTGTCTTCGCGCGTCGCGTCGGCCACGGCCTGCAGGGCCCGGCTGTCGTTGCGCGGAGGAGGCGTACCCAGGAAGACCAGCGCGCCGGCCAGCGCCAGCGCCGCGCCGCTGCCCGCCAGTCCGCGCAGCATGCTCTGCGAGAGATGAAGCTTGACGAAGCGCTCCAGGAAACGATAAGTGGCCCAGGCCAGCACCACCGCCGCCACCACCAGCACGATGCGCACCTGCAGCGGCGGCTCCCCGCCCGCCACGATGCGCGCATACGAAAGCAGCGGCCAGTGCCAGAGGTACAGCGGATAGCTGATCAGCCCGATCCACACCATGACGCGGTTCGACAGCAAGTACCGGTTGAGCACGCCGTTGGGGCCGGCGGCGATGCAGCTCACCGCACCCAGCACAGGCAGCAGCGCCCACCAGCCCGGAAACGCCTTGGTGCTGCGCGTCATGAAGAGGCCGAGCACGATCAGGCCCATGCCGACGACGGACTGCACATGCTTCGTCCACGGACGCGGCTGCGCCGAACCATTGCTGGCGGCCTGCAGCCGCATCGCCGCCAGCAGGCCGCCGGCCATCAGCTCCCACGCACGCGACAGCGGCGAATAGAACGCCGCCGCGCGGTGCGGCTGCACGGTCAGCACGTTGACGAGGAACGAGATCACCGCCACCGCCAGCGTCACGCGCAGCATCGGCCAGCGCCTGCGCCAGGCCAGCCCCAGCAGCAGCGGCCAGAAGATGTAGAACTGCTCCTCGATGCCCAGCGACCACAGGTGCAGCAGCGGCTTGGTCTCGGCCGTGGCGTCGAAGTACCCGGCCTCGCCCAGAAAGACAAGGTTGGCAAAGAAGGCGGCCCCGCCGGTGGTCTGCTTGCCGAGCTGCGAGAACTCGCCCGGCAGCAGCACGTACCAGCCGAAAGCCAGCGTCGCGAGCAGCACGAGCACCAGCGCCGGAAAGATGCGCCGGATGCGCCGCGCATAGAAGTCGCGGTAGCTGAAATCGCCCGCGGCCAGGCTCTGCAGAAGAATGGTCGTGATCAGGAAGCCCGAGATCACGAAGAAGATGTCGACCCCGATGAAGCCGCCCGGCAGCAGGCTCGGAAAGGCGTGGTACGCCAGCACCGAACCCACCGCGATGGCGCGCAGGCCGTCGATGTCGGGGCGGTACTTGGGATGCATGGTTGGCGAAGGCCCGCTCAGCGCGACGGCTGCTGGGCGGCGGGCGCGGTGCGCACCGTGCGGTCGAAGTAGCTCGCCTCTTCCCGGGTGTAGCGCGGGCGCAGGTGGTCGGCGTCCTTGTAGGCGGGCGAACCGTCGGGCATCGTGCGCAGGCACTGATCGTCCTTGCACAGCACCGCCATCGCGTCGATGGCTTCGGCCCCGCTCGCGGCCGCGATCGCGCGCAGCCGGTCATTGAGCTGTTTCTGGTCGGCCGGCAGCGGCGCCGTCGGCGTCGAGGTCATGACCTCCATGTGCGTCAGGCGGCTGCCCTCGATCAGCCGCTTCGGCGAGAACTCCGCGCCGGCAGGGTTGTCGAGCAGCAGGTAGACCTTCTTGTGGCGCGCCAGCTCGCGCAGCGTGAACTCCATCGAGGCCAGCGAACGCTCGATGCCGTCGCCGTTCTGGAACGGGTGGACCTTGTTGCTGCTGTCGCGGAAGTAGTAATCGGTGGCGCCCTGGCCGATGAAGTAGCAGTTCCAGCAGCCGCCGATCACCACCGAGTCGACCTCGGGGCCCAGCGCATAGGCCAGCATCGCGTCGCGCCGCTCGGCGCAGCCGATGTTCTTGTCCGCATGCACACCGGGCACCGCCGGGCAGGCGCCCTGGGTCGCGAACCAGGCCGACTTGCCTTCCATCGACAGCGTGCGCGCCAGCTCCATCACGCGCGGCGCGTACTGCTGCACGTGGCTGTCGCCCAGGAACAGCACCCGCTTGGGCCCGCCACCGACCTTGTAGATCAGTTGCTCGCCGATCTGGTCGAGCTTGAAGCCCCCGTAGTAATCGGCGTCCAGCGTGGCGTTGGCCACCGTCTGCAGCTTGGGGCTGCTGTTGCGCGGCTCGGGCACGCCCAGGAAGATCGCGGCGCCCGCCACGGCCACCAGGACCATGCCGGCACCCAGCGCCTTCAGCGTGCCTGCACCCGGACGATTCCTCGCGAAGCGCTCCACGAAGCGGTATGTCGCCCAGGCCAGCAGCACGCTCGCCACCATCGCGGCGGCGCGGTAGGCCGGCACCGGATGCAGCGGATCGGCCTCCACGATGCGCACGAACGCCAGCAGCGGCCAGTGCCACAGGTACAGCGGGTAGCTGATGAGCCCGACCCACACCATCACCCGGTTCGACAGCAGGTACCTGTTCAGCACCCCGGCCGGCCCCGCGGCGATGCAGCTCACCGCGCCCAGCGTGGGCAACAGCGCCCACCAGCCGGGGAACGCCTTGTTGCTGCGGATCATCACCAGGCCGAGCACGATCAACCCGACGCCCAGCACCGACTGCACATGGCTGCGCCATGCGCTCGGCGCCGGCGGCTTCAGCCGCATGCAGGCCAGGATGCCGCCGACCATCAGCTCCCAGAAACGGGAGGCCGGCGAGTAGAACGACGCCGCCGGCAGCGGATGCACCGTCGCCACGTTCACCACGAACGAGACCGCCGCCACCGCCAGCACCACGCGCACGATCGGCCAGCGCTTGCGCCATGCGAACCCGAGCAGCAGCGGCCAGAAGATGTAGAACTGCTCCTCGATGCCCAGCGACCACAGGTGCAGCAGCGGCTTGGTTTCAGCGGCCGTGTCGAAATAGCCCGCTTCACCCCAGAACACCAGGTTGGCGACGAACGCCGTGCCGCCCACGGTCTGCTTGCCCAACTCGGCGAACTCGTCGGACAGCAGCAGGTACCAGCCGGCAAGCAGCGTCGCCAGCAGCACCACGATCAGTGCCGGAAAGATCCGCCGGATGCGCCGCTCGTAGAAGTCGCGGTACGTGAAGTCGCCCGCCGCGAGGCTCTGGAGAATGATGGTCGTGATCAGGAAACCCGAGATCACGAAGAAGATGTCGACCCCGACGAAACCGCCCATCAGCGCCTTCGGAAAGGCGTGATAGACCAGCACGGAGCCCACCGCGATTGCGCGCAGCCCGTCGATGTCCGGACGGTACTTGGGGTGCATCAATCAGGAAGCCGGCGCGACAACCGGCGGCGCCACGAACGGCAGGCCACGCTCTTCGCACAGCCACTGCAGCACCGGGAAGGCACCCGGCAGCACCGGCGCCACCTCCAGCGGCAGCTGTTGCCAGGCCATCTGCTGGCCCTCGCGCATCTCGAACTCGCCGCTCCAAGCCGTGACCTTGCACCAGTGCAGGCGCACCAGCGCATGCGGGTAGTCGTGCTCCGTGACCTTCCAGACTTCGGCGCCGTCGATGGTGATGCCGAGTTCTTCATGCAGCTCGCGCCGCAATGCCTGTTCGACCGTCTCGCCCGCCTCGATCTTGCCGCCGGGAAACTCCCAGTAGCCCGCATAGGCCTTGCCTTCGGGCCGGGTCGAGAGCAGCAGTGCGTCGTCGGACAGGCGGATCAGCACGCCGACCGCGACCTCGGTGTGCTTGCGCGCTTCGGTCACGCGTTGCTCCGGCCTGCGTAGTCGCGCGCGAACTGGTAGGCCACGCGGCCGCTGCGCGAGCCGCGCTCCAGCGCCCAGACCAGCGCCTCGGGCCGCGCAGCCTCGATGGCCGCCTTGTCCACGCCGAACGACGAGAGCCACTGCGCGACGATCGCCAGGTATTCGTTCTGGCTGAAGGGATAGAAACTCACCCAGAGGCCGAAGCGCTCCGACAAGGAGATCTTTTCCTCGATCACTTCGCCCGGATGCACCTCGCCATCCTCGGTGTGGGTGTACGAGAGGTTGTCCTTCATGTACTCGGGCAGCAGGTGGCGCCGGTTGCTGGTCGCGTAGATCAGCACGTTGGGCGTCGAGGCCGCAATCGAGCCGTCGAGGATCGACTTGAGCGCCTTGTAGCCCGGCTCGCCCTCGTCGAAACTCAGGTCGTCGCTGAACACGATGAACTTTTCGGGCCGCTGCGAGACCACCTCGACGATGTCGGGCAGGTCGGTCAGCTCGGCCTTGTCGACCTCGATCAGGCGCAGGCCCTGCGGCGCGTAGGCCTGCAGGCAGGCGCGGATCAGCGAGGACTTGCCCGTGCCACGCGCGCCGGTCAGCAGCACGTTGTTGGCCGGCTTGCCTTCGACGAACTGGCGGGTGTTGCGCTCGATCTTTTCCTTCTGGACGTCGATTTCCTTCAGGGAATCGAGCGCCATCGCGGCCACATGCTTCACGGGCTCGAGCACGCCATGGCCCGAGCTGCGGCGGCGGTAGCGCCAGGCGATCGACGCGTTCCAGTCGGCGGGGGCCGACAGCGGCTGCGGCAGGATCGACTCGATGCGGCCGATCAGCTGCTCGGCGCGCTCGAGCAGCTTCTGGAACTGCTCGTTCATCTGCGCCCGCCCGGCCGCCCGAAGGGCGTAGAGCGCCCCCTCGAGGGGCAGCGACGACACGAAGTGCGGAGCGTGGGGGTCATCAGGATCTGTAGTCGGCGTTGATCGTCACGTATTCGTGGCTGAAGTCGCAGGTCCACACCGTCTCGCTGGCGTTGCCGCGGCCCAGGCCGATGCGCACCGTGATCTCGCTCTGCTTCATCACGCGCTGGCCGTCTTCCTCGCGATACGACGGGTTGCGCCCGCCCTTGACCGCCACGTGCACGTCGTCGAGGAACAGGTCGATGCCGGTCTGGTCGAGGTCCGCAATGCCCGCATAGCCGACGGCCGCGAGGATGCGGCCCAGGTTCGGGTCGCTGGCATAGAAGGCCGTCTTGACCAGCGGCGAATGCGCCACGGCATACGCCACCTGCTTGCACTCGGCAGCATCGCGGCCGCCCTCGACCTGGATGGTGATGAACTTGGTCGCGCCCTCGCCGTCGCGCACGATGGCTTGCGCCAGCTGGCGCGCCACGTTCTGCATCGCGGCCACCAACGCCTGGCCATCGGCCGAGTCGAGCGAGGTGATGGGGGCGTGCGCCGCCTTCTGCGTGGCGATGACCACGAACGAGTCGTTGGTCGAGGTGTCGCCGTCGATGGTCACGCGGTTGAACGAGGCGTCGGCCAGCAGCTTGGCCAGCGGCTGGATCAGCGAGGGATCGATCTTCGCGTCGGTCGCCATGAAGCCCAGCATCGTCGCCATGTTCGGGCGGATCATGCCGGCGCCCTTGCTGATGCCGGTGATGGTGACCGTGGCATCGCCGATCTGCACCCGCTGGCTGAAGGCCTTGGGGATCGTGTCGGTGGTCATGATGCCCTCGGCCGCGCGCGCCCAGTGGTTCGCATCGGCATCGGCCAGTGCAGCAGGCAGGCCCGCCTCGATGCGATCGACCGGCAGCGGCTCCATGATCACGCCGGTGGAAAACGGCAGGATCTGCTCGGGCGCGATCTCCAGCTTGCGCGCGAGCGCAATGCAGGTGGAACGCGTGCGCATCAGGCCGTCTTCGCCCGTGCCGGCGTTCGCATTGCCGGTGTTGATCACCATCGCGCGGATGCCGTAGTTCGCGGCCAGGTGGTCGCGGCAGACCTGCACCGGCGCGGCGCAGAAACGGTTCTGGGTGAACACCCCGCCGACCGCCGAGCCTTCGTCGATCAGCACGACCGTCAGGTCCTTGCGGTTGGCTTTTCGCACGCCCGCTTCGGCCACGCCGATGCGAACGCCGGGCACCGCGAACAAGGCGGCAGGATCGGGAGCGGAAAGGTTCACTGGCATGGCGATTTCTCTAACGAATGGGTTGCGGGGTCAGCTGAGCTTGCCGTGGCACTGCTTGTACTTCTTGCCACTGCCGCAGGGACACGGATCGTTGCGGCCGACGCGCGCGAAAGCCGCGGCCTCCGCGCTGAGCGCGCCCAGGCCGGCAGCCGCGATGCGGCGCTGGTTTTCCTCGTCGACGCGGACCTCGACTTCGCCCGTCTCGGTCGGTGCCGAGTAGGTGATGTTCGAGACGTTCTCGCCGCGGCTTTCCATCGCTTCCGCGGCTTCCTCGAGCTGCTCGCCCGACTGCACGCGCACCGTCATCAGCTGGCGCGTGACTTCGTTCTTCACCGAGTCGAGCAGCTGGCCGAAGAGCTCGAAGGCTTCGCGCTTGTACTCCTGCTTGGGCTGCTTCTGCGCATAGCCGCGCAGGTGGATGCCCTGGCGCAGGTAGTCGAGCGAGGCCAGGTGTTCGCGCCAGTGGGTGTCGATGCTCTGCAACAGCACCATGCGCTCGAACTGGGTGAAGTTCTCCTGGCCGATCAATGCGACCTTGGCGTCGAAGGTTTCGTTGGCATTCTTGAGCACCTTCTCGACGATGTCCTCGTCGGCGATGGCGTCCGAGGCTTCGACTTCCTTCTTGAGCGGCATGTCGATGCCCCACTCGTTGAACAGGCTCTTCTCGAGCCCGTCCAGGTCCCACTGCTCTTCGACCGATTCGCTGGGCACGTACTGGCGCACGAGGTCGGTGAAGCAGCCTTCGCGCAGCGCCGCGATCTGAGCCGTGAGGTCGCCCGCGTCGAGGATGTCGTTGCGCTGCTGGTAGATCACCTTGCGCTGGTCGTTCGACACGTCGTCGTATTCGAGCAGCTGCTTGCGGATGTCGAAGTTGCGCGCCTCGACCTTGCGCTGCGCGCTCTCGATGCTGCGCGTGACGATGCCGGCCTCGATGGCTTCGCCGTCGGGCATCTTAAGGCGGTCCATGATCGCCTTCACGCGGTCGCCCGCGAAGATGCGCATCAGCGGATCGTCCAGGCTCAGGTAGAAGCGCGAGGAGCCCGGGTCGCCCTGGCGGCCCGAACGGCCGCGCAGCTGGTTGTCGATGCGGCGCGATTCATGGCGTTCGGTCGCGATGATGCGCAGGCCACCGAGCGACTTGACGAACTCGTGGTCCTTGGTCCACTCGGTACGCACGTGCGCGATGTCGGCCTGCTTGGCGGCTTCATCGCGGCCTTCGTCGGCCTCGATGGCCTCGATCATCTTCTCGATGTTGCCGCCCAGCACGATGTCGGTGCCGCGGCCGGCCATGTTGGTCGCGATGGTGATCATCTTCGTGCGGCCGGCCTGCGCCACGATGTCGGCTTCGCGCGCATGCTGCTTGGCATTCAGCACCTGGTGCGGCAGGCCCACCTGCGTGAGCAGGCCGTCGATGATTTCCGAGTTCTCGATGGACGAGGTACCCACCAGCACCGGCTGGCCGCGCTCGTAGCACTCGCGGATGTCCTGGATGGCCGCCTCGTACTTCTCGCGCGTCGTCTTGTAGACGCGGTCGAGCTGGTCGTCGCGCTTGCTGATGCGGTTCGGCGGAATGATCATGGTCTCCAGACCGTAGATTTCCTGGAACTCGTAGGCTTCGGTATCGGCCGTGCCGGTCATGCCGGCGAGCTTGCCGTACAGACGGAAGTAGTTCTGGAAGGTAATGGAAGCCAGCGTCTGGTTCTCGGCCTGGATCTCCACGCCTTCCTTGGCTTCCACGGCCTGGTGCAGGCCGTCGCTCCAGCGACGGCCCGTCATCAGGCGGCCGGTGAATTCGTCGACGATGACCACCTCGCCCTGCTGCACCACGTAGTGCTGGTCGCGGTGGTACAGGTGGCGTGCACGCAGCGCCGCATTCAGGTGATGCATCAGCGTGATGTTGGCCGGGTCGTAGAGCGACGCGCCCTCGGGAATCAGCTTGAGTTCGCCCAGGATGCGCTCGGCGTTCTCGTGGCCGTCTTCGGTCAGGAACACCTGGTGCGTCTTCTCGTCGACCGTGAAGTCGCCGGGCACCGTGACGCCCTCGCCCGTGCGCGGATCGGCTTCGCCTTCCTGCTTGGTGAGCAGCGGCACCACCTTGTTGATGGCCAGGTAGAGGTCGGTGTGGTCTTCGGCCTGGCCGCTGATGATCAGCGGCGTGCGGGCCTCGTCGATCAGGATCGAGTCCACTTCGTCGACGATCGCGTAGTTCAGCCCGCGCTGGACCCGGTCGCCGGGCTCGTAGACCATGTTGTCGCGCAGGTAGTCGAAGCCGTATTCGTTGTTCGTGCCGTAGGTGATGTCGCTGCTGTAGGCGGCCTGCTTTTCCTCGCGCGGCATCTGCGGCAGGTTGATGCCCACAGAGAGGCCGAGGAAGTTGTAGAGGCGGCCCATCCAGGTCGCGTCGCGGTTGGCCAGGTAGTCGTTCACCGTGACCACGTGCACGCCCTGGCCCGACAGCGCATTCAGGTACACCGGCAGCGTGGCGGTCAGCGTCTTGCCTTCGCCGGTGCGCATTTCGGAGATCTTGCCGTTGTGCAGCGCCATGCCGCCGAGCAGCTGGACGTCGAAATGGCGCATCTTCATGACGCGCTTGGAGCCTTCGCGCACAGTGGCGAAGGCTTCCGGCAGCAGGTCGTCGAGCGTTTCGCCCTTGGCGATGCGGTCCTTGAACTCCTGTGTCTTGGCGCGCAGCGCATCGTCGCTGAGCTTCTCGAACTCGGGTTCGAGCGCATTGATGCGTTCCACCGTCTTGCGATACTGCTTGAGGAGCCGGTCGTTGCGACTGCCGAAGATCTGGGTCAGGAAGTTGGTTGCCATTGGGTGGAGATGGGCGGGCGCCTGATACGGCAGGCACTGCGACCGGATTCCCTAAGATATGGTGAAAGCAGTTGGGCGCACCCGCTTCAAAATCAAGCTTGAAGCAAGCGGCCTTTTTCCGGCGCGAACGCCGGCAAACCGGGCATTTTAGCTGTCTTGTTTCTAACCCCTGGATTACCCATGTATCGCCGCACGCCCCCTCCCATCTCGCTGCAGGACGCAGCGGAAGGCTCGCCCACCCTGGGCAGCCTGATGGCGCGCGCACGCGACGCTGCGGAGCGGCTCAGGGCTGTCGAGGGATTGATCCCGCCGGCCATGCGCAGCGCCATCCAGGCCGGACCGGCGGAGGGCGACGTCTGGTGCCTGCTAGTCAAGGGCAGCGCCGCGGCCGCCAAGCTGCGCCAGCTGTCGCCGATGCTGGTGACGCGGCTCAAGAACCGGGGATGGGACGTGGCGACCATCCGGATCAAGGTTCACACCGGACGCTGACAGCCCGCCAATGCCCGGGAATTTGATGTTTTGTCTGGAAGTAGATAATATTTCCAGATGACATCCGCGATCGCGCCTTCCAACGCCCAGCTCCTGCTGCTCGACAAGCATCAGGTCGACACCCTCCTTTCCCCCGACGACGTGCTGCAGGCCGTGCGCGAGGCCTTCGTGCTGCACAGCGAGCGCGAGGGCCGCGTCTTTCCGGTCGTGCGCGAGCCGCTGCGCACGGGTGGGGTGTTCGGCATCAAGTCCGGCGACGTGCAGGCCCAGGGCCTGCTCGGCTTCAAGGCCGCGGGCTTCTGGCCTGCCAACCGGCAGCGCGGCGGSGAGCCACACCAGGCGACGATCCTGCTGATCGACCCCGCGACCGGCCGGCCGCTGTGCGTCATCGACGGCAACACGGTGACGACCGTGCGCACCGGCGCGGCAGGCGGGCTCGGCCTGCAGCAGCTCGCACGCGCCGACAGCACACGGCTGTGCCTCTTCGGCAACGGCGTGCAGGCGCGCATCCAGCTCGACTTCGCCCTGCGGCTGATGCCCTCGCTGCGCGAGGTTCTTTATGTGAGCGCGAACGGCCAGCGCAATGCGGCGTTCGAGGCGCATTTCGCCGGCCGCTGCAACATCGCGCCGGCCACCGACCGCAACGCAGCTGTCGCCCAAAGCGACATCGTGATCACCGCCACCCCGGGCGGCGGCGCGCTCTTCGATCTCGAAGCCGTTCAGCCCGGCACGCACCTGAACTGCGTCGGCGCGGACACCCGGGGCAAGCGCGAACTTCCCGACGGCCTGCTGCCGCGCGTGCGGCTGTTCGTCGACGACCGGACGCAGGCGCAGCAGATCGGCGAAACCCAATGGGCGCCCGACACGGCATGCATCGAACTGGGCGACCTGCTGAGCGGCAAGACGCCCTTCGAGCGGGGCCCCGCCGACATCACCGTCTTCGACATGACCGGCCTCGCGCTGCAGGACCTGACCGTCGCGCGCCTGCTGCATGCGCGCGCCGACGAAACGGGCACGGGCACACGCATCGCGTGGCCCTGGTAGCGCTGGCTACGCGGCCTCGCCGCCGAACAGCTCGGTCATGAACTGCGTCGATTTCAGGCCGGTGCCGGTCAGCAACGCGACCGTCGTGTCGCTGGCCTTGATGTCACCGCGCTGCGCCAGCACCTCGATGGCCGCCGCGGCCGAGGCGGACGTCGGCTCCGCGTAGAGCCCGCTCGCTGCCAGTCGGCGCACCGCCGCCGCGATCTGCTCCTCGGTCAGCGCCACCGTCTTGCCATCCGTCTCGCGCAGCGCCTGCAGGATTTCCCGCAGCCGCACGGGCCGCTTGATCGCCGTGCCTTCGGCAATCGTCGGCTGCACGATGCGCTCCACCAGCGTGTCGGCGCCCGCCATGAAGCTCGCATCGATCGGCGAGCAGTTCAGCGGCTGCGCCACGAAGATGCGGGGCAGCTTCGCGATCTGCCCCGCCGCCAACAGTTCCTTGAAGCCGATCCAGCAGCCGAGCACATTGCTGCCCGCGCCGGTCGGAATCACGACGTTGTCGGGCGCGGTGAAGCCCAGGTCTTCCCACAGCTCGTAGGCCAGCGTCTTCGTGCCCTGCAGGAAGAACGGATGCCAGTTGTGGCTCGCATAGAAGATCGATTCCGACTGGCGCACCGCCTCGTACTCAGACTCTTCTCGCGGCCCCGGCACCAGCTGCACCTCGGCGCCGAAGGCGCGGATCTGCGCCACCTTCGGCGCGGGCGTGTAGCTCGGTGCGAGCACCTTCACGCGCATGCCCGCCGCCGCGCCGGCCGCCGCAATCGCCGCGCCGCCGTTGCCGGAGCTGTCTTCCAGCACCGCATCGACGCCGATCTGCCGCAGGAAAGACATCATCACCGCCGCGCCGCGGTCCTTGAAGCTGCAGGTCGGGTTGAACCACTCGAGCTTGAAGTAGGGCTCGAAGCCGCCCCAGCGCTTCTGCACCAGCGGCGTGCAGCCTTCGCCCATGCTCGCGGGCTGGTCGATCGCCACGGGCAGCGCCGCGCGGTAGCGCCACAGCGAGCGGACGCGCGAATCGATGTCGTCGCGCCCGATGCCGGGCAGCGGCGTGACCATCATCGGGTGGCCGTCGTCGGAGCGCCATCGGCGTTCGGACAGGTCGTAGTGCCTGCCGGTGCGGGGATCGACATAGCGTGCGCGTTCTCTCGCGGTCATTCACGGGCTCCAGTACAAAATTGGATAATACATCCAACACTGTACTTTTTGTATGAATTGGATTGTCTGTCCAGAGCTGGATACATTCCACGGCATGAAGAAGAAGCCGAACAAGCAGCTCCTGGACATGCTGCGCAACATGGCCGAAGGCCTGGGCCAGACCTTCGCGCCCTTCTGCGAAGTGGTGGTGCACGACCTGAGCAACCCCAAGAACGCGATCTACGCCATCGAGAACAGCCTGAGCGGCCGGGAGGTCGGCCAGCCAGTCACCGAGCTGGGTCTCGCACGCATCCGCGACCCGGAGTTTCCGGCGGTGATCGCGAACTACGCCAACACCTTTCCCGACGGGCGCAAGGTCAAAAGTACGTCCATCGGCATCAAGGACGACAGCGGCGAATACGTGGCCGCGCTGTGCCTCAACGTCGACCTCACGCTGTTCCAGAGCTTCCAGGGCGCGATCTCGCAGTTCACGAAGATCGACGACAAGGATGTGCACGAGCACCTCGAGACCGGCGGCAACCACTCGGACCGCATCCATGCGCGCATCGACGAGTTCGCGGCATCGCGCGCGACCACCTCGCGCTCGCTGAAGCCCGCCGACCGCAAGCAGCTCGTGCAGGAACTGAAGAAGGCCGGCCTGCTGGAGGTCCGCCGCGGCGCCGAGATTGCCGCGGCGCACATGGGCGTGTCGCGCGCCACGGTCTATAGCGACGCGAAGTAAGGCGCTCGCCTTCTGCTGCGGCTGCAGGCCGAAGGCTAGACAGGACGGTCGGGCCAGCTCGGATCGCCGGCCGCGCTGGCGGTCAGCATCAGCACCACATGCGCGTCGGCCGCGACGGCGTTGCTCTCTCGCAGCTGCCGCAGGGCGGCCAGGCCGCCGGCCGCGCACAGCTCGGCGCTGATGCCGGAGGCCGAGAGCAGCCGCCGCGCGGCGCGCGCTTCGTTGTCGCCCACGACCACCGCGCCGCCGCCCGTCGCGGCGGCGGCCTGCCATTGCAGGTAGGTGACGGTGGCTCCGGCGGTGGAGAACTGCGCGGTGTGGCCTGGGTAGCTGTCGTTGAGGGGGCCGCCCGCGAGCACGCGCGCCAGGCGCGGGAACGGCTCCACGAGCCAGAGCCTCGGCAGGCGTGCGATGCGCCCCGCGGCCAGCAGGTCGCGAAAGCCCGCGTAGATGCCCCAGGCCAGGTCGCCGCGCGCGGTGGGAATCACGATGTGGTCCGGCAACCCGCCATCGGCCACGCATTCGAGCGCGATCGGCTTGTAGCCTTCGATCGCCAGCGGCGCGCTGCCCAGCGCGGGCAGGCGGTAGTTGGTCAGCGCGAAGTAGCCGGGGTGCTGCGCACGCTCGCGCACGAAGGCCCAGCGGCCCGCGTTGTCGGCGAACACATAGCGCCGCGCGCCGAGTGCGTCGAGCTGCCGTGCATAGGTGGCCGGCATGCCTTCGTAGGTGGCCACTTCGCAGCCCAGGCCCGCGGCCCATGCATAGTGCGCCGCCGACACGGCCGCGTTGCCCGACGAGGCCAGCACCAGCGTGTGGGCGTCGAAATCGAGCGCCTGCGCCACGCCCACCGCGGTCATGCGGTCCTTGTGCGAGCCGGTGGGGTTGCAGGACTCGTCCTTGATGGCCAGCCGCCCCACGTCGAACTGCCGCGCCAGCTCGGGCGCGTCCTGCAGCGGTGTCTGCCCTTCGCCCAGCGCGAAGCCTGAGGTGTAGGGCATGGGCATCGCTTCGGCGCCGCCGGGCAGGTAGCTGGCGCGCAGCGCGACGTGAAGGCCTCCGCGCCTGCATGCGGGACATCCGTCGTGCGCCAGCGCGAGGGGGAAGAGCGCATCGCACCGCAGGCACTGCAGGCCGCGCAGGTTCGGGTTGCGCACGGGCCTGGGTGTCCGGTTGCGAGCCGCGATGCCCAAGGGGTTGCCCGAAGGATGAGCCGTGGAATCGAGGGGAGGAGCGGCGAACTTGAAGTCCAGAACGGGCGATGTCGTCACGGGATCAGGCATGGGAGGTTGTCACCAAATCTTTTGCAGTCGGAATCAAAAATTGCGCAGGGCCGGATACGTGATCGACAACCAGGCGCATCGATGCGATTTCGCGGAAATCGGATACAGCGCCCCCGGCGGCAGTCGCTCGCCGCTCACTTCCAGGTGAATTCGTGGTTCAGCCCGATCGCGAAGCCGCGCACGCCCTGCGGCCCGGTGCGCGACGCGCTCACGTCCACGCTGATCAGCGGCGTGAGGCTGAAGCGCCCGCCGATGCGCGAAGTCCAGACGCCCGCCGCGCGGTTGCGTTCCGCGATGAGCGACACGGTGTCGTTCAGCGCCCATTCGACGCCCGCGCCGCCGCGCGGCGTGCGAAGGCCGGTGCCCTGCGCCCAGTCGGCACCGAGGTTGACGTGCACCTGCAGGCTGCTGGCCGGGCGCCACGTCACCGGCACGACGAACTGCCCGCCCATGCGGCCGCCGCGCCGCAGGTCCGACACGATGCCGGCCGACACGGCGGCGCTGAACGGCGCATCCGCCGCCTGTCCGTAGAAATTCCATTTGACCTGCGGCCCGCCGGTGACCGAGTGCACGCCCTGCACCGAGGTGCGGTCGAAGTTCAGGCCCAGCTCGACGGGACCGACCCGGCAGGCGGGCCCGAGGTGGAACCCCGTGACCGGCTCCGTGCCCGTGCGGCTCCACCAGGTCTCGTACTGGCATTGGCCCGGGTCGAGGGTGCTGGCGTCGTCCACGTCGAAATGGCCGGCGGCCCGTGCGCCAGGACTCGTGCCCAGATTCACGAACAGGCAGGAAGCAGCGAGCATCCAGCCGCGGCATGGCGGTCGGGGTGTTGTCCTGTTGTGCCTGTTGTTCTTCATCGCGCGTGTCCCGTGGCCCTCGAGCCATTCTAGGGACGCTGCAAGCAGGCGCCATGACACAGCGCAGGGAACCGTCGGCCATCGAACCTCAGAGCTCGAACTGCGGCTGCAACTCGCGGATGCGCTTGATGGCCACGCCGGCCGCGGCCGTGCGCGTCTCGACGCCGAGCTTCACGTACACCCGCTCGAGGTGCTTCTTGGCGGTGGCCGGGCTGCTGCCGAGGATCTCGCCGATGTCCTTGTTGGTCTTGCCCTTGACCACCCAGTACAGCACCTCGGCCTCGCGCGCCGTGAGCTTCAGGCTCAGGCTCATGGCCTCGATCACGGCGGTGTCGGACACCTCGCGCATGACGATCATCCACTCGTCGCCTTCGTCGTCGCTGCTGGTCTGCTGGTGCAGCCGCAGGGTGAGGCTGCTCGCGCCCTGCACGATGGACAGCGCCGGCGGCTCGATGCCGCGCTGGCGCGCATCGGGCGTGTGGCTGCGCAGCCATTCGAGCACCGCGGGCGGCGTCTCGGGCGCGCGCGTGTCGCAATAGCGCTGCAGCAGGTCGCGCGCGAGCGCCGTCTGCCAGATCAGCCGGCCTTCGGGCAGGCGCACGGTGATGCTCGCGTAGCCGAAGGCATCGAGCGCATTGCGCGCCTGCCCGGCCTGCCGCGCGTCCTGCCGCGCGCGGCGCGCGCCCTGCAGGTGCACGTTCATGCGCGCGAGCACTTCCTTGGGCTTGATGGGCTTGGTGACGTAGTCGACACCCCCGGCTTCCAGCGCGGCCACGAGGTGCTCGGTCTCGGTGAGCCCGGTCATGAACACGATGGGAATGTGCGCCGTGGCCGCATCGGCCTTGAGCCGGCGCGCCACCTCGAAGCCGTCGATGCCCGGCATCATCGCGTCGAGCAGCACGATGTCGGGCCGCGCCTGCGCGGCGCGCTGCAGCGCCTGTTCGCCGTTGGTGGCGATGAGCACGGTGTAGCCCGATTCGTCGAGCGCGTCGTGCAGCACCGCGAGGTTGTCGGGCACGTCGTCGACGATCAGCACGAGGTCGCTGTTGGCGCCCTGCTGCTCGCGCAGCGTCCTGGCGAGCGGCGATGTTTCCACGGCGGGAGGTAGCGTCTGTGTCATGCGGCGCTTTCGACGGCGTCGGCGAGCGCACGGCTCATGGCTTCGAACTGGAACTGGCGGGCCAGCGTGCGTTGGGCCTCGGTCCACGCACTGCATTCGGGTTGCGCTGCGTCGATGGCGTCGAGCTGGTTCATGATGCCGCGGAAGTAGCCCAGCCCCACCGCTTCCTCGAGTGCGCGCAGGCGCTCCAGCGAAGGTGGCAGCAGCGGGCGCGCAACTGCAACGGGCGCAGGCCCGGCGGCGGTGTCGGTCCATTGCAGCCCGAGCCGGCGTTCGAGCCAGTCGAGCAGTTCGGTGTGGCGCACGGGCTTCACGAAGAAGTCTTCGGGCGCAATGCCCACGTCGTTGTCGAGCCCCTTGTCGAACGCATTGGCCGAGACGATGGCCACCGAGGCCTCGGTCAGCCCGAGCTTGCGCGCGCGGCGGATCGTCTCCCAGCCGTCGATGCCGGGCATCGCGAGGTCGACGAACATCGCGTCGGGCCGGTAGCCGGCGGCGATGAGGTCCAGCGCATCGTGCCCGCTGGCCGCGCTGCGCAGTTCGAAGCCCAGCGGCGCGAGCACATGCCCCAGCAGGTCGCGGTCGGCCTCCTCGTTGTCGACCACCAGCAGGCGGCGGCGCGGGCCTTCGTAGCCGCGCCGCGCGCGCTGCACCGGCAGCGGTCGGCCGGTGCCGGCCATGGCGTCGTGCACGCGCGGCAGGAACAGGCGCACGCAGAACAGCGAGCCCACGCCCGGCGTGCTCTGCACCTTCATCTCGCCGCCCATCAGGTCGGTGAGCATCTTGGCGATGGTGAGCCCCAGGCCCGCGCCCGGCGCGGCCGATGCGCCCGCTGCATTCCCGCGCGCAAACGGCTCGAAGATCCGCTCGATGTCCTCGGCCGGCATGCCCGGTCCCGTGTCCTCGATCTCCACCGACGCGAACTCGCGCGCATAGGCCAGCCGCAGCGTGACCTGCCCGGCCGCCGTGAACTTGATCGCGTTGCCCAGCAGGTTAATGAGGATCTGGCACACGCGCTTTTCATCCGCGCGCACCACCTCGGGCAACGCGCCTGCAGCATCGAAGTGGAACTGCAGCCCCTTCTCCGCCGCCTGCAGCTCGAACATGTCGGCCAGCTCGCGCATCGTGTCGGCGAAGCGCATCGGCCGCGCATGCAGCGTGAGCTTGCCGGCCTCGATGTGCGCGATGGCCAGCGTACCTTCGATGAGCGACAGCAGATGCTCGCCGCCGCGCTTGATGACCGCCACCGCCTGCTGGCGGTGCGGCGGCACCGAATGGTCTTCGCCCATCAGCTGCGCATAGCCGAGGATGCTGTTGAGTGGCGTGCGCAGCTCGTGGCTGATGGCGCTGATGTAGCGGCTCTTGGCCTGGTTGGCCTGGTCGGCGGCGCGCTGGGCCTGCTCGGCCACGGCCCTCGCCTCTTCGGCGATCTGTTTTGCGGCTTGCAACGCACGGTCGGTCTCGCGGTGCAGTTCGATCTCGCGCACCAGCAGATGGGTCTGGCGGTTCGATTCTTCCTGCGCCACCTTGCGGCTCTGGTGCGCCAGCACCAGCCACCACGCGACGATGCCGGCGATGACCAGCAAGGCCATGTACGCCTTGAGGAAGCCCGAGCGCAGCGACAGCTTCTGCACACCCATGAGCGCCGCGGCCACGTCGGCCTCGGAGGCCAGCTCCAGCGCGCCTTCGCCGAACGCACGCAGCTCCTGCTGGTACAGCACGCCGAACACCACGGCCAGCAGCGGCACGATGACCAGCATCAGCAGCAGGAAGTGGCCGAGCCCGGTGTCGAGGTAGCGCCAGCTGCGGCGCGGCAGCAGCCAGCGCAGCACGCCGGACCACTGCGACGAGAGGCTCGCATGCGGCTTGCACAGGTCGCCGCAGCGCGCATCGAGCGTGCAGCACAGCGAGCAGATCGCGCCCTGGTAGGCGGGGCAATGCGCCATGTCCGGCCCTTCGTACTCGCGCTCGCAGATCACGCAGTGCTGCACCTTCAGGCGCTGGTAGCTGCCGGTCTCGACCTTGGCCCAGCGCACCGCGCGCGGACCTTCGGCGGGCGCGAAGGCCACCGCGCCGTGGTGTTCATCGGAGCCGCGCGCCAGGTAGTACTTGCCCCCCGTCGCCCAGGCCAGCAGCGGCGACGCCACCAGCGCCGTGCCGAGTGCGATCAGCGCCGAGAAGGCCTGCGCCAGCGGGCCGAACATGCCCAGGTGCGCGGTGATCGACAGCACCGAGGCCAGCGCCATCGCGCCCACGCCCACCGGGTTGATGTCCCACAGGTGCGCGCGCTTGAACTCGATGCCCGGCGGCGACAGCCCCAGCGGCTTGTTGATGACGAGGTCGGCCACCACGGCCATCATCCAGGCGATGGCGATGTTGGCGAACAGACCGAGCACGTCGCCCAGCGCCTCGAACACGTTCATCTCCATCAGCATGAAGGCGATCAGCGCGTTGAACACCACCCACACCACGCGCCCCGGATGGCTGTGCGCCACGCGCGAGAAGAAGTTGCTCCAGGCCAGCGAGCCGGCATAGGCGTTCGTCACGTTGATCTTGAGCTGCGAGATCACCACGAACAGCGCCGTGGCCGCCACCGCCCAGCCGTAGTGCGGAAACACGTATTCGTAGGCCGCGAGGTACATCTGGTTCGGGTCGACCGCCCGGTCGGCCGGCACCATGTGCGTGAGCGCCAGGTAGGCCAGCAGCGCCCCGCCCAGCATCTTGAGCACGCCCAGCACCACCCAGCCCGGCCCTCCGGCCAGCACCCCGGCCCACCAGCGGCGCGCCGTGGTCGCGGTGCGCGCGGGCATGAAGCGCAGGTAGTCGGCCTGCTCGCCCATCTGCGTGATCAGCGCGATGCCGACCGTGAGCGCGGCGCCAAACAGGTGCAGATTGAAGCCATTCGTGCCCGAGCGAACCCCGTTGTAGTGCATGATGCCCGCGAATGCACCAGGATCGCGCACCAGCACATAGGCGAAAGGCACCACCAGCATCAGCAGCCACAGCGGCTGCGTCCACAGCTGCAGCCGGCTGATGGCCGACACGCCGTGCGTGACCAGCGGGATCACCACCAGCGCGCACACCAGGTAGCCCCACACAGGCGGAATGCCCAGCGCCAGTTCCAGCGCATAGGCCATCACCGCCGCCTCGAGCGCGAAGAAGATGAAGGTGAAGCTCGCGTAGATCAGCGAGGTGAGCGTGGAACCGATGTAGCCGAAGCCCGCGCCGCGCGTGAGCAAATCCATGTCGACGCCGTAGCGCGCCGCATACACGCTGATCGGCACGCCCGCCAGGAAGATGATGAGCCCGGTCGCCAGGATCGCCCAGAAGGCGTTGGCAAAGCCGTACTGCACCAGCAGCGTGGCGCCCACCGCTTCCAGGATCAGGAACGACGCCGCCCCGAAGGCCGTGTTGGCCACCCGCCATTCGGACCACTTGCGAAAGCGCTGCGGCGTGTAGCGCAGCGCGTAGTCTTCCAGCGTCTCGCTGGCCACCCAGCTGTTGTAGTCGCGCCGCACCTTGACGATGCGCTGCGGCGCGTCGTCGGGGGTGGTGGGTGTGTTGGCAGCGTTCACACCGTTTCGGTGCATCTTTCGTGCCACACGTACGACTTTTGGCGAACAGGGCACGACTGTTGCAAAGAAGCCGGCTTGCCCATAATGGCCGCCACCCTCCGCCACCCGATGCCGATCCCATGGAACTGACCCCGCGCGAAAAAGACAAGCTGCTGATCTTCACCGCGGCGCTGCTGGCTGAACGCCGCAAGGCCCGCGGCCTCAAGCTCAACTACCCCGAAGCCATCGCCCTGATTTCCGCCGCCGTGATGGAAGGCGCTCGCGACGGCAAGAGCGTCGCCGAGCTCATGAGCGACGGGCGCGGCGTGCTGACCCGCGCCGACGTGATGGACGGCATCGCCGAGATGATCCCGGACATCCAGATCGAAGCCACCTTCCCGGACGGCACCAAGCTGGTAACCGTCCACCAGCCGATCGTCTGACACACCCAGAACAAGAAGGATTTTTTCCATGCGCAAGACCACTGCTTCCAGAAGCCTCGCACTGTTCACCGCCCTCGTGCTGCCCCTCGCAGCCAGCGCCCACACCGGCGTCGACGGCGGCCTGCATCACGGCCTCACCACCGGCTTCCTGCATCCGCTGACCGGCGCCGACCACCTCGCCGCCATGGTTGCGGTCGGCCTCTGGAGCGCGCTGGCCGCGCGCCGCGCGTGGCCCGACCTGCTCTGGGCGCCGCTGGCCTTCGCCGGCATGCTGCTGGTGGGCGCGCTGATGGGCCTGGCCGGCGTGCAGCTGCCGGCGGTCGAGCCGATGATCGCGGCCTCGCTGCTCGTGCTGGGCCTGTTGGTGGCCACGCGCATTCACCTGCCGGCCGCGGTCGCCATGGCGGTCGTCGGCGTGTTCGCCGTTTTCCATGGCGTGGCCCACGGCCACGAACTGGCGAGCGAAGAAGGCGCGGCCCTCACGCTGGCCGGCATGGTCGGCGCGACCGTGCTGCTGCACCTCGCGGGCATCGCGGTGGGCTGGTCGCTGCGCCATGCCAACGCATGGCTGCCGCGCGTGGCCGGTGCCGCGGTCGTGGTGCTCGGTGCGTCGCTGCTGGCACAGGCCGTCTGAACATGATCCCCGGCGAACTCCTCACCGACGACGGCGAGCACACGCTCAACCCCGGCCGCCGCACCCTCACGCTGGTGGTGCAGAACACCGCCGACCGGCCGATCCAGGTCGGCTCGCACTACCACTTCGCCGAGACCAACGGCGCGCTCGGCTTCGACCGCGAGGCCGCGCGCGGCATGCGGCTGAACATCGCATCGGGCGCCGCGGTGCGCTTCGAACCGGGCCAGCAGCGCACGGTCGAACTGGTCGATTTTTCGGGCGATCGCATCGTCTACGGCTTTCGCGGCCTGGTTCAAGGGAAGCTTTAAACATGGCCACCATCGGGCGACGTGCCTACGCAGAAATCTTCGGCCCCACCGTGGGCGACCGGGTCCGTCTTGCCGACACCGGCCTGCTGATCGAAGTCGAGGCCGACTACACCTTGCGCGCCGGCGGCTACGGCGAAGAGGTGAAGTTCGGCGGCGGCAAGACGATTCGCGACGGCATGGCGCAATCGCAGCGCACGCGTTTGCAGGGCGCCGTCGACACGGTGCTGACCAACGCGCTCATCCTCGACCACTGGGGCATCGTCAAGGCCGACATCGGCTTGAAGGACGGGCGCATCGCCGCCATCGGCAAGGCCGGCAACCCCGACGTGCAGCCGGGCGTCGATATCGTCATCGGCCCCGGCACCGAGATCATCAGCTGCGAGGGCAACATCGTCACCGCCGGCGGCATCGACAGCCACATCCACTTCATCTGTCCGCAGCAGATCGAGGAGGCGCTGACCTCCGGCGTCACCACTATGCTCGGCGGCGGCACCGGCCCCGCCACCGGCACCTTCGCGACCACCGCCACGCCGGGCCCCTGGCACATCGAGCGCATGCTGCAGGCGGCCGATGCATTCCCGATGAACCTGGGCTTCCTCGGCAAGGGCAATGCGAGCCTGCCGCACGCGCTGCACGAGCAGATCGAAGCCGGCGTCATCGGCCTGAAGCTGCACGAAGACTGGGGCACCACGCCCGCGGCCATCAGCAACTGCCTCGACGTGGCCGACGCCACCGACACGCAGGTGGCCATCCACAGCGACACGCTCAACGAATCGGGCTTTGTCGAGAACACCATCGCCGCCGTGGGCGGGCGCGCCATCTGCGCCTTCCACACCGAAGGCGCGGGCGGCGGCCACGCGCCCGACATCCTGCGCGTGGTGGGCGAGGCCAACTTCCTGCCGTCGTCCACCAACCCCACGATGCCCTACACCGTGAACACGCTCGACGAACACGTCGACATGCTCATGGTGTGCCACCACCTCGACGCCGGCATCGCCGAAGACCTGGCCTTTGCCGAATCGCGCATCCGCAAGGAAACGATTGCCGCCGAGGACGTGCTGCACGACCTCGGCGCGATCAGCATGTTCAGCTCCGACAGCCAGGCCATGGGCCGCGTCGGCGAAGTCATCATCCGCACCTGGCAGACCGCGCACAAGATGAAGCTGCAGCGCGGCACGCTGCCCGAAGACAACGAGCGCAACGACAACTTCCGCGCCAGGCGCTACGTCGCCAAGTACACGATCAACCCGGCCATTGCGCACGGCATCGCGCACGAGGTCGGCTCGCTCGAAGTCGGCAAGTGGGCCGACATCGTGATCTGGAAGCCGGCCTTCTTCGGCGTGAAGCCCTTCACCATCCTGAAGGGCGGCACCATCGCGATGGCTGCGATGGGCGACCCGAACGCGTCGATACCCACGCCACAGCCGGTGCACTACCGGCCGATGTTCGGCGCGTACGGCGGCTCGCTCGCGAAGAGCTCGCTGACCTTCGTCTCGCAGGCCGGCCTGGCCTCGGGCATCAAGGAGCGCTACGGCCTGAGCAAGAACCTCAGCGCGGTGAAGAACATCCGCAACGTGCGCAAGAAGGACCTGATCCACAACGGCTACACGCCGAAGATGGAGATCGATGCGCAGACCTACGCGGTGCGCGCCGACGGAAACCTGCTGACCTGCGAGCCGGCGAAGCTGCTGCCGATGGCGCAGCGGTATTTCCTGTTTTGAATGTCAGGGGCTGCGCGGTGCGAGGTGCCCGCGAATCCATTGGGCAAAGGAGGCTTCGTCGATCTCCCCCGCCGCGAGGCCGAGCGTCTTCAGTACGCAGTCCTCGTCGGACGCGAGGAGCTCGAATCCGTTGAGATCGAGGAAAGTTTCCATCGCAACGAATGCGGTTCTCTTGTTGCCGTCCACGAACGGGTGGTTGCGGGCGATGCCGAATGCGTAGCTCGCGGCCAGCGTGGCCGCATCGGGAGATTCGTACATCGCGCGGTTCTGCGGTCGGCCCATGGCGGATGCAAGCATTCCCTCGTCACGCACACCGGCGGGACCACCATGCTCGGCGAGCTGTTCTTCATGGACCAACTGAATCACACTCAGGTTCAGCCAGACCCAGTGTTGGTTGGCGGCGCTCACTTGGCAAGCTCGCGCAGAACATTGCGCCGCTTCTTCATGACGCGGCGCGCCGCCTCCATCTGCCGCTCGAACTCGTCGTCGTACGGCGTGATCGTGACCCCGCCGTTGGCGGCCCGCGTGAGGTAGACGGTGTCGCCCTTGCCCACGTTCATGCTCGCCAGCACTTCCTTGGGCAGGATGATGCCGACAGAGTTACCGATCTGAGTCAGTTTGAGGGCGGACATTGGACGCTCCGTTGAACAGAAGTTATAACGAACGTTATATTAGCCCGCCTCATTTGGAGCCGCAAGCCACCATGCTCACCGCCAACAAACTCATGCCCCAGGGCCGCGGCCTTGCGCCCGTGCTGCTCAAGCGCGCCGCCACCATCGAACTCGACTGGGACATCCGTCAGAAGAGCCGCTTCGACGCCACCGACTCGCAGGGCCGCCAGATCGGCGTGTTCCTGCCACGCGGCACCGCCGTGCGGGGCGGCGATGTGCTGGTGGCCGAAGACGGCTCGCTGGTCCGCGTCATCGCCGCGCCGCAGCCGGTTCTGCGCATCACGCATTGCACGGCCCACGGCACGCCTTTCGACCTGACGCGCGCGGCCTATCACCTGGGCAACCGGCATGTGCCGATCGAGCTCCGACCCGACCACCTGAAGATCGAGCCCGATCATGTGCTGGCCGACATGCTGCGTTCGATGCACCTGATCGTCGTCGCGGTGGAAGAAGCCTTCGAGCCCGAGAGCGGCGCCTATGGTTCGCATGAGCATTCGCACGGCGGGGGTCACAGCCATGACCATGGGCACTCGCATGGCGGCAGCAAAGGGCCAAAGCCGCTCGTGCTCGCGCCGGAACTGCTCGACGATCATGGCCATGCGTGATCCAGGGCGCGCTCACGCCGACGGGGTGCCTTGCTCCGCGAATGTCCCCCGGCCTGCGGCCTCCTCCTTTATTTCGCTGCGCAAGGCACCCCGCCGTCGTGATCGTTCAGAGCACTTGTTGATCGAGCGAAACAACAGCAGCGCCCATCGTGCACAGGGCACCGGGTGCTCCCCGCAGCGAAATAAAGGAGGAGGCGAAGCCGGGGGACATTCGCGGAGGGGAGTACCCGGTGGCCTAAAACTGACATGCCCAACCCAGTCAGCGCCGACAACTTGCTGCAGCTCATCTGGCTGGCTTCCCCAGCCCTGCCGGTGGGCGGCTTCTCGTATTCCGAAGGCATCGAGGCGGCTGTCGAATGGGCCGGCGTCGACTCGGAGGCCAAGGCCGCCGAATGGCTCGCAGACCAATTGCACCTGAGCTTCGCGCGCGGCGATCTCGCGGCCTTTGCGCAGGCCATCGCGGCCTGGCGCGCCAACGACATGCCGCGCATCCGCGAACTCAACCAGTGGGTGATGAGCACCCGCGAATCGGCCGAGTTCTTCCTGCAGACCGAGCAAATGGGCCGCTCCTTCGTCGAGTGGCTCAAGCTGCACCATGCCGACACCGCCGAGGTCTTCGCCGACCTGCCCGCGACCTACCCCGTGGCCTTCGCGTTCGCGGTCGGCCGCACCGGCGCCACGGTGCACGACGGCTGCCTGGCCTTCGCCTTCGGCTGGGCCGAGAACATGGTCGCCGCCGCCGTCAAGGCCGTGCCGCTCGGCCAGAGCGCGGGCCAGCGCATCCTCGGACGGCTGGCGCAGGAAATCCCGGATGCCGTGACCCGCGCCATGGCCCTCGGCGACGACCAGCGCCAGGCCTTCGCGCCCCTGCTGGCGGTGTTGTCGGCCCGCCATGAAACACAATATTCCCGCCTCTTCCGAAGCTGAACCGGACACACCCTCCATGACCTCCGCCCTGCACCACATCCCCCATCGCACCAAGAGACTGCCCCCGCTGCGCGTAGGCATCGGCGGCCCGGTCGGCTCGGGCAAGACCACGCTGCTCGAAATGCTCTGCAAGGCGATGCGCGACAAGTACGACCTGATCGCCATCACCAACGACATCTACACCAAGGAAGACCAGCGTCTGCTGACGGTGGCTGGCGCGCTGCCGGCTGAACGCATCATGGGCGTCGAGACGGGCGGTTGCCCGCACACCGCCATCCGCGAGGACGCGTCGATCAACCTCGAAGCCATCGACCGCATGCTCGAGGATTTTCCGGACGCCGACATCGTGTTCGTCGAATCAGGCGGCGACAACCTTGCGGCCACCTTCAGCCCCGAGCTGTCGGACCTCACGATCTACGTGATCGACGTGGCGGCCGGCGAAAAGATCCCGCGCAAGGGCGGCCCCGGCATCACCAAGAGCGACCTGTTCGTCATCAACAAGACCGACCTCGCCCCCTACGTGGGCGCCAACCTCGACGTGATGGAGCAGGACACGCAGCGCATGCGCCGCCAGCGGCCCTACGTGATGACGAACCTCAAGACGCTCACCGGCGTGGCCGAGGTGGTCGCGTTCATCGAGGAACGGGGCATGCTGGCCGCCGCCTGAAGCAGCGCGGCTGCCGCCGCTTCAGGGCAGCCCGAGGTAGACGCGCAGATCGTCCCTGCGCGTGCCGGCAGACGCCACGGCCGTGCGCAGGCGAGCCTCGGTCACGCCGAACCATTTTGTCCAGTAGTCGACCTCTTTCAGATCGGTGACATCGATCTGCTCATCGTCCTGCGGAATGCGGACCTCGCTGGCCTCGGGCATCGTCGTCTCCATGAAGAATTTGGAGACGGCAGTCTCTCCGCCGGCCGGGCGCCGCCGGCCAGACAGATTCGAATCGGCTTGCAGGACAACTTCCCATGGTGCGGCGGCGCTCAGAGTTCGCTGCCGTCGCGCAGCTGCCGCGCCTTGTAGACCAGCCGCACGCTCGCGCGGCGCGGATCGCCGGCCTGCTGCTGCACGTAGACGTCGGTGTCGTTGCTCACCCATGCGGCGTACGCGCTGCCCGGGTCGCGCGATGCGAGTTCGTTGCCGAACGCCCCTCGGCCCCATCGCACGAGCGCCGCGAAGGCGGCCGCGCCGTTGTCGGGCGTGGCCTGCGCCGTCGCCACGTATTCGACGCGGCGCAGCTCCGAGGCGGCGAAGAAGAAGGTCGGCTCGAACAGCAGCCCCGCCATCTCGACCGGAGCCGCGCGCCAGCTGCCGGCCAGTCCGCCGCTCAGCCGCTGCGGGCGCTGCACGCGCTCGGCCGCGGGCAGCACGGCCCGCAGTTCCTCGGCCGACATGCCAAGGTGCACGCCCGCCGGCAAGGCCTGCGCATGCAGCGCACCGGCGGCGAGAAGGGCCGCGCTCGCGGCGAGCGCGCGGAGAAAGGAGGTCGGGGAAGCAATGGATCGCACGTTCGGCAGGAGGAAGAAAAGCGGCGGCACCGTGGGACCGCGAGTATGGCGCGGAGTTCCAGGAGGCCCGTTCCGGCCGGCCGGCGTCGATCAGTCAGCCGGTCAGCAGCGGCAGGCGCAGCGTCAGCCCCAGCACGCCTCCTGCATGCGGCGCCGAGTAGAAGCGTCCGCCATGGTGGCTGGCGATGCGCTCGCAGGCCCGGGCGCTGGCACCGGCTGCCGCCGTGTGGGCGTTGTCGAAGAACCTCGCCAGCGGTGGCCGCACGTCGACGGCATCGAGGTCGCGCCAGTGGATCACCGCCTGCCCGCCCTCCGCCTGGGCGGAAACCTGCAGCGTCGCGCCCGCGCGCATCACGCTGGCCGCATATGCCGCGACCTTGGCGAGCAGCTCACGCAGCTCGGCCTCTATCGCCAGCACGGGAACGGCCTCTGGCGGCAATTGGATGTCGAGGCGGATGTCCCGGCAGGCGGGGGCGGCATCGAGCAGCGGCCGCAGGTCTTGCACGCGGCTCGCGCCCAGCCTTTGCTGCGCCTCGCCGCGGGCCTGCGCCGCGAGCTCGCGCGCCCTCGCGCCCTGCCGCAGGTTGGTGATGAACAGCGAAAACATCATGCAGGCCACGCCGGCCATGCCGAGGAGGATGACGCCGGCGATGATCGTGCCGAGGTTGCCGGAGTGCAGTTGCGCCCCGGTCATCAACGGGCTCCTGGAGCCTGGCCGTCGGGTTGGCCCGGCATGCCGCGCATGCAGCCGTCCCGCGCGCCGTTGCAGGCTTCCCAGCCGGGCGGCGGCGGCCTGCGTGCGCCGTAGTTCATCGGCGGCCCTTCGCCGCGAAAGCCCGGCGCGGGACCATGGAGCATGGGTGGAGGGGGCGGAGGCAGCATGATGCAGCCGGCCAGGCCGCCGGCCATCAGCACGCTCGCGAAGAGTCGGATTCGGTCCATTGGAAATCTCACTGCTGACTGAAAAACAAAAGCCGTGCGGGAGAAAAGAGCACGCGCCCTTTTGTCCCGCGCGGCGTGCGTCCTGCATCAGAACGCGTGACGGATACCGAAGTCGTAGCCGGTGGACGAACGCGGCAGGCCCGTGTAGCTCACGCCCGCGCTGCCGTAGCCCGTGGTGCTGGCCGACACCAGGCTGCCCGTGTAGTTCACGTCGTTGCGGTTGTTCACGCGCGCCACCGTCGCATACAGCGCCGTGCGCTTGGACAGGTTGTGCACNTGGTGCTGGCCGACACCAGGCTGCCCGTGTAGTTCACGTCGTTGCGGTTGTTCACGCGCGCCACCGTCGCATACAGCGCCGTGCGCTTGGACAGGTTGTGCACGTAGCCGACCGCGAACTTGCGTGCCAGCGGGTCCTCGCCCGTGATGCCGGCCGTGCCTTCGTTGTAGCGCACCTGCGAGTACGCCACGCGGATCAGGCCTGCGCCCACCGGCACGGTCGCGCCGATCAGGTAGCCGTTGTAGGTGTCGTGCGTGTCGGCCRCTGCCGCGTAGTCGAACTTGTTCTTCACGTTCGACAGCTCACCGAACAGCTTCACCGGACCGAAGTCGTACGAAGCGCCCAGGTTGATGGTCTGCACCTTGCGTTCCAGCGCGGTGGTGTCCACCGCGGTGCTCCGGCCCACGCTCAGTGCCACGTCCAGGGGACCGTTGGCGTAGCCGAARCGCCCACCGACGTAGCGCCCGGCGGTGCTGCTGGAAGCAGCSGTGGTGCTGGTCGCATCGGTGCTGGCGTTCTCGTGCAGGCTGTACTGCACCTGGCCATAGAAGCCGCCCAGGTTCGGCGGCAGGAAGTAGCCGATCGAGTTGCTSGCGCGCACGTAGTTGGCGTTGTTGATGGTGGTGTTGCCGCTGACGGTGCTGATGACGTTGGTGCCCGAGCCGTTGGTGCCGAACGGGTCGAACACGGTGNGCGCGCACGTAGTTGGCGTTGTTGATGGTGGTGTTGCCGCTGACGGTGCTGATGACGTTGGTGCCCGAGCCGTTGGTGCCGAACGGGTCGAACACGGTGTCGTTCCAGAAGGTAGGCGTGTAGTCGCGGCCCAGGCGCAGCTCGCCGAAGCCACCCGACAGGCTCACGGTGGAGCGGCGGGCGAAGGTGGAGATGCCGGTGGCGCCGTCGTCGTTGSTGATGGGCGCTTCGAGCCAGAAGCTCGCAGCCAGGCCGCCGCCGAGGTCTTCGGTGCCGCGAAAGCCGATGCGGCTGGAGTTGTAGCCGGAGTTGGCCAGGCTGGTCTTGCTGGACTTCACCGATGCGCCGGTGGTCGCGTCGCGCGAGGTCGCCGACTGGTAGGTCAGGCCCGCGTCGACGACGCCGAACAACGTGACGGANGGTCTTGCTGGACTTCACCGATGCGCCGGTGGTCGCGTCGCGCGAGGTCGCCGACTGGTAGGTCAGGCCCGCGTCGACGACGCCGAACAACGTGACGGASGATTGGGCAGAGGCCAGCCCGCAGACGGCCAGGGCAGCGAATGCCGTGAGGGTTTTCTTCATTCAGGGTTCTCCAGTTGCAGCGGCTCTCCATCGAGCAGCCGGCACGCATCGTCTCGTTCAAATTCGGAGGAATCTTGTGGATGCCTCCTGCTTTGCACGGACTGTTGTTTGCCTGCACGCCACCGCAGGAAACACCTTGCACAAGAAGTCTCCCCAAAGCCGCGCGATGCTCGATGGCCGAAGGAGTCCTCCATGACCATTGCCTTGCAAAGCACCATTGCCACCTCGCTGGGCGTGCAGCAACTCGCCAGCGCATTCAGCCCCGCCTTTTCCTACCTGCGCATTCTTCGCAACCTCATCATCCCGATGCCCGAGGGGCACGCGGTGCCCACCGCGCGCATCGACGCCGTGCTGGTCTGCGAGACCGGCATCTACCTGTTCGAGATCAAGGCCTGGCGCAATGCCTTCGTCTATCGCAAGAAATCGGACCAGTCCCCGCCGCGCTGGTTCCTGCGCCTGAACGGCTGCAAGAGCGCTCGCGAGGTGAAAGACCCCGCATGGCAGGGCGGGCGCAAGACCACGCAGCTGCGCAGCCTGTTGCCTGACGACCTGCGGCTGCAGTACTTCGTGCTGCTGCCGTGCGAAGGGATCGAGCTCGAAGGCGTGATGCCGGCCGCCGTCATCACGCAGCGGGACCTGCCCTACATCGCGCGCCTCGTGCGCAACAACGGCCGCACCGCGCGCACCTGCCGGCTGCTCGATGCCGAAGGTATCGACCGCACGGTGGAGCGCCTGCTGGAGATACAGGGCGGCCTGTCGCTCGAAGACCATCTGCAGAACTGCCGAGAAAAAATCAGCCAGGCTGCCGGCACCGAAACCGTGCCGGCGTGGATGACCACAAACGCCATGGGGTTGCAGTAAGGTAAAGACCCCGAGCACCCCGGGGCAGCCGGAGAAAAGTCCCAAATTTCTCCGACATTGGCAAGGACCATGCGGCGATGCACTTACCGAAGTCCCTCGCAGCGGCATCCGCGCTGCTCGCCTCGCTCGCCGCTTTCCCCGCCTGGGCCGTCGAGCCGTTCACCGTCAAGGACATCCGCCTCGAAGGCCTGCAGCGCGTCGAACCCGGCACCGTCTTCGCCACCATGGGCCTGCGCACCGGCGATACCTACAGCGACGAACGCGGCAGCGCCGCCATCCGTGAGCTTTTCAAACTCGGCCTCTTCAAGGACGTGCGCATCGACGTCAACGGCAGCGTGCTGGTGGTGATCGTGGAAGAACGCCCCTCGATCGCCGATGTCGACTTCGTGGGCACCAAGGAGTTCGACAAGGCCGCACTGCAGAAGGCGCTGCGCGAGGTCGGCCTCGCCGAAGGCCAGGCCTACGACAAGGCGCTGACCGACCGCGCCGAGCAGGAGCTCAAGCGGCAGTACATCAGCCGCAGCCTCTACAACGCGCAGGTCGTCACCACCGTCACGCCGCTGGAGAGGAACCGCGTGAACATCACCTTCACCGTGACCGAGGGCGAGAGCGCGCGCATCAAGGAAGTGCACGTGGTCGGCAACAAGGATTTCAGCGAGAGCACACTGCTCGATCTGTTCGACCAGGACACGGGCGGCTGGCTCGACTGGTACACGAAGTCCAACCAGTACTCGCGCACCAAGTTCAACGGCGACCTGGAGACGCTGCGCTCCTACTACATCACGCGCGGCTACCTGGAGTTCCGCATCGACTCGACGCAGGTCGCCATTTCGCCCGACCGACAGACGCTGACCCTCACGATCAACATCACCGAGGGCGAGAAGTTCGTGGTGGCCGGCGTGAAGCTCGCGGGCGACTACATGGGCCACGAGAACGAGTTCAAGACCCTGGTCACCATCCGCCCCGGCAAGCCCTACAACGGCGAGGACGTGGCCGCCACCACCAAGGCCTTCACCGACTACTTCGGCACCTTCGGCTACGCCTTCGCGCGCGTGAAGGCCGAGCCCGAGATCGACCGCCAGAACAACCGCGTGACGATAGTGCTCAAGGCAGAAGCCTCGCGCCGTGCCTATGTGCGGCGCATCAACATCGGCGGCAACGCCCGCACGCGCGACGAGGTGATCCGCCGCGAGTTTCGCCAGTACGAAGGCGCCTGGTACGACGGCAACAAGATCCGCGCCTCGCGCGACCGGGTCGACCGCCTGGGCTTCTTCACCGACGTGAACGTCGACACCGTCGACGTGCCCGGCTCGCCCGACCAGGTCGACCTGGTGGTGAACGTGACCGAGAAACCCACCGGCTCGCTGCAGCTGGGCGCGGGCTACTCGTCGACCGACAAGGTCTCGCTGACTTTCGGCATCACGCAGGAGAACGTGTTCGGCAGCGGCAACTACCTGGGGCTGAGCGTGAACACGAGCTCGTACAACCGCACCATCTCGCTCACGGCCACCGATCCGTACTTCACCAAGGACGGCATCTCCCGCACGCTGAACGTGTTCCACACCACCACGCGGCCCTACTACGAGGCTGACGGCAACTACAAGCTCGCGAGCGATGGCGGCTCGGTCCGCTTCGGCTTCCCGGTGGGCGAGCAGGACACCGTGTTCCTCGGCATCGGCCTGGAGCGCTGGTCGTTCACGCCCGGCACCAACGGCACCTACACGCTGGTCAATGGCTCGTACGTGTACACCGCCACGCCGCAGGCCTACCTCGACTACTTCAAGTGCACGGGCACCGTGCCGAGTGTGACCTGCGCCAATTCGAGCGTGGTGGGCATCCCGGCCACGCTGGGGTGGTCGCGCGACGACCGCGACAGCGCGCTGGTGCCCACGCGCGGCAAGCTGCAGAGCGCCAACCTCGAAATGGGCGTGGGCAGCGAACTGCACTACCTGAAGACGAACTACCAGTACCAACAGTACTTCCCGCTGTCGAAGCAGTACACGCTGGCCATCAACGGCCAGCTAGGCTATGCGCGCGCGCTGGGCAGCAGCACCTACCCCATCTTCAAGAACTTCTATGCCGGCGGGCTCGGCTCGATCCGCGGTTTCGAGCAGAACTCGCTCGGCCCGGTCGATTCGGTCACGGGCGGCGCGCTCGGCGGCACGCGCAAGGCGATCTTCAACATGGAGTTCAGCACGCCCTTCCCGGGCGCGGGCAACGACAAGACGCTGCGCCTGTACAGCTTCTTCGATGCGGGCAACGTGTTCGCCGACCGCACCGCCAGCATGACGGACGCGCAATGGAAGGCGCAGAACCGCCTGCGAGCTTCCGCCGGCATCGGCATCAGCTGGATCTCCCCGCTGGGCCCGCTGCGGCTGGCCTATGCGGTGCCGCTGCTCTACCAGAAGGCCGACACCGCCAACGGCATCGCGGCCGACCGCACGCAGCGCTTCCAGTTCCAGATCGGAACCTCCTTCTGAGCACCAGGGTCCTGAGCATGAGCCGCATCCTGCTGGTGGAAGACGGGCGCGACAGCGCGCCGCTGCTGCTGGGCCACCTGCAGGGCGCGGGCCATGAGGTCGAGCAGATCGAAGACGGCGCGGCGGCGCTGGAGCGCATCCTGAGCGCGCCGCCGGCGCTCACCCTGCTCGACGTGGTGCTGCCGCGCATCGACGGCATCCAGGTGCTGGAGAAGGTGCGCTCGCACGGCAACCACCCGATCATCATGCTGACGGCGCGCACGCAGGAGGCTGACCGGCTGCTGGCGCTCGACCTGGGCGCCGACGACTATGTCTGCAAGCCCTTCTCGCCGCGCGAGGTGGTGGCGCGCATCCACACGGTGCTGCGCCGGCACGCGCAGTGGCGCGAAGCCGCCATGCCCTCGGCCGCGGTGCGCTTCGACGACCCGCGCGGCAACGCCTGCCTGGAAGGGCGCGCGCTGAGGCTGACGCGCCGCGAGCTGCTGCTGTTGCGCGCGCTGTCGCGCGACCCCGGCCGGGTGTTCACGCGCTCCAAGCTGCTCGAAGCCGCGTTTTCGGAAGCGTTCGACGTGAACGAGCGCGCGGTCGACGGGCACATCAAGAACCTGCGCAGGAAGCTCGCTGACGCCGTGCCGTCGCACGACTGGATCCGCTCGGTCTATGGCGTGGGCTTCTGCTTCGCGGAGCGGCCGGCCTGAGGCTGCGCGCTGCCGCGTCTCCGCGTGCGCATGTGGCTGGCGAGGCTCAGCCTTCGGCGCGCGGCGGCACCATCGCGCGGATGCGCGCGGAGCCTTCCAGAGCGCGGGGCCGCGGTGGACGGGCACCAGAGAGCGGCGTCGAACCGGGAAATGGGCCACCAGGGGGCAGACCGCCCGGCCTCGGAGGCCGGTCGATCACCGGAACTGCCGCCGGGTCCACCACCAGCGCGAGCGTGGCGACATAGCGCTGCCGCTCTTCGCGCACCGCACCAAGCACCGTCCCGCCGGCCTTCAGCGCGATGCCGTCGACGCTGTTCAGCGTGTCGCGCATTCGCGCACGCTGGTACAGCGGCATCTGCGTATAGAGAAACTCGCTCAGCGCATCGGGCAGGAAGAACTGCGAAGTGAGCACAGCACGCGCGCCATTGATCACCTTGAAATGGATGTGCGTGGTGCGGCCCGCATACCAGCCCGGGTACACGGTGCCGAAGGAGACGATGCCTGCGCGGTCGGTGCGCTGGCTGCCGCGCAGGAAGGTCTTGCCCTCGAACGACTGCGCGCGGTCGTCGCCCTGCTCGCCGAAGCCCGAGTAGCGCCCCTGCATGTCGCAGTGCCACAGGTCCACGCGCAGCTTCGGCAGCGGCCGGCCGGCGGTGTCGCAAACGGTGAAGCGCACGTCCAGCGGCACGCCTTCAAGCCCTTCGGTGATGTCGCGGCGGTCCAGCGCAAGGTCGAGGTAGTACGGTCCCTCGGTGGTCTGCGCGGTCAGCGGCAACCGGCGCTGCGCGGCCGGCGCCGGGCGTGCCGATGCCGAAAGGCCCGCCGCACCGAGGGCGGCCAGCAGGCCGCGGCGCCCGAGGGGAAGTTGTGAATCGGGGGGTGTCATGGCTTCTTGTCCTTCCTGATCGGCCCAGGACGCGGCGCGACGGGCGCCGAGGGCCGCGTGGCGCCTTCTTCCGCCCAGAAGACGAGCAGCGTCCATGCCTGCGCGACCAGCCAGAAAAACACCGTGATCGCCAGCAGCAGCGGCAGGTCCATGCGAGGGCTCATGGGCTCCATCGTGCGGCTCGATTCGGGAGAAATGTGGGAGAACCTCTGTCCCAATTTCCTCCACATTCGACCCCGATGATCAACCGCTTGCCCATGAAGCCCCCCAACGCCTGCCCGCAGTGCATGTCGCAGAATGCGGCCATGCCTTCCCCGAGCCCATGCCTCACCTGACCCTTTCCAGAAAGATCTTCCTGGCGCTGGCCGCCTTGTTGATCGTGCTGCTGATCAGCTTCGCGGGCCTCTCGATCATTGCGCTGCAGCGCGGCCTGGGCTCCTACGTGGCCGAGATCGAGATCCGGCGCATGGACTGGCTCTCGCAGCTGCTGCTGAAGCACTACGTCGCCAATGGCGACTGGAAGAGCCTGCACGACAACGACGACGCCTGGCGCCGCCTGCAGATGGGCCGGCTGGCTGCCGTGCTCGACGGCGCCGCGGGCAACGGCAACGCAGACGAGCGGCGGTTGCCCCCCTGGTACGAACACCGCGCCATGCGCGGCGATGCCCCGCCCGACAACGGCGCCGACGGCAGCCCGCCGCCCCTGCCACCCCCACAGCCGCCACAGCAACTCGACCTGTTGCCGCGCCGGGGGCCGGCCATGCCGCCGCCGTGGCCCTTCCCGGATCTGCGTGAGATGCCGGACTCCATCTTCCAGCGGCTGGCCGTGCTCGACGCGCACGGCGCGCGCGTGGTGGGCGCCAACGTCGACCTGGAAAACGCCGCGCGCACGCCGATCCGGCGCGACCGGACGGTCATCGGCTACCTCGCGCTCACGCCGATGCGGGGCCTCGAGAGCGAAGCCGACCGCGCCTTCGTCGCGCGGCAGTCGGGCGTGATCGTGCTCACCGGCCTGTGCGGCCTCGGCTTCGCGCTGATGCTGTCGTGGTTGCTGGCGCGCCGCTGGTTCAGGCCCATCGACGAGCTCACGCAGGCCGCGCAGGACCTGGCGCGCGGGCGGCTGTCCACCCGCGTCGCGGTGCAGGGCTCGGACGAGCTGGCGCTGCTCGGGCGGACTTTCAACGATATGGCGCAGCGCCTCGACACGGTGGAAGCCTCGCGCCGCGCCTGGCTGGCCGACGCGGCGCACGAGCTGCGCACGCCGCTGGCGGCCATGCGTGCCGAGATCGAGGCGCTGCAGGACGGCGTTCGCACCTTCGACGAACGCACCGCGCTGCGGCTGCACCGGCAGGTGATCCGCCTCGGCCAGCTGGTCGACGACCTGCGCAGCAGCATGCGTGAACCGCAGAGCGACCTGCTCACTACCACGGTGTTCCCGCTGTCGCTGCTGAAGGAGGCGCTCGACCACACGCGCGACCGCTTCGCCAGGCGCGCCATCGCGGTGGACCGGCGCGCCATCGACCTCATCGGCGCCTCCGCGCAGCCGACCATCGACGGCGACGCGCACCGGCTGCACCAGGTCTTCATGAACCTGCTGGAGAACACGCTGGCCTACACCAACGACGGCGGCACGCTGCGCATCGACGTCACGGTCGAAGGCGCATGGACCGGCAACTGCCTCACCCTGCTGTTCGATGACAGCGCGCCCGGCGTACCCGAGGCCGAGCTGCCGCGCCTGTTCGACCGCCTGTTCCGCGGCGAGAGCTCGCGCAGCCGCGAACACGGCGGCTCCGGGCTCGGTCTCTCGATCTGCCGCGCGACCATCGAGGCGCACGGCGGCACCATCGACGCGTCGGCCTCGCCCTTGGGCGGGCTGCGCGTGACCATCACACTTCCATTGGCGGCACCGTCATGACACGCATCGTCATCGTCGAAGACGAAATCGACATCGCCTCGGTGGTGCAGGACTACCTGCGCCACGCGGGCTACGAAACCGAGCACTTCACCGACGGGCACAGCGCGCTGGAAAGCATCGTCGCCACGCCGCCCGACCTCACGCTGCTCGACATCATGCTGCCGCGGCTCGACGGCATCGAGGTGCTGCGCCGCGCGCGCGAGCACACGGCGCACCCGATCATCATGCTGACCGCGCGCATCGAGGAGGTCGACCGGCTGCTGGGCCTGGAGCTGGGCGCCGACGACTACGTGTGCAAGCCCTTCTCGCCGCGCGAACTGGTGGCGCGCGTGCGCGCCGTGCTGCGGCGCACCGCACCGGGCCTGCAGGGCTCGGCGTCGCAGAGCGAGGCGCCGGGGCTGGTGCTCGACGACGTGCACTGGCGCGCGTCGCTCGAAGGCACGCCGCTGAACCTCACGCGGCGCGAATTCGGGCTGCTGCAGGTGCTGTCGCGGCATCCGGGGCGCATCTTCTCGCGCGCCCGCCTGCTGGAGCTGGCCTACGACGACACGGTGGACGTGACGGAACGCGCCATCGACAGCCACGTGAAGAACCTGCGCCGCAAGCTCGGCGCGGTGACGCCCGAATACGACTGGATCCGGTCGGTGTACGGCGTCGGCTTCGCGTGGGAGGCGCCGGCCGACGCCGCGCGCTGAGCGCCTTTCGCGCTCCTCCTCTTCTTACTGGTAGGCCGCCAGCTCCTGCTTCGCAATCGCGTTGCGGTGCACCTCGTCGGGGCCGTCGGCCACGCGCAGGTGGCGCTCGTAGGCGTAGAAGTGGGTGAGCAGCGTGTCCTGGCTCAGGCCCATCGCGCCGAAGGCCTGCATCGCCCAGTCGATCACCTTCACGCAGTTGTTGGGTGTGAGCACCTTGATCATCGCGATTTCCTTGGCGGCGACCTTGTTGCCCACGGTGTCCATGCGGTAGGCCGCGTTGAGCACCATCCAGCGCGACTGCTCGATGAGCATGCGCGACTCGGCAATGCGCTCGCGCCACACGCCCTGCTCCGACAGCGGCTTGTGGAAGGCGGTGCGCGACACGAGGCGCCGACACATCATCTCGAGCGCGGACTCGGCCATGCCGATGGCGCGCATGCAATGGTGGATGCGCCCGGGGCCGAGGCGGCCCTGCGCGATTTCGAAGCCGCGGCCTTCGCCGAGCAGGATGTTCTCCACCGGCACGCGCACGTTCTCGAACACGATCTCGGGGTGGCCGAACGGCGGGTCGTACATGCCGAGCAGCTGCATGTCGCGCACGATGGTGATGCCCGGCGTGTTCTTCGGCACGAGGATCATCGACTGCTGCCTGTGGCGGTCGGCGTTGTCGGGGTCGGTCTTGCCCATCAGAATGAAGATCTCGCAGCGCTCGTTCATCGCGCCGGTGATGTACCACTTGCGTCCGTTGATGACGTACTCGTTGCCTTCTCGGCGGATGCTGCAGCGGATGTTGGTGGCGTCGCTCGATGCGACTTCAGGCTCGGTCATCGCGAACGACGAGCGGATCTCGCCCGCGAGCAGCGGCGTGAGCCAGCGCTCCTGCTGCGCCTTGGTGCCGTAGCGGGCCAGCACTTCCATGTTGCCCGTGTCGGGCGCGGAACAGTTGAAGATTTCCGCGCACCAGTAGCGCCGACCCATGATCTCGCACAGCGGCGCGTACTCGACGTTGCTCAGCCCCGGGCCATGCTCCGGCTCGGGCAGGAACAGGTTCCACAGCCCGCGCTCGCGCGCCTTGGCCTTGAGGCCGGCCATCATCGGCAGTTCGGCATAGGGGCGGCCGGCGCGGGCGTTGGCGGCCAGCTCTTCCTCGCGGCGTTTCTCGTTCGGGTAGACGAACTCGTCCATGAACTTGAGCAGCTCGTCGCGCAGCGCGATCGCCCGAGGGGTGAATTCGAAATGCATGGTGCGTCCTTCAACAGTCGATGTGCATTGAAGGTACGCGGCACATGGTGTTTCGCACGGTCGTTCATGCGACAGCCGAGGGCCCGTGCTGTCGCCTTCGCAGCAGCCGCCGGCGCGACAATGTGCGCATGACCACCAGCACCTCCGACGCCACACCACGCCCCGCTTCGCCGCGCCCCGTGCGCTCGGCCGCCACCCTCATCGTCCTGCGCGACGGCAGCCACGGGCTCGAGGTGCTGATGCTGCGGCGGGCCGAGAAGGCCGACGACCAGAACAGCGGTGCCAGCGTGTTCCCGGGCGGCGTGATCGACGCGCACGACCGCAGCCTGCACGGGCACTGCGGCGGCCTTGACGACAGCGCCGCGAGCGAACGCCTCGCGGTGCCGGAGGGCGGCCTCGACTACTACGCGGCCGCGATCCGCGAATGCTTCGAGGAAGCCGGCGTGCTGTTCGCGACCGACGGCACGGGCCGGCCGGTGGCGCTCGACAACCTGCCGCCCGCGCAGCTCGCCGCCATGCGCGACGAGGCGGAGCAAGGCACCGACGCGCTGATTTCGCTGTGCGACCGGCACGGCTGGCAGCTCGCGGCCGACCGGCTCGCCTACTTCACCCACTGGCTCACGCCGCCGGGCATGCCGCGCCGCTTCGACACGCGCTTCTTTCTCGCGCCGATGCCCGAGGCGCAGAACGTGCGGCCCGACGGCCGCGAGACGGTCGAGCACATGTGGCTGCGGCCGGCCGAGGCCGTGGCGCCCGCGCGCGGGCTCAAGCTGATGAACGTGACGCGCCGCATCCTCGAACAGCTCGCGCAGTTCGCAAGCACGACCGAACTCATGGCCCATGCGCGCGGCCTGACGCACATCCCGCGCTTCATGCCGCGGCTGGCGGACGGTCCCGCGGGCCGGCGGCCGGTGAACATGGAAGAGCCGGCGTACGAAGAAATCGGGCACGTCGATCCGGACGGCAAAGGCGGCGGCCGCTACGCACACGAGGCCGGGCTGGTGATGCGGCTCTCGGCGCGGGTCTTGCGGGTCACGGGCGAGGCCGATGCATCGGGCGCGCTGACGCACAGCTATTTCGTGGGCGTCGCGGGCGGCGATTGCGCACTGATCGACGCGCTGCCCGCGAGCCCCGGGCACCTCGCGGCCCTTGTCGCGGCGGCACCTGGCCGGGTGAGGTGGCTCCTGTCGACGCAGGCAACGACCGAAGAAGAGATGCGCGTCTTGCGCGAGGCCTGGCCCGATGCATCCACCGCATCGCCCGCACCGGGCGAGCAGATCGACCTCGGCGATGCCACGTTGCGCGTGCTGCCCGGCACCGACGGCGCGCCGTCCCGCCAGTTCCTGCAGGTCGAAGACCGGATGCTGCTCGCGGGCCTCGACGCCGGCCCCGCAGCCGACGACGGCCAGGCCAGGTGGATCGCCCTGCGCCACGGCTTCCTGCGCAGCCGGCCCGCCCCGTAGCGGAGCGCCACATGGCGGTGGCATGCATCGTGCAAGATCGACCCCATGCTTCCCCTGTCTCCCGACGCGCTGCGCCAGCGGCTGCGGTCCTTCGCTTCCCGCGCGCAGCCCGTGCGCATCCTTCTCACCCTCGGCAGCCTCATGGCGGGCTGCGCCTGGACCGGCCATCCCGATGCGGTGATCCCGCTGTTCCTCGGCGCCATCGCCAGCGCGCTCGCCGAGACCGATGACAGCTGGCGCGGCCGGCTGCGCGCGCAGGTGGTCACGCTGGGCTGCTTCGCCGCCATCGCGTTCGCGGTCGAGGCGGCGTTCAGCCTTCCGCTGCTGTTCATCGCCGGGCTGGCGCTCGCGGCCTTCTGCCTCACGATGCTCGGTGCGGTGGGAGCGCGCTACAAGGCGATCGCATACGCGACGCTGATCCTCGCGATGTACGCCACGCTCGGCATCGAGAACCTGGGCTCGCACGGCGTGGTGCAGCGCGGGCGCGAGCCCCTGCTGCTGCTGGCCGGCGCGGCCTGGTACGGCGTGTTCTCGGTGCTGTGGTGCGCGGCCTTTCCGGCGCAGCCCGTGCAGGCGCGGCTGGTGACGCTGTTCACGGTGCTGGGCAGCTTCGTGCGCTTCAAGGCTTCTCTGTTCGAGCCGCTGCGCGGCATCGACATCGAGCGCAAGCGGCTCGCGCTCGCGCAGCTCAATGCCGAGGTGGTGGCGGAGCTCAACGCCGCGAAGGAAAGCATCTTCCTGCGCATCGGCGCGCGCGCGCCGACCGGGCGCCTCTCGCGCTACCGCGGGCTCTACCTGATCGCGCAGGACGTGCACGAGCGCGCCAGCTCCTCGCACGACGACTACAACGCGCTGGCCGATGCCTTCTTCCACAGCGACCTGCTCTACCGCTGCCAGCGCGTGCTGGGCCTGCAGGGGCTGGCCTGCCAGCGGCTGGCCGACTCGATCGCGCGGCGCGAGCCCTTCGAGGTCGGTCCCGAGACCGTGCAGGCGCTGGCCGACCTGCGCAGTGCCATCGAGCACGAGCGCGCGCGGGCCGACACGCCCGCGAGGCTGGCGCTGCTGGCATCGGTCGAGGCGCTGGCGCGCAACCTCGCGCTGCTCGACGGCCAGCTCTCGGGTGCCAGCCAGCCGTCGGCGCGCGCGGGCCGCACCGAGATGGGCCTGTTCGACCGCTCGCCACGCTCGTGGCGCGATGCGGTCGAGCGCGTGCGGCGGCAGCTCACCACGCGCTCTGCGCTGTTTCGCCACGCGCTGCGGCTGTCGATCGCGCTGGTTGCGGGCTACGGGGTGATGCGCGCCATTCACCCGGCGCAGGGCTACTGGATTCTGCTGACCACGCTGTTCGTCTGCCAGCAGACCTACGGCGACACCATTTCGCGCATGGGGCAGCGCATCGCCGGCACCGCGCTCGGCGTGGTGGCCGGATGGGCGCTGCTGCAGCTGTTTCCGCAGCCGCTGGTGCAGTCGGTGATCGCGGTGGCGGCCGGCGTGCTGTTCTTCGCGACCCGCGCCACGCGCTATCTGCTGGCCACCGCCTCGATGACGCTGCTGGTGCTGATGTGCTTCAACCAGGTCGGCGACAGCGGCGTGCTGCTGGTGCCGCGGCTGGTCGACACCGCCATCGGCAGCGCGATCGCCGGGCTGGCCGTGCTGCTGGTGCTGCCGCACTGGCAAGCGCGGCGCATCAACGAGCTGGCCGCGGCCGCGATGCGCGGCCATGCCGGCTACCTGCGGCAGATCGTCGGCCAGTACCGCACCGGCGCGCGCGACCACCTCGACTACCGGCTGGCGCGGCGCAACGACCACAACGCGGACGCGGCGCTGTCCACGGCGGTGTCGGACATGTTCCGCGAGCCGGGCTACGTGCGGCCGCGCGCGGGGGTGGCGCTGCGCTTCCTGATCCGCTCGCACACGCTGCTGAGCTACCTCTCGGCCCTGGGCGCCCACCGTGCGGCGCTGCCCGACTCGGCGCAGATGGCACTGCTGCAAACGGCGGCCGAAGGAGCGATCGCGGCCCTCGAAGGGCTGGCGGCCGGGCTGGAAAAGGGCCTGATCGAGGCGCCGGGCGATGCCGCCGCGGAGCCGGCGGCTCGGGCCGCACTGGCGCAGGCCGTCGCCACCAGCAACGACCCGCAGGCGCGAACCCTTCACACCGAACTCGGCCTGATCTGGCTGCAGATCGACGCCCTGCGCACCCACGCACGCGAATGGCTGCAGTCCGAAGGCAGCGAAACCACGAGCGCGCCAGCCTGACGAACATCCATGCGATCCGGTCGGTTGAAACCCCCGTGGCGAGCGCCGCAAACCGCGACAGGTAAAATTGCCCCTACATGTCCCGCTGGTTTGCCGCTGCTGTCCTCTCCATCATGTTGTCCTGCTACGGCTTTGCCGTGCTTGCGCACAGCATGATCGGTGCCGGCCATTCGCACGGCGAGCCGCAGGCCGCCACGCTGGTCGTCGGCGTGGCCCTCTCCGACGCTCCGGCAGGCGCTGCCGATGAAGCGTCGGACGATGCCCTTTCCCTCGACGAAGCCGGCTCCGAACACGCCGAGTTGGTCAACGCGCGCAACGAAGCCCCCGCACTGCTGCGCTTCACGGAACAGCCGCCGAAGCTCGGCCTGACCACCTCCGTCTCGCCGTTCCTCGCGCGACCCAAGCGGCCACCCCGGGCCGCTGCCTTCGTCGCCTAGGCCCCCAAAGCCTGCGCGACCGGAAGCCGCCACGGCTCCCGCCCTTGCGATCCGGGCCCGCCCCCATGCGGTACCCGCATCGCGGCAACGACACCTCTCATTTTCAGGCCCTGCGCCGCCACTGCACGCGCCATTGCGCGCAGCCGGCACAGGTCCAGCTTCAAGGAATCCACACAATGAACAACAGCCCTACCGCCTATCACGACAGCATCGGTCTGCCGCTCGCATCGCCGCAGGAGCGCAACCGCGTCCTGCGCAACACCTACTGGCTGCTCGCGCTGTCGATGGTGCCCACCGTGCTCGGCGCCTGGATCGGCGTTGCCACCGGCTTGTCGCGCGCGATGTCGCCGGGCATCGGCCTGATGGTGTTCCTCGGCGGCGCCTTCGGCTTCATGTACGCCATCGAGAAGACCAAGGAATCGGCCGCCGGCGTGCCGGTGCTGCTGGCCTTCACCTTCTTCATGGGACTGATGCTGTCGCGCCTGGTCGGCACGGTGCTCGGCCTGGCCAACGGCGCGAGCCTGGTGATGACGGCGTTCGCCGGCACCGGCGCGATCTTCTTCGGCATGGCCACGCTGTCGTCGGTCATCAAGCGCGACCTGTCTTCCATGGGCAAGTGGCTCTTCATCGGCGCCATCGGGCTGCTGGTGGCGGGCATCGCCAACTTCTTCATCCAGTCGAGCGCGCTGATGATGACGCTGTCGGTCCTGGCCATCGGCATCTTCTCGGCCTTCATCCTGCACGACCTCAAGCGCGTGAAGGACGGCCTGGAAACCAACTACATCTCCGCCACGCTGGGTGTGTATCTCAGCATCTACAACGTCTTCCAGTCGCTGCTGGCCCTGCTGGGCATCGCCGGCGGCCGCGACGAGTAATCCCCCGAAAAAGGAGAACTGGCATGCGCCTCACCACCAAGGGCCGCTTCGCGGTCACCGCGATGATCGACATCGCACTGCACGGCCGTTCGGGCCCCGTCACGCTGGCCTCGATCAGCCTGCGCCAGCGCGTGTCGCTGTCCTACCTGGAGTTGCTGTTCGGCAAGCTGCGCCGCGCCGACCTCGTCGAATCGACCCGTGGCCCGGGCGGCGGGTACTCTCTGAGCCGTAGGGCGACGGAGATTTCCGTGGCCGACATCGTCCTCTCGATCGAGGAACACGATGCGGAATCCTCCCGCCGGCGCAACGCCGACGCGCCGGGCGAGGCCGGCCGCTGCGAAATCGACGAGCTCTGGGCCACCGTGAACCTGCGGGCGGTCGAGTTCCTCAAGTCGATCTCGCTGCAAAGCCTTGTCGACGAGCAAAAGGCCAAGGGCGTGCAGGCCGCGGCGCGCAGCGACAGCCGGCGCACGCCGTCCGGCCAGTCGGCCACGCGCAAGCCTTTTGTCGTCGACGCGCCGAACTCGGTGTTCGCGCTGGGACGGCGCCAGCAAGGCGCCAGCTAGCGGCGTCGCGGCGGCTTCCCGGTTCAGCGCTCTTCGGCAGCTGGCAATCGCCGCGGCAGGCCCGGCAGGGTCCATCCGAAGGTCATGCCCGCCGCCGCGATCAAAATGGCCGCCGCGCCCACCAGCTGCAGCGCGCCCAGCCGCTGGCCGAAGGCGGCGTAGTCGACGCCAATGGCCACCAGCGGATAGATGAACGACAGCGCGCCCGCCACCGGCGTCGAGAGCTTCTGCAGCGCGCCGTACAGCAGCACGAACACCAGCCCCGTGTAGACCACGCCCATCGTCAGGTGCACGCCCCAGGTGGCGGCGTCGGCGGGCAGCGCCTTCAGGTGCGCGAAGGGTGCGAGCAGCAAGATGCCCACGCAGACCTGGATCAGTGCGATGAGGTGCGGCGCGATGCCGTCGAGCTTCTTCGCGACGATGGCGGCCACCGCGTAGCAGAAGGCCGCGCCCAGCGCCATGAGCACGCCGATCAAGTAAGAGGAACCGTCGGCACCACCGCCGGACTTGGCCTGCGCCACCAGCACCACGCCGGCGAATGCGATGCACAGCCAGATTGCCTTCATCGCGGTCAGCCGCTCCGACAGCAGCAGCGCGCCGAGCGCGACCAGCATGAAGGGCTGCGTGTTGTAGACCGCCGTGGCGATCGAGATCGACGCATGCGAGAAGGCCGCGAAGATCAGCACCCAGTTGACGACCAGCGCCACGCCGCCGAATGCAGCCAGAGCAAAGCTGCGCAGCGTCAGGCCGCGCCGCAGCAGGCCCAGCGCGAGGCACACGACCAGCAGCGTCGCCGCGCCGAACACGCAGCGCCAGAACAGCAGGTCGGGCAAAGGCTGGCCCGAGCGCACGACGAACCATCCGATGGTTCCGGAAATCACCATGGCCGCGCTCATCTCCAGCGCGCCGCGCAACTGCGTCTGCATGTCTCGGTTCCGAACGATAGAAAAGAAGGAGCAAGCGTGCCACGTCCCGCGCGGATTGGATATGCTTTTAATAAGGCAACAGCCGCCGGTGGCCTTTGAAAAAAAGCCGTCAACACCCACTCATCACCGGAGATCGGAAATGCTCGACGCAACAGACGAAGCCATCGTGCAGGCCCTCGCGGCCGACGCGCGGATGTCCCTGAAGGAGTTGGCCCACCGCGTGGGGCTGTCGTCGCCCAGCGTGTCCGAGCGGCTGCGCCGGCTCGAGGAGCGCGATGTGATCCGGGGCTACACGCTGGATGTGAATCCGAAGGCGCTCGGCTACCAGTTCCAGGCCATCGTGCGCATCCGCCCGCTGCCCGGGCAGCTGCAGGCGGTGCAGAAGCTGATCGAGGGCACGCCCGAGTTCTGCGAGTGCGACAAGGTCACGGGCGAAGACTGCTTCGTCGCGCGGCTCTTCCTGCAATCGCTCGACCAGCTCGACGGCATTCTCGACCACATCGCGAACAAGGCCGAGACCAATACATCCATCGTGAAGGCGCAGACGATCCGGAGGCGCTTGCCGCCCTTCTCGGCACCATGAACCACCGCTGCGCCGGGACGCCATGCGGTGGAGTGGGTTCTGTCCTGTTTTTGCGTAGATGCGGACGGTCGCACGCCGGTTCGCCACCCCAGAATCGACCGGCCGTGAAGGCACGGCACCCGCATTCCATAAAACCAAGGAGACGCTCATGATCACTTCCCGTCGCGGCCTGCTGGCCGGTTCCGCCGCCATGGCCACAGGCGCCATCGCCGGTTGCGCGCTGCCCGCCGGGGCCGGCCGCGCGGCGGCAACGCCGTTCGACGTCGCCGCGTCGACGATCCCGATTGTCGGCAGCGAGCAGGTCTTTCCGGTGCGCCGCATTTACTGCATCGGCCGCAACTACGAGGCGCATGCGCGCGAGATGGGTTCGGACCCCAGCCGCGAGCCGCCCTTCTTCTTTCAGAAACCGGCCGACGCGATCCAGGTCGTGACGCCCGGCGTGGTGGCCGACCACCCCTACCCCACGCTCACGAAGAACTACCACTACGAAGTGGAGCTGGTGGTGGCGCTGGGCAAGGGTGGGCGCAACATCCCGGCGAGTTCGGCGATGGACCACGTGTACGGCTATTCGCTGGGCCTCGACATGACGCGCCGCGACCTGCAGCGCGAGATGGGCGACCAGAAGAAGCCCTGGGAAATCGGCAAGAGCTTCGACCATTCGGCGCCCATTGGCCCGATCCACCCGGTGGCGAAGGTCGGGCACTTCACCGATGGCGCGATCTGGCTCAAGGTGAACGGGCAGACGAAGCAGAACGCCACGCTCAGGCACATGATCTGGTCGGTGGCCGAGCAGATCAGCCGGCTGTCGCAGGCCTTCGAGTTGAGGCCGGGCGACATCATCTACTCGGGCACGCCGGAGAACGTCGGGCCGGTGGTGCGCGGCGACCTGATCGAGATCCACATCGACCGGCTGCCGGAGTTGTCGGTGCGGATCGTCTGAGGGCGCGGGACCATTTTTCCTACCAGATTGATGCGGATCATCGGGGCTCCCGCATCTCCCGAGCCGCCATGTCCCAGCCTCCGCAAGCCACCTACATCGACGACCTGCACGCCCCGCAGGTGTTCGCGGACGAAGTCTCGGGCTACTGGGTCAATGCGGGCTGCGTCCACATCACCTTCGACGCCAGCCGCGTCGACCACAGTTCCGACCGGTGCCCGGTGCAGCGGGCGGCGGTGTTGCGCGTCACGCTGCCGATTCCCATTGCGCAGGTGCTCGCTGTCAGCCTCTACGACTTCCTGAAGCAGCGCGGGCTGGCGCCGTCTCCGGGCAACGGGCACTGAAGGGAAGAAGCCGCTCCCGGCAGCAGGGCCGGCCTTCAAGATTTCTGCCAGATTCGTCTTTAAAATGAGAATAATTCTTATTTACAAAGTGAGTCAACGTTGAGCTCTGGACGCCAGAACACCGCCGCCATCGTCGCGCACCCCTCTCCGATTTCATACAGGCGCAGCACATTCGGCCCGCCCGCACGCGCCACACTGCTGGTGCTGTGGGCCGCCGCCCAGGTGGGCCGCGCGCATGCGCAGGAGGCGCAGGGCAAGGAATCCGCATCGCTGCCGACCGTGACGGTCACGGCCGAATCGCAGGACGACACGCCGCAGCATCTCGGCACCAAGGTGAGCAGCGGCGCGCTCGGTGCGCGCTCGCAACTGGAAACGCCGTTTTCCACCACCGTGGTGCGCGGCGAGGACATGGCCGAGCGCCAAGTGTCGAAGCTGGGCGACGTGTTCGCGCTCGACGCCTCGGTGAGCGACAACAGCGGCGCCTACAGCGCCTGGGCCAGCTACATCACGGTGCGGGGCTTGCCGCTGGACTGGCAGAACGGCTACCGCATCAACGGCCAGCCCTTTCTCAGCTACGCCATCACCCTGCCCTACGAGCACTTCGAGCAGATCGAGCTGCTCAAGGGTTCGTCGGGCTTCATGTACGGCTTCGGCGCGCCGGGCGGCATCGTCAACTACGTGACGAAGAAGCCGACCGACGAGCCGGTGCGCAGCATCGAGGTCGGCTACAAGACCGCCGGCATCTGGAGCGAGCACGTCGACCTGGGCGGGCGCTTCGGCGCCGACGGCCGCTTCGGCTACCGGCTCAACGCCACGCACGAGGAAGGCAAGACCTACAACGATGGCAACGTGCGGCGCAAATCGATGTCGCTCGGGCTCGACGCGAAGCTCACCGACAAGCTCACCTGGACCTTCGACTCGCTCTACCAGAAGCGCAACTCCACCGGCCAGACGCCGTCGATCTTCACGGGCAGCTACACGGGCACGCAGCTGCCCCGGACCATCGACGCCGACAACCAGGGACTCGTGGGCGCGGGGCAGCACCTGGCCACGGACTTCAGGCTCTACTCGACCGGCCTGCAGTACCAGCTGTCGCCCGACTGGACGCTGAGCACCAGCTACAGCCACAGCAGCGCCACGCGCAGCCGCAACGAAGGCATCGCCTACCTGCAGGACGCCGGCGGCAGCTACGACGACTACCGCTCCGACAGCGCGGAAGGCCATCGCTTCAACCAGTGGCAGGCCATGGCCACGGGCAAGCTGCGCACCGGCGGCCTCGAGCACCAGGTGACGCTGGGTGCGTCGTGGCAGAAGCAGGTCAACTACTACAGCAGCAACAGCATCTACCAGCTGATCGGCACCGGCAGCATCTTCGGGCAGAACACCAACAGCTACGCCAGCGCCACCGACTTCACGACCTACCGCAACAGCGACATCACGCAGCGCGCGGTGTTCGCGAGCGACACGATGAAGCTGTCGGAGAAGTGGTCGGTGCTGGCCGGCCTGCGCAGCACCACCTACGAGCAGAACGGCTACGGCACCACGGGAGCGCAGACCTCGAGCTATCGCAAGAGCGGCGTGGTCACGCCCACGCTGGCGCTGATGTTCAAGCCCGCACCCGACACCACGCTGTACACCAGCTACGTAGAGTCACTGGAGGCCGGCAGCACGGTGGGCACCCTCTACGCCAACAACGGCGAGCTGCTCAAGCCGCTGAAGAGCAAGCAGTACGAACTGGGCCTGAAGACCGAACGCGAGCGCTGGAGCGCCACGGCCGCGCTGTTCCGCATCGAGCGCGGCGCCGAATACGCCAACAGCGCCAACGTGCTGGTGCAGGACGGCCAGTCGATCTACCAGGGCCTGGAACTCGGCGCCTCCACGCGGCTGGGCTCGCAATGGCAGATCGGCGGCAACCTGATGCTGCTCGACAGCTCATACGAACGCGGCAGCAACTACGTCGGCAACCGCGTGGCGGGTGCGCCCAAGCTGGTGGCGACCGCGCAGGTGTCGTACGCGGTGGCGCAGGTGCCGGGCCTCAAGCTGTCGGCCGACATGAAGTACACGGGCGGCACGATGCTCAATGCGTCGAACCAGCTGAGCCTTCCCGGCTACACCGTCGCCAACATAGGGGCGAGCTACACGACACGCATCGCCGGGCGCAACACCACCTTCCGCGCGGCCATCAACAACGTGGCGAACCGGCGCTACTGGGAATACCAGTACGACAACTACATCAAGCCCGGCGACCCGCGCACCTTCAGCCTGAGCGCCAAGCTGGATTTCTAGGCCCTCATGCAATTGAAGCCACTGCTCCATCGCATCGCCGCGGCCACCGGCGCGCTGTGCCTGTGCGTCGCGTTCGGTAGTACGGCGAGTGCCGCGCCGCAGGCCCGCGTGGTGTCGAGCACATGGCTTCCAGGCGGCAAGTACGCGCTGGTCTGCGAGTTCGAAGGGGCCGAGTACATGATGCTCACCGCGGACCCGCCCGGCGCGTGGATCGAGATGCCGGCCGCCGCCCTCGACGGCGTGCCGGCGCCGGCGCCCACATCGCCTCGGCTGGCGCCCATGGCCTCGCGTGCCGAGGCCTTTCCCACATCGTCGACCTACGTCGGCGGCTTCTTCGTCGACCCGATCTCGGCCGCGCTGCGCGCGACGGGGCTGGGCCTGCTCCTGAGCGGCGACTGGCCGCATGGACCGCGCCGCGCGGGCCCCTGAAGCACGCGGCCGCCATCGAGCGCCGCCGTCCAATTTTTCTCCTGTTTTGAAGCTCACGATACCGGCCATGAACAGTCCCCGGCATCGCAACTCAAACAGCGCATCGCACGCGCTGCGCTTCAGCAGCCTGCCGGCGTGGACGCATGCAAATGGCCATCTCCCGGAGTTCGAGATGCAAGCACGATGGAACAAGACGCAGCCCGCCTTCGTCGCCAGGCCGCAGCTCGACAGATCCTTCCGGGCATCGTGTCTCATGGGCCTGGTGGCCTTCGGCGCGCTGGCGCTCGGCATCTTCGTGGCCGCCGGTGAGACGTGCGCCGCGCACGAAGCCGGCACCCCGAGCAACTACAGCCGATCGACCCTCGCGCCGATCATGGCCACCGGCAACGAGGCACCGCGCAACGGCAGCTGCAAGCGCAAGCACGCGCCCGGCCGCCTCGGGCATTCGAAGGCGATGCTCTAGGGCGCCCGCGCGCATACGGCGTCCACTTCAAAGAGAAAAGCACATCCGTGTTCGATCCCAGGTTCCTTGATGCCGCCTCGCGTGCACTCCAGCCAAAGCCGTTCTTCGGTGCACTGGTCGTGGAGAGCGACCCCACCGTCGCGAGCCGCATGCGGCGCATTCTCGGCATGCTCGCACCGGGGCGGCGCGTGGTGCTCGTGTCCACGCGCGCGGAAGCGGAGGAAATGCTGGCCGCGCTGTCCTTCGACCTGGTGTTCGTCGACATGCAGCTTTATCCGATCGGCGACGGTGCATCGCTGATCGCCGATGTTTGCGCGAGGCTGCCGCGCGCCCAGATCGTCGCCATGTCGGACACGGACGACCAGGAACGGGTGCTCTGCGCGTTCGCCTCGGGCGCAACGGGCTACCTGCTGAGCGAGGCGGAAGACGCCGAGATCGCCTACGCGCTGCGCGCATTGACGAACGGCGGCGCCGTGCTGGATCCGCGCGCGGCCCGCCACATGCTGGCCATGCTCGCAGAGACGCTGAGCACCTATCGCAAGCTCGAGCTCAGGTCCCGGACCCAGGCGATTCCCGAGTGAACACGCCACGGTCTTCGGGATTGACATGAACATGCCTCGCCGGCGGCAGTTCATGCCTGGTGCCGCATCGCCGGGCCAGGAACGCCAGGCGCCTGGCATCCGAGGCCAGGAACATCGCCAGCAGCACGGCGTCACCCACGGCCAGCGCGCTCAGGGTGCGCCAGTCACACAGCCAGTCGAACAATGTCATGGGTCGGTCAAGGTGATGAATGCGAAGCCCCGAGATTGAGCCCGCCGCATTGCCCGCGGATTTCACCGTGTTGCGGCCCGGTTGCCGCAGCGTGGCCTGCGGGCTCAGGCCTCGCGCGTGCGCGTGACGGCGGGCACGAACATGTAGCCCTCGTTGCGCACGGTGCGGATCAGGTCGGCGCGCACCTCGCCCTGCGCCAGCTTGCGGCGCAGGCGGCTGATCTGCACGTCGATGGCGCGGTCGTACGAATCGCTTTCCGTGCCCAGCGCGTACTGCACCAGCTGGTCGCGCGTGAGCACCCGCCGCGGATGCTGCACCAGCGCGCGCAGCAGGCGGAACTCGCCGTCGGAGAGGTCCACCGGCCGGTCTTGCGGGTCGTGCAGCTGCCAGGCCTCGAAGTCCATGCGCCAGCCCGCGAAGTACAGCACCTTGGGTTGCGCCTCGGCCGCGCCGGAGGCCGGCGCCGACGGCACCGCCTGCGCCCCGGGGACGGCCGCATGCGCAGTGCGGCGCAGCACGGTGCGGATGCGTGCCAGCAGCTCGCGCGGATTGCAGGGCTTGGCAAGGTAGTCTTCCGCGCCGATCTCCAGGCCCACGATGCGGTCGATGTCAGTGCCCACGGCCGACAGCATGATGACGGGTGGCCCGCCGATGCGCTGCAGCTCGCGCAGCGCGCTCAGCCCGTCTTCGCCGGGCATCATCACGTCGAGCACGATCAGCGCGTACTCGGCCTGCGCGAGCCGCTCGCGCATCTCTGCCGGGTGGCCGGCCGCGTCGACCTGGAAGCCGTGCTTTTCCAGGAAGGACGCCACCAGGCTGCGGATGCCGGCGTCATCGTCGACGATGAGGATTCGGGTGGACAGGTAGTTCACGTTACGGCGGATCGGGTAGCGGATCATAGGTCGGACACCGCCTTGGTCCGAAGCCTCACAGACGATGAAATGAATTGCAATGCAGTGAAATCCGGCCGCAACATCCGGTTCACAAACTCGGCGCCTGAAAGCTGGGAGAAAAAATGGGAACGCAAAGATCGAGCCACGCTGGCGTGACACCGCATCCCGTCCGTGCCAGCATCGGCGCATGAACTCCCGAGGTACCGCACGCCGCTGGCCGGGCCCGCCGCTGGCGTGGCAAATCATGGGCCTGCTGCTGGGCGGACTGGTCGTTGCGCAGGCCGTGACGCTGGCACTCACCGTGCTGCTGCCGCCGCAACCCCAACGCCAATGGGAGCTGGGCGAGATCGCGCACATGCTGTCGGGCCGCAACGCCCAGGGCCGCAATGCGAAGCTGCTTCAACGCTCGCTGCAGGTGAACGCGCCCCAGCCCAAGGGGCAGGGCTGGCTGACATCCGAACGCTCTCGGCGCGACCTGGCGCAGCTGCTAGGGCGCGACGTGGCCGAGGTGCGGCTGTACTTCTTCACGCCGCTGCCGTTCGCGGGCACCACGGGTCCGGTTGCCGCGGCAGGAGAAGGGCGTGACGCTGCGCAATCCGCGCCGCGCCGCATCGCTGGCACGTTCGCCGGAGCAGGCTTCTTGCGAGTCCAGGGAAGGGGCCCAGGCGGACCCGGCGGCCCGGGGGGCGGAATGGGATTTCCGGGCGGTGGGGGTGGGGGCGGCTTTGGCGGCGGCTTCGGCCCGGGCCCAAGTCCGGGCGGAAACACGGCCGGCGCTCCGCAGCCGCCGCCCGGCGCCGCGACGAATCCCCCGGCCGGCAATGCGCCAGCCGCTCCCCCACCCACGGCGGGAAGCCCACCAGGCAGTTCATCGGCGGGCGCGCCCGGAGGGGCCCCTCCCGATGCCGCCAGTTCGCCGCCGCCGCCGTCGCCCGGATCGGCAGCGCCCAACATGGCGGTCGCGCCAGGCGCAGCAGCGCCGCCTTCAGCGCCCCCGGGGCCTTCGCCCGCTGCACCGCCCGGCCCCGCGCCCTCTTTCGCGCAGCCGGGCAGCACCACGCGAGGCCCGCCGCCAGCCATCGTGAGTCCGCCACACCGCGAGGCGCCTGCAAAGGCCGAGGCGCCCGTTGCGCGCGCACCCACGCCATCGCAGCAGCCTGCCGAGCCCGCCGTACGCCCGCCGTCGACCAGTACGGCGCCGGCGGCGCCCCCGCTGGCAACCCCGCCGCCGCCCGTTCGCGCCGAGCCACCCCGTGCGCCCGAAAGCACCGGCTCGCCGCCCGTTGCAACCGCCGACATCGAGCGCCCCGTCGCGCGCGGGCTCTTCGGGCTCGCGCCCGCGCCGTTCGTCGAGGGCGACTTCATCGCCGCGGCGTATACGCCCGAAGGCAGCTGGGTGGTGGTGCAGCCGACACCCGAGTCCTTTCCGAATGCCTGGCAGCGCCGCGTGCTGCTGTGGTTCCTGATCGCGGCGGCCATCGTCGCCCCGGCGGGCTGGCTGTTCTCGCGCCGGCTGGTGCGGCCGATCGCCGGTTTCGCGCGCGCGGCCGACCAGTTGGGCCGCGACCCGTCGGCGCCGGTGCTGGCACTGGAGGGCCCCGCCGAGATCGGCCGCGCCGCGCAAGCCTTCAACCGCATGCAGGCGCGGCTGCGCAGCTTCGTCGACGACCGCACGGTAATGATCGGCGCCATCAGCCACGACCTGCGCACGCCCCTCACGCGGCTGCGCTTTCGCATCGAGGACGTGCCCGACGATGTGCGCACCGGCATGCTCGAGGACGTCCAGGAGATGGAGCTGATGATCGGCTCCGTGCTCAGCTTCATCCGCGATGCTTCGGTGGTGAGCGCGCGCGAACGCATGGACCTCGCGAGCCTGGTCGAGGACGTGGTCGAGCAGGCCGTGTTCGTCGGCAAGGACGTTCAGCTTCGGCGCGTCGAGCGCGCGCAGGTGGAGGTCGACCCGATCGGCATGCGGCGCGTGCTCGACAACCTGATCGAGAACGCCGTGAAGTACGGGGACCTGGCGCGCGTGCGCTTGCTGATCGACGGACATGACGCCGTGGTCGAGATCGGCGACCGCGGGCCGGGGCTGCCCGCGAGTGAGCTGGAGCATGTGTTCAAGCCGTTCTACCGCACGGCGCGCGCCCGCTCTTCGAGCGCGCCAGGCAGCGGCCTCGGCCTGGCCGTGTGCCGCTCCATCGCGCGTGCGCACGGCGGCGATGTGGTGCTCAGGTCAGGCTCGCACGGGCTGCTTGCGCAGGTTCGGGTGCCGCTGGCGCTCGAGGCGGGGCGGATGCCGTCGCTGCAGACATCGGCCGCGCACTGAACGAAGAGCATCGCGCCACCGGCTGCCGCGCCGTCATTTCCCAGGCGCGGCGCCAGCAGGCGGCGGCCGCCGCTCGCCGCCTTGCACGGGCTTGGTGAAGCCCGCCTTGGTCATGCAGGCGGTCATCGCCGTCTGGTCAGGGCCGCCGCCGGCATCCTTGGCCACGCTGGCCGCGCAAGTCTTCAGCGCGGCATCGACTGCCGCGTTGCCGCCTGAGTTGCCGGTGCCGCTTTCGGTGGCCGTCGACGCCGCCAGCGCGGTGGCTGAACAGCCCACCAGGAACGCCAGCACGAAGGGCTGCAACTTCTTCTTCAACATCATCGATCGCTTCTCCTGAACATCGGTCGATCCGATGCAGGCGGAATGCTCGGGGACAAAGTCGGAGGAACCTCGGATGCAGCGCGCAACAGCGCACACAAACCACAACGCATCAGCCAGCTTTCTCCCAGATTGCATGTTCGACTCGGCGTCTAGGAAGCTTCTGATTGCTTCCGGCACATGAGGAGAAGAACCGACATGAAACGGCTGCAGAAGAAGCCTCACGGGCTTCGCGCGCGAACGCGCGGCTTCACCCTGATCGAGCTGATGGTGACCGTGGCCATCGTCGCGATCCTCGCGGCCATCGCCTATCCCTCGTACCGCGACTACGTGCTGCGCGGGCGCATCGTCGACGCCACCAACGGCCTGTCGACGATGCGCGCGAACATGGAGCGCTACTTCCAGGACAACCGCACCTACCTGTCCACCGGCAGCTACACCTCGCCATGCCTGGTGTCGTCCACGCTGCGCATGTCGGGCACCTTCACGCTATCGTGCGACGGCACGTACGGCGCCGTGACCGCCACCGGCTACACGCTGGTGGCCACGGGCAGCGACGGCACCGCGGGCTTCGTGTTCACCGTCGACCAGGCCAACAACCGCGCGACGGTCGGCGTGCCCACGGGCTGGACGACCTGCAGCACCGACTGGGTGTCGAAGCGGGGGGCCTGCTGATGAAGCGCGCCGCGCCGGCCAGGGGCTTCACGCTGATCGAGCTCGCGGTGACGCTGGCGGTGATGGCCGTGCTCATGGCGCTGGCGATGCCGGCGGTATTCGCATGGATCGCCAACACCCGCGTGCGCACGGTGAGCGATGTGCTGCAGAACGGCCTGCGCCAGGCACAGGCCGAGGCGGTTCGCCGCAGCCGCACGGCCGTGTTCTCGCTGACCAACGACACCGCCCCGAAGACCAGCCTGACCGCCACGGCCAACGGCAGCAACTGGTCGATCAACTTCGTCGCGTCGTCGACGCTGGACACGGCCGGCATCGCCACCTTCGTCGAAGCCGGCGTGCTGACCGTTGCCGGCGCGGGCGTGAACATCAGCGGGCCAGCTGCCATCTGCTTCAGCCCGCTGGGCCGGCTGTCGGCCAACAGCAGCACCGGCGTCACGGGCGCCACCTGCAGCCTGAGCTCGACGCCCACCTACAACATCACGATGACTTCGGCCGACCGTCCCCTGCGCGTGGTCGTGAACCTGGGCGGCCAGGTGCACATGTGCGATCCGGCCAAGACGCTGTCGTCCAGCACACCCGACGGCTGCCCGAGCTGAGAACATGAAAACACCCACCCACGGCCGCGCGCATGCCGCGTCCGGCTTCGCGATGATCGAAGTGCTCGTCGCGCTGCTGATCTTCTCGTTCGGCCTGCTCGGCATGGCGGGCATGCTGGCGCGCTCGCTCACGGTGTCCATCGACGCCGAGGACCGCAACCGCGCCGCGCTGCTCGCCAACGAGATCGCCAGCACGATGTGGCTGAAAAACTCCATCTCGGTCGACACCACCGCATGGCAGACGCGCGTGAGCGCCCTGACCAGCGGCGGCCTGCCCAATGCCACGCTGACGGTGACTGCCGTCTCGGGCGCGACCAACAGCGCGGGCACGACCAATGCCGCCGATATCGTGATCGCCTGGCGCGCCGTGACGCGCGAGTCCACCGCGGCCAATGCCGCCAGCAAGCTCGTCACGCGCGTGGTGCTGCCATGAGGCACCGCGTGCAACGACGACAACACGGCGTCACGCTGATCGAGCTGATGGTGGCGATCGTCATCGGCCTGGTGGTGACGCTGGCCGCCACCAGCCTGCTGATCTTCGGCGAATCGAGCAAGCGCACCACCGCCGCCACCAACGACATGGGGCAGACCGGCGCCTATGCCGCCTATGTGCTGGACCGCGCCGTGCGCACCGCCGGCTCGGGCTTCACGCAGTCGTGGACCCTTGCGGGCGCCTTCGGCTGCCTGCTGAACGCAACGCTGCCGAGCACGCCCAACCTGCCGCGCAGCTCAGCGTTTCCGGCCCCCTTCGCCACCGCCTTTCTCGGCGGCGCGAGCGGCAGCGCCAATCTGCGCGTGGCGCCGGTGCTGATCGGCAAGAGCCAGTCCGACGCGGGCTCCGACGTGCTGGTGGTAATGGGCGGCACGGCTGCCTCGGGCGACGTGCCGCGGCTCATTCTCTCGAGCGGCAAGTCGACCAGCATCCTGCGCCTGGACAGCACCGCGGGCCTGGCCGAAGGCGACCTGGGCCTGGTGAGCGCCAGCGGCACCACCGACTGCCTGCTGGAGCAGGTGCACTCGAGCACAGCCTTCGCCGACAGCGCCGGCAACGACGCACTTCCGTTGGGCAGCACCTACTACACCGCCTCGGGCTCGTCGACCAGCCTGTCGACGCTTGCGGCCAGTGGCAGCGCCTACTTCACGCCGCTGGGCAACGTCAACGCGGGCAACACGCAGTTCCAGATGTTCGGGGTGGGCAGCAACAACACGCTTTACAGCTACGACCTGCTGATGGCCAACGGCACCGATGCATCGCAGGCTGTCGCCGACGGCGTGTCGGAGATGCACGCGCTCTACGGCCTGGACACCAACTCCGATGGCGTGCTCGACACCTGGGTGGATCCGGGCGCCACCGGCTACGACATCGCCACCATGATGACCACGCCCGCCACCGCACGGCAGGTGGTCGCCATCCGCATCGCGCTGGTGCTGCGCAGCGCAAACCCCGAGCGGGCGAACGACAACGGCGAGCTGCCATCGCCTGCCTCGCTCACATTGTTCAGTGACCTCGCCACCTCGCTGCAGCAGACGATCAGCTTCAGCACCAGCGAGCAGCACTTCCGCCACCGCATCGTCGAGTCGACGATCCCTATTCGCAACGTGCTGCTGCTGCCCACGTCATGACACCTGTTGTTCTTTTCCGTGCTTCGCGCGGCCGGCGCCAGCGCGGCGTCGTGCTGCTGTTCTGCCTGATCGTGCTCGTCATCCTGCTGATCGGCGGCGTCGCCGTGATGCGCTCCACGCACACCTCGCTGGCGAGCGCCGGCAACCTCGCGTTCCGGCGCGACCTCGCCAGCCAGGGCGAGCAAGCCGCCTCCAACGTGCTCACGGCATTCAAGAGCGGCGTGCTGAAGACGGCCACGCTCTCGGCGGCCAGCATTCCCTCGGCCAACTACAGCGCGGTCGAGCTGACGGCCAACGACCAGGGCATTCCGCTGGTGCTGCTGTCCAGCAGCAGCTCGCCCAGCGGCACCGACTTCGCCGGATCCACCTTCAGCCCGACGGCGTCGGACCTGGCGGGGGCGACCTCCGACATCGCGATCCGCTACGTCATCGACCGCCTGTGCCGCGCCGCCGGCACGGCGAGCACGAGCACCTGCGTGTATGCGCCGTCGAGCAGCAACGTCACCGGCGGCAGCAGCCAGCTGCCGGCGAGCCAGCGGCCGGCGTCGACCATCTCGCCGGTCTACCGCCTCAGCGTGCGCGTCACCGGAGCGCGTTCGACGCAGGTGTTTCTCCAGACTTCGTTCACCCGGCCCGAGTAACTCCGATGAACCGTTCCCGCGTCATTTCCATCGCACTGACCGCCGCCGCCCTGCTGCTGGGCGTACAACCCTCCCCCGCCGTGACACTGGCCGACCAGCCGGTCTTCGCGAGCGCGGACGTCCCGGGCAATCTGGCGCTCACGCTGTCGGTCGAGTACCCGACCGCCATCAGCGTGGCCAACCTCGGCAACTACGCGGACAGCTCGACCTACCTCGGCTACTTCGATCCGCTGAAGTGCTACACGTACACGCTGAACTCCACTACACCGGCGAGCAGCTACTTCCAGCCGGCCGGCCTCTCGACCGGCACCAACCTGCACACCTGCTCCGGCAAGTGGAGCGGCAACTTCATGAACTGGGCGACGATGCAGACCATCGACCCGTTCCGCTGGGCGCTCACCGGCGGCTACCGCAGCGTGGACTCGACGACCCAGACCATCCTCGAAAAAGCCTGGGGATCGAGCCAGGGCTCGCAGACCAACTTCCCGCTGCGCGGCACCAGCCAGACAACCTCCACCGGCCACAACATCGCGTCCTCGCTGATCTCGTCGGTGACGCCCCTGAGCTGGACCTCGTTCAACACCAGCATCTGGAAGCGCGGCAACACGATGGTGTTCTCCGGCACCGGCAGCAGCTACAGCAACACCAGCGTGAGCGGCACCGACTGGGTGAGCGCCTCGTCGTCGAACAATGCGGCCAGCACCTATCGCGTGTACATCCGCGTGCTGGTCTGCGACTCGAGCAGTTCATCGGGCGGCGTGGAATCCAACTGCGTGCTGTACCCCAACGGCCAGTACAAGCCCGAAGGGCTGATGCAGAGCTACGCCAACAAGATCCGCTACAGCGCCTTCTCCTACCTCAACGGCAGCGGCGCCACCAACCAGGGCGCGGTGCTGCGCGCACCGATGGGCTACATCGGCCCGACCTACCCGACGCCGCTGTCGACCACCGTCACCACCAACAGCAAGGCCGAGTGGAGCTCGACGACCGGCATCATGGTGACCAACCCCGACAGCGCCACCGCGACCGCAACCACCAGCACCAGCGGCGTCACCATCAGCAACAGCGGCGTGATGAACTACCTCAACAAGTTCGGCACAGCCGCCTCGTCGTACATGACCTACGACAACGTCAGCGAGCTCTACTACGCCGCGGTGCGCTACTTCGAGAACCTGGGCAACGTGTCGACGTGGACCAGCTACATAACGCCGGCCACCACCTCGTCGAGCACCACGCGCAGCACCCTGCTCGACGGCTTTCCGGCCGTCACCACCTGGACCGACCCGGTGCTGTACGCCTGCCAGAAGAACTTCATCCTGGGCATCGGCGACACCAACACGCACTACGACTACAACGTGGGCGGCGGCACGCTGACCAGCACCCGTTCCAAGCCCACGGCCGTGAGCAGCGACACGCTCAACCTCGCGCGCACCTACACCAACAACCTGCTCACGCTCGAGGGGCTGAGCTCCAAGGTCGATGCGTGGTGGAACAGCTCCTACGCCACCTACTACATGGCGGGGCTGGCCTACCAGGCCCACACCAACGACATCCGCTCCGACCTGACGGGCACGCAGACCATCTCGACCTACTGGATGGACGTGATGGAGTACCAGACCGCAGCCGACAAGAACCCCTACTGGCTCGCGGCCAAGTACGGCGGCTTCACCGTGCCATCGAGCTACGACCCGACCCAGACCACGACCGCGCTCACGCAGAGCTGGTGGAACAGCAGCAGCGAGACCATCACGATGGGCACCGCCACCGAGTACCGGCCCGACAACTACTTCCTGGCCGGCAGCGCGAGCCAGATGGTCTCGGGCCTCACCAAGGCTTTTTCCGCCATCGCCACGGCCGTCAGCGCCTACACCACCTCGCTCTCGCTGTCGTCCGCCCAGGTGAGCGATTCGGGCAGCGCCTCGTATGCCGCGCAGTACGCATCGAAGAACTGGAGCGGCGTGCTCACCGCCAGCAGTGTGACCATCGGCACCGACCTGACCACCACCTCGACCACGATGTGGACCTCCACCGCCAAGCTCGCCACGCAACTCGCCAGCACCGGCTGGAGCACGTCGCGGCGCGTCGCGACCTGGGATGGCAGCAGCGGCCAGCCCTTCCGCTACGCGAACCTCACGACCAGCCAGAAGGCCGCGCTGGTCACCTCCTACCGTGGCAACGACGGCTCTGACTACCTGAGCTACCTGCGCGGCGACCAGACCCAGGAGGTCGGCTCCACCACCAGCGGCAGCAGCCTGGCCTACCGCGCACGCACGGTGCTGCTGGGCGACATCGTGGGCTCCAAGGTGACGGCGGTGGGAGTGCCCAGCCTCACGTATTCCGATTCGATCAACCCCGGCTACGCGAGCTTCAAGAGCACCTGGTCGAGCCGGCCCACGATGGTCTTCGTGGGCGCGAACGACGGCATGCTGCACGCCTTCAACGGCACGCTGTCGGGCACCGACGCGGGCACCGAGATATTCGCCTACGTACCGAGCGCGCTGTTTCAGGGCCCGAGCGGCACGCCCAACACATCCGCCTCCGACGGCCTCACCGCGCTGGGCAACCCCAGCTACACCCACCACTCCTACGTCGACGCAACGCCGCTGACCTTCGACGTCGACTTCAACTACGCGGGCGGCTCCCTCACCACCACCTCGACCGCCACCTCCGACTGGCGCACCATCCTCGTCGGCGGGCTCGGCAAGGGCGGCAAGAGCTTCTACGCGATCGACGTCACCAATCCGGCGGGCATGACCTCCGAATCGATCGTCGCGGGCAAGGTGCTGTGGGAGTTCACCGACTCGACCATGGGCTACAGCTACGGCGAGCCCGTGGTGGTGAAGACCGCCAAGTACGGCTGGGTGGTGGTGCTGACCTCGGGCTACAACAACACCGACGGCTACGGCTACATCTATTTTGTCAACCCCAAGACCGGTGCGCTTCTGGAGAAGGTCAAGACCGGCAGCACCGCCGCCGGCCTCACGCACGCCACCGCCTATGTGCGCGACTTCACCGACGGCACGGCCGACGCCATCTACGCCGGCGACCTCAGCGGGCAGGTCTGGCGCTTCGACGTCACCGGCACTTCGACCTACAGCTCGCCCCTGCTGATGGCCAAGCTGACGGACGCCAGCGGCAATGCACAGCCCGTCACCACGCAACCGCTGGTCGAGGTGCATCCGACCACGAAGAAGCGCTATGTGCTGCTGGGCACCGGCCAGCTGCTGTCCTCCAGCGACGTGAGCTCCACGGTCGCGCAGGACTTCTACGCACTGCTCGATGGCACGTCCTCTGCATTCAACACGTCTTCCGCGTTGCCCTCGGGCGTGAGCTTTCCGCTGGCGCGAAGCAACCTCACCGCGCTGACCGACCTGACCTCCACCACCACTCTGGGCAGCAGCTCGATGGGCTGGTACGTGGACCTCGGCACCGACAGCAGCACCGGCATTGCCTGGCGCATGATCACCAGCACCACGACCACCGGCGGCGTGGTGGCATTTGCCTCCACGCTCACCACGGCCGATGCATGTAGTCCCTCGGGCACCAGCCGGGTGTACGCCATCAACTTCGGAACAGGGCAATCGGCACTGGATAGCAACGCCGCCTACATCTCCGAGTCGTACGCGGTGACGGACCTGCGCTTCACCAGCAGCACCAACGGCGGCACCACGCTGTCGGTGGGCTCCAACACCGGCACCGTGACGAACCTCAAGGTGTCGCTGTCGTCCAGCCTGAGCCTGCGGCTGTTGAACTGGCGCGAAGTGCCAGTGGTCGAATAAGGACGCCCCCCGCGGCCACGGCGGATGGCAATCCGGCCGGCTCAGGCCCGGCTCGGCCCGCCCAGATATCTCCCACATCGCCGCGCAGACTCGCCGGCATGTCTCCCCTGCCCTCCCGCCCACGGATTCGCCTGCGCTGGCGGCTGCCGTGCGTCGGCCTGTTCGGGCACCCCGTCGAGGGTCACTGGCTGTGGGAGGCGGATACGCTCCCTGTACGCACCGCATTCCAGGCAGCCGTGGAGGCCGGAAACAGGGCCCACGGCGACGGGACACACTGGGTTGAGCAAGAGAAAGTCGAGATGCTCCGCAGCTCGGCTGAAGCGACGATCACACCCGTGCGCCATTCGACCTGAGGCAGCGCGGGGCTATCGGCCTCCACGAAACTGCCTGCGGCTCAGGAAAAAAAGAAAAGGCCAAGGGCTCTCGCCCTCGGCCTCGAACAGTCGCGCTGCCTGGAATCTATCGACGGCTCATCGCGCCGCGTTCCTGTCCGAAATCATCTTCGGGCTGATGAAGATCAGCATCTCGGTCTTGTTGTTGACCCGGCTGCGCGTGCGGAACAGCGCACCCACCATCGGCAGTTCGCCCAACACCGGCACGCGCGATTCCGAACTGGTGTCCGTCAGCTCGAAGACCCCGCCGATGACGACCGTGCCGCCGTTCTCCACCAGCACTTCGGTCTGGATGTGCTTGGTGTTGATGGCGTAGCCCGCGGTGGTCGACTGGCCCACCGTGTCCTTGTTGACGTCGAGCGCCAGGATGATGTTGCCCTCGGGCGTGATCTGCGGCGTCACCTCCAGCTTGAGGTTGGCCTTGCGGAATGCGATGGAGGTGGCACCGCTCGAGGTCGCCACCTGGTAGGGCAGCTCTGTGCCCTGCTCGATCAGCGCCTTGGTCTGGTCGGCCGTCACCACGCGCGGGCTCGACACCACCTTGCCCTTGCCGTCCGCTTCCAGCGCGGAGATCTCGAGGTTGAGCATCTTCGTCAGGCCCGAGTTGAACAGCGACAGCGCGAAGGTGCCGACCGCGTCGCCGGTGGTGCTGGTCGCCGGCAGGTTGACGAAGCTGGTGCTCGAGTAGGTGTTGGTGCTGGTGGTGGTTGTCACGCCGCTGGCGGTGCTCGTACTGACGGAAGGCGTCACGCCGACCGACGAGTTCGAGTTGACGAAGCCGCCACCCAGCTTCGCGCCCAGCGACTTGCTGAAGGTGTCGGTCGCCTCGACGAAGCGCGCCTCGATCAGCACCTGCCGCACCGGCACGTCGAGCTTCTGGAGGAGGTCTGCCACCTGCGAGAGGCGCGAGGGAATGTCGGTCACGAAGAGCTGGTTGGTGCGCACCTCGGCCAGCACGCTGCCGCGCGCGCTCAGGATGCGAGTCGCGCCGCCCGAGCTGCCGCCGCCTCCACCGGCGCTCGCGCCGGTGCCCGAGAGCCCCTGCGCCACCGTGGCCGCCTTCGCATAGTTGAGCTGGAAGGACTGCGTGCGCAGCTGTTCCAGCCCCTGCAACGTGGCCTGGGCCTCGGCCTTGATCTTGTCCTTGGCGTTGAGCTCGTCTTCCGGCGCGATGCGCAGCACGCTGCCGTTCTTGCGCATGCCGAGGTTCTTCGCCTCCAGGATGATGTCCAGCGCCTGGTCCCAGGGCACGTCCTTCAGCCGCAGCGTGAGCGTGCCGTTGACCGAGTCGGAAGTGACGATGTTGAAGTTGGTGAAGTCCGCGATCACCTGCAGCAGCGAGCGGATCTCGATGTTCTGGAAGTTCAGCGACAGCTTCTCGCCGTTGTAGCCCGTGCCTTGCGTCAGCTTGGTCGGGTCGACCTTGCGCGGACGCACCTCCACCACGAACTGGCTGTTGCTCTGGTAGGCGCTGTGTTCCCAATCGCCACGCGGCTCGATCACCATGCGCACGCGATCGCCGGACTGCTGCATGCTCACCGATTGAACCGGCGTGCCGAAGTCGGCCACGTCCATCTTGCGGTTCATGCCCTCGGGCAGCGACGATTTGGTGAACTCGACCACGAGGCCCTTGCCCTGCTGGCGGATGTCCACGCCGACCTGGTCATTGGGCAGACTCACGATCACGCGGCCGGCGCCTTCGGTGCCCAGGCGGAAATCGACGTCGCGCAGGGGCAGCACGTCGCGGTTGCGGTTCTCCGCAAACTCGAAGGGCGTGGACGCGACCAGTGCGGCGCCGGCCACGGGTTCGAGCGACACGAGAAGCGACTTGCCCTGGAGCTGTGTCCGGTACGCCGTCGCCTGCTTCAGGTTCATGACGAGGCGCGTGCGCTCGCCCGCCTGCACTACGTTGACGGAACGCAGGTTGCCCTGGTTCACGTCGATGGCTGCACGGCCCAGGCTGCTGGCCATGCCCGGAAAGTCGAGCGCGATGCGCGCGGGAGACTGTATGGCGAAGCCTGCAGGCACAGCGGCCAGCGGCTCCGAGAAATCGATGCGCAGCACTTCCGTGCCGGCTTGCATGGAGCCGGTGACCGACTCGATGCGGTTCTGTGCCTGTGCCGCTGCAAGCGATCCGAGGGACACAAGCAAGAAGACGCACGCACGCAACCAGCGCGCGAACGCGAATGTCTGTTTTTTCATTTGACCTGCCTTGAAACTGCGGCTTCACCTCCTCGCTGCCTTTGGGCTCCCTCGTGAGCGCAGCGGGCCAGGCAGCGCGGCCACCCGGCCGCGCTGCCCCCTCATCACATCGTCAAACCGTCATCAAAACGCGTGACGGATACCGAAGTCGTAGCCGGTGGACGAACGCGGCAGGCCCGTGTAGCTCACGCCCGCGCTGCCGTAGCCCGTGGTGCTGGCCGACACCAGGCTGCCCGTGTAGTTCACGTCGTTGCGGTTGTTCACGCGCGCCACCGTCGCATACAGCGCCGTGCGCTTCTGGCCGACACCAGGCTGCCCGTGTAGTTCACGTCGTTGCGGTTGTTCACGCGCGCCACCGTCGCATACAGCGCCGTGCGCTTGGACAGGTTGTGCACATAGCCGACCGCGAACTTGCGCGCCAGCGGGTCCTCGCCCGTGATGCCGGCCGTGCCTTCGTTGTAGCGCACCTGCGAGTACGCCACGCGGATCAGGCCCGCGCCCACCGGCACGGTCGCGCCGATCAGGTAGCCGTTGTAGGTGTCGTGCGTGTCGGCCGCTGCCGCGTAGTCGAACTTGTTCTTCACGTTCGACAGCTCACCGAACAGCTTCACCGGACCGAAGTCGTACGAAGCGCCCAAGTTGATGGTCTGCACCTTGCGCTCCAGCGCAGCGGTGTCCACCGCCGTGCTCTGGCCCACGCTCAGTGCCACGTCCAGGGGACCGTTGGCGTAGCCGAAACGCCCACCGACGTAGCGCCCGGCGGTGCTGCTGGAAGCAGCCGTGGTGCTGGTCGCGTCGGTGCTGGCGTTCTCGTGCAGGCTGTACTGCACCTGGCCATAGAAGCCGCCCAGGTTCGGCGGCAGGAAGTAGCCGATCGAGTTGCTGGCGCGCACGTAGTTGGCGTTGTTGATGGTGGTGTTGCCGCTGACGGTGCTGATGACGTTGGTGCCCGAGCCGTTGGTGCCGAACGGGTCGAACACGGT
>NZ_LMEK01000013.1:0-60191 GCF_001426595.1 Variovorax sp. Root434
AAGTGCACGTGCGGCTTGATCGAGCCGGGCTTGCACAGCACTTGGCCGCGCTCGACTTCTTCGCGCAAGTGCACGTGCGGCTTGATCGAGCCGGGCTTGCACAGCACTTGGCCGCGCTCGACTTCTTCGCGCTTGGTGCCGCGCAGCAGCACGCCGACGTTGTCRCCAGCCTGGCCCTGGTCCAGCAGCTTGCGGAACATTTCCACGCCGGTGCAGGTGGTCTTGACGGTCGGGCGGATGCCGACGATCTCGATTTCCTCGCCGACCTTGATCACGCCGCGCTCGACAGCGCCGGTCACGACGGTGCCGCGACCCGAAATCGAGAACACGTCTTCGACGGGCATCAGGAAGGTGCCGTCCACGGCGCGCTCGGGCGTCGGGATGTAGGTGTCGAGGGCTTCGGCCAGCTTCATGATGGCGCCTTCGCCCAGTTCGCCCTTGTCGCCTTCGAGGGCGAGCTTGGCCGAGCCGTGGATGATGGGGGTGTCRTCGCCGGGGAATTCGTACTTGTCGAGGAGTTCGCGGACTTCCATTTCGACCAGYTCGAGCAGTTCCTTGTCGTCRACCATGTCGCACTTGTTCAGGAACACGATGATGTAGCCCACGCCCACCTGGCGAGCCAGCAGGATGTGTTCACGGGTCTGGGGCATCGGGCCGTCGGCGGCCGAGCACACCAGGATGGCGCCGTCCATCTGGGCGGCGCCGGTGATCATGTTCTTCACGTAGTCGGCGTGGCCGGGGCAGTCGACGTGTGCGTAGTGGCGGTTGGCCGTTTCGTACTCGACGTGCGCGGTGTTGATCGTGATGCCGCGRGCCTTTTCTTCAGGAGCCGCGTCGATCTGGTCGTAGGCCTTGGCTTCGCCGCCGAACTTGGCCACAGCACCGTGGCGATCGCCGCCGTCAGCGTGGTCTTGCCGTGGTCGACGTGACCGATCGTGCCCACGTTCACGTGCGGCTTGGTGCGGGTGAATTTACCTTTTGCCATTTTTCGACTCCGAAAAAAACGTTTTCAACGTATGCAGATGGGTTGCAAAGCTGCCGTTGCAACCCCCAAAAACTGGTGCCCTTTGCGGGAATCGGACCCGCGACCTCTCCCTTACCAAGGGAGTGCTCTACCACTGAGCCAAAAGGGCTTTGTCTAACCAAATCGCATTCCTGCGCCGAACCGGATCTCTGGAGCGGGAGACGGGAATCGAACCCGCGTCATCAGCTTGGAAGGCTGGGGTTCTACCATTGAACTACTCCCGCATCAGGGGCACTTCAAGGCACCCAAAGCGCTAGATCCAATCGCTCCTAGAAACCAAATTCATCGCTGGTGGAGAGGGCTGGATTCGAACCAGCGTACTCGTAAGAGGGCAGATTTACAGTCTGCTGCCATTAACCACTCGGCCACCTCTCCGGCGAACCTCGAAATATAGCACGGTTTTGTGACTACCCAGAAATCCCAACATCAAGAAGATGCGGAAGAACTGCCCGAGGCGTGAGCCCACGATTATCTCCGAAGTTCAACCCTCCGGCCGCTGTGCCTCCCGCCATGCGCGCGCTTCGCCAAAATGACCGCAGCCGATGAACGGCACGGGCGGGCGCAGCGCCGAAAGAGGCGACGGATGATTCGACATCAGCACCTTATGGCGCCCAACGTCGATCAACGCGCGCTTACTCTGCGCGTGCGAGCCCCAGAGCATAAAAACAACAGGTTTGGCGCCAGCCGAAACATGGCGGATGACGGCATCCGTCAACACTTCCCAGCCGCGGCCGGAATGGCTTGCGGGCTGCGCTTCTTCGACCGTCAGGCAGGTGTTGAGCAACAGCACGCCGTGCGTCGCCCACTTCACCAGGCTGCCGCCCGGATTGGGAAACGGCGGCTGCGGCGCGCCGAGGTCGCGCTGAAGCTCCTTGAAGATGTTGCGCAGCGACGGCGGCAGCGCCACGCCGGGCGCCACGGAGAACGCCAGCCCCTCGGCCTGGCCACGTCCGTGGTACGGGTCCTGGCCCAGGATCACCACGCGCACCTCTTCGGGCGGCGTGAGTTCCAGCGCCCGCAGCGGCTGCGGCGGAAAGATCACGGCTCCCGCATCGAGGCGTTCGCGCAGGAAGCCCAGCACCTTCTGCCCGACGGGGCCGGCAAAAAAGTCGTCGACCAGCGGCTGCCAGCCGGGTGCTACCGGCCAGTCGGCAGGATTGCTGCTCGACAGCTGATCGGGCCGGCTCATTTGAACAACGCAGCGAGGGCCTCGCCGGGCTCCTTGGCGCGCATGAACGCCTCGCCGACCAGGAAGGCATTGACGCCGGCCGCGCGCAGCGTCGCCACGTCTGAGCGCGTGGCGATACCCGATTCGGTGACAGGCAGGCGGTCCGCCGGCAGCCTGGGCAGCAGATCGATGGTCGCCTGGATCGACACCTCGAAGTTGCGCAGGTTGCGGTTATTGACGCCGATCAGCGCGGTCTTCAGCTTGAGCGCGCGGTCGAGTTCGGCGGCGTCGTGCACCTCCACCAGCACCGCCATGCCCAGCCCGCGCGCGATGGCTTCGTAGTCCTTCATCTGCGCGTCGTCGAGGCACGCGACGATCAACAGGATCGCATCGGCGCCCATCGCGCGCGATTCGTACACCTGGTACGCGTCGATGATGAAATCCTTGCGCAGCACCGGCAGGTCGCACGAGGCGCGGGCCTGCTTGAGGTAGTCCACACCGCCCTGGAAGAACTGCTTGTCGGTCAGCACCGAAAGGCAGGCGGCACTGATCTCTCCATCGCCTTCGGCATAGCTCTGCGCAATGTCGGCGGGAATGAAGTCCTCGCGCAGCACGCCCTTGCTCGGGCTGGCCTTCTTGACTTCGGCAATCACGGCGGCATGGCCGGCGGCGATCTTGGCGCGCAGCGCGGCTTCGAAATCGCGCGTCAGCACGCGGCTCTCGGCGTCGAAGCGAACGGCTTCGAGCGGCGCGCGCTTCAGGGCCGCGGCCACTTCCTGGTGCTTGACGGCAACGATCTTGTCGAGGATGTCGGACATAGCTTTGGGGTTCCGGTTTCTTGAGGCTCAGACGGCCGCGGAGGCCTTGACCAGTTCGGCCAGCTTGGCCTTCGCCGCGCCCGACGCGATGGCCGCGCGCGAGCGCTCCACACCCGCCGCCACCGAATCGACCACGTTCGCCGCGTACAGCGCGGCGCCGGCATTCAGCAACACGATGTCGAGCGCGGGGCCGGCGTGATTGTCGAGCACGCCGAGCAGCATCGCCTTCGACTGTTCGGGCGTCTCCACGCGCAGTGCGCGGTTGCTCGACATCTGGAAGCCGAAGTCTTCCGGATGCAGTTCGTATTCGCGGATTTCGCCGTCCTTCAGTTCGCCCACCATGGTGGCCGCGCCGAGCGAAATTTCGTCCATGCCGTCGCGGCCGTAGACCACCACCGCATGCTCGGCGCCTAGCCGCTGCAGAGCGCGCACCTGGATGCCCACGAGGTCGGGGTGGAACACGCCCATCAGGATGTTCGGCGCACCGGCCGGATTCGTCAGCGGCCCGAGGATGTTGAAGATCGTCTTGATGCCGAGCTCCTTGCGCACCGGCGCGACGTTCTTCATCGCGGGGTGGTGGTTCGGCGCAAACATGAAGCCGATGCCGCACTCCTCGATGGAGCGCGCGATCTGCTCGGGCTTCAGGTTGATGTTCACGCCCAGCGACTCCAGCACGTCGGCACTGCCCGACTTGCTCGACACGCTGCGCCCGCCATGCTTGCTCACCTTGGCACCCGCGGCGGCCGCGACGAACATCGAGCAGGTCGAGATGTTGAAGGTATGCGAGCCGTCGCCGCCGGTGCCGACGATGTCCACGAGGTGCGTCGTGTCCGTCACGGGCACCTTGGTCGACACCTCGCGCATCACCTGCGCGGCGGCGGTGATCTCGCCGATGGTTTCCTTCTTCACGCGCAGGCCGGTGATCAGCGCAGCCATCATCACGGGCGAGCACTCGCCGCTCATGATGAGGCGCACGATGTGCAGCATCTCGTCGTGGAAGACTTCGCGGTGTTCGATGGTGCGCTGCAGCGCTTCCTGGGGGGTGATCATGGAAAGTCTCCTGGAAAGTGCGTCAGGAACCGACGCGAACGGCGGGCGCGTCGGTGAACGCGAGCTTGAGGCCGAAGCCGATGAAAAGCACGCCGGCGGCGCGGTCGAGCCAGTGCATGCCTTTCTGCACGGCACTGCGATGTGCCATCCAGCTCGCCGCCATGGCCCATCCGACGTTGACGGGGATGGCGTTGAGATTGAACAGCACGCCCAGCAACACGAAGGCCAATGCCTTGCTGTCGGTGCCCGGCGCGATGAACTGCGGCACGAAGGCCAGGAAGAACAGCGCAACCTTCGGATTCAGCACGTTGGTCCAGAAGCCGCCGAGGAAGATCGCCTTGAGGCTGCGCGTCTCGCTCACGGCGGCCACGGCCTCCAGGTCGGCCGGCGGCTTCGCGCGCGACAGCAGCGTGCGCACACCGAGGTACAGCAGGTACGCCGCGCCGATGTACTTGAGCACGGTGAAGGCCGTGGCGGATGTCGCCATCAGCGTGCCGACGCCGACCGCGGCGGCGAAGATGTGAACGAAGCAGCCTGCCGTAATGCCAAGCCCCGCCATGACGCCGGCACGCACGCCCGAGCGCAGCGAGTTGGTCACGACGTACAGCACGTCGGGGCCCGGCGTCAGGTTCAGCAGCCAGCCGGCGGCGATGAAGGCGAGCAGATGAGGAAGATCAGGCATCGCGTTCTCGCAGCACTCAGGACTTGTCGAAGAAGGCGCGGATCGCGCCGATGGCCCGGTCGACACCGGCGGCATCGACATCGAGGTGCGTCACGAAGCGAAGGCGGTAGAGCCCGGTCGCGAGAATGCCCTGCGCGTTGAGGCTCGCGAGCAGTTCCGAAGAACGCGCCTGCGCGGCGCCGACGAGATCGACGAACACGATGTTCGTGTGCGGCGCCTCGACCTTCAGCCCTTCGATGCCTTCGAGCCCCTGCGCCAGGCGCTGCGCCAGCGCGTGGTCGTCGGCGAGACGATCGACATGGCGGTCGAGCGCATGCGAAGCCGCTGCAGCCAGAAGCCCCGCCTGCCGCATGCCGCCGCCCGCCATCTTGCGGATGCGGTGCGCCCGCGCGATGAACTCCCGCGAACCCACCAGCGCAGAGCCGATGGGCGCGCCGAGCCCCTTGCTGAAGCACACCGACACGCTGTCGAAACATTGCGCGATGCGGCGGGCCTCCGCGCGGATGTCGCTGCGATTGTTCAATGCCGCCTGCGCGGTCGCCGCATTGAAGAGCCGTGCGCCGTCGAGGTGCCGCTGCAGCCCCTTGCTTCTCGCCAGATCGGTCGCAGCCTGAACGTACTCGAAAGGCAGCAGCTTGCCGCCCAGCGTGTTCTCCAGCGCCAGCAGCCGCGTGCGGGCGAAGTGCGCGTCGTCGGGCTTGATCGCCGCCTCGATCTGCGCGAGCGGCAGCGTGCCGTCGGGCGCGTGGTCGAGCGGCTGCGGCTGCACACTGCCGAACACCGCGGCGCCGCCGCCTTCCCAGCGGTAGCAGTGCGCCTGCTGGCCGACGATGTACTCGTCACCCCGGCCGCAGTGCGACAGGATCGCGCAGAGGTTGCTCTGCGTGCCCGTGGGCACGAACAGCGCGGCCTCGAAGCCCAGCATGCCTGCAATCTTTTCCTGCAGCGCATTGACGCTCGGGTCGGTGCCGAAGACGTCGTCGCCCAGCGGCGCCGCCATCATGGCTTCGCGCATCGCGGGGGTGGGCTGCGTGACGGTGTCGCTGCGCAGATCGACGATGGAGGAGCGTTCTGTCATGGCGGGTCAGTCCAAAAAGTTCTTGAGCATGGCGTGGCCGTGCTCGGTGAGGATCGATTCGGGATGGAACTGCACGCCTTCGATGCGCACGTCGTGCGCGAAGCCTGTGTGCCGCACGCCCATGATCTCGCCGTCGTCGGTCCACGCGGTGATCGCCAGCGCCTTCGGGCAGCTCTCGCGCTCGATGGAGAGCGAGTGGTATCGATTGACGATGAACTTCCCGGGCAGCCCGGCGAACACGCCTTCGCGCGTGGTCGTGATCTCGCTGGTCTTGCCGTGCATGAGCTGCTGCGCGCGCACGATCTTGCCGCCGAAGGCCGCGCCGATCGCCTGGTGGCCGAGGCACACGCCAAGAATGGGCAGCTTGCCCGCGAAGGCCTCGATGGCCGCCACCGAAACGCCCGCTTCCGCAGGCGAACAAGGCCCTGGCGACACCACGAGACGCGTGACGCCGGAAGCGATCAGCTCGCCGATCTGCGCCACCGTGATCTCGTCGTTGCGATGCACCTGCACGTCCGCACCCAGCTCGCCGAGGTACTGGACGATGTTGTAGGTGAACGAATCGTAGTTGTCGATCATCAGCAGTTTCATGGCTTGCTCACAATCCGGTGCACGCCCTTGACGACGGGGAACACGTTGAAGTTGATCAGAAGGCCCAGCTTGAGGCCCGAAAGACGCAGCGCGGCCAGCACCTGGGCGCGATGCAGGTCGGTCAGCACGTCGACCGCCCTGAGTTCGACGATGACCGACTGCTCGACCACGAAGCCCGCGCGGTACACCTCGCCGAGCGAGCGGCCCTTGTAGCTGGCGGACAGCGCCACGTCGCGCGCAAAGCCGATCTCGCGCTCGGCGAGCTCGATGGCCAGCGCCGCGGCATAAGCCCCTTCGTCGAGCCCCGTGCCGAGCACGCGCTGCACCTCGACGGCGGCGCCGATGATCTCGTGCGAAAAGTCGTTCTGAATGTCGGGTGCGGTGCTCATTCCAAGCCTTCCTCGACCAGTTCGGCGGCACGCAACAGCGCGCGCGCCTTGGCCTCTGTTTCCTTCCACTCCAGCTCGGGCACCGAGTCGGCCACCACGCCGGCCGCGGCCTGCACATGGAGCATCTGGTCCTTCACGATGCCGGTGCGGATCGCGATGGCGACATCCATGTCGCCCGCATAGCTGATGTAGCCGCATGCGCCGCCGTACAGGCCGCGCTTGGTGGGCTCCAGCTGGTCGATGAGCTCCATCGCATGCACCTTGGGCGCGCCGGTCAGCGTGCCGGCCGGGAAGGTGGCCTTGAGCACGTCGATGGCGGTCATGCCGTCCTTCAGCGTGCCTTCGACGTTGCTCACGATGTGCATCACATGGCTGTAGCGCTCGACCGCGAAGGCTTCCGTCACCTTCACGGTGCCGGTCTTGGCGATGCGGCCGATGTCGTTGCGCGCGAGGTCGATCAGCATCACGTGCTCGGCGCGCTCCTTCGGGTCGTTGATGAGCTCCACCTCGGCCGCCTTGTCGAGCTCGATCGATGCGCCGCGCGGGCGCGTGCCGGCCAGCGGGCGGATGGTGATCTTCTGCTCGCCGTCGCCCGTGTTCTCCTGGCGCACCAGGATCTCGGGCGAGGCGCCCACCACGTGGAAATCGCCCAGGTTGTAGTAGTACATGTAGGGCGACGGATTCAGCGAACGCAGCGCGCGATACAGCGACAACGGCGACTCGGTGTAGCGCTTGCTGATGCGCTGGCCCACCTGCACCTGCATGAAGTCGCCGGCGGCGATCATTTCCTTGGCGCGCTCCACGGCCGCAAGGTAGTCGGCCTTGGCAAAGCTGCGCTCCGGCGGATGCGGCTGCGTGGGCTTCACGACGGGCGCGCTCACCGAATACTTGAGCTTTTCCTTCAGCTCGCGCAGGCGTCGCTTGCCCACGGCATAGGCCTCGGGCTGCTTGGGGTCGGCATAGACGATGAGGTAGAGCTTGCCCGAGAGGTTGTCGATGACCGCCAGTTCCTCGCACTGCAGCAGCAGGATGTCGGGGCAACCCAGCGTGTCGGGCGGGCAGCTGTTCTCGAGCTTGCGCTCGATGTGGCGCACGGTGTCGTAGCCGAAGTAGCCGGCCAGGCCGCCGCAGAAGCGCGGCAGGCCGGGCCGCAGCGCGACCTTGAAGCGCTTCTGGTAGTCGGCCACGAAATCCAGCGGATTGCCCTTGGCGGTCTCGACCACCTGGCCGTCGGTCACCACCTCGGTGACGGCTTCGGCACCGAAGCCCGAGGCACGCAGCAGCGTGCGCGCCGGCAGGCCGATGAAGCTGTAGCGCCCGAAGCGCTCGCCGCCCACCACGGATTCGAGCAGGAAGCTGTGCTTGCCGCCGCCCTGCGAATGGGCCAGCTTGAGATAAAGGGATAGAGGCGTTTCGAGGTCGGCAAAGGCCTCGGCCATCAGCGGAATGCGGTTGTAGCCCTGGGCGCTGAGGCTCTTGAATTCAAGTTCGGTGATCACGGATTCGTTCTCCAGTTGCCGGCCGGCGCTCCTTTGGCCGTGGCAAGGTCATTCACGGATGGTCCGGCGTCGTCGTGTGTGTCGATCCGGAACCGCGGGCGCACGGCGTGCGCCGTGCAATCAAACAGTCAGCGAAGTATGGCGACGCCAGGGCCAGGCTCCCCGGCTGCCTTCACCTGTTTGAATGATGTGATGAACGAACATATGAGCCGCGGAGTTTAGCCCACGAAAACGCGCAAGCGTGCACCGCGAGCCGCGAACCTCGGTTTTGAGGGTTCCCCCGAGGGCGAAACGTAAAACGAAAAGATACATTCGCACGACCGTTCGCAAAATTCCAAGGAGTCCCCGTTGACCGCTCTTTCGCTTCCGGGCGCGTTCTTATCGCGCCTCCTCCTGGGCGCTTGCCTGGCCACCGCAGCCCTCGGCGCCTCGGCCGCGCAGGTCGACGTGGCCGGCGTCAAGCTCGAAGACCAGATGGATCTGCGCGGCACCCCATTGGTGCTCAATGGCGCGGGCATTCGCTACAAGGCCATCTTCAAGGTCTACACGGCCGGCCTGTACATGAGCAAGAAGGCATCGACCACCGAAGAGGCACTGGCCACGCCGGGCGCCAAGCGCGTGGCCATCACCATGCTGCGCGACATCGACGCGAACGAGCTCGGCAAGCTCTTCACCAAGGGCGTGGAAGACAACTCGCCCAAGAGCGAGATGGTCAACCTTATTCCCGGCCTGCTGCGCATGGGCCAGATGTTCGCCGACCAGAAACAGCTGAAGGCCGGCGACACCTTCACCATCGACTGGCTGCCCGGCACCGGCACGGTGATCACCGTGCGCGGCGTGGCACAGCCCGATCCGATCAGGGAACAGGCCTTCTTCAACGCGCTGTTGCGCATCTGGCTGGGGCCGAATCCGGCCGACTGGAAACTGAAGGACGCGCTGCTCGGCAAGCAATAGCCGGGCAACAAGCAGGCAGCGCCGCTATCGCATCGCGGCTGCCCCGAACTCGGCCAGCGAATCGACAAAGCCATCGGCATCGACGCCGCGCACCGGCTCGCCGTGGTTGTAGCCATAGGTCACGAGCACCACGGGGCAACCCGCGCCACGTGCGGCGCGCGCGTCGTTGCTCGAGTCGCCGATCATCAGCGTGCGCGCGGGCTGGGTGCCCAGTGCTTCGCAGGTCTTGAGCAGCGGCAGCGGATCGGGCTTCTTGCGCTCGAAGGCATCGCCGCCGAACACCAGATCGAAGAAGCCGTCGAGGCCCTTGCCGGCAAGCAGCGGCTTGGCGAACGAAGTCGGCTTGTTGGTGAGGCAGGCCAGCCTGAGGCCTCGCGCGCGCAGTGCCTTCAACCCCTCGATCACGCCGGCATATACCGCCGAATGCTGTCCGTTGATGGCAAGGTAGTGATGCTGGTAGCGCTCCCACGCGCGATCGAACAGCGCATGGGCCTTCGCCTCGGCAGCGCCGGCACCCGACGGCGCCATCACGTGCACGAGCGCGGAATGGATCAGGTGCTCCGAGCCCTTGCCCACCATCGCCTCGATGGCGGCAGGCGCCACATGCGGCAGCGAGAGGTCGTCGAGCATGCGGTTCAACGACGCGGCGAAGTCGCCGAGCGTGTCGACCATGGTGCCGTCGAGGTCGACGATGGCTGCGTCGAAGTGGGTGTGGTCCATGTGAAAAGAGTTCAAGGCAGAGAGCAACAGGAAAATCGAAAGCGGCCGCACCCCTCAACGGCGGGAGCCCACGGCGTTCTGCATATTGTTTCAAAAATGCCGCCGCCACGCGTCGGAAACTTTTCCCGGTCTTTTGCACACCTACCGCTCATCGTTTGCAAAACTCACCACCGAGGAACACTCCATGCGTCTCACGACGAAGGGCGGCTTCGCCTTGACGGCCATGATCGATGTCGCGATGCGCGAGCGGGACGGCCCCGTGCCATTGGCGTCGATCAGCCAACGGCAACACATTGCCCGTTCTTCGCTGGAGTTGCTCTTCAGCAAGCTGCGCCAGCATGCGCTGATCAAGGCAACGCGTGGCCCCGGAGGCGGCTACACACTGACGCGCAGGGCTTCCGAAATCACCGTGGCTGACATCCTCGCCTCGGTCGATGGCCAGCCCATGGCGGACACCGATGCCTCGCCAAAGAAGGACACCGGTGGCAAGGGCTGCTATTCGACCGACGCGCTGTGGGCCTCCGCCAAGCACCATGTCATGGAGTTTCTGGGCTCTGTCACGCTGCAGAGCCTGGTCGAAGAGCAACTCGCCAAGGGCGTGCGCGTCGAGCACGAAGCGCCGACGAAGAGACAGCCCCCGCAAATCTCCGCCGTCACGCCGATGCGCGTGAATGCGCCGAACTCCGTGTTCGCCTGGAACGGCGTGTTCGCCAAGCGCTGAACGCCACGCGTGCGGGCTCAGGCCTGCTGCGCTTCGGTCAGCGCCTGCGCCGCCACCACCGCCTCGGTGCGGTTGCGCACATTCAGCGCGCGGAAGATCGCCGCAAGGTGGATCTTCACCGTGCCCTCGCTGATGCCGAGGCTACGCCCGATCAGCTTGTTGGGCTTGCCTTGCGACAGCAACTGCAGCACCTCGACCTGCCGCTCCGTCAGCACGTTGCGCAGGTGCTCCAGAGTCTGGCTGCCAGCGCCGCCATTGCCGCTGCGCACCAGCGCCTCGGCGCCGGCCTGCGGCGCCACGCCGGCCACGATGCCGGGCGGCAGCGCAGCCAGCATCATCGGCGGCACGTACACGCCGCCGGCCAGCACCAGCCGCACGGCCGAGAGCATGACCTCGGGCGAGTAGGCCTTCGGAATGAAGCCGAGCACGCCGCGTTCGAGCGCGCTGCGCATGATGGCCGGGTCTTCGTAGCCCGACAGAACGATCAGCGGCACGGCCGGATGGCGGCGGCGGATTTCGTCGATGTGGGCCTGGCCGTCGGCGCCGGGCATGTTGAGGTCGATCAGGGCCAGGTCGAGATCGTCGGTGGCTCCGGCAAGCAATTCGTCGACGCTCATCGCCAGAACGAATTCGATGCCAGGCTCCAGCTCCGACAACTTGGCTTTGACCGCCTCGATGACGAGCCGGTGGTCGTCGGCGATCAGGATTTTCATGATGCTTTTTCCCCGTGTCCCAGCGTGCAGTGAATTGCAGGCGCTGAAGATACCGGCGAATGCCCCGTGCAGCAAGGGCGGCGGCCCCACCAACGGCATAGACCCCAAGCGGTATGGCGCGGGGCGAGAGCCATTTGAAAGAATGAACGCCTACTCGAAGAAACCGGGGACATGGGCATGTGCCATCGCAGCAGACTCCGGCGCAAGGCATCCTTCGCAACGCATGGCTGAACGAGCCCACGCATGGCTCGCCTTCTCGACTGCTTCTCCAGCTTCATCTCGTTCGGACTCGCGCTGGACGCGTCGATTGCGGCCGGCGCGCCGCCGCTGCTGCCGCACGAGACCGCACAGCAGCAGGCCCGCCAGCTGCTCGATGCGGCGCGCGCCGCCGCCGAGGCCTCGGGCACGCCCGCAGCGCAGATCGAATCGGCAACCTTCGCAATGGTGGCCTGGATCGACGAAATCCTCGCGCGCCATCCCGGCGCTACCGCTGCCGTCAACACGGCTGGCGCAGCCCCGCTGCAGGTGCAGCTCTTCAACTCCAACAACGCGCACAGCGAGTTCTTCCATCACCTGTCGGCCCTGACCCCACAGGACGACCCCGTGCGCGAGGTGTACTGGCATGCGCTGGTGCTCGGCTTCAAGGGCCAGTACTACTTCGAGGATGGCGACCACGGCGAGCTCGGCAAGCTCAAGGAACTGCACGGCCGCCAGCTTCAGCTGCGCCCGCTGTCCACCGGCAGCCCAGTGCAGGACCGCGTCGCGCCCCAGCCCCACGACGTGCCCGGCCCGCGCGGCCCCAGCGACACGCGCCGGCGCGACCGCACGCTGTTGCGCAGCAGTGCCGCGCTGGCGCTGATGCTACCGCTGCTCTACCTGCTGTGGCTGTGGTCCACCGGACCGCCGGCCACCGCCGCGGGCCCGGGCCAGCGCGTGGAGCAGCACCTGCAGACTTTCGCTTGCGCCGACCTCACGGCCGGCATCGACCCCGAGGGCCGCACGCACGTCACCGGCTTCGTTTCGGTGCCCGGCGACCTGCCGCGGGTCGAGAGCGAAGTGAGCGCGATTCCCGGCGTGCAAGCGCCGCAATTCGACATCGGCCTGCGCGTGTGGCCCCACTGCGAGGTGTTCGCCATCCTCAAGCCCTACCAGGCGCGCAACCGCGAGAAGGCCTATGGGCTGGAGGTGGAAGCACCTTCGGCCCGCGAAGGCGACTTGCGCGAGGGCGACGGCGTGCGCGTGCGGGTGGTGGCGCCGCGCCACGACAGCTACATCTGGGTCGACTACTACACCGCCGACGGCTCGGTCATGCACCTCAACGCCGGACAGGCGCCCACGCGGCTGCGGGCCGGCGAGCCCCTAGAGCTCGGCCGCGACGTCCCATCGAGCTGGCTGGTGAGCCCGCCCTTCGGCAGCGTGCTGATCACGGTGCTGTCGTCGCCGACGCCTTTTGCAGAAACATCCGGCCGGCCGCCTTTCGAGCTGGCCTCGGCCTACCTGCTGCGACTGCGCGAGGCGCTGGCGGCGAGCAAGAACAGCGAGCGGCTGATCGCGGACTTCGTGTTCCTCGAAACCGTCCCGCGTTGAACGCGTTGCCGTTCCCCGCACACCGCTTCTCGCGGCGCTGCGGTTTGCGGCGCTGCGCTCACTTCGCGTCGACGCGGATCGCGCGAGCGCTGAAGTTCACGTCGAGCGTCTGCGCCTTGCCGGTAGTGACGGGCCGCACTTCGCGCCAGCGCGCGCGGTCGAGGTCGCGGAACGCCGCCATCACGCCGATGGACTTCGCATCGGGCGGCAGGTTGAAGTCGAGCTTCTTCGTCTCGCCGGGCCGCAGCAGCACTTCTTCGCGCTGCACCAGCTCCGCGCCGAGCGTGGCCTGGTCCTTCTCGAACAGCGAGAAGAAATCGGCGCCTTCGAAGGGACCTGGCGACTTCAATGCATACACGCGCACGGTGAGCGGCGAGGCGCGGCCGCGCGCATCGGGGTTGGCGTCGGTGCCCGCCGTGAGCGTGACGGCCACGGTGGTGACGACCGGCTTGCTTGCGCAGCCCGCGATCGAAAGACCCGCTGCAGCAAGGCCAAAGACCGCAATGCGGCGCCGCGTTGCAGCGGCAAGGAAGCCTTCATAGGACGAATGGTGTGTACCCAGCGTGTGCATGCTATTCCCTTCGTTGCATTGACCGGTCAAGACGCATCTTTGATTATCACCAGCGAACTCCAACAGGCAACATGCTGACCAACGAACTTGCAGCCACACTGCTCGCGCCCATCGGCGAGGCCTCTCCGTGCGGCGACGATCTCGAGTACGACGCGGACTTCATGGCGCTGGTGGCGGCCGCGCAGCGCAAGCCCGAGCAGCAGTTCGGCGACACCGTGATCCCTGCGGTCGAACCCGAGTGGCGCGAAGTGGGCGAGCAGGCCGGGAGCATCCTGCGCCGCAGCAAGGACGTGCGGGCCGCGGTGCTGCTGCTGCGCGCATCGACGCACCTGCAAGGCGTGCCCGGCTTCGTTGCCGGACTGCAACTGCTGACGGGTCTGCTCGACACCTTCTGGGAAGGCATACATCCAAAGCTGGATGCCGACGACGACAACGACCCGACGATGCGCCTGAACGCGCTCGCGCCCTTCTGCGACGAGAGCCAGACGATGCTGCGAGAGCTGTACGACGCGCAGGTGGGTGTGGCACCCGGCGTGGGGCCGATACGCGTGCGCGACATCGCCGTCGCCCACAACGCACTGGGCGCCGTGAGCGGCGAAGCCACCTACTCGGCCTCGCAGGTCAAAGGCGGCCTCGAGGCCATCCACGCGTCCCAGCCCGAACCGCTGCGAACCGCGATGGACGTGCCCGCCCTCCTCGAGAAACTGCGGGCCTTGCTGGTCGATCGCACCGGCCGCGCCGACGCCATCGACCTGACCCCGCTTCGCACCGTTGCCCAGGTGCTGAAGAAAGCGTGCGGCGCCGCCGCTGGCACGCCTGACGAAGCGCCAGCGAGTGCGGATGCCGAAGCCGACGAATCGCAGGCGGCCGGCACCACCGCCCGTCCCACCGCGATGCGCGGCGAGATCCAGAACCGGCAGGACGCGCTCCAGATGCTCGACCGCGTGATCCGCTACCTCGAGCAGGCCGAGCCCGGCAACCCCGCGCCGCTGCTGATCGAGCGTGCCAAGAAGCTCATCGGCGTGAGCTTTCTCGAGATCATGGCCAACCTCGCGCCGAACGCGATGGACACCATCGAAACGGTCACCGGCCGCCGCCCGTCCGAATAAGCCCGCCCTTCCCGACACCCGCACCCATTCACACCCGCAAGGAGCATCTCCATGGCCAAGAGCAGTCAGAAATTCATCGCCCGCAACCGGGCGCCCCGGGTCCAGATCGAATACGACGTGGAGCTCTACGGGGCCGAGAAGAAGGTGCAGCTGCCCTTCGTGATGGGCGTGCTGGCCGACCTGTCGGGCAAGCCGGCCGACCCGCTCGCGCCGGTGGTCGACCGCAAGTTCCTGGAGATCGACGTCGACAACTTCGACTCGCGCATGAAGGCCATGAAACCGCGCGCGGCGTTCGCGGTGGAGAACTCTCTCACCGGCGAAGGCGACCTCAAGGTGGAACTCACCTTCGAGAACATGGAAGATTTTTCGCCCGCCGCCGTGGCGCGCAAGGTCGGTGCGCTCAACAAGCTGCTCGAGGCGCGCACGCAGCTGTCGAACCTCGTCACCTACATGGACGGCAAGGGCGGCGCCGAGGACCTGCTGGCCAAGGTGCTCGAAGACCCGGCCCTGCTGCAGACGCTGGCCGCGAGCAAGAAACCCGAAGACGGCAGCGCGTCCGCCGCCTGACACCCATCCGAGCACACGAGGAGTAAACCACCATGGCCGAAGCACTCGAACAGAGCGCGCTGAAAGATGTCGCGTATGCAGGCAGCGACTTTTCTTCGCTGCTGCAGAAGGAATTCAAGCCGCGCAGCGACGAAGCCAAGAGCGCCGTCGAAGCAGCGGTGCTCACGCTGGCGCAGCAGGCGCTGGCCAACAGCACCGTCATCGGCAAGGACGTGACCCGGTCGATCCAGGCCATGATCGCCGCGATCGACGCCAAGCTCACCGACCAGGTCAACAAGATCATCCATCACCCCGACTACCAGAAGCTCGAGAGTGCATGGCGCGGCCTGCACTACATGGTGAACAACACCGAGACCGACGAGAACCTCAAGATCCGCGTGATGGACATCTCCAAGCAGGAGCTGGCCAAGAACCTCAAGAAGTTCAAGGGCGCGGCCTGGGACCAGAGCCCGATGTTCAAGAAGATCTACGAGCAGGAGTACGGCCAGTTCGGCGGCGAGCCCTTCGGCGCGCTGGTGGGCGACTATCACTTCGACCAGAGCCCGCCGGACGTGGAACTGCTCGGCGAGATGGCCAAGATCGCAGCCTCGGCGCATGCGCCCTTCATCACCGGCGCCAGTCCCAACCTGATGCAGATGGAGTCGTGGCAGGAACTCGCGAACCCGCGCGACCTGACCAAGATCTTCTCCACCCCTGAGTACGCCGGCTGGCGCAGCCTGCGCGAATCGGACGACTCGAAGTACATCGGCATGTGCATGCCGCGCTTCCTGGCGCGCACGCCCTACGGCGCCAACACCAACCCGGTGGAAGAGTTCGACTTCGAGGAAGACACGGCCGGCGCCGACCACAGCAAGTACGCCTGGGCCAATGCCGCATATGCCATGGCGACCAACATCAACCGCTCGTACAAGCTCTACGGCTGGGGTTCGCGCATCCGCGGCATCGAGTCGGGCGGCGCGGTGGAGAACCTGCCGCTGCACACATTTCCGAGCGACGACGGCGGCGTGGACCAGAAGTGCCCGACCGAGATCGCCATCAGCGACCGGCGCGAGGCCGAGCTGTCGAAGGCTGGGCTGCTGTCGATGATCCACCGCAAGAACTCCGACTTCGCGGCCTTCATCGGCGCCCAGTCGCTGAACAAGCCGGCCGAGTACGACGACCCCGACGCCACGGCCAACGCCAACCTCGCGGCGCGCCTGCCCTACCTCTTTGCCTGCAACCGCTTCGCGCACTACCTCAAGTGCATCGTGCGCGACAAGGTGGGCAGCTTCAAGGAGCGCGAGGACATGCAGCGCTGGCTCAACAAATGGATCATGAACTACGTGGACGGCGACCCCGCCAACTCGTCCGAAACCACCAAGGCCCAGAAGCCGCTGGCCGCCGCCGAGGTGATCGTCGAGGAAGTGGAAGGCAACCCGGGCTACTACACGTCCAAGTTCTTCCTGCGCCCGCACTACCAGCTCGAGGGCCTCACGGTCTCGCTGCGCCTGGTGTCGAAGCTGCCTTCGACCAAGGGCGGCACCTGAAAAGTCCCGCGGGTTTTCTTGAAATTCCCGGTTCCGTTTCGTTCTCTCTGTAGCTGCCGCGTATCGGTCGTGTCTTCAAACCGCCGGCAGCCTTCGTCTTCAACCCAGTCATCAACCGCCCGAACGCAAATCGGGTTCCAAGGAGTAGGAACATGTCATCTGACTTTCACATCAAGCTCGACGGCGTCAAGGGCGAGTCTTCCCACAAGGACCACAAGGACGAGATCGAGATCTCGTCGTGGACCTGGAACGTGAGCAACTCGTCGGGCTCCGGCTCCGGCGGCGGCTCGGGCAAGGGCAAGGCCACGCCCGGTGAGTTCCACTTCACGCACACCTACGACAAGGCATCTCCGGTGCTCGCCAAGAACTGTGTGAGCGGCAAGCACTTCAAGGACATGATCATGACCTGCCGCAAGTCGGGCGAAGGCCAGCAGGAGTACCTCAAGGTCACAATGAAGGAAGTCTTCATCTCCAGCGTCGCCCCCGGCGGCGCGCAGGGCGGCGATGTGCACGAACAGGTGCTGTGCTCGTTCAAGGACATCGAGTTCGCCTACAAGGCCCAGGACGACAAGGGCGCTGCGGGTGGCGAAGTCAAGTTCGGCTGGAACGTGGCGACCACCGAAACCCGCTGACCGAAAGCGGATTCGTCGAGTACGGATTCAGGCACGGCACCGTGCCTGGCCCGCCCCCTTACGCGTCCCTCACCGGAGCAATGCGATGGCATTCAGCACCCCAACCATTGGCGACAGCGGCGCGCTGCTCACCACCTACAACATCGACTGGTCGGTCGGCCGGATCGGCTCCAACACGCGTGAAGACGTGATGCTGGTGCAGGCACTGTTCAAGATCTTCTACTACGAGCTGATGGGCTTCAACCACGACTTCGACCCGCCGCCCGGACAGACCGAAGTGATCGGCGTGGACGGCTACTACGGACCGGTCACGCAGAAGCACATCACGCACTTCCAGCAGCAGATGGTTGCGACCGGGCGCAAGGTCCTGCCGGACGGCATCTTCGACCCGTTCCGGGACCCCGGTACGTCCAGCACGATCAGCCATTCGCGCTACGCGCTCGACCTGCTCAACAACGGCTGCGCCAACTTCTGCAAGGAGCAGGGGATCGACAACTACACCAACCTGCCCAACCGGGAAGACATGCCGCTGTTGCTGCGCAGCGCATTGAAGCGGGTCAAGAAGACGGCCAGCAAGTACGCCTACGGCGCACCCGCGAGAGTTCCGGTCACGGGCGGCATCTGAGTTTCCGCCCCGCCCCTGGGCAACGGCCAAGGGCCTGGAGCGATCGTCCGATGGACGGTGCTCCAGGCCCTTGTCTTTGGTTCGAAGCAATTCAAGAGTCAGTCGGCCGAGGCAACGCTCTCTGGCAGCAGCCGCGTCGCGTCGTCGCCATCATCCTCGATGACCCACAGCGTGAGCGCCGTGTAGTTGTCGTACCCCGGCTTGGCGTTGGCCTTCACCTGCGCGTCGATCAGCTCGGTCCACTGGCTGGGCGTGCGCGAAGCGTGCAGCGTGTCGATCAGGCGCTCGTCGCCCAGCGGCTCCCACACGCCGTCGCTGCACAGTAGCAGCACGTCACCTGGCAGCAGGCGCATGCGGTCGGACACGGCGATGTCGGGCGCCTCCTCGATAGAGCCCAGCGCCGACAGCAGCATGTTGCGCTGCGGATGCAGCCGCGCGCCCTCCTCGTCGAGCATGCCGCCGGCCACCATCTGCTGCACCAGGCTGTGGTCGGTGGTGCGCGCCACGATGGCACCGCCGCGGAACAGGTAGGCCCGGCTGTCGCCGCTGTGCACCCAGGCCAGCGCGTGGTCCTCGAGGTCAATGGCCGCGAACACGATGGTCGAGCGCATGCCCGCGAGCTTGCCGCCTTCGGCCTGCCGCGCCACCACGTCGACGTTGGCCTGCTCCACCAGCCGGCGCAGCGTGGGCTCGTCGAGCCCCGGCGCGGCCGAGAAGCCGCCCAGCACGCTGCTGCGCGCGGTGGCCGCGGCCACGTCGCCCCCGCCGTGGCCGCCCGCGCCGTCGGCCACCAGGCAGGCGACATAGCGCTCGTCGTGCCAGTGGCCGTGGACGTCTTCGTTGTAGGTGCGGCCGCCCTGGCGGGAGAGCGTGACGATTTCGATTTCCAAGCGGGTGCCTCGCGGGTGATGCGGTTGTAGTTGTCGTCAGGCTTCGGACTTGAGGCGCGCCATCTGCTCTTCGTAGGCTTCGAGGAAGGCCTTGCCGAAGAGGCTGTGGAAGTCGTCCTCCGCCTCGCTCGCGATGCCACCGTAGAGCGACACGAACTGGTCCCAGAGCTTGGCCTTGCGGTTGGCGCTGAAGAGCGCGTCGAGCGCCGACTTCGCGCTGATCTTCTTCTCCAGTTCGGCCGGCTCGAAGCGCGCGATGACATGGGCCAGCGCCGCGCGCATGCCCACCATCACACCGAACTGGTGTGCGCGCAGGTCGTTGTAGGCATCGCGCATCGCGGCCTCGGGCGGCATGAAGCCACGCACGCCAGGGCCCAGCAGATGGGCCAGCGCCACCTCGACCGTGGGCGAGAACTTCAGTGGATTGTTGGCCTGCGACGCGATCATCGTGACCTCGGCGCGCACCTCGCGCTTGAACTCCTGGCGCGTGAGCAGCAGCTGCAGCGTGCCCTCGGTGGCACTGCGCAGCATCGATCCGATGCGCTCCATCAGGCCCGGCGTGAGCATCTCGGGCGGCTGGTGCGTGCTGGCGAGGCCGCGCAGGAAGGCGGCGAGCAGCTCGTCGTCGGTGGCCATACGGGCGGGCGCGGGCGCTGCGGGGCGCGGGACCGGAGGCGGCGGTGCGACGTGGACCGCGGGCGCAGGCGGTTCGAGCGGCTTGGCAGCCCCCTCGGGCCCGCTGATGCGGATCGGCTGGCCGGTCTCGTCGTCGAACTGCGCCACGGGTTGCACGGGCGGCGGCGGAGACGGCGTGATGGCCTTCGGCGGCGTGAAGCCGAACTGGTCGATCGGAAGATGGTCGGAGCGCGGCGTGGGCGTGGGAGGCGCCGCTTGCTGCAGGGCCGCCAGCGGGTCGGCATTGGACGCGGTGTTGGGCTGCAGCAGCGGATCGGCCAGCGGCGACAGCGCGAGCGGATCGCCTCCGATGCCGCCACCGCCGCCCATGCCGCCGAACAGCTCGTCGATGCCCGCGGCCTTGCCGTGCGGGGGCGGTGCGCCGAGGTCGGAGAAATCGTCGAGCGCGCCGAGGCCGGCCGCGGGCGCGGACGACGGCGTGGGTCCGAGCAGGTTCGCGAAGGGATCGATCTGCGCGGCCTGCGCGTTGCGCGAGCCGCTCTCCATCGGGTCGGGGAACAGCAGCGAATCGGGCAGTGCCGCAGCGGGAGCGGAGGCGGGTGCAGATGCAGCCGGTGCAGCCGGCGGCGCGAGGCCCGCCAGCAGGTCGGCGAAGGGGTCGTCGCTCGACGGTGCCGCTGCGGCGGCGGAAGGCCCGCCCAGCACCGTGTTCGGGATGGCCAGCGACGGCGGCGCGGCGTCGGCCGTCACGCGCACCGTGAGCTCGAAGCTGCCGACCACCAGCCGCGCGCCATCGGCCAGCGCGACTTCCTTGCCCGAGCCCAGCGACACGCCATTGCATTGCATCGGGTTGCTGCCGCGGTCGATGAGAAAGTACTGCCCGTCGCGGCACAGCACCTGGGCGTGCACGCGCGAAACCGTACGGTCGGGGTCGACGAGCACGAGCGTGTTGGTGTCGGCGCGGCCGATGGTGCCGCCATTGGGTCCGAAGTCCGCGGCGATGGACTGCCCCGCCGGGGCGCCTTGCCGGGTGATGACAGCGATATGGATCATGAATCGGCCCCCGAAGGCTCTGTGCCTGAATACGCCCGAACAACCTCGCAAGGAGTATTCATTCCGTGGGGCATGTTGGCAATCTCGCCTTAAGAGGTATGCCGTTGCAGCAAGGCGGCGATGGCTGTGAAGACGAGGGCGATGAACAGCCAGGTGCGGATGGCGGGGTCGCGCAGTGTGCGTACTTTCGCGCGGCGCAATGCAGCTGCCACCAGGAAGGCAACGGCGAACGCGGCAAGGATGTACTTCGCGGCCATCGGCAATTCGCCTACGCGTGCGGCCACTGCGCGAGCCATCGCTGCTGACGCCATGCCGGCGCGCTCGTGGGAAAGAGCTTGCTCTCCGGCCGCAGCAGGCAGAGGTATTCCGCTGCGGCGATGCGCTGTCGCTGGTAGCCGTTCTTCAGCACGTCGGCGCAATGCGCCCAGGACGGTGGGGCGCCCATGAAATAGCGTTCGCCGGCCTGAAAGCCGTGCGCGTTGGCCTCCCACCAGGCGTGGATCTTCAGCGGGTCGGGCCAGGGCAATCCGTCGTCTTCGTCCATCGCGACGTCGTCGTCTTCCGGGGCATCCCCGGGGCCGGACTCGACGTCCTGGGGCGGCTTGCGTTCAAGGTCGAGCCAGGCAAGATCAAGTCCGGTGATCGTGCTGAATGCTTCGCCCGCCAGCCGCGAGAGCCGAGGCTCGTTCATCTGTGCAATGAGCCACGGCACAAGCCTCGGGTCGCCCACTGTCCCAGCGCAACGTATCGCGTCCCTCACATGGTCCGGCTTGTCGAGCATCTCGGTGAGGAGCGGCGCCGCCTGCGTCGGGTTCGCAAGCTTGAACAACAGCGACAGGGCCTGCGCACCGTGCCGTGTTCCCGCCAGCAGGGTCGCGTCATGCAGAACGCGCACAGGTCGATGACGTTCACCCAGAAGCACGGCCGACCGGGCAGCCCAGAATCGGCAATCGACGTCTTCGTCGCCCAACGCGCCGATGCAGGCCGCGACAAGATCGCGCCTGCCGCACTCGCCAGCGGCACGCAGCGCCTGCCCACGCAGCGTCGCATCCGCGTCGGTGACGGCCGCATGCAGCATCTCGCCGGGATCGACCATGTGAAAGTCGCAGGCGGCGATCGCGACGCTGCGATGAAACGGATGGGGCGAGTCGAGCATGTCCTTCGCGATCCCGCGCAGCGATTCCGCGGAAGCCCATCCGCCTGCCAGCGCGATGGCATCGCGCACGTCCGGCACCTGCTCGGCGATGCCCAGCAGGAGTTCCAGCCGCCGCAGATCGCGGTTGTCGAGTGCCAGCACGGTCGCGGCAAAGACCTCGCCGCGACCCGCGTTGGCCAGCGCTTCGTCGGACGCCTTGCTGCCCTCCTCGCGGGCAACCACCAGCCCGTCGAGATGCGCAGCAAGCCGGTCGTCGAGACGCCGCAAGTGATGGAGCTTCGCGTGTGCGGAGCTCGCAAGGAAGAATCGCTGATTGCAGAGCAATGCGACTTCCTCGGTATGGCGCATCACGACCAGCGGAACCGCAATCGCAGCGTGACGGGGAACGGTTGCGGCGGTCATGCGGCTGCCCCCGTCAGTCGTACTTCTGCCACGTCGTGCCGTCGAACGACGCCACGTCGGCCTTTCCGACGGACCACAGCACGCCTTGCGCCACGCTCAGGCTGTAGCAGGTGACCCGCCCCATGCCCCCGTAGTCGACCGGTACCAGCCGATCGGCATCCAGCGTGTAGAGCTGCGACATGGTCGCCACATACAGCCTGTCGCGAAACCAGCACAGGTCCCACAGGTCGGCTGTGACTTCGTCCTCCCAGGCCACCGACGCCCAGACATCGCCGCGTCCGCTGACCAGCACACCGCCCTGTCCGCCGACATACACCGTGCCGTCGCCCGCGCAGCAGACGGCCGTGAGGATGACATTGGTCGGACTGCCACACTGCGTCCAGGCCGAGCCGTCGTAGCGCCATATCTCGCCGCCCCATCCGGCGGCATAGATTTCGTTTTCCGCGTAGCCGTCGAGCGCCTCGAATCCGAAGACCTCCGTCTGCGCGGCAGGCGGCGCGCTCATGTCGACCCACTGCCTGTCTCCGACGCGCCTGAAGACCTGCCGCTTGCTGCCGCATGCATGGACGTGGCCGCCGATCTCGCGCGCATTGCGGATCATGACGGGCCGCGGATCGATCAATTCGTCTTCGCGCCGCCCGCTCACGTACGTGCTGACGTCGCCGTCCTCTCCGATGAGCACGACCTTCTCCGACGGCAACTTCGCCACGGCGATCGCCGTGGCGTTCCAGGTCGAATTGAACGCATCCCCCCAGTTGCCCTTGTAGAGACCCACCAGGCTCACATGCGCGATGTCCTGCTCGAGCAGCGTCTTCATCTGGCTGATGACATACACCAGGTCCGCGAAGCGGGCTGCGCCCCTCACGAATTCACGCGACTTGGAAACTCGTTCGCCCATACAGACTCCTTGTGGTCATGGCAGCGGCGAGCCAAGCTTGCCGGCCGTTTCGTTGATGGTGGCCTGCAGCGACGAATAGTGTTCGAGTTCCGTCCTGCCGGTCGATGAATGCTTCACGTCCTTGCTCGCATCGCCCAGCCCCTTGTGCCCTTCCTTCAACTGGGCCTCGATGCATTTCTGGTCGCAGTGCGGTGCCACCGCCTTCGCACCCGCGGCGCAATGTTCGACTTCCTTGTCGAACGGCCGGTGCGTTCCGCTCGGCACGGAAGAAGTGGTCTTGTGATGCGTGTGCCGCAGCCCGTGCGTTCCGGAGCAGCTGCCGCCTTCGGTGCACATGCACGGGGCCGCTTCCATCCTGTAGGGCTTCCAGCCGGGCATGGACTGCCCCCCGTAGTGGTCCTTGAAGAACGAACTCTTCGGGACGATGTGGTCTCCCGTCTGCGCGGGGCAGCAGCCCTTGATGCCATCCTCCACCTGGGGCGAGGCATGGTATGGCACCAGTCTGCATCGGCGCGCCGAGGCGCACTCGTTCTCGCTGGCCTTCTTCGCTGCGCCCGGCAGATCGCCCTTGATGGAAGCGAAATCGCCCCCAAGGCCGGTCTCGGCGCAGACATCCTTGCCGTTTTTCTTGGCCGGCTTGTAGTCCGCGCAAGCCCTTTCCTCGCGTGCCTTGTCCCCATCGCATGCCGTCTTGTTGATGTCGCCATCGGCCATCGTGTCCACGAAGGGCCACGGGATGGATTCGTTGGCCGTCGGACTGCCGTGGTTGTTCGTGGTCTTGTCGAGATGCCGCACCGCGTTCTCGCCCTCGAACTTCACGTCCATCGACCAGTCGATGAAGTACACCTTGCCCTTGTTCTTGCTCGATATGACACCCTTCTTCGTGGCGCATCCGGCTTCGTCGCCCGACGAGGTCTTGAAGTAGGACTTGTTCTTCAACATGATTTCCTGGCCGGAAATCTGCACGCTGCGGCTGCCGTCGGTGGTGTCCGACGCAAGTCCGGTGTTGGGGTACGGCACCGGCACGCCCGGCGGGGTCGCGGGGTTCTCCGGCGGGGTCATGCACACGTCGGGCGTGGCACAGATGGTCTTGCCCGCTCCGGCCTTGCACGCCACTTCCCTTCCGTTGGCAAAGACCTGGTTCGCCACCCTCAGACTCCCGTGAAGTGCCAGGAAAAAATCATCGCCGCGCGCTTGCCGTCATCGTTGCCGAGGTGCAGCAGCACGTTGCTTCCCTTGGCATACGCCTTCTCGCACGCGGTCTTGAGTACGGCGACCATCGCGAGCCCCACGGGCGCGCCTACCTCCCCAATGCAGTCCGCCGGATGCCACACATCGAACTCGGTTCGCCTGGTGCGATCGATCCGGCCGAATGCAAGGGTGGCTTCCTTGAACACGTACTGCCCGCCGGAGGCGTCGATGATCTTGAAGTCGAGAACGCTCTCGTTGCAGCCAGCCTCCTGAAGCGACTGCTTGATGGCCGCGGTCAATCCATCGGCACGCAGCGGCTCCTCGGAGTCGATATGGGACTTCTCGACCGCAAACCCGATACCGCGGCACACCAGCTGGCCCCATGGCTGGGCGCGCAACGGTTCCACGAGCAGCGCCGCAGCACCTTCGCCGGGAATGAATCCGTCCGAGTTTTCGCTCGTCAGCAGCCGGTCGCGCGCCTCGCAATCGGCCAGCGCCGCGCCGTCGAGCAAGCTGTCGCTCGCTGCCACGACGACCTGTTTCGCGACGGACGCGCCGATGAGCTGCCGCGCCCGCAGAAGCGCAACCGCCACCGACACATGACCTTTCGCTATCACCGCGGACTCCGGATGAAAGTCGAAGCCGAGCTCATGCTGCAAGGCCTCGAAGAAAGCCGTATCGTCCGTCACGCCCCGCCCGGGGCGGTCCGCTTCGGCAAGGCACAGCAGCAGGGGCGTTTCCTCGCAGGTGGCCCGGTCGAAGCCCTCTATGCATTCGGCGATCGCCCGCACGGCCATCAGCAGCAGCTTCTTCTCACCGCGCCACGGACGTTCGAGCGGCACCTCGCACCCCATGATCCACTCGCCATGCCGGTCCCTGAACGAGGTCTGCCGGAAGTTGTCGATGGCACCGCGGATCGCTGCGCAGCTCGCCGGTGCGTCCAACCCTACACCCGTCACCATGCCGGTCCGGCTTATGACCACTGGGACCTCGCTCATGACACGCTCTCCGCCGCTTCGCGCTTGCCGCGGACCAAGTCGCCGAGCGACGGATGCCATGTCTTTCCCAGTTCACGCGCACGCCACCAGCCCCGCGACATCGTGCCGGCCAGGATGTTCGATATCTCGAACATGTTCTTCCTGAGAGGCAAGGTGCTGCGCCAGGCAAGGGTCATGAGCCCACGGTCGGCGTGGATCGCGATGGTGTCGAGGACAGCACGCGTCTCTTCGTGCCCGCCTTTGCGCCGGAAGAACGTGACCGGCACGTCGCGCGATGGCAATCTGAATCTCGTGTGGCCTTCGGGTGTCAGGTTGGCGAGCGCCAGTTCTTCCCCGCCCAACGGGAAATCGATCTGCTGGTCCGGCGGTGCCGCCTGGTAGTAGTCATCCCGGAAGTCGGCCGGCAGGAACGGAAAGATGTTGTCGATCCAGTCCTGGTCATAGGTTCCGGCATAGGGCAGCCGGCCTGCCCATCCCCTTCCGAGCGGTCCGAACGCCATCGGAGCAAAAACACCGTCGGGCGCATCGACCGGGCGGTCGAGCTCCTCCGTGTTCGGCAACGGCGCTCCGTCCACGAACTTGGCCTGCAGGTTGCAATGCCACCCGCGCCCCACCGGGTTGGCCATGTAAGCCGCGTGCCGGGCCGGATCTTCGTGGCGCTCGTCGACGCCGCCGAACGCCAGGTCGTACGAAATCGGTTGCGTCAAGAAAGACTGCGGCGGGGATGCACGCACGCCCGACAGTCCGGCGTCCCAGTGGCGGTCGCCCACGACCGAGAACACCTTCTTCCAGTGCCCCAGACGCACCCCGACCGGCACCCGCTGCACTGGCTCGCCGTGCGGCGCATGCGCGCTGCCCGACACCAGCACGTCGCACCGGAGCTTGCGAGGCGCGAAGTCGACTTCTTCCGCTGGCGCCGAGTAACCCGGCGCCCCGGTGAAGGTATCGGCCGTGATCAACGGCAGCTGCGTCGCATGGAGGTGCGCCGTGCCGCCATCGGTCGGAATGGCAAAGGTTCCCTTTACGACGACGACGAGCAACTCGCGGCCCGTCGGCTCGACACCCATGGTGTAACCGGCCGTCATCCCGGTGGCGTTGATGATTTCCATCGCGGCATCTCCCGCTCAGTTGATCTGCACCGCACCGCCCTTGACCCGGTTGACGCCGGTCGACCGGCTCAGCACGTAGCTTCCCTGGATCAACACCTTGCCGCTGCGTGTCAGCGTGATGCTGGCCTTGCCGCAGCGCAGCACCATCTGCTCCCGCGCGTTCAGGATCAACCGCTCCCCATCGGCGTCGATCTCCACTTGCGCCGGCTTGCTCGCCAGCGGCCAGCCCTCATCCCCGCGCAGCACGCCCATCACGATCGGACGGCGCGGATCGGCCTGCTCGAACATCAGCACCACGCACCGTCCGATGTGCGCGCCATGCAGGTCGACCACACTGCGCGCGCGCAGGGCCGCGGTACCGGGCTGCCCCGGGAACATCACGAGCGGCGTGCGCCCCTCGTCGGTCATGGCGATCAGTTCTCCCGTCGCCACGGAGTTCGATGGCGCGATGGCCAAGGCCTCCTCCAGTCCGGTCTCGATCAGATCTCTCCCGCTCATGGTCAGGCTCCTTGAATGAATTCAGTTCTGCAGAATCTTTGACCCCTTCATCACGATATCGCTGCTCGCCTTCGCGTTGATCTTTCCAGAGGCGTCGATCGTGATGTCTTTGCCCTTGATCACGATGGTTCCATCCTTCTTCATCGTGATGCTGGCGCTGCCGGTGGTGATGGAGACGGAGTCGCCCGCACTGATGACGAGGTTCTTGCCCACGGACAGCGAATCGTCCTTGGCCACACTGGCGGTCCGCCCCGCGCCCACGCTGCGCAACTCGTCCGCGCCCACGTTGGTCGACAGGTTGGCCCCCACATCCACCGACCGGTTCGCTCCGATCGTGCTCGACTGGTTCGCGCCGACCGTGACGGTCTGGCTCGCCCCCACGGTGATGGCCTGCATCGCCCCCACCGTGATCTCCTGCGCCGCCCCGACGGTGATGGTCTCGTTGATCCCCACCGTGTGCGTGCGCTGCAGCGCCACCGTGGCCGTCTCGCTCGCACCGACCGTGATCGCGCGGTTCTGGCCGATGGAGATCGTCTCGTTCAGGTCCACCGTCTCCGTGCGGTTCTGGTGGATCGTGATGGTCTCGTTCTTGTCCACCGTTTCCGTGCGCTGCCCGTGCACGGTGATGGTTTCGTTGTTGTCGACTGTCTCCGTGCGGTCGTGCTTCACGTGCGTGGTCTCGTCGTGGTCGATGGTCTTGGTGCGGTCGTGGCCGACCCAATGCGTCTCGTCGTTCTCGACCTCGATGTCCTGGTTCTTCTCTGCATGCAGGTACACCTGCTCCGCGCCCTTCTTGTCCTCGAAGCGGAACTCGTTGCAGTTGGCCGCGCTGCCCTTGGGCGTGGAGCGCGTGCGAAAACCGCTTTGGGTGTGCGAGCCGAAAGGAATTGGCTGGTCGTCGTTGTAGACGCGGCCCACGATCAGCGGGCGGTCGGGGTCGCCGTTCAAGAAATCGACGATCACCTCCTGGCCGATGCGTGGGCAGAAGTACCCGCCCCAGCCCTTGCCGGCCCACGGTTGCGACACGCGCACCCAGCAGGTCGACTTCTCGTTGCTCTTGTCGTAGCGGTCCCAGTGGAAGTGCACCTTCACGCGGCCGAAGTCATCCGCGTGGATCTCCTCGCCCGACGGGCCCACGACGATGGCCGATTGCGGCCCCGGCATCACCACGCGCGGCGTCAGCCGTGGCGGGCGGAAAGGCATGTCGACCGGGAACACAGTCAACAGGAAGGCGCTGATGCCCGGGCGGCTCGCATCGAGCGAGGGCATGCGCGCGGCGACCGCCTCGAAGGCCGCAAGCGTGTCGGCCAACACGGCATCGTCGGCGAGCGCTTCGCGCAGCAGCTGCATGGGCGAAGCGGGCAGTGCCTCGATGTCGGCGCCTTCGTAGCCCGGGTGGGTCACGACGAAGGTGCAGGCAGCGATCACATAGTCGCTGTCGCGCGTGCCGTCGGGGTCGTTCTCGAACTTGAAGCTGCGGCCCGCGGCCACGTCGGGCCAGGGCGTGAGCGCCCAGTGGCGCTGGCGGCGCGCGCCGATCTCTTCGCCGCGCAGCTTGCCCTTGTCGTCGGCATCGCCGCCCGTGAAATAGCTGCCCGCGAACTCGAAGGCCTCGAACTCGGCCAGCTCGTGCTTGTCGGGCGTGCCTCCGGCCGCCTCGAGCTTCTTCTTGATGGCCTTGAAGTCGCTGTCGGTGGACGCGTACTTGCCGGTGTCGAACTGCCGCTCGCTCACCCAGCGCGAGATCTCGTTGAAGCGCGCTTCGGCGGCGTCGCTCGACACGTAGCGCAGGGTGTCCGCGGCGGGCAGCTTGTCGTGCGCCATGTCGCTGGCATCCGAAAGGTGCATGGTGCCGGGGGCGTCGTGCGCATCGAACCAGTAATAGATACCTTCGTCTTCCAGCAGCCGCGATAGGAACTGGTAGTCGCTCTCCTGGTGCTGCACGCAATACCGGCGCGGCTTGTGGGTGCCCACGACGTTGTCAGACCTGGTCTTCTTGAAGCGCTTGATCGGGCTGTCCTCGAACACCGCATCGAGCACGTCGAGCACGGGCTTCTCCTGCAGGATGCGCGAGTTGCCGCGCTTGGTGAGCAGCCAGAACCAGGAGCGCAGGGTGAAGCGGTATTCGAAGTACCGGCCCGCATGGCCCGCACGCACGAAGCGCACCGCATGGCCCTGGCAGTGCCGCTCATGTCTGGCGCCATCGGCGTCCTCGAAGCCGATGACGACGTCGAAGGCCCGCCCGAGAACGTCCTTCGCGTCGATAGCCTTGTTCTCCGACAGCACCGTGAGCTCGTAGATCGAGGGGCGTGCCAGTGCCTCGTGACCCACGATGCGCCAGAACATGAGCTCGTCCTTGACGGGCGAGTCGCTCTCGATGCGGAACTCCTTGTCTGCCATGGATGGCTGCTCCCTTGTTCTGTACAGGCGGCGCCATGGGGCGCCGCCCAGGCATCGGCAATGCGCGCTACGGCGCCAGCAACAACACCAGCGTCTGGCTCGGCACCGTGCGCACACCCGGGCAGTTCGTGCTGTTCTGCAGCGACACGCTGGTGAGCCGCGATGCGGGCATGCCCATCAACAGCACCGTGAAAGCCCCGGTGAGATGGCGGCTCGGCCCCATCACCGTGCCCGAGGCCACGCCCAGCAGCACGCCGGAGTTGTCGCCGTTGGTCATCGGAATGGTGGTGCCGAGGTTGTGGGCCGGCCCGCCCATGATGAGGATCGAGGGGCAGTTCGGAATCGCCATGGGGCCCATGGCGATGTTCGGGTACGGCACCGGAATCGGCGACGGCGCGGCGGGCGTGATGCAGACATCGGGAAAGCCCATGTCCGTGCCCATCAGCTGGCAGTTGGCGAACATTGCCTGTTCTCCCTGTTCGTTCCTTCGACGCCTCAGCCGAAGTGGATCTGAGCGCCGCGCGCCTTGACCAACTCGCGACCGTTGATCAGCGTGTGCTCGCCTTCGAGACGCATGAGTTGCTTCGCCTCGCACTCCACATGCGTCGCCGCTACCCGGTCGATGCCGTCGGTGGTGCGCAGGTAGTGCCTGCTGAAGTGCTGCACGCGGTCCATCACCGACGAAAGCACCGAGCCGACGAGCTTGAGGCTGGTGCCGACCACGCTGAGCTGGCGGCCGACGACGTCGGCGCTGTCGGTGGCCAGGCGCGTGCGCTGGGTGGCGATGTCGAGCTCTTCGGCTGCCAGTTCGATGCGTCCGCCCTCGGCAGCGATGCGCATGCCGGTGCCGCCCTCACAGCTCAGGACATTGGCCGTGCCCTCTTCCCGCAGCAGCACGGCCATGATCCACACCTCATCGGGCGCGATGCGCAGGCAGGCCACGCTGTCGCCCGCCGCCGGCTCCAGCAGGCAGCTCGCTGCGCGGCGTGCGCGCAGTTTCAGATCGCCGCTGGCAACGACCTGTCGGCCTTTCGCATCGGTTCCGAGAATGCCCACGCACCATTCGCCGGGAATGGCCTTCGCGGCCTGGCTCTTCCTGCCGGTGCGCGCTTTCGTCGGCATTGAGGTTTCGTTGTTCATGATGGTGGTTCCCTCTGTGTTCGTCATGTCAGGCGACCAGCGGCTGCCAGCGCTCCGATTCCGACAGCTCCGGGTCGGTCTCTAGCGCGCGGGCGCGGTCGGTCATCTGTGCGTCTTCGGTGATGGCGGCATGCAGCACGGTGCGCAGCATGGTGGCGCGGCGCAGGTCGGCCGTGGCGAGATCGGCGTGGCGGAAGTCGGCGTACGTGAGCTCGGCGCCGCTGAAGTTGGCGCCCTGCACTTTCGCGCCCGCGAAATGGGTCTGGTACAGATCGCAGCCTGTGAAGTTGGCCTGCGGCAAAACGGCACCGGTGAAGAGCGCCTGCCGCAGCCTTGCGCCGGAGAAGTCGGCAGCCTTCCCGGTGGCCGCGCAGAAGATCGCCGACGGCGCGACGGCCTTCGCGAACTTCGCGCCATCGAGCGTCGCGCCCTGGAAGTTGCACTGCTGCAGCGTGACGCCGCTGAAGTCGGCCCCGCTCAGGTCGGCGGACGAGAACTGGCAGCCGTTCAGGTCCAGCCCGGCAAACGACATGCCCTTCAGCGAGGTCTTAAAGAACACATTGCGCAGCATGCGTGCGCCGGTCCACGTCAGGTGCGAGAGATCGCATTCGTTGACGGTGGTGTATTGCCAGCTGGTGTCGTCGGCGCATACGTCGAGCAGCACCGACTGGCTGATCACCGCGGAGTCGAGCGGCACGCCGCGCAGCACGGCATGGTCCAGCCTGCAGCGGGTCACCGTGGCCATCGTCATCGACGACTGCGCCATCTGCGCATGCGTCAGGTCGCACTCCGCGAACACGGCACCGTGCAGGTTGGCCTCGCGCAGGTCCACGTGATCGAGCTTGCAGCGGTTGAAGACGGCCTTGCGCAGGTTGGCGCCGGATGCGATGGCGCCACGCAGGTCGCACACATTGAATACCGTCTCGCGCAGGTCCGCGCCGCGCAGATCCGCTTCGGCGAAATTGACCTGCGAGAAGATCCCGCCACCCAGCGGCAACCCGGCATAGCGCCCTTTGCTCAGGTCGAGCCCTTCCAGCGTTTCCCCGACGCTGACGGCAATGGCAAGAAGACCCGGACTCATGCCGCCGCCTGCTGTTGCGCCGTGAGTCGAGGCCATGTGCGCGCCCGTTTGAGCAATGCGCCATCGAAGCTCGTCGACCCGTCCAGCCGCACCCGGCCGAGGTCGGCCCCGAAGAGATTGCTGCGCCGCAAGTCGGCCCCCCGCAGATCCGCCGACTGAAAGATCGCGTCGCTGAAGTTCACGCCCGACAGCAGCGCATTGGCGCAGATGGTCTTGCGCATCAGCGCACCCTTGGCGCTGGCAAGCCTCAGGTCGGCTCCCTCGAGCTGTGCCTCGCAGAGGTTGGCGCCATCGAGCACCGCGCGGATCAGCTTGGCGCCGCGCGCATCGGAAGCGCCAAAATTGAAGTTGCGCAGATCGGCCTGGCTCATATCCGCGCCGGCCAGGCTGCTTCCCTTGACCGCCACGGTCCCGGAGCATTGCGCCGCCATCAGCTTCGCGCCGTCGAGCCTGCTGGTGACGAAGGTCGCGTTCTCGATCTTCGCGGCATGCATGTCGACACCCGAGAGGTCCGACTCGATGAAGCTGCAGCCGCACAGGTTGGCCTCCGGCCAGCGCATGCCCTTCAGGTCCAGCTTGTAGAAGACCTGCCTGCTCAGGTCTGCGCCTGTCCAGTCGGCATCGCCCCACGTGGTCTCCAGCAGATTGGCCTTGGCGAATATCGCGCGCCGCATCTGCGTTCCGGCGAATGCGCAGTGCATGAGCGTTGCATCAGTGAAGTCGGCGTCGTCGAAGACACCACCCGCGAGCCGGGCCTTGCCGAGGTTGGCCTTGCCGAACTTCGTGCCGATGGCGATCACGCCCTCCAGGTTCGCATGCGCCAGCACCGCGCCCGCAAGGTTGGCGCCCGAGAGATTGGCATTGGCGAGGTTCGCGCTTTCCAGCCACGCGCCCTCCAGGTTCACGTCCCTCAGGTCCAGGCCCGAAAGATCGGCCCCCGTGAAGTCGATGCCCGCGAAGAACTTGATGCTGGCCGCGCCGGCGCGCGCCATCTCTGCGCGCAGTTTCGCCGCCTCGTCCTTCGGCATCGCGAAGGCCGGCAGTTGCATGTGCGCGGCCTGGAGGTAGCCGGCGCGATGCGCGTCCTCGATCTGGCACAACCTGGGAAAGACCGGCGACAGATCGAGCGGCCGGGTACCTGCGGCCGCCTGCGCGCGCATCTCGGCCATGTGCTTGTCGGGGTCATACTTCGGCGGGCCCCGGTGCTGCAGGTTCTCGAGGTCGATCTTCTGCTCCTGCGTCATCGCCAGGGCCCGTTCGATCGTCGTGACCACAGTCTCGATCGCCGCCCACCGCTGGGCCTCGGCCTCCTTCATCTTCTTTTCCAGATAGGCCGGCAGCTCGTCGCCTACCGGAACCTTCTCGCGCTCGGGCATCCGGATACCCAGCGCATCCGGGTCCTTGCCCATGGCAACGGCTTTCTCGCGGGCGAGCGCCACTTCCATCTCGGCGCGGTGGTATTGCGCTTCGGCCTGCAGGCCTTGCAATTCGAAGGGTGCCTTCGCGGCCTCCACATCAGGGTCGAGCGTGCTCACTCCTTCCGGCAGCAGGTCGCTGTCAACGATCGAGTAGATGGGCCCCATCTTCGGATCGGCACGTTTCGCGGCGGCGGCGAGATAGTACGCATCGGAGCGACGCTGGCCGATGCGTTCGACCGCACCCATGAGGCTCACCACGTCGGAGCCGTCGTCGGTTCCGACCTCGGCCAGCCCCTGGAAGATCGCGATGCAGCGCTCGGCATGCGGAAAGAACCACACCGTCGTCAGCCGCAGCGGCACCTCGCGCACCTTGGGCTCGCCGACCGCCATCCTGTAGCCGACGAAAACGCGTGCGCGCATGCCCGGCAAGCGGCCTTCGATCAGGCGCTTTTGCGGGTGCATGTTCTCGAACGAGAACGACTCGTCGCCAGCGAGTGCGGAGTCCATCCACTGGTCGGACGGTGCCAGGTTGAAATAGCGCCAGTCGGTGTCGGGTGCGAACCCCGGCGCATGCAGCTTCAGATAGTCGGCATCGTAGGTGCCGCGGTATTGCACGCGCTGGGGGTGCATCACGTCCAGCGCACCCATGCCGGCCGGTGCGACGGCCTGGTCGGGGCGCAGCAGGCGGTCGTGCGGCAATTCGATGTTGGGCAACCAGGCCGTGCCGTCCGACCTCTCTCTGCCGCGGCCGCCGGTGTTGAGGGGAAAGTCCGGCCCGCCATAGGCCCTTGACCAATCCAGCGGCATCTCCTCGAAGGGTCTGGCCTCGCTCGGAGCGGAGCCATCCCAGTAGCGGTCTCCCAGCACCAGCAAGGTCTTCTCTCGCGTGCCGAAGCGGGCGCGCACCGCGCAGCCGGCCGATCGATCCGGAGGAGGAAACGCCTTGCCGTGCACCAGGAACTCCGGTGTGAGCTTGGCCACACCCTCGTCAATCAACGGCTGAGCCATTTCTTTCGCCAGGAAAGACCACATCGACTGCTCCGCCCACAGCGTGCCGTGCTCGCCTTGCGCGAACGGCAAGTGCAGGCAGGCGCTGATGCTGAGGCCGAAGCGCTTGCGAAACTCGATGGGGCGCGTCGACAGGCCGAGCGCCTGGGGTTTGAGGACCTGCATGATCGTCTGCCGCTGCGCCTAGGAACCGCCGCCGGAGCCGGAGCCGCCAGAGCCCGACCCCGAGCCAGTGGGCGGCGTCCAGGGGGTTGCACGCTCCCCGTAGGCGCTCGAACTGGCGGACGAACCGTCGGCGTTGGTGGACCTGTCGTCACCGAGCGCTGCGGCCCCAGCGTCATCCGTCGCCATGGATGCAGCCGCTCCCGCGCCCATGGCCAGAAAAAGAGGAATCGCCGGAGGCATGAAGATGCCGATGGCAGCGGTGCCCGCCGCCGCGACGCCCTGCGAGCGGCGATCGCGTGTGATTCTCGCGAGCGTGGAGAGCCGGCCCGCAAGCCCCGGCAGACCGGCCTGCGCGGCTTCTTCGGAAGCAGTCGTCAACGCATCGGCCGCATCAGCGTACTGCTTCAGTGTGTCGCCGATGCCCTTGATCGCTGTGCCCACGCCCGCCGCCAGGCCGATGACGCCGGCAACCGCGGCGGCGCCGGCGCCGCCGCCACCGCCCCCAGGGGTGATGACCTTCAGCGGCGTCAAGTCCACGTCAGCAGTGGACACCGCCTTGATCTCCGGCGCCGCACAGTTGATGAGCTTGACGGCAAGCGTGTTCTCGATGGCCACACCGACAAAGTTGCTCATCGCCAGCGACACCGAATTCTCGATGCTCATCCCCATGAAGGTGGAACTGGTGATGCCCAGGTTCGCCTCGGAGTTGTTGCCGATGTAGCCGCTGGTGTTGGGCCCGAGGATGGTGGTGTTGGACCCCACCGCCGTCTGGTCGATGTTGCCCGCCGCCATCATTTCGATGCCGGTATTGCCCATCAGCTTGATCTTGTTGGCCATCAAGGCGAGAGGACCGCTGGGCACAGTGATGTACTTGGAACTCGCCCCCGTCACCATCCAGTCGATGTGCGCGGCCTCGAAGCTCATCTTCGCCGCCTTGTAGGTGAGGTTGCCGCTCACCGTGATGGTCTGGTTGCCGATCACGTTGCGGGTCTCCCCCGCGCGCGAGGTGTCGGTGCGGGCACCGGTCACGTCGGTGGTGCGGGTGCCGGTGACGGTCAGCGTGTCGTTGCTGTCGACGAAGGTGGTGCGGTCGCCCACCACCTGGTTGTTCTGCTTTCCCTTGACCGTGTTCTTCTGATCGACCGCCACCATGTTGGTGTCGTTGCGCGTCACCGTGCTCTTGCGGTCGCGGTCCACGTGGTTGGTCTGGTCGCGCTTGACGGTGACGCTCTGGTCGCGGTCGATGGTGGTGGAATCGTCGCGCTCCACGCTGCGGCTCATGTCCAGCTCGGCGTGGATGTTGATGTTCTCCTCGCCCTTCTTGTCCTCGAACATGATCTCGTTGTAGTTCGACGAACCGCCGCCGGGCGTGGAACGGGTCTTGAAGCCGCTCTGCGTGGGCGACTTGTAGGGAATGGGCTGGTCGTCGTTGTAGACGCGGCCGACGATGATGGGCCTGTCGGGATCGCCATTGAGAAAGTCGACGATCACCTCCTGGCCGATGCGCGGAATGAAGTAGCCGCCCCAGCCCTTGCCGCCCCAGGGCTGCGACACGCGCACCCAGCAGGTCGACTTCTCGTTGCTCTCGTCGTAGCGGTCCCAATGAAAGTGCACCTTCACGCGGCCGTGGTCGTCCACATGCAGCTCGTCGCCCTTGGGCCCGACGACGATGGCGGTCTGCGGGCCCGGCATGGTCACGCGCGGCGTGAGGCGCGGCGTGCGAAACAGGCGCTCGACCGGCATCACGGTGAGCAGGAAGATGCTGCTGCCGGTCTGCGCGGCCGAGAGCGCGGGCGTGGCCGCGATGATCTCTTCCAGCACGGGCAGCGTGTCGGCGTTCACCGCGTCGTCGCGCAGCACGTCGGCCAGCGCGGCGTGCACGGGCTGCGCCAGGGTGTTGCCGCTCACGCCCTCGTAGCCGCGATGGCTGGCGACGAAGGTGCAGGCCGCGATGATGTAGTCGCCGTTGCGGGTGCCGTCGGGGTCGCCCTCGTACTTGAAGCCGCGCCCGGCCGTGACGTCGGGCCATGGCGTCACGGCCCAGTGGCGGTCGCGGCGCGCACTGAGTTCGTCGCCGCGCAGCTTGGCCCGGGTCTCGGCATCGTCGCCGCTGAAGTAGCCGCCCGGGAACTCGAAGAGCTCCAGGCTCGCGAGTTCGTGGTCGTCCGATGCATCGATGTCCGCGCCCAGCTTCTTCTTGATCGCCTTGAAATCGCTGTCGCGCGAGGCGTGCTTGCCGGTGTCGAACTGGCGCCCGCTCACCCAGCGCGAGATCTCGTTGAAGCGCGGCTCGGCGGCGTTGGTCGCCATGTGGCGCAAGGTGTCGGCGGCGGGCAGCTTGTCGTGCGCCATGTCGCTGGCGTCCGATATGTGCATGGTGCCGGGCGCGTCGTGCGCGTCGAACCAGTAGTAGATGCCTTCGTCTTCTAACAGGCGCGACAGGAATTGGTAATCGCTTTCCTGGTGCTGCACGCAGTAGCGGCGCGGATTGTGGTTGCCGATCACATTGTCGGCCTTGGTCTTCTTGAAGCGCTTGATGGGGCTGTCCTCGAACACCGCGTCGAGCACTTCGAGCACCTTCTTCTCCTGCAGGATGCGGGAGTTGGCGCGCTTGGTGAGCAGCCAGAACCAGGAGCGCAGCGCGATGCGGTATTCGTAGTGCCGCCCCATGTGGCCCGCGCGCACGAAGCGCACCGCATGGCCCTGGCAGTGGCGCTCGTGCGTGCCGCCGTCGGCATCCTTGAACTCGATCACCACGTCGAAGGCATGCCCGAGGATGTCCTTGGCATCGATGGCCTTGTTCGTCGAGATCACCGTGAGCTCGTAGGCCGACGGGCGCGCCAGCGCCTCGTGCCCCACGATGCGCCAGAACATCAGGTCGTCCTTGGCGGGTGAATCGCTCTCGATGCGGAACTCGTGGTCGGCCATCTTTTTCTCTTGAGGTGGAGGCTTGTCGGTCAGTCGGTGAGCCGATTGATCAGTCGAAGGCGTAGGTAAAGTCGGCGTCCTTCACGTCGAGCGCCACCCGGCGGATCTCCCCACCCGACGCCAGCCGTTGCAGGTACTCGACCGAAATCGTCGGCAGCACGGTGTTCGTCAGGATCGCGTCGATCACGCGCCCGCCCGATTCCGGGTCCTGGCAGCGCGCGACCACCTGCTCGACCACCGCGTCGCTGTACTCGAAGGGCACGCCGTGGTTGGTCTCCACGCGCTTCTTGATGCGGCCCAGCTGCAACCGCACGATCTTCTTCATCATCTCGGGCGACAGCGGGTAGTAGGGAATGGTGACGATGCGGCCCAGCAGCGCGGGCGGGAACACCTTCATCAGCGGCGCCTTGAGTGCATCGGCCAGTGCGTTGGAGTCCGGCAGCAGCTCGGGGTCGCGGCACATGCTCATCACTAGCTCGCTTCCCGCGTTGGTAGTGAGCAGGATGATCGTGTTCTTGAAATCGATCATGCGGCCCTCGCCGTCTTCCATCCATCCCTTGTCGAACACCTGGAAGAAGATCTCGTGCACGTCGGGGTGGGCCTTCTCCACTTCGTCGAGCAGCACCACGCTGTACGGCCGGCGGCGCACGGCCTCGGTCAGGATGCCGCCCTCGCCGTAACCCACGTAGCCCGGCGGCGCGCCCTTGAGCGTGGAGACCGTGTGCGCCTCCTGGAACTCGCTCATGTTGATGGTGATGATGTTCTGCTCGCCGCCGTAGAGCGCCTCGGCCAGCGCGAGCGCGGTCTCGGTCTTGCCCACGCCCGATGTACCGCAGAGCATGAACACGCCGATGGGCTTCTGCGGGTTGTCGAGCCGCGCGCGCGAGGTCTGGATGCGGCGCGCGATCATCTCCAGGCCGTGCTTCTGGCCGATGACGCGCTGGTTGAGCGTGTCGGCGAGCTTGAGCACCGCTTCGACTTCGTTCTTGACCATGCGGCCGACGGGAATGCCGGTCCAGTCGGCGACGACCGAGGCCACCGCCTGCTCGTCGACCGAGGGCAGGATGAGCGGCGACTCGCCCTGCACCACGTGGATCTTGGCCTGCAGCGTGTGCAGTTCTTCCAGCAGCGCCGCCCTGTCTTCGCTCCCTCCCCCGCTGGAGGAGGGTTGGGGTGGGGGCACGTCGGCCTTGGCATCGCCGCCGGCCGGCGCATCGACCGGCTTGTTCCCCGCCCGCAGCTTGGCGCGCAGTTCGAGCAGCCGGTCGACCAGCCCCTTCTCTTCCTTCCACCGCGCATTGAGCCCTTCGAGCTGGGTCTTCGATTCGTCGAGCAGCGCCGCTACCTGCGCCGCGCGCTTGGTCACATCGATGCCGATGGCCTCCTCGCGTCCGATGATTTCCTGCTCGACCGTGAGCCCCTCGATGCGCCGCATGCAGTCTTCCACCTCGGGCGGCGTCGCGTGCTGCGACACGGCCACGCGCGCGCAGGCGGTGTCGAGCAGGCTCACGGCCTTGTCGGGCAGCTGGCGCGCGGGAATGTAGCGGTGGCTCAGCTTCACCGCCGCCTCGATGGCCTCGTCGAGCAGCTGCACGCGGTGGTGCTTCTCGAGCACGCTGGCCACGCCACGCAGCATCAGGATCGCCTTGGTCTCGTCGGGCTCGGGCACCTGCACCACCTGGAAGCGGCGGGTGAGCGCCGGATCTTTCTCGATGTACTTCTTGTACTCGGCCCACGTCGTGGCGCCGATGGTGCGCAGGTTGCCGCGCGCCAATGCGGGCTTCAGCAGGTTGGCTGCGTCGCCGGTGCCGGCCGCGCCGCCCGCGCCCACTAGCGTGTGGATCTCGTCGATGAACAGGATGATGGGCGTGGGCGAGCTCTGCACCTCGTCGATCACCTGCCGCAGGCGCTGCTCGAACTCGCCCTTCATGCTGGCGCCGGCCTGCAGCAGGCCGATGTCGAGCGTGAGCAGCTTCACGTCCTTCAGCTGCGGCGGCACGTCGCCGCGCGCGAGGCGCTGCGCGAAGCCTTCGACCACGGCCGTCTTGCCGACGCCGGCCTCGCCGGTGAGCAGCGGGTTGTTCTGGCGGCGGCGCATGAGGATGTCGACGATCTGGCGGATCTCCTCGTCGCGCCCGGTCACCGGGTCCATCTCGCCTTTCTTGGCCTTCTCGGTGAGGTCGACCGCGAACTTCTTCAGCGCATCGCCCTTGCCCATGGCGGCCGGCGCCATTGCGCCGGAGTCTTCGCCCGGCGCGCCGCTGCCCATGCCGGTTCCGTCCTGCGCGCGCATCTGCGCCTCGGTTGAGGCGTCGCAGATCTTGGTGAAGTTGTCGGCCAGGTCCTCGACCTTGACCTTCTCGAACTGCTTCGACAAGCCGAACAGTGGGTTGCGCAGGCTCTGCGTCTTCAGCATGCCGACCAGGATGTAGCCGGTGCGCACCTGCGCCTCGCCGAACTGCAGCGTGGCGTAGGTCCATGCGCGCTCGATGGCGTTCTCGATGTGCGGCGAAAAGTCGCTGATGGCGGTGGCACCGCGCGGCAGGCGGTCGAGCGCGGTGGTCATGTCTTTCGCGATGACCGACACATCGAGCCCGTAGTGCTGGATCACGCGGTGCAGGTCGGAGTCCTGCACTTGCAGCAGCTGGGCGAACCAGTGCTCCAGCTCCACGTACGGATTGCCCCGCATCTTGCAGAACACGGTGGCGCCCTCGATGGCCTTGTAGGCCAGCGAGTTGAGCTTGCCGAAAAGGGCGGTGCGGCTGATTTCACTCATGAGGGACTCCGTATCTCTTCTGAACGAATGAAGATGGGTTGATTGAAAGGCTGGCTGCCGATGCGCACGTCCGCCGCGTCGCGCGAACGTGTGCGCTGCCCGAGCCACGAGACCCAGCCCAGGCGCGGTCCGTTGCCCTTCGCATCGCCGAGGCGCGTGAGCGGCACCTGTGCCTTTTCGAGCACGAGTTCGGCGTCCCACTCCAGCTCGTCGCCCAGCAGTTGCTGTATCCAGCGCTGCAGCACGGGCCGTGCGTTGCCGATCGGCAGGAACATGCGGTACTGGTCGAGCGTGAGCGGCCCCAGGTGCAGGCGCACGCGGTGCTGGCGGTCCCAGGCACGGGTGCCGAGCATGGCGCCCATGCCCATCGAGCGCGAGCTCTCGCCCTGCCCCAGCCGCGTGAGCTCTCCGGCCGGCAGGCTCATCCAGTGGCCAACCCAGCGCTCCAGCTTCACGGGCACGCCGAAGTAGCTGCACAGCACCGACTCCACGCCCTCCACGTTGTGCACGCGGCGCGCGAGCCAGCCCGAGAAATGCAGGCGCGCGTCGTCATGGATCTCGTCGCGGTCCACGCGGCCCGGCGTGCCGATGCCGATCAGCGCGCCGATCTGCAGGCGGAAGCGGTCCTCGCCCGGCCGGTCGAGCGCCACGGCAGGCCGCGACTGCGCCCAGGCGCGATAGAAGTGCAGCGAGAAGCGGTGCGAGAAGCTGTCGAGAAAAGCCAGCCACGTCGGGTCGCCATGGTTCAGGCTGCGCTCGCGGATGAAGTCGCTCAGGTGCACCGGCAGCGGGCCGTTGGGGCCGATGTAGCCGAAGAACTGCTGGCGCAGGCGCGGCGGCGAATGCGCGGTGGCAGGCTCGAAGCGGCTGAAGCTCGCGGGCGCGAACGACAGCGAAGGTTCTTGCCCCACGCGCACAGGCTCGGCGCTCGGCAGCAAGGCACGGCCCCAGCGCGGCGTGGTCTTCGCGACCGACTCCAGCCGGCGCATCACCGCGAAATAGTCGAAGGCCCACGGCTGCGCCGACCACTCGCGCAGTGCGGCATCGACCCGCGCGTTCACAGAATCTGGCGCGTCCCGCACAGCGGCCTCCAGCGCATGGTCTCGCCCTTGCCCGCGATGCGCAGCACGGTCTCGACGAAATGATTCACCTCCACGTGGCGCGACAGGAAGCGTGCAAGCACGGCGCCGAACAGGAACGCGCTGTGGCCGTGGAAGGCGTCCTTGTCGACTTCGAGCGTCACTTCGAGTCCGCGCCCGAAGGCGATCGGGCCCTTGAGCGGCAGCCTGCGCGCGACGGGCTTGCACTTCACCGACAGCAGCCCGCGCACCTGGCCCTGGCGCATCTCGTCGGCATGCACGGCGTAGAGCATCAGCGTCTCGCGCAGCGCAGCGGCGCCCTGCTCCGGCGTGCTGTCGGACAGCGACAGGTAGTTGAGCGCGAGGTGATCGACCACGCGCCACCCCAGCCCCTGGCTCACCACCGGCGACACCGGCCGCGACGGCCCGCGCACCATGCGCACGCGCTGCACGGGGAAGGAGTCGACGCAGTCGAAGTCGTTCTCGCGGCCCAGCGGCATGAGCAGCGGCAGGTCGCGGTTGGTGCACAGCGCGGTCACCGCCAGCTGCCGCAGCGTGGCCGCATACGGCGCCTGCTGCGGATCGACGATCTGCATGTAGACCTCGGAGCCGATGTGGCTGCTGCGGTTGCCCTCGGTGCGCTGGCGCACCGACAGCATGCGCGGCTCGCGCGTGGTGGTGAAGTAGGCCGGATGGCTCGTGCGGCTGCCGTGGAAGGCCGAGTAGAAGGGCCGGAACGGCTGCTCGACCGCCGCCGCATCGGCACCGGGCGCGCCGTGGCCGATGACCTCGGTGACGGTGTGCACCTCGAAGTCCTGCGGCCGCGTGCGGTCGGGCACCAGGTGGAACTGGCTCACGCCCTCGGTCATGGCCACGCGGTCGAGCCGCTTGGTGAACAGGTTGACGGCGGGCACGCAATGCAGCTGCACGTTGTCGGCACTCACGAGCTTTTCGAGCGCCGCGTCGCCGCGCGAGAACAGCAGCACGATCTCGACATCGGTCACCGGCATCGTGGCCAGCAGCGCCTCGAGCCCGCCGATGCGTACGAACTGGAAGCGCTGCGCAAACGCGAAGTACTCCTGCAGCAGGCGAAAGCCCGAGAAGCCGGTGGCGGTGGCGGGCAGCAGCGCCTCGTCGTCCTCAAAGCCGACCGCGCCGATGGCGCTGGCGGGCAGGCTCTGCGCCGCGCCCTGCAAGGCACCGCTCGGTGCCAGCGGCCGCACCAGCACGCCGACGGGCTGGCCCAGCGCGCATTCGTGCAGCTGCCAGGCCACGTCTTCGGCGCCTCCGAAATGCAGCACGAGGTCGTCGAGCGCGATCTGGCTGAAGTTCAGGCCGGCCGTGGCGCGCAGCGCGATGCGCAGGCCGCCGCGGATGGCGCGCGACTGCGGGTGCGTGTTGAGCGGCAGGTCGGGGGCGTAGGTGAAGTACTGCGCACGCTGCACCTCGATGGGCCACACGCGCAGCGCGCTGGCCGTGCGGAATTCGCAATGCGTGTTCTGCCCCACGGCCTGCCGCGCACGCAGGCCGCTGCCGCGCGGCAGGCTCGGGCCGGTCGCGAGGTTCGCGTCATCGGGGTCAGGCACGAAGGACACGATCACCATCGCCGGCGTCGGCGCGAGGAAGTGTGGATAGACGATGTCGAGCAGGTGGCCCGTGAAGCGCGGGTACTCGGCGTCGAGCTTGAGGCCCACGCGCGCCGACAGGAACGCGGTGGCCTCGATGAGCCGCTCCACGTAAGGGTCGGCCACCTCCTGGCCCTCGATGCCAAGTCGATGCGCGATCTTCGGGAACGCGCGTGCGAACTCGGCAGAGCTTTCGCGGAAGTAGCGCAGTTCCTGTTCGTACAGGCTCAGCAGCCGAGGGTCCATGTCGGACTTACCTTGGGTTTTGCGCCATGTCCACGATCTCTATGCGGCCCTCTTCAAGATCTACGCGGCTTCGCATCAGGAACTCGAGCGGTACCGGCTGCGCCCACAGCATGCCGCGGATCTGCAGGCCGATGCTGTTGTGGGAGTCCAGTGCCGGGCCTTCCATGACGAGTTCCACTTCGAGTGTGCGGGACAAAATGCGCGGCTCGAACTGCAGGATTGCGTTCTTCAAAGCCTGTTCCATGCTGACACGCTGCACCGACGAGGTGAACTGGCCAGACAGCATAGGCAATCCGTAGTTGATGACCGAGCGCGCTGCATTCGGGTACTGCCTGTCGTCCATCGCAAGGCCGTAGCCGGTGGCGTTGAACAGCCAGCCGAGGTCGCGCAGCACGGCCTGGCGCAGCGCCTGCTTGGTCAGCGTGCGCTTCTCGTCGCTCTCGCGCTTCTCGTCGGGCGCGTTGTCGACGAGGCGGTCGAGCAGCGAAGGCTGCAGCCGCTCCTGCGCGGTGAGTTCAGCCACCGGCGCTGCTCTCGCCGCCCTCGGGCGTGAACAGTATCTCGCGCACGTCCATCAGCGCGTACTCGCCCGCGTCGCTGCCGAGCACGCGCTGGCCATGGCCGGCCCAGACCTCGGGGCGCAGTTCGCGCCACTCGGTCTTGCGCGCAAGAAGCAGCTCGCCGTCCTCGGTCTTCTCGGTGCCTTCGTAGCGCGTGGGAATCAGCGCGAGCGTTTCGCCGCCGTTCTCGAACTGCAGGTGCGCGGGCATCCACACGCAGTCGCGCAGGTCCTCGGGCGGCTCGATCTTGATGTGCGCGAGGCGCGCGTACGGAATCCAGTAGTACTTGCCGTTGACGAAGGCTTCGAGCACCGGCCCCAGGCGCATGTCGGCATCGGCGAGCCACTCGAAGGGCGTGCCGTCGATGGTGCCGCTGATGGCGGGCGCACCGTCGAAGGCGCGCTGGCGCAGGTCCTCGGCCAGCTCGCTTTCTCCGCGGCCCTGGCGCAGCAGCGACTCGATGAGCAGCGCCAGCCATTCGTCGGGCTGGCCGAAGATCATCGGCGTGCGCGTGCCGGCGAACACTTCGGCGCGCAGGCCCTCGCAGCGCACGGCCTCGCCGTAGACCTGCTTCATGGGCACGGCGAGCGCGTCGAGTTCGGCCGCCACGCTGAGCTGGTTGAGCGCGCGCTCCCATTGGCCGAGCACGCACAGCAGCTGCGCCATGAAGACGCGGTGCTTGCTGTCTGCGGGGCTGGCGCGCACGTCGTCGCTCAGGGCCTTGAGGGCGGCGGCCGGGTCGGCGGCCTTGAGGAGTTCGGCGGCGGTCGTCATGGTGTGCGGCTCCTGGATGTGGCGGCGTTCAGGCGCGGGTGAACTGGCATTCGCGCACCGCGCCGCGCAAGCCGGTGGTCTTCTGCGGCGCCGACTTGACCTTCACCGTGCGGTAGCTGATGGAGACCAGCTCCGAGGGCACGCCCCAGTGGCCGCCGGAGTTGAGCACCAGCCTGCAGATGCGGGCGTTCTCCAGCACCAGCTCGAAGGTCGATTGCGCATCGGGCGCGCGCTCGTCGCCGCCGGCCTTGAAGGCGCTGATGACGACCTTCAGGTCTTTCTCCTGCGTGCGCAGCAGGCTGGCGAGCGTGGCGGTGGCCGCGTCGCTGCGGCGCGCGACGATCAGGTTGTTGGGCACGACCTGGTTCTGGCTGGACGACTCGGGCACCTGCACCGACCAGTAGTAGCCGCCGATGTTCAGCCGCGCCTTGCCGTCGTCGAAGGAGCGGTCGAGTTCGGCTTCGACGGGCGCGCCCTTGTTCTCGATCAGCATGACAAGGTCGGTTTCCGCGGAGCCGGTGCCGATCAGGTCGTAGAACTGCCGGGCGTCTTCAGGGCTCCAGGAGCCGTCGTCGAGAAATGCCATATCACCTCCGAGGTGCGAAAGAAAAAGGATGAATCGAAATCGCATGCGCCGGCTTCATGGCCGGGCTCCGCCGTCCGCAGCGGCGCTTCTGCGCAGCAGGGCCGCGAACACCTGCCGCTCGCCACTCTCGGCCGGCGGCTGGCCGCCGCGCACGCGCACTTCCGACACATCGGCCTGCGCGTAGCCCACGCCGAACAGGCGCGGCGCGCTGTAGGGCGTGGCGGGCACGGCCATGACCAGCAGGCGCGCATCGCCGGCGGCATCGAGCCAGGGCAGGTCGAAGCGCTTGACCGAGGGCTGCTCGGTCGTGCCGCGCTTGAATCGGTTGGTTTCGCCGAGCTCGTCGGGGTAGACCGACTGCAGGTTGCCGCGCGCATCGATGCCGGTGATGACGAGGTCGAGCGAGCGGCCGCTGGTGTTGCGCACAGTCAGGCGGACGCGCTCCCCGGTGCGCGCGGCGGGCAATGCGTTGGCCGCCTGCGAGACGGGAACGCTGCGCAGCATGCGGTCGCCGCTCCACACCTCCAGCGCGGCATCGAAGCCGTCGAGCTGGCCGTCCTTGCCGTAGCCCTGCAGCTGCGAGAGCCACTTGAGCTGCGCCAAGGCCTGCAGGCGGCGGCGCAGCGCGGCGGTGTCGGGCAGCACCACGGTCGAGACGTTCGCGCCGAAGAGCGGTGCGAGCAGTTCGAGGCGCTGTCCCGAGGCGCCGAGGTCGGTCCAGCGCACGTCGGCGGTGGCAGCGTCGTCGGTCAGGCGGATCGCCGCCGGATAGTCGAGGCTGAGGCCGGTGGGCAAGGGCTTGTCGGCGCGCACGCGCAAGGCGGTGGCGGCCGGCTCCGTCATCGGCGTGACGCTCCAGAACGCGCTGCCCGACACGTCCTTCAACGCCGCGGGCACAGCGAGCCACGCGCCGCCGAGCTTGATCTGCGCCACCGTGGCCGGCGCGCTGCGCACGGCGCCGTCGTCGAGCGTCGCGATCACACGCAGCTCCTGCTGCTGCGCAAGGCCATCGAGCAGGCCGGCCTTGATGGCCAGGCTGTCGCCGCTGCGCTGCGCGCGCCACACGGGTCGCGTGGACGCGGGCGCGCCGCTGTTGGCGAACAGCGGCGCATCGAGGTTGCCTTCGGCCACGGGCGACGGCAGCTCGCGCGTGGGGAAGCGCTGCGCGAGTTCGTCGATGACCGGCGGGTACAGCGCGAGCACGCCGTCGAACAGGTCGCGCCAGGTGGCGGGCTTGCGCGACAGCGCCTCGACCATGGCCCAGGTCAGCAGGCCCTGCGGCCGGGCGTTGCGCGCCTTGCGGGGCAGGCGCAGCTCGGGCGTGATCTGGTGGCTCTCGGAGGCGAAGAACGCGACGTAGCGGGCGCGCGGCACGGCTTCGGCCGGTGTGGGCGGCGTCAGGGGCCGTACCGGCGCGGCACCGCCAGTCAGTTGGGTCGCGCGCAGGCCGCGCCAGCGCACCTCGTCGTCGCTCGGGCCTTCGGCGGTGGCGGGTGCATCGGCGGTGCCGCGCGTCATGGAGTTGGCGGAGCAGGTGTCGAACACCGAGGCGACGAACACGTTCTTCGCGAGGAAGGACTGGATCCACGCATCGAAGTCGGCGTCGCGCAGGTCGCCCGTGAGCACGTTGTCGCTGCCCAGCGTGCCGCGCACGTCGCGCGCGAGGAAGTTCTCGGAGAGGCCATCGGGCTCCTGGTAGCGCTTGGCGATGTCGCGCAGCCGGGTGCCATGGCCGGAGAAATACAGCAGCACGAAGTCGCCGCTTCTCGACTGCGCGAGCAGCTTGGCAAGAGCCTCGTGGATGGCTTTCGATTCGGGCAATGCGGCGCCATTCACACCATCGGCGAGCATGGTGATGTCGGACGCCGCGAAGCCCTGCTTGAGCAGCGCATCGCGCATCAGCATCACGTCGTTGCGCGGCGCCTGCAGCCACAGCGCCTGCGGCTGGTTGGCGAGTTCAGAGACGCCGACGAGCAGCGCGCGCGGGGTGGCGAAAGCAAGGGTGCAGCAGGCGATCAGCCACAGCACGAGCAGCACCTGCAGAACGCGAAGTTGTGTTGCTCCTTCCCTCTTTGGGGGAAGGCTGGGATGGGGGCGGGCAGAGCGCCCATTGGATGCGCCGCGTGCCCCCACCCCGGCCCTCCCCCGGAAGGGGAGGGAGAAAAATGCCGACAGCATTCGCACACCGCGCGTTTGTATTGCTCCTTCCCCCTTTGGGGGAAGGTTGGGATGGGGGCAGGCAGAGCGCCCACTGGATGCGCCGCGTGCCCCCACCCCTGCCCTCCCCCAGAGGGGGAGGGAGGAAGACAACAAACGCGCGCGGTGTGTCACGGCCGCTGCTCCCGGGCCGGCCCGGCCGACTCGACCAGCGGCGAAGCCGCGAGCACCGCCAGCGCATCGACGGGCTCCGGCACTCGCAGGCGCCACGCGCCCTCGCCGCCCGGCCCGCCCACCACATCGGCCGAAATCGACTGCAGCAGCCGGTCGGCCTCGTCCATGCGCACGCCGGACTTCCAACGCACCACGAGGTCGGCCCGGGTCGGCGCAGGTGCGGCAGGCACGGCGCGGAATCGCACCTCGTCTTCCTCGGACGCACCGCGGCCGCCCAGCACCCCGATGTTCTGGATCACCACGAACAGCGCCAGCACCGCGAAGGCCGGGCGCGCCCAGCCTTCCGCGCCGAACCAGCGACGGATGCTGCCCCACCAGCCGTCTTCCGGCCGGGACTGCGGCTGCGCACGCGAAGATGAAGAAGAAGAAGGCGAAGAAGCCGATGCATCGCCCTGCGGCCGCGCCAGCGCCGCCCCCAGCCGCAGGCCCGCGTCGCGGTACAGCGCCTGGTAGTCGGCACGCGGGTCCTGCGGACCGAGCGGCGTGCCCGACAGCACCGAGAACACCCCGCCCACGCTGCGCAGCGCGATGCGCCCCGGTTCGGGCGCAATGGCCAGCGAGGCGTGCGCGGCCCACTCGTCATGCACCGCGCGGATCGCGGCGAGACGCGTGGCCGACACCTCGCCCTGCACGCGCGCGCACAGCTGCGGGCTCGGCTCGAGCGTGAGCACGTTCCAGGTCTGGATCACGCCGAACATCGGCTCGAAGGGCTCGTCCTCAGGCTCCAGCAGCACGTCGAATGCAGATGCCCAGTCGGCCTCGCCGGCGGCCATCCAGCCTTGCCAGAGTTCGCCGTGGATGCAGCGGTCGAGCAGCACGCCGAGCAGGCGCCCTTCGTGCACCACGCTGACGAGGCGGCCCGGCGCCCAGCGCGCCGGGAAGGCACGCTGGGCGACAGCCTCGCGGCGCCGGGCCAATTCGGTGAGGGGCAGCAGCAGATCGGATGCGGCGGCTGCAGCAACGGGTTCGGCGCTCGTCCCGAGGGACGAGCCCGGCATGGCCACGGTGGCCATGCCCGGCGGCGACGCGTCGTCGGGCACGGCCGCGCCCGTTTCGAACGCGTGGCGGATCACGCTGAGCGGGGGCCAGAGGTCGTGGGTCATGGCGTCTGTTCCTGAATGGCTATGTCTTCAGGCATAAGACGCTTCAGCACCGAGGATTTTGAAAACCTGCAGGATCGCGGCCATGTTGCCGGGCTCGATGGCGATGCCCAGCGTCTGCTCGATCCAGCCGCCGAGCCGGGTCTTGGCGTAGTCCGCGGTCAGCCCCTCGCGCTTGTGCACGAGGCCCAGCCGCCCCGCACGGTAGTGGTACGACGCAATGGCGTGGCGCGAGGCGACGCCCGACAGCCCGCCCTCGGCCTCCTTGCCGAAGCCCTCGCACAGCAGCAGGCGCTCGGGCTCGGGCAGCCCGGCGATGAAGGCGCGCGCGGCAAGCTGCACGGCCTGCGCGCTCAAGCCGTGCTCGGCCAGGCAGCCGTCGAGGTCTTCGCCCGCACCGATCTCGTCCTCGAGCTGCGCCTCGGTGATCTGGTCGCCGATGGAGAGCTTGCGGCGAAACGAGCTGGCACGCGTGCAGTCGATGAGGTAGCGGCGGAAGTAGGCGCACAAGGCAAACGCCGTGGAAGGCGCACTGTGGCCCGCGCGCTCGTCGGCCTCGTCGGGGTCGGCGTCGAGCCGCAGCACCTTCACGTAGATGAACTGCGCCACCAGCTCCTGCCGGCCCTCGCCCAGCACCTGCAGCTCGGGCGGGTTGCAGGCCACCAGCGCCTCGCCCACGATGCGGTACATGGCGCCCATGTCGTCGGGGGACAGCGTCTGCCTGCGCCGCCAGAGGCGGACGAGTTCAGAACTTTCCGCGGACGAGAGGGTTTCCTGCATGAAGAATCAAGGCGCCCGATCGATCGATCAATCGTCGACGCAGCTGCCTTCCGAGGGCACCAGGCACTGCGGCAGGTTCGCACCCACCGCCCCGCCGCGCGTGCGGATGGCCGACGAGGCCGCGGCCTGCGCCACCGCGAGGCCGCGCGGCAGAAGAATCCACAGCTGCCCGCGCTCCTTCATGCGGCGCGCGTTGGTCGCTGCCTGCTGGCCGTTGCCGAAGAAATAGTCGGCCCGCACCGCGCCGCGGATGGCGCCGCCGGTGTCCTGCGCGATGGTCAGGCGCTGCATCGGCGCGCCGCTGCCGGGCGTGCGGGTCGACACGAACACCGGATAGCCCAGCGGCGTGCTGCGCGGATCGACCGCAATCGAACGCCCCGCCGACAGCGGCACGCCGAAGGCGCCCACCGGCCCGCCCACCGGCGAGATCGATTCCTTGAAGAACACGTAGCTCGGGTCCTTGATGCCCGAGCCGCTCACCGCGCCAGCCGCGCGCCGCCCCGGCACGACGACCGGACCGCTGGCCACCGGCCGCACGAGCGTGAAGCCGCGCGTGCGGATGGTGCCGCTGTCGACGGCACCGGTGTCGTCCTCGTCGCCGTCGTCCAGCTGCAGCTCGATGGACGAGCCGCGCACCTTTACCGGGCTGCGCGGCTTGCCGTTGGAGGCCTGCGCCAGCGTCGGGCGGAAGGGCTGGCCGTTCTGTTCGGCGTAGGCGACGCGCACGATGTCGCCATTGGCCATCCTGATGCGGCCCGAGCCCTGGATCTGCATTTCGTACAGCGCGGTGGCGCTGCTCACGAAGGCCAGCACCTTGGCGTTGGGCGCGCCCTTGGTCTCGATCTCTTCGCGCGTGTAGTACGGCAGCAGTTGCTTGCCCTCGACCCGCAGGCGCACCTTGCGGTCGAGCGTGTCGCGCGAAATGCCCGAGAGATCGAGCGCATAGAGGCCCGGTGCGCCCATGTCGCGCGTGCTGAGGCCGGTCTGCACCACCACGTTGCGCCCTTCCACGCGCGCCGCCACCGTGCCGTTGCCGGCGGGCAGCTTGCGCGCGTCGGCGAACAGCATGTCCTCGGGCTGGCCGTAGACGGGGTAGATGAAGGGTGCGCCGTACTGGCGGGCGCCCGCGATCTCGGGCTCGAAGTAACCGGTGACCACGCCGTCGGGCCTGCGGTCGTCGTCGCGGATCTGGTAGGCCGAGAACTCGCCCTCGAAGAAGCCGCGGATGGCGTTGTTGCTCTTGCCGTCGACCTTCAGCGCGCGGGCGCAAACCTCTTTCCACTCGGCGCCGCGCCCGGTCAGCACCTTGCAGCTGCCGAGGAAGGCAGGCCAACTCTCGGAGAAATCGTCGCGCGCCCAGCCCGGCACCGAGTCGAAGCCGACCGAGGTGTAGGTGGCGAGCTGCGTGGAGAAAGTGCGCGCCTGCCCGGCCACGCTGGTGCCGACAGGTGGCGGCGTGCGCGAGGCAGTCGTGCTGCCCGCGGTGTCCGTCGTGGCCGCGCCGGTACCCGTGGCGGCCGGCGGTGGTGCGGCGCAGCCCGCCAGCGAGGCGATGGCGGCGGCAACGGCCCATCGGAGCGCGCAGGCGAGGCGCTGTTCGGGCTGCTGTTGCGGTTGTGAAGCGGTCATGAAAGTCTCCTTGTCCAGCAAGTGGCGGCCCGAGGGGCCAACGCCCTACAGACGATTACTTCTCGACGATTTTGAAATTCGCGACGCCATAGACGTCGTTGCATGGGGTGTTGGGCGCGCACACGGGCTTGCCCAGCAGCGGCGACGGACCGGTGCCGCGCGTGGCTTCGAGCGCGGCCAGCACCGGCAGCGGGAACACGGGGAACACGCCGTCGTTCTGCACGCCGGCGGCGCTGAAATCGCGCTCGCGCTCGCTCACGAGCACCGCGAACTGGTCGGTGCCGACCGGGCCGCCCGCGTCCATCGGCCACGAGGCGCGCGGCAGCGAGAGCGAGCCGCCGGCGGTGATCTTGTTGTACTTGTCGAGCAGGTTCGGGAACAGCAGGAACATCTCGCCACCGCTGGACAGCAGGAACACGTAGACGAAGCCCTCGCGCTTGCTGCGCACTTCGAAAGCGAGGCGGTCCTTGCCGATGGCGACCTCGGCCTTCTTCGGCGTGGCCGTCACGTCGAAGCCCGGGGCTGCACCGGCCGCGAGCGATTGCAGCGATTCGGCGGGCGTGCGCGGGGCCGGAGGCGGCGGTGGTGGCGCAGGCGCAGGAGGTGGTGCCTCTGCAACCTTGGTGTCGGTCGGCGGGGCCGGCGTGGCGGTGACGGTTTGCTTGCCGCCGCCGCTGTCCGCTTCACCGCCTGCGCGGCCCTGGAACCACCACCAGCCGCCACCGGCCGCGGCCGCGAGGACGGCGACCGATGCGAGTGCGGCGACAGTCTTGCTGCTGCCCTTTCCACCGCTGGCGGGAGTGGGTGCGGGTGCGGGCGGCTTGCCGCTGCCGGCCTTGCTGCCGCTGGCGATGACCGTCGCCGCATCGGCATTCGTGGTGGCCCGCGCGCCCGATGGCGGCTGCGTGCGCGGCGTCGGCGCGATGCTGTGCCCCACCTCGAGATCGAGCGCCGCGCGCAGCTCGGCCATCGACTGCGGCCGCTGCTCGGGCCGCACGCCCAGGCCCGCATCGATGGCTTCGAGCAGCCGCATGCTGTAGCGCTGGCGCAGGATCTCGTTGCCCGCGAGCGGCACGTAGCTGTCGGACAGCAGCCGCGCCACCGACGGCGGCGGCGCGCGGCCGCACACGGCGACGTGCATCACGGCCGCGAGTGCGTAGACGTCGGTCCAAGCGCCCTGCGACATGTCGGGCATCTCGGCGTACTGCTCGATGGGCGCATAGCCGGGCTTGAGGATGACGGTGATCGCCTGCGTCTTGTCGGTGATCACGCGGCGCGCGGCGCCGAAGTCGAGCACCACCGGGCGCCCGGAGCCTTCGAGCAGGATGATGTTGTCGGGGGCGATGTCGCGGTGGTAGCAGTTGGCGTTGTGCATCACCGCCAGCGCCTGCGTGACGCCGTCCATGATGCGGATCAGCCATGCCTCGTCGACACCGGCGGGGATGGCCACCAGGGCCTCTCTCAGCGTGTCGCCCCGGTAGAAGGGCATGACCATGTAGGTGGTGCCCTTCTCCTGCCAGAAGCGGTAGACCTTGAGCAGCGACGGATGGTCGAACTGGGCCAGCAGGCGGGCTTCGTTGATGAAGCTGCGCATGCCGAGGTCGAAGGTTTCGCGGTGTCGTTCCGACAGGGGGACCACTGTGCCGTCCTGCTGTCTTGTCGACAGCGACGTTGGCAGGTATTCCTTGATGGCCACCACGCGTTCGAGGGTGTGGTCCCAGGCCTCGTAGACGACGCCGAAGCCGCCCTGGCCTATGACTCTGGTGACTTCGAATTCTGCGAGGCGGCTGCCTACGGGGAGGAGGCCGGCTTCGGTGCTGCCCGTGGCGGGGCTGGTGACGGGAATGTTCGCGGCTGCACCGGCTGTGATGACGGTGGCTGATGTGTCGCCGGTTGTTGTCGGCTGCGCAGGCTTGTTGGGGACCACTCGGGTGCGGTCGTCGTTGGAGTCGGTCATTGACTGGCTCCTTGTTGGGGTGTGCTTTTGGTTTGCTTTCCGGGGCCGGGTCTCGCCCCGGCGGGCGACTCACTTTCTTTTGCTTCGCCAAAAGAAAGTAAGCAAAGAAAAGGCGACCCTACTGTCTGCGACCCTCCGCTTCGCTCCGGGCAACCTGCGGTGCTCGCGGTTCGCGGGGTCCCGCCCAAACTCGCTTCGCTCAGACAAGGGCGGGCCCTGATCCGCGAACCGCTGCGCTCCTCGGCGCAGCCAGAAGGGATAGGAAAACCGAACGCGCCATCGCTGCGCTCGGCGTGGGGCGGCTGCACGCGCTGCGCGCCTGCAGCCGCATGGGGGCCGAGCGAAGCGAAGGCCCGGGAGGGTTCTCCTCCCCTCTGGCTGCGCCGAGGAGCGGAGCGTTTCGCGGATAAGGGCCGCAGCTGTTTGAGCGAAGCGAGTTCTGCGGACCCCGCGAAACGCGAGCACCGCAGGTTGCCCGCAGCGAAGCGAAGGGACGCAGACAGTGGGGTCGCCTTTCTTTGCTTACTTTCTTTGGCGAAGCAAAGAAAGTAAGTCGCCCGCCGGGGCGAGACCCGGCCTCGGGAAACAAGACGAAGAGAGGCGCTCATCTCACCCCTCCTCCGCAAAGCCGAGGAACAACGCCTCGAACTGCTCATCCCGAGGCAACCCGGTACTCAACATCCGAACCCCCTGCTCAGCAGCAGGATCCCCCAACCAAAGCGAGGCCCCAGCAACAGGCAACATCAACGACTCCACCGTGTTCTCGCGAACCGAGGCAGCAGCAGCAGCAGCAGCAAACAACCTCTGCAGCACAGCATCGAACCGCAGTGCGTCCAGATCCCCATCCAGCCCCTCCAGCGCAGCCTGAGTCGCATGAGCCCACCACTGCAGCGCCGCAGCCAGCGCCGCCCCTTGAAGCTGTTCAGGCACCGCCTCATCGAGCTCCATCGCCAAAGCAAACGGAAAGTAGCGCCCCACCCCATCCACCGAAGGCATCAGCACCCCGATCCACGCCCGCTCCCCCGCCACCTGCCGCCCCAGCGCAAAGCACCAGATCGGCGCCTCCAGATACCGCTCGGTCCAGTCCGCATGCCGATCCCGCAGCCGCGCCATGCCGCGTTGCAGCCACTGGTCCCACACGGCGCGGAACGGCTCAGGCAGACGCCGGTGCGCGAAGTCGCCCATGCCCGGCAGCTTGCCGAACCACCCCGGCAACGCGGTCGATGCAAAGAGCGGCGATGAAGACTCAACGCTCACAACCCCTCCGGACAAGAAAACTCACGCAGCTCGCGCAGCCGGATCGGATGCTGCACGCTGTTGGTCGTCACTTCGAAGCGCGTCTTGCGCGCGCCGATCTGGAAGGTGATGAAGAACTTCTCGGGCGCATCGCCTGCTTCGAGCTGCCCGTCGTCCAGCGCACGGAACAACGCCCACGGCCCATCCACCGCGGCGCCCGAGCTGCCGGTGGTCGACGGTGGGCTGACCTGGATGCGCACCTGGTTGCTGCCCTTCGGTCCCGGCCACTGCACGGCCATGGGCACGACGGGACCATGCGCGTACTTCACGAGCTGGCCGTCGACGTCGAGGATGAACTGCGTGATGCCGGCGTCCATCTCCACGGGCTTGAAGTCCAGCCGCATCGACGGGCCCCGGCCGCCGCCGCGGAAGAAGATCTCCTTGATGCGCGCGGCGCGCTCGAACTGGGCGATCGCCTGGGTGGTGATGGCGCCGCGCTCGGCCACGGGCTTGTAGCGCCACGGGCGCGTGCTGGTGTCGACGATGGCGGCCAGGCGCTTCTGGAAGAAGTCGTCCATCAACCCGCCGGGGCCGAACATCTGGCCGAAGTCCTCGGGCAGCACGTCGCGCTTGCTGCTCTGCACGAAGGGGTAGCGACCGGCGATGGCGCGCGCGCAGAACTCGGCTACCGGGCGCAGGTCCTGGCTCAGGTTGCCACGCTCGGCCACCTGGGCCTGTGCGGCGCCGGCCTGGCTCAGGTTCTCGACCATCGAGCGCACCGGCTCGGGCAGCCGGCCCGCGTCGGACTTGAGCTTGCCGGCCACGTCGCCGGGCGGCGGCGAGGTGCGGCCCTTCACCGCGGTGTCGACCGCATTGAGGTACACGTACACCTCGTTGAAGAGCTTGAGCGCGTCGTCGATCGGCGCGGGCTGGTTGGGGCCGCCCGCGGTGACGAGGCGGCGCAGCGACTCGAAGCGGTCGTCCACGATGCTCTCGATGCGCTTGCCCGGCGCCACCTGGCGGCCGGGGTCGCTGCCGAACAGGTCCTCCAGGCCCTTGCGGGTGTTGCGCACCGTCTCGGTGGCCTTGCTGACCACGTCCTTGTTGGTGTCGGCCGCGGGGATCAGCGTGGTCTGCTTGACCACGGCGCGCAGGAAGTTCGCGAGCGGCGAGTCGACGCCCGAGAGGATGCGCGCGGTCTCGATGTTCTTCTCCAGGCCGCTCACGCGGATCAGGCGCACGTCGGCGAGCAGCGCCTCCCACTGCTTGACGTATTCCTCCAGGTAGAGGCGGCGCACGCGGTCGGTCAGCGCGCCGAGCGCGGCCACGTCGCGCAGGCGGTCGGCGGCGTTGCGGTCCTGGCCCAGCACCCACGGGTCTTCGTTGGCGAGCAGGCCGGTGAGCACCGTCACTTCGTTCTGGAAGCGCTTGTGATAGCCGTCGTAGGTGAACATGCCCGGCACGCCTTCGCTCAGCGGCTTGCCGCTGATGCGTTCGAACACCAGCGGACCCGAGGGGCCGGTGGCGTTGGCCACGCTGAAGGCCGGAATGTCCTTGCTGGCGCGCTGGCGCTTCAGGCGGCTGAACACGCGCTGCTCCAGCGGGTAGCTCGCGAGCACGGCGCGCACGCTGCGCACCAGGTTCTCGTCCATCTTGAGCGGCGAGCGCGGCGGGCCCTGGGCGATGAGCACGTCGAGCTGGTCTTCGAGCTGCCTGCGCTGGTCTTCGGGAATGCCGCGGTCGAGGTTGCGCGACCAGTCGAGCGTGATCCAGGCCTTGAGCGCCTCGGCGTCGAAGTGCTCGGGCTGGTAGAGCATCAGGTAGCTCTTGAGCGCTTCGTAGGTGAACTCGAGGTTGTCCTTCTGCGCGGTGCGCAGCTGGTCCTCGATGCGCTTGGCGATCTGCGGCAGGAAGGCGTCGTTGAGCGCACGCTGGTGCGTGAGCATGGCGGCCGCGTCGAGCTTGTCGCCCTGGTACAGGCCCAGCGTCATCGACAGCGGCTCGTCGCCCTGGCGGTTGTCGGGCGTCTTCCAGATGTCGCGCAGGCCCTGCAGCACGGGCGCGACCTCGACCAGGTTCTGCACGCGCGCGGGCAGCGCGGCGAGGTTCTGCCGGGCCGGCTCGACACGGGCCTCGACCGACTTCAGGTAGTTCATGTTCTGCAGCGTGCTGTAGCCCCAGGCGGCGAGCAGGCCGACGGTGACGAGCGTCATCGCGGTCACGCCGATCACGCGCATGGTGTGGCGGCGGCGCTCCAGCTTCACGTCGGCGCCCGCGAGGCGCTGCTCGGGGAACACCACTTCGCGCAGCAGCGAGGTGAGGAAGTAGCTGCGACCGCTGGACTTCTGCGGCGCAAGCATCGCGCGCTCGATGCCGAAGCTGCGCGCCAGGCTGCCCATCACGCGGTCGATCGGGCTGCCCTCCTGCGTGCCGCTGGTGAAGTACACGCCGCGCACCCACGGCGGCTGCGCGAAGCGCGAGCCGGTGAACACCTGTTCGAGCAGGTCGGACAGCAGCGAGCCGATGGAGCCGAACTGCGCCGGAAAACCGAAGATCGCCGCGCGGCGCGTGCCGTCGGTCTCGCGCTGCATGCGCGCGATGAGGCCGTCGTTCACGCGGTTGTGCAGCAGCGCGAACTCGCGGTGGAAGGCCTTGGAAAGCCCCTTCTCCTCGACCTGCAGGTTCTCGTCGGCCGGCAGCGTGAAGCCGAAGACCTGCGCACGCTGCTCCTTGCCGAGGTCGTCGAAGTAGTCGGTGAAGCCGTAGAGCAGGTCGCTCTTGGTGACGAGCACGTACACGGGCAGGCGCGTGGTGAGCTTCGAATCGAGTTCGAGCAGGCGCGCGCGGATCGAGGCCGCGAGCTGCGTGCGCGCCTCCGGCCCCTGGCTCAGCAGGTCGGCCACGCTGACGGTAAGGAACACGCCATTGAGCGGCCGGCGCGGGCGCGCCTTCTTGAGCAGGCCCAGGAAGCCTTCCCACGCGCTCTTGTCTTCCGACTGGTGGCTGTCCTGCGTGGTGTAGCGCCCGGCCGTGTCGATGAGCACGGCTTCGTCGGTGAACCACCAGTCGCAGTTGCGCGTGCCGCCCACGCCGCGAATGGCGCCGGGGCCGAACTTCTCGGCGAGCGGAAAGCTCAGGCCCGAGTTCACCAGCGCAGTGGTCTTGCCCGCACCGGGCGCACCGATGAACACGTACCACGGCAGGTCGTACAGGTAGCTGCCGCCCGAGATCGACATCCAGTCGCGCCAGCCCGGCTTCTTGCCCGCGGCGTGCAGGCGCATCTGCTTGAGCGTGGCGACGGCTTCGCTGAAGCGCGTGTCGAGGATCTTCTGCTCGCCGTTGACCGGCGCATCGGTCTTGGCGGCCGGGGCCTTCATGAGGCCGTCGGTCAGGTGCTGGCTCGCGCGGCGCGCGCGCCAGCGGCGGTACAGCGCGCGCAGCAGCACGGCCAGCACGATCACGCCGATGACGATGGCGCGCACCATTTCGCTTTCGAGCGGCGCGAGCGAGCCGATCTTCACCAGCGGCCCGATCCACCAGATCAGCAGCGCGACGATGAGCAGCGCGAGCAGCGTCAGCAGCAGCGGGCTGAACAGGAAGCCGAAGATTTTCTTGATCATTTCGTGGCTCCCGTGTTCGCGGCGACGCGCTCGGGTTCCGTGAGCAGCACGATGTCGACGCGCCGGTTCTTCGCGCGGTTGGCTGGCGTGTCGTTGGCGGCCACGGGCTCGGCGTCGGCCTTGCCGTCGGAGCGCATGCGCGCCGGATCGACCAGCGTCGACAGCGCGCCCTTCACCGCATCGGCCCGCGCGGCCGAGAGGTGCCAGTTCGACGGATAGCGCAGCGAGCGGATCGGCTGGTTGTCGGAATGGCCGGTGATCAGCACCTCGCCCTTCACCTCGGCCAGCGCCTGCCCGATGCGGCGCAGCACCGGCAGCGACTGCGCCATCGGCTCGGCGCTGCCGGAGCCGAAGAAGGAGTCGCCGCGCAGTCGCACCACGCTGCGGTCGGCCTCGTCGGTCACCGTGACCAGGCCCTGCTTCACCTCGGGTTCGAGAAAGCGTGCGAGGCGCGGCGCCTTCGCCGGCAGGGCGGGCGGCGCGATCTGGATGTTGGGCGCGCGCAGGCTGGACACTGCGGCGTAGGTGGTGTCGGAGCGGTAGTTGAGCGTGAGCCGCAGGCCGAACCATGCGAGCGCGAGCAGCAACGCGAAGCCCGCCGCGAACACCCACAGCGGCAGCGACTCGCGCAAGCGCACCGTGCCCGCGCCCTGCCCACGCCAGTGCGGCGAGAGTTCGGGCTCGACGGCCGGGCGGTCTTTCGCGATCAGGTCCGCGAGGCGTTGGCGCACCGAGTCGAGCTGTGCGCGGCCGTTGTCGACCACGCGGTAGCGGCCCTCGAAGCCGAGTGCGAGCACGCTGTAGATCAGCTCGAGCAGCTGGCGGTGCGTGGGCACGTCCTGTGCGAGCTTGGCCAGGAGCTGGAACACCTTCTCGCCGCCCCAGGTCTCGTTGTGGAACTGCACCAGCAGGCTCTGCTTGTTCCAGCCGGCCTGCACGCCCCAGGGCGTGTTGGCGACGGCTTCGTCGAGCGCGGTGCACAGCACGTAGCGCGCGGCGAGCACCGATTCGTTGCTGACCCCGGCGCGGCGGGCGCCGGCATCGAACTGGTTGACGGCATCGGCGGTGGAGGCGCGCAGCGCCGGCACGTTGGGCGGCTGCGCGAGGTTGCGCAGTTTGCCGATTAGCACCAGCAGCTTGCCGGCGGCCGACACCAGCGGATTGAGCAGGCCGAGTTCGCCCACGTCGGCGACCGGCGTCGGGTCAGCACCGCCGAAGAAGGGCGCAGGCGATGCGGCCGGCGGCGTTCCTGCCGGCGTGCGCGGCTTGGGCTTGATGACCGTGCGCTCCGACTCGAAGGCGGCGAAGGGATCGGGAGGTGTGCTCATGATGGTGTTCCGTTTCCGTCGGCCGCTTGGCTAGGAACGTATCGCCCAGAACGCGAGGTCGAGGCCGGGGAAGTCGCCCGCGATGTGCATCGCAATGCCACCCGACTGCTCGAGCTGGCGCCACAGGTCGCTGTTGCGCGTCTCGAGCTCGAAGTAGTTCGCGCCCGTGTGAAAGGGAATCTGGCGCGGCGCCACCGGCATCGGCGTCAGCGTGACGCCCGGCAGCGCGAGGTTGACGAGATCGCGTATGCGCTCGACCGGGCCGATCTTGACCTGCGTCGGAAAGCGCGCGCGCAGCGCCTCGCTCGGCATGCTCGCGTTCACCGCGAGCACGAAGGTCGCCTTGCGCTGCAGTTCCACGTCCGTCACCATCGCCACGCGCACGCCGTGCTTGCGGTCGTGCAGGTCGATACGGATGGCCGACTGTTCGAGCACCATCGAGAGGCTGCGGCGCAGGTCGTCCATGACCGGGCGGAAGCTCATCGCAAGGTCGTCGTGGACGTAGGGGCCGAAGTGGGCCACGCGGCGCGAGTCGCGAAAGCTCGCGAGGTCGCCGGCCAGCCCCAGCGCATGCTCGAAGAAATGCTGCGGGTGCAGCACCGCGCTCTTCGCCAGGTGCGCGAAGACGGCTTCGTTGCGGTTCACGGCCTGCAGCAGCATGAAGTCGGCGATCTCGGCCACGCCGCCGGTGCCGCCCTGGGTCATGCGGCCCGCCAGCGCTTCGCCGCGCTGGCGCAGCAGGCCCAGCAGCTCGTCGAGCCAGGCGCGGATGACGGCATGGCCGGCCACGTCGAGCAGCGGCGGCAGCATCGCGCGGTCGAGCTGCACCTGGTTGTCGGCACGGCGCTCGACCACGCGGGCAACGCCGATGGTGGTCCAGGCGTCGGTGGCTTCGCCGGCGCGCATCAGGCGCGTGTGGAGCCGGCCCAGCTGCAGCATGGCGGTGCGTTCGCCGGCGGTGTTGGAGTCGGGCACTTCGGACTCGAGCACGCGGTGACGCACCAGCTCTTCATATTCCTCGGCGTCGGCCTCGCGCGCACCGGCACGGCGCAGCGGCAGCGCGAGCACCACGGCCTCGTCGCGCATGGAAGAGGGAATGTCGATGGGCTCGGGCAGCGGATCGACCGCCGGCATGTCGAACACCGTGCCGTCGCCGAACACGCCGACCGCCCGCACCAGTGCCAGCTTGCCCAGCGTGAGCGCAGCGGAGTCGATCTCCAACTCGGCAAAGCCCCAGGCGTAGGGGGTGGTCGAACGCAGCAGCACATGCCGCGCATGATCGGCATGACGCTCGCTCTGCTGCAGGTGCTGAGGCTGCAACAGCATCCCCTCGCTCCAGACCACTTTTGTTCGCCAACTCATCCGCACTCCGTCAACGGCAAGGGTGCCTGAAAGAAACACGAAGTTTCCGGCGCGGGGGGCGGCGGGCAAATCCGCCTAACGGCCTAGACAGAATGGCTTGAGCCGTTGAGGCGGCCCGTCTCCGGGACTACCGTGGGTTGCGCACCA
>NZ_LMEK01000014.1:0-57188 GCF_001426595.1 Variovorax sp. Root434
CGGTGCCCTCGGCATCGATGCTCTCGTCGGCGTGGAACTTGGTGGTGATGGCGGGGAAGATGCCTTGCCAGCGGGGATTGGTCACGGATGGTGCTCCTGATGGTGTGCGGTGGAAATCAGGCGCACTTTAAATATATTAAGGATATATCGTCAAGATTTTTCTATTCCCCCGAGGAAGCGCTCGGCTTCGCTTCGCATGCCCCGCGAAATGGCTTCCCAGGTCTGCGCGGGAAAGTCGCCCGGCAGCAGGGCTTCGACTTCGCCCAATGCCTGGTCGAGCGACGCCACCATCTCCAGCATGGCGTTCCACACGTCGATGCCACCGTTCTTCATTGCCAGCTGGTGCCAATGGCGCGCCTGGATGGTGTGAAAGACGTAGTGCTTGCTCTTGGAGCGAACCGCCATGGCCAGGCCCGCCTGGCGCGGCTGGAAATGGTTGGGCCCGTTGCCGAAATAGGGCCACATCGAAATGATGTCGTAGAGCGGCGTCATGTCGTAGACATCGCCCTGATACAGGCGGACCGAAAAGTTCTTGGCGTGGCCGTCCGTCCCGGCGAGAAGAAAGAAGGCCAGTTGGGTCAGCAGGAACCGGGTGCTGTCGTCGGCGCTGCGGCTTCCCTGCAGGAGCTGCAGGCACCTGGGCATGCCGGGGCCTCCATGCTGCTCGTACTTTTCGTTCGACGGCAGTCCCATGGCCTGGCAAAAATCTTCTTGCGGCAGGCGCGCGATCCATGTGCCACCGTCCATCCACTCGCGATCGAAGCGCTCCACCACCAGGACCGTCTGGCCACCGAAAGTCGCCATGGATGTGGGCGCCACAAGCAAGCCAAGCGCCTCGACGATCTGCGCGCAAACCCATTCGTTCTGCACCGAGTCGGATGCGTCCACGCGCCTGGAACCGCCGATGAGCCCGAGCGGCAGCTTGATGATGTGCGTGGTGGGCGTGGCGCCGTGCGGGCGGCACCACGCGCCGTTCCAGCGGGTCAGGGCGGTCTTCTCCTGGGCTCCGGCAAGGGAGATGCGGAACAGGTCTTCGTCGCGCATGCTTTCGGGGGTGGCGTCGGACGGAACGGCCCGCAGCAGCTCGGCGATTTCCTCTTCGTCGAGAGGCTCGCAGTTCATGGTCTTCCAGCCTTCGGGCGCGGCGCCTTCGGGCAGCAGCTGCACGGCGCCGACACAGTCGCGCCCAATGGCTTCGAGCAGGTCGAAGGTGCTGATGTCCTTGAGCTTGAAACGATGGCCCAGACGTGCACGGATCCCGATGTTGTCGGGCAGCAGGTTGTCGAAGTAGTTCCTGACCACCTCGCCCTGTACTTCGAGCGTGCTGTTGATGGGAATCGACAGCGACAGCGACCGCCGTCGCGGCGATTCCAGCCACCCGGGGTGATACCTGAAAGCGTGGGAGTCGCGATCGACAGACCAGGTGCCGACCAGCTCCCCGTTCATCCACGCATTCAGCGCCTGCATCACCAGGAACCTGTCTTTGGCCGGATGACGAAGCTGCGGCGCGATGTCGGCTTGACGTCCATGCCCGGGTTCAGCGCTTGGAGCAGCCGGAGCAACGCACCCGGCGCGGTCGATGGAACCTGAGCCGGCGCGTCCTCGAACGATGGCGGCGCCGGAGCGTCCGGCTCCCCGGGGGCCAGCGTCGCCAGCACGGAGCCGCCACTCACCTTCCGGGTTTCCCACCCTGGTGGGACTTTCACGGCCGTGTCCTGTGGAGACTCGTACTTCACGCGCTCCTCCATCGCGTACAGGGGGCCGCCGCTTGAAGGTGTTTCTTCCCGCAGGTAGAAGGACGCCCCCAGCACCGACAGCAGCTTCATCAACTGTTCGAAACCGACGGCACCGGGATTCGCCTCGATCTCTGCGATCCGGGCCTGGCTGACGCCGACGAGCGCCCCCGCTTGCGCCTGTGTCAGGCCGCGTTTTTTTCGCAGCGCCTTCAGGTGTGGCCGGAGCTGGTCGACGAAGCGAAGGGGGAAGTCCATCTTGCGAGCAAGATATCGGCCCTGGCTTGTTTTGTCAATATATAAGCCTTGGCGTATTTTTACGACTTACAAGCTTGGGCTTGTAATAACCCAAAACAAGGCTCAGCTTGTAATTCACGTCTAATCGATCTTCGCCCCCGAAGCCTTCACCACCGCCCCCATCGCATCCCAGTCCGCGCGCAACAGCTTCTGGAACTCCTCCGCGCTCTGGCTGCGCGGCTCCACGCCCAGGCGCTTGAAGCGTTCCTGGATCGCCGGGTCGGCCAGCACCTTGTTGGCCGCGACGTTGATGCGCTCGACTTCCGCCTTGGGCGTGCCAGCCGGCGCCAGCAAACCGATCCACGAATCGAAGGCGTAGCCCGGCAGGCCGCTCTCGGCCACCGTCGGCAGCTTCGGCAGGAAGGGGCTGCGCGACTGGCCGGTGGACGCGAGCAGCTTGATGCGCGCATCGTCCTGGAAGCCGATCACGCCGATGCTCGACGAGATCACCGCCTGCACGCGACCAGCCAGCACCTCGTTGACGGCCTCGCCGGTCGACTTGGTCGGGATGTGCGTCATCTGCAGCCCGGCCTTCGCAAGGAACGACGCCATCGCGAGGTGCGTCGCGCTGCCGTTGCCGGCCGAGGCGTAGTTGTACTTGCCGGGGTTGGCCTTGACCTCCTTGATGAAGTCGGCCGTGGTCGACACGTTCATGCCGCTCGCCACCGCCAGCACATAGCCCGCGTTGCCGACGTTGGCCACACCGACGAAATCCTTCAGCGGGTCGTAGCTCAGCTTGTTGTAGAGGAAACCCGCGATGTTGTGGCTCGCCGCCGCGAGGACCAGCGTACTGCCGTCGGCCGGCGCGCGCGCCACCAGGGCCGCGCCCACGGTGCCGCCCGCGCCCGCGCGGTTCTCGACGATGGCGCTGGTGCCGAGCGCCGCGCCCAGCTCGTTGTTGAAGGCGCGCGCCACCGTGTCCTGCACCGCGCCGGTGGCGAAGGGCACGACGATGTGGATCACGCGCTGCTGTGCATAGGCCGGTGCGATGGCACCAAGCACCGCCGCGGCAGCAAGCGCGGTCAATGAACGTCGGGTGAGCGGGGTGGAGGTCATCTGTGTGGCCACTTTCTTGGTCATCGTCAACAGGAGGGGAACAACTTCAAGCGCCCGGCGACAGCCAGCGCTGCACCAGCTTCACGAAGTAGCTGGCGCCGATCGGGATGATCTCGTCGTTGAAGTCGAACGAGGTGTTGTGAATGATGCAAGGGCCGGGCCCGTGGCCGTCGAGCCGGTGGTCGCCGTCGCCATTGCCCAGGAAGGCGTAGCAGCCGGGCCGCGCCAGCAGCATGTGGGCGAAGTCTTCGGCGCCCATCACGGCGGGGAAGTTGTCGGTGACCATATCGTCGCCCACCACCTCGCGCATCACCCCGGCGGCAAAGCGCGCCTCGGCCGGATGGTTCACCGTCGGCGGCGACGAGCGGTTGAAATACACCTCGGCCGTGCAACCGTGCGCCGCCGCAACGCCTGCGGCCACTTCGCGCAGGCGGGCCTCGAGCTTGTCGATGGCCTCGATGGAGAAGGTGCGGATGGTGCCACCCACCGTGGCCACGTCGGGAATCACGTTGGGCGCATCGGAGCCCTGCAGCTGCGTGACCGCCAGCAGCGCACGCTCGGTGTTCGGGATGGTGCGCGCCACGATGGTCTGCAGCTGCTGCGCGAGCGTGACCACAGCCGCCACCGGGTCGATGCCCGTGTGCGGCATCGAGGCATGCGTGCCGCGCCCGCGCACGGTGATCTTGTAGGTATTGCTCGACGCCATCAGCGCGCCTTCGTTGAGCGCGAAGCGGCCCACGTCGCCGACGGGGAAGTTGTGCAGCCCGAAGACCGCGTCGCACGGAAAGCGCTCGAACAGGCCCTCGTCGATCATCTTCTTCGCACCGGCCTTGCCCATCTCCTCGGCGGGCTGGAAGATGAAATGCACCGTGCCGTCGAAGTCGTCCGGCCCCTGCTGCGACAGGTGCCACGCGGCGGCCAGCAGCATGGTGGTGTGGCCGTCGTGGCCGCAGGCGTGCATGCGGCCGGGGTTGGTCGACTTGTGGGCGAACTCGTTGGCTTCATGCAGCGGCAGCGCGTCCATGTCGGCGCGCAGGCCGATGGTGCGACTGCCCGTGCCCTTGCGAAGCACGCCGACGAGGCCGGTGCCGGCAATGCCGCGGTGCACCTCGATGCCCCATCCGGTCAGAAGGTTCGCAACCTTCTCGGAAGTGCGGTGCTCCTCGAAACCGAGTTCGGGATGGGCGTGGATGTCGCGTCGGATCTCGACGAAGCGCGCGGCATTGGCAAGAAAGGAATCTGCGATGTTCATGACGGAAAGGGGCTGTCGTGGGAGGCGGAGGATTCTGGCGCAAGGCGGCGTTTGCCGCCATGCCGCTTTGTCAGAGCCCCGCCAGCACCTCGTCTAGCGTCGCGACCAGCAGATCGGCATTGGCCTCGGAGAACACCAGCGGCGGGCGGATCTTCAGCGTGTTGGCGTGTTCTCCGGTGGCGCTCAGCAGCACCTGACGCTCGCGCAGGCCGTTGACGACGCGCACGGTCTCCGCGGTCGCGGGAGTGCGCGTGCGGCGGTCCGTCACGAGCTCCACGCCCACGAACAGCCCCGCGCCGCGCACGTCGCCGATCAGCGCATGGCGCTCGGCCAGCCTGGTCAGCCCGGCGCGCAGATGGCGGCCGACGCGCTGCGCATTGGCCATCAGGCCTTCGCGCTCGATCACGTCGAGCACCGCCATGCCGGCCGCCATCGACACCGGGTTGCCGCCGAAGGTGTTGAAGTAGCGGCACTCGCGGCCGAACGCGGCCAGCACCTCCGGCTGCACCGCCAGCCCAGCCAGCGGATGGCCGTTGCCCAGCGGCTTGCCCATGGTCACGATGTCGGGCACCAGGCCTTCGTGGCGCATGAAGCCCCAGAAGGCATCGCCGGTGCGGCCCAGGCCGGGCTGCACTTCGTCGGCGATGAAGATCCCGCCGGCCTCGCGGATCGCGGCGACCGCTTCGTTCAGGAAGCCCGCCGGGTCGGTGAAGATGCCGTCGCTCGAGAACACGGTGTCGACCATCAGCGCGGCCGGCCGCATGCCATGCGCCTGCAGGTCGGCGATGGCGGCGCGCACCCTGGCGGCGAAAGCCTTGCCCTGGTCTTCGGGCGGCACACGGTAGCTGTCGGGCGGCAGCACGGTGCGCACCGTCTTGCCGAGCTGCACGAAGCGCCCGAGCGAGGGCGATGCCTGCGCAATCGACTCCGTCACGCCGTGGTACGCGAAGCGCGTGACGATCAGCCCTTCGGCCTTCGTGTGCGCCTTGGCGATGCGCATCGCAAGGTCGTTGGCCTCGCTGCCGGTGCAGGTGAACATCGCATGGCCGAGCGCGGGCGGCATGGTGGCCAGCAGGCGCTCGGCGTAGTCGAGCACGCCTTCGTGAAGGTAGCGCGTGTGGGTGTTGAGCACGCCGGCCTGCCGTGCAATCGCCTCCACCACGTGCGGATGGCAATGGCCCACCGACGCGACGTTGTTGTACGCATCGAGGTAGCGCTTGCCGTCGGCATCTTCGAGCCACACGCCATCGCCGCGCACCGGATGCAACGGCGCTTCGTAGAACAGGCGGTAGGCCGGGCCGAGCAGGCGCGCGCGGCGTTCCAGGAGCGATTCTTCAGGCATGTCCTTGGCTCTCGTTCATGCCACAGGCACGCCGAAACGCGCGGCTGGCGGCGTCATTGCCGATGCGGTCGCAGGCCTGCAGGCGGGCCCACGACAGCGGGTTGTTGCGCAGCAGGTAGGCCTCGTTGTCGGGATGGCGCGCGGCGCGCCAGCCGCTGATCGCGACCACCATCACGAGCCGCGCGGTGATGAGCGTGAACAGCACGTCGACTTCCTCGCGCGTCAACGGCAGCACGGCGTGGTAAGCGGCGATGAAGGGCACGATGCCGGCCAGCGCATCGCCCGCCGGATCGAGCTGGTAGGCCGCAGCCACCGCGAGGTCGTCGATCAGCGGTGCGCGCACCATGTCGCCGAAGTCGAGGATGCCGGCAATGCGGTCGGTGTCACCGGGGTCGACCAGCACGTTGTAGATGTTGAAATCGTTGTGGATAGGCTGCGTGCGCAGGCCCCCCAGCACCGGCTTTGCATCGCGCTCGAAGCGGACGAACGAGCGTTCGGCCAGCGCGCGCCGCGCCGGGTCGGCGATGTGCGCGAGCAGGCCGCGCACGCTGTCGGCGCGCTGGATGTCCCAGGGCAGGGCGAGCGCACCGGCCGGATGGTCGAAGCCGCGCAGCGCGAGGTCGAGCCGGGCCAGCGTGCACGCGAGGTTCAGTTGCTGCGCGGAAGTGCGCGGCGCTTCGGGCAGGGGCAAGCCTGGCAGGTAGCTGAAGAGCCGTGCCACACGCGGCAGGCCGTCGCCCGGATCGCAGAGCAACGAAGGCTGGCCGTCGCATGTGGGCACGATGCGCTGCACGGGCAGCTCCGGATCGGCTCTTGCAATGTGCAGCAGCGCCTGCGTCTGGAAGTCCGCCACCAGCGGCGTTTCCGACGGGTGCGAGATCTTCAGCATGAAGCGCTCGCCGCTCCGCGCCGATTCAAGGCGGTAATTGCGGTCACGCTCGCCGGTCAGCGGCCGCATCTCCCCTTCGATGCCGTAGTGGCGCAGCGCGAACGCGCGCACCCAGTCGGGGTCGAGCTCGGGCGAGCCTTCGCTCAGGACTTCCGCGTCGTCGAACCCGACCGTTGCCGTCATGCGGCGCTCGCGAAGCCGCGCAATGCGCTGGCGAGATTCGGGCCCAGGTCGTCCGACAGGTAGCCGCCTTCCTGCACCAGCACCGTGGGCAGGCCGAGGCGCGCGATCTCGGCGAGCAGTTGCGCGAAGCCGGACGTCGTGATCTTCATGCCCTTGTAGGGATCGCGCTCGTGCGTGTCGAGGCCCAGCGCCACCACCAGCGCGCCGGGCGCGAAGGCGCGGATGCTCTCGCAGGCATCGCGCAGCGCGGGCAGGTAGCCGTCGATGTCGGTGCCCAGTGCAAGCGGCTTGTTGATGTTGTAGCCCAGGCCCGCGCCCTCGCCGCGCTCGTGCGCGTAGCCGGTGAAGAAGGGCGTGAAGTTGCGCGGGTCGCCGTGCAGCGAGATCGTCAGCACGTCGGCGCGGCGATAGAAGATGCCCTGCGTGCCGTTGCCGTGGTGCACGTCGATGTCGAGGATCGCCACGCGGTCGTGCGCCGCACGCAAGTGCTGCGCCGCGATGGCCGTGTTGTTCAGGTAGCAGAAGCCGTTGGCCCGGTCGGCATAGGCGTGGTGGCCCGGCGGACGGCACAGCGCATAGGCCGCGCGCTCGCCTTGCAGCACGAGCTGCGCTGCATGGGTGGCCACGTGGGCCGAGCCCACGGCTGCGGCCCAGGTGTGCGGGCCGATGGAACACGCGTTGTCGCCCATGTGGAAGCCGGCCTGCCCGACCACGCTCTCCGGATACGTGCAGGGCTCGCCCGGAAAGGGATGGATGTTGGGCATGACCTCGTCGGACGGATCGTCCAGCAGCCGCCAGCGCGCGTAGGCCGTCTCCAGGAATCGCAGGTACTCCGGCGTGTGGATCGCGGCACGCGGGCCGGCACCGAAGTCTTCGCCCGCGACAACCTCATGACCATCGTGCTCGACCGCCGACAGCAGGCGGAAGGCCCGCTCGGGCTGCTCGTTGCTGCGCTTCAAGCGGCCGCGCACCATGAAGAGCTGCGGGTCGTGATCCTTGTGGGCGTCGCTGTAGACGATCTTCATCTCGCGGGTCCTTGCGTGGAAGTGGTGGGGGGGACCTCGCCGTGCTGCTTCACGAACAACGCGCGCACCTGCTGCCAGGCGTCGTCGAGATGCTCGCGCATGGCCAGGCGCGACGCCTCGACGTCGCGGCTCATCAGCGCATCGACGATGGGGTAGTGCGTGTTGGCCATGGTCTCGGGGTCGTGATAGACCGCGTCGATCAGCGCGATGATCATCTGCATCTCGGTCTGGGTGTTCGAGAAGATGCGGTGCAGGTGCGCGTTGCCCGAGAGCTCGCTGATCAGCGTGTGGAAGGCCAGGTCGGTCGCGATGCGCACGTGCTGCGGCTGCGTGGGCGCCTCGCGCACCATGTCGTCCACCAGCGTGCGCAGGCGCTGCAGGCCTGCGTCGTCGGCCTTGCGGCAGGCCAGCTCGACCGAGGTCATCTCCAGGCTCAGGCGCACTTCGAACAGGTCGTCGATTTCCTGGACGCTGATGGTGCGCACCGCGAAGCCATGGCGCGGGCGCGCCACCAGCACGCCCTGGCGCTCGAGCCGGCGCGCGGCCTCGCGCACGGGGGCGCGGCTCACGCCCATGCGGCGCGCGATCTCGGCCTCGACGATGCGGCTGCCGGGCGCGAGTCGCCCTTCGACGATGGCGCGCGTCAGCTGCGCTTCGACCAGTCCGACCAGGTCAGGCGCCTCGACGGACTCGAAGCCGGTGCTGTCGGCGGTGGAAGAAGAAAAAGCCATGGTGTTTGTCTCGTCATGTGAGGGGTAGCGGGGCCTTATTCTTGATCGGCCGCCGTGCCAGGTAGACCCCCGCGGCCACGATCAGCGCAATGCCCGCCATCGCCAGCCCATCGGGCGGCCTGTGGAACCAGAAAGTGCTGAAGACCACCGCGAGCAGCAGCTGGAAGTAGTTGAGCGGTGCCAGCGTCGCGGCCTCGACGCGCTCGAAGGCGGCCAGCAGCAGCCACTGCGCCAGCCCGCTGCAGGCACCGCCCGCGAGCAGCAACAGCACCGCACCGGCAGCGGGCCGCTCGGCCGGCAGGAAGAAGGGCGCGGGCAGGGCGGTGACGACCAGGCACACCAGCGCCGTGTACGCGTACTGCACCGGGCTCGCGACCAACCCCGCAAGGCGGCGTGTGAGCAATTGGAAGATCGCATAGCAGACGGCCGACACCGCCATCAGCACCGTGCCCACCCATGGCAGGTTGCCGCCGGGCCGCACGATCAGCAGCATGCCCGCGAAGCCCACGCTCACCGCCACCCAGCGGCTGCGCTGCACCTGTTCGCCGACCAGCCAGGGCGACAGCGCCACCATGAGCAGCGGCGCGGTGAAGTAGATGGCGGTGGCCTCGGCCAGCGGCATCCAGATCAGGGCCGTCATGAAGCAGGTGGCCACGGTCGCGAGCATCACGCCGCGCAACAGCAGCAGCTTCTTCTGCGGCGCGCGCCAGATGCGTAAGTCGCCGTGGCGCAGCAGCATTGCGAAGGCAATGCAGATCACCGACAGGTAGCGCATCAGGTTGACGAACGGCGCCGGGTAGAACTGCAGCATGTGCTTGCAGAAGGCGTCGTAGCTCGCGAACGCCACCAGCGCACAGAAGAACAGCGCAACGCCGGTGCTCCTGGAGCCCGGCGGGCGCAGCAGCACTGCGGCGCTCGCGGCGGTGTTCACGCCAGCGAAGCCTCGAAGCGGACCATCGCGCGATCGAAGCGCTCGAACATCTCGTCGATCTGCGCGGGCGTGATGATCAGCGGCGGGCAGAAGGCGACGGCATCGCCCATGGCGCGCACGATCAGGCCCTCCTGCAGCGCGAGTTCGGCCAGCCGTGCGCCGGCCTTCATCGCCGCATCGAAGGGCATGCGCTTCGCCGGATCGGCCGCAAGTTCGAGCGCGCCGATCAGCCCCACGCCGCGCACCTCGCCCACATGCGGATGGCCGGCGTAGCGGCGCAGGCCGGCCTGGAACTGCGGCGCCACCGCCTGCACATGCGCGAGCACCTGCTCGTCCTCGTAGATGCGCAGCGTCTCGAGCGCGACCGCGGCAGTCACCGGATGGCCCGAGTAGGTGAAGCCGTGGCCGAAGGTGCCGATCTTTCCGCTGTTGGCGGCCACGGCCGCATGCACCTGCTCGGACACCATGACGGCCGAGATCGGCACATAGCCCGACGACAGGGCCTTGGCCGCGGTGAGGATGTCGGGCCGCAGGCCGAAGGTGGTGGAGCCGAACATCTCGCCGGTGCGGCAGAAGCCGCAGATCACCTCGTCGGCGATCAACAGCACCTCGTACTTGCGCAGCACCGCCTGCACCTTTTCGAAATAGGTGGCCGGTGGCACCAGCACGCCGCCCGCGCCCATCACCGGTTCCGCGATGAAGGCACCCACGGTCTCGGGCCCTTCGGCAAGGATGCGCTGCTCGAGCGCGTCGGCCAGCCGCGTGGCGAAGGCCTCTTCGGTTTCGCCGGGCTCGGCGTAGCGGTAGTAGTGCGGACAATCGACGTGCAGCACGCGGTCGATCGGCAGGTCGAAATCGCGGTGGTTGGGCACCAGCCCGCTCAGGCTGGCCGCCGCCACGGTGACGCCGTGGTACGCATTGCGGCGCGCGATGATCTTCTTCTTGCCGGGCTTGCCGATGGCGTTGTGGTAGTACCAGACCAGCTTGACGGCGGTGTCGTTGGCCTCCGAACCCGAGTTGGCAAAGAACACCTTGGACATCGGCACCGGCGCCATCGACAGCAGCTTCTCGGCCAGCGCAATGGCCGCCGCATTCGAGCGGTGGTTGAAGGTGTGATAGCAGGGCAGCGTGTGCAGCGCGTCGCTGCCGGCCTTGGCAAGGCGCGCGTTGCTGAAGCCCAGCGAGACGCACCACAGGCCCGACATGGCCTCCAGATAGCGGCGGCCCTGGTCGTCCTCCACGTAGATGCCTTCGCCGCGCTCCATCACGAGCGGGTCGACCTGCGGATGCGCCGCGAGGTTGGTGAAGGGATGCAGGTGGGCCGCGATGTCGTTTGCGGCGCGCTCTGCGTGCGCCGATTGCAGGGCGGCGGTAGAGATGGATGCGTTCATGTGGCCTGCTCCGTTGTCTTGAAATGCGAGGGCGGCTCAATAGCCCCGGTCGAGGTCGACGGCCGTTCCCGGCCGCTCGCCGCGCCGTACGAGCGCGAGGTTGTGCAGTGTCTGCTGCGCGATCACCGACGTGTCGGTGCGGGTGGCGATGTGCGGCGTGACCAGGATGCGCGGGTCGCCCCAGAAAGGGTGGTCGGCCGGCAGCGGCTCCTGCGTGAAGGCATCGAGCGTGGCGGCGGACAACTGGCCGTTGTCGAGCGCGCGCAGCAGGTCGGCCTCGACAAGGTGTGCACCGCGTCCGACGTTGACCAGGTGCGCGCCGCGCGGCAGCCGCGCGAACAGGTCTGCGCTCAGAAAGCCCTGCGTCTGCGGCGTGAGCGGCAGCAGGCACACCAGCGTGTCGCAGCCCGAGAGGAATTCATCGAGCTGCGCATCGCCATGGAAGCCCGCGACACCCGCCGGTAGGTCGGCCTTCGCGCTGCGGCTCCAGCCGCGCACCGCATAGCCGATGGCGGCCAATGCCTCGGCACAGGCCAGCCCCAGGGTGCCAAGCCCCGCGATGCCGACGCGGTGGCGCCCCGGCGGGCTCATCGGCTGCTCCTGCCATGCCCCCATGGCCGCGCTCGCAAGGTACGCAGGCATCAGTCGCTGATGCTGGATCACGGCCCAGCACACGTAGGCCTTCATGCCCGTGGCCATCTCCGGATCGACGATGCGGCACAGCGGCAGCGCGCGCGGCAGTTGCGGATCGGCCGTGATGTGGTCGACACCCGCGGCCAGCGACTGCACCAGCTGCAGCTGCGGCAAGCTCGCCAGCAGGCCGTGCGGCGGATACCAGCACACGGCCGCATCGATCTGTTCGAGCGGGCCGAGGTCCGCGCCCAGCCGCAGGTCGATATCGGGGCAGTGCGCGCGGAAGGCGGGCTCAAGGTAGTGCATGTCGAGCACATCGCTCAGCAGCGCAACGCAAGGCATCAGGCCACCTTCGCAGACACGTCGGCCTGCCCCGCGAGGCGCGGCACCGCGTCGATCAGCTTGCGCGTGTAGGCGTGCTGCGGATCGTTGAGCACCTTCTGCGTCTCGCCGTATTCCACCACCTCGCCGCGCTGCATCACCGCAATGCGGTCGCACATCTGGCCGGCCACGCGCAGGTCGTGCGTGATGAAGACCATCGCGAGCTGGAACTGCGCGCGCACCTGCGCGAAGAGCTCCAGCACCTGTGCCTGCACCGACACGTCGAGCGCCGACACCGGCTCGTCGGCCACCAGCAGCTCGGGCTGCATCGCGAGCGCGCGGGCGATGCCGATGCGCTGGCGCTGCCCGCCCGAGAACTCGTGCGGATAGCGCTGCGCCGCATCGGCGCCCAGGCCCACGAGCTGCAGCAGCTCCATGGCACGCGCCATCGCCTCGGCCTTGCCCACGCCCTGTGCGATCGGCCCGCCCGCGATGGCCGCGCCGACACGGTGGCGCGGGTTGAGCGAGGCGTACGGGTCCTGGAACACCATCTGGATCTTGCCGGCCGCCGCACGCCGGAAGCTCTTGCCCTGCGCGAGGTTGCGGCCCTTGAAAAGAATGCGCCCACTGTCGAAGGGCGCGAGCCCCACGAGGCAGCGCCCCACGCTCGACTTGCCCGAGCCCGACTCGCCCACGAGCCCCAGCGTCTCGCCGCGGTGCAGCTCGAAGCTGATGTCCTTCGCCGCCTGCACCGCGCGGCCGCGCTTGAACAGGCTGCCGCTCGAACGGTAGGTCTTGCACAGGTCCTGCACCTGCAGCACGCGCGTCAGGTCGTCGTGCGGCACGGTCTGCGCCTGGCCGTCTGGAATGGCGGCGATGAGCTTGCGCGTGTAGGGATGCTGCGGCGCACCGAGCACCTGCGCGGCCGTTCCGCTCTCGACCACGTGGCCGGTCTGCATGACCACCACGTGGTCGGCAATTTCGGAGACCACGCCGAAGTCGTGCGTGATGAAGAGCACGGCCGTGCCGCGGCGCTGCTGCAGCTCGCGCACCAGCGCGAGGATCTGCGCCTGGGTGGTGACGTCGAGCGCGGTGGTGGGCTCGTCGGCGATCAGCAGCACTGGCTCCAGCACCAGCGCACAGGCGATCATCACGCGCTGGCGCTGACCGCCCGAGAGGCGGAAGGGATAGGCGTCGATCAGCAGCTCGGGGTCGGGCAGGCCCACGTCGGCCAGCGCCGCGAGGATGCGGCGACGCTTCTCTGCAGCAGGGACGTTGCCGTGCGCGTCGAACACTTCGCCGATCTGCTCGCCGATGCGCATCACCGGGTTCAGCGCGGTCATCGGCTCCTGGAACACCATGCCGATGCGCCTCCCGCGCAGTTCGCGCATCTGCGGCTCGGTGAGCTGCAGCAGGTCATGGCCGTCGAACAGGATGCGCCCCGCGACCGGCGCCACGTGCGGGCGCGGCAACAGGCCCATGACCGCGTTGGCGATCATCGACTTGCCCGAACCCGACTCCCCGACCACGCACAGCGTCTGGCCCGGCATTACCGAGAGCGTGGCGCCCTCGACGGCCAGCGCGCGGTCGGCGCCCGTGGGCAGCGAGATGCTCAGGTCGACGATCTCGAGCACGGGATGCAGGGGTTTCATTGGCGTGACGGTGGCGTTCATTTCACTTGCCCTTTCCGTGCAGCCGTGTATTGAGCCCGTCGCTCAGGCCTTCGCCCACGAGGTTGAGCGCGAGCACGGTCAGCACGATGGCCAGCCCCGGGAACAGCGCCATCCACCAGGCCTGGCGCAGCACGGTGCGCGCGGCGCCGACCATGTAGCCCCAGCTCATCTGGTTCGGGTCGCCCAGGCCGAGAAAGCTCAGGCTGCTTTCGAGCAGGATGGCCGTGGCCACCATCAGCGAGGCCATCACGATGATGGGCGACATGGCGTTGGGCAATATCTGCGTGAGGATGATGCGCGGCGTCGACTGCCCCGCGAGCAGCGCGGCCTGAACGAAGTCGCGCTGGCGCAGCGTGAGGAACTCGCTGCGCACGAGGCGCGCCACCGGCGGCCACGAGACGATGGCGATGGCCACGACGATGGACTTGATCGAAGGCTCGAAGATCGCCACCAGCACGATAGCCAGCGCGAAGCTCGGCACGGCCTGGAACAGTTCGGTGAAACGCATCAGCGCTGCATCGATCCAGCCGCCGAAGTAGCCGGCCACCGCGCCGAGGCCGACGCCGATCAGCAGCGCCACGAAGGTGGACACCACGCCTATCAGCAAGGAGATGCGCGCGCCGTAGACGAGGCCCGAGAGGATGTCGCGGCCCAGCGTGTCGGTGCCCAGCAAGAAGCCGGGTTCGGTCCACGGCCGCACGAAGGGCTGCTCGACCATGGCCCACGGATCGTTGGTGGCGAGCCACGGGCCGAGCAGCGCGACGGCTGCCACGAGCAGCAGCACGACCATGCCCGCCACGGCGCCCTTGTTGCGGCAAAAGCGCCGCCAGAAATCGCTTTGCATCATGTCAACTCGATCCGCGGATCGACCAGCGTGTACACGAGGTCGGTGATGAGGTTGAAGAGCACGGCCATCGCGGCCGTCACCAGGAAGGCGCCGAGCAGCAGGCTGTAGTCGCGCTGCAGCAGCGCGTCGAACATCAGGCGGCCGATGCCGGGCCAGGCGAAGACGGTCTCGGTCAGCACCGCGCCGCCGATCATGCCGCCGGCCTGAATGCCCGCGAGCGTGACCACCGGCAGCAGCGCGTTGCGCAGCACGTGCGCGCGCAGGATGCGGCCGGGCCGCACCCCCTTGGCGCGCGCGGTCTTCACGAAGTCCATCTGCGCCACCTCGAGCATCGCGGCACGCGTCATGCGCGCATAGACGGCCATGTAGAACAGCGCGAGCGTGAGCGCGGGCAGCACCAGGTGCTTCGCCACGTCGAGCACCAGCGCGAAGCCGGTGTGGCCCGAGCCCACGGTCATGAGGCCGAAGCCCGGCAGCCATTCGAGCTGCACCGTGAACACGAGCACCGCCATCAGCGCGAGCCAGTACAGCGGCGTGGCGTAGAAGAGCAGCGCCACCACCGTGATGGCGCTGTCGACCCATGTGCCCGCACGCCGCGCCGACAGCGCACCGAGCGTGATGCCGAACAGCAGCGAGAGCGCGAAGGCACTGCCGGTGAGCAGCAGCGTGGCGGGCAGCCGGTCCAAGATGAGCTTGAGCACCGGCTGCTGCTGGCGGTACGAGTAGCCGAGGTCGAGCCGCACCACCTTGCCGACGTAGGTGGCTAGCTGCGTCGACAGCGGCTGGTCGAGCCCGAACTGCGCGCGCAGCTGCGCCACGAACTGCGGATCGGACGCGCCGGCCTCGCCCGCCAGCACCGACACCGGATCGCCCGGCGCGGCGCGCACCAGCATGAAGTTGACCGTGGCGATCAGCAGGATCGCCACCAACCCCTGCAGCACGCGGGTCAACATGAACTGCGTACGTTTCATTCGCTGCTCCGCGCGGTCAGCCGATGCTTGCGGTGCCGAGGCTGTCGTTCAGCCCGATGCCCGAGCTGATGATGTTGTTGAGCTTGGTGCGGTAGAGCGTCGGGAAGTTGAGCTCCAGCAGCCAGGCCACGGGCACTTCGTCGAGCAGGATCTTCTGCGCCTGCAGGTAGGTGGCCTTGCGCTTCTCGGGATCGGTCTCGCGCGCGCCGGCATCGAACAGCTCGTCGATCTTCGGGTTCGAGTAGCCCTCGACGTTGTTGAACGGCGAGCCCTTGGCGATGTTGGCGGTGGTGTAGTTGCGCGCCACGCCCAGCGCCGGGTCGCCGTACTGGTAGACGTAGGTGAAGGCGAGGTCGTAGTCCCAGTCATTGAGGCGCTGGTTCCAGCCGGCCACGTCGGTGGCGGTCATCTCGACCTTGATGCCGGCCTGGGCCAGGTTCTGCTTCAGGATCTCGGCTTGGCGCGACCAGGTCTCGCCATAGGGCAGCGGCAGCAGCCGCAGGGTCTCGCCCTTGTAGCCCGATTCGGCCAGCAGCTTCTTGGCTGTCTCGACGTTGCGCGGGTACTTGGCGACGTCGGTGCTGTGGAACTTGATGTTGCTGTTGAACGGTCCCGTCGCCGGCTTGGCAAAGCCCTGCCACGCGATCTTGGCCATGGCCTCGCGGTCGATGGCGAACATCACGGCCTGGCGGAACTTGACGTTGTCCATCGGCGCCTTGCGGTTGTTCAGCCACAGCCACGAATGCGGCGCGAAGAACTCCCAGCCCTTGGTGGTGACGGCAACGCCCGGCAGCTTGGACAGCCGCTGCACGTCGAAGTACTCGACCGCGCCGCCGGGCACCAGGTCGACCTTGCCCGACTCGAAGGCCGCCGCGCGCGAAGCCGCGTCGGGAATGACGTGGAAGTAGACGCTATCGACCAGCGGCACGTCCTTGACGTGGTACTTGTCGTTGGCCACGAGCTGGATGTACGAGCCCTTGACCCACTCCTTGAACTTGAACGGCCCGGTGCCGATGGGCGTGGCGTTGGCGGGGTTGGTCGCGAAGTCGGTGCCTTCGTAGATGTGCTTCGGAATCATCGGCATGCTGCCGACCTCGAAGATGCCGATGAAGGGCCCGAAGGGGTACTTGAGCTTGAACTCGACCGTGAGCGGATCGACCGCGCGGATGCTTTCCACCGCGGCCAGGTTGGCGCGCAGGCGTGCGTGCGTCTTGCGCAGGAACACGTCGGCGGAGAACACCACGTCGGCCGAGGTGAAGGGCTTGCCGTCGTGCCAGGTGACGCCGGGCTTGAGCTTGAAGGTGTAGAGCGTGCCTTCCTTATTGACGGTCCACGCAGTGGCCAGCGAAGGCAGCGGCGTGATCTTCTCGTCGTAGCGCAGCAGGCCTTCGTAGATGTTGCCGGAGATCATCTGCGTCGGGCCGTTCTGCGTGATCCCCAGCATCAGCCCCGGCGGTTCGGGCTGGACGACGGCGTTGATCGTGCCGCCCTTCCTGCCCGCGGCCAGAAGGTGCAGGGGAACGCCGGCCAGCGTCAGGCCGGCGGTGGCGGCGGCACCCATCTGGATGAGATTGCGACGTTTCATGGGGCGAACTCCTTCTGGCTCTTGCGAGGTGGTGGACAGGGTCAGGGAACGGGAGGGGAAAGCGGGGCGATCAGTCGCGGAACGAGGTGGCCGGCGCGGGCTCGATGCGCTGCAGCAGCGCGCGCCATTCGCGCGCGTTCGGGTCGGCCTGGCCGGGCAGGTGGCTGCCGCCGCCAGCTTCGTATTGCTGCGCGGTCTTCTCGCAGACCTCGGCCGGCACCGGGTAGACCGGCTGGCCGCTCGACTCGATGGCCACCTGCACGCGGCAGGCGCGCTCCAGGTTCAGCATCAGGATGAAGGCCTCCGACACCGTGCGGCCCAGCGTCACCAGGCCGTGGTTGCGCAGGATGAGCGCGCGCGCCGTCGGGCCGAGGTCGGCCACGAGGCGCTCGCGCTCCTCGGGGTCGAGCGCGATGCCCTCGAAGTCGTGATAGACCACGCGCTGGTAGAACTGCAACGCCCACTGGTTGCAGGGCTGCAGCCCGCCGGCCAGCGACGACACCGCCACGCCGGCCACCGTGTGCGTGTGCAGCACACAGGCCGCGTCGTGGCGCGCCGCGTGCACCGCACTGTGGATGGTGAAGCCGGCCGGGTTCACGTCGTAGGGCGAGTCGTCGAGGATGCGGCCCGCAAGGTCGATCTTGACCAGCGACGAGGCCGTGATGTCGCGAAACAGCATGCCGAAGGGGTTGATCAGGAACTGGTCTTCGGTTCCCGGCACACGCGCGGAGATGTGCGTGTAGATGCTGTCGTCCATGCCGTAGTGCGCCACCAGCCGGTAGGCCGCGGCCAGGTCCTGTCGGACCTGGCGCTCGGCGTCGGAGACCGGCGGGGCCTTGCGGTCCACTGCGTGCAGTTGCATATCGCGTTCCTTTTCACCGGCCTGGCTGCCAGGCCAAGCCCTTGTTTGGGTTAATCGGGTTGACTGCAATCTGTCGACAGTCAACCGACGACAGTCTTAAGCAATATGCGGGCCCGAGTTATGGGGTAAGCCCTTGGTCGTCGTCCTTTGAGGCGGGAAAAGCGGCGCCACCAGGGAAGCGGAGCGCCAAAAACGCCGGCCGCGCGCACCCGAAGATGCGCGCGGCCGGCTTGGCTGGATGGGTCGGTGGTGCGCCCAGGCGCACCGATGAAGTGCTAGGGCAGGCGGCCTTCTGCGCGCAGCCGTGCGCCGATGCGCCGGATCTCGGCCTCGCCCTGGTCGAGCGCCGCCTTGCTGGTGTGCACCGAGTAGTGGCCCATCACCAGCTCGTGAGGATGCTTCACCGCCGAACCCAGCACGAAGGCCGTATCGCCACGGGCCACGAAGTCGATGGCCTCGGCGGACTCTTCGAAGACCGCGAGTTCGCCGGCGACGATCGGGCCGCCCGTGCCGTCGTCCGCTTCGAGCCCGCCGACGTTGACCGCGACCCAGCCCACCGTGTGGCCCGCGGGCGGCGTGTAGCGCCAACGCTCGCCGTCCTTCAGCTCCACGGCCAGGTAGTTCATCGACGCCGGCGCGGCAATCGCGCTCTGCGCCGCGCCGTAGCGCCCGAGCAGCACGCGCGCCGGGCCTTCCCGTGGCACCTGCGAGGGCGCGAGGTACATGCTCTGCGCCGGTGCGTTCTCTTCCGAGGCCGGCAGCGCTACCCACAGCTGGAAGCCGCGCACGCGCTCCACGCCCGGCGCGGGTGCGCCGGTGTGCCATACGCCGTTGCCGGCGCGCATCCACTCGACGCCGCCGCCGAGCAGCGTGCCTTGCTCGCCGGTCGTGTCTTCATACAGCGTGTCGCCCTCCATCAGCCAGGTCAGCGTGGCGATGCCCGAGTGCGGGTGCAGGCCGAAGCCCTTGTGGCCGCCCCTGACGTCGAAGCCGAAGAGATCGAGGAACACGAAGGGCTTGAGGAATTCGCCCAGGTCGCCGGGGCTCATCAGCCGCGTGATGCCGCCATGGCGCGAGCCGCGCGTGCGGTAGACGATGGCGCGGGCCGGTGTTTCAACAGCGGTGGTCATCATGCGGCCTCCCTCGCGTTCTTCAGTGCCTTGGTCCACCAGGCGATGTCGTCGAGCATGGCGGTGGCGGCCTGAGCGAGGTGCGGGAAGTCGCCGAAGCTCTTGCCCTGCTGCCAGATGCCCAGGAACTCGACCATGCCGATGTGCACGGCGTTGCGCACGGGCGCCATCTGCATCTCGACGGCCACCAGCCGCAGCTGCTCGATCGCGCGCGCCGCGCCCACCCCGCCGTAGCCCACGAAGCCGATCGGCTTGCGAATGAATTCCTTGTAGGCCCAGTCGATCGCGTTCTTCAGTACCGCGCTCGGGCCGTGGTTGTATTCGGGCGTCACGACGACCAGACCGTCGAAGGTGGCCAGCTTCGCCTGCCAGCGCTGCGCGGCCTCGTTCTTTACCGGCCCCCAGGCCGGCGCGCCCGCCTCGTTGAAGAAGGGCAGCGGATGGTCGCGCAGGTCGACCAGCTCGAAGGCGAGGTCGGTGCGCTGCTTCGCGATCTCATGAATCCATTGCGCGGGCTTCTCGCCGAAGCGGCCTTCGCGGATAGAGCCGAGGATGACGCCGATACGGGGTTGTTGCTGTGTCATGGGGTACTCCGGGAACGTTGAAGAAAAGGGGTCAGGCGGCAGCGGCAGCCGGCCGGAACGCGGGCCACGTGCGCCAGGCGACGAAGCCCGACAGCAGCCCCAACACCACCGCCGGCGCGGGGTTGCCGCCGATCAGCCCCAGGTGCGTTGCCACGGCGCAGACCATGGTCGCGGCCAGCAGCAGGCCGCCGAGAAAGCCGGTCGCGGGCACCAGCAGCAGCAACGCCCCGCCGACCTCGACCAGTCCGGTCAGGTAGCGGAACCACTGCCCGAAGCCGATCGCGTCGAACACCTGGACCATCTGCTGCGCGCCGGCCAGCTTGGCGGCGCCCGCGGCGCCGAAAGCCAGCGCCAGAAGGATGCGGACGCCCCAGACGATGCGGCGCTGCACCGGGGTGGAGGAGGGAGAAGGAAGTGATGTGGAAGTCATGGGCACAAGGTTAGGCACGCACCCATTGATCGACTAGACGCTAGAGTCGGATTGCACTCGTCCACAGATCGAAGGAATCGCCCCATCATGCTCGACCTCAACGACATCGCCTTGTTCGTGCAGGTGGCGCGCCACGGCAGCTTCGCCGAAGCGGCCCGGCGGCAGGGCCTGCCGCCGAACACCGTGAGCCGGCGCATCCAGCAGCTCGAATCGCAACTCGGCACGCGGCTGATGCAGCGCTCGACCCGCAAGCTGACGCTGACCAGCGCCGGGCGGGAGTTTCATGACCAGTGCGCGGGGTCGATCGACGGGCTGGTGGCGGCCGGGCAGGCGCTGGTCGCCGGAGGGCAGGAGCCCAGCGGCCTCGTGCGCGTGGCCGCGCCGGCGGATTTCTTCGATTTCTTCCCGATGGAATGGGTGTCGGACTTTCTGGCCGCGCATCCGCTGGTCAAGCTCGACTTCGTGCTCAGCGACGCGAGCGCAGACCTCATCGGGGAGCAGATCGACGTGGCCTTCCGGGGCGGTGTGCTGCGCGATTCGGGCTACATCGGCCGGCGGCTGGCAACGCGCAGCGGCGGCCTGCTGGCAAGTCCCGACTACATCGCGCGGCGCGGCGAGCCCCGCAACCTGCAGGACCTCGCGAACCACGACTGCGTGACACCGCCGCACGCATCCGGCACCACCACCTGGCACCTTGCGGGACCCGATGGGGTCGAGGAAGAAGTGCAAGTCACCGGGCGATTCACCGGCAATACGGCGCAGGCGCTGCGCAAGGCAGCGCTGGCCGGGCTGGGCATCGCGCAGCTGCCGCCGGCGATGGCGACGCGCGACGAACAGGAAGGACGGCTGGTGCGCGTGCTGCCGCAGTACCGGTACACCGGCCGAGGGCTTAGTGTGGTGTATCCGAGCCGCAAGCACCTGCCGCTGGCGGTGTCGGCGTTCATCGACCTGGTGATCGGCAAGCTCGACCAGATCGACGTGCTGCAGGAGCCACCGCCTCCACGGAAGGCCTGAGCGCTGGCGCCTTTTTCGTTTCCACTGAAAATGCCACCCCATGAAAATCGAAAAAGACACCGTCGTCACCATCAAGTACAAGGTCTCCGACGCCCAGGGCAAGCTCATCGAAGCCAGCCCCGAGCCCATGGCCTACCTGCATGGCGGGTACGAGAACACGCTGCCGAAGATCGAGGAAGCGCTCGATGGCAAGGAAAAGGGCTACCAGACCGTGCTGAACCTCGCGCCCGAAGACGCCTTCGGCCAGCGCGACGAAACGCTGGTGCGCAGCATTCCCAAGACCGACTTTCCGCCGGGCGTGAAGGTGGGCGGGCAGCTGCAGGGCCGGCTCGACGATGGGCGCGAGCATGTCTTCACTGTCACCAAGATCAAGGGCCCGGTCGTGCTGCTCGACGGCAACCATCCGTGGGCCGGCAAGGCACTGAAGTTCAGCCTGCAGGTGGCGGACGTGCGCGCGGCACTGCCGGTGGAGATCGAGCATCGGCATGTTCATGGGGCGCACGGGCACCATCACTGAACCCGAGAGGCGCCCGGCCGTTCAGTTCTTCTTCCAGAACCGCGGCGCATCCTCGATCTTCTCCAGCGCCTTGCGGCAAGCGCTCGCGCCGGCCGCGCGCCTTGAACTGAACCACCCCACCGCAAACCACGCACGCGCATCGCGCGCGGCGGCTTCGTGGTACAGCGCGAGCGCCACGGCCTCGTCGTTGAACTCGCCCAGCACGTCCTGCGCGGGGCGCAGTGCTTTCAGGTAGCGCCCGGCGGCGTTGCCGTCTCCCTTCTCGAACAGCGGCGCCACGAACTCGCCGAGGTAGCGCAGGCGCTTGAGCCGCTTGCGCACGCGATGCTGGCTTTCGGCGTTGAGCGACTCGAAGCGCTTGCCGTCGCGCCGCACCTGTTTGTGCAGATGCTGCAGGTGTTCACGCAGCAGGCGGTGGGCTGCATCGGCGTCGATCGGCACGGATTCCGATGAGGCTTCCGCGGGCTTCGCGGCAGTAAAGCCGATCAGCGAAACGAGCACGTTCTGGAATGCCGGGGCGCGCACGACGTCGCCGGGCGAGGGGGTGTGGGCTGACGTGTCGTCGCCGGCCAGCGGGTCGAAATCCGGCGCGCCCGCCTCGCTCAACCTGGGCTGCGCCAGCTTCACGACCTGCTCGCGGTCGCGCAATGCCCCGAGCGCGCGGAAGGCGTCGACCAGCGGCGGCTCCCAATTGGCCGCGTCGAACAGGCCCGAAGCCGTGTCGAGCTCCGCCAGTTCGCGCAGCGCCGTGCGCAGCCGGCGGATGCCGATGCGCAACTGGTGGATCTGCTCTTCGTCCGTGCTGCCCGCCGCGATCTCGCTGGCATTGGGCAGCATCTGCGCCAGGCACGACCCCACCACGGCCTGCTGAATGCCCCGCCCGTCGGGGTGCTGCGTGCCGAAGCGCGGCGCTTCGGCCTTCACCGCCTCCACGGTCTCATGCGCCGCCAGCAAGCGCGCGCCGCGCTCCGCCTTGGACACGGTGCTGAACCACAGCCCATGCTGCTGCGACCAGCGCCGCGCAAGCGACACGAGGCCCTGCACGTCGCCGCGCTTCAGCTCGAGCTCCAATTCGCACACCGGCGATTCGCGTTGCCCTGCCGTGCCCGCGTGCGCGGCGACCTTGCCGACGTCGAGTGCCATTTCCACCACCGCGCCATCGGGCCCCGCAACGCGCACGTCGCGCGTGAGCCGCACGATGTCGGTCGATTGCCGCTCGACCAGCGGCGCGCCACCACCGTCGGCCAGCAGCTTCGCGAGCCGCTCGCCCACGGGCGTGCCCTGGTGGCGCTGCGGATCGATCTGCGGCGCCGCACCCGCCGTGCCCAGGTCGACGTTGTGCTCCAGACGGTGCAGGGCGTTGTCGCCAGTGGCCTTCACCGTCTGCACCCAGCGCGGTCCCTCCTTGCGCAGCCGCAGCACCATGCCGTGGGCGGCCAGCCGCTGGTCGGCGGTGTCGAAATAGCGGGCCTGCAGGCGGGTGCGTACGACGGCGCCGCGCTTCAGGGCGGCTTCGACGGCTTTCAGGCGGCCGGCGGGAATGCAGAACTTGAACTCGATTTCCATGCGGCCATGATGCTCCGTCTTTTTCTCCCCGCAATGGCTCCGTTGTGTGCCCGATCCGTTCGAATGAAAAGAAGATGTGGACGCCGTCCATTTTCTTTGATATCTTTTGTGGACGGCGTACACAAATATGCCGGCAAGCAGCCGATCCACCCCTTCATAGACACAGGAAACACCATGGCCAACAAGCAGATCTTCGTGAACCTCCCCGTCAAGAACCTGGAGAAGTCCAAGGCTTTCTTTGCCGCGCTGGGCTACACCTTCAACGAGCAGTTCACCGATGCGAATGCGGCGTGCATGGTGATCCAGAAAGACAGCATCCACGCCATGCTGCTGGTCGAGGACTTCTTCAAGACCTTCACGACCAAGAGCCTCACCGACACCAGCAAGAGCACCGAGGTGCTGCTGTGCCTGTCGTGCGAGAGCCGCGCCGAAGTCGACGCCACGGTCGCCAAGGCGGTGGCCGCCGGCGGCACGGTGCCGCGCGAGCCGCAGGACTACGGCTTCATGTACGGCCACGGCTTCCAGGACATCGACGGCCATCTCTGGGAGCTGATGTACATGGACCCCAACGCCGCGGTGACGCATCAGAACCCCTGATGCCGATCGTTCCATACGCGCTCTTCACTGTTGCAGGGAAGGCGTCTACCGGAATGCGGCGGCGGCCCGATATTCCAGGCACCGGCCAGGCATCATCGGCCGAGCCTCACCTGGAAAGGAACAACCGCATGTCCGACAACAACAACAACGAGCGCAACAGCCCCATCGTGAAGATCGCGTCCCTCGGTTTCCCGTGGCAGACGATCGACCCGTTCCTGTTCTGCGTCTACCACGACGATGCCTACCCGAAGGCCAACGGCCGCATGGGCCCCGAGGCGTCGCTGGCCGGCCGCCAGATCGGCCAGGACTTCAGCCGCAAGGACGGCTGGAGCATGTACCACGGCGACACGGTGCCGGGCTTTCCCTCGCATCCGCACCGCGGCTTCGAGACCGTGACCATCGTGCGCAAGGGGCTGGTCGACCATTCCGATTCGCTGGGCGCCACCGCGCGCTTCGGCGGCGGCGACGTGCAGTGGCTCACGGCCGGCAAGGGCATCGTGCATTCGGAGATGTTCCCGCTGCTCGACAACAGCGCGGCCAATCCGCTCGAACTGTTCCAGATCTGGCTCAACCTGCCGGCGAAGAACAAGATGGCCGAACCGCACTTCACGATGTTCTGGTCGGAGGCCATTCCGCGTTTCGCATCCGATGACGCTAAGGGCGGGCGCACCGAGGTCGCGGTGATCGCCGGCCGCCTCGGCGACGCAGCGGACGGCCAGGAGCCGATCCACCCGCTCTCGCCGCCACCCGATTCATGGGCCGCGCAGGCCGGTGCCGACGTGGCGATCTGGACGCTGAAGATGACGCCCGGCGCGCAATGGACGCTGCCGGCCGCCACGGGCGAGGGCACGCGACGGATGCTCTATTTCTTCAAGGGCGCGATGGCGTACGTCGCCGGCCAGCGCATCGAAGGCCCGGCCGCCGTCGAGCTGCGCGCGGATGCCGCGGTCGAGCTGGTCAACGGCGACGACGAAGCCAGCGAATTCCTCGTGCTGCAGGGCCGCCCGATCGCCGAGCCGGTGGCGCAGTACGGCCCCTTCGTGATGAACACGCAGGCCGAGATCAGCCAGACCATGGCCGACTACCGCCGCACGCAGTTCGGCGGCTGGCCGTGGAACGACCCGGCGCCGGTGCACGACCGCGAGGCCGCGCGCTTCGCGCTCCATCCGGACGGCCGCAAGGAAACCCCCGCAGGCTGACCGAAGGCGGGCGATCAGAATTTTTTCAAGGCTTCCATGCCGGGAGCGGTCATGCTCGGCACGAACTCGGTCACGTCCACCCGCGCGACGCCGCCCTGCACGAACGGGTCGCGCGCCAGCACCGATTCGAGCCCCTCGCGGTCGCCCGAGCGCGCAAGGATCACGCCGCCCGTGCGCGGCACCTGCCGCCCCGACGCCACGAACAACCCGCTTTCGTAGTGCTTCTTGAGCCAGGTCATGTGCGCGTCCATCAGCGCATCGACCTCTTCGAGGGGGCGGGTGTAGGTGAGGGTGACGATGAACATGAGCAGGATGGCGGCGATGAATTCGAAGGCCCCGATCCTATGGCCTCCGCAGGGTGCCAGCGCCGCCGAGGTGTGTCTTCCGCGTAACGAACTGCTCCGTACGGCGCCGCCCCATCGGCCTACTCGATCGTCACGCCGCCTTCTTTCACGAGCTTCCCGAACTTGGCGGTTTCTTCGCGGATCTGCCGCGCCATCTCTTCCTGCGTGCCGCCCAGCGGCTCGGCGCCGATGGCCTGCATGCGCTGCGCGAAGTCGGGCGATTTGATGATCTTCACCATCTCGGTGTTGAGCCGCGCAACGATCTCCTTCGGCGTGGCCGCCGGCGCGAGCACGCCGAACCAGGTGCCGATGTCGAAGCCCTTGAGCCCCGCCTCTTCCAGCGTCGGCACGTCGGGCAGCACCGACGAACGGCGCGCGGTGGTCACGGCCAGCGCGCGCAGCTTGCCGCCCTTGATGTGCTGCAGCACCGGCGTGATGGTGTCGAAGGACATGGCCACCTGCCCGCCGAGCAGGTCGGTGGTGAGCGGGCCGCTGCCCTTGTACGGCACGTGCAGCAGCGTGGTGCCGGTGCTGGCCTGGAACTGCGTGCCGATCAGGTGCTGCGCCGTGCCGTTGCCGTTGGAGCCATAGGCCAGCTTGCCGGGCGCGGCCTTGGCGAGCGCAACCAGCTCGGCCACGTTCTTCGCGGGCGTGTTGGCCGCGTTGATGACCAGCACGTTGGGCACCATGGCCACGACGGTGATCGGCGCCAGGTCTTTCTGGAAATCGTAGGGCAGCTTCCTGTAGACGCTGGTGGCGATGGTGTGGTGCACCGCACCCATCAGCAGCGTGTAGCCATCGGGCTTGGCCTTGGCGACGTAGTCGGCGCCGAGCGTGGCGCCCGCGCCGGGCCTGCTCTCGACCACGACAGGCTGGCCGAGGGACTGCGACAGCTTTTCGGCCAGCGCACGGGCCAGCACGTCGGTGGTGCCGCCGGCCGGGAAGGGCACGACGAGGCTGATGGGCCGCGTGGGCCAGGCGGCCGGCTGCGCGAAGGCCAGTGCGGCGGTGCCCAGGCCCAGCGCCAGGGCGCCGGCCCGCAGCACGGTGCGCCGGCCCTGGATGAAAGGGACAGAAGAAGCGGTCATGGTCTTGTCTCCGGCTCGTTGTTGTCGTGCCCGCGTGCATCGAGGCACGCGGCGGCGGGGGGGCTTGGGTTCAGTCCGCGAGGCGCTGCCGCGCACTGGCGATGTGCTCGCACACGGCACGCGTCACCTGCGCAGTGGTGGCGTTGCCGCCGAGGTCGCGCGTGTGCAGCGACCGGTTCGCGGTGACGTGCTCCACGGCCTCCATCACGCGGCGCGCGGCCTGGACTTCGCCCAGGTGCTCGAGCAGCATCACGACCGACCAGAAGGTGCCGACCGGATTGGCCAGCCCCTTGCCCATGATGTCGAAGGCCGAGCCGTGGATCGGCTCGAACATCGAGGGATAGCGACGCTCCGGATCGATGTTGCCGGTGGGCGCAATGCCCAGGCTGCCCGCCAGCGCGGCAGCGAGGTCGCTGAGGATGTCGGCATGCAGGTTGGTCGCGACGATGGTGTCCATCGATGCCGGCCGGTTGATCATGCGCGCGGTCGAGGCGTCGACCAGCTCCTTGTCCCAGGTGACATCGGGAAACTCCCTGGAGATCTGCAGCGCGATCTCGTCCCACATCACCATCGCGTGGCGCTGGGCGTTGCTCTTGGTGATGACGGTCAGCAGCTTGCGGGGGCGCGACTGGGCCAGCTTGAAGGAGAAGCGCATGATCCGCTCGACGCCGGCGCGGGTCATCATGCTCACGTCGGTGGCTGCTTCGATCGGGTGGCCCTGGTGCACGCGGCCGCCGACGCCGGCGTACTCGCCTTCGGAGTTCTCGCGCACGATGACCCAGTCCAGGTCGTCCGGGCCGCAGCGCTTGAGCGGGCCGTCGATGCCCGGCAGGATGCGCGTCGGGCGCACGTTGGCGTACTGGTCGAAGCCCTGGCAGATCTTCAGGCGCAGGCCCCAGAGGGTGATGTGGTCGGGAATGTGCGGGTCGCCTGCGGAACCGAAGAGGATGGCGTCCTTCTTGCGCAGCGCGTCGAGGCCATCGGCCGGCATCATCACGCCGTGCTCGCGGAAGTAATCGCCGCCCCAGCCGAAATCCTCGAAGGTGAAGTTCAGCGCGCCGTTGGAGGCTGCGGCCAGCGCCTCCATCACTTCGCGTCCAGCCGGGATCACTTCCTTGCCGATGCCGTCGCCGGGAATGGTGGCAATGCTGTAGCTGCTCATCGATGTCCTTCATGGAATGCTGCTGGGGAGCTGCCACTTTAGGAGCAGGTGCACCGAACGATTCGCACTCGAAGTCAATCCATCGTTAACCTGCGTTCAACAATCGGGCAGGCACATGGGGAGACTGCGCGGCCTGGTGTTGTCGCGGACCGGACCTGCACCGCGGCACCGTTTCTCTTAGATTCGACCGTCGCATCTTTTACCCACTGGAGACTCTTTCAATGATTCACGTCGTCGCCGTCATCACCGCCAAGCCCGGCCAGCGCGCCAGACTGCTCGAAGCCTTCGCCGGGAACCGCGCGGCCGTGCTGGCAGAAGCGGGCTGCATCGAATACGCCGCCACGGTCGATGCGCAGGGCATTCCGACGTCCAAGGCCAGCTTCGGCCCCGACACCTTTGTCGTCGTCGAGAAGTGGGAAACGCTGGCGCACCTGCAGGCGCATGCCGTGGCCCCGCACATGAAAGCCCACGGCGAGAAGACCAAGGAATTCGTCGAGAGCAAGCTGATCCACGTGCTCGAACCTGTCTGAGGCCGCACGCGCAAGCACGGCTTCGCGCGCACCGCGTTGCGTGCTACCGTCGCGGCGGGAGAGCAGGCATCACCGATGCCCCACGGAGAGAGGGACCGAAGACATGGCGATCTTTCGTTCGCATGGTTTTCGCTTGCGCGCCGCCATCGCACCCGGTGGGCTGCTGGCAGCCGTTCTTCTGACGACCGGCTGCGCGCCGCTTCTCGCGCCGCCCTATGCGGCCGACTACGAAACGCTCGACCGGCTCGAGGCCACGCGCCCCGGCATGGTGGCCGTCGCGAAGGCGCAGCCCATCGACGCGGAAGACAAGATCAACACGGTGCGCCTGCGCGGCGCGAAGCTGGTGTCGCCCAGCGGCAGCTTCGCGCAGTACCTGCAGGACGCGCTGATGCGCGACCTCGGCGAAATCTCGGCCTACGACCCGAAGGCGCCGACGCGCATCGCGGCGCGCATCATGGCCAACGAGATCGACCTGGGCATCATCAACGGCACGGGCCGCATGGACGTGGAGGTGACCGTCATGCGCGACGCCACGCAGCGCCTGCGCAAGACCTACCGTGCGGAGACCGCCTTCGATTCGAGCTACGCGAACATCGTCGCCGTACCGGCGGGGCAGGCCGCGTATCCGCGCCTCGTGCGCGCCCTGCTGCGGCAGGTGTATGCCGATCCGCAGTTCGTGGCCGCCATCGGCCGTTGACGACAGACATCCCAAGGTCCGGAGGCGCTTCGATGATGCCGTTCTTCTTTCTTCCAATGACCGCGATTCGACGTGCCGCAACCGCGGCGTTCGCAGCGCTGCTGCTCGCGGGATGCGTGCACCCGATCACCATGATCACCGAGACCGCGCCGCCGCGCTCGCAGGCGCACCTGGTCCCGAAGAAGGTCGCCTATGTGATGACCGACGCCGACCGCGACGTGGAAGTGATCACGCCCGGCGGCAGCGGCGACCGCGTGAGCTACTACCCGTACCGCGACCTCGAGAAGTCGATACGCGACGCATTGCGCGCGGTGTACCGCGACGTGGTGGTGCTGCGCACCGCGGCCGACGCGAAGGCGAACGAGGCGACGGGCGTGTCGCTGGTGTTCGCGCCGCGCATCACCACCGCCTCCAGTTCGTCGTCGTGGATCAGCTGGCCGCCGACGTCGTTCACCGCCGAGGTGGCGTGCGTGGTGACCGATGCGGCAGGCGCCGAGGTCACGCGCGTGCGCGCGGCGGGCAACGGCACGGCGGAGTTCGGCGAGTTCAAGGGCGACTTCGGGCTGGCGGCGCGAAGGGCTGCGACGCGGCTGACGTCGCAATTGAGCAGCGAGGTTCGCAGGAACGAGAAGCTGCTGCGTTGAACGCACCATGAAAAAACGCGCCCTCGGGCGCGTTCTTCATTGAAGCCTCGAAGCCTTACTTCGAAACGACCTTCACCATCTCCAGGCACTTGTTCGAGTAGCCCCACTCGTTGTCGTACCAGCTCACGAGCTTCACGAAGGTGCCGTCCAGTGCAATGCCGGCTTCAGCGTCGAAGATCGAGGTGCGCGGGTCGCCGCGGAAGTCGGTGGCCACCACCTTGTCTTCCGTGTAGCCCAGCACGCCCTTGAGCGCGCCTTCGCTCTGTGCCTTCATCTCGGCGCAGATTTCCTTGTACGTGGCTTCCTTCACCAGCTCCACGGTCAGGTCGACCACCGACACGTCGGAGGTCGGCACGCGGAAGCTCATGCCCGTGAGCTTCTTGTTGAGCTCGGGGATCACCACGCCCACGGCCTTGGCAGCGCCGGTGCTCGAGGGAATGATGTTTTCCAGGATGCCGCGGCCGCCGCGCCAGTCCTTGTTGCTCGGGCCGTCCACGGTCTTCTGCGTGGCGGTGGCAGCGTGCACGGTGGTCATCAGGCCGCGCTTGATGCCCCACTTGTCGTTCAGCACCTTGGCCAGCGGCGCCAGGCAGTTGGTGGTGCAGCTGGCGTTGCTGATGATGGCTTCACCGGCGTACTTCTTGTCGTTCACGCCGTAGACGAACATGGGGGTGTCGTCCTTCGACGGTGCCGACAGAATGACCTTCTTCGCGCCCGCGTCGATGTGCTTCTGCGCCGTTTCCTTCGTGAGGAACAGGCCGGTCGATTCGAGCACGATGTCGGCGCCGACCTCGTTCCACTTCAGCTGCGACGGGTCGCGTTCCTGCGTGAGGCGGATCTTCTTGCCGTTGACGATCAGCGTGTTGCCTTCGACCGTGACTTCGCCCTTGAAGCGGCCATGAACCGAGTCGTACTGGAGCATGTAGGCGAGGTAGTCCGGCTCGAGCAGGTCGTTGATGGCAACGATCTCGATGTCGTTCTTGAAGTTCTGCACCGCTGCGCGCAGCACGTTGCGACCGATGCGGCCGAAGCCGTTGATACCGAGTTTGATAGCCATCTGACTTGCTCCTAAAGGTTGAAAAATCGTGATCGGACGGGAAAGCGGGCGGTGCGACGTCAGTCGCGCAGCGCCGCTTCCACGGTGGCGGCAACGTTTTCCGCCGTGAAACCGAAGTGCTTGAACAGCGCCGGCGCCGGTGCCGACTCGCCGTACGTGTCGATGCCGACGACGGCCGCGCAGCCGTACTTCCACCAGCCGCCGGTGCAGCCCATCTCGACGGCGATGCGCGGAATCTTCTTCGGCAGCACGCTCTTCTTGTAGGCCAAGTCCTGGCGATCGAAGGTGGTGGTCGAGGGCATCGACACCACGCGCACGGCGATCTTCTTCTCGGCCAGCAGCTTCTGCGCTGCCAGTGCGAGCGGCACTTCGGAACCGGTGGCGATGATGACGGCGGCCGTCTTCTTGCTCTTGAGGCCGACGACTTCGGGCTCGGACAGCACGTAGGCGCCGCGGCTGATGTCGCCGAGCTCGCTCTTCGGTGCGTAGGCGATGTTCTGGCGGCTCAGCAGCAGCGCGGTCGGGCGCGACTGGTTCTGCAGCGCCACGGCCCAGGCCACGGCCGTTTCGGCCGTGTCGCCCGGACGCCAGACGTCGAGGTTCGGAATCAGGCGCAGCGAGGCGGCATGCTCGATCGACTGGTGCGTCGGGCCGTCTTCGCCGAGGCCGATGGAGTCGTGCGTGAACACGTGGATCACGCGGCGCTTCATCAGCGCGGCCATGCGGATGGCGTTGCGGCTGTAGTCGCTGAAGGTGAGGAAGGTGCCGCCGTAGGGGATGTAGCCGCCGTGCAGCGCCACGCCGTTCATGATGGCGGCCATGCCGAACTCGCGCACGCCGTAGTTGATGTGGCGGCCGATCTCGCCGTGCGGCGGCTCGACGGCAGCGCCTTGTGCGGCTTCGTCTTCGGCGCCCTGGAGCACCACCGGCGCGGGGGGCGCGTTCAGCACGACGGCGCCGGTCTTGGCGTCGAAGCGCAGCGCGGCGGTGCTCTTGGTGTTGGTGAGGTTCGAGCCGGTCAGGTCGGCACTGCCGCCGAGCATTTCGGGCAGCGCGGCGGTGAAGGCTTCCAGCGCGAGCTGGCTGGCCTTGCGGCTGGCGACGGTCTCACCCCTGGTGTGGGCGGCGACCACGGTGTCGAACGCCACCTGGTGGAAATCCTTGGGCAGCTCGCCCTTCATGCGGCGGGTGAACTCGGCGGCCAGTTCGGGGTACGCGGCGGCGTAGGCGACGAACTTGTCGTTCCAGGCGGCTTCGGTCTTCGCGCCTTCGGCCTTGTGGTCCCAGTCGGCGTACACCTCGGCCGGGATTTCGAAGGGCGGGTAGTGCCAGTCGATCGCGTCGCGGGTGAGCTTGATTTCTTCGGCGCCGAGTGCCTCGCCGTGCGCCTTGGCGGTGCCGGCGCGGTTCGGGCTGCCCTTGCCGATGGTCGTCTTGCAGATGATCAGCGTGGGCTTCGATTCTTCCTTCTTGGCCTTGGCGATGGCCTTGGACACGTCCTTGGCGTCATTGCCGTCGATCGGACCGATGACGTTCCAGCCATAGGCCTTGAAGCGCTCTTCCGTGTTGTCGATGAACCAGGGCTTGACCTGGCCGTCGATGCTGATGCCGTTGTCGTCGTACAGCGCGATCAGCTTGTTCAGGTGCCAGGCGCCAGCGAGGGCGCAGGCTTCGTGGCTGATGCCTTCCATCATGCAACCGTCGCCCAGGAAGGCGTAGGTGTGGTGGTCGACGACGTTGTGGCTATTGCGGTTGAACTCGGCGGCGAGCAGCTTCTCGGCCAGTGCGAAGCCCACGGCATTGGTGATGCCCTGGCCCAGCGGGCCGGTGGTGGTTTCGACGCCCGGCGTCACGTCGACTTCGGGGTGGCCGGCAGTCTTGCTGTGCAGCTGGCGGAAGTGCTTGATTTCCTCCATCGGCAGGTCGTAGCCCGTGAGGTGCAGCACCGAGTACAGCAGCATCGAGGCATGGCCGTTCGACAGCACGAAGCGGTCGCGGTCGAACCAGTGCGGGTTGGCGGGGTTGTAGCGCAGGTGTTCGCCCCAGAGTGCGACGGCCATGTCGGCCATGCCCATCGGTGCGCCCGGATGTCCGGAATTTGCTTGTTGGACGGCATCCATGGCCAGAGCGCGGATTGCGTTGGCCATCAGGGCGTGGTTTGCCATTTGCGGTGGACTTTCGGGGGAAAAGGGTGGGAGGGGATAGGGGGGAACCCGCGATTTTACCGGGCGAGCCCGGACACCCGCCGATACAGGGCAAACGCCCGGCCGATGCTCTCTTGTGCAGCGGCCGGACTGCTAGAGTTGCGCCCCATGCACGGGCTGCACCTCACCGCCGACCTTCACGACTGCCAATGCGGCCTTCAATGGCTGACCGATCGGGAGGCCCTGGGCGCCGTTTGCCTCAAGGCGGTGGACGCCGCCGGGCTGCAGGCGGTGGGCAGGCTGGTCCACGGATTTCCGGCCACGCCGCAGGGCCCGGGCGGGGTCACGGCCACCGTGCTGCTGGCCGAATCGCACCTGTGCATCCACACCTGGCCCGAGCAGCGCGGCGTGACGCTCGACGTGTATGTGTGCAATTTCAGCGGCGACCACTCGGCCAAGGCGCATGCGCTGATGGAATGCCTGGTGGCGCTGTTCCAGCCCCTCCACAGCGAACGCAACGAGCTGCAGCGCGGGCGGAAATGACACTCGCCCCCAGGCTTCGCGCACTTCGTGTCGCTTCTCCCACCCCCTGCCGGGGGCAACACCAGAGGCCCGGCAAAGCCGGTTCCTCGGTGTTTCCCGAAAGAATCAGCCGATGACGAACGTAGCTTCGATTTCCGTGCGGGCCATGATCCTGGCCGCGGGGCGCGGCGAACGCATGCGGCCGCTGACCGACATCACTCCCAAGCCCCTGCTCGAAGTGCGCGGCAAGCCGCTGATGCAGTGGCCGATGGAAGCGCTGGCCGCGGGCGGGTTCACCGAGCTGGTGATCAACACGGACTGGCTGGGCACGCAGATCTCCGAGCGGTTCGGCGCCAAGCCCTTGTTGCAGGGGCCATCGGCACTGTCGATTTCATATTCCGACGAGGGCCGCGACTTCGGCGGCGCGCTGGAGACGGCCGGCGGCATCGTACGTGCGCTGCCTTTGCTCGGCGAGGTGTTCTGGGTCGCGGCCGGCGACGTGTTCGCGCCTGGCTTCGCCTTCACGCAAGACTCGGTCGACCGCTTCGTCGCCAGCGGCAAGCTCGCGCACCTGTGGCTGGTGCCGAACCCCGCGCACAACCTCAAGGGCGATTTCGGCTTGTCCGCCGGGGGTCTCGCGCTCAACACGGCCGACCGGAAGTTCACCTTCTCGACCATCGGCCTGTACCGCGCCGAGCTCTTCGCGCCGCCGTACTGCGACATCCCGAGCGGCAACCCGGCCGGCCGCAAAGCCCCGCTGGCACCGATCCTGCGCGCCGCGATGGACAATGAACTCGTGAGCGCCGAGCTCTACACCGGCCCCTGGACCGATGTGGGCACCCCCGAACGACTCGCCCAACTGAACACGCCAAGCAGATGACTTCAGCAGCAGCCACCACCACGATCTACGCCGAGCGCCGCGCGCGCCTCGCCTCGCAGCTGGGCAAGGACGGTATCGCGATCATCCCGACCGCGCCCGAACGCCCGCGCAACCGCGACACCGATTTCCTCTACCGCCACGACAGCTACTTTTATTACCTGACCGGCTTCACCGAGCCCAACGCCTGGCTGGTGCTGGCGGGCGACGGCCGCGCCACGCTGTTCTGCGCGCCGAAGGACCTGGAGCGCGAGATCTGGGACGGCTACCGCCTCGGCCCCGACGCGGCACCCGCGGCACTCGGTGTCGACGAAGCCTTCTCGGTCGCAGACCTCGATGCCAGGCTTCCAAAGCTGCTCGAGAACCGCTCGACCGTGTGGTTCCCATTCGCCATCCACAAGGGCCTGGAGACCCGCATCGACGGCTGGCTGCAGTCGGTGCGCGCCCGCGTGCGCTACGGCGCGCTGTGCCCCGAGGAACAGCGCGACCTGTGCGGCCCGCTCGACGAGATGCGCCTGATCAAGGACGCGCACGAGCAGGACATCATGCGCCGCGCCGCGCAGATCAGCGCCCGCGGCCACGTGCGCGCGATGCAGCTCTCGGCCCGCATGCTGCGCGAGGGCAAGGACGCGCGCGAGTACCACCTCGACGCCGAACTGCTGCACGAATTCCGCCTTGGCGGCTCGCAGTACCCGGCCTACTACTCCATCGTCGCGGCCGGCGCCAACGCTTGCGTGCTGCACTACCGCGCCGATGCGGCACCGCTGCGCAAGGGCGAGCTGGTGCTGATCGACGCGGGCTGCGAACTCGACGGCTACGCGAGCGACATCACCCGCACCTTCCCGGCCGACGGCAAGTTCACCGGCCCGCAGCGCGCGCTGTACGACCTCGTGCTGGCCAGCCAGGACGCAGCGGCCGCCGTCACCAAGGCCGGCAACCGCTTCACCGACCCTCACGACGCCGCGGTGAAGGTGCTGGCGCAGGGCATGCTCGACTTCGGCCTGCTCGATGCCAACAAGGTGGGCGGCGTGGACGACGTGATCGACTCGCGCGCCTACTTCCAGTTCTACATGCACCGCACGGGCCACTGGCTCGGCATGGACGTGCACGATTGCGGCAGCTACGTCGAGCCTACGCAGGTTGGCGAGGTGAGCGAGCGCAAGGATCCGCTGTCGAACGAGGTCATCAAGAACCGCCCGAGCCGCATCCTGCATCCGGGCATGGTGCTGACGCTGGAGCCCGGCATCTACGTGCGGCCCGCCGACGGCGTACCCGAGCAGTTCCACGGCATCGGCATCCGCATCGAGGACGACGCGATCGTCACGGCCACCGGCTGCGAACTCATCTCGCGCGGCGTGCCCGTGAAGGCGGACGAGATCGAGGCGCTGATGCGAGCTTGACGGCGCGCGCGCCGAGCGGCTCGGGCTGTGGCATCGCCACGGCCTGGGCCTGAAGCCAGTCGCAAAACAGCCGCGCCGCCTCGTCCCGGGTGCCGTTGCGCCTGGCGACATAGCGGTAGCCGCTGGCATGAAAGCCCAAGGGCGCGGTCAATCGTCCCGCCCGCACGTCGTCCATCACGAGATGCCAGGGCGCGATGCAGATGCCCAGGCCGCCGATCGCCGCCTCCAGCGTGAAGTAGTAGTGCTCGAACTCCGTGCCGGGCAGAACCCGCACCGCGCTGCCGACCGATGCGCTCCACATCGACCAGGCATTGCGCCGCGTGCGTGTCTGCAGGATCTCCCGATTCTCGAGATCGGCCGGCTCGCCGAGCCGCAACCGGTCGGCCAGGCCGGGAGCCAGCACGGGGCCGAGCAGTTCGTCGAACAGGAATACATCGGCGGGCGTCGCCTCCTCGTCTTCGTCCTGCGCCACCGAGATCGCGACGTCGCTGCGCGACACCGGCGTTGCCGCACTCTGGTCCGTGGCCTTGAGCCGCACGCCGATGTCCGGCTGGCTCGCATGAAAATCGTAGAGCCGCGGAATGAGCCAGCGCATCGTGAAGGTGCTGAGGCAGGAGACGTCCAATGTCGTGTGCTGCCGCTCGAGCATGGCATCCACCGCCTGTTCGATCTGCATGAAGGCCGCCGACAGGGTCGGCTGCAGGTACTTGCCGGCAGCGGTCAGCACGGGCCGGTTCTTCGGCCCTTCGAACAACACGACGCCGAGCGCATCCTCGAGTTGCCGCACCTGCCGGCTGATCGCACCAGGCGTGACATGCAACTCGTCGGCGGCCAGGGTCATGCGGCCCAGACGGCCGGCCGCTTCAAAGGCGCGCAACGCGTTCATGTGGCGAAGATGCTGTTTCATGGTGAAGTGACTTTATTGCACATAGCACCGGCAAATTCATCGGTTCGTTTTCTGCGTTGCGGCGCCTACAAACGGCGCATGACCTGTCCGGAATCGTCCGGCGGCATGTATCGCTTTTGCTGGAGTCCGTCACCATGCCTTTCATTCGCACCGCCGTCCCTGAAGACACGCCTCCCGCCCAATGCCAGGCCATCGTGCGAGGCATCCACGACGCACTGGTCGGCAGTATCGGGATGCCGGAGGACGAGCTGTTCAACCTGGTGAACCCGTACAGGGCCGACCATTTCTTTTTCGATCGCAGGTTCAATGGCGTGGCACGTTCCGATCGCGTGATCGTGGTCGAGATCACCATGCGCCGGGGGCGCAGCGACGCGATGAAGCGGACACTCTATGGCCAGATCGCGCACAACCTGGAACACCAGGCTGGCATCGCACCAGCCGACGTCTTCATCTTCACTCACGAAAATGATTACTCGGACTGGTCGGTCGGCAACGGCCAGTTCGCGATGACCTTGGTGCAGCAGCGCGGCACGGACACCTGAAAGGCCGCAAGGCGGTGCCGATGCCCTCGCGGCAGGCCGCTTACTTCGCCTGCAGCAGCGCCCCGGCTTCCAGCAGCACCAGCTCGTTGTCGTCCGCCTTGTTCGGCTCGCGGCTGCTCGAGAACGGCAGGTTGTTGTCGTTGCCGACCACGATGTGCGTGGCGTCCACCACGTCGACGTTCTCGATGGTGAAGAAGGGGAACTTCAGCACGCCGTCGTTCAAGGGCTTGCGTGCGAGCTTGTCGGGGTCGGCGATGTTCAGCAGGTCGATGTAGCCGATCTTGCGCACCGGGCCGCCCGCGTTCGCGTCGTTCAACTCGACCTTGTAGACGCGCTTGAACTTCGCGATGTCGTGGAAGCAGTCGGTGCGCTTCTGGCCCTCGGGGCAGGCCTTGTCGCTCGTGCCTTCGCCGTTGTCGCGTTCGATGATCAGGCTGGTGGTGGCGTCGATCATGTTGAAGTCGCCGATGGCGTTGCCATTGGCTTCGAGCACGTACTTCCAGTGGCGGCCCGTCCACTTCTCGGTGGCCACATCGAATTCCAGCACGCGCAGCGCTTCCTTGCCGTCGACGCGTTCGTAGTCCTTGGCCTCGGCGTTCCACACCGGGCCTTCGAGCAGCGCGTAGAGCTTGCTGCCGTCCTTCGAAGAGGCCATGCCCTCGAAGCCCTTGGAGCGCTTGATCTGGAAATCGACCGCGCCGCCGGGCGCGCCCGGCGTGGTCACTGCGGGGTGATCGGGCGAGCGCACGGCCTTGCCGTCGACCAGCGTGTCGTACACGGCGAGCACCTTGCCCTTGAGGTCGGCCTTGATGAGGAAGGGTCCGAACTCCTCGCCGATCCACAGCGCGCCGCCGGCGAACTGGAAGCTCTCGGGGTCAAAGTCGGCGCCCGTCAGGTAGCGCTGCTTGGTGCCTTCGTGGACGATGCGGAAGGGCACCTTCTTGTCCGGGTCGTGCAGGAAGATGGTGTTCAGGTGGTTGAACTTGCCGCTCTTGAAGTCCACCTTGTAGTGGTTCAGGTAGAGCATGAAGTCGGGCGAATTGGCTTTGCTGCCGGCACCGTTGTCGGTGAGGATCCAGAAGCTGCCGTCGTCCATCTTCTTGATGCCCGAGTGGCCCTGCAGCGGCTGGCCCTTGAAGGGCAGCGACACGCCCGTGCCGCGGCCGGCCGACAGGCCTTCGACCGAGCCGATCGCCTCGACGCGCTTGCCGGTCGTGAACTTGCCGCTGGCCTGCAGGTCGGCCGGCGCGTCCTTGGGCGCAGCGACGAAGCTCTGCGCGGGAAGCACGGCGTGGCCGGCGAGCGTGGAGGGAAAGGCGGTCTGGGCCGTCGCGCCGCCGCATGCGAGTGCAGCGGCAAGAGCGACGAAAGACAGGGAGGCGATGCGCGTCATGGAAAGGAAGGCGTTCGAGTTCAAAACGCGTGACCATGCCGAGGCGGCATGACGCGGCCATGACATCCTTTCAGGGGGCGACGTCCACCGTCACCTCGCGCGACTCCGCGCGGCCCTGGTCGTCGACCGCGCGCAGCACATAGCGCCGGCCCGATGCCGCGAGGTCGGGCATCCAGGTGATGCCTTCGCCGGGCGCGGCGCGGCCGATGAGCGCGTCGTCGGCAAACCAGTAGATGGCCTGCGTGCCCGCGGCAGCCTCGGCGCGCAGCACCAGCGGCTCGGGCTTCTTCGCGCGCAGCGTGTGGCGCACGCCGCGCAAGGGCGACGTGATGAGCGGCGCGCTTTCCGGCGCATCGCCATCCTTCCCACAGCCGTCGGCAGGCGCGCTCGCGCGTGGCAGTCCGGCCTGGCGGAACAGGCGGCGCATGTCGCTGCCCCATTGCTCCACCACCTGCTGGCGCGCATTGGGCTGCGGGCCGCAGACCACCTTGCCGGTCGTTTCGTCGACCCACACTGCGCGGTGCAGGTTGCTGACCTGGATCGGCGACTTGCCGGCGATGAACCATGTCATGGTGCGCACCGGGCACAGCGCATCGGGCAGGCCGCCCGTCGCGGCGCAGACCTCGACCTGGCGCAGGTCGGGCGGCTGGCGCGACGCCACCTCGCCGGGGTCGAGCCGCTCGGCGCGCAGCGCATCGACCATGCGCAGGAACAGCGGCGCGGCCGCGTCGACGCCCACCAGCGCGGGATTGCTGGTGCCGTCGAAATTGCCGACCCACACCACCAGCACGTGACGGCCGAACACGCCGGCCGTCCACGCGTCACGAAAGCCCCAGGACGTGCCCGTCTTCCACGCGATGGCCGGGCGCGCGGGCAGCGTGGTGTCGGGGCGCGGCGTGTGGCGCAGCATGTCGAGCGTGATGAACGACGCTTCCTCGCTCAGCAAGCGCAGCGGCTGCACGGGCCGCTCGCCGGGCGCGGGCTGCGTGTAGCGGATGGGCTGCGAGATGCCGCCATTGGCCAGCGTCGCGTACATGCCGGCCAGCTCCTCGGGCGTGACCTCGCCACCGCCCAGCACCAGCGCGAGGCCGTAGTGCGATTCGCCCTGCAGCTTCTGCACGCCGGCCAGGCGCATGAAATCGTAGAGCCCCGGTTTCGAGAGCTTCGCTGCCACGGCCACCGCGGGCACGTTGCGGCTGCGGATCAGTGCCTCCTGCGCGGGCAGCGGCCCGGCGAAGCGATGGTCGAAGTTCTCAGGCGTGTAGGGGCCGAAGGAGGTAGGCGCGTCCTTCAGCATGGTCTTCGGATGCAGCAGCCCCTGGTCGAGCGCAAGCGCGTAGATGAAGGGTTTGAGGGTGGAGCCCGGCGAGCGCTTGGCCAGAACGCCGTTGACTTGCCCCGCGATGGCGTCGTTGCGGAAGTCCGCAGAGCCGATCATCGCGCGCACCTGCATCGTCGATGCATCCAGCAGCAGCGCGCTCGCGTTGTTCATGCCCACGTCGGCATGCGCGCGCAGGTACTGCGCCATCACGCGTTCGAGCGTGGCCTGCATGCGCAGGTCGATGGTGGTGTGCACTTCCTGCACGCCACGCTCCTGCGCGAGCAGCATGTCGGTGGCGTGCGGTGCCAGAAAGGGCAGGCTGCCGCGCGACTGTGCCGAGAGCGCCAGTTGCGCATCGGGCGCATGCTGCTTCGCCGTCGGATCGCGCTCGGCCCACAGCGCCCACAGGCGTTCGCGCGCCGACTGCAGCTCGGCGTTGCGGCCGCGCTCGGCGATGCGCTTGACGGGGTTCTGCGGAATCACCGCGAGCGTCAGCGCCTCGGGCAGGCTGAGCTTGGCGGCGTCCTTGCGGAAGTAGATGAGGCTCGCCGCCTGCACGCCCTCGATGTTGCCGCCATAGGGCGCGGTGTTGAGGTAGGCCTCGAGGATGTCGTGCTTGCTGAAGCGCGCCTCCAGCCACAGCGCGGCGAAGATCTGCGCCACCTTGCCGGTGGACGTGCGGCTGTCGATGCCGTAGACGCGGCGCGCGAGCTGCATGGTGAGCGTGGAGCCGCCCTGGCGGCGCGCGCCGCTGGCAATGCGCCAGGCGCTGCGCGCCAGCGCGGCAGGGTTGACGCCGGGGTGCGTGTAGAAGCGCCGGTCTTCGTACAGCAGCACCGCATCGACCAGCGTGGGCGAGATGCGTTCGAGCGGCACCCAGAGACGGTACTGCTCGTCGCCTGCAAGCGTGAGCCGCAGGAGCTGGCCGCCTTGTGCGTAGACGGCGCGGGAGCTGCCGACGGTTTCGCTGAGCGCTGCGTGCGGCCACAGGCGAAGCAGTGCGAGCATGAAGACGACGAACGCGAAAGCGATGCCCATCTTTCTCCCTCTCCCTCCGGGAGAGGGTTGGGGTGAGGGCCGCGGCGATGGATCAGGCAGCGTGTTCATGCGAAGGCCGCACCCTCACCCTCACCCTAACCCTCTCCCAGAGGGAGAGGGAACAAGGCAGGGTGCGTCGTCATCTCGTTCAATTGCCCACCACCTGGAAGCGTGCGCCGGCCGAGCGCGAGAACACGCGCCGGTCGTACATCGCCTCGCCGTACGCCGCCGGCACCACGTAGTCGCCCACGTTGGTGGCGCGCGCCTTGTAGGTCACTTCGAGCAGGTCCTTGTTGACGCTGCCGTAGAACACCACGCGGTCTTCGCGAATGTCGGCGTACTGCACCTTCCACGAGCCGCCGCCACCGAGGCGCTTCTTCCAGATCGGCGCGTCGGCATTCGCATCGTCGTCGTCACCCACGGCCTGCAGCACCGGCTCCAGCCCGCCGGGCAGCACGTCGACCAGCGCCACGTCGTTGATGTTCGCCCGCTCCAGGCTGCGCACGCGCACCCGCACCGTGACCTCCTCGCCGAGCTTCGCCTTGGCGATCGGGTTGCCCTTGACATCGAGCACTTCATGGAAGATCTCGAGGCCCTTGTTCACCGCGGTGGTGGGCACGTTGCGCTCGAAGCCCTGTTCGGCCCAGCTGTAGTACAGGTTGAAGTCGCTGTCGTTCGACAGCTTCAGCTTCGCCGTGCCGGCCGGCACCGCGGCGCGCGTGATCGGGTTGACCGCGCCCAGTGCGAGCGCGGCGGCCTGGCCCTGTGCATTGACAGTGCTCGCCGTGAGCTTGCCTTCCACGTTCTGCCCCACGGCCTCGAAGTACGAGTCGACCGCAAGCAGCATCGAGGCCGACGACAGGCTGTTGTACCAGCCGTCGCGCACCATCGCGCTCATGCCTTCCCATACCGCGGGCTTCAGTGTCTTCAGGCGCGACGGGAAGTGGCGGCCTACCAGGTGCAGCGTCATGCTGTCGTGCACCAGCGGGTCGTAGTAGGCGCCCCAGACGTTGCGGCGCTGCTTCTTCTCGGTGCGCGCGAGCAGGTCGGCCCACACCGGGTTGAGCAGCTCGTTGGCGACCTGCTCCTGCTTCACGAGCTGGTAGCTCGCGGCGAGGTACACGGCGCCGAGGTCGTCGCTCCAGCCTTGCGTCTGCCTGCCGCGCCATGCTTCGCGCAGGTTGGCCAGTGCGGCCGGCGCGACGATGCCCTGCCGCGTCAGCAGGTAGGCCGCCTGCGTGCGCTGGCGCCAACCGTCGAGCGAGCTGTCGCCGCCGCCGAGCCAGCCCTGCAGATAGATGTTGGCCTTCTGCAGCAGGTCTTGCGGCACGGGCAGCTTGTGGTCCTTGGCCTCGACCAGCAGGTGCACGGCGTAGAGCGTGGCGAAGGCATCGGTGCCCGCACCGGGCCACAGCGAGAAGCCGCCGTCGGCCGTCTGCCGTGCGCGCAGCTGCACAAGGTAGCGCTCGAAGGTCTTGCGCGCCTCGGGCAGCGGGCCCTGCTCGGCCGTGCGCCCGCGCGCCATTTCCTTCACCAGCTCGGGACGGCCCGAGAGCAGGACCGCCGGGAAGGTCTGGCTCGTGATCTGCTCGGTGCAGCCGTGCGGGTAGGCCTCCAGGTACTGCATGAGGCCTGTGGCAAAGGCCCACGGCGCGGCCGACACGGCCACGTCGCTCTGGCGGAAGTTCGGGTACAGGTCGGCCTGGCTTGAGATTTCTCCCGCGCGCTGGAAGCTGCCGGCCTGCACCAGCGTGACGAAGGGCGATGCAGGCCGCACGCTCACTTCGGTCGACAGGCGCGCGCTGAAGTTCTTGTGCGTGGAGGTAAACACCAGCGCCGAGGAACCCAGCACCGCCTGTTCGCCCGGCTTGGCGCGCACGTTGAACTTCGTGCTGGCTTCGCCGCGCTCGTTGACCTTGAGCGTCTGCGTGGCATCACCTACCACTTCGAGCCCGCCCGAGGCGGTGAGGGTGAGCGCGATGGGCGCTTCCTTGCCCGAGCCCACGATGTTGTTGGCCAGGCCCACGCCCACCTCGACGGTGTCGCCGGGCGCCATCGCGAGCGGTGCGTTGGGCAGGATCACCATGTCGCCGCGCACCACGGTGCGGGTGCTCTTGGCGGCTGTGGTCTCGTCGTTCACGGCGACGGCCATCACGCGCAGGCTGCCGTTGAAGCTCTCGGGCACGGTGTAGCTGAACTCGCGGCTGCCGTTCACGTCGACCAGGCCCGACCAGTAGGCTACCGGCTTGTCGCGCTTGCGCTTGAACGGATTCAGATGCTTGCCGAGCTCGCCTTCGCCGTCACCGCCGGGCGCGGCGCCCTGCATGAGCTTCTTGAACTCCGGCAGGATCAGGTCGAGCGTCTGCAGCGTGCCGACTTCGAGCGCGCGCTTCTGGAAGAAGTGCTTGAGCGGATCGGGCGTCTTGTAGCGCGCCACCTGCAGGATGCCCTCGTCCACCGCGAACACCACGGCGCGCGTGGGCTTGTCGCTGGTGAGCTTCATCTTCACGGTCTGGCCGGGCTTCACGAGGTCGCTGCTGGTGAGCTGCAGGTTGGCGGTGCGCTTGGTCAGCGCGGTGGCGAAGGGCACGACGCCGTACGACAGCGGGCTCATGTAGACCTCGTCCGAGGCCGGGTCGCGCACGAAGTGCACGTTGATGTAGCCGGTGCCTTCGAAGTCCTTGGGCAGAGTGATCTTCTGCACCGAGGCGGTCTTGTCGGTCTTGAACCATGCGTGGGCGTAGACCTTGTCGCGCTCGATGGTGATGAGGCCGGCGCCCACGTAGGGCGCGCGGATGCTCACTGCAATCTCCTGCCCCGGCTCGTAGTCCTTGCGGTCGAGCGTGAGCTGCAGTTCGGCATTGCGGTCGAGCGAGCGCGAGACGTTGGCATTGCCGGCCACGCTGTATTCGACGCGGTTGAGCTCCAGCCCGTCGGCGTTGCGCACCACGTAGGCGAAGTTGCCGGGGGCGCCTGTGTCCAGCGCCACGGTGTTGCCGGCGGCAACGATGGCGAAGGGCTTCTCGTCGAGCACGATCTCCTTGCGGCGCGACTCGTAGCGGTACAGGCCGCTGTCCTGCTTGATGAGCACCGACAGCACCTTGCGTTCGACGCGTTCGATCTTCAAGCCGGGCACAGCCGTCTTCCTGGCCTGCGGGTCGATCGCGATCACTGTGGCGTTGCGCGCGGCGCCCTTGCTCACGTAGCCGACGTCGCCGTCGACCTTCACGCCGACGAGGTAGGGCATGTCGCTCACCAGCGTCTGCGCCTCGGCCGACACGCTGCGCCCACCTTCGGGCTCGAAGGCCTTGGCGAGCACGTGCACCTGGTAGGTGGCGGCGTCGAAGCGCGACAGGCGCAGGTCGAACTCGGCCTTGCCGTCTGCACTGGTCTGCACGCTGCCCAGATCGTCGACCTGCTTGTCGGCAGCGCGCTGCGGATCAAAGAAGGCGTAGTCGGTGAAGGCGCGGAACACCGGGAAGCCGGGGCTCAGCGTGAGCGTGCCTTCCACCTTGCGGTCGGGCGCGGGAGTGCCGAAGAGGTTCTGCACATCGATCAGCGCCTTCAGGTCCTTGGGCTTGACCCAGCCTTCGGCCGCTTCGCTGCTGAGCTTGGCCGTGACCTTGGTGCGGTCGGGCAGGAACTCCTGCACCTTCACGGTGGTGCTGCCGATCAGCAGGCCTTCGACCTCGGGCGTGCCGGGCGACGATTCGCGCGGCAGGTAGAGGTTGACGGTGTAGTTGCCGGTGGGCGAGCTGTCCTGCGTGGTGTGGGCGATTTCCGCGGCGCCACCGGGGCCGAGCTTGAGTTTTTCGCGGCGCACGCTGAGGCCGCGCGCGTCGATGATCTCGGCTTCGAGCGGCAGGTCGCGCAGCGAGGTGGCCCAGTTGCCGGCCTTCACCATCATCGCGATGTGCATGGTGTCGCCCGGGCGGTAGATGCCACGGTCGCTGAAGACGTAGGCCGTCATCTGGTTCGGCACGCCGGCCGCGCGCAAGCCGCCGACGTCGAAGCGCGAGATGTCCAGCGTGCGGTCGCTGCGGTTGAAGGGCAGGAAGCTCAGATCGCCGTCCTTGCGCACGACCAGCACCACCGGCGCCTTCTCGCGCTGGTAGCCGGCGAGGTTGGGCAGCTTGGCCGCGCCCGTCGCGTCGGTGGCCTGCGACGCGACGATCATGCCGTTGCGGCCCCACACCTCGACCATGGCGCCCGCCACCGGCTGGCCGTTGGCGATGCTCTGCACGAACACGTCGCGCGTGCCGTCGAGCGACTTCTTGGCGACGATGCCCAGGTCAGTGACGAGCACGAGGCGCTGGTCTAGCTGCTGCTCGGGGTTGCCGCCTTCGCCGTTGCCTTCTTCCTCGTTCGAGGACTGCTCCTGCTGCTGTTCGTCTTCGGGCTGGGCTTGCGCGTCGCCCTCGGGCTTCTTCTTGGCCTTGGGGTCGTAGCCCTGCACCTTGAGCAGGAACACGCCGCGCCGGTCGGCCGCATCGCTGCGCAGGTACTCGGCGAAGTCGACCGTTTCGTAGTGCGCCTTGCCGGCGGGAATGCTGAGCGGGATCTCCTTCTGGAAGCGATCGACGAGGTTGTCCGACTGCAGGCCGCCGTAGAACTGCGGATGCGCGAAGTCGCCGTTGGTCTGCGTCACCAGGTGCTGCAGTTGCTGCGGCAGCAGGCGGCCGATCTCGAGGCGGATGCCGGGCAGGTCGCGCACCAGGATCGGCAGCTTGCGCTCGCCCGAGAGTGCGAGCAGCGAGCCCTGGCTCATGATGGTGAGCTCGGGCGCGAAGGTCTTGAGCAGCAGCACGTCCTGGCGCGCGGCGCCGAGCTGGTAGCCGCCGGGCGTCTTCAGGCCCTTGGCCACGCGCACCAGCAGGTAGCGCCCGCCCTCGGCCTGCGGCATGCGGAAGCTGACCATCTCGGTCACCTCGCGCTCGCTGGCGATGGGCTGCAGGTTGATCTTCTTCGCGCGACGCAGCACGGCGTCGGTGATCTTCGCGGGCTCGGCCGACCAGTCGAACTTGTCGTCGGGGTCGCCCTTGGCTTCTTCCGTGGCCGGCAGCAGCCAGGCCTGCACCACGCGCGCCATTTCGCGCTCGTGCACCGGCATCGAGGCAGTGACGTGCATCACGTGCTCGGGTTCGCCGTTCTCGCCGGTGACGATGGTGGGCTCGATGGCGGCGATGGCCAGGCTGAAGAGTCCGGGGATGTCGACCGCGCGCGACTGGTCGTTGCGCAACGCCGGACCGCCCTTCTGCGCGACCGTGCCAGCCGTGAGGCTGAGAATCGCCGGGCGCGTCTTCTCGGGAATCGGCAGCGGCTCCGACTGCAGGGTGGCATTGAGGCGCAGCTTGTCGTAGCTGACCGTGAACTTCTCGCTCGCGCACTTGCCGACGCTGAAGATCGAGCTGCTGCAGGGCTGGTCGTAGGTCAGCACCAGGCGCTTTTCGAACTCGGCCGTGTTGACGGGGTGCGAGAAGCGCACCTGAAACAACGCGCGGCGCACGTTGGCCTGCACCGGGTCCTGATAGAACTCGGCGCTGGCGATCTGGGCGGTGAATTCGGGCGAGGTGAACTCGTACTTGCGCTGCGCCATCTCGATGTGCGGCGCGAGCGCGTTGCCGGCGATCTGCACCTTGTAGGGCTGGCCAATGGGCCAGTCCTGCGCGGGCAGGAATTCGAGGCGGTTCTGCTTGGTCCAGGTCCAGCGGCCGGCGATGGCGGGCTCGATGGTGACGCCGGTGGCTTCCTGGCCGATGCGCGCAATGGGCGCGACCGAGGCGGAGAAGTTCATGACGAAGGGGTTCGGCCCCTTGTCGAGCTCGATCAGCGTGCGCTGCGGCGGCTCGGTCTTCGCGGTGGCGACAACGGGCTCGACGCGGTCGGGCGTGAGGCCGTGCCACCACTTCAGCACATGGGGGCTCGCCATCCAGCCGGCCAGCACGAGCAAGAGGAGCAACACCAGCCAGGCCAGCCGCTGCTGCAGCCACTGCAATCCGAGCAGCACGAAGGCGCCGGCAATGCGCAGCCAGCCCGGGGGTCGCCAGGAACCGATGAGCCCGCGGGCCAGCGGACGCAGGAAGCCGAGCGCGCGGCCCAGCCCGGTGAAGAGCACGTCGCTGAGCGACGCGAGTTTTCTGTTGGCGACTTGAAGCATGGAAGCTCCCCCGATGTTTTTGTTGGCGTTCGCGAGTTTGCAGACCGTCTGTGAAGCAATGGCGCCGTGTGTGAAGTCCGCGTGAAAACTGCACGGGGCTGCGCCGGGCCGTTTTCAAGGATTCATGGTGCGGTTTGCCTTGCTGGGTGTTTTTTCATGGCGAGTGCAAAGGACACCGGGTGTCCCCCTCCGCGAATGTCCCCCGGCTTCGCCTCCTCCTTTATTTCGCTGCGGGGGACACCCGGTGCCCTTCGCACAGGGCACGCTGCGTTTCTTCCGCTCGATCAACCAGTGCTCCGAACGATCACGTCGATGGGGTGCTCTGCGCAGCGAAATAAAGGAGGAGGCCGCAGGCCGGGGGACATTCGCGGAGCAGAGCACCCCGTCGGCGTGATTGCGTCTCGGACGTGTGTCCTCATGCCGCCCCCACGCTCGTTCCGGCGAGGTGCCCACGCGTGAACGCCTCCTCGAAGATCGAGTAGCCCGACCAGTCTGCATGCGCGAACGACAGGCGGCCCGCCACGACGCTGCCGCGATGCGCAGCATCGGGCGCGCTGCGCTGCGAGCCGATCTGGGCCAGTAGTCCTGGCCTGGGGATGGACATGGCGTGTCCATAGCGCGTGACGTCGATGCGCGTGGCGAGCGAAAGCAAGTCGGGGTGCGGCACCGACAGCTCTGCGAGCAGGTCGTCCCGCCAGCCGCTCCACGGCCGATCGAGCAGCAGCTTGCGGCCGTCTGCCGCGTCGTAGCCGCTCGGGCCCAACGGCCGGTACCAGCTGAGCACCGTGCCGCGCGGCGTCGGGTCGAGCGACTGGTGTCGCGCGTCGACGTAGCCGAGGCCGCGCGTGCCGTGGATCACGTTGTCCCAGCTCGGCGCGGCGCCGTGGCGGTCGGCCAGCGGGCCGCGCAGATGGATGTTGGCCACGAGCCAGGGCGCGTAGCGCACGTGGGCCGCGGCGTTCTTCAGCACGGCCGGCGGGTTCTCGACCACGCGCGCGGCGATGAACACGGGCAGCGCGACGATGCAGCGCTCGGCCTGCCAGCGCACGAGCGATTTCGTGGCCGCATCCCACGCGTCGACCTCGACGCCATCGCGCACCTCGGCGATGCGCGTGACGACCTGTCCGGTGCGCAGCCGATCGCCGAGCGGCCTGGCCAGCTGCTTCGTGAGCCAGCCGTTGCCTTCGGGCCAGGTGAGGATGCCGTCGCGCTCGGGGCTCGAATCGTTGACGCTGCCGGTGGGATCGCCGGGCGCATGGAAGCCGTGGCGGCTCGCGAAGTAGTGGATGCCGGCCCAGGCCGAGACGTGTTCGATGCCGGCGCCGTAATCGTCGCGGCAGCAGTAGTCGAGGTACCAGCGCAGCTGCGCGTCGCTGAAGCCTTCGCTGTCGAGCCAGCCCGCGAAGGTGATGGCGTCGAGCGCCAGCAGCTCGGGCGTGACGGCGACCTTGAGCGTGGGAATGGCGAAGTGCGCCGCGTGCTGCATCGCATCGATGCGCTGCGCGAACTTGCGGTACTGCGCGAGCGTGCCTTCGCCCACGCCGTGCACGGGCAGCAGGCCGTCCTGCCACTCGCCGCGGAAGAACAGGCGCTCCTGCGGGCTGTGGCAGAGCATGACCTCGTCGTATTCCCAGCGACCCGCCACGCGGCGGCGCAGGCCGAGTTCCTCGAGCAGGTCCTGCACCTCGCGCGCATCGTCGCCGGGAACCGGCAGGTAGTGCGCGCCCAGCGGGCAGGCGATGCCGTTGACCACGCCGCCGCGCGCATTGCCACCGGCGGTGTCCTCGAGCTCGAGCAGCGTGAAGTCGTCGATGCCCGAGAGCCGCAGGGCGCGCGCAGCCGCAAGGCCCGCGACGCCACCGCCTGCGATCACCACGCGCGTGCGCTTCACGACGGCGGGCGCCTGGCTCTTGAGCGCGCCGTCGCGCATCGCGTGGCCGCGCGCCATGTCGATGCCGGTGAAGCCGCCTTCGATGGGCGTTGGCGGCGCCTCGCAGCCGGCAAGCGCCAGCGCGCCTGCCGCCATTCCGAGAAATTCGCGCCGTTGCATGACTCAGCTAGTGCGCCATCACCTTGCCCCACTCCTGCTCGTAGGTGGTGACAAGGGTCTGGTTCGACAGCCGGTTCACTTCGGCCGGCACGCGCGCCATGTCGAGCGGGAAGTCGAACATCAACGGCAGCGTGGAAGGCGAGAGAAAGCGCAGGCCCGAAGGCAGCGCATCGGGCATGCGGTAGGGCCGCCGGCTCGCGATGATGTAGCCCCATTCGCCGAAGCTCGGCACATGCGCGTGATACGGCGTGGCGCGCAGGCCCACCGATTCGATGGTGGTGGCCACGGTCCAGTAGCTCTTGCGCGCCACCAGCGGCGAGGTGGTCTGGATCACCGCATAGCCGCTGGCCGAAAGGCGCTTCTCGAGCAGCGCGTAGAAGCTGTTGGTGTAGAGCTTGCCGATGGCGAAGTTGGTCGGGTCCGGAAAGTCGACCACGATCACGTCGAACATGTCCCCGGGCTGCTGCAGCCACTGGAAGGCGTCGGTGTTGACGATCTTCACCTTGGGCGACGAGAGCGAGTGGCCGTTGAGCGCGGCCAGGGTCTCGTGCTCGGTGAAGAGTTTTGTCATGTTCGGATCGAGCTCCACGAGCGTGACCGACTCGACCGAGGGGTACTTGAGAATCTCGCGCACCGCCATGCCATCGCCGCCGCCCAGCACGGCGACCTTCTTCGGCGCGCCCTGCGCGGCCATCACCGGATGCACGAGCGCCTCGTGGTAGCGGTATTCGTCGCGCTCGGCGAACTGCAGGTTGCCGTTGAGGAACAGCCGGTGCCCGAGCAGCCCGCGCGTGACCACGATGCGCTGGTAGGGTGAGGTGGCGCTGAAGACGATGCGATCCTGGTAGAACTTGTCCTCGGCCAGCGTGGTGATGTGGTCGGCCCAGGCGAAGGCCGCGACCAGCGCGGCCAGTGCGAGAAAGCACGCGACCGCATGCGCGCCGACGCGGCGTAGCTCATGCCGGAACAACCACAGCGCCCACACCGCAACGGCCGCGTTCATGAAGCCGAACAGCAGGCCGGTGCGGATCATGCCGAGCTGCGGCACGAGGACAAGCGGAAACGCCACCGACACCGCGAGCGCGCCGAGGTAGTCGAAGGTGAGCACCTGCGACACGAGGTTCTTGAGCACGATGTTGCGCTTCAGGATGCGCATCACCAGCGGGATCTCGAGCCCCACCAGCGTGCCCACGACCATCACGAGGCCGTACAGCAGCAGCCGGAAGGCACTCGGCACATACGCATTTGCCAGGAACAGGATCGCCGGCAGCGCACCGCCGATCAGCGCCACCATCAGTTCGATGCGAAGGAAGTGCGCCGGCAGCTGCCGCTCGAAATAGCGCGAGAGCCATGAGCCCACGCCCATCGCGAACAGGTAGGTGCCGATGATGGTGCTGAACTGCAGCACCGAGTCGCCCAGCAGGTAGCTGCTCAGCGCGGCCGCGCTCAGTTCGTAGACAAGCCCGCAGGCGGCGACCACGAACACGCTGGCGAGCAGCGCGATCTCCACGGGTTGCGGCCCCCGCGCATCCGGGGTGCGCGCGGGCAGGGCCGCGTCGCTCAATGGATTGCTGCGGCGACGATGATGCTGATGCCGAGGCTCATCGCGGCAACCACCAGCCCCAGCGCCACGTTCTGCTTCTCGACGATCTCGCCCCACAGGTCATAGGGCGTGATCTTGTCGATGATCAGGAAGCAGAGCCAGAAGACCAGGACGCCGATCAGCGCGTACACGAGCGATCCGAGGACCACGCCCGGTTTCAGCCATTCAAATCCCATGGGGACCTCCAGTCGTAGTAGTGAGAGACAACATCGCGTGCATCTTCGCCGTCATTTGTGGCCGCCGCCACTTGAATAGCCGCCATATGAGCCGCCCGAACTGCGGAACCCGCCCGACGAGCCGCTGGTACTGCTGCAGGTGCTCATGATGATCAACACGATGATGATCACGACGACGATGAGGACGATGGTGCCGCAGCCCATGCCGGATGCGGCACTCACGGGCAGCGCGTCGGCACGCTTGAACATGTCCTTGCGCGCGTCGAGCTTGAAGGCGGTGGCCACCAGGCCGCTGTCGAGCTTGCTGCCCGACGACCACGTGAGTTCGTTGGCCGAGCGCTCCATCGACAGCAGTGCGCCGCCGCTGGCGAAGTCGCGGTTGAAGGTTTTCTGCCCGCGCTCGACCTGCCAGTAGAACTCGCCGGCCACGTAGGTAGTCTCGGCGTTGTAGGCGTACTGCTGCTGGTAGCGCTTGTTGAGGTAAGTGGCGGTGTTGCCGCTCGCAGCCATCACGGGCGCGCCGGTGGTCGGCTTGACCATGCTCCAGCCGTCCTCGGCGTCCACCAGGAAGCTGAAGCCGCGCTTCTTGTTGTAGAGCAGGTACTCGTCCCAGCCGAACAACTCGTCGTCACCGGGCGCGCTGCCCATGCGGTGCTGGAAGCCGACCACCTGCCACTGTGCGCCCTGCAGCTGGCCCATGCTGCCCAGCGCGATGAGCGGGCGCACGGGCTCGTCCTGCGTGGCGTGCTTGAGCTCGCCGCCGATGCCTTGCGACAGGTCGATGATGCTGTTGCACGAGCGGCAGGTGATGCTCTTGCTGTCGGCGAAGTTGACGGTGACGGGCGAGCCGCAGTTGGGGCAGTTGAAGCTGCGGCCCTTTTCGTCCTTGGCGGATTCCTCGCGCAGGCCGGTGAGCTGCAGGTCTTCGAGCTGCACCGAGCGGCCGAGGTAGCTCGCGGGCGGCTGCGTGCCGTAGTCGATGCTGAGGACCAGGCCCTTGTCGTTGCGCAGCTCGACCATCGCGAAGGAACGGCCGAGCTCGGGCAGGTGCGGCAGTTCGCCCTGTGCGGAGGTCAGTGCCACCTGCTCGTTCGAGGTGACGGCGTAGCTCTGGCCCGCGAAGGCGGTGGTGGCGCCTACGCGCAGTTCGTTCCAGGGCGGCGCGGTGCGCTGCAGGTCGAAGGGCAGCGCGAAGACGTAGGCGCCGTTGTCCTCGCTGAGCACGCCGGTGCGGTCGCCGTCGAGCGCGGCGATCCACTCGGTCCAGCGGCCGCCAGGGTAGGTGTACTGCAGCCGGCCGATCAGCGTGAAGGGCTTGTCCTGGATGCGGCCGGCGGCGAACAGCTGCAGCGGGCTGAAGTCGTCGAACAGCTCGGCCATCTTGCCGGTGCGCGCGAGCGTGTCGCCCTGGCGCACGACGGTGCTCTGGCAGTAGGGGCAGACCGCGTGCGTCGATTGCGCCGAGCGGAATTCGACCGGCGCACCGCAGCCGGGGCAGGGTGCGCGGTAGTAGCGTTGGTTGCCGGTTTCCTCAGCCATGGCGGCTCAGGAGATCGACGGCTGTAACCACGGATGCAGTTGCGGGAAACACCACGGAACCGGCTTTGCCGGGCCGTCGGTGTTGCCCCCTGCAAGGGGGGAGGAGAAGCGACACGAAGTGCGCGAAGCCTGGGGGTTAGACCAATACTGGGGTCAGACGAGCTTCTTGAGGAGTTCCACCTTCTTGGCGTCGAACTCTTCCTGCGTGAGGATGCCCTTGGCCTTGAGTTCGCCGAGCTTCTCGAGCGTGGTCATCACGTCGGTGGGGCTCACCACTGCCACGGCCGGCTGCTGCTGCGTCGCCGCAGCCTGGGCGGCCGCATTCGGGCTCAGGCCCTGCGCGAGGTTCTGCGCCAGCACCTGGCCGAGCGCCACGCCGGCGCCCAGGCCCATCGCGTCGCCCGCGATGCCGCTGCCGCCAGCGGCGCCCTCGGCGAACTTGGGAATCGCCTGCGCCGTCTGGTACTGCATGAACTTGCCCATGTCGTTGCCGACCATGCCCATGCCGATCTTCTGGTCGAGGATCTTCTGCAGCTCTTCGGGCAGCGAGACGTTCTGCACCGTGATGTTCTCGAGCTTGATGCCGATCTTCTCGAACTCGGGCACGAGCTGCGCGGCGAGCGCCTGCGCAAACTGGATCTGGTTGGCCGCGAGGTCGAGGAAGGGCACGCCGCTCGAAGCGATGGCGTTGCTGATGTTCTGCAGCACCAGCCCACGCAGCTGGCCGTCGAGGTCGGCCACCGAATAGATGTCGCGCGTGCCGGAGATCTCGGTGTGGAAGGCCTTGGCGTCGCCGATGCGGAAGCTGTAGTTGCCGAAGGCGCGCAATCGCACCGCGCCGAAGTCCTTGTCGCGGATGGTGATCGGCTGGGGCGTGCCCCACTTCTGGTCGACCTGCTGGCGGGTGCTGAAGAAATAGACGTCGCTCTTGAAGGGGGACTCGAAGAGCTTGTCCCAGTTCTTCAGGTACGTGAGCACGGGCAGCGTCTGCGTCGTGAGCTTGTACATGCCGGGGCCGAACACGTCGGCCACCTTGCCTTCGTTGACGAAGACGGCAACCTGCGATTCGCGAACGGTGAGCGAGGCGCCGTTCTGGATTTCCATCTCGGCCATCGGAAAGCGCCAGGCCAGCGTGCCATCGCCGGTCTCGGTCCACTGGATGATGTCAATGAACTGCTTCTTGATGAAATCCATCAGGGCCATGGTCGCTCCTCGTTTTTTCAGGTTTTGTCCGAACCATGCATATTGCCACACCGGTTTGACGGCGCACCCGGCTTTTCGCCATGGCTCCCACCAGCCATGCGACGTATGGCCGGTGCGCAGCGAGGTCTACAATCGGCGCCCCCAGAAGAAGCGCCACCAGGAGCTACGGCACATGTCAGATTCGACCCCCTCGACCTCATCGACTCCCACGCCCGAAGACAAACGCGCCGAGTTGCGACGTGCCGCCCTCGAGTACCACGAGTTTCCCGTGCCCGGCAAGATCGCCATCGCGGCGACCAAGCAGATGGTCAACCAGCGCGACCTGTCGCTGGCCTACTCGCCCGGCGTGGCCGCGCCCTGCGAGGAAATCGTCAAGGACCCGGCCAACGCGTTCAAGTACACCTCGCGCGGCAATCTCGTGGCGGTCATCAGCAACGGCACCGCCGTGCTGGGCCTGGGCGACATCGGCCCGCTGGCGTCCAAGCCGGTGATGGAAGGCAAGGGCGTTCTCTTCAAGAAGTTCGCCGGCGTCGACGTGTTCGACATCGAGATCGACGAGAAGGACCCGGCCAAGCTGGTCGACATCATCGCGTCGCTGGAGCCGACCTTCGGCGCCATCAACCTCGAAGACATCAAGGCCCCGGACTGCTTCTACGTCGAGCGCGAGCTGCGCAAGCGCATGAAGATCCCGGTGTTCCACGACGACCAGCACGGCACGGCCATCACGGTGGCGGCCGCCATGGTCAACGGCCTGAAGGTGGCGGGCAAGAAGATCGAGGAAGTCAAGCTGGTCGCTTCGGGCGCGGGCGCGGCGGCGCTGGCCTGCCTGAACCTGCTGCTGAAGGTCGGCCTGAAGCGCGAGAACGTGTTCGTCACCGACCTCGCCGGCGTGGTCTACGAAGGCCGCACCGAGCTGATGGACGACGACAAGCGCCAGTACATGCAGAAGACCGACGCGCGCACGCTCGCCGAGGTGATCGAGGGCGCCGACGTGTTCCTGGGCCTGTCGGCCGGCGGCGTGCTAAAGCCCGCGATGGTCGCCAAGATGGCCAAGCGCCCGGTGATCTTCGCGCTGGCGAACCCGAACCCCGAGATCGCGCCCGAAGACGCCCATGCGGTGCGCGACGACGTCATCATGGCCACCGGCCGCACCGACTACCCGAACCAGGTCAACAACGTCCTGTGCTTCCCGTACATCTTCCGCGGTGCGCTGGACTGCGGCGCGACGACGATCACCGACGAGATGGAAATCGCCGCGGTGCACGCCATTGCCGACCTGGCACAGGCCGAGCAGAGCGAGCGCGTGGCTGCGGCCTACGTCGGTGAAAAGCTGTCCTTCGGCCCCGAATACCTGATTCCGAAGCCCTTCGATCCGCGTCTCATGATGAAGATCGCGCCCGCCGTGGCCAAGGCGGCCGAGGACAGCGGCGTGGCGTCGCGTCCGATCAAGGACATGGACGCCTACCGCGACAGGCTGCAGAGCTTCGTCTATGCCTCGGGCACCACGATGAAGCCGATCTTCGACAGCGCCCGGCGCGCGTCGAAGAAGCGCGTGGCGTACTGCGAAGGCGAGGAAGAGCGCGTTCTGCGCGCCGCGCAGATCGTGGTCGACGAGGGCATTGCGCGTCCGACGCTGATCGGCCGCCCGGCCATCATCGCCCAGCGCATCGAGAAGTTCGGCCTGCGCCTGAAGGAAGAGCTCGACTACGACATCGTCAATGTCGAGCAGGACCACCGCTACCGCGATTTCTGGCAGACCTACCACCGCATGACCGAGCGCAAGGGCCAGACGGTGCAGACCGCCAAGATCGAGATGCGCCGCCGCCTCACGCTGATCGGCGCGATGCTGCTGCACAAGGACGAGGTGGACGGCATGATCTGCGGCACCTGGGGCACCACGCTGATCCACCTGCACTACATCGACCAGGTGATCGGCAAGCGCCCCGGCGGCTGCGAAAGCACGCCGCAGGACGTGCCGGTGTACGCCTGCATGAACGGCCTGCTGCTGCCTGACCGCCAGGTGTTCCTGGTCGACACGCACGTCAACTACGACCCCTCGCCCGAGGAACTGGCCGAGATCACGACGATGGCGGCCGAGGAAATGATGCGCTTCGGCCTGAAGCCGAAGGCGGCGCTGCTGTCGCATTCGAACTTCGGCACCAGCAACGAGCCCAGCGCCATCAAGATGCGCAAGACGCTCGAACTGCTGCGCGTGCAGGCGCCCTGGCTCGAAGTGGATGGCGAAATGCACGGCGACGTGGCGCTCGACAGCAAGCAGCGCGCGGTCGTCATGCCGCACAGCGCACTGGCCGGCGACGCCAACCTGTTGGTATTTCCGAACATCGATGCCGCCAATATTTCGTACAACCTGCTCAAGACGGCGGCTGGCGGCAATATCGCGATCGGCCCGGTTTTGCTCGGAGCGGCCAAACCTGTGCACATTCTCACGGCCAGCGCGACTGTTCGACGCATCGTGAACATGACAGCCTTGACAGTGGCTGACGCAAACGCCGAAAGATAGGCCCTTTGGCGAGAGTGGTCGCCAACTTAAAGCACCACTCACTCCCCTTGCGACTGCTCAAACTTTGAGCAGTCGCTTGCTATTTTCGCCAGCGTGGTGCACACTCGCGGGCTTGAATTTGCGGGTTAACCCCGACGTTGATCGCCGATTCGAACCCCCCGCTCTTTTCTTGTGGTGCCCCATGGCGGCTTACGCCTCGATCACGTCCTCGTTCACAAAGTTTGCGCTCACCAGCCTGATGCTGGCGGCGTTGACGACGGGGGCCGAGGCCCGCGGATGGTTCGGCGCCGGAAAAACGTCCGCCGAGGAAACAATTGCACTGTCCGACTTGCCGGTGCAAGGCCAGCGAACCTACCAGGCCATCCTCAGTGGCGGCCCCTTCCGGCATGACAAGGACGGCACCGTGTTCGGCAATCGCGAGCGTCTTTTGCCGCCGGCGCGCCGTGGCCACTACCGCGAGTACACGGTGCAGACGCCCGGTTCACGCAATCGTGGTGCACAACGGATCGTCTGCGGCGGCGAGCAGCGCACGGCACCCGAGGCCTGCTGGTACACGGCAGATCACTATGCGAGTTTCAGACGGATTGCGCCATGAGCGATGAAAACGACCTGGGCGGCGCCCCGAAGCGCCCCGAAGAAATGATGATGACTATGGAAAGACCAGCGGAGATGACCTTATCCCTTCGTGCCGTACGCCCGAACATCGTGCAATCGATCCGCGCGTTCCGCGTGAGCGACCTGCAGGACGCTGCCAACGCAGCCGGCCAGCACTTCCTGTACGCCAACCTGGGCAACGCCCAGACCAAGCAGGACGTGCTCGACCTGATCGCGCAGCAGTTCACGTTCCCGGCCCACTTCGGGAAGAACTTCGACGCGCTGTACGACTGCATGACGGACCCGTTGCATAAATCGGGCCCGCAGCCTGGTTTCGTCATCGTCCTCGAACAGATTCCGGCCAACGCCAAGTTCGACAAGGAAGCGCGCGAGCAGCTGCTCGACATCTTCCGCGACGCCTCGGACTACTGGGGCGACCGCAAGGTCCCGTTCCGGTGCTTCTATTCTTTTCTGTAGCCCGTTCTGCATCTACCAGCCAAGCAGAACGGGCGAACGAGGCTCAGCCAAACGCTGAAACCCTCGATGGCATCGAAGTGAACCCCAACGCCGCCGCAACGGCCGCCGCCAGCACCGAGCCGGCCGGCGAAAAAATGCCGACCGACAAACTGGTCGACGTGTCGCCCCTGGCGCTGCGCATGAGCAGCCCTTTCAACGCTGGCTACTGGCTCGCCGCCGCGTAAGCGGTTCACCCCCAGGCTGCGCGCACTTCGTGTCGCTGCGCCTACCCCCTTCCGGGGGCGGTGCTGGCCGACCGGCAAAGCCGGATCGGCGGCACCCTGGAATTGAAAAAGCCCCGCTTCTCAGGCTGTGTAAATAGTCTGCCGACGACTTGATCGAGATGCCCCGCGAGAGCGGGGCATTTTTCATTGGGGCGAGCAAATGCCCCAAGGGCCTCAGCC
>NZ_LMEK01000015.1:0-47905 GCF_001426595.1 Variovorax sp. Root434
GAAAACGCCCGATGAAGTCCATCGGGCGTCCGTGGCCGGCTTGAACAAGCCCGCTCTGTGTCCCTTATAGGTGTCAACCTATGGCAGGACGGGTCAGCGGTCGTGATCGCTCCGTTTACTGGAATTGATCTCGCACCGCCTTGTACAGCGCCTGGAAGCGCGCATGCCTCGTTCTGTGGACGTCGGCTCCTTCGGTCGACGGCACCAGCTTCTGCTTCACCGGCGGCAAGGTGCACACATCGGCCACCGTGCCGCCATCGGCCAGCCACGCCAGCCGCGCCGCGCCCAGTGCGCCCCCCGTCTCGCTGCCCGCATAAAGCGTGAGCGGCACGCCGAAGATGTCGGCCAGCAACTGCCCCCACCACACGCTGCGCGCACCACCGCCCACCAGGGCCATTTCGCGCAGCGGCATCCCGGCCGGCAGCCGCAGGGTGTCGAAGCCGTCGCGCAGGCCGAAGCTCACGCCCTCGACCACGGCGTACGCGATTTCCGCCGGCCCGTGTGCGTGCGTGAGGCCGAACAGCACGCCCTGTGCATTGGGGTTGTTGTGCGGCGAGCGCTCGCCCGAGAGGTACGGCAGGAACAGCGGGCAGCCCTCGCGCTGTGCCAGCGGGACGGACGCCGCCGCTTCGAGCAGCGCAGCCTCGTCCGCGAACTTGAAAGTCTTCGCGGCCCAGCTCACCGCACTCGCGGCCGAGAGCATCACCGACATCTGGTGCCACCGTCCCGGCAGCGCATGGCAGAAAGCGTGCATCGCCTGTGCGGGGTTCGGCAGAAAGCGGTCGGTCGAGACGAACACCACGCCCGAGGTGCCGAGCGACACGAATCCCTGCCCCGGCTCGACGAGCCCCATACCGACGGCGCTGGCCGCGTTGTCGCCGGCACCGCCCGCGATCACCACGCTGGCGCTGCCCACGCCCCAGCGCGCCGCCAACTCGGGTTTGAGCTGCGCCGACACCTCGCTGCCTTCGACCAGCCGCGGCATGTGCGCGCGCGTGAGGCCCGTGGCCGCCAGCAGTTCGTCGGACCAGTCGCGCGCGCCCACGTCGAGCCACAGCGTGCCCGCCGCATCGGACATCTCGCTGACCGCCTCACCGCTGAGCATGAAGCGCAGCCAGTCCTTGGGCAGCAGCACGCGCGCCACGCGGCCGAAGATTTCAGGCTCGTGCTCGCGCACCCACAGCAGCTTGGGCGCGGTGAACCCCGGCATCGCGAGGTTGCCCGCGATCTCGCCGAGCCTCGGCACGGCGCGGGCAAGCGCCTCGCACTGCGCGCCGCTGCGGCCGTCGTTCCAGAGGATCGCAGGGCGCAGCACCTCGCCCGCCGCATCGAGCAGCGTGGCACCGTGCATCTGCCCCGACAGGCCTATGGCGCGCACCGCCGCGAGTTCTTCGGGATGCGACTTGCCGAGCGCACGCATCACCTCCTCGAGCGCGTGCCACCACTGCTGCGGCGCCTGCTCCGACCACAGCGGCCGCGGCCGTTCGACCGTGAGCGGCGCGCGCGCCACGCCAACGATGCGGTGGTCGTCAGCGAGCAGCAGCGCCTTGAGCTCGGACGTGCCGAGGTCGAGTCCCAGGTACAAGATGAACCCCCTGGCTTTTGTTCAGGAAGAGATGCCGCCGCCGAAGCGGGTATCTGCCTGCTTTCGGAATTCGCTCGGCGTCATTCCCTTGATTTCAAGAAAACGTCGATTGAAATTCGCCACGTTGTTGAAGCCCACCTGGTAGCAGATGTCGGTCACGTAGTGATCGGTCTGCATCAGCAGGTGGCAGGCGCTGTTGATGCGCACGCGGTTGACGAAGTCGGTGAAGCTGTTGCCGGTGGAACGCCGGAAGAAACGGCTGAAGCGGCTCTCGCTCATGCCCAGTTCGGCCGCCACGTCCGACATCGAGATCGACTCCGCCATGTTGCTGGTGATGCGGTTGACGATGTCGTTGATCTGGTCGACCTGTGCATCGCCCTCGATGCCCTGCGCGCCCTGCATCTGCACGCTCGACAGCAGCCGGTAGTCGGTGCATTGCGCGAGGTCGGCCATGAACTCGAGGAACCGTCCGAGCCGGCGCACGCCGCGCGCGGCCTTGATGGCGTCCCAATGCGCCTGCGCCTGTTCCGACATGCCGAAGAACTCGATGCCGTGCCGCGCACGTTCGAGCAGCTGCATCACTTCGCGCAGCTCGGGAATCTCGGCCGCGGCGTGCTCGATCGGCTCGTGGCGGAACTGGATCACCCGGTCGCGCCCCGCGGCGCCGCCTTCGGGCACGTCGAGCGAGATCCAGTTGTGCGGCAGGCGTGGCCCGCAGAGCACGAGGTGTCCGGGCTGGAACGGCCCGATCCAGTCTCCTATGAAGGCCTTGCCCGAGGTCTCGGTGATCAGGTGCAGCTCGTAGTCTTCATGGAAGTGCCATCGCACCAGCGGGCTCGGAAAGCCATGCGCGAGGCAGCGCACCAGACCGGTTTCTTCGAGGGCCTCGTAGCCCAGCGAGGGGGAGCGCGCAAAGTCGCGCTCCAGCTCGGGTTGGCGCTGACGGGGAACCGAACGCTTGCGGGTGGACGTCGTCATTGCAGCATGAACATGAGCATGGAGTCAGGACCGGGAAGCAGCCCCATTGTCTGCCTCGGCAAGCGCGTTGTGAACGGCCTGCAGCGTGGGCGGATCTGCGCCTTCCCGGGTGCAGTTCAGGGCGGCGGCGGTGGCGGCGAAACGCAGCACCTCGGTCCAGGCTTCGTCGCCCAGTTCACCGAGCTGGGCCGGGTGCTCCACGCCATGCGCGAGCAGCGACACCGAAAGCCCGGCCGTGAAGGTGTCCCCCGCCCCGATGGTGTCGACCACAGTGACGCGCGGCGCGGCCACGGTCAGCGGCTCGTGACCCGTGCGCCAGAGCGTCGCGCCGTCGCCGCCTTGCGTGACGATCACGGCGCGCGCGCCGGCCGTCAGGCACTCGGCCGCCAGCGCGTCGACCGGCTGGCCGGGCGCGAGCAGCGCAGCATCTTCGTCGCTGAGCTTGACCAGATCGGCCATGCCGAACCAGCCCGTGACGCTGGTACGGTAAGCCGCCATGTCGGGAATCAGGCTGGGCCTCACGTTGGGGTCGAACACGATCACGCGGTGCCCCGCGTTTGCCGCAACGAGCTCGGCGATGCGTGTGGCAGCCGGGTCCTGCAGCAGCGAGATCGAGCCGAAGTGCAGGAAGCGGCAGTCCGCCGGCAGCTGTGGCAGCGGCTCGGGCGCCCAGGTGGCGTCGGCGCTGCCGCGCGTGTAGAAGGCGTAGCGGTTGGTCTGCGGCGTGCGCTCGACGAAGGCCAGCGTCGAGGGCGCGTTGCTGCGCAGGATGAAACTGGTGTCCACGCCGTTGCGCTGCAGGAAGCCCATCAGCCGCTCGCCGAACAGGTCGGTCGACAGCTGCGTGAGAAAACCGGTCGGCTGCCCGAGCCGCGCGCAGGCCACGGCCGTGTTGAGCGGAGAGCCGCCCTCGTGGCCCAGGAACGCCAGGGTGCCCGCCTCGCTGGCGGTGAAATCGATGAGGGCTTCGCCCGTGAGTGCTATGCGCATGGTGACTGGATTCTCGATCAGGGCAGTGCGCGGGCATCCGCCAAGAAGCCGCGTTCGGCGGCGAGCGTGGCGGGATGGTCGAGCAGCTCGGCGAAGAGGCGCGGCGGGATGGTGATGGCTCCCACGCCGAGCCCCAGCAGGGCAAGATAGGCCTCGCGCGAACGGATGCTGGCCACCAGCAGCCGCGTGCCCGATGCAGGGCGGCGCGCGACCAGCGCCTGCATCTGCCCGATCAACGCCAGGCCATCGACGCCGCTGTCTTCGAGCCGTCCGAGATACGGCGCTGCATAGGCTGCGCCCAGTTGCGCGGCGAAGTGCGCCTGCTCGGGCGCATACACCGCCGTCCAGGTGACGGGGATGCCCTGCGCAATGAGGCGTGCGCCGGCATCGAGGCCCTGGCGCGTGGCGGGGATCTTCACGACGAGTTGGCCTCGGTCGAAGTGCGAGAGCAGGGCTTGCGCGTCTTCGAGCATGCCGTCGACTTCGCTGGAATACACCTGCGCCTGGACCTGGCGTGCGCCCAGTTCGATGCAGCGCTTCAGCAGGCCGGGCACTTCGCCGCGTCCGATACCCGCACGCTTGAGCAGCGTCGGATTGGTCGTGACGCCATGCACCACGGGGTGCGGCAGGCAGGCCTTTAGCTCGGCCAGGTCGGCGCTGTCTAGATACAGATGGAAGTCTTCGGTCATGGATTGCATGGTGCAGGAGAAAAGGCGCGTTGGGGGTGCGTGCACAGGCCAGCGGGTACTCCCCTCCGCGAATGTCCCCCGGCTTCGCCTCCTCCTTTATTTCGCTGCGGGGAGCACCCGCTGCCCTGTGCACGAGGGGCACTCTGCTTATGCCCGCAGTTCAACCGCTCTGCTGAACGATCACGCCGATGGGGTGCCTTGCGCAGCGAAATAAAGGAGGAGCCCGAAGGGCGGGGGACATTCGCGGAGCAAGGTACCCCGTCGGCGTGAGCGCACCCCGAATGAAACACAACGCGATGCAAGGAAAAACAAGCTCTCATCTCAACTCATGACATTGCCACCATCGACATTCAAGGTCTGCGCCGTGATGTAGCGCGCCTCGTCGCTGGCAAGAAACACGGCTGCCCCCGCGATGTCGCTCGGCATGCCCATGCGGCCAAGCGGCACCTCGAGGCCGACGCGCCGCTTCTTCTCTCCGGGCGGCAGGCCTTCGGCCTTGGCGAACAGGCTGTCGACATGGTCCCACATCGGCGTATCGACCACACCGGGAGCAATGCCGTTGACGCGGATGCCGTGCGGCGCCATGGCCAGCGCGGCGCTCTGCGTGTAGCTGATGACGGCCGCCTTGGTCGCGCAGTAGTGCGAGACCAGCGCCTCGCCGCGGCGCCCGGCCTGCGAGGCCATGTTGATGACCGAAGCGCTCTGCGTGCCCGCCTCGACCATGTGGCGCAGCACCGCCTGCATCACGAAGAACATGCCCTTCACGTTGACCGCGAAGAGGCGGTCGAAAGAGGCTTCGTCGCTGTCGAGCAGCGGCGCCAGGTCGAACACGGCAGCGTTGTTGAACAACGTGTGGATCGGCCCGAAGGCGACCTGCGCTTCGGCCAGCATGTGCTTGATGGCCTGCGTGTCGGTCACGTCGGCCGCAATGTAGGCCAGGTGGTCGGGATGGCGCTGCTGCAGCGCCCGCACCGCCTCGGGCGCCGCTGCAGCGCGGTCGACCACGCTGCAGCGCGCGCCCTCCGCAATGCAGGCCTCGGCCACGGCCAGGCCGATGCCGCCGCCGGCACCGGTCAGCAGCACGTGACGGTTCTTCAGGCGTTCGCTCATTTCGTTGCTCCAGGGTTCAGGAAGTTTTCCACTCGGCCGCTCGCACCTCGAACGGCATCGACCAGCCGTGCATCGCCCGCAGCGGCGCCCCAAAGCCCCGCGTCCGAACACAGCGCGAGCACCGGATCGGCGGCGTCGCAGATCGCGTGCGCCACGGCCTCGTCCATGCCCTGGTCCTGGTACGCATAGGGCAACGCGCCACGATGCCAGCGCTGCAGGAATGCAAGGAACAGTGCGGGCAACATCGCGACGCTGTCGATGCCCTGGCCCGCCGCCAACCGCTCGCGCACTGTCGGCGCGATGAAGCCGGGAATCTTCGAGAAGCCGTCCGCTGCCACACGCTGGTTGGTGTCGCGGATGGACGGATTGCCGAAGCGGTCGAGCACCACGTCGCGATACGCCGCGAGGTCGATCGGGCTCGGGCTCAGGCAGGGGATGACGTCGTCGGTAACGTAGTCGAACGCCATCTTGCGGATGGCCGCGTCGTGCGTGCCTTCGTGGATGAAGTCGAGACCCGCGAGCGTTCCCGCCCAGGCGATGCAGCTGTGCGTGGCGTTGAGGATGCGGATCTTGGCCTCTTCGTAAGGCTGCACCGACGCGACCAGCTCCACGCCCACGCGGCCCCAGTCGGGACGGCCGGCCGCGAAGTCGTCCTCGATCACCCATTGGATGAAGCTTTCGCCGGTGATGGCGGCCGCGTCGTCGCGCCCCGTCGCAGCCTTCACGCGTGCGCGCAGCTCGGGCGGCGGGCGCGGCGTGATGCGGTCGACCATCGCGTTCGGGCAGTGCGTGTTCGCGTTCACCCAGGCCAGCAGGTCGGCATCGCCCGCCAGTTCGATGAACTCCAGCAGCCCGGCGCGGAAGCGCTCGCCGTTGTGGCGCAGGTTGTCACAGTTGAGCAGCGTCACAGGGCCCGCATTCGCGGCCTTGCGCGCGCGCAGGATGGCGCAGACCGCGCCATAGATGGTCACGCCCTCGCCACCAGCCTCACCCCGGCGCGCGCGCTCGACATCGGCCGCCAGGTCGCCGAACGACAGGTCCAGCCTGCCCTTGGTGTCGAGGTAGTAGCCCGCCTCGGTCACGGTGAACGACACGATGCGCGTCGAGGCCGCCGCGCCGCGCGCGATCACGCCGGCCAGCGAGGGCTCCCACGGCAGCACCTCGCGGATGGCCTCGATCTGCTCGTAACGGTATTCGCCCGCAGGCGATACAGTTTCGAGCGTGTAGCGTCCGCCCTGCGCCTGCAGGGCCGCGACGACCTCGGGCATGTCGGGCCGGATATTGGCGCCCGACAGCGACCAGCGGTTGTCGCCCGCATCGATCAGCCGCTGCAGGTAGACCGCCTGGTGCGCGCGGTGGAACGAGCCCAGGCCCAGGTGAAGCACCGTGAACTCCGTGGGAGCCGGTGGAATGTGCGCGATGGTCACGGGAATGTCCGTTGAAGAATGCGGTGAAGAAGAAAAGGAGGTGTCACGCGCTGACCGATCGGCCCTCGCGGTTGAACAGGTGCAGCACCGACGGATCGAGTTCCACGGCCACGTCATCGCCGGCCTGCAGCGGGGTGCGCTCGTTCTGGCGTGCGATGAGCGGCACGCCGCCCACGTCGACGTGGATGAGCGTGTCGGCACCCAGCGCCTCGATGAGCTCGACGCGGCCCTGCACCTCGCTCACCGGCGCGCCCTGCTTCGGATGCACGCGCAGGCCTTCGGGGCGCACGCCCAGGAAGCCGTCGGTGGGCAGCCTCCCGCCGGTAGCGGCCGAGAAGCTGGGAATCGCATTCGCCGCCACCATGTTCATCGACGGCATGCCGATGAACTGCGCGACGAACTGGTTGGCCGGGCGGTCGTACAGCTCCAGCGGCGTGCCGACCTGTTCGATCAATCCGTCCCTGAGCACCACCACGCGATCGGCCAGCGTCATGGCTTCGACCTGGTCGTGCGTCACGTAGATGGTGGTGGCGCCAAGCGCGCGGTGCAGCTTGTGGATCTCGACGCGCGTGTTGCCGCGCAGCGCCGCATCGAGGTTCGACAGCGGCTCGTCGAACAGGAACACCTTGGGCGCGCGCACGATGGCGCGGCCGATGGCCACGCGCTGGCGCTGGCCGCCCGACAGGTCCTTCGGCGTACGGTCGAGGTACTGCGTGAGGTTGAGCGTCTTGGCCGCATATTCGACCTTGGTCTTGATCTCGCTCTTGCCCACGCCCGCGAGCTTGAGCGCGAAGGACATGTTGTCGTACACGCTCATGTGCGGATACAGCGCGTAGCTCTGGAACACCATCGCCAGGTCGCGCTTGCCCGAGGGTGTCCAGGTGATGTCCTTGCCGTCGAGCAGCAGGTTGCCGCTGGTGATGGGCTCGAGCCCGGCGATCAACCGCAGCAGCGTCGACTTGCCGCAGCCCGAGGGCCCCACGAAGACGATGAACTCGCCCTTCTGGATTTCGAGGTCGACGCCCTTGATGATGTTGACTTCACCAAAGCTCTTCTTGATGTCTTTGAGTTGCAGGTAGGCCATGAGATGTCTCCCTTTCTTTACTTGACGGCGCCGAAGGTCAGGCCTTGCACCAGTTGCTTCTGGCTGAACCAGCCGAACACGACGATGGGCGCGATGGCCATCAGCGAAGCCGCCGACAACTTTGCCCAGAACAGGCCCTCGGGGCTGGAGTACGAGGCGATCAGCGTGGCCAGCGTGCCGGCCTTGGCGGAGGTAAGGTTGAGTGCCCAGAAGGCCTCGTTCCAGCTCAGCACCAGGCACAGGAGGCCGGTCGATGCGAGGCCGCCCACCGACAGCGGCATCACGACGTGGCGGAACTCGGTCCAGAGGCTGGCGCCATCCATGCGCGCGGCTTCGAGGATCTCGTTCGGAATGTCCTTGTAGGCGCTGTAGAGCATCCACACCATGATCGGCAGGTTCGACAGCGTGAACACGATGGTCAGCGCGGTGAGCGAGTCCAGCATGCCCGCGGTCTGCGCGATCACGTAGATCGGTACCAGCGCGCCCACGGCCGGCATCATCTTGGTGGAGAGCATCCACATCAGGATGTCGCGCGTCTTCTTCGTGCGGAAGAAGGCCATCGAGTACGCGGCCGGCGCCGCGATCAGCAGGCCGAGGATGGTCGAGCCCAGGCTGGTGATGAGCGAATTGCGCGCATACAGCAGGTAGTCGCTGCGGCGCTGCACCTCGCCGAAGTTGTCGAGCGTGGGCTCAAAGACGAAGAGCGGCGGCACGTGAATGGCCTGCAGCTCCGTCTTGAAGGCCGTGAGGAACAGCCAGCCGAGCGGGAAGAACAGCAGCAGCGCGACGGCCCACGCACCCACGGTGCGCAGCAGTTGCGGCAGGAAGTTGCTGGGAGCTTGTTGTTGTTGCATGGCGTGCCGCTCCTCAGTCCAGGTTCTTGCCGATGATGCGGATCAGGAACACGGCCACGATGTTGGCCAGCACCACCGCGAACAGCGCGCCCGCCGAGGCCACGCCCACGTCGAAGTTCATGAGCGACTGCTTGAAGATCATGTAGGTCATGTTCGTGCTCTCGTTGCCCGGGCCGCCGTTGGTGGTGATGGCGATCTCGGCGAACACGCTGAGCAGGAAGATCATCTCGATCATGATCACCACCGCCATCGGGCGGCCGAGGTGCGGAATGGTGAGATAGAAGAAGCGCTGCACCGCGCTCGCGCCGTCCATGCGCGCGGCCTCCATCTGCTCGCGGTCCAGCGACTGCAGCGAGGTGATGAAGATCAGGCAGGCGAACGGCAGCCACTGCCAGGCCACCATGATGATCACCGACAACAGCGGCACGTCGGTGAGCCAGTCGACCGGCTGGGCGCCGAAGGCGCGCCACACGTCGGCCAGCACGCCGTAGATGGGGTTCATCATCATGTGCTTCCACAGCAGCGCATTGACCGCGGGCATGACGAAGAACGGCGAGATCAGCAGCACCCGCACGATGCCGCGCCCCGGGAAGGGCTCGTTCACCAGCAGCGCGAGCAGCACGCCCAGCACCACCGTGATGACGATCACGCTGCCGATCAGCAGCAGCGTGTTCCACGTGGCCGGCCAGAAGTCGGGGTCGGTGACGAAGTAGTGAAAGTTCTCGATGCCCGCAAAGGTGTGCTCGCCGGGCTGCATGAGGTTGTAGTTCACCAGCGAGAAGTACAGCGTCATCACGAGCGGCACGATCATCCAGGCGAAGAGCGTGAGCACGGCGGGCGCCATGAGGGCGCGGGGCAGGAGTCGTTTCATGAGGTATCCCTTCTTGTGGTCCCTGGCTCCTTCCCCCGCTGGGGGAAGGTGGGGATGGGGGCTGCCCGATCAGGCGCGGCGAAGATTGATGCGCCGCGTGCCCCCACCCCGGCCCTCCCCCAGCGGGGGAGGGAGAGAGAAAGCCCGGCTTACTTGTAGTACCCAGCCTTCTTCATCTCCCGCTCAGCCGCCGTCTGCGAGGTCTTCAGCGCCTGGTCCACAGTGACCTTGCCCGACAGCGCCGCGCTCATCTGCTGGCCCACCGCCACGCCGATGGCCTGGAACTCGGGAATGGCCGCGTACTGCACGCCGACGTACGGCGACTTGGGCAGCGTGCTGTCGGTGAGGTTCGCGCTGTCGATGGCCTTCTTCTCCGCTTCGGCGAACTTGGCCACCTTCTGGAACTCGGGGTTCGCATAGGTCGACTTGCGCGTGCCGGTCGGCACCGAGGCCCAGCCGGTTTCCTTGGCCACGAGGTTGATGTAGTCCTTGGAGGTCGCCCACTTGATGAACTTCTGCGCCGCCTCGTCCTTGGACGAGCTGGCCGGAATGGCGAGGTTCCACGACCACAACCAGTTGGCGCCCTTCGGCGTGGTGGCGGTCGGCGCCTGTGCGAAGGCCACCTTGTCGGCCACCTTCGACTGTTTCGGATCGCTGATGAACGAGGCCGCGATGGTCGCGTCGACCCACGCGGCGCATTTGCCTTCGTTGAACAGCGCGAGGTTCTCGTTGAAGCTGTTGGCCGAGGCGCCCGGAGGGCCGTCCTTCTTCATCATGTCGACGTAGAAGGTGATGGCGTCCTTCCAGGCCTTGGTGTCGATCTGCGGCTTCCACTGCATGTCGAACCACTGGCCGCCGTTGGTGTTGACCAGCGTGGTCAGGAAGGCCATGTTGTCGCCCCAGCCGGGTTTGCCGCGCAGGCACATGCCGTACACGCCGGCCTTCGGGTCGTTGACCTTGTCGGCGAACTCCTTCACCTGCGCCCAGGTCGGTTGCTCGGGGAACTTGATGCCCGCCTTGTCGGCCAGGTCCTTTCGGTACATGAGCATCGAGCTCTCGCCGTAGAAGGGTGCGGCGTAGAGCTTGCCGTCGTTCGACAAGCCGTTGCGGATGGCGGGCAGCAGGTCGTCCACGTCGTAGGCCGCGTCGGTGGCGATGGGCTTGAGCCAGCCCTTCTTCGACCAGATCGGCGTCTCGTACAGGCCGATGGTCATCACGTCGAACTGGCCGCCCTTGGTGGCGATGTCGGTGGTCACGCGCTGGCGCAGCGTGCCTTCTTCCAGCGTGACCCACTTGAGCTTGATGTCGGGGTTGGCTTTCTCGAAGAAGGGGGTGAGCTTCTGCATCTCGATCATGTGGCCGTTGTTCACGGTCGCAATCACGAGTTCGGTGGCGGCCTGGGACAGCGCGCCCGTGCCGATGAGTGCGAGGACGAGGCCCGCTTTCAGAAAACGCTTCATGTTGTCTCCTAGAGGTGAGCGACGCCCTCTTGTCTGTCGGGTCGCCGTGGTCGGATTCTGGAGAAACGCGCTTGCGGTTTTGGTACTTCGGCAGTTGATACCAGTACTCTCATGCACCAGTCGGCTAGTGAATTCCCTAGTTAACGCAAGACAGCATGTAAATCGGCAACCCAAAGGCTTCAGCCGCCGCCCAGCAACTGGCGCCGGAACTGGGCGGCGGCCGGCGAAAGCGCGCGGTCCTCGCGGGTGATGAGGCAAATCGGCGGCACGCGCACCGGCAGCTCCACCGGCACGGTGCGAAGCACGCCCAGCCGGGCGTAGTGGCTGGCCTGCGAGGCAGGCATCACGGCCGCCATGTCGGAGCTTTCCAGCAAGGCGGTGATGGCAATGGGCGATGCCGTTTCGATGATGTCGAGCCGGGCCTGGATGCCCGCCTCGCGCATCGCCGCCTCGAAGCGCCCGCGCTGCGGCGAACCCGGTGGCTGCAGCACCCAGGACCAGTTCGCCATCTCGGCCAGCGTGACCGTGGGGCGCTCGAACACCGGGTGCGCGATGCGCACCACCACCACCTGCGACTCGCCCAGCAGCGGCACGCTTGCGTACTTCGCCTCGTCGTGGCCGTCGGTGAGCCGGCCCAGCACGAGGTCGACATCGCCCTGCTCCAGCTGCGCCTGGATCACGTCGCTGGTCTCGACCACCACCGACACGGCCACCTGTGGATGGCGGCGGTGGTACTCCACCAGCGCCGGCGCCAGCAGCTCGGGCACGGCGCCCGGTACGCTGCCCACGCGCAAGGCACCGCTCAGGCCCGAGCGCAGGGCCAGCATCTCCTCGCGCGCGGTGCCGAAGTCGCTGAGCACGCGGCGGGCATAGCGGATCAGGATCTCACCGTAAGGCGTGGGCTCCATGCCGCGCGCCAGCCGCTCGAAGAGCTTTTCACCAAGCGAGTCTTCGAGCTGCTGCAGCAGCTTGGTGGCTGCGGGCTGGCTGATGTTCATGGCCTCGGCCGCGCGGCCGAGATGGCGGTGGGCATCGAGCCGGGCCAGCAGCAGCAACTGGCGCGGCCGCACGTGGAGCATCAGCGAGGCATCGGTCGAACCGGAGTTCATGCACAAAAGTATATGAAGCTTCGGGCTTTTTCGATTGGATCGGGATGGCGAAGCTCCGTACGCTCGGTCCCCACAACAAGCAGGAGACGACCCGATGAAGCTTTCCTCCCTGGCCCGCGCGGCAGGCCTGGCCGCCGCGCTGCTGGTCGCGGCGTCGGCCGGCGCCCAGTCCGCCTACCCCGACAAGCCCCTGCGCATCATGGTGGGCGCCTCGCCCGGCGGCGGCACCGACATCCTCGCGCGCGTGCTGGCCGACAAGCTGTCGCCAGCGCTCAAGCAGCCCGTGGTGGTCGAGAACCGGCCCGGCGCATCCAACACCATTGCCGGCGAACTCACGGCCCGCGCGCCGGCCGATGGCGCTACGCTGCTGCTGGCCACCAACACGGCGCAGGCAGTGGCGCCGCACATCCTCAAGCTCAAGTACGACCCGCTGAAAGACCTGCAGCCCGTGGGCCTGGTGGCCGTGATGCCCAACGTGCTGGTGGTGTCCGCGAACTCGCCGTACAGGTCGGCGAAGGACCTGGTGACGGCGATGGCGGCGAAACCCGGCGGCTTCAAGTACGCATCGTCCGGCATCGGCAGCACCCAGCACGTGGGCGGCGAGGCCTTCAACCTGGCCACCGGCATGAAGTCGATCCACGTGCCCTACAAGGGCAGCTCGCAGGCGCACGTCGACATCATCTCGGGCGAGGTCGACATGATGTTCGACAGCACCTCCTCGGCCATGGGCCAGATCAGGGCCGGCAAGTTCCGCGCGCTGGCCGTGAGCGCGCCGCAGCGCTCGCCGGAGCTGCCCGACGTGCCCACGCTGGCCGAGCAGGGCATCAAGGGCGCCGACGTGTCCACCTGGTACGGCCTCTACGTGACGGCCGGCACGCCCCGCCCCGCGGTCGAGCGGCTGAGCGCCGAACTCGTGCGCACGCTGAAGCTGGCCGATGTGCAGAGCCGCATCAAGGCGTTGGGCGGCGAGCCCGGAACAGTGACCGGCGAGCCCTTCGCGGCGATGAACAGGCAGGAGTTCGACCACTACGGCCAGCTCGTGCGCGATGCCAACATCAAGGCCGAGTGAGCCGGCCCTTGTTACCCTTTTCCTTTAACCGCATCCAATCGAAACCATGCCCACCCCACCCAAGACGCCGAGCGTGATCTCCGCCAAGCCCCGCATCGCCGTGCTGCTCGGCGACCCCGGCGGCGTCGGCCCCGAAATGGCCGTGAAGCTGCTGGCGCGCCAGCGCAACCTGGACGCCGCGCGCGTGCTGCTGATCGCCGATCCGGTGGTGCTGGCCGCCGGCGAACGCGTGGCAGGCCTGAAGCTGGCCCCGCTGCAGGTCGAGAGCCTCGACGAGCTGCATTTCGAGGACGGCCGGCCCAGCCTGCTCGCGCGCGACTGGATGGAGGGACACGAGCCGGTGCCCGGCGAGTCGAACGAACAGTCCGGCCGGGCTTCGTTCGAGGCGCTGGAACTGGCCACGCTGGCGGTGCGCCGCGGGCAGGCCGAGGGAATTCTCTTCGCGCCGCTCAACAAGCATTCGCTGCGCCTGGGCGGCCTCGTGCACGAGGACGAGCTGCGCTACATGCAGGAGCGCTTCGCGGTGACGGGCTTCGTCTGCGAGTTCAACCTCACCGGTTCGCTGTGGACCTCGCGCGTGACCTCGCACATTCCGCTGAAAGACGTGGCGAGCCACATCACGGTGCAGGGCGTGAGCGACGCGGTGAAGATCATCGCCGCCGCGCTGCGCCGCGCGGGTGTGGCGCATCCGCGCATCGCGGTGACGGGGCTCAACCCGCACGCGGGCGATGGCGGCTCCATCGGCATGGAGGAAATCGAGATCATCGCGCCCGCCGTCGAGCGGCTGCGCGCCGAGGGCTTCGACGCACGCGGCCCGTTCTCCCCCGACACGGTGTTCATCGGCGCGCGCCGCGGCGACGTGGATGCGGTGGTGTCGATGTACCACGACCAGGGCCAGATCGCGATGAAGCTCATGGGCTTCGAGCAGGGCGTGACGCTGCATGGCGGCCTGCCGGTGCCGGTGGCCACGTCGGCCAGCGGCAGTGCATTCGACATCGCCGGCCGGGGCATCGCGAACATCGAGGGGCTGCAGCAGGCCTTCGACCTGTGCGTGCGCATGGCGAGCGGCCAGGAAAAAGGGCCGCTTGCGCGGCCCTGACGATGCGGCGCTGCATGCGCCGTTGCAAGGCTCAGGCGCTCGCCGGCTCGCCGTGCGGGTTGGCCTCGGGCTGGGAGGGCTGCACGTAGAAATAGATCAGCACCAGGTTGACGATCGGGATGAGCATCAACAACTGGAGCCAGCCGCTCTTGCCGATGTCGTGCAGGCGGCGCGCGCCCACGGCCAGCGCGGGCAGTAGAAAACCCAGCGCCGCAATGACATACACGAACTGATGAATGAGGCTCGCGACGATGAGCACGATGACCTCGGCCAGCACAAACCACCAATATTCCGAGCGCGATGCGCGCCCGTTGAAATCGGCGTATTTGCTGAAACAAGTCTTGACCGCTGTTTGAAAATCCATTGATCGACTCCTCTTGATGGGTCCCAGGGAAATTTCCCCGGACCGATCATATCGATGCATCTTCCAACGGCAAACTCGGCCATTCGTACGCAAACAAACGGCTTATTTCAAGAAGCCGCCCAACGAATCCGGGTCCGGATTCTTCAGTTTCCCAGCCGCTTCAACAGCCCCGCCGTCGAGGCATCGAGCCCCGCGACGTCGCCCGAGGCCAGGCGCGGTTCGATGTCGCGCGCGAGCACCTTGCCCAGCTCCACGCCCCACTGGTCGAAGCTGTTGATGCCCCACAGCGCGCCGCTGGTGAACACGCGGTGCTCGTACATCGCGAGGAAGGCGCCCAGCGATTCGGGCGTGAGCTTCTCGAACACGAAGAAGGTGCTTGGCCGGTTGCCGGGGAAGTTCCTGTGGCCGCCTTCGTCGAGCTTGCCGACCATCAGCGCCTGCGCCTGCGCGAGCGCATTGGCCAGCAGCTTGGGGTGGTGGCCTTCGAGGTCGTGCGAGGCGTCGCGCACCGCCACGAATTCGAGCGGGATCACGTCGGTGCCCTGGTGCAGCATCTGGAAGTAGGCATGCTGGCCGTTGGTGCCGGGCTCACCCCAGAGCACGGGCGAGGTGCCGAAGGCCACGGGCTTGCCGCTGGCATCGACCTGCTTGCCGTTGCTTTCCATCTCGAGCTGCTGCAGGTAGGCCGGCACGCGCTTGAGCGCGCTGTGGTACGGCGCGATGCTGCGGCTCGTGAACTTGTGGAAGTTGCGATACCAGACGTCGAGCAGGCCCAGCCGCACCGGCAGGTTGTGCTCCAGCGGCGCGGTGCGGAAGTGCTCGTCCATCGCATGCGCGCCCGCCAGCAGGCGGCGGAAACCGTCGGCGCCGATGGCCAGCGCAATCGGCAGGCCGATGGCCGACCACAGCGAATAGCGCCCGCCCACCCAGTCCCAGAAGCCGAAGGTGGTGTCGATGCCGAACTTCTTCGCCGCTTCCACGTTGGTGGTGAGCGCCGCGAAGTGGCCCGCGATGTCGGTGCCGCCCGACTGCTCGTACCAGCGCCTGGCCGACTGCGCGTTGGTCATCGTCTCGGCCGTGGTGAAGGTCTTCGAGGCAATGAGGAACAACGTGTGCTCGGGCGCAAGGCCCTGCAGCACACCGGCCAGCTCGTGGCCGTCGACGTTCGAGACGAAGTGGAAGCGCTTGCCCGGCGCGGCGAATTCGGCCAGCGCCAGCACCGCCATCTGCGGGCCGAGGTCGGAGCCGCCGATGCCGATGTTGACCACGTCGGTGATCGTGTGGTCGCCGCGCACCTTCTCTGCATAAGCCAGCATCGCGTCGAGCGTGGCGTGCACCTCGCGCAGTTCGTTCGCGGTCTTGGGCCCGGTCGGCGCATCGGCCGGCGCGCGCAGCAGCGTGTGCAGCACGGCGCGGTCTTCGGTGTTGTTGATGTGCTCGCCCGCGAACATGGCGTCGCGGTGCGCCTCGAGGCCGCATTCGCGGGCCAGCGCGAGCAGCAGCTCCTCGGTGCGTGCGTCGATCAGGTTCTTCGACAGATCGGCGAAGACATACGGCGCCTCCTGGCTGAAACGCGCAAAGCGGTTCGCGTCGTCCACGAAGGCGTGGCGCACGTCGAACTGGCGGCCCGCCGTTTCGAAGCTGGACTGGAGTTGCGCCCAGGCCGGCGCATGGTCGCAGCGAAGGGTCATGGCCATGTTTACTTGCCGCTTTCCTGCATGAGTTTTTCGAGCTTCACCGCGTCGGCTGCGAAGGCGCGGATGCCTTCCGCGAGCTTCTCGGTGGCCATGGCGTCTTCGTTCAGCGCAAAGCGGAAGCCCGCCTCGTCGTAGCTGACCTTGGCGATGTCGCCCCCGGACGCGGCCTTGGCGTCGAGTGCGTGCTGCAGCGGTTCGTTGCTGGCGGCCAGCTCGGCCAGCAGCTCGGGGCTGATGGTCAGCAGGTCGCAACCAGCCAGCGCCTGGATCTGTCCCACGTTGCGGAAGCTCGCGCCCATCACCTCGGTCTTGATGCCGTGCTGCTTGTAGTAGTTGAAGATTTCCCGCACCGACTTGACGCCCGGGTCGTTGGCGCCGGCATTGGCCGCTTCGTCCCACTTGGCGCCGGCCGACTTCTTGTACCAGTCGTAGATGCGGCCCACGAAGGGCGAGATGAGCTGCACGCCGGCCGCGCCGCAAGCCACGGCCTGCGCGAACGAGAACAGCAGCGTGAGGTTGGTGCGGATGCCTTTCCTCTCGAGTTCGCGCGCTGCCTCGATGCCTTCCCAGGTGGAGGCCACCTTGATCAGCAGGCGCTTTTCGGTGTCGATGCCTTCGGCCTTGTAGAGCGCCACGATGCGCTCGCCGCGCGCCACGGTCGCGGCCGTGTCGAAGGACAGGCGAGCGTCGACCTCGGTCGACACGCGGCCCGGGATGATCGAGAGGATTTCGCTGCCGAAGCGCACCAGCAGGCGATCGATGACCTCATCGAGCGGCTTGCCGGCGTGCTTCTTCACGGTTTCATCGAGCAGCGGCCGGTATTCGGTCTTCTGCACGGCCTTGAGGATGAGCGACGGGTTGGTGGTCGCGTCCTGCGGCTTGGAAACGCTGAGCTGCTTGAAGTCACCGGTGTCGGCGACGACGGTGGTCCACTGGCGGAGGGCATCGAGTTGGTTCATGAAATGATTATCCAGTGCGGGTTGTGACAAGTCCTGCACGCAGTTGCGCGTGGGCCGATGTTTTCATGCGCACCGTAGCACGGCTTTTCCGGCGCTCTATCAGCCTGTTGCGTACAGGGTTGTCAGCCGCCCTGCCCTACACCGGCTGTGGTCCGTGGCTGACGGCATCGGCCGCCCGCCCGGGACTACGCTGCGCTCCACGCCGAAATTTTCAGTCAGGAGCCCCCCATGTCCCATCGCCAACGCGGCCCCGCGCCTCCCGATGGCCTGCCCTTCGACGACCGCCGCACCAGCGCGGCGATCGGCACCATGGCCACCGCTTTCGTCATGGGTGGCGCCGCGGCCTGGCTGGCCCTCCAAGCCTCGCGCACCGCGCGTGTGCAACCGGCCGGCCCGGCCGACGGCGCACCGCTGATGCGCGCCCCGCTGCAGGTGGTGGCACCGGTCGACCTGCGGCGCTATGTCGGCATCTGGCACGAGCAGGCGCGCCTGCCGAACCGATTCCAGAAAGCCTGCACCGGCCCCGTGACCGCCGAGTACACACTCCAGCCCGACGGCACCGTGCAGGTCGTGAACCGCTGCGCGCGCGCGGACGGCAATTTCGACCAGGCGACCGGCACCGCGCGCGTGGTGCCCGTGGCAGGCCAGCCCGGCGCGGGCCGACTTCAGGTGCGCTTTGCGCCCGCCTGGCTCGGCTGGCTGCCCATGGTCTGGGGCGACTACTGGATCCTGAAGCTCGACCGCAACTACGAGGTGTCGCTCGTCGGCACGCCCGACCGCGAATACCTCTGGGTGCTGTCGCGCGCGCCGCGCCTGGACGACGCGGTGCTGCAGGCGGAGCTGGACTACGCCAGCAGCCTGGGGTTCGACACCGACAAGGTGGTGCTGACCGGCAGGTAGCGCTGCAGCTGCAACGGCAGCATGGCCGGCGCGGTGCAGTGGATGGCCTGCCAGCCGAAGGCGCGCGCCGCCTCGACGTTGGCGGCGGAGTCGTCGATGAACACGGTCTGTTCCGGATCGAGCGCGTAGCGCATCGCCAGCACCTCGTAGATCTCGCGCTCGGGCTTGAGAAATTTCACGTCGCCCGAGAACACGCCGCCGTCGAAGCGCTGCATGAACGCATGCCGGCGCTCGATGGCGCGGGCGTACGACGCAGGCATGTTCGACAGGTAGTACAGGCGCAGCGGCTGGCCGGCCTCACGGTGCGCGACCAGCTGTTCGAGCATGCCGACCGTGACGCCGATCGGCTCCAGCCGCTCGCCCAGTCCTTCGAGCATGGTGCGAAGCGGCTCGGCCGGCAGCGAGAGCCGGGCCGACATGCGGGCGATGGCATCGTCCAGCGTGCGGGTGCCGCAGTCGAAACCCGTCCAGTCGTCGTGATGGAATAGTGCCCGGCCGAGTGCCGCGGCAGCCGTCTCAGTGGGTGCGTGCTGCGCGAGATGGGCCTGTACCAGCCGGGTGGGCTCCCATGCGAACAGCACGGCGCCCAGGTCGAAAACCACGTTCATGGCGCCATTGTTTCATGCACCGGGCACCACGCTCACGCCGTGGGCTCCCAGCGACAGCGTGGCCTGCGCGCCCGCCGCCAGCGGACGGGACAGGTCGTTCGACACCACGAAGACCGGCCCCAGGGTGGTGTCGAAGCCGTATTCATAGAAGCTGCCGAGGTACGCCGCCTTGCGCAGCGTGGCCGGCAGGCCGCTGCCCGCGTCCGCGGCGCCGATCTGCCAGGCTTCAGGGCGCACCGCGACCTTCACCGTGCCGGGTGCCACCGCATGGCGCGGCTGCAGGCGCAGCGGGCCCAGCGCCACGCTGCCGTCGGCGTGCGCCGTGGCGGGGAACACCATTGCCTCGCCCATGAACCCGGCGACGAACTCGCTCTCGGGCCGCCCATAGAGCTGCTCGGGCGTGCCGCGCTGGGCGATCACGCCGTGGTCCATCACGATGATCTGGTCGCTCACGGCCAGCGCCTCGCTCTGGTCGTGCGTGACGTAGGCCACGGTGAGCTTCAAGCGCTGCTGCAGCGCGCGGATCTCTTCGCGCATCTCGCGGCGCAGGCGGGCGTCGAGGTTGGAGAGCGGCTCGTCGAAAAGCAGCACCGCCGGTTCGAGCACCAGCGCGCGCGCCAGCGCCACGCGCTGCTGCTGGCCGCCCGAGAGTTCGCTGGGCAGCCGCTCGTCGAAGCCGACCAGGCCCACGCCGCGCAACGCCTCGCGTGCCCGTGCCGTGGCCTCGTCCTTCTTCACGCCGCTCATGCGCAGGCCGTAGCCCACGTTCTCGATCACGTTCATGTGCGGGAACAGCGCGTAGCTCTGGAACATCATGCTGACGTTGCGCTCGGCCGGCCCCAGCGTGGTGACGTCGCGACCGCCCATGAAGATCGAACCCGAGGTTGGCGATTCGAGCCCCGCGATCATGCGCAGCGTGGTCGTCTTGCCGCAGCCCGACGGACCGAGGATGGTGGTGAGCGTGCCGACCGGCACCTCGAAGCTGATGCCCTTGACGGCCAGCGGCGCGTTCCTGTCGGTGCCGTAGCGCTTGGTGACGTTGCGGAATTCGATGCCGTTCATGCCAGGCCTTCCATTTTGTGATGTCCCTGATGCTGTGGCGTGGCCCCTCGCCGTCCCAGCTTGCGCTCTCCCACCACGAACTGCACCAGCGCAATCGCCAGCGACATCAGGATCATCAACACTGTGCAGTACGCCAGCGCGATGCCGTAGTCGCCGTTGCCGACGCGGCCGATGATGTAGGTGGTGGCGAGCTCGTTCTCGGCCGTGACCAGGAAGATCACCGCGCTCACCGTCGTCATCGCGCGCACGAAGCTGTAGACCAGCGCGGCCACCAGCGCGGGCTTCAGCAGCGGCAGCACCACCTTGAAGAGCGTCTGCGAGGTCGATGCGCGCAGCATCAGCGAGGCTTCGTCGAGCGAGCGGTCGAGCTGCTTGAAGGCCGCCGTGCCCGCCCGCACGCCCACTGGCAAATTGCGAAACATGAAGCACAACACGATGATGAGCCCCGTGCCCGTGAGCTCGAATGGCGGCACGTTGAAGGCCAGGATGTAGCTCACGCCGAGCACTGTGCCCGGAATGGCGAAGGCCAGCAGCGCGCCGAACTCGAACAGCCCCTGCCCCCTGAACTCGTTGCGCGCCAGCAGCCACGCGATCAGCAGGCCGAGCGCCGCCGTGATGGGCGCCGAGATGCCCGCGAGCTTGAGCGTGGTGATCAGCGAGTTCCACGCCGTACCCGCCCACACCAGCCCGAACTGCCCCCATTCGAGCGAGAACGCGTTCCTGAAGTGGTTCAGCGTGAAGCTGTAGTCGCGCCCCCAGGTCTGCACGAAGCCGCCCGCGAAAGCGAACAGGTAGACCACCGCGGTGAACGCGATCCACGGCAAGGCGATGCACAGGATGGTGCGGCGCACGCCGTCGGGCAGTGCCATCGCGATGCCGGCGTCGCCCTTGCCGCTCACGGTGGTGTAGTTCTGCTTGCCCAGCACGCCGCGCTGCAGCGCGAACACGCCGAGGGCAAACAGCGTCAGCACCCAGGCCAGCGAGGCGGCGCGGCCCTGGTCGTACTGCGCGCCGACGATGGCGAAGAAGATGTCGGTCGACAGCACCGAGAACTGCCCGCCCACCACCACGGGGTTGCCGAAGTCGGCAATGCTCTCGATGAAGCCGACCAGGAAGGCATTGGCCAGCCCCGGCTTGAGCAGCGGCAGCGTGATGGTGAAGAAGGTGCGGCGCCGGTCGGCGCGCAGCATCTGCGCGGCTTCTTCGAGGCTGGGCGCAATGCCCTGCACCACGCCGCGCATGATCATGAAGGCGATGGGCGTGAAGGCGAACAGCTGCGCCACCAGCACGCCGGGCATGCCGTAGAACCAGCGCGTGGGCTCGATGCCGAACACGTTCTCCAGCACCTGGTTGACGATGCCCGCACGGCCGAACAGCAGGATCAGGCCGAGGCCCACCACGAACGGCGGCGTGATGATCGGCAGCAGCGCCAGCACCCGCAGCGCACCCTGCCCGCGCTTGCTGCCGCGCTCGGCCATCAGCGCCATCAGCGTGCCGAGGAAGGTGGTGCCGGCCGCGGTGAGCAGGGCCAGCACCAGCGTGTTCCACGCCACGCCGCAGCGCACGCCGCCGGAAAGGCACCCCAGCCCCCAGATGCGTTCGGTGAACACGCGCGCGACAAACGCGGCGATCGACCACTGCCCGTCTTCGTTGAAGAACGCGCCCGACAGCGCCTTGCTCACAGGGTAGGCGATGAACAACGCCATCAGCACGCCGCAGCCGATGACCGCGGCCGCCACGAACAGGTCGCCCTTGAAAAGGCCGAGCCGCGCGATGCCGAACGCCGCCAGCAGCACGAGCGCAGTGAGCGCCACGAAGCCGCCTGCGCCGATGCCGAACTGGTTGACGGCCAGTTCGCCGAACTGCGCATTGAGCGCCGCGAAGCTCCAGCCCCGCGCGCCGATCGCGAAGCCTGTCACGGCCAGCCCGATGGCGCCGATCGCACCACCCGCGAGCAGCCAGCGTCCCTGGCTGCGGCCGGCAGGCAGCCACGCACCTACCGCGCACATCAGCAGCCCCGCCAAGCCGATGAAGAGCCAGCTGCGGCCCTGCGTGGCGGCCTGCATCAGGCCGTTGGCACCTTCCGCCTGGCCGAACACCTGCGGAACGGCTTCGTACCAGGTCGCGTCCTGAATCGCATACCAGGGCAGCAGCAGGTACGCTGCAAGGCCCAGCGCGACCCATGCCCAGATCCAGCGCTGCGAGCGCCGGGCCGCGGCCAGGGACGCCGGATTGGCCGGCGCGCCGGTGTCGATCAAATGCGCGGCCACTCAGCGCGGCAGCGAGTTGACGTCTTTTTCCCAGCGCGCGATCAGGCGCCGGCGCTCGGTGCTCGCGCCGTACTTGGCGTAGTCGTAGTTGATGAACTTGATCTTCTTGAAGTCGGGGATGCGCGGGTCGAGCTTGGCGTTCACGTTGCTCGGCAGCTGGAACTGCTTGTTGGCGGCGCCGAGCTCCTGCGCGGCAGGCGTCAGCGCCCATTCGTAGAACTTCTTGGCCGCCTCGAGATTGCGCGCGCCCTTGACGATGCTCATGGAGCCGATCTCGGCGCCGGTGCCGTCGCTCGGCGTGATGGTCTCGACCGGGAAGCCCTGCATCTTCTCGCCGGGGCCGTCATGCACGAAGCTGATGGAAATCGCGGTTTCGCCGCGCGCCACCGCCTTGATCGGGCCGGTGCCCGAGCGGGTGTACTGGCCGACATTCTTGTGCAGCGCCTTCAGGTAGTCGAAGGCCTTGTCCTCGCCCATCAGCTGCACCAGCGTGGCGATCATGGTGTAGGCCGTGCCGCTGGAGGCCGGGTTGGCCACCTGGATGTCGCCCTTGTACTCGGGCTTGAGCAGGTCGGCCCAGGTCTTGGGCACGGGCAGCTTCTTCTTGGCCAGCAGCTCGGGGTTGTAGCCGAAGCCCAACGGGCCCGAGTAGATGCCCACGGTCTTGTAGCCCGACTGCCTGGCCTGCTGCTGCGCCCAGGGATGCAGCTGCGCCAGCGTCGGCGACTTGTATTCGAGCGTGAGGCCCTGCTCGGCCGCCTGCAGGTGCGGGTCGCCGGTGCCGCCGAACCAGACGTCGGTCTTGGGGTTGTCCTTCTCCGCGATCAGCTGGGCCAGCGCCTCGCCGGAGCCCTTGAGCGCCATGTTGATGCGCACGCCGGTGGTGCGCGCGTAGACGGTGGAGATCACGCTGCACCACTCGGCCTGGACCGAACAGATCACGTTGACGGTCTGCGCCGACGCGGCGGCCGACAAACCGAGCAGTGCGGCTGCGGTAAAAAGCTTCTTCATCTGAATTTTCTCCGCCTCATGCATAAAAAAAGGCCTTGCGGCCACAGGTCAGCGTAGCTTTAGTACAGGTCGGGCGAATCGGTACAAGTACCATCGCAAGTGGCCCTCTCGGCGGCCCACGACCTGCTCGGCATTCAGACAAAGGAAAGTTTTTCATGAGCTTCGATCTCGTTCTGTTCGGCGGCACTGGCGATCTCGCGTGGCGCAAGCTCATGCCCGCGTTGTTCCAGGCATTCCGGCACGGCAGCCTGCCGCAAGACGGGCGCATCGTGGGCGTGGCGCGGGACGACCTGTCGGACGACCAGTACCGCGAACTGATCCAGTCGCGCTTCAGCGCGGTCGAGGGCGCCAAGCGGCCTTCTCCCGAGGAGTTCGAGAAGTTCGCGTCGATGCTGCACTTCCTGCGCATGGACCTGTCCAAGCCCGACGACTACGCGCGGCTGGCCGATCTGCTCAAGCAGCGCGACGCGAAGACGATCGTGATGTACGTCGCCACGGCGCCCGCGCTCTTCACGCAGGTGGTCGAGCAGATCGCCGCGGCCGGCCTCAACGGGCCGAGGACGCGCATCGTGCTCGAAAAGCCGCTGGGCCATGACCTCGCCTCCAACCGCGCGATCAACGCCGCGGTCGGCAAGGTGCTCGAGGAGAAGCAGGTCTTTCGCATCGACCACTACCTCGGCAAGCCATCGGTGCAGAACCTGTTCGCGATGCGTTTCGGCAATGCGCTGTTCGAGCCCATCTGGCGCCGGGAGCACATCGCCAACATCCAGATCACCATGGCCGAGGACCTGGGCGTGGAAAAGCGCGGCGCCTTCTACGACCAGACCGGCGCGCTGCGCGACATGGTGCAGAACCACGCGCTGCAGCTGCTGTGCGCGATCGGCATGGAGCCGCCGATCAACTCGCATGCCGACGCCATCCGCGACGAAAAGCTCAAGGTGCTGCGCGCGCTCAAGCCCTGGACGCCCGAAACGCTGGGGCTGCACACGGTGCGCGGCCAGTACACGGCCGGCACGGCCTACGGCGAGCGCGTGCCGGGCTACCGCGACGAGCCCGGCGTGAACCCCGACAGCCGCACCGAGACCTTCGTGGCGCTGCGCACCGAAATCGCCAACTGGCGCTGGGCCGGCGTGCCCTTCTACATCCGCACCGGCAAGCGGCTGGCCTCGCGCGATGCGCGCATCGAGGTCAACTTCAGGCCCACGCCGCATGCGATCTACCGCGCGCCAACCGGCAACGTCAACAAGCTGGTGATCAACCTGCAGCCCAAGGACGGGCTGGAACTGCACATGCTCGCGCAGGCCCAGGACAACCGGCAGCGCGGTGGCAACGGCCACAGCAACGCCGCGCAACTGGCGCCGGTTCAGCTCGATCTCGATTTCGACAAACGCTTCGGCGCCGAGCGCGTGGGCGCCTACGAGCGCCTGCTGCTCGACGTGATCGACGGCCGCCTCAACCTGTTCGTGCGCAGCGACGAGCAGGAAGAAGCCTGGCGCTGGGTCGAGCCGCTGATCGACAGCTGGGAAGCAGACGGCGGCCCGCGCCCCTATGCGGCCGGCACCTGGGGACCGAGTGCGTCGAGCGCGATGATTGCGCGCGACGGGTTCGCCTGGGGCGAGGAGCAGTAACGCTGCTGCCGCGCCCGCGCGCTCAGCCGAACTGCAGGCAACGCATGCTGAGCGTGCCCGACTGGAATCCCTCGTAGACCGTCTTCGCGCGTTCGCTGGTTCCCGCGGCACCGAGGGCGTAGAGGAAGGGGTAGTAGTGGTCCGGCGTCGCCACGGCGGTGGAGGCTCCTTCGAGCTTCGCGTAGTCGACCAGCGCACGGTCGTCCCGGCCTGCCAGCGCCGACTTCACCGCATCGTCGAACGATTGCGCCCATGGCCGGCTGGCGCTCGGCCCGTCGGGTGTGCCGCGGTCGGTGGCGCGCAGGTTGTGCACCACGTTGCCGCTGCCCATCACCAGCACGCCCTTGTCGCGCAGGACTGCGAGGTCGCGCCCCACCGCGTAGTGGAAGGCGGCCGGCTTGTCGTAGTCGATGCTGAGCTGGAACACCGGGATGTCGGCCTTCGGATAGAGATGCTTCAGCACCGACCACGTGCCGTGGTCGAGGCCCCATTGCTCGGTGGCGATCACCGGTGTCTGCTTCACCGCGCCGACGGTCTCGCGGGCGAGTGAAGGATGGCCGGGCGCGGGGTATTCGACGTCGAACAGCGCCTGCGGGAAGCCGCCGAAATCGTGGATCGTCTTCGGCCGCGCCTGCATGCCGACACCGGTAGCGCCACGGCTCAGCCAGTGCGCCGACACGCTGAGGATGGCCGACGGCCGTGGCAGCTCCCGGCCCCAGGCCGCCAGCCGGCGCGTGAACGCGTTGTCGCTGATGGCGTTCATCGGTGTGCCGTGGCCGATGAAGACGACCGGCATGCGCCGCTCCGCAGCCGCATGGGCGCGCGATGCCAGGGATGCCAGCACGGCGGTCGCACCGAGCGCGGTGCCCATGACGAAACCACGGCGGCCCAGTTCGGGTGCGCCTTGCCGTTCGATGTCCGAGAAATTTGCCTTGCCTGCCATGGTTCCCTCCGGGTCAGCCGCCCACTGTGCGGCAGCGCCCGATGCGGTGCAGTGCCTTAACGCACACTTTTCAGCGGCTAGATGCGCCCCTCTTCCACCGCGTGGCAGGCCACCTGGACACCCGCAATGCTCAGCAGCTTCGGCCGTTCCGAGGAACAACGCGCATTGGCATGCGGGCAGCGCGGATGAAAGGCGCAGCCCGTCGGCGGATTCAGCGGGTTCGGCACCTCGCCCTGCACCGGCGTGCGCGAGCGCCCCGTGTGCTTCATCTGCGGAATGGCATCGAGCAGCATGCGCGTGTACGGATGCCGCGGCTCGGCAAAGAGCTTCTGCTTGTCGGCCACCTCGACCAGCCGGCCGAGATACATCACGCCGACCTGGTCGGCCACGTGGCGAACCACGGCGAGGTTGTGCGAGATGAACAGGTAGGTCAGGCCCTGCTCGCGCTGCAGGTCCTTCATGATGTTGAGCACCTGCGCCTGGACGCTCACGTCGAGCGCGGAGGTGGGCTCGTCGCACACCAGAAACTCGGGCTGCGTGGCGAGCGCGCGCGCGATCGAGATGCGCTGGCGCTGGCCGCCGGAGAACTGGTGCGGGTACTTGCTCATGTCCAGCGGCGACAGGCCGACCGACTTGAGCAGCTCTCCCACGCGCTCGCGCAGCGCGGCCTTCTCGCTCAGGATGCCGTGCTCGCGCAGCGGCTCGCCGATGATGTCCTCGACGATCCAGCGCGGGTTGAGGCTCGCGTAGGGGTCCTGGAAAATCATCTGGATACGGCGGCGCAGCTTGCGGCCGTCGGGCGTCTTGAACGCGGCATGCGCGTCCTGCCCGTCGAACTGCAGGCCGCCGCGCGTGGGCGCGTACAGGCCCACCAGCAGGCGCGCCACGGTGCTCTTGCCGCAGCCCGATTCGCCCACCAGCGCAAGCGTCTTGCCGCGCTCGATGGAAAAGCTCACGCCGTCGACCGCATGCAGCAGCACGCGCGGCTTGCGTTCGAGCACGCGGTTGAGCCAGGGTGGAGAGACGTCGAAGGTGCGCGCGAGGTCGTGCGCGACCACGAGCGGTTCGTTCGCGGCGGCGCTCATCGCGTCACCTCCGCGATGGGCTCGGCCGCTTCAGGCGCGGCGCGTTCGCCGGCCGACAGCGCATCGTGGTGCTTCGCCGCGATCTCGGCCTGGCCGACGTGCGGGTCGGTCGCGTCGTGCAGCCAGCAGGCGGCGCGCGTGGCGCCGGCATGCATGAGCTCGGGCCGCTCGACGAGGCAGCGCGCAAAGGTGCGCGGACAGCGCGGGTTGTAGGCGCAGCCGGTGGGAATGGCATTGAGCCGCGGCATTGCGCCGTCGATCTGGTTGAGCCGCTCGCGGTCGCTCGTCATGTCGGGAATCGAGGCCATCAGGCCCGACGTGTAGGGATGCGCGGGCTGGTGGATCACCTCGTGCACCGGGCCGATCTCGGCGATGCGGCCGGCGTACATCACGGCCACGCGGTCGCAGGTTTCGGCGATCACGCCCATGTCGTGCGTGATCAGCATCACCGCCGCGCCGCGGTCCTTGCACACCTGCTTGAGCAACTGGATGATCTGCGCCTGGATCGACACGTCGAGCGCGGTCGTCGGCTCGTCGGCCACGATGAGCTTGGGCTCGGCCGCGAGTGCCAGCGCAATGACCACGCGCTGCCGCATGCCACCCGAGAACTGGTGCGGGAAGTGGTCGATGCGCTGCTCGGCGGCGGGGATGCCTGTGTCCTGCAGCAGGCCGATGGCCCGCTTGCGCGCTTCTGATTCCGACACGGGCAGATGCGCGCGAATGGTCTCGACCAGCTGCCGGCCCACGGTGTAGAGCGGGTTCAGCGAGGTCAGCGGATCCTGGAAGATCGCACCGATCTTGCGGCCGCGAATAGGCCGCATCGCATCGAAGCCGAGGTTGTCGATGCGCTGGCCGTCCAGCACGATCTCGCCGCTGGCCACGCGGCCCGGCGGTTCGAGCAGGCCGATGATGGCCGCGCCCGTGAGCGACTTGCCGGCGCCCGATTCGCCCACCACGCCGAGGATTTCACCAGGCGCGATGTCGAAGGAAATGCGGTCGAGCGCGCGCAGCGTGCCGCGGCGGCCTGGAAATTCGACGACGAGGTCTTTAACTTGCAGCAAGCTCATGGCGCTACCTTCCACCGAACTCCACGGGGTGACATATCAGGAACACCGCGGAACCGGCTTTGCCGGGCCGCAGGTGTTGCCCCCTGCAAGGGGGTTGGCGAAGCGACACGAAGTGCGCGCAGACTGGGGGTGATCATCTGAGTCGCGGGTTGAGCGCGTCGCGCAGCCAGTCGCCGAGCAGGTTCACGCTGAGTGCGATCAGCACCAGCATCAGGCCCGGAAACACCGTGATCCACCATTCGCCCGAGAACAGGTACTGGTTGCCGATGCTGATGAGCGTGCCCAGCGAAGGCGAGGTCGGCGGCACGCCGACGCCGAGGAACGAGAGCGTGGCCTCGGTGATGATCGCGGTCGCGACCTGGATCGTGGCCAGCACCATCACCGGCCCCATCACGTTGGGCAGCACGTGGCGCAGCATGATGCGCAGCGGCGCCACGCCGGTGACGCGCGCGGCCTGCACGTACTCCTTGTTGCGCTCCACCAGCGTGGAGCCGCGCACCGTGCGCGCGTACTGCACCCAGCCGGTCAGCGAGATGGAGATGATCAGCACGCCGAAGGCCAGCGACTCGTGCGCGCCGGGAAAGAGCGCGCGGCCGACGCCGGCGATGAGCAGTGCCACCAGGATGGGCGGGAACGAAAGCATCACGTCGCACACGCGCATCAGGAAGGAATCGAGCCAGCCGCCGAAGAAACCGGCCAGCAGGCCCAGCACCACGCCGACGGCGAGCGACAACGCCACCGACACGAGGCCGACGATCAGCGAGATGCGCGCGCCGTAGATCACGGCCGAGAGAATGTCGCGGCCCTGGTCGTCGGTGCCGAGCAGGTATTTGGAAGAGCCTTCGGCGCTCCATGCGGGCGGCAGGCGCGCATCGCCGAGTTCGAGCGTGGCGAGGTCGAAGGGGTTGTGCGGCGACACCCAGCCGGCGAACACCGCGCAGATGACGCAGGCCAGCGCGATCAGCGCCGCGACGATGGCCACGGGCGAGGTACGGAAGCTGTAGCCGACATCGCTGTCGAGCCAGCGGGCTAGTGTTTTTTTCATCGTGAGGCAAAAGGAATGGGCCCGCAAGAAGCGGGCCCATGGTCAGGCCACCGCGCGAGCGGCCCGCTGTCTTATGGCTTGATGCTCATCCACTTGAAGGGCATGTAGTTGTCGGCCATTTGCGTGAGCGACACCTTCTTGCTGACACCCCAGGCCAGCGTCTGCTGGTGCAGGGGCAGGTGGCCGATGTCGGCGGTGTGGATGTCGAAGGCTTCCTTGATCATCGCGTCGCGCTTGGTCTTGTCGGTTTCCGACTGGATCTTCTTCGTCAGCTCGTCGAGCTTCGGATTGCAGTACGCGCCCAGGTTGAACTGGCCGGCGCCGGTCTTGTCGTCCGGGCAGGCCATCAGCGCGGTCAGCGCGTTGTGCGAGTCGTAGGTGGTCGGGGTCCAGCCCAGCATGTAGAAGCTGGTGTCGCGGCGCAGCACCTTGGGGAAGTAGGTGCCCTTGGTCTCGGCCGCGAGGTTGATCTTGACGCCGATCTTCGCCAGGTTCGCCGCCACGCTCTGGCAGATCTGGCCGTCGTTCACGTAGCGGTCGTTCGGGCAGTTCATGGTCACTTCGAAGCCGCTCGGATAGCCGGCGTCGGCCAGCAGCTTCTTGGCGCCTTCGACGTCGAGCGGCAAGCGCTTGTCCTGGGCTTCGGTCCAGCCGTTGATACCGGGGCCGACCATCAGCCCGGTCGGACGCGAGGCGCCGCGCATCACGGTGCGCTGGATGCCGGCGATGTCGATGGCCTGGTAGAAGGCCTGGCGCACGCGTTTGTCCTTGAACGGGTTCTTGCCCTTCACGTTCGAGTAGAGCAGTTCGTCGCGCTTCTGGTCCATGCCCAGGAAGATCGTGCGCAGTTCGGGGCCGGCGATGACGCGCGCCGTCGGGCTGGCGTTGACGCGCGCGATGTCCTGCACCGGCACGGGTTCCATCACGTCGACTTCGCCCGAGATCAGCGCGGCGACGCGGGTGGCCGGATTGGCGATCGGCGTGAAGATGATCTCTTGCGCGTTGCCTTCGATCTTGCCCCAGTAGGTCGGATTGCGCGTGAAGACCGTGCGCACGTTCGGCTGGCGCTCGCGCACGCGGTACGGGCCGGTGCCGTTGGCCTTGAACGAGGCGGTGTTCTCGATGCCTTTGCGGCGGTCCACGGGCGTGACGGCCTTGTTTTCCTCGCACCACTTCTTGCTCATGATCATGAGCTGCGTGATCACGTCGGGGAGGATCGGGAACGGACCCTTGGTCTCGATCTCGATGGTGTGCGAGTCGACCTTGCGCACTTCCTTGATGTCGGTGGTGTTGGACTTCATGTCCGAGCCGTCGCCCGATGCGCGCGCGAAGCTGAAGAGAACGTCGTCGGCGGTGAACGGCGTACCGTCGTGGAACTGCACGTTCTTGCGCAATTCGAAGCGCCACACGGTGGGCGAGGTCTGCTTCCAGCTCGTGGCGAGCAGCGGCGCGACGCTCAGGTCCTTGTTGCGCCCGACCAGCGTTTCATACACGTTGGCCGTGGTGCTCAGCTGCAGCGATTCGTTGAGCGAGTGCGGGTCGAGCGATAGCGCGTCACCCTGGTTTGCAACACGGATGGTCTGCGCGCCGGCGACCAGGCTGACGGCGCCCAGCGCGCACAAAACGGCGGCCGCGGCCACATTCTTCTTGAAACTCATGGGAACACTCCTCGGGTTGGAATCAAACACATCACGTCGCCGCGGTGGCGGCGGCTTTCTCTGGCCGCGCACCGCGGGTAGCGGAAAGCGGCATGCCCTGCTCGATCAGGCCCGCATGCAGCGCGGCACCGAGCGGCAGGATCTCGTCGTTGAAGTCGTAGCGGCTGTTGTGCAGGAAGGCGCCTTCGCGCACGTCCTGCCCGATGCGCAGGTAGGCGCCCGCTTTTTTCTGCAGCATGAAGGAGAAGTCCTCGGCGCCCATGCTGGGCTCCATGCTGCGCTCGACGTTCTTTGCGCCCACCAGCGACTCGGCCACGTCGGCCGCAAACATGGCCTCGGGCGCGGTATTGATGGTGGCCGGGTAGATGCGCTCGTACTTGATCGTGGCGGTCGCGCCGAAGCCGCCTGCGATGGCCGTGCACAGTTCGGTCAGGCGCTGCTCGACCTGCGCCTGCACGCGTGCGCTGAAGGTGCGCACCGTGCCGACCAGCGTGGCCTCGCCGGGCACCACGCTCATCGCGCCGAGGTCGCCGGCCTGCATCGCGCAGATGCTGACGACGGCCGCGTCGATCGGGCGCACGTTGCGCGAAACGATGGTCTGGGCCGCGGTGATGATGTGCGCCGCGACGATCACGGGGTCGATGGTCTGGTAGGCATGCGCCCCGTGACCGCCCTTGCCCTTGATCTCGATGGTCACGCGATCGGCCGCGGCCATCATCGCGCCGCGGTTGATGCCCACGGTGCCGGCCGGCATGGCGGGCCAGTTGTGCATCGCGTAGACGGCGTTGACGGGGAAGCGGTCGAACAGGCCGTCCTCGATCATCACGCGTGCACCAGCGAAGCCTTCCTCACCGGGCTGGAAGATGAGCACTGCAGTGCCGTCAAAGTCGCGCGTCTCGGCCAGGTAGCGCGCGGCACCGACCAGCATTGCGGTGTGGCCGTCGTGGCCGCAGCCATGCATCAGGCCGTCGCTGGCGGAGCGCCAGCCGAAGTCGTTGTCCTCGCGCATCGGCAGCGCGTCCATATCGGCGCGCAGGCCGATCATGCGGCCGCTGGCGGTCGAACGGCCGCGGATGACACCGACCACGCCCGTCTTGCCAATGCCTTCGTGGATCTCGTCGACGCCGCAGGCGCGCAGGGCCTCGCGCACGCGGCCGGATGTGTAGACCTCTTCGAAGCCAAGTTCGGGGTGTGCGTGCAGGTCGCGGCGAAAAGCCGTGATCTCGGGGTAGAAGTTCGCGATGTGCGCGAACGCGCGTCCGGAAGCCTTGAGGCGCGGGGCCGTGGATGTGGTTGCCGTCATGATGTCAATGACCTCCCGCCTTGCCCACGCGCAGCCGCGGATCGACCACGAAATACAGCAGGTCGACCACGAGGTTGATCACCACGAAGATCAAGGCAATGAGACACAGGTAGGCCGCCATCACCGGGATGTCGGCGAAGGTCACGGCCTGGATGAACAGCAGGCCCATGCCGGGCCACTGGAACACCGACTCGGTGATGATGGCAAAGGCAATCAGGCCGCCGAGCTGCAGGCCGGTGATGGTCATCACCGGCACCAGCGTGTTCTTGAGCGCATGGCCGAAGTGGATGGCGCGGTTCGACAGGCCTCGTGCGCGCGCGAACTTGATGTAGTCGGTGCGCAGCACCTCGAGCATCTCGGCGCGCACCAGGCGCATGATCAGCGTGAGCTGGAAGATCGCCAGCGTCACCGCCGGCAGCACGATGTGGTGCCAGCCGTCGGCGCTGAACAGGCCGCTGGTCCACCAGCCGAATGTCACGGTCTCGCCGCGGCCGAAGCTCGGGAACCAGCCCAGCGTGACCGCGAAGACGAGGATCAGCAGGATGCCGATCAGGAAGGTCGGCAGCGAAACGCCGAGCAGCGACACGGTCATGAACACCTGGCTCATGAAGGTGCCGCGGCGCAGCGCGGTGTACACGCCCATCGGAATGCCGATGAACAACGCCAGCACCGCCGCCACGAGGGCCAGTTCGAGCGTGGCGGGAAAGCGTTCGCCGATCAGCCGCGAGACCTTCGCGCCCTGGCGCAGGCTCAGGCCGAACTCGCCTTGTGCAGCGTTGACAAGAAAGTGCCCGAACTGCACGAAGAAGGGTTGGTCGAGCCCCAATGCGGAGCGCAGCTCGCGGATCTGTTCGGGCTTGGCGTCCTGCCCCAGCAGAAACACGACAGGGTCGCCAACATATTGAAAGAGGAGGAAGGCGATGAACGCGACCGCGATCATCACGATCACGGCCTGGATCAAACGGCGCAATACAAAAGCGATCATTCAGCAAACAAAGTGAACGGGCATGCTAGCAGTGCAAGGTGCGTGCCCGCACGGTGATTCCCCGGGGGTGCACGCAGATGGTGCTCTTTGCCAACATGATTCGCGATGATCGCGCCCGAACGAAAAAAGCCACTCGACTTTCGTCGAGTGGCTTTTGAGCTTTTGATTCGAAGCTGGCTTACGCCAGCGTCAAATTAGAAAGCGTGACGGATACCGAAGTCGTAGCCGGTGGAGCTCTTCGGGGTGAAGGCGCCAGCTGCGTTGTTGTAGAAGGCCGGGCCGCCAACCGTGTAGCCAGCGCCGTTCTTGTTGCTGACGCGAGCGATCGTTGCGTACAGAGCCGTGCGCTTCGACAGGTTGTGCACGTAGCCCAGAGCGATCTTGTTGGCCTTGGGATCAGGCGTGTTCACAGCGAACAGCGTGGTAGGCGTGTTCGTGTCGAGCTTGACGTGCGACCACGAAGCGCGGATCAGGCCAGCGCCGACCGGCACGGTCACGCCGAGCAGGTAGCCGGTCAGATCGATGTCGGGACGGCCGCCAGCCAGCGGGGTCACTTCGTAGTCGATCTTGTTCTTGGCCTTCGACACTTCACCGAACAGCTTCACGGGACCGAAGTCATACGAAGCGCCCAGGTTCAGGGTGTTGACCTTGGTGGTCGTGCCGACGTAGTAGTCGTCGCCAACGGTGCTGCTGCCATAAGCCAGCGCAACGTCCAGAGGACCGTTTGCGTAGCCGAAGCGACCACCGATGTAACGGCCTTGACGCTGCGAGTTCAGCGTAGCGGGCGTGAAGATGCCCGAGTCGTACTTGGTCTTCTCAGCCAGGGCGTATTGCACTTGGCCGTAGAAACCACCCAGGTTCGGCGGCAGGAAGTAGCCGATCGAGTTGCTGGCGCGAACGTAGTTGCTCGAACCCACGTTGGTGAACGGAGCGGTCGAAGCTGCGGGCGTACCGAAGTTGCCGAAAGCGGTGTTGGCGGTCGAAACCAGGTTGGTGCCAACGCCGTTGGTGCCGAACGGATCGAACACGGTGTCGTTCCAGAACGTCGGGGTGTAGTCACGACCCAGGCGGACTTCACCGAAACCACCCGACAGGCTCACGGTCGAACGACGAGCGAACGTCGCAATACCTTGCTGGCCGTCGTCATTGGAGATCGGGGCTTCGAGCCAGAAGCTGGCTGCCAGGCCACCGCCGAGGTCTTCCGTACCACGGAAGCCGATGCGGCTCGAGTTGTAACCCGAGTTAGCCAGTTCACGACGGCTGGTCTTGACCGAACCTTGGTTCAGGTAGACGGGGATACCGAAAGCGTTGGGGAACACGGTCGCGCGGTTGTCGCGGGCGGTGTTCGAATAGCCGCTGATCGACGCGTCGACCACACCAAACAGCGTGACGGACGACTGAGCCGAGGCAACACCGGCAACAGCCAGGGCAGCCAGAGCAACTAGAGATTTTTTCATTGCAAGTTTCTCCAAGGTTAAACATAGGGCTCCGGTGCGAAGGGCTCACCGTGACTGGCACTTTTGTGCTCCCACCGGACCCCGGGCCAACCTCCTTTTGGGAAGTTGATGCTATTGCACCAGAGCCGATGCGGCAGGGCAAAACAATTCGCCCGAAATCTTGGATGGCCCGCGCGTTTCGTTGCACGCCTGCAACAAAGGACTTAGGCCTCGCCACACACCACCATGTGAAATATGACAAGGCTTCCGCATGGCATTTCGCATGTGCGTTCAAATAGGCGCATGACGCTCATGATCGACTCCGTCCTGACCGCGGCAGACGCGGCGTTGCGCACCCTTTTCGCGCGCCCCCACGCCACGCGGGCGACGCCCGCCCCCTCATTGGCACCCAGCGAACTGAGTGAAGCGGAACGCCGGGAGGCCGGCGCGCTGATGCGGGTGAACCACGTCGGCGAAGTCTGTGCACAGGCGCTTTACACGGCCCAGGCGGCCGTGGCGCGGGACCCTGCGCTGCGCGCGCATTTCATCGAGGCGGCGCACGAGGAGACCGATCATCTGGCCTGGACGCGACAGCGTCTGGACGAACTGGGCGCACGCCCGTCGCTCCTGAACCCTCTCTGGTATGCGGGCGCCTTCGGCTTCGGCCTGGTTGCGGGCCGCCTCGGGGACCCGCTGAGCCTGGGGTTCGTTGCGGAAACCGAACGTCAGGTGGAGGCCCACCTGGAAAGCCACCTTGGCCGCCTCCCGCCCGCAGACAGCGCCTCCAAGGCAGTGGTCGAGCAGATGAAGCTCGACGAAGCCCGCCACGCGTCGCAGGCTGTCAACGCCGGCGCAGCGGAACTCCCGGCGCCAGCCAAGGCCCTGATGCGCGTGGCTTCCCGCGTGATGACCACGGTAGCGCACCGCATCTAGGCCATTCGCTCAAGTTTCGATCAGATCGAAACTGGTGGTGATCTCGGCAGTCTTCGCCAGCATGATGCTGGCGGAGCAGTAGGTTTCGTGGCTCAACGCAACGGCGCGCTCCACGGCGGAGGCCGGAATTCCCTTGCCCGCCACGGTGAAGTGCATGTGGATCTTCGTAAAGACCTTGGGGTCCTTTTCCGCGCGCTCGCTGGTCAGCTTGACGCTGCAGCGCTCGACGCGATGGCGTCCGCGCTTCAGTATCAGCACCACGTCGTAGGCGGTGCATCCCCCGGTGCCGGCAAGAACGGTCTCCATCGGCCGTGCGGCGAGGTTCTGGCCACCGTTCTCGGGTTTCGCGGCATCGGGGGCGCCGTCCATCATCAGGACGTGGCCGCTGCCCGTCTCGGCAACGAAGCCCATGGCCGATCGCGTGCCTGTGTCACCGGTCCAACTCACTGTGCATTCCATGGTTTTCGAGGCTCCAAGTCTGGGATGCCGGGCAAAAATACACGCCGGCCTCCCTTTATGTGTGGGAAAAGCATCACTCGCTTGTTGCAACGCAACAAACAGTCGATATACTTTATTTCATTGCGCAAACGTATGCGCACCCAGTTGTCTCCTCCACCCTTCCAATTGGTGGATTTAGCCCCGAGCTGCAAAGCTCGGGGCTTTTTTCTTTTCGGCCCCTGGCTGGCCCGGCGCCACTCTAGTTTTCGCGCCAAAAGGGCAGTTGCTCTGGCTGCCCTGGCTGTTGCCGGTGTTGCCTCGGCTCAGTCGCACGTCACGCTGTTCGGCATCGTCGATGCGTCGATCAGCAGTTACTCGAACAGCTCGCGTGACCTGAACAACGGCGTGACGTACAACGCTCTCGGCTTCCCGGTCGCTTACAACCCGTTCTACGCGAACCAAGGCAGCGTCAAGGTCAGCCGCCGTGAACTGGCCAGTTCGGGCTCTGCCGGCAGCCGCCTGGGCTTCCGTGGCACAGAAGACCTCGGCGGTGGACTGGCTGCCAGCTTCTGGCTCGAAGCTCCGGTCAGGAATGACGACGGCTCGGAAGGTGTTGCCACCTTCTCTCGCCGTTCGACCGTGAGCCTGTCGGGCGGTTTCGGTGAAGTCCGCCTCGGCCGCGACTACACCCCGACGTTCTGGAACAACACCGTGTTCGACCCGTTCGCCACCAACGGCGTTGGCACCAATCTGATCCAAACGGCGTCCAGCGCATTTGGCAGCCCCGCCCGCGCCAGCAACACCGTTGGCTACTTCCTGCCGGCGGACCTCGGCGGTTTCTATGGCCAATTGCAGTACGGCTTCCACGAGAAGACCAAGTACAGCCCTGGCTCGTTGACGCCTGATGTCGCGAACAACTCGCGCACCGGCCGTTACGTCGGCGGCCGCTTCGGCTACGCCAACGGTCCCCTGGATGTTGCAGCCGCCTATGGCAGCAGCACCGTCGGCGACGACTACCGTGACGGCACGACCACCAAGGTCAACACCTTCAACCTCGGCGCTTCGTATGACTTCGGTCCGGTGAAGCTCTTCGGTGAACTGTCTCGGGCCAGGGAGAAGACCGACATCGACGGCAACTTCTTCGTCCGACCGGCTGCGGTCGCATCGAACAAACTCAACGGCTGGCTGCTGGGTGTGACGGTCCCTGTGGGTGCCGGCCTGATCCGTGCATCGTATTCGGCCGTGAAGTACAAGACGGACAACGACACTCCGTTCTTCAATGAACCGAACCGGAAAGCCAACAAGCTGGCGCTCGGCTACGTGCACAACCTGTCGAAGCGCACGGCCCTGTACGCGACGATCGCTCGCGTGAGCAACAAGAACGGTGCAGCCCTGACTGTTGGCGGCCCGGTGTTCATCAGCAACGACGTCTTCACCCCGAAGACCTCCACCGGCTACGACTTCGGCATCCGCCACGCCTTCTGACAGAGTCTGATTCCGATGCTGGCAGCAGCCAGTTCGAGTCGATTCAGTGTCAAGCCGCCCAGCTTATGCCGGGCGGCTTTTTGGCTTTTCCTCTCAACTCGCGCGGCCGCGCCTGCTTTGCAGCAACCCCACATTCATTTCTCCGCTCAGAACCGAAGCGTAGAAACGTTCGACCATGTTGACGCTCGTTCGCGCATTGCGCGCCAAGGTCAGCATGTCGATTCCCTGGCCGTACAACAGTCGCAGCGTGATGGCGGTATGGCGCAGGCAGTAGAGCGTCCTCGACTGGCCCAGCGGTCCTTTTTCAAGACCGCTCTCCTCGAGCACCCAATGGAAAAGAAAGTTGAGCACGGCGAGCGCGTGCTCGCGATTCTTCAACTGCGGCAGGAAGAGATAGTCGTCCGCCGCGCCGAAGCCATGTTCGCGGCGATGAGCGAGCAAGCACTCGTAGACCCGCACCGCCGGCCGCAGGCTCACGATCGGCTGGCTGTGCCGCTTGGTCTCCGGCAGGTTCATGCGCAAATAGACATGCTTGCTCCGCACGATCTCGATGTGCTTGTGCTTCATGAGCTTGATGTCGCTCGGACGCACGAAGGTGTTCACCATCCAGCGGATCAGCCAGGGCAGTTCGTCCGGCATGGCGAGCAGTTCGCGCGCAATCCAGAAACGTTCGCCGGCTGCGAGCTGGGCGAGCACCGGATGCGCGTGCCCGCGCAAGCTGCGCGCGGTCTTGATGATCGCCCGGTACTCCGCAACGCTGAAGCTGCCGCGCGGCTGGCTGCGCACCTTGACCTTCGGGAATGCGGGCACATCGCGAAGCACGCCGATGTGCACGCCATGCATCACCACCTTGCGCAACAGCACGAGGTACTGCGCAATCGTCGTGCTGCTGAAGCCCTGTTCTCCGAGGCGATCGATCAAGCGTTGTGCGTCGGACGTTGCAAACGACTGCGCCGGCACATCACCCAGCAACGGAACGATGTGCGCACGCAATCTGTTGCCCATCACCTGCCACGTGGGGCGGCCGATTTCGTTTCGCCGAACCCGCGCGGCCTCGGCCTGCATCAGCCCTTTCGAAAGATCACTGACAGAAATTGATAACAGATTTTTTTCAATTGTGAACTGATTGGCGGCCACAGGGGCCGGCGGACAGGTGCGTCCAAAAAAACCTGAATCATTTGCAGCTGGGGCGTTGCTGAAGAGGTTTATGACATTTGTGTCCATGTCATACCCGCATGCAATCCCGATGCCTCTTATCATCGACAGTTAGCAAATGAAAACTCCCTTGGAAAAAACCGTGCGCAATGCACCTGTTAATCCGGCGCTGACGCCCGCCGACTATCTCAGAAAAATTCTCAACGCCCGGGTCTACGACGTTGCCGTCGAGTCCGCACTTGAGAAAGCGCGCGCGCTCAGCGAACGGCTGGGCAACACCGTGCTGCTCAAGCGCGAAGACCAGCAGCCGGTCTTCAGCTTCAAGCTGCGCGGCGCCTATAACAAGATGGCGCACCTGAGTGCTGCGCAATTGGCGAGCGGCGTTATTTGCGCATCGGCCGGCAATCACGCGCAAGGCGTTGCATTGGGTGCACGCAAGCTCGGCACGCGCGCGGTGATCGTGATGCCGGTGACCACACCCAAATTGAAGATCGATGCGGTGCGCGGCTTCGGCGGCGAAATCGTGCTGCACGGCGACAGCTATTCGGATGCCTATCTGCACGCACTCGAATTGCAGGCCCAGCAAAACCTGACCTTCGTGCATCCCTTCGATGACCCCGACGTCATTGCCGGCCAGGGCACCATCGCCATGGAAATCCTGCGGCAGCACCAGGGCCCGCTCGATGCCGTGTTCGTCGCGATCGGCGGAGGCGGCCTGATCTCCGGCGTGGCCAACTACATCAAGGCCGTGCGTCCCGAGATCAAGGTGATCGGCGTGCAGATGAACGACTCCGACGCGATGATGCAATCGGTCGCGGCGCACCAGCGCGTGAACCTGCCCGACGTCGGCCTGTTCTCGGACGGCACGGCCGTCAAGCTGGTCGGCGAGGAAACCTTCCGCATCGCCAGCGAACTGGTCGACGAATACATCGCGGTCGACACCGATGCCGTGTGCGCCGCCATCAAGGACGTCTTCGTGGACACGCGCAGCATCGTCGAACCGGCGGGTGCGCTGGCGGTCGCGGCCATCAAGGAATACGTTGCACAGCACGGCCGCCACGGCGAGACCTACGCGGCCATCCTGTGCGGCGCCAACATGAACTTCGACCGGCTGCGTTTTGTCGCGGAGCGCGCCGAGGTCGGCGAAGAACGCGAGGCGCTGTTCGCCGTCACCATTCCCGAGGAGCGCGGCAGCTTCCGCCGCTTCTGCGAACTGATCGGCGAGATGCCCGCGAGCGATGCCGAGGCTGCGTTGGGCGGCGGTGGCGCACCGCGCAACGTGACCGAGTTCAACTACCGCATCAGCGACGCGGCCAAGGCACACGTGTTCGTCGGTCTCACGACCTCGGCGCGCGGAGAGTCGGCCGTCATCGCGCAGACCTTCAACGAGCACGGCTTCGATGCGCTCGACCTCACGCACGACGAGCTCGCGAAGGAGCATCTACGGCACCTGGTGGGCGGACGCACCGGCCTCGCGCACGACGAGCGCCTGCTGCGCTTCGTGTTTCCCGAGCGTCCCGGTGCGCTGCTCAAGTTCCTGAGCCTGATGCGGCCGAACTGGAACATCAGCCTGTTCCACTACCGCAACCAGGGCGCCGACTACGGCCGCATCCTCGTAGGCCTGCAGGTGCCGGCCGGCGAAGCCGCCGAGTTCGACGCCTTCCTCGAAACGCTGGGCTATCCCTACGTCGAGGAAACGGCCAACCCCGCGTACCGCCTGTTCCTGCAGGCCTGAAAAAAGCTACTGCGCGGGCGCCTGCGGCGGCGGCGCCATCGCTGCAGGCTGCTGCAACGGGCCAGCCGGCTGCTGTGGCTGCTGCTGCAATTGCGGCGGGGCCACCACGGCCGGCATCGTCGCGGGCAGAGGCCCGGCCGGCAGAGCCATCGGCACCGCCGGCAATCCCGGGCTGGAAATGCTGATCGGCGCACGCACCGGCAGTTGCAACGTGAACGCCGCCGGCCCGTCGGCCCGTGCGCCGATGGTCGCCGAGCGCAGGCCCACCGACTGCAGCACATAGTTGTCGCCGACCGCCGAGCCGACACGGAACGGCCTGGGTGGCTTGCCGTCGATGGAGATCAGCGCGGCGCCCTGCTGCGAAGGGTCTGCCACCACACCCGACAGGGCGAAACGGCTGGCCGCCTCGGGCGCCACCGCCGCCGTACGGGACGCGGGCAGCACACCCAGCAGCCGTGCCACCGAATCCGAATCGGCCGCCACCGAAGGCCGCGGCATCGTCGCCGCCGCTGCCACGGCCTGCGCCGGCGAAGCCAGGCGCAGCGCCCAGAACACGGCAGCGCCGGCCGCCAACGCCCAAAGCCCGGTCGTAGCAAGTGGGGCATGCCAGCGGGCGGCGGAGTAAGGACTTGTCATGGCCGCGGATTATCATGCAGCGCGCCTTCCGAATCATGTCCGCCCAACCTATGAACAAACTCCTTCGAGCCGCCACCCGCACCGCCCAACGCGGCTTCACGCTGATCGAACTGATGGTGGTGCTGGTCATCATCGGCGTGCTGGCGGCGCTGATCGTGCCGAACGTGATCGAGCGCGCCGACGACGCCCGCGTGACGGCCGCCCGGACCGACATCAACAACCTGATGCAGGCGCTCAAGCTCTACCGCCTGGACAACCAGCGCTACCCCACCGCCGAGCAGGGACTGCAGGCGCTGCTCACGCGTCCGACCACCGGCCCTGCCGCGCCCAACTGGAAGCCTTACGTGGAGAAGCTGCCCAACGACCCCTGGGGCCATCCGTACCAGTACATGAATCCGGGCATCAAGGGCGAGATCGACGTGCTCTCTTTCGGCGCCGACGGCCAGAGCGGCGGCGAGGGCAAGAATGCCGACATCGGCAGCTGGCAATAGCGGCACTGGCGCGCCGCGCCGCAACCGGTTTCCACGCCGCCACACCCGCCCGGCCTGCGGCTTCACGCTGCTGGAGCTGATCGTGGTGATCGCCATCATTGCGATGGCCACTGCCGCCGTGAGCTTCGCGATACGCGACACCAGCGCCGCCAAGCTCGACCGCGAGGCCGACCGGCTCGCCGCCCTGCTCGAATCGGCCCGCGCCCAGTCGCGCGCCAGCGGCATCGTGGTGCGGTGGCGCCCGGTCGAAGGCAGCTTCATGTTCGACGGCCTTCCGCCGGGTGCGCTGCCCAGCGGATGGGCCGCCGAGGGCATCACCGCACAGGCCGCGCTTTCCAACGGCACGCCGGTTCCGGCGCTGCAACTCGGGCCCGATCCGATCATTGCGGCGCAGCAGGTCATGCTCCATTCCGCCGGACCGCCCGCACGCGCGCTGCGCATCGCGACCGACGGGGTTCGCCCCTTCACCGTCTCGGCGGTGCAATGAACTCGCGGCGCCCTGCTTCGTCCCCGCGCGCTGGCGGCTTCACGCTGATCGAAGTGCTGATCGCGCTCGGCATCGTCGCGCTGGCACTGGCCGCGGGTTCGCAGGCCACCATGTCGCTCACGCGCAATGCGCAGCGCCAGTCCGACCTGGTGCTGGCCGACCTGTGCGCCGAGAACGAACTCGCCAAGGCTCGCCTGTCGCGGCAGATGCCGGCGATCGGCGACTCCGGGTCGATCTGCCTGCAGGCCGGCGTCACGTTCAACGTGACCACCTCGACCATCGCCACGCTGAACCCGAATTTCCGCCGTGTCGACGTGCAGGTGCGCGACGAAACCGACGCGCCGATCCTGCGCATCTCCACCGTGGTGGGCCGGTACTGATGCAACGCGCCAACGCCACCGCACCGCGCGGCTTCACGCTGATCGAGCTGCTCGTGGCCATCGCCGTGATGGCGCTGCTCTCGCTCGTGAGCTGGCGCGGGCTCGACAGCATGTCGCGCGCCACCCTGCAGAACCAGCAGCGCGCCGACGCCGTCCTCACGCTGCAGGCCACGCTCGCGCAGTGGGGCGCCGACCTCGATGCCGTGACCCCGCTCGCGCAGACCCGCCCGATCGACTGGGACGGCCGCGCGCTGCGGCTCACGCGCCGCGGCAGCGACGATGCGACGCCATCGGTGCAAGTGGTGGCCTGGACGCTGAAGTCCGGCCCCGACGGCGTGCGCTGGCGGCGCTGGCAGTCGCAGCCCTTCACCACGCGCGGCGACTGGCAGCAGGCCTGGAACCTCGCGGCCGCCTGGGCGCAGGACGGCGGCTCGGGCTCGGGCGGCTACAACGACGTGCCGCTGGTGCCGGCCAGCAGCTGGCAGCTCTACTACTTCCGGGACAACGTCTGGGCGCCGGCCAGCCAGTTGCCCACCGTCGCGCCCAACCCCAGCAACCCCGCGGGCCCCGTCGTCGCCATGCCGGACGGTGTGCGCCTCGTCATCACGCTGCCGCCCGGCGACGGCCTCGCGGGCACGCTCACGCGCGACTGGGTCAGGCCGACCGTGGGGGCGCCGAAATCGTCATGACGGCAGCGAACAAGAAAAAGCACCAGGCCGGCGCCGCCCTGCTCGCCGCGATGCTGACCGTGATGCTGGTGGCCACCTTCGCCGCCGCGGCGCTGTGGCAGCAATGGCGCGCGGCCGAAGTCGAAGGCGCCGAGCGCGCGCGCGTGCAGGCCGCCTGGGTGCTGGTCGGCGCGCTCGACTGGTCGCGCCTGATCCTCGGCGAAGACGGCCGCACCGGCGGCCCCGACCACCTGGCGGAGCCCTGGGCCGTGCCGCTCGAGGAAGCACGGCTCACGAGCTTCCTGTCCGCCGACAAGAACGTGTCGAGCGACAGCCTCGAAGGGCTGCCCGATGCCTTTCTCTCGGGCCGCATCGTCGATGCGCAGTCCAAGCTCAACGTGCTCTCGCTGGTCGACAACGGCAAGCCGGTGCCCGCGAGCGTCGCCACCTTCACCCGGCTGTTCAACCTGCTGGGCCTGCCGGCGTCGGAGTTGAGCCGGATGACCACGGGCCTCGCAGCGGCCCTTGCCACGGGCACCGCGACCGACGGCAGCAGCGGCGATTCCGGCGCCGCGCCGCTGATGCCGCAGCAAGTCTCGCAACTGGTGTGGCTCGGGCTGTCGTCCTCGACCGCCGCCGCGCTCGAACCATACGTGACGATCCTGCCGGTGAAGACCACGCTCAACCTCAACACCGCGAGCGCCGAGGCCATCAGCGCCAGCATGGAGTCGCTCAACATCGCCAGCGCGCGCCAGCTGGTGGAGCGCCGCGCGCGCGCCTTCTTCAAGGACATTGCCGCCGCCAACGCCGCGCTACCCAGTGGCAGCGCGCCCTTCAACGCGGCGCAGCACGGCGTGGGCACGCAGTATTTCGAGGTCTACGGCAAGCTGCGGCTCGACCGCACCTACGTCGAGGAGCGCTCTCTTCTACAGCGCAGCGGTGTCACGGTAACGACGATCTGGCGCACCCGCGGCGCCGGCGCAACGAACACCCCGGTCAAACCCTGATTCCGATGCACTATTTGTAGACAAAAAGCCTTCCGACACGCGTCACACCTGCGCGACACGCTATCGAAACAAGAGCGCCAACCTGTCAGCCCCCACCTACAATCACCGGCTTTTCCAAGACCCACATGACCCCCCTGCTGCTCATTGCCCCCCTCCCTCCGGCCGATGCCGCGGGCGAGTACGACTGGGCCCAGGCAGGCGACGACGGCATTGCGTTGCGCAGCCAGGGCCGCGCGTTGCTGACGCTCCTGCCCTCGGGCGCGGAGGTCATGCTCGGCATTCCTTCCGCCGCGCTCTCGTGGCACCGCCTCACGCTGCCCAAGGGCAGCATGGGCAGCGCATCGAAGCTGCGTGCGGTGCTCGACGGCCTGCTCGAAGAACACCTGCTCGACGAACCCGAGGTCCTGCACTTCGCGCTCGAACCCGACGCCAAGGCCGGCGCGCCCGTGTGGGTCGCGGCCTGCAACCGCATCTGGCTGCGCAGCGTCGTGCAAGGGCTCGAAGCGGCTGGCCGGCGCGTGGTGCGCATCGTTCCCGAATTCGCGCCGCAGCCGCCCGACGGCCCGCCGCTGCTGCTGGTCACGGGCGAGCCCGAGGCGCCGCAGCTCACGGTGTGCGATGCCGACGGCGTGATCTCGCTGCCGCTGGCCGGCGCGGGGCTGGCGCTGTCGGGCAGCCTGCCACTGGACACCGCCGTCATCACCACCGAGCCCGCCGTGGCCGAGGCGGCCGAGCATCTGCTCGAACGCCGCGTGCCCATCGTGAAATCGCCGCAGCGCTGGCTGCAGGCCGCGCGCACGCCCTGGGAGCTCGCACAGTTCGACCTCGCCGCGACCGGCCGCGCGCGCGCCGGCAAGAAATTCGCATCGGTGCTGCAGACGCTGCGCCATGCGCCGGAGTGGCGCGCCGCGCGCTGGGGCGTGGTCGTGTTGCTGCTCACCCAATTGATCGGCCTCAACGCCTGGGCCTGGAAGGAGCGCAATGCGCTCGAATCGAAACGCCAGGCCGCCAAGACCATGCTGACCCAGACCTTCCCCTCGGTGAAGATCGTGGTCGACGCGCCGCTTCAGATGCAGCGCGAAGTCGCCGCGCTGCAGCAGGCCGTGGGCGACGTGGCGGGCAGCGACTTCGAACCCATGGTCGGCGCGCTCGCCGCCGCCCTCCCGCCCGGCAAGGTGCCGAGCGCCGTCGACTTCAGCGCCGGCCAATTGCGCCTGCGCGGCCTCGGGCTGCAGCCCTCGGAGGTGTCGCAGATCACCCATGCCATGGCGCCGCGCGGCTACAACGTGCGCACCGAAGGCGACCTGCTGCTCGTGCAGGCACAGGCCGAGGCCGCCCGATGAATTTCAGCGAACAGTTCAAGGCCCGCTGGGCCACCCTCGAAGCGCGCGAGCGCCGCATGGTCGCCGCTGCCGTCGCGCTCGTGGCGCTGGCGTTGCTGTGGTGGATCGCGCTCGCGCCCGCGCTGCGCACGCTGGCCGCGGCACCGGCCGAACACGCGCAGCTCGACGCGCAGCTGCAGCAGATGGCCACCCTGCAGAACCGCGCGAAGGCGCTGCAGTCGCAACCGCGCCTGAACCGCGACGACGCGCTGCGCGCGCTCGAGACCTCGGTGCGCGACAGCCTCGGCGCCGGCAACGCGCAGCTCATGACGGCCGGCGGCGACGGTGCCGCCACCGTCTCGTTGCGCGCGGCGCCCGCGGCCAGCGTCGCCCAATGGCTCGGCCAGGCCCGCGGCAACGCGCATGCGGTGCCACGCGAAGTCCACCTGACGCGCGCACCCGCCGGAGCGCCACCACCGCCGTCGGGTGGCAAGGATGCGCCGACGACGCCGCAGGTCCGCTGGGACGGCACCATCGTCATGGCGCTGCCCGCGGCGCGATGAGCAGCAACAGCAAGCCCGCATGCTGACCCGCCCCCCGATCTCCGAACCCCGGCCGCGCCGAGGCTGGCGCTGGGCCCTGCTCGGCCTCGCGATGGGCGCGCTGCTGGCGGTGGCGCTGTTCGCGCCGGCGCGCTGGCTGTCGGCGGCCTTGTCGAACTGGAGCCATGGCCGCCTCGTGCTGGCCAACCCGCGCGGCACCGTCTGGAACGGCACGGCCGCGGTGGTGCTCGCCAGCGGCGCCGGCGGCACCCAGGCGGTGTCGCTGCCCGGCCTGCTGCACTGGCGCATGCGCCCGGGCTGGAGCGGCATTTCCGCCAGCCTCGACCTGCCCTGCTGCGCCGAGCAGCCGCTCGAACTCAAGGCCAGCCCGCGCGCCGGGGGCATGCAGCTCGCATGGCAGGACAGCCGCTCGCGCTGGCCAGCCACCCTGCTCACCGGCCTGGGTGCGCCCTGGAACACGCTCAAGCTCGAAGGTGCGCTCGATCTCTCCACCAAGGCCTTCTCGATGCAGTGGGACGGCCCGGCGCTGCGCATCGCCGGGCAGGCCACGCTCGACGCGACCGACGTTTCCTCCAGCCTGTCGACCCTGCGGCCGATGGGCAGCTACCGGCTCACGCTCGAAGGCGGCCCCCGTCCCACGCTGCTGCTGAGTACGCGCGAGGGCAGCCTCGAACTGAACGGCAGCGGCAGCTGGAGCGGCACGTCCTTCCGCTTCAACGGCGAAGCCAGTGCCGCACCCGGCCGCGAAGACGCGCTTTCCAATTTGTTGAACATCATCGGACGGCGCGTCAACGCACGTTCGATCATCACCCTGGGTTGACCCTCATGATGAAGCCACTGTTTTCGACCGGCACCGTCGCACTCGCCGTGCGCGTGCTGATCGCCGCCACGTTCTTGCAAGGCGCGCCCGCCGCGTTCGCGCAGACCGGCGACGCGCCGCGCCGCGGCGAGCCGATCACGCTGAACTTCTCCAATGCCGACATCGAGGCCGTGGCCCGCACCATGGCGGTGGTCACGGGCCGCGACGTGGTGGTCGACCCGCGCGTCAAGGGCACGATGAACCTCGTCACCGACCGCGCGATCCAGCCGGCCGCCGCCTTCAACCAGTTCGCCTCGGCACTGCGCCTGCAGGGCTTCGCGGTGGTCGAGGCCGACGGCCTCTACAAGGTGGTGCCCGAGGCCGACGCCAAGCTGCAGAGCAGCACCGTCAACACCTCCATCAGCGCCACCGCGTCGAGCGGCAGCAACCAGATCGTCACGCAGATCTTCCGGCTCAACTACGAGTCGCCGAACAGCCTGCTGCCGGTGCTGCGCCCGCTGATTCCGCCGAACAACACCATCAACGTGAACCCGGGCAACAACTCGCTCGTGATCACCGACTACGCCGACAACATGCGCCGGCTGGCGNCCGAACAACACCATCAACGTGAACCCGGGCAACAACTCGCTCGTGATCACCGACTACGCCGACAACATGCGCCGGCTGGCGCGCATCATCGCGTCGCTCGACGTGCCGAACGCGTCCGACATCGAAGTCATCCAGCTCAAGCACTCGGTCGCCACCGACATGGTGCCGCTGGTGCAGCGCCTGGTCGACGGCGGCAGTGCCGTCGCCCCGGGCGGCGCCGCACCCGGGGCGACGGATGCGTCGTTCCGCACCACGCTGCTGGCCGATCCGCGCAGCAACTCGCTGATCCTGCGCGCGGCCAATCCGGCGCGCGTGGCGCTGGTGCGCACGCTGGTCGACAAGCTCGACCGCGCGCCGAGCGAAAGCAGCAACGGCGCAGCCGGCAACATCTACGTGGTCTACCTGAAGAACGCCGATGCGGTGCGGCTGGCGGCCACGCTGCGCGCCGCGATGGCGGCGAACCAGCAGAGCACCACGCCGGGCGCGGCCGGTGGCGCAGGCGGCGGTGCCGTGCCGCAGCAGAGCGCGCCGCAAGCCATGCAGGTGAACCTGAACAACAACCAGGGCGGCGGTTCGGCCGCGGCCAACGCCCCGCTCAACAACGCCAACCAGCCCTCCACCGGCGGCCAGATCCAGGCCGACCCGTCGACCAACTCGCTGATCATCACGGCACCCGAGCCGCAATACCGCCAGATGCGCGCGGTGATCGACCGGCTCGACGGGCGCCGTGCCCAGGTCATGATCGAGGCGCTCATCGTCGAGGTCAGCGCCAACAAGGCCGCGAACTTCGGCGTGCAGTGGCAGAGCGCGCTGGGCAACAACGCGGTCATCGGCACCAATTCCAGCCTGAA
>NZ_LMEK01000016.1:0-65238 GCF_001426595.1 Variovorax sp. Root434
GCGCATGCCATCTGCTCGGAGGTCCATGCCAGCAACGCGGCATGCGCCGCTTCGATCCGGTCGTCCAGATCGTCGAGCGCGCTCGACAACCGCTGCGCCTCGGCTTCGGCATCGACCTCCTCCTTGGCGTGCGCCGCGTCGGGATCGTCGCCCTGCGCTTCCAGCGTCTCGAGAGCCTCGGCCAGCCGGTCGCGCTCGGCGTCCATGGCCGCCAGTGCTGCCTCCTCCTCCTCCTCGGGCGTCATCGCGCGTTGGCACTGCGATGCCTGCCCATGGCGGCGCAACGCGAGGCCGTCGCATCTCCACCGCATCCGCAAGATGCGCGCTGCCGCCAGGACAAGTTCGCCACCAGGACGGGCTTCGCAGGTTTCTTCGTGCCGGCGGACAAGTAGACGCTCGGCTTCCGGCGGTGAAGGCGCGGCACTGTCGCTTCGTTTGGGCGGCCTGCCGGGGGCAAAAGACGCCTTCGGTGATGCTCAAACGCGCCGGCCTGCACTACAGGCCCGGGAACTCCTCTCCGGTCCGGGCCAGTACACCTTCAAGAAGTTCGTCGGTGTACAGCGGCGCCGGCTCGGCCACCGCGCCGAGCGGTGTCTCCAGCAGCGGATGCTGCAGCACGGGATTGCCCAGGCCGTGCAGCCCGCGCAGCGTCAGCACCAAATGGATCTCGAAAGGGTCGTACCAGAAGCGACGGCTGTCCAGGTCGGGCACTTGCGAGCTGGAGCTCAGCCTGGCGACGTGCGTGTGCCGATCGCACGCGGCGAGCAGCAGCGGCGCAATGCGCGCGGGGTCAGGCTCGCGCCAGGTGGCGAGCAGCGCTTCGTACAAAGGTTCGTCAAAAGCCTGCAGTGGGAACTTGGCGGCGGGCCAGCCTTGCCAGCTTTCGACAAGGCGCAGCACGAAGTACTGCAGGCGGCGCTGGCTGAACGGTCGCTTGCCGGCGTCATAGTCCTCGAATGCACCGGTCTCCAGGCGCTGGCGCGCAGCGCCCGCCAGTTTCAGCGCCCAGTCGGTCCAGCCGAGGGCGATGCAGTTTGCGGTCGCGCAGCAGACGGTGTCAAGCAGCAGCGGAAGGTCCCCATGTTCGGCCATGCGACACGACCAGTACTCGTACGCGACGGACTGCCGCCACGCGCGCTGCCAGTCGCCGGACAGGGAGGCGCGGAACGCGTCGGCGCCCTCGGTAGCGGCGGCTTGCTCAGCGCGCCATTCGTGAAGTTGGGGATCCGCATCGGCGCGGGTCACGGTCTCTAAGACATACGCTTTGCCACCGGAGCTCTTGCGTGCCGCCAAGAAAGGCGCATGCCCCAGCATCGCCGTTCTGATGTCAGGCGCTGCGTACCCTTCCAGAAGCATGTGCCGAACGATCCGGTATTCGGCTTCCGACACCTCGCCGTCGAGCTTGGCCGCATAAGCAGGATCCGTCATGGAGGTCTCAGGATGGTCTTCGAAGCAGGACCGCAGTGCCAGCATCATGTGCTTCTGGCCGTGTACCGGATGACCCTTGTCCACGAGGTATTGGAAGTAGGCTACGGCCGCAGCGGCATCGCGCGGCGGCGTCTTCGCCTTTTTCTTCTTGCCGCCGCTGGTGTCCAGCGCCATCTGGATGGCGTGCCAGCGGATCGACCAAGCGCAGCGATCGAGATCCCGTTGCGCGAAGCGATAGTCGTAACCGTCCTTCGCGCTGGCGTAAGGAAAGCCGGCACCTTCCTGTGCGTAGCGGCGCAGCCTGGCCAGTTCCTCGTCCTGCCAGTTGTCGAAGTTGAGGAAGTAGGCCTTGAGGTAAGACTTGATCGCTGGGAAGCGCGGTGCGAGGCCGAGCGCGGGAAGCGCGGGAACGCCGATTTGCATCGATAGCTCTTGGGGGAGATTCAGGAAATCGAATTAGAACGCACCGGCCCAGCGCCTTGGGCGGCCGCCTGGCAGCTCGCGCCACAGAGGGTCACAGACATGGCGACCGACGGGCAACGTGTTCGGCTTCGGCTTCGGCACAGACCTGAGCTGACCCCCCAGACCTTACCTGCGTACCCGCCTACGCGACTACCGGACCGGCATCGAGCAGTTCGACTGGCGGCACCTTCAGCATCGCCCTCGCCTCCTCGACCGTGCAGGTCAGCCAGCGGTCGAAGTCATTCGCCTCCAGCGGGATCACCGAGCGCTTGTCCTGCTGATCCGGCGGCAGCGTGGGGTCGGGCTTGTGCATGCGCGCCATCAACGGATGTGCGTCGGCGTTCATGGTGAGCATCGCGAAGTTGTCCCACAGCTCGCCGGTATCGAGGTCGGTCCATGTGTTCCAGAGCCCTGCGAGGCCCCACGGCGCCCCATCCGCACGCCGAAAGCGCCACCAGACGTTCTTGCCCGTCTCCCAGTTCGGCTCGTCGAAGCTGGTGGCCGGAATGATGCAGCGCTTGCCACGGGCCCAGGCGTCCTTGAACGTCGGCGATTTCTCCACGCCCTCGGTGCGCGCGTTCACGGTGCTCATGCGCGTGCCCCGAGCGGTTGTCGGGACGTGGGTCTTCGACCATGGCGGGATCATTCCCCACTGCCCCACGACCAACTCGCGTGCGTAGTCCACCTCGTCGGCCCGCCGGATGAACGTGGCGAGCGCCAACGGACACACGGTCAGCAGGTTCTCCCAGTCTTTCCGCTGATTGCTTCTGCGATCAATTCGCCAAAAGGCCTCGATCTCGCGGACTTCCGGGGAGATGTAGCGGGTGCACATGCATTCGTCCTCCAGGCCATGGCCCCATTCTGGCGGCCAACCGCCAAGAGCGCGACAGGCCCAGCACTCCTAGTTGCCCGCCCCGCAAAGAGGTTTCAGCCAGTCCACCGCCGCCTCTTCAGGCGGCATCGCTCGCAGTCGCTCGTCGCGCCACAGATCGCGCGCGACATCCTCCAAGTCGAGGGGGTCGACGGTGTGCCACTGCTGCTGCAACCGGTGCGCGCAGGCGGCAATCCAGAGGTTCGCCGGCATATTGTCCATGCTTGAAGTCTACTCCAAACACTGTACATTTAACCAGTACTTTAGGAGTAGCCATGCCGAAGAGAACTGTGAAGCCCTGCCCCGATTGGGTCATGACTTTCGCCTTTGAATGGGTGAACCTGGCCGATGGCGCCGCCGACCTCGAAAGCCTCGTGACGAAGGGGGACCGTCTGTATCCGCTGTATCGGAAAAAGGACCCGATCAAGATCGCGCTGAAGGATTTCAAGCGGACGCCGAAGCCAGTCCACCGAGTCGTCGAAGTGGACTCCCCTGAGTGGGTGCAGGCCCGTGCGGCCGAACCCGAGGATCTGCCGTTCTGAGGGCGCATGGCAGATCCGGATATTCCGCTCGAGGACGAGTTACTGCTGATGGCCCGCAGGGCAGGCGAACTCGGGCCGGCAGAGCCCATGCGCCCCACCCTGCGCGACTTCGCTGACTATGTAGCCGGCCGCTGCGCGCGCATCGGTGACCTCTACGGCGATTACGACCGCAACGCGGGCGACCACGTCCGCGCAGTGATGCACCAGATGCCCGGACTGATGCCCAAGCCACCGCGCAGGGAAACGGGCAGGCAATGAAAGTAAAGGTCTGGGCCAGGCGCACCAAGGGACGAATCCTGCCTTGGAACCGCCAAGCGACATGCGTCACCGGGAGCCTCACCACTGGGGTGAGAGAGGCGCCGGACGAGCGGAAAGTCATCGTTCTGACTGTTGACGGAGGCGAAACCGGCAGGTTGCAGCTCTTCGAGCCGCGTTTGATGTCAGCGGGTGGCAGCGAGCTGAAGTTCAGCGGCTACGAGTGCGAGGATTACTGCTGGTTCGTCCAGGAATGGGTCTGCGAATTGCAATCGGAGTCGCCCGTCAGCGACGCAGAGATCCGCGAGCGCTACGAGCTATCGACAGTCTCGCCCTCGCGGTGAACTCCCCGACAATCCCGTGATGAGCCAAACCGATTTTTTCCACGATCAGATCACCACCATCCTGCGCATGCCGTCCTGGCTTGGCAAGGACGTGCACGAAGAGTGCGAATTGCCGATGGCACCCGGCGACTACAAGGTCACGCCGGGCGAGCGCTGGACAGTGACCTCGCTGAAGACCAACGAAGTGATTTACGACGGGATCGGCCCCGTCGAGATACGGCGTGGCCAATCGATTCACCAGCATTCGTCGTGAAGCGTGAACTTCGTCCGCGACGAAAGTGCGATGCCATGAGATAAACGCATTGCTGTCGCCCCGCGGCAGCTCCTCCCGGGCAGAGCACCCCAGCTCTGCCCCTTTGACCCGCTTCGGCGGGTTTTCTTTTGTTGACTTGGCACGAGTCTCATTGCGCCGCAGATCATATTTATCAAGGTGGGATTGCCCCCACGTTCGCGATGCAGGTGCCATCGCCGACAGGTGCATTGCCGGGGTTCGATGTTAGTAAAGTGAAGGCGTCAGCCCCTGCACGGTGCGCCATGGCGTCCAGAATGCGGGCTGCCATTTCAGCTATGAGTGGATCGGGGTTCTGCCCGGCCAGCGTCGCCATGCCCAGGAGGTAGTCGATGCGGGGCCGGAACGGGCGGCAGATGACGCCCATGTCCTGGCATAGATGAGCGAACAGGCCGTTCACGATGGAAATGCCCAGCCCCTGAGCAACGAAGCGGCACGCCATCTCGACGGAGTGCACCTCTGCGCGAATCTGCGGCATCATCCGCGCTTTCCGAAAGGCTTGGTCGATCTGCTGGCGCAATGAGCGCTGTCGTCCCAGCAACACCAGGTCGACATCCACCAGATCGGCGCTGGAGACCGTCTCAAGGACTTGCAGGGGATGTCCCGCCGCCATGACGCAGACGGCTTCGGTGGCGAACTCGAGCACCATGGACAGGCCGGAATTGAGCGGCGGTGAACGCACCAGTGCCAGATCGGTCTCGCGGCCCAGGAGAGCCACTTCGCCACTTTCATAGGTTCCGGCCACCACCTCCAGAGCGACGTCAGGGTGGTCATTGAGGAACGCTTGCGCCACTGCGGGCATGACCGCTTGCGCAACCGTGCTGGGCATGTGCACGCGTAGCAGCGCTCGGCGCTTTCCACCCAGCCGCAGTTGGTTCACATGGCGCTGCAGCGACCCTGCGCCCGACACCATGCTCTGCACGTCCGGCAACAGGACCTCCGCTTCGTGAGTGGGATGCAAGCGGCCCTTTCGGCGCAGGAAGAGCGGCACTCCGAGATCGTCCTCGAATTGGCTCAGGAGGCGGCTGACGGCAGGCTGCGACGTCCCCAAGCGCTGCGCAGCCTCGATGGTCGAGCCGGTGTGCATGAAGGCGAGGAACGCTTCGAGTTGCTTGAAATTCATGGAGTCTGGAATGCGCGCCAATAGGGCCCAGGGTTAACACCTGCTTTGTCTCAATTCGCATAGCCGAATACCGGTTCTGCATAGCGTTGCGTGGCCCGCGTTATCACGGGATTATTCGCCCGGTTCGGATTCTGGTCATCCGCGAATCCCCCCTAAGCATGCGAATAGCGCCGGCAACGACCGGCAAGGAGAGCAAGATGTACGCCATTCCCCATCACCATGTCGGCCGCTGCAGCGCGCCATGACCGCTTTCATCATTCGCCGGCTCTGTCAGAGCCTGGTGATCCTGGTACTGACTTCGCTGATCGTGTTTGCAGGGGTGTACGCCATCGGCGATCCGATCGAGATCCTGGTGCCCGCCGACGCATCGCAGGCTGAGATCGCTCAGGCCGTCCAATCGCTAGGCCTGGATCTTCCGCTGCATCTGCAATACCTGAAGTTCGTGGGCAACGCGCTGCAGGGCGACCTGGGCAACTCGTTCGTTTTCAACCAGCCGGCCATCCAACTGATTCTGCAGCGCTTGCCGGCCACGCTGGAACTGGCCTGCGTGGCTCTGCTGCTGGCGCTGCTGATCGGCTTGCCGCTGGGCCTGGTGGCCGGCCTGAGGCCCGACTCCGCCCTCGACCGCGGCATCATGACGGGCTCGATTCTCGGCTTCAGCCTGCCCAACTTCTGGCAGGGCATCATGCTGGTGCTGATCTTTTCGGTCACGCTCGGCTGGCTGCCGTCCACGGGACGCGGTGCCATGGGCGAGATCCTGGGCATACACACCAGCCTCGCGTCGTGGGACGGCATCCGGCATCTCATCCTGCCGGCCCTCAATCTGGCGCTTTTCAAGATCGCGCTGATCGTGCGCCTGACACGCAGCGGCGTGCGCGAGACCATGCCGCTGGACTACGTGAAGTTCGCGCGGGCCAAGGGACTGCGCGAGTCGCGCGTCATCTACGTTCACGTTCTCAAGAACATCCTGATCCCGATCGTGACGGTTGTGGGCATGGAATTCGGCTCGCTGATCGCCTTCGCTACCGTCACCGAGACGATCTTCGCCTGGCCCGGCGTGGGCAAGCTGATCATCGACAGCATCATGAAGCTCGACCGCCCGGTCGTGGTGGCCTACCTGCTGATCGTCGTCGCCATGTTCATCCTGCTCAACCTGCTGGTGGACATCATCTACTCCGTCCTGGATCCCCGTGTCCGCGTGGGAGCCTCCGAATGAACTCACCTGTCCTCAAGAAGCTGCTGCCGAGCCGCAACACCACGTTCGGCCAGGCGGTGCACGGCGTGCTTGACAGCCGTCCTGCCACCATTGCCGCGGTCGTCTTCCTGGTGCTGGTCCTGGCGGCGATCCTCGCGCCCTGGATCGCGCCGCAGAATCCTTATGACCTGGCCGCCATCTCCATCCTGGACGGCCGCATGCCTCCGGGCAGCCATGGCGTCTACGGCGACGTCTACTGGGCCGGCACCGACGCCCAGGGCCGCGACATGCTCTCGGCGATGATGTATGGCCTTCGTACCAGCCTGAGCGTGGGCGTGCTCAGCGGCTTGTTCGCGATGGTCGTTGGCACCGTACTGGGCCTGACCGCGGCCTACTTCGGCGGCCGCGTCGACGCGCTGATCATGCGGCTGGTCGACCTGATGCTGGGCTTTCCCACCATCCTCGTGGCGCTGATGATGCTGGCCATCCTGGGCCAGGGCGTGGACAAGGTGATCCTGGCGTTGGTGGTCGTGCAATGGGCCTACTTCGCCCGCGCAGTGCGCGCCACCGCCGTCGTCGAACGTCGCAAGGAGTACATGGAGGCGGCACTCTGCCTGGGGCTGAGCCACCGTCGCGCCCTCTTTTCACAGCTGCTGCCCAACTGCTTACCGCCGGTCATCGTCATCGCGATGATCCAGACCGCCAATGCCATCGCGGCCGAGGCCACGCTGAGCTTCCTTGGCATCGGCCTGCCCGTCACCGAACCATCGCTGGGTCTGCTGATCGCCAACGGCTACCAGCAGATGCTGGCGGGGCTGTACTGGATCAGCGTGTTTCCCGGCGTGCTGCTGCTGGCCGTGGTCTTCACCATGAACATCGTGGGCGATCGCGTGCGCGAGGCTCTCAATCCACGCCTGCAGAAATAGGAAGCCCCATGTCTTCAACCACTGTCCCCACGCTTTCGGTGCGCAACCTGCGCACCTGGTTCCACACACGCGCAGGCCTCGTGCGCGCCGTGGACGATGTCAGCTTCGACGTGAATCCCGGAGAAATCCTCGGCCTGGTCGGCGAATCGGGTTCGGGCAAATCCATCACCGGCTTCTCTATCCTGGACCTGATCGATCCCCCCGGGCGCATCGACGGCGGCCAGATCCTGTTCAAGGGCACCGACCTGGCGAGCTTGTCCAGGGAAGAACTCAGGCAGCTGCGCGGCAACCGCATCGCCATGGTGTTCCAGGACCCGATGATGACCCTCAATCCGGTGTTTCGCATCGAGACCCAGATGGTCGAGACCGTGCTCAGCCACGAACGCTGCAGCCGCAAGGCGGCGTGGGACCGGGCGCGTGACACGCTGGCGGCCGTGGGGATCCCTTCGCCAGCAGAACGCATGAAGGCCTATCCACACCAGCTGTCCGGGGGCATGCGCCAGCGGGTGGCCATCGCTATCGCCATGCTGCACAAGCCCGACCTGATCATCGCCGACGAGCCCACGACCGCACTGGATGTGACGATCCAGGCCCAAATCCTGGCCGAGATGCAGAAGCTGTGCGCCCAGACCGGGACCGCGATGGTATGGATCAGCCACGACCTGGCCGTGGTCGCAGGCCTGGCAGATCGCGTCTGCGTGATGTACGCCGGACGTGTCGTCGAATCCGGAGACACCGACGACATCCTGGATCACCCGCGCCACCCCTACACCATCGGCCTCATCGGTTCAGTGCCCAGCAATGATCGTGCAGGCGACCGGCTCTACCAGATTTCTGGCATGGCGCCCTCGCCGCTCGCGCTGCCGCCGGGCTGCGCCTTCAACCCGCGCTGCGGACATGCCTCGCAGCGGTGCCGCACGGAGCAGCCTCCCCTCGACTCAGGCGGCGGCCGCAGCCACCGCTGCTTCCACCCCCAGACAGGAGCACTGCTGTGAACACACCGATCCTGATGCAGGCCAGCCAGGTGTCGCGCCTGTTCGTCAAGCGCCCCGACTACGCCGAACGCCTCGCCGGCCTGCTGGGCGCCAAGGTCGCCTCGCACACCGTGCATGCCGTGGACCGCATCGACCTGACCATTCACCAAGGCGAAGTTGTCGGCCTGGTGGGCGAGTCCGGATGCGGCAAATCCACGCTGGGCCGTGTGCTGGCCGGGCTCCTGCCTGCCTCCTCGGGCACGATCCAGACGCCGGCCGGCGATCTCGCCGGCCTCGCCGGGCGCGCGGCGCACGCCCAGCGCATGGACACGCAGATGATCTTCCAGGACCCGATGTCCTCGCTCAATCCGCGCAAACGGGTGCGCGACATCATCGGGGAGGCGCCGCGGGCGCACGGCATCGTCGCCCGGCGCGACTGCGATGACTACGTGGTCGAAGTGATGCAGCGCGTGGGACTCGATCCGGACTTCCGCAACCGCTTCCCGCACCAGTTCTCGGGCGGTCAACGCCAGCGCATCGGCATCGGCCGTGCGCTGGCCGTCAAGCCGAAATTCCTGATCTGCGACGAGTCGATCGCGGCGCTGGATGTCTCCATCCAGGCCCAGATCCTGAACCTCTTCATGGATCTGCGCCGCGACCTGGGACTGACTTACCTGTTCATCAGCCACGATCTGGGCGTGGTGCAGCGCATCAGCGATCGCACGGTGATCATGTACCTGGGCCGCATCGTCGAGTCGGGCCCCACCGCTGAGGTCTTCAAGGCGCCCCGCCATCCCTATACGCAGGCGCTGCTGGACGAAGTGCCGCGCCTGTCGAACCGGAAACGACGCTTTCATGCGATCAAGGGCGAAATCCCGTCGCCGCTGAATCCGCCAGCAGGCTGCCATTTCCATCCGCGCTGTCCCCACGCCACGGAGCGGTGCAAGACCGAGCAGCCGCTGCTGCGCGAGCTTGGCGCAGGTCAGCAGGCCGCGTGCCACCTCCTCGACAACGCGCCATGAGCCACTCCATCATGAAACCCACATTCACCCTGGTCCGCAGCGCGCTGTACGCTGCCCTGACTCTGGCGCTGCTGGCCTCGACGGTCTCCTCCGCGCGGCCGCTGCTGACCATCGGCCATTCGAGCGAACCGTCGTCGATGGATCCATTGTTCTCGCGCACAGGCAACAACCAGGCCGCCGCCGAGAACATTTTCGAGCGATTGGTCTCGAGCGACGAGAACATGCAATTGCGTCCCGGCCTGGCATTCTCCTGGCGCGTGCTGGAGCCCACGCTCTGGGAAATCAGGCTGCGGCCGGGTGTGCAGTTCCACGACGGTTCACCCTTCACCGCCGACGACGTGGTGTTTTCTTTGGACCGCGCCTCCAAGGTGCCCAACAGCCCGGCGCCTTTCACCGGGGCCGTGCGCACCATCGCCCACATCCAGGTCGTGGACCCGTTGACCTTGCGCATTCGCACCAAGGAGCCCACGCCGGACTTGATGGAGCAGATCGGCCTTGTCTACATCGTGTCGCGCCATGCGGCGCAGGGAAAGCGCTCCGAAGACTTCAACTCGGGCGCGGCGACCGTCGGCACCGGCCCCTACAGATTCAAGCGCTGGCAGCCCGGCGACAGCCTCGAGTTGGAACGCAACGAGCGCTACTGGGGAGCCCGGCCCGACTTCGAGCGCGTGGTGATCCGCTACATCTCGAACGACGCTGCGCGCATCTCAGCGCTGCTGTCCGGCTCCGTGGACCTGATCGACAGCGTGCCGCCCACCGATACAAAGAACCTGAAAAACAAACGGGGCTTCACGCTTTTCAGTTCGCCGTCGGCGCGCCTGATCTACCTGGCGCTGGATTCGGCGCGCGACGTGACCCCTTTCGTCACCGACACCGAGGGCAAACCCATGCAGGTCAATCCGCTCAAGGACGTGCGCGTGCGCCAGGCCATCTCGAAAATGTTCATGCGCGAGCCAATCACCACGCGCCTGCTCAGCGGTGCGGGCGTACCCGCCGGACAGATGGTCCCCGAGGGGTTGGGCGGCTACACGCCGACGCTGCCGGCGCCGGCCTACGACCCCGCCGGCGCGCGCGCGCTGCTGGCCGAGGCGGGCTACCCCCGTGGCTTCGGGCTGACCATCCACTCGTCCAACGACCGGTTTGCCAGCGACAGCGACCTGGCCCAAGCCCTCGCACAGATGATGGCGCGAGCCGGGCTGCGCATCAACGGCGTGGTGACCCAGCCCTACAACGTCTATGCGGGCGCCAGCGGCAAGCAGCAATACAGCGCCTTCATCTTTTCCTACGGCAACACCACAGGCGACTCCACCAACGGGCTGACCAACGTGCTGGCCACCTACGACAAGGCCGCAGGGACCGGCGCGTTCAACCGCGCGCGCTACTCCAACCCGGAACTCGACCGCCTGTTGGCGCACGCCGCTGTGGAGTTCGACCCCGAACTCCGGAACGCGCTCCTGCGCCAGGCCGCCGAGGCCGGGTTCAACGACGCCGGCATCGTGCCGCTGTATTTCCCGGTGGTCTTTTGGGCTGCGCGCGACGGCACGACCATTCGCGCCAACAAGCTCGAACGCACCTCCATGCTGTACATCCAGGAAGCGAAATGACCCAGTCTGACGCCACGATTTCCCTTGCGCGCGCCGTCGACGTGCTGCAAGACCAGATGGTGAGGATGCGCGACGGCGTGCGCCTGGCCACCGATGTGCACCTGCCGGCCGGCTACCGACCGGGCCTGGATGCGCCTCTGCCGGTCATTCTGGAACGCACGCCCTACGACAAGTCCGGCATCTCGCGGGCCGAACAGATCGGCGATCGGCTCGGCGTGCCCCGTCCGGAAGTGGCCCGCTACTTCGTCGAACACGGATTCGCCGTGGTGTACCAGGATTGCCGCGGACGCTACGGCTCCGAGGGCCACTTCACCAAGTACCTGGCAGAAGGGCCGGACGGCTTCGACACGCTCGGCTGGATCTTGGCGCAGCCCTGGTGCAATGGAAAGGTAGGCACCATGGGGCTGTCCTATGCCGCACACACGCAGTTGGCCCTGGCTTGCCTGAACCCGCCGGGACTGGCCTGCATGGTGCTGGACTCGGGCGGCTTTTCCAACGGCTACCAGTGCGGCATCCGGCAGTCCGGCGCTTTCGAACTCAAGCAAGCCACATGGGCGTTCAAGCAAGCCAAGCTCAGCCCGGCCGCGCAACAGGATCCGGTCACGCTGGCAGCGCTCGAGGCACAGGACATCCGCCAATGGTTCTCGCGCATGCCGTGGCGGCCCGGCCATTCGCCGCTGTCCGCGGTGCCGGAATACGAGGACTACCTGTTCGAACAATGGCGCGCGGACACCTTCGACGCTTCCTGGCGCCAGCTTGGCATCTACGCCGAGGGCTACTACGACGCCATTCCCGATATTCCAGTGGTGCTCATGTCGAGCTGGTACGACGCCTATGTGAGAACGACACTGGAGAACCATGCGGGCCTGACCGCCGGCAGGCAGTCACCGGTTCGCCTGATCCTGGGGCCCTGGCTGCACGGCGACCGCAACACCACCCACAGTGGCGATGCGGAGTTCGGCCCCTGCGCCAAGTTCGACGGCAACGTCGCGCCCCATTGGCTGAGCTTTCGTCTGGCGTGGTTCCGGCGCTGGCTGCAGGGACATGCCCAGGACACCGTGGTCGAACCGGCTGTGCGGCTGTTCCTCATGGGCGGTGGCAGTGGCCGGCGCAATCCCGAAGGCCGGTTCGACCACGGAGGTGCCTGGGTACAGGCCGACGCCTGGCCTGTGCCGCAGGCACTGCCCACGGTCTACTACCTGCACGCCGATGGCAGCCTGAACGACACCTTGCCGACCACCGAAGGCGCGCAGATCCGATATCAGTCCGACCCGCGCCGTCCCGTTCCCACCATCGGAGGATCGCTGACGTCAGGCCAGCCCGTGTTCGCGGGCGGCGGCTTCGACCAGCGCGAAGACGAGCGATTTTTCGGCGTACAGCAGCCCGGCCTGCCGCTGGCCTCGCGCGATGACGTCGTGGTGTTCCAGACCGCACCGCTCGAGCAGGACCTCGCCGTAGCGGGCCCGGTCACCGTCAGGCTGTTCATCTCCTCAGACTGCCCAGACACTGACTTCACCGCGAAGCTGGTCGACGTCTACCCTCCGAGCTCCGACTATCCCGAGGGTTACGCCCTGAACCTGACGGACGGGATCTTCCGCTGCCGTTTCCACGCATCCTGGGAAAAGGCCAGCCTGCTCGAACCGCACAAGGTCTACGCGATCACCATCGAACCGTTTGCCACCTGCAATCTGTTCAAGCGCGGTCACCGCATCCGGCTCGATATCGCGAGCAGCAATTTTCCGAAGTATGACGTCAACCCCAACAGCGGCGAATCCGCCGCCGATGCGCGCGAGAAGCGCGTGGCGCTGAACACTTTGCATTTGTCGCCGAGCTACCCCTCCGAAGTCACGCTGTGCGTAGCTGAACCGCAGGCCCTGCTGCCGCTGCCTGCTGCCATGACCAGCAGCTAACCCTCCACCTCTTCACCTCCGAACCGCTCACCGCCTGCGCGCGATCCGCAGGCGGCAGGGACTCCTTTTGTCCATCGCTTTGCCATTCCTGCGGGAACACCTTGTGAAAACACCCTTGAGAAGCCGCAGTCACAAATCCTCGAACGTCGGGGCCGCAATTCCAACTTGAGCCATTCCAGCGGCAACCAGTCTGGCTCGCGCTGGTAGCCGCGCTGCGGGGGAAACCGTGCAGCGGCTGTGTCAGCGATGCCGATTCAATATCTTTGTGGAGTGAGGAACTATGAAACGGTATTCGGCGTGTGTGGTCACCATTGCCGCCTGTGCAGCGGTGCCCATGACGGTTGCGGCTCAATCGTCGGTGACGATCTACGGGCGGATCGACACCAGCATTGACTTTGTCAAGGCGGGCCCGACTTCTTCGAAGCAGATGACCAGCAATGCCTCGCGTCTTGGATTCCGGGGCGTGGAGGACCTCGGCGATGGATTGAAAGCCCAGTTCGGCCTTGAGATGGGCGTTTCATCGGACACGGGCGACCTCTCCACACCCGCGTTCCGGAACTCCTACGTAGGGCTGGCTGGTGGCTTCGGCGCCGTCGCTGTCGGCCGCCTCGACTCAGCCACGCCCACCAGGACACCGCTGTATGCACTCGTCACGCGCCATACGGAGTTCGTCATCCACGACGCCGGTGCAACTGCCGTGGGCACCTCGATCCTGAACGCACGAACGCGTGAATCGAACGCGATCGGCTACGCGAGTCCCATTGTCAACAACTTCGTCTTCCGCGCGGGCTACTACCTCAACGGCGACGGAATCCCGGAGGCCGCCAACAAGCCCGTGCGTTTCGAAAGCGACTACAAGCAAGCCGACGTATCGCTCAGCTATGGCGAAGGCGGGGGCCCGCTGGGCCTCGGCATAGGCTACGGGCAGAACAAGAAGCGCGGAGGCGCACTGGTCAACGACGTCAAGGACAAGTGGATGGCTGTCGCCTCCTACGACTTCGGTTCTGTCCGTGCATGGGTGCTCTTCAACCGGGACAACACGCAGGGCGGTCCGACCTCGCGAAGCAAGACGGATGTCCATTACATCGGCGCATCCTGGGATCTAGGGAATGGGAAGCTCGTGGGCAACTACATGACCAAGGACGTCCAGACAAATCGTGATGCCAAGCTCAAGCGATTCCAGGTGGGTTACCTCTACAACTTGAGCAAGCGCACCAACCTGTACGCCTTCCTTGATCGAAGCGACCCGAACAATCGCGTTGCCAATGACGTGGTACGCGCAGCGGGCATCGGCATTCAGCACAACTTCTGAAGGTGACAGCACGCCCGATCGATAAGCCCGCCGTGCAGCGGAAGAGTCGATCAGGACTTGGCGCCGGGTCGCCCCAGGCCCAGCTTCTCCATTGCTTCGTGCGCCTCGATGATCATGGCCGAAACCTCCGCGACCGTCACCCTCAACGTGGTGGCCCGAGTGCGCATGTGTTCGTAGGCCTGCGTTTCGGAAAGCTGCTGGCTCTCCGACAGCACGCGGATCGCCTTTTCGATCTGCCGGCGCGACTTGATCGTGTCCTCGAGCTTGCGAACCTTGCCTTGCAGCCGTGCCTGGAATCCCTGCGCCGATCGCGCGAGCACCAGCGTACTCAGGATGCCCGAGGATCGAAACGGTCGCGTGATGACGCCATGCGCGCTGGTATCGAGCAACAGTTTCAATGTCGTCGGGCTTTCGTAGTCCGAAAGCGCGATCAGGGTCGCATCGACCGAGCTGGCGCACCAGGTCGAACTGCCCTGCAGCTCTTGAGAAACCTGGAAGAAGATGACATCGGCGCCGGGGGGCGGCTCGGGGGGGAATGGCCACACGATTCTGAGGCGGCAGCCGATCCGCTTGAGCTGATCGATCAGCACCTCCCGCTCTTCACCGGGCGGGTAGACGACAGCGACGCTGATGCTTCGCAGGTCTTCGTAGAGGCGGCGAATGCTGCTCACGGCTTCAACTCAGCCAGAACTCGGAAAAACCGAACGTCGAGAGGTACGGATCCGGCTTGATCGGCCCCTTGCCTTCCCATACGACCTCGAACTGCCCGTCGCTTCGGCATACGCCGATTCGCGGCGTCAGCGAGCAGTGGTTGTTTTCTGCGTCGATCGAAAGAGGGCCTTCGGGCGAATCGAAGGTCACGGCGTGCGCTGTTTGCACGAGCCTGCCCGTATCGAGACTCCCGGCGCGTTCCAGCGCACGCGCAAAAAGGTGGACCTGACTGTATGCCATCTCCGACCATGTGCTGGTCGGTCGGTCGCCGAAGCGCTCACGCCACAAGGCAAGGAACCGCTTGTTGCTCTCGTTGTCGAGCGAGTTGAAGTACGTCGCGGACGTGATGTGGCCTTCACACAGCTCAGCGCCGATCAGCCGGACCTCTTCTTCGGCCATCGAGAGGCTTGCGATCGGCATCCGCGCGGGATCGAGGCCGTGCCTCCGATAGAGCCGGTAGAACAGCCTGGCCGCCTCACCCACCACGGTCGAGAACACCACGTCCGGCTGAAGGTCGACGATGTCGCGAACGATCTCTTCAAGTTGCGCCTCGGTGGCTTCGATCGGCAGGTAGACCTCGTCGAGGATCTCGCCGCCATGCTGCTCGACCATGTCCCGCATGATCCGGTTCGACTCGCGCGGATAGATATAGTCGGCGCCGACCAGAAAGAACCTGGAGCCCTTGTTGCGCAGGAGATAGGCCGCGAGCTGCATGCTGTTCTGGTTGGGAACGGCCCCCGTATAGATCACGTTGGGCGAATACTCGAAGCCTTCATAGAACGAGCAGTACCAGAGCAGTCCGTTATTGCGTTCGATCACCGGCAATACCGCCTTGCGGCTCGAGGATCGGGAACATCCGAAGATGACGTTGACCTCGTCATCGATCAGCAGGCGAGTGGCCAGACGGCGGTATTCCGCCGAGTCACCCCTGGGGTCGTATGCAATGGGGGCCAGTTTTCGGTCCAGCACGCCTCCCTGGGCGTTGATCTCCTCGATCGCGAGCGCCGTGCCAAAGAAATGCTCGGATTCCGTGACGCCGGTTGCTCCCGAGCGGGAGAACAGAACGCCAATGCGCCAGTCTGCGGACGAAGACTCATCAATTGCCATCGCGGTTCATCCAATGTTGCGTCTAACGGTCGAACAAGGCTTGGAGCGCCGCACCGGAGGTGGGGCCCTGCAGAGCGAGCATCAGCAGAATCCTCGCCTTCTGCGGGCTCAGGTCGTCCGCGAAGATCGCCCCGATCTCCTTGAGCGTCTTGCCCCCGCCTGCAAAGCCGTAGACCGGTCTCACCCGGCCATTTTGTACTCGCGTCGAGATCACCACGCAAACACCGGCGCGGATCACCTCGTCGATGGCCTCGTACATCGCGTGGCTTACGTTCCCCCAACCCAGGGCCTGCACGACAACTCCTCTGGCTCCGGCCTTGGCCGCTAGACGAATGAGCGAACCGTCCGCGCCACCGTACATCGAGACAATCGCCACCTCGGGAAGTTCACCGACCAGGGCCACGTGCTGCCGACGAAGGGGCGCGCGGGAAAAAACAACCCTGTCGTCGTCGACGGTGCCGAGGAAGCCGAAGTCGCCCGACTTGAACGCCTCGACGTCCGACGTGTGCGATTTGGTGACGTCGCGGGCTGCGTTGATCTGGTTGTTGAGGACGACCATCGCTCCCTTGCCGATTGCCTCGGGGTCGACGCAGACACGCGCAGCGTTGAGCAGGTTGCGTGGACCGTCGAAATCGGGTGTCGACGCGTTGCGTTGCGCGCCGGTCAACACCACGGGTTTGCGGCTCGATATGGTCAGATCGAGGAACCAGGCCGTCTCTTCCAGGGTATCCGTCCCATGGGAGATGATCACACCCGCGACATCGTCCAGTGCCAGCGATTCCGCGACGACGCGATGGAGCGCCGTCCACTGCTCGGGGCCCATGTAGTCCGAGGGCAGGTTGAACAGGTTGTTCACGCGCAATGTCGCGATGGCCGTGAGACCGGGAACCGTGGCCAGCAGGTCGTCTCCGGACAGTGCAGGAACCGGTGCTTTCCTGGCCGGGTCGATCTTCATGGCTATCGTTCCGCCCGTCGAGATGAACTGGCAGAGTGGTGGCGGTGCTTGCGTGGCGGCTGTCATGTGATCACACCCGCAAATGGCCGAAGACCCGATCGGACGCGTCGCCCGCCTTGGCGTCGCCTTCGTCCACGATCTCGCCCTGCTTGAGGACCAGGAAGCGGTCCGCGACCTTCAAGGCGAACGGAACGTTCTGTTCTATGAGCAGCATCGTGGTGCCGCGCTGCTTTCGCTCCCAAAGCAGTGCGCTCGCCAGGCGATCGATCACCGACGGTTGCAAGCCTTCCGTGATCTCGTCGAGCAGGATCACCGCTGGCCGCATCATGAGCGCACGCGCGAGCAAGAGCATCTTCTGCTCCCCGCCGGAAAGCGTGCCGGCGTACTGCTTGAGCCTGGAGCCGAAGACCGGAAAGACCGGTTCGATCTCGGCAAAACGCTCGTCGAACACCGACTCCCTGGCCAGTCCCAGGCACAGGTTGTCCCGGATGCTGAGGTCGGTGAACAGCGCTTTCTCCTGGGCCGCATAGGCAATGCCCATGCGGGCAATCCTGTGAGGCGCGAGCCGGGTGATGTCCTCTCCGCTCAACCGGACCGTGCCGCCCTTCTTGGGCAGGTAGCCCATGACCGTCTTGAGCAAGGTGCTCTTGCCCATGCCATTCTTTCCAAGCAGCGCGACGGCTTCGCCCGGGGCAATCGCAAGGGAAAGATTCCGCAGGACGACCGAGGTCTTGTAGCCGCTGGTCACCGCGTTCAGGTGCAAGCCAGCCTGGTTCATGGGGTCTCCTTCGGTGTGTGTGTGCTGCCCGCATAGATGGCCTTGACCAACTCGGAGTTGACGACCTCCTGGAAGCTGCCTTCCATGACGATCGTGCCTTGATGAAGAACCACGATCCGCGTCGCGATTTCCTCGACGAAGTCGAGGTCGTGCTCCACCAGGAGGCAACACAGGTCGTAGCGGTGCGCGAGGGACGACAGGACCATGCCGATCTGGGTGCGTTCGGTCTTGGTCAAACCGGCCGTGGGCTCGTCGAGCAGCACGATCCGCGGCTCCAGCGCCAGGACCATCGCCAACTCCAGGGCCTGCTGCTCTCCATGCGACAGGTCCCGCGCGATCACGCCGAGTTTGCGATCGAGTTCCGTGGTCCGCACCACGTCGAGCGCATAGGGCGGCAGTTTCAGTGTGTCGTCGCACCGTACGAGCGACGGTTTGTCGAGAATCGTCCCGGCGATCCGCAGGCACTGCGCAACCGTCAACGATTCGAAGATGTTGGCGTTCTGAAACTTCCGGCCCAAGCCGAAACGCACGCATGCGTCGGGAGGCAGCAGGCCGATGTCATGCCCGCACAGTTCCACCTCCCCCGAAGTCCGGTCTGCGCCGTCGCTCATGCAGCGCATCAGCGTGGTCTTGCCCGCTCCGTTGGGCCCGATGAGGCCCAGCAGTTCACCCGCTTTTGCCTCGAGGTCGATGCCTTGCAGGACTTTCAGGCTGCCGAAGCTCTTGGTGACGCCGCGCATCGACAACGCGGGATGGGCCGATGCCGCCGGCTTCTCGGTGATCGCCCGTTCGGCAAGAGTCGGGACTTTCGAGGCTTGGCGACCCAGACCCAGCGGCCTGAGCAGCAGGGGCACCAATCCTTGTGGCAGCAGCACGATGACCAGCACGAATGCCACGCCGAGGATCAGCTGCCACGCAAAAGGCATGCTGCTGCTCAGGTAGGCCGTGGCCACGTTGATCAGTACGGCGCCGATCAGCGGACCCCACAGCGTGCCGCGACCGCCGAGAGCGACCCAGATGATGAGTTCGGTGCCAACGACGAAACCGGTGAGCTCGGGCGCAACGACCCCACTGAACGATCCGTAGCCGAAACCGGCCAGGCCGGCGATGACCGCGGTTGCGACCAGCAGGGCGATCTTCACGAGCGGCGCGTTGATACCGAGGTAGGAGCATCGGGACTCGTTGTCCCGTATGGCCGCGAGGATCCGACCGGCATCGCTGCGCACCACCATCCAGGCCAGAAGACCTGCCGCGACCAGGGCTGCGCCGGCGATCCAGTACCAGGCTTCGAGGGAAAGATCGAAGGTTTCGTAGCCGGTCAGCCCGGAACTGGAACCCGTCCATGCGCCTCCGGAAAGCAGCAGCTGCGTCAGCACGATGGGAAGCACGAGCGAGATGACAGTGGCGAAGAACGGTGAAGCGCCCCGGTAGAACGACAGCCAGCCGACCAGCCCCGCCACGGCTGCCGTCACCAGCACGGCCGCTCCAAGCGCGAGCAGCACGGTAGAGGCCGAGAACCCGCTGTGCGTGAACACGAGTCCCGCAGCGTAAGCGCCGATGCCGAAGAACGCGGACTGCCCGAAGGTCAGGTAGCCCGTGTAGCCCCAGAGCACGTCGACGGTGATTGCGGCGATCGCGAAGAAGAACGACTTGATCAGGATGTTCAGCAGATAGGTATCGAACACCCATGGCCCCACCACGATCAACAGCAGGCCCAATGTGCCGAGAACGAGCAGGCCACGCCCGGACCGGACCCGTGCCATCTGCCTGTCCGCCATCGGGAGACGGGCTGTGCTTGCTTCAGCCATGAGCGAACCCCTTGGGACGAATGCGCAGCGTGACTGCGGCGAGAACGGCGATGGTCAGGCCGCCGAGGACCGGACTCGCATAGGTGCTGACCAGCACCTGGCAGGCCCCGAAGACCAGGCAGGTCAGCATCAGGCTCAGCATCGAGTGGCCTGAAACCATCACGAGCATGAAGGCACTGACCAGCCACGGCATTCCCATGTTCGGATCGACGCTCGAGAGCGGCGTGATCATGGTCCCCGCCAGCGTGCCGAGGCCGGCGCCGAGGCTGAAGGTCACGAAACGCACCCATCCGGAATGGATTCCGAGGCCGCTCGCCAGGTCTTCGTTCATGATCACGGCGCGGGTTCGGATGCCGAAGCGTGTGCCATTCAACAGCCCCGTCAACAGCAGGCACAGCACGCCAGCGACGGGTACCAGCAGCAGTCGATAAGCGGAATAGTCCACGCCGGCGATGGTCCAGGTCCCCGACAACGGAGCGTCCACGAACTGGACCTCACGACCGAACGCCATCACGATCAGCTGGCCGATGACGATGCCGAGCCCCCAGGTCGCCAAGATGGCGTCGAGCGGGCGCTTGTACAGCGGCTTGACGATCAGCCACTCGACCGCCATTCCCACCATCACGCCGGCAACCAACGCCAGCGGCCAGCTCAGCCACGGGTCGAGCTGGAGCTGCGTCACCACATAGCTCGCATAACCGCCGAGGGTCAGCAGCGCGCCGTGCGCAAAGTTGACGATCTTCATCACCCCGAAAATCATCATCAGTCCCGCCGTGACGACGAACAGCATGGCTGCGGTCGTCAACAGGTCCAGAAATAGCACCATGAATTTCCCCTACATGTGGAGAGCCGGGCGCGAGCCCGGATCTCTTGGCTTGGGTTCGAAGTCCCGACGCCCGGTTACTTGATGTTGGGGCACTGGGCACCCGGGTCCACGTTGGCGAAGGTCTCGAGAATCTTGATCGAGCCGTCCGCCTGCACTTGCCCCAGGCGCATCGAGAGCGGTGTGTGGCGGCTCTTGTTCATCTGCACGTTGCCGCGCGGGCCGTTGAACGAAACGTCGGCGAGGGCCGGAATCACCTTGGCCGAGTCGGTGGAGCCGACCTTTTCGACGGCCGCCTTGTACAGGTAGAAGGCTTCGTACTGCGGTTCGGAAAGCTCGTTCGGTGTCTTGAGGTCGGCACCGAACTTCTTCGTCATGGCGGCCACGAACTTCTGGTTCTCGGGCGTGTCGATGCTGGTCAGGTAGGACGCGGACACGTACAGCCCGTACGCCACTTCGCCCATCGTCTTCGCGGTGCCCTCGTCGATCGCCAGGTTGCCGTAGGGGACAGTCATCCCGGCGCCTTTCAACTGCTTGGCGAGCGACACGTTCGGTGCGCCGCCGGCGGTTGCGCTGATCAAGGCATCCGGCTTGGCGGAGCGGATCTTCGAGACGACCGAGGTCCAGTCGCTGCCGTCGATCGGCAGGTACTCTTCGCCGACGACCTTGCCGCCTTTTTGCTCGATGTACTTCTTGGTGAAGTCCAGCATGCCACGCCCGAATGCGTAGTCGCTTCCGACCAGGAAGAAGGTCTTCGCGTTCCTGCTCTTCGAAAAATAGTCGACCACCGGGGCGACCTGCTGCTCCGGTACCCAGCCGTTCACGTACATCGAGTTGTTGCAAGACCGGCCTTCATAGAAGGAGGTATAGATGAAAGGGACCTTGCCCTTGCTGACCACCGGCAGCGCGGCATTGCGGGCTGCACTGGTCTCCATTGCGATGATCGCGTTCACCTTCTTTTGGAACACGAGGGTGTCGAAGGCCTTTTGAGCGCCGACGGCGCCAGACGCATCGTCGACGATTTCGAGCTCGACCTTGCGCCCGAGGATGCCGCCCGCGGCGTTGATCTCATCCACTGCAAGTTGCGACGATTGAACGACTGCCGGCGCGACGACACTGTTGGCGCCGGAAAGGCCCACGGCGACGCCGATCCTGATCGGGTCTGCAGCGTATGCGTTGACTGCAATGGCCGCCGTTGCGGCAATGGCGCTCAGGCGGAAGAAGCGTTCGAATGTTTTCATGACAAGTCCTCGTGCGATGAATATGTGGATTGAGGGAAGTACGAGCGGAGAAAGGATCAGTGACGCGGCAACGGCCAGCCGGTGCCGAGCATGGGGTCGTAGATGTCGTCCCTGCGATCACGCAGGACGTCGTTGAACGCATTGAGGTGCCTGGCTCGGCGCGTTTCCTTGAGGTTGATCGATGCGTAGAGGATTTCCTCACGGTCCTTGCTCGCCGGACCAGCGATCGGCCAGCCCTGGGCGCCGACGATCAGGCTCTGACCGATGAACGGCTGACCTCGTTCTGTGCCGATGCGATCGGCGCAGATGATGTTCAGCCCGTTGCTGTGCGCATTGGCCATCGCGAGGGTGTTGGCCATTGCCATGTGCTCGCCGGCCTGCCCGGGCATCGGCACCCAGTTGGTGGGCATGCAGACGATGTCTGCACCTCGCATCGCAAGCAGGCGGTACACCTCGGGAAACCATCCGTCGTAGCAGATGACTGCGCCGAGGCGCCCGATCTCAGTGTGAAAGACGGGCAATCCGAGGTCGCCGGATTCGAAGAACAGGTGTTCATCGCCCCAAAGATGGAGCTTTCGGTAGGTACCGATATAGCCCTTGGGGCCAGCGACGATCGCGGCGTTGTAGAGACGGTCCTCCACGCGCTCGGCGATGCCTGCGACGACGTGAATCTTGCACCGTCGGGCGACGTCGATCCATGCACTGGCACTCTCGCCGTCGGGCACCGCTTCCGCCAGTTCGAAGGCTTCCCGCCGCGACGAGAACACGTAGCCGGTGTTCGCAAGTTCAGGCAGAACTGCGATGACGGCACCGTGCCCTGCAGCCTCTTCGATCAATTCGATCGACCTCTTCAGGTTGGCGGCCTTGCTGCCAACCTTCGGCGCCATCTGGATGCTCGCCACAACCACGTCCGGGAAGACGCTCGCCTCGTCAGCGGTTCGTACCATCGACATCTGAACTCCAAAAACAAAAAAGCCCTCGATCACGCTTTCGCGTAAATCGAGGGCTTTCATAGCCGGTATGTGAAGCAGCGCTGTTGCTGCCCGAATGCAATCAAACCGATTGCTTTCGTGGGGCTGGAGATTACGGAGATGACGAGATCATGTCAATGGGCTTTCGAACTCATTGATCAGCGTAAACCCTATGCGATCAACACATCCGGCATGAGACTTCGATCGACGAAGAGTGGACCTGAGGTGGCAGAGATCGCGCGACAGTGCTCTCCTCCTCCAGCACTCAGCTCGAGCAGTGTGCAGCGCTGTTACTTTCAGAATTGCCGGTGCAAGCCGGCCGCAGCGTCGCAAACAGATCGACTTGTCGAACCTGATGCACACGAAATGCGCACGATGCTTCGGGCCTGCAGCAAGCGCGCCAAAGGCAACGGCACTTTCTCCTGTGCAATGGCATCATCTGCCACATACGGGTTCTGCATCAGCGCGGCCTGCAGCGCGGCAGTGCGATGCGCGGTGAGATCGCGCATCAGCTTCTCGCTGAACGCGGCGCGCGTTCTCGCGGCGCCTGTGCNCTGCATCAGCGCGGCCTGCAGCGCGGCAGTGCGATGCGCGGTGAGATCGCGCATCAGCTTCTCGCTGAACGCGGCGCGCGTTCTCGCGGCGCCTGTGCCCGCCCCGTCGCCATCGCCATCGCCATCGCCGTCGCCCGCCATCCCCGGCCTGCCATCGCCCTCCGGGTCGCCGGCCTCCGAACCGCAGCGGTGATCCCCCGGCCCCCGTCAGTCCCCGGGTCGCCACCACTTCTCCGCGATGGTCGATGCGCAGCAACGCCCCGGCGCATGCCATCTGCTCGGAGGTCCATGCCAGCAACGCGGCATGCGCCGCTTCGATCCGGTCGTCCAGATCGTCGAGCGCGCTCGACAACCGCTGCGCTCGCGCGTTCTCGCGGCGCCTGTGCCCGCCCCGTCGCCATCGCCATCGCCGTCACCCGCCATCCCCGGCCCGTCATCGCCCTCCGGGTCGCCGGCCTCCGAACCGCAGCGGTGATCCCCCGGCCGTGTCAGTCCCCGGGTCGCCACCACTTCTCCGCGATGGTCGATGCGCAGCAACGCCCCGGCGCATGCCATCTGCTCGGAGGTCCATGCCAGCAACGCGGCATGCGCCGCTTCGATCCGGTCGTCCAGATCGTCGAGCGCGCTCGACAACCGCTGCGCTTCGGCTTCGACATCGACCTCCTCCTTGGCGTGCGCCGCGTCGGGATCGTCGCCCTACGTTTCCAGCGTCTCGAGGGCCTCGGCCAGCCGGTCGCGCTCGGCGTCCATGGCCGCCAGTGCTGCCTCCTCCTCCTCGGGCGTCATCGCGCGTTGACACTGCAATGCCTGCCCATAGCGGCGCAACGCGAGGCCGTCGCCCTCAATCATGCAATCCACCCATGCCCAGCCTTCCGCGCGCGCCTCCTCGGCCAGGGCGCACAGCTTTTCCATGGCGAGGACCTGCAGCAGCACCGGGTCGTCCAGGTACACACCGTCGTCATCGCCGTCCTCGGCGAAGAGGTCGCGCCGCACCGCGCCGCCGCGCGCCTCGTAGGCCGCCAAACCCACGAAGCGCGCAAGCCGGCTGCCGCCCGCGCAGGATTCCTCGGTGAGCTTGCGGCGCAGCGCCCATGCGCTGCGTTCGTACACCGGCAGCCCGTCCCAGACCGCCTCCTGCGCGGCGTGGTCGTCCGTCAGCGCCAGCGCGTGCAACTCGTCCAGCCCGATCTCGTCGGCGCGGTACATCGCCAGAAAACGCGGCGCAAGGCGCGCCAACCGGAGCCTGCGCTCCACGGTCACCCGCCTCACATTGCTGCTGACCGAGTTGCGATTGCCCGCGACCAAGCAGATGTGGACGACCTTCGCCGAGCGCTCGGACAAGGAAGGGTGGCCAGCGGCCCGGCTCCTGATGGCCTTGGCCGAAAACGAACTGGCCAAGCGCGACCGGCGCCGCATCGAGCGGCACTTGGCCGAAGCCAAGCTGCTGCCGGGCAAGACGCTGGACAACTTCGACTTCAACTCTGTGCCAATGGTCTCCAAGGCCCAGGTCTCGGCGCTGTGTGCCGGCGATGGGTGGTTGCGCAACGGCGCCAATTTACTTCTCATGGGGCCGCCCGGCGGCGGGAAATCGCACTTGTCCTCGGCCATCGGACTGGCCCTGCTCGAGAAGGGCTGGCGCGTGCTCTTTGCGCGCACCTCGGACCTCGTCCAGCGGCTGCAGGTCGCACGCCGCGAACTTGCGCTGGAGGCGGCCATCAACCGCCTGGACAACTTCCACCTGCTCATCCTCGACGATCTTGCCTACGTCACCAAGGACCAGGCGGAAACGTCGGTGCTGTTCGAGTTGATCAGTGCGCGCTACGAGCGCCGCTCCATGATCATCACGGCCAACCAGCCGTTCGGCGAATGGGGCAAGGTGTTCCCGGATCCGGCCATGACCCTGGCCGCGGTGGACCGCCTGGTGCACCACTCCACCATCTTCGAGATGAACGTCGAAAGCTACCGTCGGCGCACCGCCATCGAGCGCAAACAAAGCGGTGCGGGCAGACCCGCAAGCTACGCGACACCGAGAAACGTCGATCTGGTGACGCCCAGCGTCAATCAAATGCCAACGTAGTCATTGCGCGCGGCAATCAATGCCGCCATCATCCCCTTGCCGCGACACTGTTCTCATCCAGATTGTCGCGCGCCTCTCAGCCAGATCGTCGCGCCACAGTTATGAGCACGAGGCACCCGGTGATCTGCTGCACATCGATACCAAGAAGCTGGGGCGCATCGTGCGCCCCAGCCATCGCGTCACAGGCAACCGACGCGACTCGGTTGACGGCGCAGGCTGGGAGACGTTGTTCGTGGCGATCGATGACCATGCAAGGCTGGCGTTCACCGCTATGCATCCCGACGAGAAGACGCCGCAGGCGGTCTCGTTCCTGCGCAATGCGGTGGCCTACTACGCCCGTCTGGGCATTGCCGTGAAGCGGCTGCTGACGGACAACGGTTCAGCGTTCCGCTCGCGCGAGTTCCGGGCAACCTGCATGGAGCTTGGCATCAAGCACAGCTTCACGCGGCCCTACCGAACGCAGACCAACGGCAAGGCCGAGCGGTCTATCCAGTCCGCGCTGCGCGAGTGGGCCTATGGCTGGACGTACCAGAACTCAGACCACCGAACCGATGCCCTGACAAGCTGGCAGCACCACTACAACTGGCATCGCCCGCACAGCGGTATCGGTGGCATCGCGCCTATGGACAGACTCAACTCATCAAGAAATAACCTCTTGACGCTTCACAGCTAGCGATCACCCATCGCGATCGCTGCGTCGAGTTCACTTTCAGTGGTACTCGTCCTCTCGCTGATGCCGAATGGCAGACACCACGATCTCCCTTTCGCTGACGACATGAAACAACGCGACGTAGCCTGAAGCGCCAAATGGAATGACGAGTTCCCGCTCCAGCCGGTCGTCGAAGGCAATTCGACAAGTGAAGGGATTGGTCTCCAGGATACGGAACTCCCTTCGGATGGCCAGGAGCGCGCGGTCCGGCAACTCCCAGTCTCCATGCTTGAGCGCGACATCAAGAAGAAAGGCTTCAAGACGCTGCGGATCTTCCACCGCTTCGCGCGTCAGCCGCACGACGTATGTCACGCGCGCCGTGTGGAGACGCCGCCCCGCTCCGTCTCGATCGCCTTGCGTGCGATGTCGAGCCGGGACTTCATCGCCTCGAGGACCCGGTCTGCCGCATAGGACTCGCCCGTCTCAAGCGCGCGGGCAAGCGAGGCGCGTCCACGCGCCACGAATTCCTGCTGCGCCTTGCGACGACGCGCCGCATCGATCGAAGCCTGCTCAACAAAATGCGACAGCGTTTCGCCATCGAGCAGCACGCCTTCGATCTGTTCTCGAACTGCGGCCGTCACGCGAACCGGAGGGAGTTGGGTCGTCTTCATGGCCCGATTGTATAGCAAATGCTATACATCAGGTCATCCACAGTTTTTGTGTCTGCGAAGCAGCCGGTGCGACGGCCGCGACGCAGGACTGGCCGCCGGCATCACCCGCCCGATGCAAGCCGTGGCGCTTGACCTTCACCGATCACTTGACAATGCGTGATCTTCGGAAACGACCTTGGTCACCCTTTGCGACGATCCACGCGTGACCGCGTGCCCTGACGCCCACCGCCTCCGCTGTGGTGCTCGGTCCCGGTCCCTCCGCAGGGGACACCGTTCATCACGGCGCGAGCGCGGAAGGAAGAAGGGAAGAAGGGAAGAAGGGAAGAAGGGAAGAAGGGAAGAAGGGAAGAAGGAAAGAAGGAAAGAAGGAAAGAAGGAAAGAAGGAAAGAAGGAAAGAAGGAAAGTATCAACGTAGGCGAACAGCCGTCACGACCGACAGGCCCCTGCCGCCACACCTCACTCGCGCAGCGTGAACACCGCCGAAAGGTAGGAAACCGGCCCCGAATGGATCGCCTCGATCCCATGCAGCGCGGACGCCTCGAACAGCAGCGAGTCCCCTGCCCTCACCGAGACCACCTTGGCGCCGTAGCGGTAGCTGACCTCCCCGGACAGGAAGTACAGGAACTTCAACCCCGGATGCTGGAAGGTCACGTAGGGATCGGCACCGGGCAGCAGCGTGACCAGATACGGCTCGACGAACAGGTTGCCCGACAGGAGATGCCCCAGCAGCTCGTAGCGGTAGTCGGAAACCGCACCGACGCGATCGACGACAACGCCCTGCCCCGCGCGCACATGGCAGAAGTCCGTGCGGCGCGCCTGGTCGCCGAAGAAGCGCGACGCCGGCACACCCAAACCGTTCGCCAGGCGCTCCAAGGTCTCCACCGAGGGCGAGACCAGCCCGCGCTCGATGCGCGAGAGCATCGAGGCAGAAATCCCGGAGGCCTTCGCCAAAGCACCGCCGGACACCTCAGCCGCCATGCGAAGTGCCTTCACCTGCGAACCGATGCGCGCCGCGGACAGGCTTCGTACGACAGGCGCGGGCTGCCTCGGCCGGGCACGCGTCACCGAGGCCGGGAGCCGCAGCGGGAGGGCCGTCGGTAATGGAGAGGCTATGAGTCTGCGCGTCATGCGACAACAAAGCGGCGTGCGCGCACAAGAATCGGTCTGGAGACAACGCAGTACATCTCAGAGGAAGTCCAATATGTGGAAGATCATCCGTGGTGTGATCGTACACAAGGCGAGAGCATTTTGTCTATGCCAATTGCCTCGCCCAAACACGCGCTCGACCCGGCGCTGTTGGCGCTTGGCACCGCCATCAAGGCACTGCGTAAGGCTCGTGGCATCTCACAAGAGGAACTTGCGCACCGCAGCGACATCGATCGCTCTTACATGAGCAGCATCGAGAGGGGAATGCAGAATCCTGGCGTGATGACGGTTGTACAGATTGCCGCAGGCATTGGCATCTCCGTGGCCGAGCTGGCGGCCAAGGCCCGACTCTAGGAGCTTCCCCCGCATGCCACGTGTCAACCTCTCTTGAGTGTCCGCACGACCCGGCCTCGGGCCGGCACAGGCGTGGTGGCGCGGCGGCTACTCGCGATCGCGTCGCCGCTTCGCGCACGATGGTTCAAGATTCGCGCACGACTCTGAAGGAGCGCCTGTGCTTCATCGAGATCCAACGCCAGATCTCCCCCTGCGGGCGCGACGTCATGCCTGTCTACCGGAAGCTGGCGGCTTCCCCGCCCTTACTCTGGGCCGGCACCACCACGATTTCGGTCGGCCGCAGAGATGTCCTGCTGCAAATCCGGGGGTATCGCCAAACAGGTACGTACGCTCCGCAGACCGTAGAGACCATCCGGCACCCTGCCCTCACGTTGCCCCTTTTGGTGCCCTACGGGATTAGGAGACAAAATGATTGAGAGCATGTTTGATGAAGCGATGAGCTCCGCCGCAGATGTCCTAGAGCAGACAAAGCGTCATGCTGGCCGGTTGCGTAGTCCAAGCAGTGCTGCACCCTCGCGATGATGGCCGCGAGTCCTCCCTAAATAGCTAGGCGGAGAGTCGCCATGTGGGGCCGAAAGGGGGTGACAGGGGGGTACTTCGGCCCCGGAATTTCTCGAAAGGGCTCTCACAAATTTTCGATAAAAGCAGGACCGGCGAAAATGGCAATACTGTTTCTTAAATGGGCTTTACACGCGACGCATTTCGGTTCACGCGAAGCCCATGAGCTAGGGCTACGCTGAAAAAGGTCCACCGCCATCCCGGCTGATTCGTTGATCAGAGCATGAAGCAACAGACCTTGGCGATGGCCGCCGACAAAGGCTTTGAGCAATTCCGCCGGCCTACGAAGCGGGACGTGTTCCTCAACGTGATGGACAAGGTCATGCCCTGGGAGGAGCTTTGTGCGGTGGTGCAGCCGCACTACCCCAAAGGCGAAGGCGGGCGCCCGCCCGTCGGGCTGGAGCGGATGCTGCGCATGTTGTTCGTGCAGCACTGGTTCAATCTGGCTGACGAGGCCTGCGAAGAGGCGCCGTATGGCAGCGCCAGCCTGCGCAGTTTCGTGGGCATCGACCTGGGCCGCGAGCGCGTTCCGGACGCGACGACGCTGCTGAAGTTTCGCCGGCTGCTCGAGAAACACCATCTTGGGTAAGCGCTGTTCGCCAAGGTGGGTGAAGTGCTGCAAGGCCATGGCCTGAAGGTGGGCACCGGCACGATTGTGGGTGCCACGATCATCAGTGCGCCCAGTTCCACAAAGAACGCCGACAAGAAGCGAGATCCCGAGATGCACCAGGTGGCCAAAGGCAAGAACTGGTTCTTCGGCATGAAGCTGCACATCGGCGTAAACAGCCGCACGGGGCTGGCCCACAGCGCAGTGGTCACGGCGGCTACGGGCGTCTTTCTGAGGTGCGTGGAAGTATGCATCGTTCTCGCACGCCTACGACAGACTATGAACTAGGGATGTCCTCCACAAAGCGGGTTGAGATGCGCGTCTGCGGGGGTCACCGTTTCGAGCGAGACGATGCCCGGTGATTGAGCTTGATTTGCAGCCTGCGGAACTCTGCTCGAGCAATGCGTTGCCTGATTCACCCCGCACGCGTGCATTTGCCGCGCGGCACGTGCACTCATGCCCAGGCTTCCATCAATTTGCCGCGCGCCATCCACAGATTGCTCAGCAATCTCCGGCTGCATTCGCAGCGCCCCGGATGATCCAGCCAGTCACGGCCAGGCCAGCATGGCAGCTGAAGGCCCGATGTGCTACAAGTGTGCTACAGTATGCGCCACCGTCAATGTCATGAGGTCCATCAACATGTCGACAACGACCATCCGCCTTGAAGATGAGCTCAAGGCCCGCATCGCGGCTGCGGCTGCGAGGTCGGGCAGGTCTTCGCATGCGTTCATCCTGGACGCGCTGTCCGACATGGTCGAGCGCAGCGAATTGGACGAGGAACTGCATCGAATCGCAGACGAGCGATGGGCCGCGTTGCAGCGCACCGGCGAATCGGTCGGCTGGGAGGACGCTGCGGGCTACTTGAAGGCACGCGCGGCCGGCCAGAAACCTCGCAGGCCTCTGGCGCGCAGGCCGGGGCCTTGACCGGCCCATGGTCCGCATCGAGCTGGCACCGGAGGTCCTGGACGACATCGACCGCTTCATCGACCACCTGGAACAGCACCAAGTCGCCGATGCGGCGAACCGGGTCGGGGAGATTCTCGAGGCCATTCAGATCCTCTCGCGCAGCCCGCTGATCGGCCGCCCCGTCGCAGGCGGAAAGCGCGAGCTGGTCATCGGCAAGGGCAACCGCGGCTATGTGGCGCTGTATCGTTACCTGGCCGGGATCGAGACCGTCTTCATCCTGGCACTGCGAGCCCAGCGCGAGTCCGGGTTCAAGCACTGAAGGGCCGCCCGCCCGCGCCTTCGACCTCGCGCTTCGAACGCCGCTCACCCTACCCTCCCGCTCTCGCCTCGACGCAGGCGGCACAGGACCGAGCCGAGCAATCCCACACACGGCGCGCGCCTCCACGTGGTATTCAATATCTTCGGGGGTAGGAGCCGAGAAGCCGGAACTCCGCACGGTCCGCCAGCAGCCTGGCGATTTCCGGCTGCGAGGCATGGCCCACGACGTCGATGACATAGCGGTGCCCATCCAGCGATTGCTTGCCCGGGCGTTCGTAGACCGCCAGGACCCGGGCCGATCGCGCGAGCGCCTGCAGCGATCGCTGAAAGCCTTCTTCGTCGACGGTCAGCAGCAGCGTCGTCTTGTCATGGCCGCTGGGTGCCGGGATCGCATGCCCCAGCACCCACCAGCGCGTCGTATTGTGGGGCCCCTCCTCGATGCCGCTGACGATCGACGTGAGGCCGTAGAGTCGGGCCGCGCCGGGTGGCCCCATGGCGGCCATGCCCGACGCTGCCCCTTCCGCCACCGACTTCGCCGCGGCGCCGCCGCTGGCCGCCGGCTGGCGTTCGACGTCGGGCATCTCCAAATCGAGCCAGGGCTTGACCTCCTCCAGCGCCACGGGGTGCGCAAGCACCGTGCGGATGTCCTCCTTGCGGGTGCCGGGCTTGGCCAGCAGGCTGTAGCCCAGTGCCTTCGGGTACTCGCCCACCACATGCACCGTGTCGAGCGCCAGCACGTCGTCCAGATAGGGCGTGACCCCGACCACCGACGTCGTAGCGGGCACGCAGGCCTTGGCGACGGTTTTCGCGCGCAGGGCCTTGAAGAGCGCCTGCCTGTCGAGCGCGACCAGATTCGTGTCGCCGAACAGGTCCATGCAGGCCTGGTGGGTCCAGCTGCCTGCCGGTCCCAGGTAGGCGATCTGGGCGCTGGTGATCGACGAGACGCCCATGGCGAGCGTGGCCATCGTGACAGCGCAAAGGGAAAGGGTTTTCATGAATTTGAACGGCACGGGCAACAACAACGGTGGAGAGAAGCGCACGGGTCTCCAGCGCACGCCGCATCGAGATCCCGGCGTTGGAGGCCCGCACGTCTTCACGACGGAAGCCGCGATGATCCGGACGGCGGGCATGCTCCGCAACGCATGCGCGGCATGCACTTTCCCGAAGGCCGCCGTGCCCGAAATCCAGGTGCTGGCGGCCATCGCGTTGCATGACGCGAAACAAACCTGCGCCACGCCGAATGCGCGCCAGCAGGTCCCGAGATCATCGACAACCTTCATGCGCCCTCCGCGCTCCTTGGGGGCTCCCGAAGTGCAGGCATCTCCCGCGCCGCGATGAACGCGAAGGCCTCCTGCGCAAGGCGCGCCGCCGTGAAGATCGCCGTGCGGTCGCCGCGCAGCACCTGCAGCCAGGCGTCGATGTAGGCCGCATGCCCCTCGACCGTGGCATTGACCAGCCCGCAGTGCCCCATCACGAACGCACTGCCGAGCTCGGCCACCAGTTCCTCGAAGGCATAGGCCGCGTCGCCGAATCGTTGTCCGAAGCGCCGGTTCAATCGATCGGGATGCCCGGTCCAATGCACCAGCTCGTGCAGCGCCGTCGCGCACTGCGCCTCGGGACTCGTGAACTGCCGCGGCCAGGGCAGCCGGATCTCGTCGAGCGCCGGCAGGTACGCCGCCCGGTCGAAGCCGTGACGGATAGTCGCATTGCAGCCGCCCAGCAGCCGCATCGCCCGCTCCACCGGACCCGGCACGTTCGCCGCTGGCGCAACGACACCGAGGTCCACCACTTCGAGCGACAGCCCGTCGATCTGCGCCACGTTGAACAGCCAGAACGGCCGGCACAGCAGCACGCCGGCACGGGCACCGACGTCCGCAGCCATCGCCTCCTCGTCCGTCCCGCCTTGCGAGAGGACGTCATCGGCATCGCCGCGACGCTCGCGCGCCCTGCGCTCGAAGTGCGCGCACAGCACGCCGCGCTCGCCCTTGCGCACCTGGGCACCAAGGCTCTGCGCCTGCCGGTAGGTCAGCCAGACATTGGACGCATAGCCCGCCTCGATCGCCGCCTCCCAAAGCAGCAGCACGTTCGCACCGCGGTACGGCGCGCCGGTCTTGCCGTTGCGAGGCGCCCCGCGCGCCGCGGCCCGCGTCCAGCGGTCGCGGAACACAAGCCCTCCCTTCTGCAGCATCGCTACGATCCGGTCCGTCACGACCTGCCGCACATCCATGCGCCCCCGCCCCCGCGCAGCGTTGCCTGCGGATTCGCCCAGACCCCCACCTGCTTTGGGTGAGTCCTCGGGGGGTACGGGGGGAACGCCCGTGGCTGTCGGATGGGCCGGGCTGTGCGGGCTGCCCGCACCGCGCGGGCTGGAAGTTGAACTGGCGTGCATGACTGGGCCTTTCTGCGGCATGTGCCGCGGTGGTTGAACATCTGCTTTCGGAGCCGCCTCGACGCATGGACAGCGCGCGACAAGGGCCGATGTCCAGGGACCGCCCGCAAGCCGCAGCCGAGCACAGCGAGGACCGGGTGAGGACGGTGGCAAAGCCCGCAGCCCTGGACAGCGGCACGAGCGCGCTATGCGTCGGCCAAGAGGAGGCTTCGAACGCAGAGGCACCGCGGACGGGCCGCGGGCGCCTGCACGCACCGCCAGCGCTGCGCCGCCGAAGGCGGCACGCCATCGAGCGCCTGCGAAGCACGCGTCGCCGCCGCAAAGTCGGAAGGCGCTGAACGCCCAGGCGGACGGTCTGACCGGTGACCGTCGTGCATGCACGGCCACGAGACCCCCTCGCTTCCCGCGGCCAGCGTCTTGCACCAACCGCCGAGGCGCCGCGATCCAGCAACACGGTGTTCCGCACCGCGCGCCGCGCACGAGTCACGCAGACGCAAGACATTCGAAACGGCGCAACGGTCGGGCACCCACGAAGGCTGGAGCGATTCGGCCGCCGAGGCCACTGTTCGAAGTCAGAGTCGACATCAGCCTCGAAGCCCGCCCTGCGTGCGCGCACGGTCGGACCAATGCACAACGGAGACAGGCAGCGAGACAGCGAGAGAGGAGCGTCGGAAAGGCCCGCGACAGGACGAAACAGAAAGAAGGCCGCCGGCCTAGCCGGCGGCCTTGACCTCAGGCTTGGATGCGCCCTGCCACGCGCGCCTCTTTCGCGAAGGCGCTCAGGCGCTTGCCGGCCCGGAAGTGCGGATCCTGTTCGATCGGCAGGCCCAGTATGCCGCGCACCTCGGCCAGTTCGGCGAGGCTCACGCTTCCCAGCTCGGGAAACCCTTGCCCGAGATGGCAGAGCCCGAACGCGATGCCGTGGTCTTCGGGGTCGACCTCGGTCAGCAGCCAAGTGGCGCCGGCGTCGGGCGTGAACAGCTTGACCACGGGCATCGGATCGAAATCCGCCTGCGCCCGGGACTGCACGCCGTTGGCCAGCAGCAGCTCGAACTGCGCATCGGTGATGAAGGGAAAGCTCAAAGCAACCATGTCGTTCTCCTTGAACGGTTACGGGCGGGATTGCCCGAGACCGCCCCCGGCACGCCGCAGCGCCGCAGTCAGGGTTCGAAGACGGCCGCAGGCCGCCAGCGCGCCAAAGAGGCGCGCGCAGACCTTGACGGCGAGAACGGTGTGCCACGCTCCAGGCCGCAGCAAGCCACCCAGCCCCACGCTTTGCCCCGCTTTTCCCGCGCCCTTTACTCTCTGCGGGCGAGGATGCTTGGAACCGCTCCTCACCGGCGATGCGCTGGTCGCCGACTGCGCAGGTTGCCGCTCTGCGCGAGATCCATCGCTCGCGAGATGCTGTTCGACATCGGCCGTGAGGGCCGCGTGTTGCATCCTCAATCGAACTGATCTGCCCAGCGATAAGGCCAAGGTAGGAAGGCGATGATTGAGTAAATACGGTTCTCAGGATTCTCCGTCCCAGGCTCTGAATGCAATAACTCGCTATTCATTGAATTGATGTCGAATTTGAGGCGGCGTCCTGACGCGGCTGCCAGCGTGGTCTTCCAGTGCGCGCATCGACTGGCACTGATTCCACCTTCCACGGCGCATGCGCTCGCGAACGCAAGCGATCGCAATGAATTTATCTTTGCCGGAAGCCGCGCATCACGACAGCAATCATCTGGACGCACCGCCCAAGGTGGCGTGCAACAGCGGCTTGCCCATACAAGGAGAGCTCTCCGGTAGCGCCGCCAGAACCGACCCAGCGAATCGAAGCAGGGCCGGGGGGTGCCCAGATGCAATGCGCTAGACACTGCAACTTGCATCGATGAGTGCTCGCGCGGGGTGTCCATCTATGAATCTCATCGTCTGGCCCGCCGGGGTCATCAGAATTAAGCCGCTTTGACGTGTATCGATTTCCGAGACCACATCGCCACGCTACGACCGATTGACCGATTGACGATGTCCCGGTTGATTCCGAGTCCGCCAAGCGCGGCATACCTGCCACGCAGGACCAGCGGTTGTCCGAGTCTCATCGGCATTGGCATGGGTGTATAAACGCCGCTTTAATTGCAAAGCGATTCACCCAATGGCCAAAACATACCTTGAAGTACAAAAGCAGATTCAGCAATTGCAAAAAGAAGCAGATGCGTTGCGTAAAAAGGAAGCGGCTGGTGTTCTTGAACGCATCAAGGAAGCGATCCTGATTTATGGATTCACTGCCAGGGACCTGGCGGTGGACACAGGCGGCGTGAAGACTCCGAAAAGACGCAGGGCCAAGCCCACCGTTTCCAAGCCGAAGCCCAACTCAGGTAGTACCGCTGCGAAGTACAAGGACGATCAAGGCAATGTCTGGGGTGGGCGTGGGCCTCGGCCCGCCTGGTTCAAGGCTGCACTTGAGAGTGGCAAGACGGCCGAGGAACTGGCTGTTTAACGCCTTGCGATGGCGATATACGCAGCCTTGGCCGTTGCCATCGCTCTGTTCAGACTGGCCGGCGTGTGACCGCGGCCCCGCCTTGATCGATGACGTGGGACGTTGGCTGGCGAATTTGCCCAAAATGGTCCTTGCCGGCAATTGCTCAAGACAAAACTGCGATCCTGTCCGTCGCGCTCGCTGCGAATGAGCCCGATCTGAAGTGAAAGACGGCCAATAAGACTTCATTGGGGTTCCCCGCGATGCGCCCCGGTGGTTCACTGTCTGGTACCGCCCGCGGAGTATTCGAGATCGATTGCACCGAAGGTGCGCCGGCCCTGAGCTCCTTCGTTACTGCCCGCCGTGCGCCTGCGGCATTGTCCGGAGATTGCTTGTGACACCTGCCGGCGCAGCGAACCAGCAACTGGCCGTGCAACATGTGAGCTCGGGAAATGTACCGGCGTCCGAGCGTCGCAGCGCCTCTTTCCACACAAGGCTGTCTGCAGTGGCGCATTGCCAGACACGGCTTGGTCCATCAGATTTTCGCGCCCGTCACGATCGCTATGCCGCGGATCTGGCCCGCACTCGGCGCACCGGCCACCGGCTCCGGCCTTGCATATCGCGTCGGCGCGAAGCGATGCAGCAACTCCGCCTCGCGGGCGCGTAGATTCCAGGTTCGAAAGTTTCACGTGGCCGAAACCACGCACCGACATTGGCAAGGCGGCCACACGCGCAGCGATCGCCTGATTGCCGACGGTCAGTTCACTGACCATGTCCTGCACCAGCCCCGGATCCGCGTGCTCACCGACGTGTGCCTTCATCCCGAAGCGCCGCTGGTTACCCCTTCTTCGCCTGGGGCATCTCAGGCTCTCGTTCGCCGCTCTCGTTCTTGGTCGAACTGGGCGCCGCGATGATCCTGGCGTCCACGTTTCCGACTTAACCATCACGTGCATCGGAGCTACGCCGCGGCACGACGGTGGACAACGGCTTCAACTGCCGCCTGACTCCGCCGATCGCTCGATCCGCGTCCGGAACTGCCGTGCGACTGGACTGTCGTCCCAGACGACGGCCCTGCCATCGTCGACCGCCTGGCGTCCGTAGACGATCCATGCATCGCAGACGGTGCCGATGGGCTCAACCACCTCGAAGCGTTCTGCATGCGCCGTCGCGAAGGAAGTGAAGACGATGCCCGCGCTGTAGCGTCCTTCTGTCAGACCGGACTGGACAGCAAGCACCGTCGGCTCGTGGACGATGACCGGCCAGGCGGAAAGGTCGGCATAGCTCTGCGTTGCAGTCTGCACACCCACCTTGCCAGCGCCCTCCCCGCCTCCCCTGGACCGCACCAGCGCCATGGGCTGGCTGGGTGAAATGAAGGCGTCGACCACCACCATGGCCGTGCGATAGGTGCCCGTGATCTCGGCCGCGGCCGGATGCACGGCGCACTGAAGCAGGTAATCCGCCTCCCCGGCGATCAGCGCGCGCGCGCCGCTGTGGAAGTTGTCGAACAACACGATGCGGCAGGCTTGCGCAATGCCGTGCGCGTCCAGGTACTGCTGGAGAACGAAGTGATGGTTGCTGCCCTCATGGCCCAGCGTTGAAAAGATCAGCATGTGTTCGCCTTGGCAGTGCCGCACGATCGATGACAGTGGGTCGGCCTCGACGGCCACCTGATGGGATCGCGGCATGCGCGAGCGCCGGCAGAGCCGGAACCAGCGCTTGCTCGAGCGCAAAACGAGCGACTCATGCAGACGTCGAGGGCGCACCGATGATCTCATCCTCGAGCCGGCATGTCTCCGTGATGATCAGTTCGTAGAGGGCACGCAGGAACGCCGGGCTCACGCCGTGCTCGGCGGCAAAGGCAGCCGCACGCTCCTGCACCACGCCGATGCGATGGGGCTGCATCATCGGAATCGCATGGTCGCGCTTGTGCAGCCCAATCCGGCAACAGCAATCAAGCCTGCGCCTCACGGTCTCTAGCAGAATCCTGTCCAAGCCGTCGAGTTCGTCGCGCAGCGACTTCAGAATCCGTTGGGCGTCCTCGTGGCTGCCATCATCAGCTGGGGTTGAGTCATGGACCGCGGCCGCGGTTTCCTGGCGCCCGCTCGGGTGCCCTTGTTCTGAATTCATGGGTATCTCCTTATTCGAGCTTGATGCCCTGGCTCGCGATGATCTCGTTGAGCGCGGCCGTGTCGGCCTTCACCCGGCGTACCAGCGCCTCGCCCGAGATGTCAGCGGCCTCGTAGCCGTGTTGGAAGAGTTTCTGCCGCACCTCTGGCAGGCGAATGACTTCCGAGAGAACCTGGGTCAGGCGCTGCACGATGGGAGCAGGCAGGCTGGCAGGCGCCGCGGCGGCGGTCCAGATCTCGAGTTCGAAATCCTTGAGGCCCGCTTCCTGCAGGGTCGGGTAGTCCGGCACGAGTTCGGAGCGGCGCGCGGAGGTCACGCCGATTGCGCGCAGCTTTCCGGCCTTGACCTGCTCCTGGGCGAGGCCCGGCGGAAGGAGCGCCAGTTGCAGCTGCCCTCCGACCAGACCCGTGATGACCTGCGGATTTCCCTGGTAGGGCACATGCACGGCGCCTATGCCTGTGCGGGTCTTGAAAAGCTCCATGCCGAGGTGGCCGATCGTGCCGATGCCAGGTGTGCCATAGCTCCACTTGCTTCCTGCGACCCGCGCCGCCTCGAGGAAGCTGCGGGGATCGGCCTTCGAGACCTCCGACGTCGTGGCGAGCACCAGTGGTGCCGTGCAGATGATGCTCAGCGGCACCAGGTCCTTCTGCGGGTCGTAAGAGGTCGCCGGATTGAGAATCTTGGCGATCGTCATATTGCCGTTGATCAAGATGCCGATCGTGTGTCTGTCGGTGGACTTCGCGACGATGTCCGCCGCAATATTGCCGCTGGCGCCTGAATGGTTCTCGACGATCACAGCCTGGCCCAGCGCCTTCGCCATGGGCGCGGCCAAGATGCGCGCAACGAAGTCTGGCGACGAGCCGCCGCCGAAGCCGACGATAAGCCGCAGTGGTCGCGTCGGCCAATTCAGATCCGCCGAATGGGCGCTGGGGGGACCCGCCGGGCCGGGGCCGGAGCGATTCGCGCCTGACGATTGCGCGCAGGCAGCACCAATAAAGGCGAGCGCCCCGAGAAGACATAGCAGACGAGCGGCACGCGTTCGAAAAAACAAGAGGGACATGGCAAGACCTGATGAGAATTGAAAGCCAAGTCTTGCTTCCACAACGCGCCGAATCAACTCCTGCCTGGTGCGCAAAAAGCTCCGCGGGGCATCGAGGCTGCGAAGACCCGCCTTGGCCACGAGCGGGGCGAATCCACGACTCGTCGCACTTGCTTGTCATGCAAGATCGTTGTCGCGCGTCAGCGGTGCGCTGCCGCGTCTTCACGTTGATTGGAGGCGTCGTGCTGTGGAGGCAGCCGATCAGAACGCCGTAGGCCGACGACCTCGATGTATCAACTCTGCGTAGCGGCCTCGATCAGCGCATGGCGCACTATCTAACCTTGCAACGCTCGACTGCCGGTGTGAATAGGTCAACTCGTTGCAATGCAGGGAGCCAACTAGAAACAAATGCCAAAAACTCACTACCCGCAACGGATCCAAAAAACAGATCGATCGAGGTCAACTCGTCCCTCGACAGACTCGGATCAGCTTTTGCTTCGGGGACGGGCAGACCACGCATCTTCGCCCGAACTACTGTTCTCGCATTTTCGATTCCCTGCGCGACGGTTTTGGCGCCTGCTGAAAATTAGCCCGCGTCTCGTCCTCTCTACGCAAACCGAGTTCGATTTTTCTACGGTTACGGCAAAGGCGCACGTGCATTCGACCGCACCGCTTCGTTCCAGGTGTTTCTTAGCTCTGAAAGCGCCGGGACCGGATCGCGAAGCAACTGCGAGGCGAAGGTTCGGATCAAGTCGCGCGTAGCCTCCTCGGTGATGTATTCGACAGGAGACTTCCCGTCCACCCGCGCGAGCATGAGCGCCGGCAGCAAGCGCGCCGCGCGCGTCTCCAGTCTTTCCGCCGACTCCCAGTTCAGCTGCTCGAGATAGCCTTGCAACAACGCGTCGAATGACGCGGAGAGCTGCAAAAGCGCATCTCGCCGGACGACACCCTTGAGCAGCAGGTGATTCAGGCAGAACGCGAGATCGAAGGCGGGGTCGCCGTACCAGGCGCACTCCGCGTCGAGCAACACAGGTCCACTCGGCCCGACAAGAATGTTCTTTGGACTCACGTCGCCATGGACCAGCGCATATTGAGTGCCGGCCGTTTTCGCCACAAGTTCGAGGAGCACGGGCGCCAGCTCGGGGTGGTGATTTGCGGCCGCCACCAGGTAGGGCTCGAGCCGAAGGGCGTAGAAGTTGTCTACCGTGTCAAAGGCCTCGGCCACGTCCGCCCGCCCAGCGCTCGCGGCATGCAGCCGCCCGAGCACCTGCCCGACGGCGAAGGCGGTCGCGGGATCGACCTCACCGTGCAGCAGTTGCTCCTTCCAGACCGGATGGCGATCCGGTTCGAGAAATGACATCGCGAAAAGGCCGGCCACTTCGTCGTGCGCGATCGGCCGAGGCACGTTGTCGGGACAGTGCTGCGCCGCAAAGCTCATCCATTCCCACTCGTAGGCGTTGCGCGAGAGCGGCGCCTTCCAGTCAGCCTCGACCTTCAGCTGGGCCAGCGCGCGCTTGACGCACAACGAGCGCCCGTCGATGTCCACCCGCCAGATGTCGGATGAAACGCCGCCCGCGAGCGGCCGCCATTGCGCCTTCTCGTCAGGCGAAATCAGGCCTTGCGCGACCAGGAAACCATCGAGCGCCGTGTCCGGGCTGTTCGTTGTCATGATCATGCTTGTTTGCCTCAAGCACGCGGCGCGGGATGATTTCGAGGCTCCAGCGGCGCCTTGCCCTGCAGCACCCGCACGACCTCTTCCGCGGCCCGCCGGCGCAGCTCGACGAGCGATGCATCGGACGAGAAGGCCACGTGGGGCGTCAGCATCGCGCCTTCTTGGGCCAGCAGCGCCTGCGGCACCTCGGGCTCCGTCTCCAGCACGTCGAGCCCGGCCGCCGACAGTTGGCCGCTCTGGAGTGCCTCGGCCACCGCATGGGTGTCGACGACGCCGCCGCGGCTGACATTGATCAGCACTCCGCCCCGGGGCATCAGCGCCAGGCGCTTCCTGCCGATCAGGTGATGCGTGCCCGGTACCAGCGGAGCGTGCACGATCACGATGTCGCACTGCCGCAGCAGCTCTTCCAGGTCGACGCACTCGACGCCGCCGGACTCGCCCTTCAGAAATGGGTCGTGCGCCACCACCCCGCAGCCGAAGGCCGCGAGCTTGCGGGCGGTCGCCCTGCCGATGCGGCCGAAGCCGACGATGCCGCAGCGCAGGTCGGCCAGCCTCTTGAGCTTCGCGCTGCCAGGGTCCCACCGGCCTTCGCGCACCTCGCGGTCGAGGCGGATCAGGCCGCGCGTCCACGCAAGCACGAATCCGACTGCATGGTCGGACACCTCTTCGACACAGTAGTCCGGCACGTTGGTGACCCACACGCCCCGCTCGGTGGCGGCCTGCACCGCTATGTTGTCGAGCCCCACGCCGAGCCGCGCCACGATCTTCAGCGACGGGCTGGCGGAGATCGCGCTGGCCGATACCTCTGCCCAGCAGGTCATGATGCCGGCCGGCTGGTGCAAGGCGACCAGCCTTTCGATTTCCTCCGAAGCAGCCGGCGCGGCAGGACCGGTGACCAGCTTCATGCCGGCGGCCTCCACGATCGCTCTCTCGGTGGAGTCGTCGGGCCAAGCGTAATCAGTGAGAAGGACGGTATCGACCATGGGATGGATCAGTTCAATGAAAACAATGTCATGAGGGTGCCGCCTTCGCACGCTTGGATGCAGCAGGCGCGGGCGGCGAAGTGAGCGCACGGGTGGTCCCGCGCACAAGAAGCGTCGGCGACGAGACCGATCGATAGCGCGGCATGGCCGTGGGCCGCTGCCGCAGCTGATGCATGAACCACAGGCCGCAGGACGTGGCCAGCTCGGACACCGGCAGGCTGATGGTCGTGAGCCCCGCACCCCACCAGCGGAAGCCGGCTTCGTCGCCGTAGCCGACGATCGAGAGTTCGTCGGGCACCCGGATTCCGAGCGCAATGCACTCGTCGACCACGCTGTGGGTGTGCTGCACGCCGCCCAGCACCAGGCCGGTGGGCGGCTTCGGCAGCGCCAGCAGTCGGCGCAGTGCATCGCGGCCGAACTCGGCATCGGAGGGAGAGCCGCACATCTCGAGTTGCGCGTCCCACCGCTTGGCTGCCGTCAGACCATCGCGGTAACCCTTGAGGCGGGAGGCGCCGGTGGACAAGTCTTCCGACGGGCCGATGTAGGCGATGCGCCGATGCCCCAGTTGCAGCAAGTGCTCGACGGCCAACGCCAGTGTCTTGGTGTCGTCCAACCCGAACCACTGCCCGCCAAGACTCGTCTGCTCGCGCAGTAACTGGATGTGGGGCATCGACTTGAGAAGGCGCGCAGTCTCCGGCAGCGGCTTCGGACTCGGCACCAGGATCATTCCCGCCACGTTGGCGCTGATCAACTCGCGCACATGGCGCAGTTCGACCGCGCGGTCGTCGGCGGTCTCCGACAGCGCCAGCTGGAAGCCGTCCTGTTCCAGGCACTGGGACAGCGCATGCGCAATAGTCGAGTAGAAGTTGTTGCGGATGTCCGGAACGATCAGGCCCACCAGGTTGCTCGAGACGCCGCGCATCATGCGTGCGGCGCGGTTCGCGACGTAGCCGATCTCGTTCGCCACTTCCTGGACCTTCAGCTTCATCGCGCTGCTGATCCTCGAGTCGTCCGCCAACGCCCGGCCTACCGTTGAGGCAGAGACCTCCAACCGCGCCGCAATGTCCTTGATCGTTACCATGCTCAGCCCTTTCAAACAATGCGCGAACGATAGCAGTCCAGGCAGAGCTCGAGTGCGGTCGTACCGGTCACGCGGTGAGAGCAGGCTTCGGGCATGGAGCGCTCAAGGAACCACGACGTAGTTGGAGAAACCGCCGCTGCGATCTTTCAGGCCCGAGATCGCCTCGTTGACAGACGCGAGCGGAAAGACGCGGTTCTCCAGATAGGACAGGTCAATGGTTCCGGTGGCGACCATGTCCGCCATCTCCTGCCCCTGCGCCGTGGTGAACCAGTTGGAGCCGATGAGCTGGATCTGTTCGTCCATCAGCCACTTGACGTCGATCGGCAGGTCGTCGGCCACCCCGCCCACGTTGACGACCTTGCCACCGCGGCGCACGCCCTTCATCGAGTCGAGCATCGTGGCCACGGGCGCTTTGGCGCCCAGTGCGCTGATCGCGAAATCCGCGCCCTCGCCACCCGTCATTTCCCGCGCCCACGCGCCGCTCGAGCGTTCGCCCAGCTCGATGACTTCGATGCGGTCCGGCGCCAGCGCCTTCACGCGCTTCAGAAGTTCGACGTCGCGCCCGGTGCCGAGGATGCGCGACAGGCCCATCGCCAGGCCGAGCACGGTCGCCGCCACGCCGAGCGTTCCCGTGATGCCGTCGATGAGCGCCACCTGGCCGGGGCCCGCGTCCGCGTTCTTCAGCGCGCCGTACGAGGTTCCCAGGTAGCCGAAGCGCCCTGCCCGCTCGAAACTCAGGTTGTCGGGGATGTGGACCAGCGCGTACTCGGGCGCGGTCATGTACTCGCTGAAGCCGCCGTAGGGATACAGGTCGAAGATGCGCTGTCCGTCCGTGCTGGTGCTGAAGTAGCCGTTCAACGTGTAGTAGCGGCACTGGCTGCGCTGCCCTGCGCGACAGGCCTTGCACGACCCGCAAGAACGCAACGGGCTTACGTAGACGCGGTCGCCGGGTTTCGCATGGATGACCGCCTCTCCGACCTCCTCGATCACGCCGGCCGGGTCCAGCCCGAAGATCGCCGGAAACTTCGGCAGCGGCTGGTGCGGAAACCAGCTCGGCCAGTTGTTGATGACGTTGGCCATGTTCGGCACGATGCCACAGGCCTTGACGCGCACCAGCACGTCATTCGGTCGCGGCTTCGGTACCGCGATGGTGTCGAGCGTCATCGGCTTGCCGAGTTCGTGCAGCCGTGCCGCGGTCATTGTCTTGCTCATGTGAAGTCCTTTTTTCTGATGATTTCTTGGCGTTGGGAGAGGGCTTCAGGAAGCCAGGAAAGTAGCGGCCGGCGGCCGGAACTTCGCGGGCCAGACAGTGACCCACTTGCCGCCCTGGACCTGCTTGAGCTTGGTGTCCGCCACGCCGCTGTTGAACTTGCCGTCGAAGGTGCGCGGGCCCAGGACGGTCTGCACCTGGTTGGCCTTGAGCCAAGCCGCCATCGCCTTGTCGTCGATTCGGCCGACGCCTTTGACTGCCGCCTCCAGGATCTGCCACGCGGCGAATTCGGACGCCGCCTGGGACTCCGCCACCGGATACGGCAGGCCAGCCTCCTTGGCCAGCTGCGTATAGGACGCCACGAACTCGGCCGCGCCGGCATTGCGCGTGAAGGGCTCCTGGTCCTCGAACCAGGTCAGGCTGGTGAGGCCGTTCGCATTCGGATGGGCAGCAGTCGGCCCGGGCGCGGGGAACAGGTGAAAGTGCCGCCCGGGCAGGTAGCCGATACGTTTCATCGCGTCGATCATCTGCACCGCTTCCATGCCGATGGCGCCCGACCAGAGCAGGTCGGGGTTCGCATCCTTGATGCGCGCGGCGATGCCGCCGAAGTCGCGCGTGCCGAACTCGTACTCGAGCGACAGCAACTTCTTCAGGCCGCGCTTCTCTGCCACTTCTTGCCCGCCCTTGGCGAGATCGAGCGCCGAGGGGAACTTGCTCGTGACGAAGGCGATGGTCCTGGGTGGCGACGGCTGGCTCGCATAGGCGTCGAGCACCACCTCGGTCGCAGCGATGCGCGGCTGCGGTCCCAGCGGCAGCGCGGGATATTGGAGCTCGTAGGGCGCGAGCCGGGGGTCCCCCAGGCTGCTCTGGATGAACAGCTTGCCGAAGCGCTGGGCAACGCCCATGGCCGAGATGATCGCGCTCGTGCCGTAGGGGCCCATCAGCAGGTCGACCTTCTCGGCGGTGACGAGCCGCTCGTACAGCGTGCGGGCATTGGCCGGCTGCGACTGGTCATCCAGCAGCACCCACTCCAGCTTGCGCCCCAGCAGGCCGCCACGCTTGTTGATGCCATCGACGAAGACCTCGCCGGCCAGCTTGTGGATCGCGCCGACCGAAGCAAGGGGACCGGTCAGCGACAGCGTGCCGCCGACGCGGATCGGTGCCCCTGACAACCCCTGCGCGCGGCCGGGCACTGCTGCCGTCAGCATCAGCCCGCCCGCGGCGAGGACCATGCTGCGGCGCGACATGTCGAGTTCGGTTGCGTTCATGCTTGTCTCCTTTTGTCCGCCACCTCAGTGGTAGCCTTCTTCGAGCTCGATATCGAGACCGGCCATGATCCGCACGCCGGAGTTGTACCAAGCGACCACCAGCACGAGCGCGATCAACTCGGGCTGGCTCAGGAAGGCCGCCACGTCGCGCCAGGTCTGTGGAGCGACCTCCACCTGCAATGTCGATTGCTTCGCGAAGGCCATGACGGCACGCTCCTGCGCGTCGTAGAGCGCCGAACTCTCGAACTGTGGCACGGCATCGAGCTGCGCCTGCGTCAGGCCCGCCTTCAGCCCGTGCGACTGGTGATGGGCGATCTCGTAGCGTGACTTCGTGAGATGACCGACAGTCAGGATGGCCAGTTCGCGCAGGCGCGGACTCAACGGTGAACTGCGCAGCGCATTGGCGTAGGTGAGAAAGCCGCCGAGCAGTTCGGGGGTCTGCGTCAGTGCGAGAAAGATGTTGGCGGTGGGCAACTTCCGCTCGCGCTCGAGCCGATCGAAGATGGCTTGGTTGGGGCTGTCGGCCCGCTGGAGATATTTGACTCGTGCCATGGTGCGTCTCTTTCTGTCTTGGGTTCAGGCGGCCTTGCGGGCGGCCATTTGCTGGATGTAGGTCTCGAGGGTCTGCGGCCTGGGCATGTGCTCCGGCGCGATGGTCGGCGTGGCCTCGAAGGCCGTCGCCTCCGAGTACCAGCGCTCGGTTGCCGGCAGGCCCCATCGCACGTTGGTGCTCAGCGAGGCCGCGTCCCAGCGCACCGGTTCGATCTCGACGTCGATGGTCTGGTAGTGGCCGTCGCAGAGCTCCACCCGGTGCCCGTCCGGATCGCGCAGGTAGACGTACAGCATGCCGCCGGGGCCGTGGCGCCCCGGGCCGCGGTCGATCGACTCCGCGTAGCCGAAATTCCCCGCCAGGTCGCAGGCGGTGAAGATGTGATGCGACTCGGGAACGATGTAGGCGAAGTGGTGCAGCTTCGGTCCGGCGTTCTCGACGATGGCGAGATCCAGGCACGTGCCCTTGCGGTACATGAAGGCGCCAAGCAGCTTGTCGCCGTTGGCCAGGTACTCCGAGTTGCGAAAGCCCAGCTGGCTGTAGAAGGCGCAGGCCGCGTGGCAGTCGGGTGCAAAAGTCTGAAAGTGGTCCAGCCTCTGCGCATGGGCGCCGGTGAACAGCTCGGGCTTCAGGTACAGGCGCTCGCAGGTCTTCATCTGCGCGCACAACTCGAGCCTGGTGCCAATCGGATCGGACACTTGCAAGGTGCGCCCCTGGTGCGCCACCTCCACCCATTCGGCGGGCAGGCCCTGGGCCTTGAACCATTCGAAGGCGGCGTCGAGATCTTCCTCGAACTGCACGCGAAAGCCGATGCGCCTGCACGTCGCCTCGCCGTCAGCCTGCACCAGCACCAGGCTGTGGTGGCAGGCCTCCGACAGGCCGCGCAAATAGCATTCGGTTGCGGTTTCCTCGGTGACGACGAGGCCGACGATCTTCACGTAGAAGTCGCGGCTTCTCGCCAGGTCGGCAGCATGAAGCACCACGTGGCTTGCGCGCGTGATGTTGAACGGAGGGCGAAGGTTGACGGTGGGCAGCATGGGTAGCTCCGGGTTGGGTGACTAGGGGCGGAGTTCCGCGACCAGCGCGGCGACGGCGCCAAGTGCGAACTGGATGTTCGGCTCGTCCACGAAGCGGCCTTCCTTGACCTTCTCGTGAACGCCGGCGACCACCACCGGCGGATGGACCACCACGCGCGACAACATACTCGCAAGGGTGTCGCGCAGATGCGCATGCGCGCGCGCGCCGCCCGTGAACGCCGGGGAACTGCTGATGATCAGCACATGCTTGCCCTTGAGCGGCGATGCATTCGCCGGGCGTGAAGCCCAGTCCAGTGCGTTCTTCAGGACGCCGGAAGTACCGCCGTTGTATTCCGGCGAGCACAGGACGAGGCCGTCCGCCTCCTGCAGTGCCCGCCTGAACGCAGCCACCGCCGGCGGAAGCTCGACCAGCTCGAGGTCGGAGTTGTAAAGCGGCAGGTCCGCCAGCGAAAACAGCGAGAGCTCCACGCCGTCCGCAAGGCGCTCCTGCAGCGTCTGCAGGATGGCCGTGTTGTGGGAGCCGCTGCGAAGGCTGCCGGAGATGCCGGCCAGTCGGACTTTCTTCATGTCGTGTTCCTTGTGTGTTGAAAACGGCGGCGCGGGATGTCAGCGCGCGCGCCGGAACGGGAGCGCATCCCAGCCCCAGAAGCGGGCTTCGCTGCCCATCGATTCCTCGATGCGGAGAACCTCGTTCCACTTGGCCATCCGCTCGGAGCGCGAGAACGAGCCCACCTTCAGCTGTCCCGCGTCCCAGCCCACGGCCAGGTGGGCGATCGTGATGTCTTCGGTCTCGCCCGAGCGGGCCGAAACGATGGTGCCGAAGGCGGCCGCCTTGCCGGCCTCGAGCGCGGCATGGGCCTCGCTCACGGTGCCGGCCTGGTTGGGTTTGACGAGCACCGCATTGACGCTGCCGGCGGCAGACGCGGCGCGTACCCGGCCCGCGTTGGTGACGAGAAAGTCGTCGCCGATGACCTGGCAGCGCGCGCCGTGCGCCTGGCAAAAATGCAGGAATCCTTGCGGGTCGTCTTCGGCCAGCGGGTCCTCGATGGAGAGGATCGGGTAGCGCTTCAGCCAGCCGCCGAGCATCTCGATCATGCCGTTCGTATCGAGGGCCCGGCCCTCGAGTGCGAGTTCGTAACGGCCGTTGCGGCCGAACTCGGAGGCCGCGATGTCCAGCGAGATGCCGACCTCTTCCCCGGGTCGCAGCCCGGCGTCGAGGATGGCCTGCATCAGCGTGTCCAGCGCCTGCTCGTTGGAGGAAAACGCCGGCCAGTACCCGCCCTCGTCGGCCACGCCTTGCAACGTCCCCGCCTTCTTCAGCAAGGCACCCGCCGCGAGGTAGATTTCGGCAGTCCACTCCAGCGCCTGTGCGAAGGAGTTCGCGGCCGGGCACATGATCATGAAGTCCTGCACATCGACCCGCCGCGCCGCATGCGCTCCGCCCCCGAAGATCTGGATCTCGGGCAGCGGCATGCGCACCTGGCGATCGCCTGCGAGTTCACGCCACAGAGGCTGTCCGCTGGCGGCAGCGCGCGCATGCAGCAGCGCCATGGAGGTTGCGACCAATGCGTTGCCGCCGAGCCGGCTGCGGTCAGGCGTGCCGTCCAGCGCGACCAGTCGGTCGTCGAGCGCTTGCTGGTCGGCAATGTCCCATCCTGCCAGTGCGGTCGAAATGTCGTGGTTGACCGCGGCGCAGGCCCGGCCGACGTCCATGCCCGCGAAGCGCTCGCCGCCATCGCGCATGTCGAGCGCCTCGCCCGTGCCCGTGGACGCCCCTGCGGGTGCAATGGCGCGGCCATGCACGCCGCTGCGCAGCCGGACCTCGGCCTCGACCGTCGGGCGGCCGCGGGAGTCCCAGACGCGACGACCGCGTATCGATTCAATTCTGTTGTCGCTCATGCGTTTTCCCTGTTTGCCATTGCTGTGGTGATTGATCGGTCGCCCGTTCGCAGTGCGCCGATCAGCACGAAGGCGAGCGTCGCGGGCTGCGTGCTCCTGTTCCTCCATGCATGCCTGGTTCCGTTCTGGACGACGACCTCGTGCCGGCGCAGCAGCGTCGAGGCGCCGTCGTCGAGTTCCAGCCAGATCTCGCCATCCAGCACGATCGCGTAGTCGACCGTGGAGGTGGTGTGCATGCCGTCCGGCTCGAAGCATTCGGCGAGGCCTGGGCTCACGGCCAGGTTTTCGCGCGCTGCCGCTTGCGGGTCGAAGCCCGGTGCGGCGAAGACTGCGTCCGGCGGGAATGTCACCACGATGAATCGCGTCTCTCCCGGGCCCGGCACGAAGCTCGCCATCGCGGGCGTGGGGTCGATGCCTTCGAAAGGCAGCGCCGGCACCGGCCCGGTCGCCCAGATCAGGCGCGAAACCATGCCGGGAACGTGACTGAAGACGTCTGTTCTCGGCGGCGTCGAGTCCATGGCGATGCGGCTCTCGCCCTCGTTGCCATGGCCGGTCACGATGCGGTGGACGTCGACGGGAACACCGGCCGAGGGAATGTGGTCAGACGCCAAGATAGGCCTCCTTGATCTGCGGGTCGGCGAGCAGCGCGCCAGGCTTGCCCGAAGTGACGATGCGGCCATGCTCGATGACGTAGGCGTGGTGCGCGATGCCCAGGGCCTGGTGCACGTTCTGCTCGACCAGCATCACGGCCACGCCGCGCTCGTTGATGCGCCGGATGATGTTGAACATGTCCGACACGATGAGCGGCGACAAGCCCAGCGAGGGCTCGTCCATCAGCAGCAGCCGTGGCCGCGCCATCAATGCGCGGCCGATGGCCACCATTTGCTGCTGCCCCCCGGACATCGAGCCGGCAAGCTGGGTGCGGCGCTCCTTGAGCACCGGCAGCAGCGAGAACACTTCGTCCATCGTCTCGCGGGTCGCCGAACGGGCACCGGCGCGATAGGCGCCCAGCTCCAGGTTGTCCTGCACCGACATCTGGGTGAACAGCCGCCGCCCCTCCGGCACGATGGCGAGGCCGTGGTCGCAGACCCGGTGCCCTGCGAGCGCGCCGACGTCCACGCCGTCGAGCAGGATCTGCCCTGCGCTCGGCCGCAGGATGCCGGCGATGGCATTGATCAGCGTGCTCTTGCCGGCACCATTGGGACCGACCACCGCGACGATCTGCCCGGCATCGATTTCGAGCGTGGCATCCCACAGCGCCGGTGCATCGCCGTAGCAGACATTGGCTTGGCGGACTTCAAGCAGCATGTGCGACTCCCAGATAGACATCGACGACTTCGGGCATCTGCATGGTCTCCTGCGGCGCGCCGAGCGCGAGCAGCCGACCCTGGTCGAGCACCGCGACGCGGTCGGCCAGCGCGACCACCGCGCGCATCACGTGCTCGACGAAGACGATGGTCGTGCCGCCGGCGCGGATCTTCCGGATGAGGCCGACCGCCTGGTCGACCTCCGAGGGCGTCAGGCCGCACAGCACTTCGTCGAGCAGCAGCAGCTTGGGACGCGCGGCCAGGGCGCGGGCGAACTCGACGAACTTCCGCTCGTGGAGGTTCAGCGCCCCCGGCAGCTCGTGCGCCTTGTCGGCGAGGCCGGTGAACGCCAGCCAGTGGCGCGCAAGCGCATCCGGATCGTCCTGGCCCGCGCCACGCTCGCTCCCGAAGATGGCGCAGAGGCGGACGTTCTCGAACACGCTCAGCTGCTCGAACAGTCGCGGGATCTGGTAAGTGCGGGCGATGCCCTTCCGGGCCACCTCGTGCGGCTCGAGCGAAGAAATGTTCTGGCCGTCGAGCACGATGCTGCCGGACGACAGCGGAAAGTGCCCGCTGATCATGTTGATCAGCGTCGACTTGCCCGAGCCGTTGGGGCCGACCAGCGCGAGGATCTCGCCGCGCCGGACCTGCAGGTCGACGCCCCCCAGTGCCTGGAGGCCGCCGAAGCGCTTCGTCACGCCGCGGCATTCGAGCAGCACGCTGTCCCCGGCAGAAGCAGGCATTGCCGCGGCTGCCGGGCGCGCGGCGGCGAGCGTCAGCGCACCCGGCCTAGCGGCCTTGGGCTGGACCCGCACCTTGCGCAAACGTGCGAGCAGCCGGGGCATGATGCCCTGCGGCAGGATCAGGATGACGACGATCAACGAGAGGGCCACACCGGCACGGCCGAGCTCGGCATGGTTGCCGCCGACGAAAAGGCCAAGCGCCACGGTGATGAGCGTCGCCCCCACCGCGGGCCCTGCCCAGTGGCGCGCACCGCCGAGGATGCTCATCAGCACCACGTAGAGCGGCACCGTGATCGAAAAGGTGTCTCCCACGGTGATGTAGCCAACGTAGCCGGCCTGTATCGCACCGGCCGCGCCCGCGATGGCAGCAGAGATCGCGAAGGCCGCGAGCTTGTAGCGCAGCGTGGGTACGCCCTTGACTTCGGCGACGTCCTCATCGTCATGAATGGCGAGCAGGCCCGCGCCGAGCCTGGAGCACAGCACCCGGCGCGAGACCGCCAGAGCCCCGAGCGCGAGCAGCAGCCCCAGCAGGTAGATCGCGCCCGACACCGAGGTGCCGAAGGTCGGCAGCGATACCTGGCCCATGTTGACCCCGCCGCCGCCGTCGATCGGCGTGTTCGACACGATGGCCGCCAACACGTAGGTGACCGAGAGCGTCAGCAGCGCGAAGAACTCGCCGCGCAAGGACTTGATTCGAAAGACCACCAACCCGATGAGGCCGGCCAGCGCTGCTGCCACAGCGGCCGCAAGCGGGATCGTCAGCAGAAAGGGAAGCCCCGCCTTGGTCGTCAGGCTGGCGGCGGTGTAGACCCCGGCGCCGAAAAAGGCAGCATGTCCGAAGCTCCAGTAGCCGGAATAGCCGCTCAGCACGCCCCAGCTCGTCGCCAGCGCGACCCAGAAGAAGACGACGTACAGGTACGACAGATAGAAGTCGGGCGCACCGGCGTAGGGCAGCGCGAAAAGCACAGCGATGACGGCGGTGATCGCCAGCCTGGCGGGCGTCGAGTTCACAGCCATCTCGGCCTCCACAGCAGCAGTGCAATCAGGATGGAGAAGGCCACCAGTGGTGCCCACGCCGGGTTGACGAGCGCCATGGTCAGCGACTCCGAGATGCCTACCAGCATGCCGGCGGCCAATGCGCCCGGTGCGTTGGCCAGGCCGCCGATGATCACGACCGCGAAGACGACCCCGATCCACGCTTCGATCTGCGATGGCGCGAGGGTGGAAGTCAGCGCGATGAAGACACCCGCCAGACCGGCCGAAGCGGAACACAGGCCCGCGAGCCCGTAGGACAGGCGCCTGGCATTGATCCCGAATGCCGCTGCAATCGGCCCGTCTTGCGCCGCGGCACGCAACGCCCGCCCTAGCAGTGTGCGATGCAGGCAGAGCCAGGCCGTCGCCGCCAGCAGTGCCGCGCACAGGAAGGCCGACAGCTCCAGCACGGGCACGAAGATCGGACCCAGCTGGAACGACGACTGCGCGTAGGGTGTGTCGAACTTGCGGAAGTCCGCCGACCAGACCCACTGGATCAGGGACTCGATCAACACTGTCACGCCGAAGGTCACCAGCATCGACGAGAACTCGGTCACCTTGAAGTGCACGAACACCGCATGCAGCGCCAACCCGAGAACGAAGAAGGCTGGTGCGATCAGCAACAGCGCGGCCCAGGGCGGCATCGCGAACTGCGTGCCCAGCTGATAGGTCAGATAGGCCCCGAGGAAGGCCAGTGCGAAGTGACTCAGGTTGACGAACCTGAGCAGGCCCCAGCTCAGGCTCAGCCCCATGGCCAGCAGGCCATAGATCCCGCCGAGCAGCAGTCCGCCGAGGGCCGATTGGGCCAGCAGCATGAAGCTCACGGGGCCACCCCCGCCAAGCTGATTGGGCGCGGGAATCGCGCCGGCGCGTGTCGGTCCGGCGGCTGGCCAGGACTCAGTGCGATGCAACTCATTTTTTGTCTCCTTATGCTATCGTTAGCATATTCTCCGTCGACCCGATTCGGCATGTCAACTCTCTTTGTTGTGAAGATAAGTTAATTTCTTGCACTGGACGCCGGCGCATCTAAAATGCTAACGTTTGCACATATCAGGAGATACTTCGCATGAACCGACTGCTGGTGGCGCGCTACGCGCTCGACAACGCAATTCACTACGGTGTGGTGGAAGAAGATTCGCTCAGGCGACTCGAAGGCTCGCCTTTCGAAAGTCTTCGCGAGACCGGGCACCGCGATCCGGTCGCTCGGGCCAAGCTGCTGGCGCCGGTGCCGCAGCCGCGCATCTTCGGCCTGGGCTACAACTACCGCGCGCACTCGAAGGAATCGAACAAGGCCGTACCCGAGATTCCCGTGCTCTTCATGAAGCCGAGCACTTCGGCGGTCGGCCCCGACGACGCGATCGTCTACCCAGCCGATGGCGAGAACGTGCATTTCGAGGGCGAACTGACCGTCGTCATCGGCAAGCGCGCGAGGCACGTGCCCGAGGCGCAGGCGCTCGACCACGTGTTCGGCTACACCATCGGCAACGACGTCAGTGACCGGGTGCTGCAACGGCGCGAGAGCGCCTTCGGCTGCCTGCTTGCCGGCAAGGGCTACGACACCTTCGCGCCCATCGGCCCCTTCATCGCCACCGGGCTCGACCCCGCGAACCAGCGCATCATCACGCGCGTCAACGGGGTCGTGCGGCAGGACGGAAACAGCCGCGACCTCGTCTTTCCGGTACCGTACCTGATCGCCTATCTCAGCAAGTACATGACGCTGCTGCCGGGCGACCTCATCATGACCGGCACCCCGGCCGGCGTTGGGCCGCTGGCCGTTGGCGACATGGTGGAAGTCGAAATCCCGGGGATCGGCGTGCTGCGCAACCCCGTGATCGCGGAAGCGCAAGCGCGCTGACATGTTCCACTCAAGCCGGGCCGGCGGCGCCCGGCCACGCCATGAGGCAGGCGCGGTTGCGGTCGATCTTCCCGGCGAGCCCGGGTTCAGAACGCATGGCGGATGCCGAAGTCGTAGCCCGTGGCCGAGCGCGGCGCAAAGCCGCTGCTCGTGCCGGTCGACAGGTAGGCCGGGCTGCCGCCGGTGGTCGCACCCATCACGGCCGGGTTGTTCTGGCCATTGCTGATGCGGATGCGCGCCACTGTCGCGTACAGGGCCGTACGCTTGCTCAGGTTGTGCACGTAGCCGAGAGCGAGCTTCCCGGCCGAGGCGTCGCGATCGGGAGCGAACAGGCCCGTTGGCTGCAGGCCGGCGTCGGCCTTGAACTTGACGCGCGAATAGGCGAAGCGGATCAGGCCCGGGCCGATGGGCACGGTCGCGCCCAGCAAGGCACCGTCGTACCTGCCGGAGGTATCGAACGAGAACCGGCCGACCGCGCCGACCGGCACGGTAGTGGTTGCCTCATCCCTCGCGCGGGACAGTTCGCCGAACAGCTTGAGCACACCGAAGTCGTAGGAAGCGCCCAGGTTCGTGGTTGAGATCTTGCGCTCGGCGCTGCCGGCGAAGAGCCCGGCCGCGGTGGTGGTGGTCGCATCCTGCGCGGTGCTTTCGCCATAGGCGAGCGCCACGTCCAGCGGACCGTTGACGTAGCCGAAGCGGCCGCCGACATAGCGCCCGCGTTGGCTGGGGCTGCCCGGCACGTCGGTGGATTTCGTGTTCTCGGGCAGTGCGTATTGCACCTGCCCGTAGAAGCCGCCCAGGCTCGGCGGCAGGAAGTAGCCGATCGAGTTGCTGGTGCGCACGTAGTTGTCGGTGCCGCCCGACAAGGCGCCGTTCAGCGTGCCGCCCGACGCGGCGATCGCCAGGTTGCTGTTGATCGAGGAGATCAGGTTGGTGCCCACGCCGGTCGCCCCCATCGGGTCGAACACCGTGTCGCTCCAGAAGCTCGGCGTGAAGTCACGGCCCAGGCGGACTTCGCCGAACCCGCCGGACAGGCTCACGGTCGAGCGGCGGCCGAAAGTGGAGAGGCCGGCCAGGCCGCTGTCGTTGAAAAGCGGCGACTCGAGCCAGAAGCTGGCCGCCAGGCCGCCGCCCAGGTCCTCCGCGCCGCGGAAGCCGAGGCGGCTGTTGTTGTAGCCCGAGTTCGACAGCGCGGTCTGGCTGCGCTTCACCGTGCCCGGCTGGCCGGAGGGCGGGGACGCTGGGAGCAGCCCGGTGTTGTAGAAGCTGCTCTTGGCCGAGTAGCCGCTGACGGCGGCATCCACCACGCCGAACAGCGTGACCGACGACTGGGCGCAAGCACCACCGGCCGCGGCGAGCGCCGCCATGGCCATCAAAGAATTTCTCATTGCATGTCTCTGGGTTTGTTGATCCAAGACCCTCCGCACGACGACGCATGCAGGAAGGCCCATCTGGTCTGACGCAAAAAAGAAAGCCGCGCTGCGATGCCACCACCGACTGGAAGGAGTTCCCGCCGGTCAGATGCACATTTCGCGCGAACGTTAGCACTCACTAGAAAGCACACATCTCCCTTTCGACCATCGAACTCCGGAGGACAAAGACCGCCCTCTGAGAAAGAGAGAAGCCTCAAACAGCGCTCTTCACCGTCAATGCTAACGTTAGCGCAATTCTGGGCGAATGGAGCGCATTGTCAAGCGAGGTACCCCGACTACGAGCTGGCGAGCGCGGCGCTGTGGGACGAGGCCTGCGTGCCGCCGGCCTGATGCTTGAGCAGGTCCAGCGCCACGTCGAGAATCATGTCCTCCTGCCCGCCCACCATCCGACGGCGCCCGAGTTCCACGAGGATGTCGACGGTCTTCAGCCCGTACCTGGCGGCAGCGGATTCCGCATGCCGCAGGAAGCTCGAATACACACCCGCGTAGCCGAGCGCCAGCGTCTCGCGATCGACCCGGACCGGGCGATCCTGCAGCGGGCGCACGAGATCGTCGGCCGCATCCATCAGCTTGTAGAGGTCGGTGCCATGGCGCCAGCCCAGCCGCTCGGCGGCTGCGATGAAGACCTCCAGCGGCGCATTGCCCGCGCCCGCCCCCATCCCCGCCAGGCTCGCATCGATGCGGTCGCAGCCCTCCTCCACCGCGACGATCGAATTGGCGACGCCGAGGCCGAGGTTGTGGTGCGCATGGATGCCCGTCTGGGTGGCGGGCTGCAGCACGTCCTTGAAGGCCCTGAAGCGCTCGCGCACGTCATTCATGCTCAGTGCGCCGCCGGAGTCGACCACGTAGACGCAGGTCGCGCCATAGCTCTCCATGAGCCTGGCCTGCTCGGCGAGCTTCGACGGCTGGGTCATGTGGCTCATCATGAGGAAGCCGACGGCATCCATTCCGAGCTCGCGTGCATATGCGACGTGCTGCTTCGACACGTCGGCCTCGGTGCAATGCGTCGCCACGCGGACCACGCGGGCGCCGGCGTCGTAGGCCTCGCGCAGATCGTGCATCGTGCCGATGCCGGGCAACAGCAGCGTCGCGATCTTCGAGCGGCGCACGGATGCGGCCGCAGCCGCGATCCACTCGACATCGGCATGTGCGCCAAAACCGTAGTTGAAGCTGGCGCCTTGAAGGCCGTCGCCATGCGCCACTTCGATGCTGTCGACGCCCGCTTCGTCAAGGGCGGATGCAATCGCCTTCACCTGGGCCAGGCTGTACTGGTGGCGCACGGCATGGCTGCCGTCGCGCAGTGTCACGTCGGAGATGTAGAGCTTCTTGGTCATGGAAATCCCGTCTTTCATACGTGCCGCTGCAGGCCCCGCGCAATGCCCGAGGCGAGCCGGCGGCGCGCCATCATGTCGCCGCAGGCCAGCGCGGCGGAGGTCATGATGTCCAGGTTGCCGGCATAGGAAGGCAAGTAGTGGGCTGCGCCCTCGACCTCGAGGAAGACGGAGGTCTTCAACCCGTGGCGCAGGCCCAGGCCCGGCACGTTCAGCGGTCGGTCCTCGGCGATGACCTCGAACTGCAGTTCCTGCTTGAGGCGATAGCCGGGCACGTAGGCCTGCACGGCTGCCACCATGTCGCGAACGCTGCGCTCGATGGCTGCACGGTCGGCGCCCTGCGACAACACGAAGACCGTGTCGCGCATGATCAGCGGCGGCTCTGCCGGGTTGAGGACGATGATCGCCTTGCCCCGCTCGGCCCCGCCCAGCTTCTCGATCGCGGCACGCGTGGTTTCGGTGAACTCGTCGATATTCGCCCGGGTTCCGGGGCCGGCGGAGCGGCTGGAGATCGACGCCACGATCTCCGCGTAGTGCACCTTGGCCACCCGCGAGACGGCGGCCACGATGGGAATCGTCGCCTGCCCTCCGCAGGTCACCATGTTCATGTTGCAGGCGTTCTCTTGCTCCAGATTGATGGCGGGAATGACATAAGGGCCGATGGCCGCGGGCGTCAGGTCGATCATCTGCACGCCATGTGGACGCAGCAGTTCGTCGTGGCGCCGGTGCGCGCTTGCCGAGGTCGCATCGAAGACGATGTCGATCTGCGGGAAGACCTCCATTGCGAGCAGTCCTTCCACGCCGTCCGCAGTCGTCGGGATTCCCAGCCGCTGCGCGCGGGCCAGTCCGTCGGATGCGGGATCCACCCCGACCATGGCGCCAAGCTCGATGTGCTTGGCGTGCCGCAGCAATTTGATCATGAGGTCCGTGCCGATGTTGCCCGGCCCCACGATCGCTGCCTTCAGTTTTGTGCTCACTTCTGCTCTCCTGTTTCGCGAGCACGGCGCGCGCGCCGTTCCTCGATGTTTTCCGTTCCCACGAACCACTGGTCCGCGGGGATCTCTTGGACGATGACCCGCACGGATTCGATGGGCGCTTCCAGTGCGCGGGCAATGGCTTGCGCCACATCCAGCGCCATCGCCTTTCTCTTCTCTGCGTCGCGGCCGGCGACGATCCGGACAGTGGCGAACGGCATCGTCAGTTCGCCTTGAAGCTGGCCTGGCCCAGGCCCTGGATTTCGACGGAGATGGACTGTCCGGGCAGGATCCACTCGGCCGCGGTGGCGGCCCCCGCCATCACCACGTCGCCAGCCCGCAGTTCCTCGCCGGCCTGCGCCGCCAGGCGTGCAGCTGCCACCAGCGCGCGCAACGGATGGCCGAGGATGGCGGCGGTCGATCCGATCTGGACCACGTGGCCATCCATCGCGAGCGCGAGCCCGAGGTTGCCGAAGTCCTGCGCCGGGTCGGCCCACGGGCCGATGACGAAACCGCTCGAGGAAGCGTTGTCCGCGATGACGTCGGTCAGCGAGAACTTGAAGTCCGCATAGCGCGAATCGATGATCTCCAGCGCTGGGGCGATGGCCTCCACGCACGCAAGCGCCTGCGCCGCCGTCATGCCCGCGGTCACGGGCCGCTTGAGGATGAACGCCAACTCCGGCTCGACGCGCGGATGGATGTAGTCGCCCAGGTCGATGCAGCCGCCCTCCTCCACCTGCATGTCACGGGTGAGCCGGCCCCAGATCACATCCGACAGGCCCATCTGCAGCATCTTGCTGCGGCTGGTGAAACCCATCTTGACGCCCACGCGCGGCGCGCCACGCCGCGCCCTGCGTTCGATCGAGGCCTTCTGGATGGCATAGGCCTCGTCCAGCCCGAGCCGCCCCTGCGGATCGATCTGCGCCACGGGGCGGGCATCGCGGGCCGCATCGTCCAGCAAAGCCGCCAGTTCTTCGATGTGCGTCATCGCATCGCCTCCTCGTTCAGGGCGGACTCGAAGACGGCACGCACGCTCCCCAGTCCGTGAATGCGGGTCTCGAACACGTCGCCCGCGTTCACGCCCACCATCGGCCCGAGGGCGCCGGAAAGCACGAGATCGCCGGCCCGCAGCGGCCGGCCCAGGCGCGCCATGGTCCTGGCCAGCCACGTCACTGCGTTGAGCGGATGCCCGAGGCAGGCCAACCCCGCACCCACCGACACCGGCTCGCCGGCGCGCATGGTCACCATGCCGCACAGCCGCAGGTCCACCTCCCTCAGCAGCCGCGGCGTCGTACCCAGCACGTAGGCACCAGAGGAGGCGTTGTCCGCCACGGTGTCGACGAACCGGATGTTCCAGTTGGCGATGCGGCTGCTCACCACCTCGATCGCAGGCAGCACATGGTCCACCGCGCCGATCACGTCCGCGAGCCCGGGGCGCTCGTGCTCCAGGTCGCGGCCGAGCACGAAGGCGATCTCGGCCTCGACCTTGGGCTGCTGGAGCCTGTGCATCGGGATCGGTTCGGCGTCGCCATAGCCCATGTCGTCGAAGATCACACCGAAATCGGGCTGGTCGACACCGAGCTGCGCTTGCACGGCGCGCGATGTCAGGCCGATCTTGCAGCCGACGCTGCGGCGGCCCTCGGCAAGTCTGCGATCGGTGTTCAGCCGCTGGATGGCGTAGGCATCGTCGGCGTCGAGTCCGGCATGGGTGTCGCGCAGCGGCGGGATGCAATGGCCGGTGGCGGCCGCGCCCCAAAGGGCGTCGGCGGCTTCGGCCAGAAGGGCTGGATGCAGGGGCATGGCTTGTCCTTTCCCGCTCGCGGCGGAAAGTTCTGTCGTTCGAACAGGAAGGTCCGCGCAGGCAAACTGCGCGGCGGCGTCAGAGGGTGCGGCCCTGCAGGCCCACCTTGGCGTAGATCTCGTTCACGTGCTTCTTCACGCTGTCTGGCGTGGTGTCCTCGGCGGGCATGTGGGCCCACCCGACCTTCGCGCGCGCATATCGACCGATCTCCTCGTCCTGGTCGCCCGTCGCACCGCTGATGCCATAGGCGCCAACCATTTCGTTGCCCTTGAACACGGGCGCGCAGCCACCGGACGCGACCACCTGTCCGTTGGTGAAGACCGAAGCGTTGATCAGCATTTGCGGATTGCGCTCCTTGAACCATTGCTGGATGACCAGCCCATCGCTGAAGCGCGGACTCATCGATCGGAAGGCGGCAACGGTGAAGGCCTTGGCGCGCGCCGTATCGGGCGTGATGAAGCCCGCATCGTCCATCCGCTCGAGCGCGATCAGGTGCCCCTCGGGACCGACGATCGCGACGGTGATCGGCACCCCCATCTCCAGAGCCTTATCGGTGACGGCCACGATGAAAGCGCGGCATTCGATGGCATGTAGCTTGGCCATTTTGCAATTTCCTTTCTGATAAAGCTTGGTTATTCGGCCTTGATTCCTGATGCCCGGATGAACCCAGACCAGCGCGTCGCTTCGCCTTGCAGGAAACGAGAGAACTCCTCGCCGCTGGACTTCAGCGGATCGATGCCCTGGGCCCTGTAGAGGGCCTGGATCTCGCTCGTGTCCAGTGCGGCGTGAGCCGCCATGCGCAGATGGCCGGTCACGGCAGCCGGCGTACCCGCGGGCGCAACGAGGCCGATCCAGACGGCGGTGTCGAAGCCTTTCAGTCCCAGTTCGTCCAGGGTACGCAGTTCGGGTGCGATGGCGGTGCGCCGGAGGCTCGTCACGGCCAGCGCCACGAGCTTGCCGGCGCGCACATGCGGCATCACCGTCGATGCAGGCGAGAACATCAACTGGACCTGGCCGCCGAGGAGGTCGGTCACTGCGGCCGTGCTGCCCTTGTAGGGGATGTGCACGATCTTGACTCCAGCCATTCGCGCAAACTGCTCGCCCGACAGATGGGGCGAGGTGCCCACGCCCGATGATGCGTAGCTCAAAGTGCCGGGTCGTGCCTTGGCAAGCGCGATCAACTCCGCCACGCTGCCCGCCTTCAGCGAGGGCTGGACCACGAGCACGTTGGGTACGCTTCCGATCAGCGTGATGGGCGTGAACTCCTTGACCGGATCCACTGCGTTGGGCACCGGGAAGGCCGCGTTGATGATGTTCGCAACGGTCAGTGCGAAGATGTTGTAGCCGTCGGGCTGGGCGGTGGCAACAGCCCTGGCAGCGATGTTGCTGCCCGCGCCTGGCCTGTTGTCCACCACGAAAGGCTGACCGAGCCGACGACTCATCTGCTCGGCGACGACGCGGACCGCCACGTCGGTGGCGGTACCGGGCGGAAAGCCCACCAACAGCTTCACAGGGGCACTCGGATAAGCCGGCTGGGCCAGCGACCATGCGGGGAACGTCGCACCTGCGATCGCTGGCAGGCAGCCAAGGAGTTCACGGCGGTTCATGTCTGTCTCTTTTCTTTCTGTGGATCGGGCCAAAAAAAAATGGCTGGGTCACGAGTTGATTAGACGGCGCCGAGGGCTATGATTCAAACGAGACTTTCCAATCGAATGATTGGCTCCACTCATGAATGTGACGTTGCGCCAGCTTCGCGCCTTTGTCCTGGTTGCCCGACTCGGCAGCTTCACCCGTGCGGCGCAGGCCATGCACGTGACCCAATCGGCGCTGAGCCTGCTGGTAAGGGAACTGGAAACAGCCCTCGACACGCGGCTCTTCGACCGCACCACGCGAGCCGTGACGCTGACAACGGCGGGCAGTGATTTCTTTCCGCGCGCCGAGCGCGTCCTGGCCGACCTCCAGTCCGCGATCGCCGGCATCGATACGCTGGTGGCCAAGGAGCGCGGACGCGTCGTCGTTGCCGCTCCGCTGGTGCTTTCCAGCACCTACCTGCCGCCGATCCTGGCACGCTTCAAGGCCCAATACCCGGGCATCGAGGCCGTGCTCCAGGACACGCTGCCAACGCAGGTGCTCCCCCAGGTGCGAAGCGGCTCGGCGGACGTGGGCATCGGCACATTTGCATCGGATGAAGCCGACGTGAAGCGCACGCGGCTGTTTTCAGAAGCGATGGTCGCGGTGTTCCCGGCCGGACATGCCTTCGGCGGTGCAAAGTACTTGACCTGGGCCGATGTCGTTGGGCAGCCGATGCTCGCGTTGCGCAGCGGCAGCGTATTCCGCGACCTGACGGAAGCCGGCTTCGCCTCGGCCGGAATGGTGCTGCATCCTGTGGCGGAGGCGAACTATGCGGGCTCCCTCATCGGCATGGTCAGTGCGGGGCTCGGAATCGCGGTACTGCCTGGCTATGCCGCGAAGCTGACCGATGAATCCCGCATCCAATGCAAGCGGATCGAAGAACCCCTGATCGATCGCGAGGTATCGCTCGTGCAGCGCGCAGGAGTCTCCCTGTCTCATGCGGCTCAAGCCTTCGTCGATTTCATCGTGGAGGCATCGGCGGAACCACAGCCGCTCGCCGGGCGCTCTACTTGAGCTGATCTGCGAGCCAGCCGAGGATGTAGTCGGCCACCGCGAGGTTGTTCCTGTCCTGCATCATCATGTGCGAGTTGCCACGGATGCCGACGCTCGGCAAGGTGACCAGCGAGGCTCTGCCCCCTGTGTTGCCGTTGATCCGCTCCACGACCGCCCGGCGGGCTTCGAGTCGCGACCTGGCGGTGAACACCGGCGCGTCGAGATGGTCGCCGAACAGTTCGAGCACGGGGATTCCGGCGTATGCCGCGATCTGGGCATCGGTGGGAACGACCGATTGCGCCCCCTCGATGTTGACCACCGCGCGAACCAGCTTCGGCCGCATCGAGACGACCGCGTCAGCGAACGGGCCGGCGAGCGAATGAACGACGACCACGGCGGGGCCGATCCTGTCCAGAAGCGCGGCGAGCGCGCGGGGAGCCGTCTGCATGGCTCCGCCTTCCAGCGTTGCCTCGGCGAAGGGAACGCCCTGGGCAGCGAAGCTGCCGACCGCCTCGATCGGGAACTGGGTGTCCGCGAACGGCTTACCGTAGCTCGGGCCGAATCGGAACAAGGTCCAGGCGAGTTCACTGGTCACCATCAGCACGTTGGAGGGCAACGGCTTCACATCCCCCTTGGCTTTCGCTTCATTGAAGGGACTCGCGTCAAAGCCCGAACGTCCGCGCCCAGGCGTGTCGACCACGTACACCGGATGGCCCTTGCGAACGAGGTACGTGGCCCAGCCCTCTCGCCCGTCCGGCGTGGTCTCGTAGCTCGCGCCGGTGAGCCCGCCTCCATGCACCAGCACGATCGGGACCCGGCCTGCAGAGCCTTCGGGAATGCGGTACTGCACGTACATCTGGTCGACCACTATCCTGCCGGGCGGAACCACCCCCGCGGGCGATGTACCGGCGTGGGGCGTCTCTATCGTCCTTCCACCGACGAAGAAACTGCCTTCGTCGGCCAGTCGCAAAGGACCGCCCAAGGTCGCGGCAGCACCGCCCGAGGCGAAGGCCACGGCCAGCAGCGCGCCAGCCAGATGTGAGATCGATAGCTTCATACCGGGGTCTCCTTGTTCTGCTGGCACTATCGGTGGCGCAGCGGCGGCCGTCAAACGAGGACTTCTCATGTATTGATCGGCCCTGCTCATGGATGCCTTCACGGCGGCAGCCTGCTGACGGAACACCGAGCACCACGCAAGCTCTTATGGACTCACCGCCCCATCCTGTTCGGTCTCAGTGGGCCTGCTTCGCTGCTTCTGGCGCATCGGCGGGATTCGCGTAAGTGGTTCCGCTTGGCCCATATCCGGTGATCGCGACGATAGTCGGCTCATCCAGCGTTTCACCGAAATGGTTGGCATTGGCCGGTTCGGTGTAAATGCCACCTGGCGGTAACGTCTTGAGTTTGGTTTCATCGTAGGCGTCGCCAAACCCGACGTAGAACTTTCCCGACAGGACCGTGACGAAGCGGGAATCGGGATGCGACAGCGGCATGATGCGCTTATGCGGCTCGAGGCGAAGCAGGACCGTGTAGAGCCCTGCCTTCGTCGGATCGCCATAGATCACGGTCGCGCTCTGGCCACTGACCTGGGAGACGCCGACCGTGTTCGACGCGCTCTGGGTCACGGAGAGTTGCTCGGGTGTCGCAACAAGCATCGGCATTGCGACGCCCGCGGCGCGGGCCGCATCCGTTCCGCCCTGGGTCAGCAGGGCTGCCGCAATCATGAGATATGGCAAAGTCAACTTCATCGATTACTCCTTGGTAGAAAGATAGCCTTCGCGCAGGCTCGGGGGAAGCAGGCCGTAACTTCCCAATGTGTTCCTGAAGCTGCCCGAGGTCAGGTAGTCCAAGATTCGTGCCGCTCCGCCGTTGGAATCCCCTGTTCGCCTTGCGACGGCTTCGTAGCTGGCAACCTTGCTTAGTTCTCCGGGCAATTCGACGATCGTCACGCCGTCGACAGAAATCATCTCGCTCACCTGCTGAATTCCCACATCCGCAAGGCCAAGCACGACGCAGGTCGCGGCGGACCCGCCCGTCTCTGGCAGCACACGCTTCTTGCCAACAGCCTCATCCAAACCATATTTCGCGAGAACTTCGAGCAGATGCTTTCCGCTGATCCCCTCGGAGTAGGCAACCGATTCGGCTTTCTCGAGAAATTCAAGGCACTTGCCGAGGCTTGAAACATCGGGGAGCGGCTCTGACGACCTGAAGGCCGCGCCGCTGCGCGAGATGGCGAGGCCGACGCGCGAGAAGCTCAGGGGGCGACGCTCCATGACATACTGGCCGACAGTGTCCGAGGGGCCGACGAATACGTCGGCTTCGATCGTTCGCGTCCCGATCTTGTTGAGGACAGACACACCGATGAAGCCTGCCTCTATCCGAACACCAAGTTGTCTTTGAATCTCGGGGATTAAGTCTTCCAGGATTCTTCGCGCCGATTGCGTGCTCACAAGGCGAATCAGGTTTTCGTGGTTTCTTTCTTGCATCATCTTTTACGGCGATCGCATGCAGACGGCATGCTCGGTTCGTGACGAACTTCAATCGATCGCCTTTCCCATGTCCTCGACCACCTTCTTCGCATCTCCGAACACCATCATCGTCTTGTCCATGTAGAACAGCTCGTTGTCCAGGCCCGCATAGCCGGCGGCCATGGAGCGCTTGTTCACGATGACGGTCTTGGCCTTGTAGNGACCATCATCGTCTTGTCCATGTAGAACAGCTCGTTGTCCAGGCCCGCATAGCCGGCGGCCATGGAGCGCTTGTTCACGATGACGGTCTTGGCCTTGTAGGCCTCCAGGATCGGCATGCCGTAGATCGGCGTGCCCTTGGTGAGCGCGGCCGGGTTCACCACGTCGTTGGCGCCCAGGATGATCGCCACGTCGGCCTGCGCGAACTCGCCGTTGATGTCTTCCATCTCGAACACCTGGTCGTACGGCACCTCGGCCTCGGCCAGCAGCACGTTCATGTGGCCCGGCATGCGCCCGGCCACCGGGTGGATCGCGTACTTCACGGTCACGCCCTTGTGCGTGAGCTTCTCGGCCAGCTCGTTCNTAGATCGGCGTGCCCTTGGTGAGCGCGGCCGGGTTCACCACGTCGTTGGCGCCCAGGATGATCGCCACGTCGGCCTGCGCGAACTCGCCGTTGATGTCCTCCATCTCGAACACCTGGTCGTACGGCACCTCGGCCTCGGCCAGCAGCACGTTCATGTGGCCCGGCATGCGCCCGGCCACCGGGTGGATCGCGTACTTCACGGTCACGCCCTTGTGCGTGAGCTTCTCGGCCAGCTCGTTGACCGCATGCTGCGCCCGCGCCACCGCCAGGCCGTAGCCCGGCACGATGATCACGGTCTCGGCGTTGGACAGCATGTAGGCCGCGTCGTCGGCGCTGCCGCTCTTGACCGGACGCTGCTCCTTCGCGCCGCCACCCGCGCTGACCGCCTCGCCGCCGAAGCCGCCCAGGATCACGTTGAAGAACGAGCGGTTCATCGCCTTGCACATGATGTAGCTCAGGATCGCGCCCGAAGAGCCCACCAGACTGCCCGCCACGATCAGCATCGCGTTGTTCAGGCTGAAGCCGATRCCCGCGGCCGCCCAGCCCGAGTAGCTGTTGAGCATCGACACCACCACCGGCATGTCCGCGCCGCCGATCGGGATGATGATGAGCACGCCCATCACGAAGGCCAGCGCCAGCATCGCGAAGAAGGCCGGCCAGCTYTCGGTGAACATGAACACCAGCCCCAGCCCGATCATGGCCAGGCCGAGCACGAGGTTCAGCATGTGCTGGCCCGCGAACTGCACCGGCGCGCCCTGGAACAGGCGGAACTTGTAGGTGCCCGAAAGCTTGCCGAAGGCGATGACCGAGCCGCTGAAGGTGATGGCGCCGATGGCCGCGCCCAGGAACAGCTCGAGCCGGTTGCCGGTGGGAATGGGCGCGCC
>NZ_LMEK01000017.1:0-30665 GCF_001426595.1 Variovorax sp. Root434
GATGTCCCATTGATCGCTCTCCAATGAAAAATGCCCTCCAGACCAACGTCTGAAGGGCATTCAAGGCAGACTCAACGCCGACTATTTACACAGACTGTTCTGCGGGGCTTTTTCAATGGGGGACGGCTTGGGCCAATGCCACGTATTCGGCTACCGGCACTTCTTCGGCACGGCGCTGGGGGTCGAACGCCCCATCGAAGCCATGTTCCTCAAGCCACTTGCCCAGCGTGTGCCGCAGGATCTTGCGGCGCTGGCTGAAAGCCACCTGCACGATCTCGCCGAGCCGCGCCGCATCCACGGCCGGCGGTTCGGCCAGCGGCACCATGCGCACCACGGCGCTGTCCACGCGCGGCGGCGGGTCGAAGCTCTCGGGCGGCACGAACAGCACGTTTTCCATCTCATAGCGCCACTGCAGCATCACGCTCAGGCGGCTGTAGTCCGAGGTGGCGGGTTTCGCCACCATGCGGTCGATCACTTCCTTTTGCAGCATGAAGTGCTGGTCGGCGACCAGGTGGGCATAGCCCAGCAGGTGGAACAGGATGGGCGTGGAGATGTTGTAAGGCAGGTTGCCCACCACGCGCAGGGGTTTCGACGCCTTGGCCGCGAGTTCGGCGAAATCCACCTTCAACACGTCGGATTCGATGACGTCGAGCTGCGAATGCTCGCGCAGCCGCTTGGCCAGGTCACGGTCGAGCTCGATGACCGTCAGGCGGCCGAGCCGCTCGACCAGCGGCTGCGTCAGCGCCGCAAGCCCCGGGCCGATCTCGACCATCGGATCGCCGGGCTGCGGTGCGATCTCGCTCACGATCGCATCGATGATCCCCCCGTCGGACAGGAAATGCTGCCCGAATCGCTTCCTCGCGATGTGCTGAGCCATGCCGTCAAGCCACCGTCAACGAGGAAAAAGGGAAGTTACGCCAGGAACGCCGCGGAACCGGCTTTGCCGGGCCGCTGGCGTTGCCCCCTGCAAGGGGGTGGGCGAAGCGACACGAAGTGCGCGCAGCCTGGGGGTGTGCCACATCAAGACTGGGGCGGGTCGCGGTATTCGACGTAGGCGCGCGCACGCACTTCCTGCACCCAGGTGGTGAAGGCTTCGTCCACGCGTTGTTCGCGCAGCGCGGCGCGCGCGGCTTCGCGCTGCTCCGACTGGCTGAGCTTGGCGTCGCGGCGGCCGACCACCTGGATCAGGTGCACGCCGAAGCGCGACACCACGGGGTCGCTGATCTGGCCCGGCGCGAGCCGGTCCATGGCCTCCTCGAATTCGGGCACGAACTGGCCCGGGCGCGACCAGCCGAGGTCGCCGCCTGTCTTGGCGCTGGCGTCCTGCGAGTTGTCGCGGGCCAGGCCGGCGAAGTCGGCGGTGCCGGCCTGCACACGGCGCTTGAATTCGGCCAGCTGCGCCACCGCCTGCGCCGTGGTGCGCTTGGGATCGTTGAGCAGCAGGATGTGGCGCACCTGCGTCTGCGTGACCGTCGCGTCGCCAGAGCCGATCTGGGCCTTGGCCAGCACCTTGAGCACGTGGAAGCCGGCGCTGGAGCGCACCGGCCCGGCGATGCCGTTCACCGCCGTCGATTGCGTGGCTTCGACGAACAGCGAGGGATAGCGATCGGCACTGCGCATGCCGATGGCGCCGCCATTGGCGCGGTCGGGCGAATCGGAGTTCTCGCGCACCAGCTTGGCGAAGTCTTCGCCGAAGCGGGCGCGCTGGGCGAGGTCCTGTGCCTTCTTCTGCGCGGCGGCCACCTGCGCGTCGGTGGCGTTCTCGGGAACGGCCACCAGCACCTGCGCGAGGTTGAGATTTTCCAGCGCCGCATTCTTGACGGCGAGGTTGCGCTGGTCGCGCAGGTATTCGTCAGCCTCGGCGTCGCTGATCTTGACCTTCGATTCGACCTCGCGATCGCGCAGGCGCGTGAGCAGCAGCTGGTCGCGCAGGTCGTTGCGGAAATCCTGCAGCGCGATGCCTTCGGCGGCCACGCGACGGCGCAGCTCGACGAGGCTGATCTCGTTCTGGCGCGCCACGGTCTGCTCGGCCTGGTCGATGGCCACTTCGTCGACCTTGAGTCCGGCTTCCTTCGCGAGCTGAAGCTGCGCACGTTCCGTGATCAGCCGCTCGAGCACGAGCCGCGTGAGCTCGCTGCGGGGGACGCGTTCGGCGTCGGGGTTCTCCTTGACCAGTCGCGACACGCGCGTCTGCACGTCGGTGTTGGTGATCGGCTCCGAGTTGACCAGCGCAACGATGTATTCGGCCGAGCGCTGCACGGGCGCCGCGGCGGGCGCAGCCGCCGGCGCACGCGCTGCGGGCGGGCCCAGGCGCGGCCCGGCGCGCATGATGTCCGTGATGCCGCTGCCGGCGCGGTAGCCCTGCGCGCCCGAGCTTGCAGCGATTGCCGCGAGGCAGCCCAGGGTGATGATGGAACGGATGTATTTCATGGCGTCGCTCAGTCAGTCGTCTCAGTCGTAATTGGTGAAGCGGCTCGGCGCCTCGCCCGGTTGGCGCAAGGGTTCGTAGCGCTGGATGTTCTGCCGCAGGGCCTGCATAGGGCTGGAGCCGATGCTCGAGAAGCCGACGAATTCGAGCTGGAACATGATGCGGGTGTTCGCCGTCACCTGGCCCGTGGTGATGCGCTGCAGCACCACGCGCCCGATCCAGCAGCAGCCGTCGTACTCGAAACCGAGCACGCCGTCCGTGAGTTTCTTGTCCTGCAGGCTGTAGTTGAGCCGGCCGACCGCATACCAGCGGCCGCCGCCCTGGCCCTTGCCGGGGCCGAGGTTCTTGCCCTTGTCGCCCCAGAGGTCGTTGATCGGCCATTGCCAGCCCACGTCGATCGACTTGTTGCCGTCGGTCGCGGTCGGGGTGGTGGGCGCCTGGTAGCGGAAGGCCGCGCTCAGGTTGTGGTACGGCTCGGGGTTGTAGCGCGCGCTGATGGCGGATCGCTCCGACTTGCGCGTGTCGGGGTTGTACTGCACGACGGTGTCCAGGCTCCACTTGGGCGTCCAGTTGATCTGGGCGCCCACGAGCAGGTCGCTCTTGCGGTCGGTCACCGGCGTGCCGCCGGGCAGCGTGACCTTCTGGTCGCTGAAGCGCAGCCGCTGCGCGATGCCGAAGCGCGCGGCCTCGACGCCGGTTGCCGGATCGATCAGGCGCGAGGTCACGCCCAGCGTGAGGGCGTTGGTGTCCGAGATGCGGTCGCCGCCCGAGAACGCGTTCTCGGTGTAGATGGTCGCGAAGCTGAAGTCGTTGGCCGCCGAGTCGTAGTTCGGCAGCATGCTCTGGTTGCGGTACGGCGTGTAGACGTAGTACGCACGCGGCTCCAGCGTCTGGCGGAAGGCGCGGCCGAAGTAGCTGGCGTCGCGCTCGAAGATCAGGCCGCTGTCGAGGCTGAAGGTCGGCACCGTCCGGTTGCTGGAGGTCGGGAAGAAGTACAGCGAGTTGGCGTTGTAGGGCACGCCATTGACGTACTGGACTCCATTTAGCGTCAGCTTCGGAATGTCCGACTGCGGCAGGTAGTAGTTGTACGAGGCCGCGTTCAGCATCAGCTTGGGAATGACGAACGAACTCGGCGTGATGAACGGCCGGCTGATCGAGGCGACGGCCGAGGCGCGGTCGCCGTCGGGCTGCGACTGCTGGGTGGCGTCGTAGCCGGGCTGCCCCGCCAGGATCGTGTTCACGCGGAAGCGCGTGTAGTCCAGGTTGAGCGCCACGTCGAAGCCGTGCCAGTCGTACTTGTTGTAGTTGGCCGTGATCTGCGGCAGCCGGTCGTACGCGGGCACGATCGGCGACAGGTTGTACTGCAGGTTCTGGTACTTCAGCGTGCGGACCATGCCGCTCCAGTCGCCCTTGCTCCAGCTGAGCGATGCGTCGTTGGGCAATTGGCGCTGCGTGAGCGACGGCGTGCGCGTGAAGTCGCGCCAGTAGTCGTTGTCGCTCACCCGGTTGATGGTGATGTTGGCGGTCAACGAATCCAGGCCCAGCGCCTTGGCATCGAAGTCCTGGTGATGCGTGCCCCACAGCCCCCAGCGCTTGGTGCTGCTGGGCGCCGGAGTCAGGTCCTTGGCCTGGATCTGCCCATTGGCCAGCTGCTGGAGCTGGCTGGCGCGCAGTTCGTTGTAGCGCTGGCCCACGAGCCGGTCGCTGCCCATCAGGTCGAGGCGCATCGTTCCGCTGTAGCCCTTCTCGAGGTAGCGGAACTCGTTGCTGAAATCGACGCCGCGCTTGCTCATGATCGTCGGCGTGAACGTGGCGTCGCGGTTGGGCGCGATGTTCCAGTAGTACGGCTGCGCGATCTCGATGCCGTTGATGTTGTCGATGCCGATGGTGGGCGGCAGCAGGCCGCTCTTGCGCTCGTTCGACAGCGGGAAGCTCACGCTCGGAATCGGCGGCGTGGTGATGCCCATGAAGCTCAGCCGCGCATTCTTGGCCACGCCCTCGTTTTCCTCGGTGTCCGTGGTCATCGTGGTCGCGGTGAGCAGCCAGGCCGGCATCCAGCCCGGGAAGTCCTCGCGGCGGCAGGTGGTGTAGGTGGCTTCGCGGGCCACCGACACGTTGGCGTCGACGAAGTCGATGCGCTTGGCCTCGCCGTGCGCTTCGTTCGCGAGGAACTGGTAGCGCACGTTGTTGAAGAAGCCCTCGAAGGTCTCGAGCTTGAGCTGCAGCTCGGGGCCTTCGTACACGTTGCCGGCCTGGTTGACCCGCACGTTGCCGGTGGCCTTGGCGCGGTCGTCCGGCTGGTAGTACTCGAGCCGGTCGGCAGTGATGGACACCGCGCCGCGCCGCAGCGTGGCGTTGCCTTCGACCACGGTCTCGAGGTCGGGCCGGCCGGAGATGCGGTCGCCGGTGATGATGCTGGGCATCTGGCTGCGGTCCGCGGGCGTCAGGGTTTCGGTCAGCAGCGGCGTGCGCTTCAGCGTGAGCGGCCCGTCGAGGTTGCCGGCCTGCTGCGCGGACGCGCCATGCGCGTGCATCAGGGCCAGCGACAGAACGGCCAGCGGCAGCGGCGGGGTGGAGCGCCGCAGGGCGACACGCCGGCGCATCAAGCCACCCGCCCCGCTGTTCCGAGGGAAGCCGCCGACTCCCCGAAGGAGAACGGCAGCGAGCGCACAAGGTGCCAAGCGTGGGGGCTTTGGGTCGTAGGCATCGGTTCGGAACGAAGGATCGTCGGGAGACGGCGCGGCAGGCCGGCGGGTTGCAGGGGCCGGCAGCAACCCGCATCGGCCGGAAGCCGGCCAAGGGGGATTGCCGCGCCAGGCGGATTTGTAGAATCGATTATCCATGACAGCACCCCCGCCCCCGGCCTCATTGGCCCCAAGCCCCGCCGAGACCATCCCCTGGACCGATCCGCAGCGGGCCGAAGCGTTCCGGGCCTGGGTGGCCGCTGTCGCGCCTGCCCACCGACTGCTGCCCGACACGGTGCGGCTCGCCTCGGCCGACGCGAGCTTCCGCCGCTATTTCCGCCTCGACACCACCGACCCGGCCGCGCCCACGCGCATCGTGATGGACGCCCCGCCGGATAAGGAAAAGAGCGCCCCCTTCGTCCAGGTGGCGCAGCTGATGGCCGGCGCCGGCGTGCTCGCCCCCACGGTGCTCGAATGGGACCAACCCCACGGCTTCCTGCTGCTCGACGACCTGGGCCGCCAGACCATGCTGGACGTGATCGATCCGGCCCGGCCCGATGCGAGCCGCCCGCTCTACGACCAGGCCATCGACGCATTGATCCGCTGGCAGCTGGCCTCCCAACCCGGCGTGCTGCCACCCTACGACCGGGCGCTGCTGGAGCGCGAACTGGCGCTGTTCCCCGAGTGGTACATCGGCCGCCACCGCGGCATCGCGGTCGAGGGCAAGCTGAAGGAGCGGCTGGAGCGCAGCTTCAAGCTGATCGTCGAGAGCAACCTCGCATCGCCCAGCGTCTACGTGCACCGCGACTTCATGCCGCGCAACCTCATGGCCGGCAACGGTCCCGCGCTCGGTGTGCTCGACTTCCAGGATGCGGTCTACGGCCCCATCACCTACGACGTCGCCAGCCTGATGCGCGACGCCTTCCTGAGCTGGGACGAGGAGTTCGTGCTCGACGTCACCATCCGCTACTGGACGGCGGCGCGCAAGGCCGGCCTGCCGGTCGATGAGGACTTCGGCGCCTTCTACCGCGCGGTCGAGTGGATGGGGCTGCAGCGCCACCTGAAGGTGGCCGGCATCTTCGCGCGCCTCACGCTGCGCGACGGCAAGCCCAAGTACCTGGCCGACACGCCGCGCTTCATCGCCTACATCCGCGCCACCGCCAGCCGCTACATGGAGCTGACGCCGCTGCTGCGCGTGATCGACGAAGTCGAGGGCACCTCGGCCCTCACCGGCTTCGCCTACGGCCGCGTCTGAAGGAAAACGGCTGCCCACCGCCATCGATTTCACAGCATGCCGCGTTTTCACTGTTCCGTGCCGCTGACTGCCGGTGCCAGCCTGGCGCTGCCGGCCGGCGCCGCGCGCCATGTGCAGGTGCTGCGGATGCAGCCCGGCGATGCGCTCACGCTGTTCGACGGCGCAGGCGGCGAATACGCGGCGACGGTCGAGCGCATGGGCCGCAGCGAGGTCGCGGTGACGGTCGGCGCGCACCAGCCGGTGGAGCGTGAAGCCCCGCGCGCCGTGCATCTCGCGGTCGGCATGCCGGCGAACGAACGCATGGACTGGCTGGTGGAGAAAGCCACCGAGCTCGGCGTGGCGAGCATCCAGCCGCTGGCCACGGCCCACGGCGTGCTGCGCCTGTCGGGCGAACGCGCCGAGAAGAAGCGGGCCCACTGGGAGGCGATCGCGGTCGCGGCCTGCGAGCAGTGCGGGCGCAACCGCGTGCCGGTGATCCTTCCGGTGCAGTCCTTTTCGGGCTGGCTCGATGCGCAGCACGACACGGGATCGACCGCCGTGCGCCTCGTGCTGAGCCTCGCGGAGGGCACGCGTGCCCTTCCTGCGGTGCAGATCCCCGATGGCCACGGCGCGGTCGTGCTGAGCGGCCCCGAAGGCGGCCTGAGCAGCTCGGAAGAACAGCAGGCCATCGCCCGCGGCTTCGCCCCCGTCACCCTCGGCACGCGCGTGCTGCGCGCCGAAACCGCGGCGCTGGCCGCGCTGGTGTGCCTCGCCGGGCTCTAGGCAGGCCGCGCAAGGTGGTGTTTTCCGCAACGCGCGCGCGGAAAGCCTGAGAAACAATCGTTACTCTACTGAGACAAAAGAAGGACTTTCGATGTCCCGCTCGCCAGGTCCACTGCGCCTCGCCCCTCTCGTCCTTGCCGCGCTGGTGTGCACTGCACAGGGTGCGCTCGCCCAGAGCCCGGCTGTCGCCCCAACACCCACGCAGGTCAGCCCCGATGTCGACAAGGCCTATGCCCAACTGATGGCAGCGCCGGCCATCCAGAAGCTGCTCGACGCGGTCAGGGCCGACCACGAGCGCTCGGTCGAAGACCTGAGGATGCTCACCGAGATCGAGGCACCGCCCTTCAAGGAACAGAAGCGCGCCGAAGCCTTTCTCGCGCGCATGAAGGCCTTCGGCCTGACGCACGCGAAGATCGACGCCGAAGGCAACGTGATCGGCCTGCGCAAGGGCACGGGCAACGGGCCGAAGCTGCTGATCTCGGCGCACCTCGACACCGTGTTTCCCGCCGGCACCGACGTGAAGGTCAAGGAGCGCGACGGCCGGCTCCACGCGCCGGGCATTGCGGACGACACGCGCGGGCTCGCCGTGCTGCTGTCGTGGCTCAAGGTGCTGAACGACAACAAGGTGCAGACGGTGGGCGACCTGCTGTTCGTCGGCAACGTCGGCGAGGAAGAGCTCGGCAACCTGCGTGGCATGAAGGCCGTCTTCAACGACCACCTCGACATCGACGGCATGGTGGGGTTGGAGCCGTCGCCGCCGGGCGCGGTGCTGGTGCTCGGCACCGCGAGCCACCGCTACGAGGTCACGTTCCAGGGTCCGGGCGGCCACAGCTTCGGCGCGTTCGGCCAGGTGCCCAGCGCCATCCACGGCATGGGCCGCGCCATCGCGAAGATCGCCGACGTGCACACGCCGAGCTTCCCGAAGACGACCTTCACCGTCGGCACCGTGGGCGGCGGGACCTCGGTCAACACCATCGCGCCCGACGCGCGCATGGCCATCGACATCCGCTCGGACGACATGGCCTCGCTGCTGGAGACCGAAAAGAAGATCCTCGCGGCCATCGACGAGGCCGTGGTCGAGGAAAACAAGCGCTGGAACGTCAACACGCTGAGCGTGAGCACCAAGCTCATCGGCAACCGCCCCGGCGGCCGCACGCCGCCCGACTCGGTGATCGTGGAGGCCGCCGTCCGCTCGAACAGCGCCTTCGGCCACAAGACACTGCTGCGCGGCGGCAGCACCGACGCCAACGTGCCGATCTCGCTGGGCGTTCCGGCCATCATCGTCGGCGGCGGCGGCAAGGCCTCGGGATTCCATTCACTGAGCGAGTCCATTGACGTGACAGACGCATGGAAAGGCGCGCAGAATTCGCTGCTCACCGTGCTGGGCCTGGTGGGAGTGCAAGGGGTCAGTCCCGCATTGCTCCCCAAACGGACGGCCCGTACCAAGTAATTTGTCACGTTGCCAGTTTGAAAGTGATGTTCCACTTTCAGCTTATGGTCCGCCGCGCCTAACAATGCTGTCGGTCTGTCACACACCAAAAGGAAAAGCCATGGGATTGCTCGATTCAGTACTCGGTCAGGTGCTCGGGGGCGCTGCCCAACAGCAGCAACCGCAAAGCGGTGGACTGGGCGATCTGGGAGGCCTGGCCGGTGCGCTGGGCGGCCTGCTCGCCAACAACGGCGGGCAGGGCGGCCTGGGCGGTCTGGTCTCGAAGTTCGAGCAGGCGGGCATGGGTGACGTCATCGGCTCGTGGATCGGCAAGGGAGAAAACCAGCCGGTTTCGGGCGATCAGCTGCAAAACGCGCTGGGCAGCGACACCATTGCCGCCATCGCGTCCAAGCTCGGCATCAATGCGCAAACGCTGCTGCCGATGCTGGCCACCATGCTGCCAGCGCTGATCGACCAGCTCACGCCGCACGGCAAGGTCCCGGACCAGGGTCTGGGCAACCACGACGACCTGCTGGGTTCGCTCAGCGGCCTGCTGCAAGGCAGGCAGTCCTGACCGAAGGACTGTCTTCTCCTGAATTCATGCGCCCGCGAGGGCGCTTTTTTTTGGCCGCGCGTGTTGGCCGACAATCCCGCTGGCATCAATCGAGGGAAATGGCATGGCGGGCAGTCGCAAGTCGAAGGAAGAAGGTCTGGACGCGCAGCCCGATGGCACCGTGCGGTGGTCCAAGGGCATGCGCGAGGCGCTCGCGCAGTTCAACGACCGGCCCTGCGGCCACTGCGGCGGCCTGCTCTGCGATGAACGCAGCCTCTGCGACAGCCTCGACTTCTTTCGCCGCCACCGCTCCCGCTTCTACCCCCCGCGCGCCGCGCGGCTGCGCATGCTCGACATGCACGGCGCCGCGGCGGCGGAACTGTTCTTCGAGCCGTCCCCGCACAAGGAAGCCGTGACCGACCTGCTGGCCATCCACGATCCGGCGGTCGTCGGCTTCTTCGTGGCCCAGGTCAAGCAAATCGACTGCAAGAACGCCCTCGTCAAGCAGGCGGCCCGCTGGCCGTTGTTCGTGCTGCGCGAGTTGCTGTCGGCGAACCCGGCGCGGCACCAGGCCGGCGCCGCGCTGGTCCTGGAGCTGCTGGCCGCGAACCCCGACTGGCAGAAACCGCTGGAAGCCTCCTGCGACGACGCCCAGCGCAAGACGCTCGCGCGCCTGCAGGAAGACAGCTCCGGCGGGGTGACCGATGCCGCTGCCGATGCCTGGCCCGCGCTGCTGCGGCGCCCGCCGTGGAAGAACCGGCAGGCGCTGCCCGTCATCCCGACGCTGGCCTTGCAGCCCCTGCCGCCGACGGCGCTGCTGCACTGGAGCGATCTGCCGCCACCGCAGTACCTGCAGGCCACAGGCGAATCGTCAGACTGGCTGGCCCGCGAACTCCGGGTCTCGCGCGAAAGCGCCGACCGGTGGATGAAGGAGTTCGCGCGCAACCAACCCGACGCACCTGCAGAGGTGCGTGAGGGCGGCACGGTTCACAAGGCCCTGTGGATGCTGGGCCTGCGCCCCGAGCTCATCGAGGCCGTCGCGGCGAACGGCCGCGAGATCGGCCCGGAAGACTTCGGCACGCTGCCGGGCAACCACTGGGGCGTCGCCGAATGCATCTGGCACCTGCCCCTGCCGCTGGCTGTCGCGGTATTCATGCACGGGCCACCCCCCATCCTCTACTCGGGCGATGTCTCGCGCGTGCGGCCCATCCTCCATGCGTTCGGCGCTGCCGCGCTGCCGGGGCTGCCGCGCTTTCTCAAGCAGGGCTCTCGCGCGATGTTCGAGCTGGCCTCGGTCATCGAATGGGATCCGCTCGCCGGCTGGATCGCCAGGGGCTTTCACACCAACCGCTGGGTCCGGCGCGAAGCCGGCGAGTGGCTCGCGCGCTATCCCGACACGGCCGCGCGCGGCCTCGTTCCCGTCGCGCTGGGCGAACCCGGCCCCGCGCGCGAGGCAGCGCAGGCCGCGCTGCGCTGGCTGCACGGCGCCGGCCACGCCGAAGCGGTGCGCAACCAGGCCCACGCGTACGGCGCCGAAGCCGCCAATGCGGTGGCGCAGCTGCTGGCCATCGCGCCCGAAGAACTCCTGCCCGACAACCTGCCCATGGTGCCGAAGGCCTTGCCGCTGGCAACGCTGCCCCGCCTGATCCTCAAGGCAGGCGGCCACGCGCTACCGCAGGCGGTGGTGCCCGACGTGCTGATGGCGATGATGCTCGGCAAGCCCGACACCCCCTATCCTGGGCTGGCCGGGCTGCTGGATGCACTCACGCCCGATTCCCTCGCGCGCTTCGGCCGCGCGCTGCTGGCCTGGTGGATCGGCAACGGCCGCCCGGCCAAGGAGCGCTGGATGTTCACGCTGCAGGGCCGCCTCGGCGACGGTGAGACCGCGCGCCAGCTCTACGGCCTGCTGCGCCAGTGGCGCGTCGCGCTCGACCGCGTGCGCGCCTACGACGCGATGGCGATGCTCGGCGAGATCGGCAGCGATGCCGCGCTGATGCACCTGGCCGAACTCGCGCGCCAGACCCGCCACGACGATCTGCGCACGCGCGCCGACCGCATGCTCGGCGAAGTGGCTGAGCAGCGCGGCCTCAGCCTCGACCAGCTGGCCGACCGCACCGTGCCCGACCTCGGCCTCGACACACGCGCCCGGCTGACGCTCGACTTCGGCCCGCGCAGCTTCGAAGTGCGCATGGACGACAACTTCCAGCCCGTCGTGCACGACGCCAGGGGCAAGGCACTCAAGACGCTGCCCAAGCCGGGCGCCAACGACGACGCCGGCAAGGCCGCCGCTGCAACCACGCAGCTAAAGGAGCTGCGCAAGCTCGCGAAGACCGTGGCCACCACGCAGGTCAAGCGCCTGGAGGCCGCGATGTGCGCGCAGCGCCGCTGGGGCCCCGACGAATTCATTCCCTTCTTTGCCAACCATCCGGTGCTGCGGGTCTTCAGCCGGCCGCTGGTCTGGGGCCTGTTCGACGCATCGGGCAGGAAACTCGAAGGCACCTTCCGCATCAGCGCCGAAGGCGAGCTGACCGACCTGCAGGACGACGCCGTCAAGCTGCCCGAGACCGCGCGCATCGGCCTGCCGCATCCGCTCGAAGTCGCGGCCCTCGATCCGTCGCTGGCAGCGGCCTGGGCCGCCGTGCTGGCCGACTACGAAATCATGCAACCCTTCGAACAGCTGATGCGCCCGGTCTTCGTGCTCGACGAAGCGCTGCGCCCGCGCCGCGAGCTGCCGCACTGGGCCGGCCGCGCCGTGTCGAACGCCGCCCTCATGGGCCTCGAAACGCGCGGCTGGCAGCGCGAGGTGGGCGAGGGCGGCATGGTCGACAGCTTCAACAAGGCCGTGCCCGGCGGACGCCGCATCTGCCTGCAAATCGAAGAAGGCTGGTTCGTGCAGGACAGCCCCGACGGCAAGGAACTGCAGACTGTGCGTGCGGTGGCCCTCGACGGCACCGAAGGCACGCTGGGCGACCTGCCGCCTGTCGTTTTCAGTGAAATCGAACGCGACCTGCAGCGCGCGATACGGGACACACCATGAACCGCAACCTCTGGCTGCTCGCCATCTGCCAGGGCCTGCTCCTGACCAACAACGTCACCTTCATCGCCATCAACGGGCTGGTGGGCCTGAGCATCGCGCCGCGCGGCTGGATGGCGACGCTGCCGGTGATGAGCTACGTGATCGGCGGCGCGCTCAGCACCGGGCTGGTGGCCCGCACGCAGCAGCGCCTCGGCCGACGCGGCTCGTTCCAGACCGGGTTGGCGGTGGCGCTGGTGTCGGCCTTGCTGTGCTGCTACGCGGCTGCCACGAAGAATTTCTGGCTGCTGTGCTTCGCCACGGTGGTCGCGGGCTACTACAACGCCAATGCGGGGCTCTACCGTTTTGCCGCAGCCGAGCTCGCGGCGCCAGCGTGGCGCGAGAAGGCGGTGTCGGTGGTGATGGCGGGCGGGCTGATCGGCGCGGTCGCGGGGCCCAACCTCGCGACGGCCACGCGCCAGGTCTTTGCCGTGCCGTTCGCGGGCGCCTATATCGCGCTGGCCGCGGTGGCGCTGCTGTCGATGGCGGTGATGCACTTCATCGAATTCCCCGCCGCGCCCACGCGCACGGGGCCCGCCGGGGGCCGGCCATTGGGCGAGATCATGCGGCAGCCGGTGTTCATCGTGGCCGCCGTCGCGGGCGCGCTGGGCTATGGCGTGATGAACCTGCTGATGGCCGCCACGCCCATCGCGATGCAGATCTGCAGCCTGCCGTTCTCCGATGCCGCGCTGGTGCTCGAATGGCATGTGATCGGCATGTTCGCGCCGGGCTTCTTCACCGGTCATTTGATCCGCCGCTTCGGCGCGCTGCCGGTAATGGGCGTGGGGCTGGTGCTCAACCTCGGGTGCATCGCGATCGCGCTGTCGGGCGTGGAGCTGCACCACTTCGTCGTGGCGCTGTGCCTGCTGGGCGTGGGCTGGAACTTCCTGTTCACCGGCAGCACCACGCTCTCGCTCACGACCTACACCGCCGATGAGCGCGACCGTGCACAGGGTGCGCTGAACTTCTGCGTGTTCGCCACGCTGGCGGTGACTTCGTTCGCCTCCGGCGTGCTGGTCACCACGCAGGGCTGGCGGCTGCTGAACCTCGGTTCGCTGGTGCCGGTGGTGCTGACGGGTGCGGCGCTGCTCTGGCTCGCGCGCAGGCGCGCCGTCAGGCCGGCGGCGGAAAGCGCCGGTTGAGCCAACGCTGCAGCGCCTCGAAGACGGGGTCGGCTTCGAGCTCGTTGAAGATCTCGTGGTACAGCGTGTCGAAGCAGTGGGCCTCGACCTTGCCGCCGGGCGCAGCGGCCGCGGCAAAGGCGCGGCTGGCGGCGGGCACCACGAGGCGGTCGTCGCCCGCGTAGAGCAGCAGTGTCGGCACGGGCCAGCTGGCGGCCCGCTGCTGCACCGTCGCGCCTTCGTACGCCAGGAAGCGCGCGAGCCGGCCGCCGATGCGGTCGTGCGTGAGCGGATCGTCGCGGTAGGCCTGCACCACGGCCGGGTCGTGCGAGAGGTAGTTGTCGTCGAGCCCGTTGCCCACGCGCAGGTTGGGCGCAATGCGCGGCAGCACCGCGAGCAGCGCCTTCTGCAAACCGCCCAGGCCCGGATCGAGCCCCGGCGAAGAAAGCACCAGCCCATCGACCGGCCGCACCCCGCGCGCCACCAGGCTCGCGGCCACCAGCCCGCCCAGGCTGTGGCCCAGCAGCACGAGCGGCAGGCCGGGGTTCTCGCGGCGCGCATCGTCGATCACGAGGGCGAGGTCGTCGACCAGCCGCAGCTCGCCGGGCAGGCCGCCGCGCGCGCCGGTCGATTCGCCATGCCCGTGGTGGTCGTGCGCCCACACGGCGAAGTCCCATTCGTGCAGGCATTCCGCAAGCGCGTGGTAGCGGCCCGCGTGCTCGCCGAGCCCATGGACCACCACGATCACGGCGCGCGCCGGACCGGGCGCCGGCAGCCGGCGCAGGGCGAGCGTCTCGCCGTCCGGTGTGGACAGCGACACGCGCTGCGGCAAAGGCAGCGCCTCGCTCAAGCGGCCGCCGGCTCCGATGCAGCGGCGCGGTGCGCGGCCGGCAGCGCGGCGATCACCTCGGCCACGGCGGCGGTGAGCTTCTTGGCGTAGGGCACATGCAGGAACTCGTTCGGGCCGTGCGCGTTGCTCTTCGGACCGAGCACGCCGCAGACCATCATCTGCGCCTTCGGGAAGCCGGCGCTGAGCATGTTCATCAGCGGGATCGTGCCGCCCTGGCCGATGTAGCCGCATGAGGCGCCGAAGTGCGCCTGCGAGGCCTTGTTGAGCGCGTCCTCGAACCACGGCGTGATCGTCGGCGCGTTCCAGCCGGTGGCTCCGCCGCCGCTTTCGAAAGTCACGCGGGCCTGGTAGGGCGCGTTGTCCTCGAGCAGCGCCTTGAGCTTCTGCACCGCTTCGGCCGCATCGACCAGCGGCGGCAGGCGCAGCGAGAGCTTGAACGCGGTGTAGGGGCGCAGCACGTTGCCCGCGTCCTTCAGCGCCGGAAAGCCTTCGGCGCCGGTCACCGACAGCGTCGGCTTCCAGGTGCGGTTGAGCAGCGCTTCCACCGGGTCGGTGGTGGTCGGCAGCGCGAACATGGTCGAGCCGCCGCAGTCGTAGTGCGCCCATGGGAAGCGCTTGTAGACCTCTTCGCCGAGGATCGCCGCGGTGGCCTTGGCCTGCGCGAGACGGTCGGCTGGCACTTCGCAGTGGAAGCTCGCGGGCAGCAGGCGGCCGGTGGCGCTGTCTTCCAGGCGGTCGAGCACCTGCCGCATGATGCGGAAGCTCGAAGGCACGAGGCCCGAAGCGTCGCCCGAGTGGATGCCCTCGGTCAGCACCTCGACCTTGAGCGTGCCGCTGGCCATGCCGCGCAGCGAGGTGGTGAGCCACAGCTGGTCGTAGTTGCCGGCGCCGGAGTCCAGGCAGATCACGAGCTCGACGTTGCCCAGGCGCGGGCGCAGTGCGTCGACGTAGGGCAGCAGGTCGTAGGAGCCGCTTTCCTCACAGGTCTCGATCAGGCCGACGATGCGCGGATGCGCCGCGCCCTGGGCCTTGAGCGCCTGCAGCGCGGCGATGCTGGCGTACACCGCATAGCCGTCGTCGGCGCCGCCGCGGCCGTAGAGCAGGCCGTTCTCGTACTTGGGCGTCCACGGGCCGAGGTCGTTGCGCCAGCCGGTGAATTCGGGCTGCTTGTCGAGGTGGCCGTACATCAGCACGGTCTCGCCCATGTCGGTGCCGGTGGCAGCCACTTCGAAGAACAGCACTGGCGTGCGGCCTTCGAGGCGCACGATCTCGAGCTTCAGGCCTTCGACCTTCTGCGCCTCGACCCAGGCCGCGGCGTTGCGCAGCACGGTCTCGAGGTAGCCATTGGCCGACCAGTCCTTGTCGAAGCCGGGCGACTTGGCGGGAATGGCGATGTAGTCGGTGAGCTGCTTGAGGATGTCACCGTCCCACTGGGCGGTGACGTCGGACAGGGCACGCTCGGCGTCGAGCGTGCCGGCGGGCATTTCGCGGTGCAGGGGGGCGTTCATCGAAGGGTTCTCCGCGGGTGACGAAAAAACGCATTTTGCGCCCGGCAGCGAGCCCGCGTAGAGTGCGGGCGATCTCAACCCGGAGCGCAATGTGAGCAAGGCAGCATCGACTCGGATCAAGGTGGGCATCGGCGGCTGGACCTATGAGCCGTGGCGCGACAACTTCTACCCGAAGGGCCTCGCCCATGCGAAGGAGTTGAACTACGCAAGCCGACAGGTCAGCGCCATCGAGGTCAATGGCACCTACTACAGCACCTTCAAGCCCGAGACCTTCCGCAAGTGGCACGACGACACGCCGGCCGGCTTCGTGTTCTCGATGAAGGCCTCGCGCTTCACTACCAATCGCAAGGTGCTTGCCACCGCGGGAGATTCGATCAAGCGCTTCATCGACAGCGGCGTGAGCGAGCTCGGCGACAAGCTCGGGCCGATCGTGTGGCAGTTCATGCCGACCAAGCAGTTCGATGCGGAAGACTTCGAGGCTTTTCTGGAGCTGCTGCCGAAGAAGGAGGGCAGCCGCGTGCTGCGGCACGTGATGGACGTGCGGCACGAAAGCTTCATCGTGCCCTCCTACAAGGAACTCGCGAAGAAGCACAAGGTCTCGACCGTGTTCACGGACGCCGACAAGTTTCCGTCGTTCGAGGAGCCCGAGGGCGATGTCGCCTACGCACGGCTCATGATGGCCGACGCCGAGCTCAAGACCGGCTACGCACCCAAGGCGCTCGACATCTGGGCCGCACGCGCGCAGGGCTGGGCCGAATCGCCGAAGAAGCGCGACGTCTTCGTCTACTTCATCAACGGCGCCAAGGAAAAGGCACCGGCCGCGGCCGGTGCCTTGCTGGAGCGCCTTGGATGGAAGCCTCCCGTGGAGGCTTAAGCCGCCGCGTGCAGCGACGGCTTGGCGCCGAAGCTGATCTCGCCCGACAGCTGGCCGCCTTCCTCGATCACGATCTTGCCGTAGCGGATCTTGCCGGTGACCTTGCCGGTCGAGTGGATCACGAGCTTTTCACGCACCGTGAGGCTGCCGTCGAACACGCCGCGGATTTCGGCGATGTCGATCTCGGCCGAGCCCTTGAACTCGCCCTGCTCGGCGATCTGCATCAGGCGCGAGTCCATGGTGGCCTCGACGAGGCCTTCGACCACGAGCGTGTCGCAATCGGTGATCTCGACGCCCTTGAGCTTGATGTTCGGGCCGACGGTGAGCTTGCTGCCGCCTTCCTTGGCGGCAGGTGCGGCGGCCGCGTTCAGGCCGCCTTGCTGTGCGGTCAGCGACGAGGGATTGACGGGGGTTCCGGAGAGATTGGTGCCCGAACCGACGAGCGGTGCAGGGCGCGACGTCAACGAATCGGTGTCACGATCACGCTTGCCGAAGAAGGGGGACTGTGTAGCCAAGGGGGAGCTCCTCAAGAAAGGGACTATCGTAAGAACGCGCTCACGGCCTGCGGCACTTCATTGCGCAATAAGCGTAACCGAATAAGTCGGCCATGGACATGACAATGTGGCGCCATGAGCCGCTCGAACACCGACAACCTCTCCGCCGCGCGTGCCTCGCGCGCCATGTCGTCCGCCACCGATTCACGCTTCGACAAGCCCACGCACGGCTGGCGGCGCACGCTGTTCACGGTGATCTTCGAGGCCGACACGCGCGCCGGGCTGATGTTCGACCTGGCGCTGATCGCGGTGATCGTGACCAGCGTGCTGGTGGTGATCCTCGACAGCGTGCAGCCGATCCGCGAGCAGTGGCGGCCGCTGTTCAATGTGCTCGAGTGGGTGTTCACCATTCTCTTCACGCTGGAGTACATCGCGCGGCTGAGCTGCGTGAACAAGCCATTGCGCTATGCAACGAGCTTCTACGGCGTGATCGACCTGCTCGCGCTGCTGCCGACTTTTCTCGTGGCCTTCGCGCCCGAGATGGCCTACCTGATCGACGTGCGCATCCTGCGGCTGCTGCGCGTGTTCCGCATCTTCAAGCTGTCGCGCTACTCGGTGGAGTACCGCGCGCTGGTGTCGGCGGTGGCATCGAGCCGGCGCAAGATCACCGTGTTCGTCGGCTTCGTGATGCTGGTGGTGCTGGTGATGGGCACGCTGATGTACGTGGTCGAAGGGCCGGTGCATGGCTTCACCAGCATCCCGGTGGCGATCTACTGGGCCATCTCGACGATGGCCACGGTGGGCTTCGGCGACCTCGTGCCCAAGACCGACCTGGGCCGCGCGATCGCCTCCGTCATGATGCTGCTGGGCTGGGGCGTGCTCGCGGTGCCGACCGGCATCGTGACCGCGGAGATGGCGCGGCGCGGCCCCGATGACGAAGCGATGCCATTGGCGCCGCGCGGCATCCTCGCGATGACGGCGCCGCTCAGCGTGCCGCCGAAGCGCGTTACGCCTGCGGCCAGACGACGCGCCCTTGCGCAGCATCGCCGAGGCGGACGATGAAGGCATCGGCATCGGGCTCAGGGAGCGAGAAGGCGAAGGCGACGTCGTCGCCGTGCTGCACGCCGTCGAGCACCGCGCCGGCCGCGGCGAGTTCGCGCCGCACGAGTCCTTCGAGCGCATAGGGCACGGCGCAACGCAGGCTACGCTGGCGCAGCAACGGCACGAGCGTGGCGCCGAGCAGGGCCTGCGCGACCGCGTCGGTGTAGGCCCGCACGAGGCCGCCCGCGCCGAGCTTCACGCCGCCGAAGTAGCGCACCACAGTCGCGAGTGCGCCTTCGACCTGCTGGTGGCGCAACACCTCCAGCATCGGGCGGCCGGCCGTGCCGCCGGGTTCGCCGTCGTCGTTCGCGGCCGACTGGCCGCCAGCCATGAGGGCCCAGCACACATGCGCCGCCGCGGGGTGTTCGGCGCGCAGCGAGGCGACCACGGCCAGCGCGGCCGCCCGGTCGGCCACCGGCTGCACGCAGCCGATGAAGCGGCTCTTCTTGATGAGCAGCTCGCTGTGGACGGGCTGTGCGAGCGTGAAGCTCATCCGGCGTTCTTCGTGGCGTTCAGCCGCCGCCGCGCTCGAACTTGAAGACCGCAGTGCTGGCGCGCGCGTTGGGCAGCCAGCGCACGTCGCGCCCGTTCTGCAGGCCGAAGGCGTCGAGCACGCGCAGGTTGTTCTTGCCAGCCAGCACCTCGAAGTCCTTGAAGGTACCGACGCGGATATTGGGCGTGTCGTACCACTGGTAGGGCAGGCGGCGCGTCACCGGCATGCGGCCGCGCGCCACGCTCAGGCGGTTGGGCCAGTGCGCGAAGTTGGGAAAGGCGACGACGCCGATGCGGCCCACGCGCGCGGTCTCGCGCAGCATCACCTCGGCATTGCGCAGGTGCTGCAGCGTGTCGATCTGCAGCACCACGTCGAAGGAGGCGTCGTCGAACATCGCGAGGCCTTCGTCGAGGTTGAGCTGGATCACGTCGACGCCGCGGCGGATGCACTGCAGCACGTTGCCGTCGGCGATCTCCACGCCGTAGCCGGTGCAGCCGCGCTCGCGCTGCAGCAGGTCGAGCAGGGCGCCGTCGCCGCAGCCCAGGTCGAGCACGCGTGCGCCTCGCGGCACCAGCTCCGCGATCAATCGTTGATGCTCGAGGTCGCTCATTGCAGGAACTCCTTGGCGATGCGCTCGAAGTAGGAGCGCACCACGCCCATGTAGCGCACGTCGTCGAGCAGGAAGGCGTCGTGGCCGTGCGGCGCATCGATCTCGGCGTAGCTCACGTTGCGGCGGTTGTCGAGCAGCGCCTTCACGAGTTCGCGGCTGCGCGCGGGCGAGAAGCGCCAGTCGGTCTTGAAGCTCACGAGCAGGAACTGGGCGGTGGCCTGGGCCAGCGCGGTGCTGAGCTTGCCGCCGTGGCTGCGTGCGGGGTCGAAGTAGTCGAGCGCGCGGGTGATCAGCAGGTAGGTGTTGGCGTCGAAGTACTCGCTGAACTTGTCGCCCTGGTAGCGCAGGTAGCTTTCGATCTGGAACTCGACGTCCTGCGTGGAGTAGCGGTAGTCGAGCCCCGCGGCCTCGCCCTCCACGGCGCTGCGCAGGATGCGGCCGAACTTGGCGTTCATCACGTCGTCGCTGAGGTAGGTGATGTGGCCGATCATCCGCGCGATGCGCAGGCCGCGCTTGGGGATCACACCGTGTTCGTAGAAGTGGCCGCCGTGGAAGTCGGGGTCGGTGACGATGGCGCGGCGCGCCACCTCGTTGAAGGCGATGTTCTCGGCCGTGAGGTTGGGCGCGCTCGCCACGACGACGGCGTGGCGCACGCGGTCGGGGTACTGCAGCGTCCACGAGAGCGCCTGCATGCCGCCGAGGCTGCCGCCCATCACCGCCGCGAGCGTGCGGATGCCGAGCGCGTCGAGCAGCACGGCCTGGGCGTCCACCCAGTCCTCGACCGTGACCACCGGGAAGTCGGCGCCGTAGACGCGGCCCGTGGCAGGGTTGGCGTGCATCGGGCCGGTCGAGCCGAAGCAGGAGCCGAGGTTGTTCACGCCGATGACGAAGAAGCGATCGGTGTCGACCGGCTTGCCGGGGCCGACCATGTTGTCCCACCAGCCTTCGGAACGGGCCTGGCCTTCGTAGACGCCCGCGACGTGGTGCGATGCATTGAGCGCATGGCAGACCAGCACCGCATTGCTGCGCTCGGCGTTCAGGGTGCCGTAGGTTTCGTAGGCGAGCGTGTAGTCGCTGATCGACGCGCCGCTGCGCAGGGCCAGCGGGCCTGCGAACTGCATCGACTGCGAGGTGACGACCAAGGATGGTGACGACGACATGAATGAAAAAACCCGGCCTCGCCAAAAACGAGCCGGGTCTGCCGCGCCTGTCTTTAGCTGGATTTATAAAGCGCCCGCAAGCTGAAGCAAATCGGCGCAGGGCAAGTATATCCCCCAGGCTGCGCGCACTGCGTGTCGCTTCGCCAACCCCCTTCGGGGGCAACACCTGCGGCCCGGCGGAGCCGGTTCCGCGGTGTTTCTCGAAGGGGCTCGGCCTCTTCTTACCAACCGATGATCATGATCACGCCCAGCACCAGGAAGATCGCGGCGGAGATGCCGTGCACGAGCTTGATCGGCACGCGCCGCACGATCTTCTCGCCGAGCCATACGACCGGCGCGTTGGCCAGCATCATGCCCAGCGTGGTGCCCGCCACCACCCAGAAATAGTCGTGCGTGAAGCGGGCGGCGAGCATGACAGTGGCGATCTGAGTCTTGTCGCCCATCTCGGCGAGGAAGAACGCGATCACGGTGGTGCCGAAGACCCCGAACTTCGACGCGCCCGGGGCGTCATCGTCGTCGAGCTTGTCTGGAATCAGCATCCACGCGGCCATCGCGATGAAGGAGCCGCCCAGGATCCAGCGCAGCACATCGGGCCCAAGCCAGCGCGTGATGTAGTTGCCGACCGCGCCGGCCAGCGCGTGGTTGATGAGGGTGGCGGCGAAGATGCCGAGGACGATCGGCCAGGGTTTCCTGAAGCGGGCTGCGAGCAGGAGGGCCAGGAGTTGGGTCTTGTCGCCCATTTCGGCGAGCGCAACCACGCCGGTTGCAACCAGAAAAGCTTCCATGATGAAGAGGGGTTCCTTGGGCCGAAGGACGCAATTGACCGTGCAACACCTTCGGCCATATTCCCGAAGTTGCACGGTCAAAGGTCTCGCCAGGTGTGTTCACTGCACGCGCCATGTCCTGTGGGGCAGGACAAGTCTGTTGACGCGGGCCCCTCTCGCAAATCGGAAGGCGGCTACTCCCCAATGACGGGCGGATTCTACATGTAGCACCAAGGACCTCGCCTCACCCCGCAAGTAGGCGCCAGCTTTCAGGAGTTTTGACAGGTGCTACCTCAAGACGCAAATTCCTGCTTGCATTTCGGCTATTTCACCCATAATGCACGAGCCTCCCTCTTCATTTTGGTCGGGGGGCAAGTTCGGTGATCGGTCAGTTTCGCGCGGCTCGACGGCTCTCGTTTGAGTGATGCTTTCCGGGACTCCATCGCTTTTCTTGATGTGTTTATAGGAGTCCCTTGATGGGCAACAAACTGTACGTCGGCAACCTGCCTTACTCGGTGCGCGACGGAGATCTCGAACAGGCCTTCGGGCAGTTCGGCGCAGTGACCAGCGCCAAGGTCATGATGGAACGCGACACGGGCCGCTCGAAGGGCTTCGGCTTCGTCGAGATGGGCAGTGACGCGGAAGCACAAGCCGCCATCAACGGCATGAACGGCCAGCCCCTGGGCGGTCGCAGCGTCGTCGTCAATGAAGCACGTCCGATGGAAGCACGTCCCCCGCGCAGCGGTGGTGGCGGCGGTTACGGCGGCGGCGGTGGTGGTTATGGCGGCGGTGGTGGCGGTGGCTACGGCGGCGGTGGTGGCGGCTACGGTGGTGGCGGCGGTGGCCGCTCCGGCGGTGGCGGCGGCTACGGCGGCGGTGGTGGTGGTCGCAGTGGCGGCGGCGGTGGTGGCGATGGCGGTTTCCGCAGCCCCTACGGCGCCGGCCCCCGTGGCGGTGGCGGCGGTGGCCGTTCCGGCGGTGGTGGCGGTGGCTACGGCGGCGGCAACAGCGGCTACTGAGCCCTGCACTGCAAGGCACGCACAGACAAAAGGCTCCCTCGGGAGCCTTTTTCAATGGCCGATCGCTCGGCGCGTGCGGTTCGTCAGGCTTCGCCGCTTCGCTTCTTGCGTGCGCGCCCCTGCACCGCCCGGTCGAGCACGGCGTTGGGCAGCATGCGCATGATCTTGGCCACCACGCCCATCTGCCACGGGATCACGCGATAGCTCGTGCCGGCCTCGATGGCGCGCAGCGCCTGGGCGGCGAAATCCTCGGCCTTCATGAGGAAGGGCATGCCGTAGCGGTTGCCCTGCGTGAGCGGCGTATCGATGTAGCCCGGACACAGGGTGACGACCTTGACGCCGCTGCTGTGCAGCTCGCCGCGCAGGCTCTCGCAGTACGCCACCACGCCGGCCTTGCTGGCGCAGTACGCGCCGTGCCCCGGCAACCCGCGGACGGACGCCACGCTGCCGATGCCCACCAGCCGCCCGCTGCCGCGCTGCACCATCGCGCGCACGAATGGATGGAAGGTGGCGGCCAGGCCGACGTTGTTGGTGGCGAAGGTCTGCGCCAGCACGTCGAGGTCGGAACGCTCGGCCGTGTCGATGCCGACACTGATGCCTGCATTGGCGATCACCACGTCGGGCAGCCCCTGCTGCGCGATGCAGGCATTGCCGGCAGCGACGATGCTGTCGGTCTGCGCCACGTCGGCACTGTAGATCCGGTAGCGGTCTGCGCTCAGCTGGCGCGCCGCAGCCCACGATTCGATCTCGCCCGTGCGCCGGGCGACCAGCGCCAGGCGGTAGCCCGCATCGTAGAAGCTCGCAGCCAGCGCCTGGCCGATGCCGCTCGAGGCGCCGGTAATGAAGACAAGCGGGGATGAAGTCATTCAGCGCTTCCGTGAAGGAGCGGCCGGGGCCGCCGACGGAATCAGCACACCGCGCACCCGGCCGTTCAGATTCGCCACGCCGCTCAGGTTGTCGTAGTCGAGCGTGTCGCCGGTGAACTGGTCGGTGCCGCGGATCAGCGTGACCGGCTTGTTCGACGTGACGCGTTCAGTGTCGACGTAGGCGTGCAGGAAGTCGCCACGGAACTCGAGGCGCGGCGCGGGCTTGCCATTGGGGCCCACGGAGGCATCACGGATGACGATCGCGTTGCCGAACAGCTGGATCTCGCTGCCGTCGGAGTTCGACACGCCCCGGTCGGCCGTTGCGCGCGTCACGAGCCCTTCGGGCGACACCGTTCGCATGCGCACCTTGTCGACCTCCATGGTGTCCGAGTCCGGGTAGTGCCGGCCTTCAGTGCCGTGCAGTTCGCTGCGCAGGTCGCCGTTGGGCAGGAAGTTCTTGATGACGAAATCGCGCATGAAGTAGTCGGGCTCGTGCGTGGGCGCGGCCTTGGCCGTGGGCTCCAGCAGCTTGGGCGCGTTGCGCACCAGCCAGTAGGTGCCGAGCGCGACGGCGGCCGTCAGGATGATCGGCAGGTAGATCGTGGCGCGGTCGAGGACGTCGCGCACCGCGCTCCATGCGCGTTTCACGTTGCTCATGGATTCGGGCCCCGGGCAGCGTCGAGCATCGCGCGGTACTGGCCACAGGCCGTGAGCAGCAGGTCGCAGAACTCGCGCGCCGCGCCTTCGCCGCCGCGCGCCCGGGTGACGTAGCGCGCAATGCCGCGCACTTCCACATGGGCGTTGGCCGGCGCCGCCGCGAAGCCGACGCGCGCCAGCACCGGCAGGTCGGGCCAGTCGTCGCCGATGGCCGCGGCCTGCGCCCAGCCGAAGCCGAGCTGGTCGAGCATGGCCTGGGCGGCGGGCAGCTTGTCTTCGGTGCCGTAGCGCACGTGCTCGATGCCCAGCGCCTCGAGCCGCACGCGCAGCGGCTTGGAGTCGCGCCCCGTGATCACGGCGGGCACGATGCCCGCCTTGCGCAGCAGCTTCAGGCCGTAGCCGTCGAGGATGCTGAAGCGCTTGAGCGTCTCGCCGTGTTCGGTGAAGTACACGCCGCCGTCGGTCAGCACGCCGTCGACGTCGAAGAAGACGATGCGCACGTCCTGCGCGGCGAGCAATGTCTCGGCCTGGAACTCGAGCGGCATCAGATGACCTTCGCGCGCATCAGGTCGTTGGTGTTGATCGCACCGACGATCACCCCCGCGCCGTCGATCACGAACAGGCGGGTGATGCCGCATTGCTCCATCAGCTCGGCGGCCTCCACCGCCAGCGCATCGACGCGGATGGTGCGCGGGTCTCGGTGCATGACGTCGACCGCCTTGGGCGTGCGCAGGTCCGCGCCCGCCTCGATCAGGCGGCGCAGGTCGCCGTCGGTGAAGATGCCCGAGGCGCGGCCGTCGGGCTCGACCACCGCGGCGGCGCCAAAGCCCTTGATGCTCATTGCGCGCATCAGCTCGCTGATGGTGGCCGAGGGCGGCACGCGCGGCACCTCGTCGCCCGAGCGCATCACGTCGCTCACGTGGGTGAGCAGCTTGCGTCCCAGCGCACCGCCCGGGTGCGAGCGCGCGAAATCTTCCGAGCCGAAGCCGCGCGCGTCGAGCAGCGCCACGGCCAGCGCGTCGCCCATCGCCATCTGGGCGGTGGTGCTCGCGGTGGGGGCGAGGTTGAGCGGGCAGGCTTCCTTGGACACGCCCGCGTCGATCACGATATCGGCATGGCGCGCGAGGGTGGATTCAGGGCGGCCGGTCATGGCGATCAGGGGCACGCCCTGGCGCTTGACGACCGGCAGGATGACGGTGAGCTCGTCGACCTCGCCGCTGTTGGAAATGGCGAGCACCAGGTCGACCGCCTTGATCATGCCGAGGTCGCCGTGGCTGGCCTCGGCCGGGTGCACGAACATCGCGGGCGTGCCGGTGGAGGCGAGGGTGGCGGCGATCTTGCGGCCGACGTGGCCGCTCTTGCCCATGCCCATCACGACCACGCGGCCGCGCACTTCGAGGATCTTGCGCACGGCCTCGACGAAGCTCGGGCCGACGCGGGTCTTCAGACCGGTGACGGCTTCGGCTTCGATGTCGAAGGTGAGACGTGCCCGAGCGAGGATGGCTTCGGGGTCGACCACGGGGGTCGGGACGGGACGGGAGCTCATTGCCGGATTTTACGGGCCGGAGGGTTGCCCCCACGCTCGGCACTGCGTGTCCTCGCTGCCCCCCAAGGGGGCGCTCGCGCCTTGGGGCGGCCCGGCGGCGCTCGTTGCCCCCACGCTCGGCACTGCGTGTCCTCGCTCCCCCCGAGGGGCGCTCGATGTCCCCACGCCCGGCGCTCGGTGTCCTCCCCGACGCGCTGCGCATGGGTCTTGCTCTAGCATCGCCGCCTATGTCTTCGTTCGATCTCACGCTGTTGTATCTCCTCGCCGCGGTGATCGGCGTGGTGGCGTGCCGCTCCCTCAAGCTGCCGCCGATGCTGGGCTATCTCTCGGCCGGCGTGCTGATCGGGCCGCATGCCTTCGCGCTGGCGCAGAACACCGAAGGTATCCAGCACCTGGGCGAATTCGGCGTGGTGTTCCTCATGTTCGTGATCGGGCTGGAGTTCAGCCTGCCCAAGCTGCGCGCGATGCGAAAGCACGTGTTCGGGCTCGGCCTGCTGCAGGTGCTGCTGACGATGGCCATCGCCACGGCCGGCGCGCTGCTGATTGCCCACTGGCTGCCGCCGTCGTGGCGGCTCGGCTGGCAGACCGCGCTGGCGCTGTCGGGCGCACTCACCATGAGCAGCACGGCCATCGTGGTCAAGCTGATGGCCGAGCGGCTCGAACTCGAGAGCGAACACGGCAAGCGCGTGATGGGCGTGCTGCTGTTCCAGGACCTGGCCGTGGTGCCGCTGCTGGTGCTGATCCCCGCACTGGGCGCGCCGCCCGAGGCGCTGGCCAAGGCGCTGGGCTTCGCGCTGCTGAAGGCGAGCTTCCTGATCGGCGTGCTGCTGTACGGCGGCCCGCGCATCATGCGCTGGTGGCTCACGCTGGTGGCGCGGCGGCGCAGCGAGGAGCTCTTCATCCTGAACGTGCTGCTGATCACGCTCGGCCTGGCCTGGCTCACCGAACTGGCCGGCCTGAGCCTGGCGCTGGGCGCCTTCATCGCGGGCATGCTGGTGTCGGAGACCGAATACAAGCACCAGGTCGAGACCGACATCCGTCCCTTCCACGACGTGCTGCTGGGGCTGTTCTTCATCACCGTGGGCATGTCGCTCGACTGGCATATCGTGGTCGAGCGCTGGCTGCTGGTGGCCGTGCTGCTGCTGGTGCCGCTGGCGTTCAAGCTGGGGCTGGTGACGGTGCTGGCGCGGGTGCTGGGCGCCACCTCGGGCGTATCGCTGCGCACCGGCCTCTACCTGGCGCAGGCGGGCGAGTTCGGCTTCGTGCTGCTGACGCTGGCGCAGGAGCGCAGCCTGCTGCCGCCGTGGCTGGCCAACCCGGTGCTGGCGTCGATGGTGCTGTCGATGCTCACGACGCCGTTCATCATCATGTACAGCAACGCCATCGTGCGAAAGCTCGTGGCCAGCGACTGGCTGCAGCAGTCGCTGCAGATGACGACCATCGCGCGCAAGACCATCAACACCGCGCAGCACGTGATCATCTGCGGCTACGGGCGCTGCGGCCAGAACCTGGCGCGCATTCTCGAGCGCGAGGGCATCCCGTACATGGCGCTCGACCTCGACCCCGACCGCGTGCGGCAGGCCGCCGCCGCCGGCGACTCGGTGGTGTTCGGCGATGCGGCGCGGTTGCAGGCCTTGATGGCGGCCGGCTTGGCGCGTGCGAGTGCCGTGGTCGTCACCTACCTCGACGTGCCCGGCGCGATGAAGGTGCTGGCCAACACGCGCGCCCATGCACCGCACGTGCCGGTGATCGTGCGCACGCAGGACGATCACGACCTGGAAAAACTGCAGGCGGCCGGCGCGACGGAAGTGGTGCCCGAGGCCATCGAAGGTTCGCTCATGCTCGCGAGCCATGCGCTGGCGCTGGTCGGCGTGCCGATGCGCCGCGTGATCCGCGTGGTGCAGGACCAGCGCGACGCCCGCTACAACCTGCTGCGCGGCTACTTCCACGGCGCCGACGACGACAACGCCGACGAACTCGATCACGAGCGCCTCAACAGCTTCACGCTCAACGCGGGCGCGCGCGCGGTGGGCCAGCCGCTGGAACGGCTGGCGTTGCCCACGCTGGGTGTGCGCGTGGCCAGCTTGCGCCGGCACGACGGCCAGCCGCGCGCGCTGGCCGACGGCACGGTGCTGTCGGAAGGCGACACGCTGGTGCTGTCCGGCAAGCCGGCCGCGCTGGCGATCGCCATCGACCGCCTGCAAAAAGGCTAGTTTCCTGTTCGGGAACACCGCGGAACCCGCTTTGCAGGGGGGCCCCCGGTAGAGGCGAGCTCAGTTGATCAGCGTCGGGTTGCGCTTTTCTTCTTCGATGCGCTGCTGGCGGCGCACCGCTTCGCACTGCGCATGGGCCTTGAATTCGGGTTTCAAGCACTGGGCCGCCATGCATTGCGCCTTGGCGATGAAGTTGCGGTCGCCGCACATGGCCTGGGGCTCGGCCGCAGCAACAGGTGCCGGCGCCGGGGCGGGGGCGGCGACTGCGGCAGCGGGTTCGGGCGTGTTCGACGGCGGCGCGGCAGTGGTCGCCTGCTTGTTGCGTGGCTTGGCAGCGAGCTTGAGCGCCGCGGCGGCAGCCGGTGCGGTTTCCGCGGCAGGCGGCGTCACGGCCGGCTCGGCGGGCTGGGGTTCGGGCGCCGCCGGCGATGGTTCGGCGGGCGGCGACGACGACGGCGCCACGGGCACTGGAGTTTCGGTGGCTGGGGCGGTGGCCTCCTCAGCGGCCGCAGGCGCCTTTCGCGTCTCGTTGCCGGACCAACCGGCGACGATCATCGCCACCGCGACCGCCAGCAGACCGAGCCACAACAGGATCACGCGCTTGCGCAGCGGCCGTTCGGCCGGCACGGATTGCCGGACTTTGACCCGGCTCCTCCTTTTCGTTCCGGGCTTCGGGGCCCAGGTCGACTCCAGGCCCGGCGGCGAAGCGGGCGGCGCGGGTATCCGCGGCAGTTCGTCGTCGTGCACCATGAGCACGGTCTGCTCATGCTCGTCGCTCTGCCGCGCGGCCGACCTGCCGAAAAAAGATGCGCGCGCGGGCAGCGCCTCGTCCGGATCGAACAGCGGCGCCGGAATGGTCGGCGCGCGCAACTGGGCGGGCGCGGTGGCGGCCCATTCGCGTTCGGGGCTCGGCGGCGGGGGAATCCGGTCTCCTGCGGCAGGCAGCTTGACGCCGCAGCTCCTGCAGAAATTCGCGCCGCCGCGGTTTTCCGTGCTGCAGACCGGACAGATCGAGGCCATGGATTGCTTACTGACTACTCTCGGGGGTCAAAACGAAAAGCTGGCTGGCCTGCCCGCATGTGGCAGATCGATCCGCCGGCGGACAGCGCAGCCTCAGGTCACGGCGACGCGCTTGGAGCGGTGCGCCATGCGCTTGGCGATCACGGCGCCGAGCGCCATCGCGATCTCCAGCGCCATGTTGGGCTGGCGGTTCGACATTTCCGCAAAGCGGATCGCCGTGAGCCGCCACACACGGCCTGCGCCGGTGACCACCACGTTGGCCGAATGCGGCTGGCGCGAGAAGAACGAGCCTTCGCCGACCACCGAGCCGGACGTGAGCACGGCCAGCCGCATCTGCTCCTTGCTGCTGACGCGGTGCACGCTGATGGCACCGCTCTCGATGAAGAAAACCGAGCGGTCCGGCGTGCCCTGTTCGATCAGCACGTCGCCAACGCCGGTATCGATGGGCTGCAGATAACCCGCCAGTGTTTCCCACTGCTGGACGTTGAATGTCAACGCAAACGCGTCGGTGTTGATGTTCTCCGCGATGGCGCGGCTCAGGTTCTGGATGGACATGTTTTCTTCGGCCCCCGCATGTGAGCCGAAGTATCAGCGATGCTCAGGAGATTCGGCTACAACTGTTTACGTTTTTCAAACCGGCTGTCGCTATTTACCAATGCAGAAGCGCGAAAAGATGACGCCCAGCAGGTCGTCCGCGCCGAACTCGCCGGTGATCTCGTTCAGGGCGTTCTGTGCCAGCCGCAGTTCTTCGGCCAGCAGGTCGAGCAACTGGGCCTGCGCCGCCAGATGGCTGGCCGCCAGCGCCAGGTGCGTTTCGACCCGGGCCAGCGCCTGCACGTGGCGCGCCCGTGCGAGGTACACGCCCTCGGGCACGGCCTGCCAGCCGGCCATGGCCAACAGCTGTTCACGCAGGGCCTCGATGCCCAGGCCGGTCTTGGCTGACAGGGCGATGCCATGCTCGGCATGGGCGTCAGGCGCGGCGTCCTGCTTGTTCCAGACGTCGAGCACCGGCACGCTCGCAGGCAGCTTCTGGCGCAGGCCGGCCAGGATGTCGGCATCGGCGGCGGCGTAGTCGGCCAGATGGGCGCGCGTCAGGTCGTGCAGGAACAGCACGGCGTCGGCGCTTTCGATCTGGCCCCAGGCGCGCGCCACGCCGATCTGCTCGACCTCGTCGCTGCTCTCGCGCAGGCCGGCGGTGTCGGCCACGTGCAGCGGCACGCCGTGGATCTGGATGGTCTGCGAGACCACGTCGCGCGTGGTGCCCGCCACCGCGCTCACGATGGCCAGTTCGGCGCCGGCCAGCGCATTGAGCAGCGAGCTCTTGCCCGCGTTGGGCTGGCCTGCGATCACGACCTTGATGCCTTCGCGCAGCAGCGCACCCTGTTTCGCGCGCTGCTGCACGGCCGCGAGCTGCGACTGCAGCTTTGCCAGTTGCCCGGTGGCATCGGCCTTCTGGAGGAAATCGATCTCTTCTTCCGGAAAGTCGAGCGTCGCTTCGACCAGCATGCGCAGGTGGATCAACGCGTCGCGCAGCGTGTGGATCTCGCGCGAGAACGCGCCCGACAGCGAGCGCCCGGCACTGCGCGCAGCCGCCTCGGTGCTGGCGTCGATCAGGTCGGCGATGGCCTCGGCCTGCGCCAGGTCGATCTTGCCGTTGAGAAAGGCCCGCTGGCTGAACTCGCCGGGCTCGGCCACGCGCAGCCCGGGCAGGCGAGCGCGGCCGGTGACGGGATCAGGCTCGGCCGCGGCTTCGAGGCATCGCGCCAGCAGCAACTGCAGCACGACCGCGCCGCCGTGGGCCTGCAGTTCGAGCACGTCCTCGCCGGTGAAGGAATTCGGCGAGGGAAAGTGAATAGCCAGGCCATGGTCGACCGGCTCGCCGTCGGCATCGCGAAACGGCAGGTAGGTGGCTTCGCGCGGCTTGAGTGCCCGGCCGCAGATCGCGTCGATCAGCGGCGCCAGCCTGGCGCCCGACACCCGCACGATGCCGACCGCGCCGCGGCCCGAGGCAGTGGCGATGGCGGCGATAGGGTCGGTGGTGCGGGCGAGCATGGTACGGATTCTTTCAGCAAAAAGGGCCGCTTTCCAGGCTGTGTAAATAGTCTGCCGACGACTTGATCGAGATGCCCCGCGAGAGCGGGGCATTTTTCATTGGGGCGAGCAAATGCCCCAAGGGCCTCAGCCC
>NZ_LMEK01000018.1:0-4950 GCF_001426595.1 Variovorax sp. Root434
CACGCCCTTCGACATGACGGTGCTCAACCGGCTCGACCGCTTCCATCTCGCCGCCGATGCCATCGCGCGCGTGCCGAGGCTGTGCGACAGCGCGGGCCATGTGCAGCAGCAACTGCGCGACAGGCTCTTGGAGCACCGGGCCTACATCACGCGCCACGGCCGGGACATGCCCGAGATCGAGAACTGGCGCTGGAGCAGGTAGCCGGCGCCGGACGCGCCCGCCTGCCGGCTACCACTGGTAGCCGGCCTGCACCCTTGCACCGACCTGGGCGCCGGAGCCGGCGGCGACGGAGAGGCCGCCGCCCATCTGCCAGTGGTCGTCCAGTTGGTAGGCAAAGCCCACACCCACCGCGCTCTGGCCCGCATAGTGGGCCGCCGCGGCGCCGAACCAGCGGCGGCCGGCCTGCAGCATCGGCACCGACGGCATCGCCATGGCCTGCGCGACACCGCGTGCCGCGAAGTCGCGCACCGCCTGCACCTGGGCGCCGAACTGCGCGCTCGTGCGCTCCAGCTGCGAGAGGTTGACCGCGTCGGTGGGCAGGGTGCCGGGCGCGACGTTGGCGATCTGGCGCGGCGCCGCCGCGCTGCCCACGCTCACCGTGGAAGGACGGTCCGCCACCGAGCCCTGCCCCAGCGCGACCGAGTCCGGCGCCAGGGCACGGGCGTTCGCGCCCAGCGCCACGGCATTGACGCCGCTGGCCAGCGAGGCCGCGCCGATGGCCGTGGTCGGGTCTGCCAGGGCCCGCGCACCGTCGCCGATCGCCAGCGAGCCCGCGTGGAGCGCCTGCGCATCGCGGCCGATGGCCTGGGCACCATCGCCCTGCGCCGAGGCGCCGATGCCCACGGCGACGGCCCCCATGCCGCTGGCGCTGGCCGCCGCCTGCCCGGGCACCGAGCAGCGCAGCGCCCCGCCGTTCACGGTGCACACGCCCAGCTGGCCGTTCACTACCGCCTGCAGCTGCACCGACTGCTCCTGGATCTGCGTCGTGTGGGTCTGCAGCTGCTGGGTCATGTCGATCACCTGAGCGCCCTGGTTCGTCGCCAGGTTCAGGGCCTGCTCGGCGGTGGTGCGCACGCCATACAGCTGCGCCCCGTTGACCGCGTCGGTCGAGGTGGCGCTGACATCTCCGGCAACGACTCCGCTGATGCGCCCGGCGTTGACGATGCCCGTGCCCCGGTTGTCGATGCCGCCCTGCGTGACCAGCCGGCCGCCCACCACCGCACCGCCGCCCACGGACAGCGTGCCGGCATTGACCTGGCCGCTGGCCTCGACGTCCGCGACGTTGGTCAGCGTGCGCTGGTTGCTCGCGGAGCCGAAGGACACCACGTTGCCGCGGCCACCGTCGCTGCTCTGGGCGCCGATGGCCACCGAGTTCTCGCCGCTGGCGGTGCTCAACGCGCCCAGGGCCATGGAGCGCAGGCCACTGGCCCACGCATTGCGGCCCATCGCAAGTGCCGCATCGGCGTTGGCGAAGCTGGCGTAGCCCAGCGCCATGGTGCCGTCGCCGGACGCGCGCGCCGCCGAACCCAGCGCGGCGCTGCCGTATCCGCTGGCGTCGCTGTCGGAACCGATGGCGAGGCTGCGCTCGGCGCGGGCCTTGCTGTTGACGCCCAAGGCACTGGCGCGCACGCCGCTCGCCTGGCTGTCGCTGCCTACCGCGACGGCGCGCTCACCACTGGCCGCGCTGTCCGCGCCGATGGACACCGCCTCCACGGCCGAGGCCGCGCTGCGATAACCCATGGCCACCGAAGATTCGCCGCTGGCCTTGGCGGCGTTGCCCATCGCCAGTGCCGAGCCGGCGCTGGCCTCGGTGAACGAGCCGATCGCGGTGGCCGAGTTCGCGCTCGCGTTGCTGCTCAGGCCCATGGCGGTCGCGCCGTTGGCGCCCGCCTGGGCACGAATGCCATAGGCCGACGCATTGCCCCCGTAAGTCGTGGTCGAGCGCCCCATGGCGATGTTGCCCGTGGACAGGTCGATGCCGGCCTGGGACTCTGGGCCGCCGGCAATGTTGCTGTGGCAGTCGGCCTGCACCACATCGGGCGCGCTGCTGAAGCCGGAATACGCGCCGACGTCGCGGCTGCCGTAGAGCGTGCCGCCCGGACACACATTGGGGTTGAGCACCTGGGCCTGCACGGCAGGCACGGTGCAAAGGCTCAGGGCGCACAGCAGCTGCGCGGCAGGCGCCAGGCGCGGTGATGGTTGGCGTTTCATGGTCTGTTCTCCTCGCTCGCGCGGCTCCAGAGGCCGCCCATCGATGCTGCGGGCGCGGCGTGCCCGGCCCATACCATGCTTTGTGGTAGCCTGCGGCGCCCCGGCCGGGCCTCCCGCCCGCCGCCTCCCCCGATCGCGACCCGCGTGCCATGCCCTCACGGACACCACCCTCCGATCCCGACGCCCGCCCCACCCGTACAGCCGAGCCGCTGTCGCTGCTGCGCCTGGCCCGCACCACCGGCAGCGAACGCTTCCAGCACGAGCTGCTGCGCCGCCTGCTGGACGAGTTCCGCGCCGACCACGGCGCCATCAACACCTGGCATCCGCGCAGCTTCGTCTCCTCGGTGGGCATCGGCTACGACCTGGCCGCGATGAGCGAGCAGTGGAACCGGATCAACGGCGCGGAGCTGGACTTCATCACCTTCGCCATGCGCGCGCAGCCCGAACAGGCCGCGTTCGCCAACGACGACGATCCGCGCTGGCAGCGGACGCCGCCCGCCTGGCGCGAGTTCCTCTCGGGCCATGGCATCGTCCACCAGATGGGCGTGGCGATTCCCTTCGAGGGCAGCGAGACCTTCGTGCACCTGTACCTCAACCGCGGGCCCGGTTCGCCTGCGCACACCGAGCGCGACGCACGCGCGCTGACCGCGCTCACGCCGCAGATCCGCGAGTCGCTGCTGGTGAACCGGCTGTATGCGCACGCCCGCCAGGGCCTGGACGAGGAAGCGCAGCCGCTGGCCCTCACCGACGCGGACGGCTGGGTGCTGTTCGCCAACCGCGCCTTCTGCGCCGCCTGGCCGGCGCTCGCGGCGCTGGCGGGCGCGACCTCTCCGCGCCTGCCGCAGGCATGGCTGGCCGGCCACCGGAGTGCGCTGCGCCCGCTGGAAGCCGCCGGGTGGTCGATGGAGGTCGGCCACGACGAAAGCGGCCTGCGCGTCGCCCTGCGCCGCCGCCCGGCGCGCGATGGCATCGCCGCGCTAACCTCGAGGCAGGCCGAGATCGCGCGGCTTTACTGCTTGGGGCATTCCAGCAAGGACGTCGGCCTTCGGCTCGGCCTGTCTCCGGCCACGGTGCGGGTGCACCTGCGCAACGCCTACAGCCGCGCGGGCGTGGGCAGCCGGGCTGCGCTTAGGGCCTGGCTGGGCCTCTGAGGCGAGAGGCCCGCGCGGGCCGGAAAACGCGGCGGAGACGGCCTGCGGGTACCGTGCAGGGTACCCCTGGTATGGGATGCCTCGGCACGGCGCGCGTGCTACGCTCAGCTCAGACCGGAACACCCAGGAAATTCGTGCTGTATTTCCTCGTCAGCGCATGAAAAACACCCCCCACATCGCGGTTCTCGACGACGAACCCGACATCACCGAACTGCTGGCCAACTACCTGCAGGGACACGGCTTCCGAGTCAGTCAGGTGCACGAGGGGCGGGCCCTGATGGCGCTGATGGAAACCGACCCGGTCGACCTCGTGCTGCTCGACCTCGGCCTGCCCGGCGAGGACGGCTTCACGATCGCCCGCCGCATGCGCGAGAGCTGGCGCTGCGGCCTCATCATCGTCACCGGGCGCGGCGACGCCGTCGACAAGGTTGTGGGCCTCGAAGTGGGTGCCGACGACTACGTGACCAAGCCCTTCGACCTTCGCGAACTGGTGGCGCGCGTGAAGGCCGTGCTGCGTCGGCTGATGCCNGTGGGCCTCGAAGTGGGTGCCGACGACTACGTGACCAAGCCCTTCGACCTTCGCGAACTGGTGGCGCGCGTGAAGGCCGTGCTGCGTCGGCTGATGCCGGAGACGCCCGCAGCCACCACGGCCTCCCCGGACAAGCTGCGCTTCGCCGGCTGGCAACTCGACACCGCCTCGCGCAGCCTCCTGAACCCGCAGGGCGAGCGCGTCGTCCTGACCGGCGGCGAGTTCGACCTGCTGCATGTCTTCACGCTGCACCCCGGCCGCGTGCTTTCGCGCGACTTCCTGCTGGAGCACACGCACGGGCGCGAGGCCACGCCCTTCGACCGCACGATCGACGTGCAGGTCGGCAGGTTGCGCAAGAAGATCGAGGCGGACGCAGACGATCCGCAGCTCATCAAATCGGTGAGAGGCGCGGGCTACATCCTGGTGCCGCCGGTGTCCCATGGCTGATCTCTCGGACGATCCGTCCCTCCCGCCGGACGCTCCCGTCCGGCGCCTGCCGTCGGGCATCGAGGAAGGCAGCGTCTTTCGCCTGCTCTTCATCGCCTACCCCGATTCGCTGCTGCTGGTGGACCAGTCGGGCAGCATCCTGCTCGCCAACCCCTCGGCGGCTGCATTGCTGGGCTACGCGGTGGACGAGCTGGTGGGCCTGAACGTCGACGTGCTGGTGCCCGACAGCATCCGCCCGCGCCACGCCTCGTACCGCGAAGCCTATGGCCGCGCGCCTCGCCCTCGCCCCATGGGCACGCACATGGAGCTGGTGGCCAAGCGCAAGGACGGCAGCGAGGTCATGGTCGAGATCGCGCTGAGCCCGCTGCAGAACCATGGCCTGCCCTTCGTGGTGGCCGCCATCCGCGACATCGGTGCCTACCCGCGCGTGAAGCAGGCGCTGCAACGCGCCCGCTACAGCGAGCACCTGGCCCAGTTGGGTCGCCTCGCTGTGGACACTCGCGACCTGAAGGCGGTGCTCGAGCACGTGCCGGAAATCATCGCCACGGCCTTGCAGGTCGAGGTCGCGATGGTGTGGCTGCTCGACAGCAACCGGCTCGAATTCCGGGTGG
>NZ_LMEK01000019.1:0-348 GCF_001426595.1 Variovorax sp. Root434
ACCCACAGCACCCTCGCCAATGCCGACGTGACCTGGAGCGTGGGCTACAACGCCGTGGGGCGCCTCACCGGCTTCAACGCCACGGGCAACACGGCAGGCTTCGGTTACGACGCCAACGGCAACCGCTCCAGCGGCACCCGGGTGCTGAACGGGCAGACCACCAGCCGCACCTACACGGTGGGCTCGACGAGCAACCAGCTCACGGGCTTCAGCCAGACCCTCAACGGCGCCAGCAGCACCAGCGTGGCCTACGGCTACAACGCCAACGGCGACATGCTCACCGATGGGCTGCGCAGCTACGCCTACGACGCCGAGGGGCGGCTGGCGGCGGCGACGACAGGCGCCACC
>NZ_LMEK01000019.1:424-3657 GCF_001426595.1 Variovorax sp. Root434
CGAAGCTGTGGAATCCGAGCACCACGCAGGCCGAGCAGCTCGGTTATGCCTATACCTACGATGAGCAGGGCAGCTTGATCGCGGAGGTGGGCAGCGGGGGAACGAACAGTGCGGGGCAGGCCAGCTACATCTACCTGCCCACGGGCAACGGGCCGATGCCGATTGCGGCCGTCATCAACGGCAACACCTACGCAATCCACAGCGATCACCTCAACACGCCGAGACGACTGACCAACGCAGACGGGCAAGCCGTCTGGCAATGGACCTACAGCGCCTTCGGAGAGGACAAGCCCACCACGGCCAGGAACAGGTTCGCCAATACGGAGACGGCACCGAACCCGGGCACCACCAGCATCGCGGAGGTGAAGTTCAACCTGCGGTATCCGGGCCAATACTCGGACGACGAGTCGGGACTGTTCTACAACTACTTCCGCAGCTATGACGCGAGGACGGGGCGGTACAGCCAGCCGGATCCGATTGGGCTCGATGGCGGATGGAATCGGTTCGGCTATGTCGACGAGGACCCGTTGGATGACAGTGACGCATTCGGCTTGGCAAGCGACAACAAGCGTGCCAATTCGGCACCGCCAGCCATCATGTCTCCGACTGGTGGTCGCCTCTCCAAAGGTGATATCAAGTTATCTGAAATCCCCCTAATGGGTGGACGAGGCGGCGGTGGACGAGGCGGCAGCCTGTCTGGTGGAGGGAGAGGAGGAATTGCACCCATAGCTGGCGGTGGAGCAAAGCTGGGAAACATCACCCCAGGAGAGGCAAGGAGGATCCAAAATGCCGCGGATCGAACTGGAGTACCAATTTGCTTGGTCGGAAGCCGTGCGAGTGGAAAAACGAGGCCGGGGTCCGACTGGGATTACGTGATCCCTGAGCGCACCACAAACTCAAAGATTCATAGCTTGGAAAGCTCGCTTCCGGAAGGGCACAGAGGTCTTGGTGAGGGGCGCAATCAGGACTTCTTGCGCGACGACTCTATAAATTCGTATAAGCCCTTCATCTACTTCACCCCTGGACCAAAAAGAAATCCATGACCAAAACACTTGAACTCTTAAGCGACCCGATCAATTTTGCGGTTGTTCAGCTTCCGGAGCGCAACTATCCAGGAGTAGTCGTCCAAGGCGACACACTGAATGGTCTGGTGCGCAGCCTGGAGGAAATGGCCAATCTTGTGAAGTCCAATCAATCAGAGGATTTGGAAGATTTGGCAGTAGGAATTCAGATGCTGCGGGAGCAACTTTCTGCCGCACGGGATTTCTACGAAGCTACCTGTGCCAAGCAGGGCATCGAATTGCCGTACTCCAAGCGGATTCGCGATCACAGGTGAGCGAATCTCGGTCGGGCCTCCTCGTTTCCAAAGCGAGGGGCGATCCGTTCGGAGACCGAGTACTACTTGGTCAAGGGCATCGTGGACGGTGGTGGTATCGAGCCAGGTGCGACGGAATCGATTCAGCTTCAGGCCATGCTCAATGACTTTGAAGCGCGATTCGTTGCAGCGCAGAAACAAAAACCACCCGCTTCAGAGTAGTCCACGCTGACCCCGCGCCGACACTGGGGCCAACGTATGGCCGTCATACGGATTGCCCGGCATATCGAGCCAACTACTGGCTTGAGACTTCAGCCAAGAATGGCCGTGGATGCGGCAATGTAGATGTTCAGGCATGCACACGAGAAAACATGAGGGAGAGAGTGCGGTGGAGATTTTCAACGCGCTGATGCGCAAGGTGATTCGCGGCCTCATCACGCGCCCTGTGATGCCGACCAACCGAGAGACGTGGCCTTCGCGCTTTTGGTTGAAGGGAGTTCAACTTCAGATAGCCGCGGCTTTGTTCCTTGTCGCATCGGCATCTGCTCATGCCGCAGCATGCGATGTCTCCAGAGCCGGACAAACCTGCACGCCGCCGCAGGAGTTGGGCTGGTACTGGATGCTCAACGGCGTACGCATTGACTACCCGACTGTAGGTGCTGCAACTGAGGCCATGTCGGCTCGCATCCGTCAGGATAAGGTGGAGAGTTGGGGGGCCTCGCTGTGCTCGATCTCCGTCTCCACTGTGCCTATCGGTACGCTGGCGGCCGGGTCCCCGAATCTTTGCCAAGGTGGAGTTATTGGTAACTTCGCGGGCGAGGGGGACAGGCTCTGTGTCGAAACCACCGTCACGGGGTCCGCGCGTGATGGGGCGCAATGCAACACAGTACCCAATCAGTACTCCCGCCAGCTACTACTTCGCGTTCTTCAATGTCCTTCTGGATGGGGGCAGGATAGTGCGGGATGCTGGAGGTCGAATCCTCCAGAAGCACCGTCGATGTGCCAGCGTCCATCGGACGGTGAAAGTACGCCCTTTCCCATCTCGCCAGCTACTGCAGAGAAGTACCGCTCCGAAACCGATTGGTCCGACTCCGGCCCCGGCGCCTTGTCTTTCACCCGCACCTACCGCAGCAATTGGGCGAGTGATTCGACTCGCGCTGGCAATCCCCTCGGCCAAGTCTGGTCGCACAACTTCGGCACGAAGCTGGTTGCAACGCCCGTCGCGTCTCCGTCGAGCGTAGCCATCACCACAGGCGAAGGCTATGTGCGGACCTTTGGCAATGCTGCTGGCACCGCCAATTGGAGCGCCAGCAACAACGCGGACACGTTGGTGCAACTCTCCTCCGGAGCCTGGACCTATTCCCGTGCGGATGACAACACGACGCTGAGCTTCGACAGTTCCGGCAAGCTGCAGACCGAGATGGATCGCAATGGCTGGGTCACCACCTACACCTACAACGGCACCGGCCAACTTGCCTCTGTCACAAACAGCTTCGGGCGCACGCTCACGCTGGCGTACAACGGCGCGGGCCAACTGACCACCGTCACAACCCCGGATGCGCGCGTCATCGCCTACGCCTACGACGGCTCGGGTCGCCTGGCCTCGGTTCTGTACCCCGATGGCAAGGGTCGCAACTTCGTCTACGAGAACGCCTCGTTTCCCCAGGCACTGACCGGCATCTTCGATGAAGCCGGCGTTCGCTGGGGCACCTTCGCCTACGACAGCACAGGCCGTGCAATCAGCACCCAACTGGCCGGCTCCGTGGACAGCTACCAGGTCAGCTACTCGTCCTCCAGCTCTGCGACCGTGGTCGACCCCTTGGGCACGAGCCGCAACTACAGCTACGGCACCACGCAGGGCAAGCTCGCCGTCACTGGCGGCTCGCTGCCCTCGGGCGAAGGCAAGAGCGATGCCGCG
>NZ_LMEK01000020.1:0-1416 GCF_001426595.1 Variovorax sp. Root434
CTCGCGGCCAGCGGCGCGCTGACGATTGCCGACGTGGATGCAGGCCAGTCGAACTTCGCGCCTCAAGCGAGCACTACCGGCAGCAACGGCTACGGCAGTTTCACGCTGGCGGCGAATGGCAGCTGGACCTACGCGGCCAACAATGGCCAAGCGGCAATCCAACAACTGGCCGCAGGTCAAACGATCAGCGACAGCTTTACTGCAGTCTCGTCCGACGGAACGGCCAGTCAAGTGGTGACGGTAACGATCACCGGCACCAACGACGTGCCGGTGATCGGTGGCGTCGCTAGCGGGGGGGTGACCGAGGATGTCTCGACGCCGAACCTGAGCACCAGCGGCGCGCTGACGATCGCCGATGCCGACCAGGGCCAGTCGAACTTCGCACCTCAAGCGGGCACGGCCGGCAGCCATGGCTACGGCAGTTTCACGCTGGCGGCGAATGGCAGTTGGACCTACGCGGCCAACAATGGCCAAGCGGCAATCCAACAGCTTGGCGCTGGTCAATCAATCAGCGAGAGCTTTACTGCAGTCTCGTCCGACGGCACCGCCAGCCAGGTGGTGACGGTGACGATCACCGGGACCAACGATGTGCCGGTGATCGGTGGCGTCGCTAGCGGGGCGGTGACCGAGGATGCCTCGACGCCGAACCTGAGCACCAGCGGCGCGCTGACGATTGCCGATGTCGACCAGGGCCAATCCAACTTTACAGCCCAGTCGGACACCGCCGGCAGCAACGGCTACGGCAGCTTCACGCTCGCGGCCAATGGCAACTGGACCTACGCGGCCAACAACGGCCAGACGGCGATCCAACAACTGGCCGCGGGTCAAACGATCAGCGACAGCTTCACTGCAGTCTCGTCCGACGGGACCGCCAGCCAGGTGGTGACGGTGACGATCGACGATCGGTGGTGTGGCTAGCGCTACGGTGCAAGAGGACGTTGCGGTGTCCGGTGGCAGCCTCGCGGCCAGCGGCGCGCTGACGATTGCTGATGTCGACCAGGGCCAGTCGAACTTCGCGCCTCAAGCGAGCACTACCGGCAGCAACGGTTACGGCAGCTTTGCATTGGCAGCCGACGGCAACTGGACCTACACGGCCGACAACAGCCAAAGCGCGATCCAGCAGTTGGGTGCAGGTCAGTCGATCAGCGAGAGCTTTACCGCGGTTTCCTCCGACGGCACGGCGAGCCAGCTCGTGACGGTGACGATCACCGGGAGCAATGACGTGCCGGTGATCGGCGGCGTCGCCAGCGGAGCGGTGACCGAGGATGCCTCGATGCCGAACCTGAGCACCGGTGGTGCGCTGACGATCGTCGATGTCGATGCAGGACAGTCCAACTTTACAGCTCAGCCAGGCACCGCCGGCAGCAACGGCTACGGCAGTTTCACGCTGGCGGCCGATGGCAGCTGGAGCTACAC
>NZ_LMEK01000021.1:0-1108 GCF_001426595.1 Variovorax sp. Root434
CGCTACTGGGCCGAGACGCTGGCCGAGCGCGGCATGCGCACCGACGAGATCACGCTGCGCATGACGCGCGCCGAGATCGGCAACTACCTGGGCATGACGCTGGAGAGCGTGAGCCGCGCGCTGTCGCGGCTGGCGCGCGACAAAGTCATCGGGTTCGCAACCAAGGGGCGTCGCGACGTGCAGATTCCCGATGTGGGTGCACTGTCGGCCTTCGTGCAGCGCTGCCTGGCGCCGGCGCCTGCAATGCTTCAGTAAGGATCGGCGCGATCACGCGTTCAGTCGCGGCCGGCCAGCACCTTTGCCATGGCCCTTGCGAGTTCGGAGCGCGTATAGGGCTTGCGCAACAGTTCCCAGCTCTGCGGCACTTCGCGGTCGGCATCCAGCAATTCCGACGAGAAGCCAGACATCAAGAGNCGCTACTGGGCCGAGACGCTGGCCGAGCGCGGCATGCGCACCGACGAGATCACGCTGCGCATGACGCGCGCCGAGATCGGCAACTACCTGGGCATGACGYTGGAGAGCGTGAGCCGCGCGCTGTCGCGGCTGGCGCGCGACAAAGTCATCGGGTTCGCAACGAAGGGGCGCCGCGACGTGCAGATTCCCGATGTGGGTGCACTGTCGGCCTTCGTGCAGCGCTGCCTGGCGCCGGCGCCTGCAATGCTCCAGTAAGGATCGCCGCAAGCACGCCTTCAGGCACGGCCGGCCAGCAACTTTGCCATGGCCCTTGCAAGTTCGGAGCGCGTATAGGGCTTGCGCAACAGTTCCCAGCTCTGCGGCACTTCGCGGTCGGCATCCAGCAATTCCGACGAGAAGCCAGACATCAAGAGCACCGCCAGCTGCGSAAAGCGCTGCTGCACCTCTGTTGCGAGCCGCGTGCCGCGCATGCCGGCGCCCAAGGCGATGTCGCTCAGCAGCAGATCGAAGGGCCCGGCGCCTGCATCCAGTGCCGACAACGCCTGCTCGGCCGTGGCAGCGGTGAAGACTTCACAGCCCAGCGTGGTCAGGAAGGYGTGCACGACTTTGCGGACGTCTGCGTCGTCCTCGACCAGCATCACCCGCAGGCCGGGCGGAATTGTTTCGTCGGTGAGTTCATCCTCATCGATGGGCG
>NZ_LMEK01000022.1:0-1220 GCF_001426595.1 Variovorax sp. Root434
CAAGCGCTTCGGCGACGAGGAAGTGCGCTTTCTCGAGTCGCTGTCCAGCCTGCTCGCCACCAGCTTGCAGCGCGTGCAGACCGAAGAGGCGCTCAACCACGCGCAGCGCCTGGAAAGCGTCGGCCAACTCACAGGCGGCATCGCGCACGACTTCAACAACCTGCTCACCGTCATCCAGGGCAACCTCCAGGTGCTGGAAGAATTGCCTGCGCTGGCGCAGGACAGCTATGCGCAGCAACTTCTGGGTGCCGCCATCCGCGCTTCGCGGCGCAGCGCCGAGCTCACCGGCAAGCTGCTGGCGTTTTCACGCCGACAGGTGCTGCAGCCGAGCGCTGTCGACACGCATGCGCTGCTGCACTCGCTGGCCGACATGCTGCGTCGKACGCTGGACCAGCGCATCCGCATCGAGATCGACACCGCACCGGGCTGTCCGCCCCTGGTGGCGGACCCCGGTCAGCTGGAATCCGCGCTGCTGAACATCGCCATCAATGCGCGCGACGCCATGCCCGAGGGCGGCACGCTGCGCTTTCGCACCGAGSTGTGCGGTGCGCTGCCGACGGCCCTGCRCGGCCAGCGCAAYGACCCGCACGGCGATGCCTCCGCGCGCTTCGTCGCGGTTTCCATCGCTGACAGCGGCACGGGTATGTCCGAGGAGGTGAAAGAGCGCGCCTTCGAGCCCTTCTTCACTACCAAGGAAGCCGGCCGTGGCACCGGCTTGGGCCTGAGCGCGGTGTACGGCTTCGTCAATCAGTCCCGGGGCGCAGTCTCGATCGACAGCAAGGTCGGACAGGGCACTACCGTGACGCTCTATCTGCCGCAGCTGGAAGAAGCCGCGGCCACGCCCATCGATGAGGATGAACTCACCGACGAAACAATTCCGCCCGGCCTGCGGGTGATGCTGGTCGAGGACGACGCAGACGTCCGCAAAGTCGTGCACRCCTTCCTGACCACGCTGGGCTGTGAAGTCTTCACCGCTGCCACGGCCGAGCAGGCGTTGTCGGCACTGGATGCAGGCGCCGGGCCCTTCGATCTGCTGCTGAGCGACATCGCCTTGGGCGCCGGCATGCGCGGCACGCGGCTCGCAACAGAGGTGCAGCAGCGCTTTSCGCAGCTGGCGGTGCTCTTGATGTCTGGCTTCTCGTCGGAATTGCTGGATGCCGACCGCGAAGTGCCGCAGAGCTGGGAACTGTTGCGCAAGCCCTATACGCGCTCCGAACTCG